>JAFXUK010000014.1 GCA_017525015.1 Bacilli bacterium
GAAGAATCAGTATAATAACGTTATAAGTGGACGAAGCCATACGAATATTTGTGTTAAATCTTAATATAAATCTATTATAACACATAAAAAAAGAACTCGCCATAAAAGCGAGTCTTTTTATTACAAAATAAAAGCAACTAAGATAATACAACTATACTAGCTTGTATTAAATACTACGTCGTTGCTAAATATAATATATCATAGATTAAATATCGTGTCAATTAGTATAATCTAATTTTGTCCCAGTTCCAGTTATTACGTTTTACGTTTTCGTTTACTTGATGTTGAACTGTAGCATAATCCCAACCTAATTTTTCTATATTAGCTTTTCTTGCTGGGTAGTTACCAAAGTCTCCTCTGATAGTTCTTCTTACCATAGTAAGTAAATCTGGTTTACTAGGTTGTGGTTGTGGAGCTGGAGTTGGTGTACTAGGTTTTCCTACTCCTTTATTAACTAGAGCTTGTACCGCACTATATCTAGAACCTAGTCTTTGTCTTCTAGTATCTCCGTTACCAAACTCTCCCGTCCATACTCTACGAGCTAATTCTTCGTCTGATACTCCTGGGAATGGATCTACGGCTGGAGTAGGACTTCCACCATAACCTACAACTTGCTTAGAGCCTTGTAAGTAAGGGGTTGGATCTACATATTCACTTCCGTTATAAATACCAAAGTGTAGATGTAAGCCTGTACTATTTCCTGTAGTTTTAATAACGTCAGTTCCTAGTTTAGCTCCTTCCTCTACAATATCTCCTAAGTTTAAGTGGTTATTAGAACCATTATCTAAATGACAATATAGTGTCTTATAACCGTTAGCGTGTAATAATGTTACACTATTACCGCCACTAGGATTAGTAGTTTGTCCTGTAATTCCTTTTTGGATTGATACAACTTTTCCTCTAGCAAAAGCTACGACAGTTCCTAAAGTAGTAATATCTAAGGCTCTATGCCAACCTACAACGTGTACTTTTTGTCCGCTAGCGTTAGTGTACCAGAAATCCCTATATTCATAGCCACTAGATCTACTTAGTGTTCCTGTTTTACCTTGAATAGGGCTTTTTACTACATTATAAATATATGCCATAACTATTCTTCCTCCTTATTTTCTTCTGTGATTTGATCTTCTGGAGCTTCTACTCCTAAATCTAATACTTCTGTTTCTTCAATAGGTGTAGTTTCTTCTACTACTTCTACTTTTTCTTGTTCTTCCATATTATTACCTCCTATTTTTCGAACAATTTTTTTATTTTCACGAAGCAATCAGTAGCATATTTTCTATACGCTGTGATTCCTACCGTAAAAACCTCTGCTAGTGTGATATTGGATTCTGTAATAGTAATTCCTACTCTTTCTAAAATCATAGGAGATACTTCTATACAGAAACAGAATCCTATTACTACTAAAGCTATAATTAAAGCTTTTAGTAATCCTTTTCCGAATACTTTAATATCGAATGTAGCACCTTGAGTCTTTAAAAGTATTCCTAATACAGTGTTAATGGCGTATAATACGCCTAATACGGCTAATAACATAGCCATAGTGATTAAATTATTAAACATAATCTTTTCCTCCTATATCATTAAAAAAAGACGCTTATTAGTCGTCTTTTGGTTTTTCTGGGAAATCTACATAAGGAAAGTTAGGATCCTTAGTAATATCTCTCAAAGCTTGCCTATATTCTGCCATTTTAGAATCGTTAATCTTTTTAAATGCCTCACTTAAAGCTTTTACAGCTTCTCCTAGGCTTTTAACGAAAGCTATAATATTAGTTAATGATAAACTAGGGATTGTTATTTCTGGAAGTGTTATACCTAATCTATCGAAAGCCATTTCTTTATCTGTTTCGTCTAGTAGTTTATTTCTTTCGGCTCTCTTGATAGCTATATCATTCTCTAATATTTGATTTTTAACTTTATTTAGGAAATCGCTAAACTCATTCTCTAACTTATCAATAAGAGCTTGATTATGGTTAGCTTTTACTCTGTATGATAAATATTTATATACAGTTATTTCCTCTCCTGATTCAGACTCTCTTGTTTCTTCCTCAATAGAGTTTAAATCAAAAAGGACAACATCACATCTGCCGTCCTTTATATTTTCAATTTCATAATTTTTTGTTGGTCTCAAGTCGCTTTCTTGCTTCATTTCTTATTACCTCCTTACAATCAGCGATATTTACATAATCTAATATATATTTATTTAGGTAGTCGTAGCCGTCGCTTTTCTTTACCCAGGCTATTATACTCATAACAGCACAGGCGTCTCTAAAATTATACTTAGGCTTACCTTGTTCTACGTTTCTAGCTATTTTCTTATGAATCTTTTTAATTCTTCTTTTAAATCTAAGAAAATTACTTTTTCTCAACGTAGTATATACTTCTTTAGTTTCTGGATCTCTATTAAATCGATAACCCAGGAAATCTAGTGGACGACTCTCCATTTTAAATAATTGCCAGTTGCCTTTTATAGTTAAATGTTCTTTTTTAACAAAATCGTCAACTTCTAATCTAATTTTATGGAGTTCTTTTTTATTCTTTGAAAAAAGCACCATATCGTCCATATACCTTACATAGTGCTTTACTTTGAGTTTTTCTTTGATGTAATGGTCTAGATCCTCTAAGTAGAAATTAGCGAACCACTGGCTCGTATAGTTGCCTATAGGAACTCCTGATTCTGCACTATCTATTATCGTATCTATTAACCATAATGTATCTTTGTCTTTTAACTTCTTCCTAAACTTCTGTTTAAGGATTTCTTTATCTATGTTAGGGTAGAAATGTCTTATATCTAACTTTAAACAATACTTAGTATTCTTTCTATCGTTAGCTAAGATTCTTTCTATATGTCTTTTACCATAATGTATTCCTCTTTTTTTGATAGAAGCACAACAGAACTCATACATACTCTTTTGAAGTATAGGCTCTAATTCAAGCATTAAAGCCCAGTGTATTACTTGATCTGGGAAGAATTGAGGTTTATATATAATCCTCTCTTTTTTTCTCACACCGTCCAATATTTTAACTTCCTGATAAGGACTAGGGACGTATGTTTTTTCTTTTAACATCTTTTGTACTTGTAAAGCATAAAAGGTAGGACAATCTACGATCTTCTCTACCTTTTTTCTTTTTCTTTTGCCTTTTGAGGCGTGCATTATAGCTGACTCGATATTTCCTAGTCTAGTAATCTTTTCATAAATATTTCCTATTCTTTTCATAATTCTGGCTCCTAATTCTTATATACGTCTGTCAGACTTTCGAGATTCAACCTACTAATCCAACCCAGAATCGACTCTATTTCTAGCAAGTGCTAAGGAAAATAGTATGTAATGTAATTTCTATATATAAGTAGACGGGAGCCGATGTTGATATTCGTATTACTAGATGTATTATTCAGATTCCAGTACCACAAGCCCGCATTAGTATTATTATTCCAATTACCGCCCAGCAAGGCTAAAGGACAGAAAACGAACCCCACGGCTCCACATACTAAATCCCTAAAAATATTTATTTTTAATTTTCGACTTCGTCGAGTTTCTTATATGGGGGCTGGTCGCCCCCAGTCCCCCACTAATCCTGGTCTAGAAGAAGACGGGAGCCGATGCCGACATTCGTAGTACTAGAAGTATTATACAGATGCCAGCACCACAAGCCCGCAACAGCATTATTATTCCAAGCACCGCCCAGCAAGGCTATTCTGTTTCCACTAGCCGAGTTGTAATAATCACACATATAAGTAGAATCACTACCTCCCGTTTCAGTAGCTAAAGCAACTACTGGATTTTCCTCGTCATAACCTAAAGCCTTAGCATACGTACTAGTATTACTACTATTTGTATAACCAACAGCTTTATAAGGATCTGTAAACTTATCTGACGCATATTGACTAGGATCATAACATATATAAGCCACATAATCTTTAATATTTAATCCGTCTACAAACTTCCATATATTACCGAAGATGTTTTCGATTCCACGATATATTATAGCATTTCTAGACGCACTATTCAAGCAACCAGACTTCATTCCTAAAGAATCACATTTACCTGTCAACTGAGCGGAAGTATGTAATACACTGTTAGTAGTAATATTTACAGCATTTCCACTAAAGTTAACGGCTTTCCCTGTAACTCCACCAGAACTATAATCTTCTATAGATTCTATTATTCTATTTTCTGCTACGCTATTATTCCAAGAACTATTATTACCTATACTAATAGCTTGTCCTACAACAAAGTTATTAGCTACTGATGTAGAAACGATAATTCTAGTAGCGTCAGATTCAGCTACTAAAGCCTTATCGTTATCGTTATTTCTATAACCAGCCTCTCCATAACCTAATACAGATTGAGAATTATAGTTAGCATATTCTACCAAGTAAAGCATTTGTAATAAGAACATTCTATAATCTTGTTGCCCGAATCCTGTTCCTAAATCTCTAGACTTAGTTCTAAACCAAGATATATTTTGACTAATCTTAGGAAAAGCACCGCTAATAGATTGTAATTTAGAACCGTCCCAGGAACTCTCATATCTACCTATAGAGAACTTTTTAGATTTCTTAAATCCTTTTAAAGCGTATTCACTAATCCAGATATATTCGTATGTATGATTATCTGTAGCGTCTTCTTCTACATATCTATCATAATAGAACTCTGGAATCTCTGTTAGTACAATTCCGTTAGAACCGTCCGTAGCATAATCAGCGTCGCCATAATCTGCTACTCTTTGATGTGTAGTGGTATTATAGTTATAACTAATAATATTACTCCAAGGGTAGATAGAATCGAAATCGTTTTGAACGTCATTATTTCCGTTCTTACAAGCGTTAGCAACTAATCCAACAGCGTCGCCTACTCTTTCCCAAGCACTAGAACTATTACTATCTAATTGTCTTCTAACACCATATTTTTTAGTATTTTGTACTTTTAGATAAACAGCTTTATCTGTTATCGTTTGTTCTATGTCATTAACATAGATTTTCTCAATTACGTTTTCTTGAGAACCTGCTTCTATACCCTCTAGCTTAGTTTTTTCAGCTGTAGTATAGTCGTTAGTAGATAATCCTTTACCAGAAACTTTATCTACTTTATCGCTAACGTCTATAAGAATATTTCCGTTAGCGTCTGGAGATATAGGTACAGCGGAACTAGAACCTTTTTTAATAGAAGCACTTTTAATTATATTTTTCTCTGCCTCTGCTTCAATACCTGCTAATTTAGCTTGCATTTCAGCTGTATAAAAGCCTCTGTAATAAGGTAGAGAGTTCCAAGCTGTAGTACCGTCTCCTATTTTAAGTTGTCTAGTATCTGTTTCGTACCCTTGTTCTCCTAGTGATAAGACGGGATTGTATTGTTCCCAATTCGCCGACGTATCACGTCTTATTCTGATTCTTTGTGCCATTATGCACCACCTCCATTATTATTAAAATCAGTATTAGAAGTTCCTCCGTCTATTTCAGTTATTCTAGCTTCTTCTTCTATTTCTCTAACTTCTTGTATTAACTCAGTTAGAATAGGAAGTCTATCGTCTAACTCTATAGCTTCATTTTCGTTTACTAATTCCTCTCTGATAAATAAAGTACCTATAGCGAAATTAGTTAACTTTTCAGCCTGACTTTCTTCGTCGAAATTATAAATACATAGCTCATACTTTATATTTCCTTTTTGACTTAAAAAGCCTGCTGATAACTCATACTCATTATTAGTTAATTCGTCTACTAAGCAAGTACCGTCGGAAAACTTGAACTTAATCACTTTCCGACTGTCTGCTACATCTTCTTGAATATTAAACTTTAAAACTGTGGAATCATTATCATTGTGGACTAATTGAATAGGCTTATCTGCTTCCATTACTCCATTTATGAAATCTACATAAATCTCATACATCTTTTTCATATTTAACCTCCATATATTTAACTTCATAGGTTTTTCTTATGAAATTCATTTCGGTTTCTAAATAACCGTTTTTTATTCCTAATTCACTTATAATAACTTCGTATTTATCATAAAACATAAATATTGTTTCATATTCTTGTCTAGTATGATTATCTCCATTATGTAAGGAATTAGCGAAACTTAATATCTTATATCTCAGATCGTCTTTTTCGTTATTGTCTATTTTCTTATTTGTATTTTCAACCTCTGTTCTTATCGGTTTTGTTTTTTTATCGAAGATAGAATCAACAGCTTTAATTATGACTCCTACAGCTGTGATATAAGAAGCAACTTGAATTATTATTTCCATTTCTTACCTCCCTAATTACCTTTAATCACTCTAGTAATAGCTATATCGTTATTACTTGAATTACTACCGCCTAATACGGTTCTTAAATACGAATTAACTGTTAATTGAGTTTCTGATATTGTTACTACTTTCGTATATAGAGTAGAATTACTAGAATCTACTATCATTAGTGAAACTTTCTTCCCTACTGGATTATCAACTCTAATACTTCCATTAACATTATTAGCTTTAAACTCGATAATCATATAAGTAGGACTGTCTATTTCTTCGTCATAGACTATATTACTTGTGCTACCAGTGTTCTCATATATTGTTTTTTCAAAAGGAACATAATTTCCATTGATATATAATCCTGGTTTTCCAGTTGGATCTGGAACACAGTTAATACCTACTTTTTCTTTCCTTAAAGCCATTAAAGGAAGACCATTTATTAACAAGCCATAGAACGTATATGTACCTACTTTATCTTGAATAACAAACTCGAATTGATATGTATTCTCTTTTTCGAAGTTTCCTATTTCTGTTTCGTCTAGATTAAACTCTCCTGTCCCACTATCATAGTGGAAGTGCTGAGCTGTATCTGGAATTGTACTAGTTAATATATCTACCCAATTACCATAACTAGACGCTGTATTATCTTTAAATCTATACTTAAATGATACTATTTCGTTTTTATTCTGGTTATTATATCTAACTAAAGCTATAATACCTGATAATTCTAATTTAGATTCAATATCGTAATTATTATGTCTTTCTAGACTAATCTGTGGAATATCTGGCTCACTATAAGGAATAAATACTAAAGTTTTTTCAACAGTTTTACTAAATCCTCTTGAATCTATCGCCCTCGCTTGAAATGTTACGTTTCCGCTTAGATTTAAGTTAGGTATTGTTATTTGTCTTGTAGTAGTATTAGTTGTTTCATATACAGCGTTATTAACTACTACTTGATACTTAGATATACTAGCTCTATTCTTAGCTGTAGCACTACCGCAAGTAATCGTTATAGAGTTTTTATTCTGTAACATTACTTGATTAGTGCCTAACACAGTATTAGAAATAGTATTATTATTCTGATAAGTCCAATTAGTAAAAGTAGGCTCGTTTCCACTTTCGTTAATCTTAATTTTACCTGTCTTAGTCGTATTGCCTATATTAGCACCTCTAGAATAAGTAATACATTTAACAGATATAGTGGCTTCTGCCGTTGCACTCATAGCGTCGTAAATCGCTGTTAATTCAGAAGAACTAGGCGTCCAACTAGCACTAGTACCAACACTCGATATAGTTTTAATTAACGTACCTGCTACGCTTATTTCTAAAGAATGAGTATAGTAGCTTTTACTTCTATTAACTGTAAATGATGTACTATTTCCTACAGTAAATCCGAAATCGTTAGTAATACTACTTGTTGTAGGATTACTAGCTGTTCCTGTCTTTTCGCTAGTTCCAATATGGGTACTTCCACTATAGGTATATACTCTTATTTTAGAACTAGTATTTTTATTTAACATTGTTTCAACTTCGCTCTGTGTAGGAGTCCAAGTTGTACTAGTTGCTACTCCTGTTACTTCTTTTATAACAGTATCTCCTACTAGGAATTGTACTGTATGAGTGAAGTTTGTACTTGCTCTACTAATTGATACTGTTACAGCGTCGCCTTTAGTAAAGTCAGCACTTGACGTAATGGAACTAGCTCTAGGTATTGTAGAACATACCATATTAGCGTCGTTATCTTGATAATATCTCGTATTAGTCCAACGAGAAGTATCTCCATTACCATAATAGAACATCTGCTTAATATAAGCATATAAAGTTAATGTTCCGTCGGTATTGTTATCGTATGTTTCGTCAAAAGTGAAGATTGTTTGTCCTGCACTCCAGCTAGTAAGAATAGCTCCGCCTGTATGGTGGTCGTATAGACATCTACCGCCTAAATCTACTCTTAAAGCGTATAAGTAAGAATAAGGAGTACCCTCAACAGTAACTTTACCTTTAACTCTTGTTTTATTAGTATTTATATCTTGTGTTATTTCTGTAATTGTAATTCGACAACGGTTATCTGTCTTACCAGAAACGTGAGGACTATACCTACAGTCTAATACACTAGGATTTATACTTGCCATACTAAGATCCCTCCTTTAAGACTATATCTAGTCCGTCCGCAACAGCTAAGAATAACGTTTTAACTTCGTTATTTTCGGAACCTATTTCTACGCTTTCTTCTGAGTGTAATTTAGTAACCCACGTTGTATCTTTATTTAATGTAAATACTTTTTTATAGCTTCCATTTACTAAATAATAACCAGCGAACTCACTAGGAGATATAATCGTATAACCAGAATAAAGATTGTTTTTAATCATTACTCCGTCAATATCAACTAATACCTCAGATGTATATAATTCTCCGCTAGCTTGTTTCCATTGTTGCTTAGTATCTCCAGTATTGATAAGTAAATCAGTTATATATAATTCAACGTTATTAGCTGTTAAGATAACCTTTATTGAGTTACCTAAAGCTTTAAATGTATAACTGTATTCAGTATCAGTCATAAAATTATCGTAAACTATTGTCTCTGATCCATTTTCTATACTTACACTACAAGTACCTAAAGCTGTTAATTTATTAACTAAAAAAGATAAAGTATAAGTCTTACCAGTCGTAACTGATATTTCTTGCTCTATCTTTCCTGTTCTTAATAACCACGCTCTACCTGATAGACTATTTATTCTAGTCCAGTCATTTTCAACATAATTAACACTACCACTAATTAAACACCAGAACTTAGGTACGTTAGCATTGTCATTCTCCCACGCATAACCAACACTATTTTTAATTAAGTTATCACTACCTGATTGTTCTATAATTGTTGTTACGCTAGTAGAAGATTGTTCTATTCTAGTTAATCTGCTATCTAACCCGTCTTCTCCGCTTATTTCTTCATTTAAAGAAGTTATCAATCCTTTTACTTTATCAACATTAAGCATAGTGTTTTTAATCATTTGTCCTATACGTCCAGCTCCTGGGTATTCTTGTTTAGTCTTTGAAGTAGCTGGAGAATTAACTTTAGATTTAAAAGCACCATTATATTTATAGTTAATATTCATAAGAATACTTCTATATTGGTTTCCTTGCTTATCTTGTAAAGTAATGAAATCGTGATCTAATTCATAATTTCCTAATACCATTTCGCTTGAGAATCCATAATAATAGAAGTTCTCTAATTGTCCTAATAATAATGGAGCGAACTGTTCTCTATCGAAATTAAGAATCATATTATTTGATATTCTAACTTCACTAATTCCGTTAGCGTTTATGCTTTCTTCATTTTCAGCAATTACTACATCATAATCAGTAGAACCGCTTTCGTCTGTTTCAGCTAGTACAACTCTATTAACATAACCGAATCTTTCTGTTACGTTAAGAGATTTATATACTCTAGGTTTTAATACATAATCAGTATTATTGTATGATTTAATATATAATCTATCGTCGTCGCCTATTTTAGCATTACATAAACTTGATTCAGCAACGAGTCTAATTATTTCTCTATAAGTAGCACCATTTTTATAGAACTGAGTTTCTATTGCCATACCAGAACACCAGAAGTCTGGCGTAGCTAATATTAAACCGAACTTAGCACATATCAACTGTACTACTTGTAATCTAGTACAAGGGTACGGAAACTCTATATCGCAAGGCGTATCTAATAAAATAGATAAGTCTTGTAATTCAAACGTAGTATTATCTGATACTGTTTTATTATTAGGTTTCTTAACTCTAAATGTACCTTTTTTCTTATAAACTAATTCTCCGTCTTCTACGTGTCCGAAATAAATCTCCACATCTTTATCAGATACGTTATATCTAAATCTACCACTAGTAGAAACTGGATTCATAATTTTTATTTTTGCTGTTTTAGCATTAAAACAACCGAATAACTTTTCTATGTTATCGTTTATTTCAACTTCTTGTAAATCAGTAGAAGAATATATATAAACATATTCGTCGGCTCCGTCAGCTGTTCCACTATCTACATCTAATTCAGAATCATATATCGAATTGGCGAATCCCCCGTCTAGCTCGTCTTCATATATAGATTGGCTATCGCCCCCGTCATAATATGAGGGAGCGGTAGGATCTCTAAATCTTAAATAGGCTTTTATTCTTTGAGTTAGTTGTTCGAAGTATTGGTTATTCATTGTATCGACCTCTCTCTACATCTCTGTAAGCTATAAGTTCGATACTAGCCTCCTTACAACCGTCCTTAGTAGGTTTAAATGAATATTGAATACCAGGACAATAATAATCATTGATATAGTATTGTCCTGATTCTAAGTTATACCATTTAACTTTAAAAGGTTTTGTTTTAACCATTTGAAGTATTAGCATAGCTTCTTTAAAAGTAGTGTTCCCTACTGTCATTTTTAAGTCTGGAACTCTAGCTACTTCATAGGTAGTTAAGTCAGCTTCTGCGTTACGCTCAGCCGAACCCTCAACAGGATTTAATATAGGTTCTACAGTTAATACTTTAGGTACTTTAACGTATTGTCCGTTGTAGTAGATGTAACATAATGAATATATTGGATCATAACTTAAAGAGTCTAAAGCTTGCTGTAATATTGCGTCGTCATTCATTTTTACACCTCCTATAGTGGGTTGTAGCCCAATTCGTCGCTATAATCGTCTATAGCGTCAACGAATACCTTACCTAAAGCTACTCCGTTAGCGTCTACTAGTGTCATAGTTCCGCTCATTCTACCTGATTTATTATTTATCTTATCTACCCATTTATTTAAGCCCTCGTCGAATACTTTAGCCATTTCGCTTTCTTTAGATACGATTTCTGGATTGAATCTAGCGTTATTATATTCTGCTAATACTCCGACAGTCTCTTTACGTAAGACTCCTCCGTTTTCGAACTTCTTAATCTTAGGAATATCGAAGCCGAATTTCTTACCACCTATAATAGGTACCCAGTCTGGAACGTCGAAGCTAATCTTATTTAATCCTGATATAAAGCCGTTAAGTACATCAATAATTACATTGATAATACCTTTAAATACGCCTACGATAGCGTCCCATATACCAGTAAATATATCAACTACGCCTTGCCAAGCTTTCTTCCAGTCTCCCGTAAATATACCTGTAATAAAGTTAATCAATCCTTTTAGTACCTTAAATACTCCGCTAACTACATCAGATATTACGCCGAATATTGTTCCCATAATTCCTACTACTGTAGAAGATAAGAACGACCACGCTGGAGCTAACACTTTTAGTAACCAATTAACAATAGGAGCTATAAACTTGTTATAAAGCTCTAAAGCACAGTTAATTAACGTTGCTAGGAACTCTCCTATTGACTCTACCATACCTTTTAAGTGTTCGTCCCATAACCAACTTAACATCTCTAAGAACGGAGTTATTATTGGCTCTAGAACGTTGTCCCAGATAGATTGGAATAAATCTATTGTAGTTTTTACGAACTCGCCTAAGTTCGTTAATATGTCTTTTCCGTATTTCTTCCATAAATCTAGAAGAATACCAGTAAAATCAGACCACGCCTTAGTTATATTCTTTATTAGTGGATCTATTGCGTCTTTCCATACAGAATTAAATAGATTAACCATACCGTCTATTATTGGTTGTGAATATTCGTTAATGGTATCTCCTAAATCCGTCCAGAATAAAACCCATAATTCAGAAATATTAGCTAAGATAGTCTCAACATCTGTTTTAATTCCGTCCCAGGTAGTAGTAATGTTTTCCCATAGTGCTTCTCCCATAGCTACAGCGAAATCATATATAAATTGAATATAAGATTTTACAGCGTAAGCGTAAGATTGAACTATATCACTATTCCATACACCTAAGAACATATTTTTTAAAGCATTTAGCTTTTTATCTATGTCGTCAAACGCACCGTCTAACATATCTTGAGCTGTAGTGATGTCGCTAAAGTCGTATGGATCTGACATTTCCATACCAGAACCTCCGCCTCCAGAACTATCTCCACTATCGCTACCACTGTCTAAAACATTTAATTTATCGAAACTTTGTAATCCCTCTAAGGCTTTTTTAGTTTTCTTAGCTTTATTCGTAGCGTCGTCTAAGCTATCTCCTAGAGAGGCTACAGCTGTAGTAGCACCTTTAGTCTGTGGTTTAACACCAGTTATCATATAAACGAATCTTTGAAAATATTTACCTGCTAAGATAAGTTTTTCTAATAATAGGTTTATAGCTCTAATAACAGGAGTTAATACTTGAATAAAAGCACTACCTAAAACGCTCTTAAAAGTATTCCATTGTTCCGCTAAAACTCTGGTTTGGTTAGCCCAACTACCAGCCGTTCTAGTAAAGTCTCCTTGTGCGTCTTTCGTTACATCTAATAAGTAGTTATATCTTACTAAAGCCTGTTCCGCTTGTGTCATTGAATTAAATGACTTAGTAATTCCTTTTGATAAAGCGTAGGCTTCGAGATTAGCTACATCTAAATCAATACCTAATTGTTTTAAAGGCATTGACATACCAGAA
Organism: Bacilli bacterium; assembly: GCA_017525015.1. The sequence goes on from JAFXUK010000014.1 coordinate 12,782, forward strand.
ATACCAGATCTAATCTTTCCGAAAGCTTCTTCACTTGAAATATTATAGAAAGAAGCCATATCTCCTGCTAGTGCTGTTAAGTTTTGAGACATAACTAACACTTGCTTATCTGATAATTTCATACTTTTTAACATAGCTCCCATTGTAGAAGCATATCTTTTAGCTGATAATTCACTTAATCCTAAGCTCTTAACAGCATTTTTAGCGAAATTATCTATAATCTCCGCACTCTCGCCGAAAACTACATCAACTACGTTTTGTACTTCCTCTAAGTCAGAGGCGGCTTGAATACACGCTTTTGAGAAATTATAAATAACTTTAACAGAAAAAGCGGCGGCTACCAGTTTAGTTATTCCTTTTAAACTAGTTCCGATTCCGCTTATACCTTTTTTTAACTTAGCGTCGTCTATTTTGGTGTCTATAACGATACTACCGTCAGCTTGTCTAGCCATTTTTAACCACCTCCTAGAGCGTTATTAAGTTGTTCTTGGAAATCTCTTTCTTTTTCCTCCTCTGTTCTATTATCTGGTAGAGCATATAGTATCTTCATATCTTGATAGAACTTTCTATGTGATTCGTCCCATTTAGGATTTATCTCCATAGATCTATAACCCATAATTTCCACCAGTTTAGTTTCTTTAGTTAAACTATTAAATAACATCTTAAATCTCCACCAGTGTATATTTTCTACGGTTAAATCAATTCCGTATAGTTGCTGGAAAGCACCTACAATATAATCTTGATCGTAATCGTAATCTAATACTCTTAAAGACTTATGACGTATTCTAGGATTATCTTTTCTGGTTATTTTACCAGTTTTTTCGTCTACCTCGTCTTCTCCCATAGTATAAAACCACATAATAGCGTTAAAAGCATAATATATCTCGTTAGGCGTCTTATGTGGAGGCATATTATCTTTAGGGAAGCATAATTGTATAGCACGTAATATCTTCTCGAAATTAGGAACACTCTTATCTAACATCAATTTAGTAAAAGCAATCCATACAGAAAAGTTTTGTTTTATTAAAAAAGGACTACCGTTAACATTTACTGTCTTCGGTAGTCCACTGATTAAAACATTCATTCTCTAACATTATCTCCAGAAGAATATTCAAACTCTACAAAATCTTGAGTAGCTTGACGACAGATACTAACTAATTGACTTAATAGATATACAGGACGTAGATAAGAGTCCATATTATCTCCAAAGATTTCAACGAAAGTTCCGTTTCCCAAAGCTAGATCTATACCTTTCCTACATTTATCAACAATAACAGTAAACTTTTGCATATTTTCCATATTAGTATCAGATTCTAAGGTTCTAACTTCTTCTCCTAATTTTTCAATATCTCTTAATAGCTGTATGCTATCAGTATTGAAATAGAATACTTTTCCGTCAATTCTTAGTTTCTTTACTGTTTCTGGTAGTTTAATTTCTACTATATCATTATCAACAGTAGGAACAGTATTTAATGTTTTTTCATTTTCCATATTTTTTCCTCCATATTTTTAAATTAGCTATTAGCTGTAAAAGTCTGAGTAGTAGGATTATATGTACCCTCGATTTCTTGTCCGTTTTGGTGGATTTCAGCTTCAACAGCTAAAACAGCTCCACCGTCTCCAGAACCGTCGTTAGTACAGTTAACCATTACTTCAAACTTTTTAGCTTCATAAGAACCAGCACTTCCAGTAACTGGAGCGAACTCGTCATATTGAATAGCTGTAGTGATAACGTCGTCTCCTAATTTATCATAACAACTTACAATAAAGTCGTTTGCTGGATCTCCTACAATTCTATCTCCTGTTAAAGAATAGATTGTTTGCATACCAGTTTTATTAGAAGTACCTTTACCAGCTTCGTCAATATAAAACTTTTGGTCGATAGTAGAGTTACTAGCTTTACTAAAGCTAGTAAAACCTTTACCTACTCTTACGTAGTTAGGAGCTTGTACTCCTTGTGTTATTGTACCTGTTTTGTCGTCAATAACAAGTACACGATTACTTACTAATGGTTTTTTCATACTTAAATTACCTCCTTATAGTATTCCACCTTATATATAGCTTGATAGATAACTGTACCGTCTTTCGTACGGCTATATAATCCAGGAGTTCCTGTCATTTCTATATTTACAGTTATACTATTACTTAACACAATTTCTTGATTATGTCCGTCGAAGTATTTAGATATATTCCATAGTGGTTGTATTATATCTAATTTATCAACGTTAGTATTTTGAGAATAAATAGCAAAAGGAAAACTTCCATTTTCGTTTCCTACTATATCTTTTTCCGTATATTTCTCGCCTGTTATTTGTTGTAAGGACATTGATAACCCTTTAGGAGCTATATCTTCCAATTCAACCTCGCAAGGCAATCCTATATCGGATTTATGATTATTTATATAATCTAAAACACTTTTGATTATTAAAACCTCTGTGTTTGATTGATTATTATTAGAATTACTATTATTATTCATTTTAATATCTACCTCCAGCTAATTTTCTTGCAACTCGTACCCATTTCGCTTTATGAACCGCTTTCGCTTTCTCAAAGTAATAGGTATCTGTTCCTGGCTGACTGTGCTGTGTTATAACGTGCGAACCGTCAGCCCAACTTCCGTAATATTGATACGAAGCATAAATAACACTCCATACAAGATAGTCGTTAGGATCGTCTACAGTAGGTAGAACGCTATCTCTTAATGTACCACTTCTAAAAGGAGTAAAAACGTTAGTATCTTTCGCTACTTCGTTTTTTAACCAACTTCTAGCCCTGTTATAACCAGGTTTAAAAGAGTTAGCACATTTAACTTCGTCAAAATCAACAGTTACTTTCATTATGAGCCTTTTATTTCGAAATGATGTATCTCATTACCCATAGCTTGAACTGGCTTTACTTCTTCTATTAAAAAACATTCTTCAATAGGTTTTTCACTATCTATATTTCCAATTCCTACATAAGTATTATTGTCGAAAGTAAAATAATTATCTTTAAACTCTAATTCTTTAAAGCCTATAGGATCTATATATTGTGAATTAGTTTCCATTTTATCTGGAAAAACGAATAGATTTAATAGACTAGTATTGCTAGTTCCCTCCTTTTTAGGAGCTAGAGAACGAGTAAGTTCGTATCTTACACCACTAATAACGGTTCTTTGATAAGTAAAACCGCCAGTATGATTCTTGGCGATCTGATTCCATATTGTAACAGTATTAGGAAACATAACTATATACCTCTTATTCCTCTATAAAGTAAGCCAGTAGGACGTAAGTAAACATCAACCATAGGGCTGACTTCAATACCGTTAATCGTCTCTATCTTTTGCTCGCTTCTAGACGCTTTCTTATAGCTATAACTTCCTATTGTTTCACTCTCAATATTTCCCTTATCAATAGCGTTAATTCCACCGTCTCCAGCAAGCTTTCTTAATTGACTTGCTGTGGCTTTCTTAATAGCAATCTGTATAGCTTCTGGAAAATCATTAAACTTAGTAGCTTTATTCATAGTTTTTTCGTCAATTATACGACTAGCTACTTCTACTAATTCGTTAAACTTAGGAACGCTTATAGTAGTTTTAGTAAAGTCAATATAAAACGCATAATCTATATAATTCATAAAACCACCTACTTTTCTTCTGATTCTTCTTTTGCTTTTATTTCCTCTTTATTAGTTTCTTTAACTACTACTTTAGTGGCTTTTTTAATAGGTTCTTTAGCTTTTTCTATTCTAAATCCTAACATCTTAAACCATAATTTTAAATTATCGTCTAATTCTGCTGTAGCCACGCCTTTTTCAAAGTTATAGCCTGCATAATCTCCACTAAAATTGTAATCTGGCGAATATATATTATACATATACTATTCTCCTTTCTCTGGATCCTCGTCTCCTGCTTCTCCAGCTTCTGGATTTTCATTATCAGAGTTTCCGTTATCTGCTAAAGCTTCTAGTTCTACTTTCTTATCATTGATAAGTTGTATAATTTCGTCTTTAGTAGCTTTACTTCTAATATTTTCAATACCTAAAGCTTTTGCTTCTTCCAACAATTCAGCTTTAGATTTTTCTTCTCCAGTTTCTGGTACTTCTGGTTCTCCAGCGTCGTTATTTTCTTCTGGATTAGATTCTCCGTTATCTGTATTATCAGCTTCTGGAGTTTCTTCTTCAACTACTTGTACTTCTTGTACTTCGTCTTCTTCTACTATATAACCGTGTACTCTAAAATACGCTAATACGTGTGGTAGTAATGTTTCTACAGTAGCTTCTCCATTTTCGAATCTAACTCCGCAATCTATACCATTGTAACCGATTACTGGTGTCTTAATTTTTATCATAAATTACCTCCATATTTTCCTATAAATAGAAATTAAAACCTTTCCCCAGTTACAGAGAAAGGCTTTAATCGTTATTACGCTACTTTGATATTTCTAATAGCACCTACAGACTTAGTAGCTTTAACAGCAATAGCACCAACGAACTCAACTTCGCCTTTCTTAACAGCTCCAGCTGTTTTGAAATCTGGGTAGTAATGCTTAATTAAAGTATCTCCGTCTGGACTTACGCCGTGAACTCCGTCCATACCTAATCTAACAGCGTATAAATCTGTTAAACCTGTTACATATTCTCCAGCTTGTTCGTAATATGTAGCAATATCAGCTTTAGCTGGTGTAGTAACCTTAGTGTATGTATAGTTAGGAGAACTTCCACTTCTTGTATAGTAGATTTTAGCTGGGTTAATATCAGTATCAGTAGTTAAGTTGTAAGTACCTGTACCAGTTCCTACACTCTTACCTACGTTAGCGATAATAGGATCACTTGAACCAGCTTTATCTCCCATTTCACATAATAGAGCATTACCGTATTTTAATACTTCTTCGCCTAATTCATTCTTAACGTAATGAATGTTAGCTACTCTATCAGCGATAGTTTGGAATACAGCGTATAAGTCGCTATTCATTAAGTAATGAGTAGGTTTTCCGTCCATTGAAGCTTCTAGTTTTCTTATTTGATATAAGAAGTTTTTGTAGTTACTATCAATGTTACTAGAATCAGATAAATCAATGAAGCTATCTGCGTTTCTTTCTGTAGAAGAACCAGTAATAGCTTTATCAATTCCGTCGAACTCTGTAGCTTCTACACTAGAGTTACCGTTAATGAATAAATCATTAAATACAGCAACAGTAGCTTTAGCTTTTTGAGTAGTTTGGAACTCGATTTGATCTACTACTTGTTTTTCGTCGTTAGCGATAACACGGTCTAACTCGTATGATCCTCCCATTACTTTTAAATTAACAGTATTTTGAGTAGTTACTGTTTCTTGAGATGTATATTCTCCGTTAATTGCTCTTGTACCTGCTGTAGGTTGAGTAGTTATACGGTTATATACGTAAGCTAATGTTTTACCACCTTGTACTTTAACAGTGTTATCGAATGTTAAAGCGTCTAAAAGTGGACTTTTTCTAAATTCGTCAATAATCTGATTAGTTAGCTTGCTATCAGATAAAGCTTTTGCTTGGGCTAATGTTAATGCCATAAATATTACCTCCTAATTTCTTTCTAATTCGATTTTATTTTCTATCGAATACATTTTCGACTATTTCGTCGTGAATAGTTTTTTCTGGCTTTGGTATTCCACCTTGAGGCATACCTCCGTCAGTAGGAGCGTTTTCGAATAAGTATTTCTTAGATTCACGTAATCCACTAATCTGATCGTCTAATCCTGTTAAAGAACCAGTCTTTTCGTCATAGCTAATTTTGTCTAAATCTAAGTGAGCTTTTAAAGATATTGAATCAATAGTTTTAGAGTTAGCGATTGCTAAATCAATAGCACTCATACGTTTAACGTCTGCTAATTCTTTCTTGCTATTAGCTTCTAAATCCTTATTAGCTTTTTGTAATTTTTCTATTTCTTCATTCAATTTAGCTGGATCTACTTTTTTTAGTTCCTCTAATTGAGATGTAAGAGTTTGCTTTTCAGTAGTAAGGTTTTTAACCTCTGTTACCTTTTCGTTAAAGTCGTTCTTTGGTACATAGTACGTAGGAACTTCTTTCTTAGCACTCTCTAAAATAGATGTTACCTTTTCTTCTTCAACTCCTGCTTTTGTTAAAATCTCTTTTAACCAATCCATATTATCTCTCCTCCTCAGTTTTTATTCTGCTTGTAGGCAGTAAAAGTCGAATTAACCGTTTTATTCTCTTGTAATCGAGTAAACTATAATCAATAAAAAAACCAGCTTTCGCCAGTCCTTTATAAATTATCACAATATCATAATAGCACTAAAGAAGTGTAATCAAGGTGTAATAGTTTTAATTTCTTTTACATCTTCGTAATTTACTACTATAGCACCCTCTTTAGTGTCAATAGTTATATTAGCTTTTCCAGTAGGATCGTCGTTGCTACGACAGAATCCACTACAAAAACCCTCTACCACTTCATTATTAGTTAGAGTAACTTTAATATGTTTCTCAAAATGCTTTAAGAACTCTAATTCTGTCATTTCTTATCAACTCCTTTAAGTGTAGGTACAATATGTACTCCTTTTTTCTCAGAGTAATGTATTTTAAACGCTTTAGTGTCCACCCACTTACCGTCTAAGTCTAATACTTTACCAACGATAGTATCAGATACAACAGTTTCCTGATTTCTCCAACTACCGCTATTATTACGCTCTATAGTACCTGTACCAGCATACTTTTTAATTAGATCTACAGTTTCCTTTTTAGTTATAGTTATTTGACTAGATATTCCGTCATAATTCTTGTTGTTAGGATCGTGTTTATTCCATTTAGAATCTGGGTATAAGTCCAGGTTAAAATCATTCTGTATTTTTTCTCTTATAGGAGCGTCTCTAAAGTATTCTTTTACATTATTCTCCGTACTACCTAAATTATACATCATATTAGCTTTATTTTCAACGTTACGGCTAGTATTTAAGGCTTTCTGAGACATAGAACGATTAAATCCATAAGTAAACTCTCTAGAAGAATCTTGCATAAGATTATTTTTCTCTAAGAACTTCTTTAAGTCAGCTCTACGCTCTTTTAACTTCGTACTAGCTTTCTCTAACATAATCTTATCGTTATTTTCTTCCGCCATAATTATTTTTTGTTTTTCTACACGTACTCTACGTTCTAATAGACGCTGTTTTTGTTCTCTTTCGTACTGTTCTTTATTTTCATTAAGATTATAGTGTTTATAACTCTGTTCGCTTACTCCCTCTAAATAAGGGTAGAAAGTATGTCTACAGTTAACTCCACATAATCCAGTAACAGTACCATAACCTGTAGCTTGATAGAAATTAGGGTATTTCGCACTAGAACCCTCTAACTGATATATTTTACCTTGCCATTCAGCGTGGCTAGGTCTAGCTCCCATATGTGAAGATACTTCTACTAAGTTAGATCCCCACTCTTTAGCTCTTTCCTCTTGCATTTTAGACATACATTGATTATTAGATGTTAATAATTGCATACGAACAGCACTCTCTAACGTTCTTCTGATATGAGTTCCGTCTGTACGCATATATGTTGCTCCTGTTATACCTTTTTCAGCTAATTTAGTAGTAGCTTTTCTAACAGAAGACGCATAATCATATACTCCCTGAGATGTTTCTAAATATACCTGGTTAATAATCCTTAAATATTCCTCGTTAGCACTTTCTAACGCCGTGGTATTTACTAGATTAAGTGAATCTATAGAATTATCTATCGAAGTATTAAGAATTGTCTTTAAAGCTTCTGATTTCATTAAAGATACAGGCTTCTTATCTAACGTACCTATTTTATACGCTTCTTTAAAAGCTTTTTCTTCTATGTTATCATAACCAGATTTCTTTAATAACTCTTTTACTTCCTTTTCTGTTTTACCAGAATATTTAGCAATTACTTTAACATTCTCAGAACTTAACATACCTAATTCGTCTAACTTCCTTGTATGCCATTCTAACGTACCACCGTCTATCTCGTCTACATCTAATCGGCTAGCAATATTACGAAGTAAATCAGCTTCTATTTTCTCGTAGATTTCTCGTAATTTCTTGTCGTCGTGCATATACTACACCTCGTAAGTAACTTCCTTAGGTTTTCTTTGTTCCATTTCTTCTATCTTCTTTAAAGCTTCGTCTTCATTTAGTTTATAAACACGAACCATATATTCTACTTTATCAATAATACCAGCGTTAAACTCTATTAAAGCTTGACGTTTAACTTCTGCCATATCTTCGATAATAGAATCGTCAAAGTTAATACTTGTATCTCCTGTATATACTTTACCAGTCTTTAGATACATAATAGCGTCTACCAATCCTATTAAAGCCGGCTCTAATATAACCTCGTGCTTTTGAATATTCCTAAACATCTCTGAGTTATCGCTAATAGTTTCTGTAGCTGTTTTAACTTGTCCTTTTTCCCACTTATAACCATTATCTCCGAATCCGATTTTCTTACCGAATAAGTTAAGGTTAGTTTGTAATCCTGTATCGTGTTGTTCTGCTCTAATATCAAACTTAGATTCTTTAATCATTTCTGTACCGTCTTCGTCTGGTAGAGCGTAGAACTCTACGTCGTTCTCGTCGAATACTGGAGCTGTATCTCCACTTTCTAAGTTAACATTTAAAGCACCACTCTTAACGAATATACGCTTCTTACCTAAACTAAACTCATTTCTATAACTATCATAGATAAGATCTATTGTCTTCATTTCGTCAATAGCGTTAGCGAATACAGATATACCCATAGGACAACCTAATTCAATGTTATTAACTAAGTTAGGTTTTATTATCTGGAATAATTTAACATCACTGTATAAAGTAGGCATTACATTTTTAGGAAGTTCTCCCTCTTTGAATGTTCCGTCATTATTAGCAATAATTATCTTATTCTCTATACGATACCTATTACCCTCTTTTACGTGAATGTTAATATAGAATTGTTTTTGAGTACCAGTTTCTAATACACTAGCAAAAGCACAATCGATTATTTCTCCTTTTTTCCACCTTAGAGGGAATATCATAGGAGCGATAATATAATCAATAACAGGGAAATCTCCTGCTTTATATTCTACGAAAGCACCTGTACCTAAGGCGAAAGTTTCTTCTACTAACTGATTACCATTAAGCCAAAAGTTATTCCTTTCTAAGATTTCGTCTACTTCTTCTTGACTATCAGTAGAAATAGTAACTTTTTCGCTTAGTAATTTATTAGCCCAGTCCTCACAACCTTTTTTAGCCATACCTAAAGTATAACGTTCCCTGACTACTTGTTTAGTACCGTTATATTGTTTGTATGAATGGAACTCTTTAACTTTACCAGCGTACCATTTTCCCCACGTGTTAATATAACCGTAGAAATCAACATCTACACTATAACCTAATCCTTTTAAATAATCTACTATCATATTCATATTTTCTTTTACCTCCTCTTATCTTAGAATTAGTTTCATTTGTTTTTCTATTGAATATTCGAAGCTATCTAGTGAGTCTATATTATAGTTTCCGTCGTCTAATCTAACGTCGTCTAATTCGTCCTCGTCCCATACAGCATTATCAAAGGCTGATATAGTATTAGGACATTTCTCTTTAATAACCCATAATCTATCTTGTCCGAACATAGCCGTAGTAAATCTGATACGGTCTATTATTTCGTTCTTTAAAGCATTATGAATCATTATAGGGTAGCCTCTAACTATTCCTTTACTATCTGTATATCTAGCTTTTCTTAGAGCCGTCTTTAATCCGTTAATAAGTAATTGTTCTGCACTATCGCAATATACGTCGTGTAGCTGTGGAAACTTACTAAAAGAACACGTAACGAACTCTACGAACTTTTCCTCCAACTGTTTAGGAGTTAATTCTTCTTTATGATACCATTCGTCAGCTATAATAACGTGCTTAAATCCTCTAGTTACTAGAGTTAACGTAAATGATGTAGCCGATTTATTACCTCCGAAGTCGACACCAATATAAGCTCCTACAATATCTTTAGAATACTTAATAATGAAATCTTTATAACTTAATACTCTACTCTCGTCGAACGTAATATAAATACGTCCCTCAGCTGTAACCCATAATCCCTCTACATTACGTTTATAGAATACTCCAGCGAACATTCTCTTATAACGTTCTTTAACTTTCTCTGATAGAGTAAGATTATCGTCCATAGTAAAGTGTAAGTATAAGAACCTTTTTTCTTTAGCTTTATCTATAAACTCAACTTTAAACCAGTGATTAGGATTCTTCGGATTACAGTTAAACCAATACTTAGCTCCCTCAACAGAACAACGAGCCATAGCTTGATCTACGAATGAATAAGGCATAAGTGCTACTTCGTCAAAGAATACTCCAGCTAACGTCATACCTTGTATTAAATCCTGTGAAGATTCGTCTTTACCACCGAATAAATAAAAGTTGTTATATCTATCGCCTTTATAAATAATAATTAAGTTATCTGTACGTCTTTCTTCGTACTTATAACCTAAAGTAAGTATCTGCTTCTTTAACGTGTTAATAACGTTACGTCTTAAAGAACCTATCGTCTTACCACATAAAGCAAAATCTAATCCGTCAAAGTTTGTCATAGCCCATAATACGAATGAGGGAGCCATTGATATAGTTTTACCAGATCTAACAGCACCGTCAGCTATTATTCCGTCATAATCCTTATAAGGACTACCGTCGCACCACCACGACAATATCTTTAACTGCTTCTTTGAGAGCGGACTCCATATAAACGGCTTACTTAGTTTCTTTTTTAGACTTTTTAACATCTTTCTTTACCTCGTCGTCGTCCCATATAGAAGACATCTGTCCGCTAATAGCTTCAATAATAGAACCATTTAAACTTGAATCGCTCTCTAACTCTTTCTCCATTAAAGCAAGTTCTTTCTTCTTTAACTCTAACTCTTGACGCTTAAACTCTTTATCTACTATTGTTCCATAAGCCATAGCAATATCTCGAATAGAAGTAAACATATCTACATTATCGATTTTATCTTCTATTCCTTTTAATAATTTTCCCAGAAGTCTTTTAACCGTTTCCTTGCGGTCGTCCATATCTTGCATAATCTCCTGAGTATTATTATTTTTTTTCTCCTCCAACAACTTCGTACTTTCTTTATTTGATTCTCTATCAATCAATTTTTTTACGCCTGTATCAGACATACCGAACTTACGAGCTGTTTCACTATAATTATTACAATCTAAATAATAAGCTATAATTTCTTTTATTTCTTTGTCTGTTTTCTTTTTAGCCATAACTCATTCAACCTCATTAAAAGTTCTTTCTTATTACTTAGCCACTCCTTATACTGATAATAAGTATCTTTCTTTTTAGGGTGTGGCTCTTTGTACTGGAGTAATATACTTCTATTGATTGTGTTGTATTCACTATTAAACCTCTCATACGTCATAATAGTTATATCGTAATATTGACTATACATAGACAGACTAATAAATAGTTTTTTTATGTAACTATCATAATTCATTCAATCGCACTCTCATACGTAACGCCTCCTTATACAAAAAAAAGACACTACGTTAGATTGTAATGTCTCATAGCTTATAGATCGAGGAGAGTATCTACTCCTGTTCCTTAATTTCATTAAAGATATAATCCCCTATTTCTTCTGATACTAAGAAATCTTCTGGAACTACAGGCATATCTATATATGTTAAGTTGTTATCTAATTCCACACGGACTTTACCTATCACGGCTCCGCCCTTATCTGATACCTCGTATATTGTTCCTACTGGTATCTCTCCCTGGCTGGTTTTCAATACAAACTCATTCTGACTCATATAGTCGCCTCCTATTTCCTCTTATCATAGATACTGTACCAACTGATACATATATGGAGTTTCTATAATAGTTAGCCCGATAGAAATATGGTGTCATAATGACGAACCTAACCTATCTCCTCAATATCAATCAGTACACTACCTACGATAATAAGTAGTGCTTTAGTTTTTTATCTAAAAAGAATAAAAAGGGGTTGGCTAGTGTGATACTAGCTGTGGGTAGATATAGAATCGCACTATATATCATTACTCGTTTAGAATACATCAGTAATATTCTTCTTATGAACTACTACCCATATATAACTATTTCCTTATGCAATAACCGAGGTTAGCCATTACACTAACTTACATAAGATTACGACTAATAGCTTAGCGTGCGGTGGTCGCAACCAACGTAGCTCCCTGTTCGTCTACGTGAATACGTCTTATGACGTATCTTATCAATTAGAAGCCGATAAGCCAGAGCTTAGAAAGGAGTGATAAGGGATTCGCACCCTCAGACATCTTAGGTCTATCTATGAAATAATGAATAACAGCATATTTAGGCGTCCTCAGAGAGTTATTACCTCCCACGGGTTCCTTTCGGATTACCCACCATTACTGGCGTGTCTCTTTTCCACCACAAGGACATATTGGTTTCGGTAGTAGGATTTGCACCTCTCCTTAGGAATATGGAACCTACGTGCGACTATCACACCGCTACCGAGATATAAAGCTGATTTTTTTCTTTTTCAGAGGGCAATCAGCCAGCCTATTTTAATTATTCCACATTATCATTTTAACACTTTTATAGTGTATTTTTGGTGTAATAATTGCTTTTTAATTTCTTTTCTACATCAGCACTTACCTGCTTAATTCTATCTAGTGAATAGTTAAGTCTATCTGCTATTTGTTGTAGCGTAAAAGTTCTATTTTCATAATACTTTAATTTAAGAACTTTATACTCTAAATTATCTACTCCTGATATATTCTCTACGTTCTGGAGAATTATCTCCATACGGTATATGCTGTTCTGTAGCTTATCTATCTTCTCTATTACACGCTTAATCTCGCTATCTATTCCTGATTCTTCTAATTCTGATAGATAAGACACCATTTTATCGTTTTTAGCTCCTCCACCGCTAGTAGAAGCTTCTGTATATCTAGCTGTTATAGGAAAGTATCTATTGAATATCTCGTCCGCTCTATCTCGTAACGTATTTAAGCGTTCTCTAGCACATAGCAAGTCTGCTAGTTGTTTATAATAGTTATCCATTTCTTACCTCCCTTATTTTTCTTCTTTTTCGTTTGCTTTAGCTTCTACGTAGTTAATAGCTTCTAGAGCTACTTTTTTTACAATCTCCCAAGACTGTGGATCTGTCTTACACATATTTACTAATACTTCGTCATTAGTTTTAGCACCGAATCTAACTGTATTAGCTTCTTCGTTTACTTCTGCTACGACTACCATTAAATCTACTAGAGCTATTTTAGTCTCTGGAGCTTCATTCTTTACCGCTTTCATTTTGTACCTCCTTTACTTTATTTTCTATGTTTTCTAGAGCTTGAATAATTGTCTTTTTAATCGCTAGGAACGTGCTAGGATCCTTTTTACATATTCTCTCTAAAAACTCGTTATGATATGTAGAAATATCAAACCGTCCGTCATTTTCCCCCTGAGTATATACGACTTTGAATAAGTCTGTTTCTTTCTTTCTAGCTTCTCTTTCTTCCATTTCCTGTAATCTCCTCTCGTCTATAATAGCGTCTATATCGTAATCGTCTTCGTAGTTTTCTTCCTTAGGCTCGCAATATTCGTCATAACCTGGGTAGTAACTAGGAAGATCTGTTGTATCTATCATTTCTTTTTCCCCATTCTTATTTTTCTATAATTATAAGGTCTTTTCTTTACGATAAAACTTATATAAAACGCTCGAAGTAAACATTCTAGAAAAGCTACGAGAAATACTAATATTATTATTAAAACAACATAACCTATCACTTTAATTACTATCATATAATTACCTCATTTCTTTTATTATTCCGTTAATAAGTTCTGTTACAGCCTTAACGCTTTCGTCTTCTCTACCATTGAATAGTTTTTCGGCTATATAACCAACATCTTTATCAGAATCTATTTTAAATCCGAAACTACCAATACTCATAATACTTACAAACAAGTCAGTATATCTTAATCCTCGTTGATAACCTCCTGTACCTAAAGCTTTATAAGTAAATAAAATATCGTAGTGAGTATATATATTATCAGTCCAACCTATAAATACATTTAAGCCTTGCATTAAATTACCAGCTATTACTTTATAGGTTTCCTCCCCATTGATAATCTCGTCATATTCGTTTTTATTGAATCTCATTATTACTCCCTCCTCACACATACTAGAAACTTTTAAACAACACATCAGAAATATTAAGAAAATTAAAATCAATACACCTAATACGTAAATCATAATTCCCTCATACTTAATATAGTTAACACATAATACCTTTTACCTGGTATCGCTCCCCATTTTTCTTTACCATACCCTTTTTTTATTCTTACATAACATTCAATACTAGGACTATCTTTTCTATAGCCATTCCTTAAAATGATTTCTTTATGAACTTCTGGATTAGCGTCTTCTTTTAATAAATATTCTTCTAAACCTACTCCAGAAGCAATATAGTTGCTATAAAACCTACTAGCATAATAAGCTTTTATTTCTCTATATTCTTCTTTCTTTTCTCCAGACTTAATCATATCGAACCATTTTTTCTTAATTGGTAGTGTTAGCATAGATAGCCTCCTCTAAGTCGTTGATTGTATATAATCTTTTCCACGGAGATATAAAACTCTTTTTAGTAAATACAAAGAACCTTAATTCTTGCTGTTCTAATAATTGTCTAATCTCAGAATATAAATCCCAGACGTGTTCTCCTGTTAATAAAATATCTGTAGTTTCTCCTATATAACAGGGAGATTTAATTACTTTTATCTTTATCTTTTTCATAAATACCCTCCCTATATTCTTTAGCTATGTTATAGATGTAATTCCAATCCAGGATTACCATATCTCCGTCTGGAAATACTATTATTGGAGCATAATTAAAGGTTGTTCTTAATTCTACTTCTTCTCCACTATCTAACGTACCTTTACCTACATATCTAGTACATATTAACTTATTATCAGTGTGTTTAATTATTTCCATAATTACCACCTGTAACTATTATGAGAAATCCTTTTGTTTTCCATTTTTTCGTAAAGTTCTTTCTCACTCATTCTTTTAAAAGCTATAGATGTATCAAAAGTTATTTTATCTAAGATTATATTTATACCTGATATTTTTCCTTGAACTTCTGCATAAGCTATTTTAATTTCTTCCAAGCCTTTTTTTGTGTCTTTATAATCTTCTAAATCTCTCTCATATTGTCTGTTTTCTTTATATAAGCGATTATTTCTTTCCTCTAATTCTTTTATTTCTCGTTTTAATCCTGCTATAGTTTCTTTTTTCACTATGCAACACCTCCTTGTTTTCTTAATAAGGCTCTTTGTTTTCTTTCTTCATAGTGGATTCTATGAGATATTTTGCTATCAAAGTTAGTACAAGTTCTACACTTAGTTCTAAATCTTGTATGTTCTTTGTTAGCCCAAGCCCAGTATTCTGGTATTAGTGGCTTAGTTTCTCCACAGCCATAACACCACCTTTTTTCTTTTAGATCCATATTTCCTCCTATTTATACAGATTACACGCTATATCATTTTTACGTATATCTGTAGCCTGTGAAGATGTTATTCCTAACTTTTCACATTTAAAATACTTGCGATTGTATCTCATTTCTTTAAAATAGATACAATTCTTACAATAAAATCCTTTTTTATAACCGTGAATACTTCTAAATAGACTTTTTTTAGTTATTCTTCCACCGTGTTTTAAGTCTTTTTCCTCTGACATCTCACTAAGAGCTATTGAGTTTCCGAATATATCTATTTGTCTGTACTCACTCATTCTCGTAGTTCTCCTGGCATTGGAACAGAGCTTCTTCGGCTTCGTCATATAACATACTGTAATAGTAAGCGTCTATACCACACTCTCTAATATCTTCTTTTAGATAAGCGTTTTCGTCTTCTAACATTTTTACTTTTTCTACTAGATCATTAGTAAATACTGTCATTACATAACCCCAGAAGCAAGCTATACCAGCCACTCCAATAGATAATCCTATTAAGATTACCTTAAATACGTCTCCACTAAGAAACGACTTTAATTTCTTTAGCAACTTTTTTACGTTTTCTTTCACGTTTCTTAGCCTCCTTTTTGGTACCGACATTTATGTCCTTACCAACCTCTCCGACAGGAATGTCGGCGACTTCTTCCTTTTCTATGCTTTCTTCTGTAACTTCTTCTTTTGGCTTATTTTTTTCTTTTTCTTCACGTAGTTTTTTATGTAAGTCTTTGATTTGTTGTTGATAATTTGTTATAAGTTTATCTTGTTGTTCTAGTCTCATTTCCTTTTCTAAAGTTCCATATTTAATACCTAAGAATCCTAATACTAAAACTATGATAGCTACTATAAGTAACACACTTAATAAAGTTTCTACAACGCTCATTCGCTTACTACCTCCTTACATTGAACGCATATTATTTTTTCTCTACCGTTCTTTCCCTTAACCCTCTGGAATAATGTAAGTTTTTTACATTTAGGACAAGCGTGTTTAGGCTTTTTACCATATTTAGTAAGCATATCTTCACGCTCTTTATTTCTCCTTAATTTTCTAGCTAAAGACGACATATTATCTTCCTCCCTGTATTACATCAGAGATTTTAATAACTAAATCGTGTATAACTTGAGCTTTTATAAGATTGTCTTGTGCTTCGTCCATAAGACAATTTTTAGCTTTCTCCTCTTTTTCTGGATCTGGATTATTTCCAGTAAGCACCTTATTTAGATTCAATAAACGATCTAAAGTATCTTGTTGTACTTCTCTTTCTTTCATAATAATTTCTTCTAACATATTTATTCCTCCTCTTTTTTAACTGTTAGTAAATAATCTAAAATGGTATATTTCCCCTTTTCTTTATGAATTTTCCAAGCTATTTTATTAGCCTCGTTTCTTTGAACCCCCTGACTCATTAAGAGTTTTATAAATCTTTTCCTAGATATTTGTTTATCTAGAAAACTTAACTTTGGTTTTATCTGCTCCCATACATCTACGAAAGCTTTAGTTAGAGCGTTAGCTATGTTACTTATAGCTTTTGCTACAGGTACCATAGCTTCGCTAACTTTTTCTCCAAACTCTTTAAATGCTACAGATAAATCCGTTTCGTTATCTTCCATATTTTTTATACACCTGGTCTTCCTTGCACCAACTTTCGCCATAATGTTTCTTCATATAGGCAACGATTATAGCGTCTATTCTATCGTGCTGTTCTTTAGTTCCATTATCGTAATAATGGTGGCACCGATTTTCTGTTAAGTTAGTACATAGAGTAACAATATTAGTAACTATTCCCATACCGCCTTTACTTCTAGGGACAACGTGAGCGTTAGGCATTACGTTATAGGTATTTCCACATACAACGCAACGCCCTTTATCACGTTCCCATACTTCGAGTTTTACTTGACGAGTAATATCAGTAGCTTTAGCTCTTTTAGACTTCAATCTCTTAGTCCTTATCAATTACTAACGACTCCGTATTTTTCATATCTAGTTATGAACTTTAATTCTTCTTCGGCTTTATTCCACATCATACGAGCGTCTTCGTGCATATATTGTAATTGTCTATATCTCTGATACGCCCAGTCTCTAAAATCCGTCTTAGAAGAATCGTGGAGCCTTGCTATTTTGCTAGCCATACTAGCTATATCACTCCAGCGTTGAGCTAAAGCCCACGCTTCTAGTTTTACATCAAAACAAGTGTTAGGATCTGATATATCTAAAGCTAAGTATCTTCTAGCTAGTTCTCTATATTGCTCGCAATCTTCTTTAATTTCGCTATAGTCTTCAAACTCGCTTTTAACCATTAAAACGGTAGATCGTCGTCGCTTAATTGATATTCGTTATCATATAGCGACGCTTGCTCCTCTGTAGGTTCTTCGTATGGTATAGTTTCTTCACTAGGATTACTTTCTTCTTGAGTATTTCCGTCCTTAGGTTTAGGATCTAAGAACTCGACTCTATCAGCCATAATCTCAGTAACATATTTAGTATTTCCGTCTGATGTTTCATAACTTCTACTTCTTAATTCTCCTGTTACATTAACTAAAGAACCTTTATGTAAATATTTCTTGCAGTTTTCAGCTTGAGTTCCCCAGATAATAACTGTAAAGAAGTAGGCTGTATCAGATTCTCCCTCTTTAATAAAACTTTTTCTTACCGCTATAGGAAATTGAGCTACAGCCTTATTGCTAGGGGTATATCTTAAATCAATATCTCTAGCTAATCTTCCTGTCTGTACTACTAGATTCATTTTTTACCTCCTTTGTTTCCTCGAAAAGTATATCTGTAACCTTATTTAGTCGGTCTTGATATTCTTTTACTAGCTTTAATAAATCTTCTGTAAAACTAATTTCTAAATCACACATATACTTAGTAGGTTTATCTAATTTGTCATATTCTTTTTTAACTCTTTCTTTTTCGTCTTCAAGATAACCCCCTACGTATCTTTCCAACTTTTGTAAGTTTACGATATACATAACTTTTCCCCTTTCTATTGATTAAAGAATTGATCTACAGCGTTGTCCGCTGGTTCCTGATTCTTTACTTCTTTTGCTACTGGAACCTCTTGTACTGGTTCCGCTTCGTCAATAACTCCGTCATTATCGACATATTCATAATTTTCGTTTTCTTCAATTACAGCCATATCTCTTTCAAAAGCCATTTGCATATCAATACTCATAATTCCCCAACGAGATAATAATTGTCTAATCATAGTCTTAAACGCCATATCGTCGAACTTAGTCGTCCAGAAACTATAACTTGTATTATTTTTTTGATCTGACGCATAAGCTTTAGAGTAAGTAGTAGCGTGTCTTTCCATAGCTGGCTTAGTCCAATATAGGCTCTTAGTGAATCCGTTAGTATATTCGAAATATGCTAAGTAACCTACTACTTCTTTAGAGTTTCTTTCTTCTTCGTTAGAAATAAAACTAAATTGATGTTTACCAGTTATTTTATTTCTTCCTAGATATTCTCCCTCTCTAACTTCTAATACATCTAAATCCTTATAGAAATTACTTCTTATAGCTAATTGAATATAGCCTTTATAACCTAATTGGAATTGAGCTACTTTTTCAGTGTAATATTTACCTTGCTCGTCTTTTCTTGATAGGTTATAAGGAACTAAATAATATTGTCCTAATTGAGGACTAGGAGATAACTTTAAACTTTCTCCAAGTAAAGCACCAGCGATAATCGTTCCTGGCGTACATTGTGCTAGATCCTTATTATTAGAAACAGCACTTATTACAGCTGTAATGAAACGTTGGCTATCTTTACCTCCTACCATATCGTTAATTTTTTTCTTTATCTTGTCTCCAGATATATAATCAGAAAACGTTACTTTAGGTTTCTGAGTAGTAGCTGGAGCTAATTTATTCGCTACAGCCATTATTCAGCCCTCCCATATTTAATCCCGTTAGCTTTCATATATTGTCCTAAAGCTAATAATTGAGATTCGGTACATTCTACAGTAAATGTTATTTTTACCATTTTTTCTTCGACTTGTTTAGATTCTTCTATAGCTGTATCTACGGCATATCTCATAGCGTCTACAGCGTCGTCGTTATGTGCTGGTTCTTCTACTACAGCCTCTACTATTTCTTCTTTAGGTTTTAATAATTCTTTTTGTTTCTCTAATCTTTCTTTTTCTACTAGAGCTTGTCCTAAATCTAAAGTATTAAAATAAACATCTTTGATATTTAATAAGAACTCTGTTTGTTGACTGTTAATAACTTTTAAATCGCTATCAGCCTTTTTAACAACATCTTGAATCTCCTTTTTAATATCTGTTAATTTATAGGTTTTATTTTCCCAACGTGAATCATATATTTTTTCTAGAAGAATAAGATTTTCATATTCTCCGATATTTTCTTGATAGATTTTTTCAATTTCGTTACGTTTTTCGGCTTTTTCTTTTTCTTCAAACGCTTTAATTTGATTATCTATCTCGTTAGCTGGTTCTTTAACTAATTCGATAAGTTCTTTAATCTTTCCCTCGAACTCGTCATAAGGAACCATAAACTCCTTTTTAATGTTAATCTTTCCGTCATTTAACGACTTAGCTAAACTATTTAATCTAGCTCTATCGTCTTTAGCTTCTTTAATAGTCTCTGGTGTATATACGATATTTTTATACTTTGTAAGACTATTTTTTAATCCCTCTTTTAATTCTTCATAATTGAACTTAATTGCTTCCATTTTTTGTAATGGACTTATTACAAGTTGTAAACTTGTTGCTACACTATTATTTTCTTCCATATTTAATTCTCCTCTCTATATTTCTGGAAGTATTAGAGCTGGACGTATTTTATTTTCTACGTGATACCAGAACTCTATTTCCTTTGGTTTAAGATAATCTAGATCGTCTTGTACCTCTATTCGGTTATTAGCGATAACATAATCTCTTATCTCACGTGTTACAGTTCCGTCAGCTTGATGTCTGATAAGATATGCTCTTAAATAACCGAAATCCATATCTTCGTCAGCTAAGAAATACTGTAACGTTTGTAGATAGTAATTCTGTGGAATATTTCCGTCTTTCCACTTTTCATATTGTTTATAATTCATAATTTCACATCTCTTAATTTCTAAGAAACCTTTACGCCCTGTTTCTTTTTCAATAAGCTTACTATCTGGGCTTACTTGAATGAATGGGTATTCTTTGTTATGAATTATCTCGTTTTCTTCGTGCAATACTTCATATTGTTTATAATCTATAGCGAATAATTTTCTTAATGGATCCTCGCTATCAGTTCCATTCTTAACGTATTCTTTTTCTGAGATGTCTTCTGGCTCTATAAGACCTACTTTTTCCTCCCAGAGTTCTACGTTACTCTTATAAGGACTCATACCTAAGATACAAGCTACATCAGAACCACCTATACCTTTTTTACGTTCCTCTAGCCATTCTTCACGATTCATATTATTTAATCCCCCTCGTCGTTAAAGTAGTCGTAGTCTTCAATATCTGATAAATCTATCTTAGGAGAATTACTCATTCTCTCTAGTTCTTTACCAACTTCGACTTTTCTTTCTTCTAACTCCGTCATATACTCATAAAAGGATTTCCCGTGTAAACCTTTAAAGGTAGGATCGTCTGGCAACGGACATTGATATTTTTTCATACAGTCTTTACAATTTTCTGTTTTATAATTACAACCTAAATGACAATTAAAGTTTTCGCGTGCGTACGCGTTATTACACACACTATTATCTATTATTCTATTATTCTTATATTCTTCTATTAGTGTTGCTCCTGTGTTAGACGTGTGTTGCTCCTGTGTTAGTTGATTGTTAGTATCTGTGTTAACTTGCTGATACATTTCGTAATTAACTATTGTAATTACTGAGAACTTAGGGTATGTAGTCTGTGTTAGTTCGTGTGTTGAAATTAGGTGTTTTAATGCGGTACGCACTTGTTGCTTTGACAACCCTAATTCTTTCTGTAATGTATTAAGTGATGTAGCGAAACTACCTCTCTTAATTTCCACACCCTCGAATCTTCCGTCTTTCCAGTTAGCTTTTAATAAACAATGAATAAATAAATCTTTAGTATTGCTATCTTTATACCATTCCCAGAAGATAAACTTTGAAAATAATTTAACCCAATTTCCGTTTATAGTTACCACCACCTTTGACGAGAACTCCACTTATCTGGTATAATGGTGGAGTGAATATATAAACATATATTCATTGAGAGACGCCGTCCTTTAAGCTCTCTCTTTTTTTGTTGTTCTGTAGTATCTTTCTTCTAAGTCTTCATAAGTAACACTTGCTATCATAAAGGCTATGAATAAAGTACCTAACCCGAACCACGTCCAACCTACTAATGTTGAATGAATCCAACTGTAGATCGTAACCATATAGAAATCGTGAATTATTACGGCTAGACTTCCTAAAAACAATAATGCTTCAATAACAGCTAGCCAGTTGATTTTCCTCTTAGCTTTCATATTTTCCACCTCCTCTTTTAAGCTAATTCGTTATACATACATTCACATATAACCACCTCCTTTAATATTTCTATTTAGATAAAACTTTTATTTAATTCTTTTAGTTTTTGAGGATTACTTTTTAATTCCTCTATTTCTTCTTTTGTATAGAAGCAACTAGGATCTTTAATTACTTCGTTACATACATCATAAAATTGTTTAATATTGTTTTTACGTTCTTCTATATTTGTAGGTACACAATCAAGTACGATTGTTACCTTTGGTTTTATATCTGATTTATTAACTTTCATAATCTACCCTCCTAGTTAATCTTATTCATTTATAATTATTTGTTTTAAAACACACATAGTAATTTTTATATATTACTTACTGCAATTCGTGTGATTTAAGTTTAAAAAAATATTGATGTCAATTAAAGGGTACGCAATTTTTATTTTTTCTAGCAATTCTCTACCAGGTTTCCTAGCTCCGCTTTCTATCTTTTCATAAAACGATTTTGATATACCTAGTTCTTTAGCCATTTCTTCTTGTGTTTTGTTTATTGCTTCTCTAAATTCTTTTAATGTTTTCATAAGCACACCTCCCGTACTGTGATTTAATCTTATCACACGTTGTGTGTGATGTCAATACCTTTTTGCACTTTTTGTGCGATTTGTTATTTTTTTACACAATATGTGGTATTATTTAAGCAATAAAAGAAAGGAAGTTATGTATATTATGATTGGCGAAAGATTAAAGAAATTAAGAGAAAAACAAAATCTCACACAAGAACAAGTAGGAAAAAAAATCGGCGTATCTGCTAGCACAATAGGTATGTACGAACAAAATAGGCGACAATGCGATAACGACACTTTAAAAGCTCTGGCTAACTTTTATAATGTAACCGTTGATTATCTTTTAGGAAATGATAATACAACGAAATCTATCAATAATATTGTTACTGATAAACAACTAGCTGAAAAGCTATCAGTTATTGTAGAAAACGAGAACGCTAAAGTTCTATTTGATAAAATTGGGGAATTAAACGATTCTGAATTAAAACAATTTTTAGATATAGTTACTATAATAAAAAAAGACGATAAGGAAGATAAATGAAAAATATTGTCTTATTTTTTACTAAGAACGCAGATATTGCGGAGTGGATTTTTAATACACTAGGTCTAGGGAGTCCACTAACTAAATATCAACGAATAGTAGTTAAAATATATACTTATAATTGTAGGAGTCGACAAGATGTTTTAGATGTTATTATTAAATTATGTAGTGAGCCTAAGACAGCTAAACAGCGATATTACTTAGCTATGGCTTATGCGTGGTCTAACAAAGAATATAGAGATAAAGCTATTCATTATTTACATTTTTATTTAGACAACGAATTATATAACATAAAAACGGAAGAACAAAGGTTAACTCATTTATCTAATGTTTATAGAGAATTAGCTAACAAGTACGAACAGACATATCAATTTGAAGAAGCTTTAAAATATTGCAGAATGTCAAACGACTATATTTTAAAGTATATAAATGAAAGCAAGAAAAATGGGATTGATTCTTCCTTTATGACACCAACTAAAATATATGAATCTCAATTATTAGTTAAAATGAATAGATTGGACGAAGCTATAAAGGTATTAAATACTAGCAAAAATATATCAATATATAAATACGATACTATTTTTAAAGACACTATAGATAATGCTTTAGAAGATCTATATAGAAAAAAAGAAAAAGGTTATATTTATAAACCTAGAAAGAAGTAATAGACACATAGCAGTACCAGTGTCTTAGGAGGTATTGCTGTGTTCGAAAAGCTGTATTCAATCGCTAAGGAGTATGATTTAAAATTAAAGTTTATGACATTACCAGATAAGATTAGAGCGTTTATTTTAGAAATAGACGGAAGTATTTATGTGGTTGTAAACGAATCATTACCAGACGAAGAAAAAGAGAAAGCGTTTCGGACACGAATTACTACATTATAAACTAGGACATTTAAAGAACTATGATAAATCTAGAATCGCTGAGTTTGAGGCGGAAGTAGATAAAATTATGAATGATAAGGAGGTGTAAGATGTTTAATGTTATTGAATTAGATCCTAACGGAATATATGACGCTTATTTAAGAAAATCTAGAGCTGATATGGAACTAGAACGATTAAAGAAGTTTGATACATTAAAACAACACGAAAAGTTCTTAAAAGATAGAGCTAAACAATTAGGTATTAAAATCCGTCATATATATAGAGAGGTTGTATCTGGAGAATCAATCCAGGACAGACCAGAAATACAGAAATTATTAAAAGAAATAGAAACAGGATCTATAGACGGTATATTAGTAGTAGAAGTAGAACGTCTTACACGTGGAGACGCTAAGGATCAAGGAACTGTAGCACAGGCTCTAAAATATTCTGATACTAAGGTTATTACTCTTAATAAGATATATAATCCTAATAGCGACGAGGACGAGGAATACTTCGAGTTTGGATTATTTATGTCTAGACGTGAATATAAAACCATAAATAGACGTATGCAACGTGGTAGAATGGCTAACGTATTAGACGGGAAGTATTGTGCTTCTGAGCCACCTTTTGGCTATAGAAAAGTAAAACTTAAACAAGCTAAAGGATTTACACTAGAACCAATACCAGAAGAAGCCGAAATAGTTAAAGAAATGTTTAAGAAACGTGCTGACGGTATGGGACACGATATAATATGTAACTGGTTAAATACTTTAGACTTTAAACCTAAGAAATCTGATGTATGGACTCCGTCTACTATTAAAGGTATGCTATCTAATCCTATTTATCTAGGGAAAATTAGGTGGAACTCTAATAGAACACAGAAAAGACTTATTAACGGACAGATAGTTAAAGTAAGAAAAAGAAATAAAGAAGATGTTATATTAGTCGAGGGATTGCACGAGGGAATAATAGATCCTAATACTTTTGATATAGTACAGAAGATAGAACCTAAGAAGACTAGTATTAAACACGGAACAGATTTACAGAATCCGTTAGCCACTTTAGTTAAGTGTTCTGATTGTGGACGTTCTATGCAACGTAGACCTTATTATGATAATAAGAAGCAAGAACCTAAAATGAGACGTAAATATGATATAGACAAAGATAAACTAAGATTACTACTTAGAGAACATAAAGGAGAATATAGCCTACGTGATATAGCTAACAAAATAGATGTAAGTAAGAATTGTGTAGACCACTGGTTTTCAGCTACGTTAGATAAGTTTACTCTACCCTATGCTGATAAATGGGAGCAATTAAAGGAATTATTAAACATCACTACAACAGAGTTTGACGAGGCTATTACAACCTATGAGGAGAATACAATAGAACCTCACGAAGATACTTTAATCTGTCCTAAGGCTCATTGTACCAATATAGGCTCTAATTTATCGCTTGTAGAAGCCGAAGTGATACGAGGGCTACAAGAATACGTTTCAACTCAAAAAGACCTCCTAGCGACGTATAATCCAGCTGAGGAGGGCGATAACGTTATGGTTTTATCTTTAAGTAAAGATTTAGAAAAATATAATAAGCAATTAGAGAAAGCCTACGAATTAGTAGAACAAGGAATATATACTTCTGAGGAGTTTACTAAACGTACTAAAGTTATTAAAGATAGAATAGGATCTACTACTAAAGAATTAAGTAAATATCAATCTAAATTAAATAAAGTGCATATTGAAAAATTACTACCTAAAATAGAAAAAGTTATAGATTCATATTATAAAGTGGATTCAATAGAAAAGAAAAACAAACTATTAAAGTCTGTTATATCATACATAGAATATAAGAAAGATAAAGGCGGACGAGGTTACGAAAACAACTTCTCAATAGCTATACACCCTAAGTTCTAACTAGGGCTTTTCTTTATGTCTATCGTCAATGGACTAATTCTTCA
>JAFXUK010000015.1 GCA_017525015.1 Bacilli bacterium
CTTTAATTAATAAAACTATAAAAGGTTATTTAACAAGAAAAAATGTTAACGTTGAAAGAATTTATAACTATATTTTAGCAAAGAGAATTATTAGATTATTTAGGAGGAATTATGAAAAAAATATTATTATTAACACTTTTATTATTAAGCTCTTTTATAATAGTTGGATGTGGAAACAATGAAAGTGAAAAAAAAGATGATCTAATCAAAATTGATGGTACAGTAAAGAAAACTAAATACAAAAAATTAATATGCAAAAGCGATTTTTATGATGAAGGATATATGGGAAGCGTAACTGTCGTTATTGATTATAATACAGAAGGAAAACCAACAAAATTTTATGAAACATTAAGTATTACTTATGACGAAGATGTATATAATAAATTCGAAGAACCAAAAGAAGAAAAAATGAAAGACATTGCTAAGCAATTAGAAAATTCGTTTCTTGAAGGAAATAAAAAATACAATATGAGCCATACAAATTCTGTAAATAAAAATATAATTGAAGCTAATTTTACTTCAGAAGATCCTAATCTATTAAAAGAAACTGGAGACTTAGAAACAGAAAAAGAAAATTCCGAAAAAGATGGCCATTTTTGCTTCGTCCAAGATGTAGAATTTTAACAAATAAAAAGATGATTAAATCATCTTTTTTTATTTAATAATTCTTTAAACATAATTCCATGAGATTTAAGCATTTCACCTGATTCAATTAACTTATTAATCTTATCTACACTCATGTATTCTACATAATCTACTTCTTCTTTTTGTACTTTAACATCATTAAGATCAATATTCTTTTTTAAATAAAACAAATATCTAAGAGGCATATCAAATGATAAGAAACCAAAAGACACAATATTATCATTATCTACATTAATACCTAATTCTTCTTCTACTTCTCTTCTAATAGATACTTCTGGAGTTTCACCACTATCAATATGTCCACCAGTAGATGAAAATTCTCCGCCTTTTTCTTTAGAAGTCTTTTGAATCAAGAATTTACCTTCATTGTTTTCAATAAAGATAACTCCAACTGCTATATGTTCATGTTCACCTAATATAGCATTCTTATCTCCTCTCACTATTTTTTTCCTGTAACTTTACCTTCATCATCATAAACATCTAAATATTCCATATATACCTCCATATTACAACTAAATTATAACATAAAACATGTTATAATTTGGACAAGAGGATGATGTATATGAAGTTTAATAGTCTTATACCAGAATTAAGTGTTTCTAATATTAATAAAAGTAAAGAATTCTATCTAAAACTAGGTTTTAAAATAATGTATGAAAGAAAAGAAAATAAATTTGCTTTTCTACAGTTAGAAGATAACCAAATAATGATAGAAGAAAATAACGGGAATTGGGATACAGGTAAATTAGAATATCCTTACGGAAGAGGTATTAACTTAAGTATGACCATCAAAGATATAGATGATTATTATCTAAAGTTAAAAAAACAAAATATAACTTTCTTTCTTGACTTAGAAACTCACGAATATCGTATAGATGATACCATTTCCTATGACAAAGAATTTCTAGTTCAAGATCCAGATGGATATTTATTAAGATTTAATAATTAATTTTTTCCACGAAAAAAAGTAGCATTGCTACTTTTTATAATCACTGGCAGAGGTAGCAGGAGTTGAACCCACATCAGCGGTTTTGGAGACCGTTATTCTACCATTGAACTATACCTCTATTTCTCTGCACGTAAGTAAATTATAACACAAAAACGCCAAATGACAACATTTTCCTTAAAAAAAGAACGTTATTTAACGTTCTTCTTATATCTAAATAAAGCTGATGGTCTATGACCAGCTCCTGTTTTAACAAAATCAGTTTTTTCTACCTTATCAGCAATGATTCTTCTAAAAGCAGGATCTAATAACTTCTTATTTAAAATAACTTCATATACTTGTTGTAAATCACCTAAAGCAAAGTACTCAGGCATCATATTAAATACAACATCTGTATAACTTATCTTATTCTTTAATCTTTCAATACCAGCCCATATTACTAATGGATGATCGAAAGCTAAATCCTTATTCTCTTCAACAATAAATTTATATCTATCAGTAGTTAATTCTTTTAAGACTTTCTTAATCTTAAATGTTAATCTTTCATTGCCGTTATCTAATACTACTTCAACATGATTATTCTTATCTTCATATGAAACATTAAACCAAGAAGCATTATCATTTAACTTATAATCTAATCTATTCTTATCAATTAAAGCCATATATGATGTAGAAATAACTCTCATTCTTGGATCTCTATTAACTCCACCATATGTGTATAATTGCTCTAAATAAATGTTATCTAATCCAGTTTCTCTTTTTAGAATTCTCTTTGGACATTCTTCTAATTCTTCATCTATTTGTAAGAAGCCACCAGGAATACACCATTTATCTTTAAATGGATAATCATCTCTTTTAACAAGTAATACACTCATATGTTTTTTACTAGATTTTCTATAATTAGATACATCTTCATCACTAATACTTAAAACAAGTATATCAGTAGTTAGTGATAATCTATCATAGTTACTAGGATCATAATGAGCTAAGAACTCTTCTTCACTGTTATACATAATATCAACTCATTTCAAATGTATTATAACATAAAAAAAGCACTTAAAGTGCTTACAATTTCGTATATTTCTCTTTATTACCTATAAAAGTAATACCAACTAGTGCTAATATACCAACAATTACTACTAAAGTAGGAACAAATGCACCCGTTTCAGGATTACCATTAGTATCTGTTTTAGGTCTAACCATATTCATATGAATTACATATGTTTCTTTAGTCTCTCCTTCAGATAAAGTAATAGTTATATCATTATCTCCTTCTTTGATATCTACTTTACCAGCACCTTCTACTTTAACATTATCATTTTTAGGTACTACTGTTATATCTGTATAATCTAAAGATGTTGTTAATTTAACACTCCAACTATTACCACCAAGAGGAGCATCTCCAATACCATCTATTGTAATCTTTTCAGCTAATGTTACTTTAGCTGAAACAACAACTGGTATAAATAATAAAGCTATTAATGTAAATAATACTTTCTTCATAAAAACAACTCTTTTCTATCTTAAGAATAGTACATATATTATTTTTAGTAAATGTTTTTAATAAATCATTTTACATTTAATTACATAAAAAAGCCGAAATTATTTTTCGGCATTTTCTTTTTCTAATACTTTATAATCTACTTTGCCAACCAATGTTTTTGGTAAACTTTCTCTAAATTCAATTTCTTTAGGTATCATATATTTAGCCATATTCTTAGCACAGTATTCTTTAATATCTAATATCTTTTGAGCATCTCCTTCAACGCCTTCTTTTAATACAATAAAAGCTTTTGGAACTTGTACTTTATATGGATGAGGTATACCAATTACACCGACATTAGCAATATCAGGATGCTCAAGTAAAATGTTTTCAATATGAGCAGGATATACATTATAACCAGATACAATAAGCATTCTCTTTAATCTTTGAACAAAGAAGAACACACCATCACTATCCATATAACCTAAATCACCAGTATGAACCCATCTTCTGCCATCTTCATGAACTCTAACAACTTTATTAGTCTCCTCTTCATTATCAAGATATCCTTGCATTACGCAATCACCAGATATACATATTTCACCTATTTCGCCACAAGCTTTTTCTTCAAAAGTCTCAGGATCCATTATCTTAAACACATTACCTGCTAAAGGTATTCCTACACTACCTGGTTTATCAGAACCTAAACCAGCAATACAACTACCACCAGTTGATTCAGTTAAACCATAACCTTGAATAATATGAGCTTTAGAACCATGTTCTTCTAAGAACTTATTAACTGCAATATTCTTTTCAGGACTTAATGAATCTCCACCAGATACTACATATCTAACAAAACTCATATCGACATTCATCATATATGGATTAGTCATTAAAGCTTGGAATAAAGTAGGAACTCCACCAATTATTGTTGGTTTATATTTTCTAATTAATTTATCAAATCTCTTAGCATCAAATTGTGGAATCATAGCTACTGTAACACCTTGACATAATAAACCAAGCATACAAGCAACTAAACCAAAACAATGGAACATAGGTAAAATACCTAAAACAACGTCTCCTACACCTAATTCAAGCATTATAGGGATTTGTTTCATAACCAAGTTAACATTTCCATTAGAAATAATAATATGTTTAGGAGAACCAGTAGTTCCACCACTATGTAGATATAAAGCCCTATCATCCTTACCTCTATGAACTAAAACATCACCTTTATAGTAATAACCATGTGCAAAGAAATCTGTCCAAGTAGTAAAGAATTCATCATCTTTAGGAATATTTAAACTCATTTCTTTAGTTAACATATAACCTAAACCTAATAAAGGAGGCATAGATTCCTTAGGTGATACTACAACTACCTTATAAACATTATCTATATCTTCAATAATATTTTTAATCTTATCAAAAGTAATATTAATAGTTATTAATAATACTGTATTAGTTGCTTTTAATGTATATTTGATTTCCTCTTCACTTGATAAAGGATGTAACATATTGGCAATAGCACCAATTTTATTAGTAGCATATAAAGCAATAAGAGCTTCTGGTGTATTTGGCATACAAATAGTTACAACATCATTCTTTCTAACTCCTTGACTCCTCATTGCTTTAGCACAAATATCTATTTTATCTAATAAGTCTTTGAATGTTGTTTTAACACCAAAGTAGTTAAGAGCATAATCATCTAAAAATAGTTGTGCTCTTCCTTCAAAATATTCATATATTGATAAATCAGGAACTTCTGGATGTCTATCTTCCTTTTTATAGAACTTCTCCCAAGGATAATCTAATTTATCTTCTTCTTTTTTAAATAATTTATCTATAATACTCATAATTAATCCTCCAATATTAAACACTTGTTGAATATCTATCACATGTATTATATAATTAATTAACAAATGACATCAATAATCAATTAATATTGATTTTGATAATTATTAAACAATTAAACAATAAACTGTTTAAAAAGGTGATAAATGTGGATAGAAGAACTAAATATACTAAAAATATAATTAAAGAAACTTTTCTTAACTTACTAGAAGAAAAAGATATAAACAAAATAACTGTTAGTGAAATATGTAAGATATCTGATATTAATAGAGCAACTTTTTATCGTTACTATTTAGATGTTTATGACTTACTAGATAAAATAGAAGAAGAATTTCTTGAACAACTAAAAGAAGCACCATTCTTTACTAATGATGAATATCAACTATCTATACTTGCTACGGAGTTGTTAAATACTATCTTAGATAATAAGAAACTTGTTACTATTCTCTTTAATAAGAACAATAACATCTATATCTTAAATGACATCTTAGAAGGTATTTATAATAAGTATAAAAGTAAATGGTTAGAACAAATACCTGATCTAACTGAACAAGATATGGCTTATGTTGGAATATTCTCTTTTAATGGGTCTCTAGGAATAGTAAACTATTGGATTCAAACAGGATTTAAAGAACCTGTTGAAGAAATAGCTAAAAAAATAGAAGATTTCAGTTACTATGGTTTAATTAAATATCTATATAAAAAATAAGGAACTAAGTTCCTTATTTTATTTTTCTAACATTTTATTATTTAATACCTTAATGAAATGGAAATCATTCATTCTTAAACATTTAATCTTCTTACTACCTACTTTAGTTTCTACTTTTATAACATTATCTATCATATTATTTACACCATCAACTTGGACAAATAAATTACGATAGTTCTTAGGTGGTAATAAAGATACTGTTTTTAAAGAAGGAACAATAACTGTATTAGATAAAGTATTATAAACCTTATTATTTAAAGGTGCTATAGGTGTAATAGATAAAGTATCTAAAGTATTGTAAACAATACTACCACCAAAACTCATATTATAAGCTGTAGATCCTGTACTAGTACTTAGTAATACACCATCACCATTAAAGTTTTCTAAAAACTCATCATCAACATATATAGGAGTTTTTAAAATATCAAAATCTTTATTTCTTAAAACTATTTCATTTAAGCTATTAAAAGTATATACTTTTTCATCAGTAATAATCTTCGTATCTTGAATACTTATCTCTTCTACCTTGTAATTATCAGTATTTAGTCTTTTTACAAAATCAACAGTATGTTGAATATCTATTTCCTGTAGAAATCCCAAAGTACCGCTATTTACACCTATATAATAAAGATTATCATTAAAATTATTCTCTCTAACCATTCTTAAAAATGATCCATCTCCACCAACAGAAATAGCTAAGTCATAATCTTCATCTACTAATTCAAAGTCATACTTCTTTAATTCCATCTCTAAATCTTTAGCGACAATTTCCGACTTCTCATTTTGATTTACAAACAACTTAATTTTATTTATCCTTCTTGACATAGTATCTCTCCTAACATAGAAATAATTTCATTTATAACAACATCTTTATTTTGCTTTCTAGTCTTCTTATCTACACAAATACTTCTATCATAATATTTATTATTAAAATAAATACTAATAAATACTTCATTATCTTTACCAAAGTTATTATATTCATCAGCTCTATTTAATTTGCCAGTAATACCAATTCCAATATCAGAATTAGAAAATTTACTAATATTTAAAGCCATTTCACGAGCAGTATTAAAACTATAAACAGAATAAGTATCAATTACATTCTTATCTACACCCATTTTAATCTTATACTCATTAGAATAAGTAACAGCACTATATTTTAGTACTTCACTTGCTCCTTCAATATTAGTAATAGCATTACTAACTCCACCACCAGTACAAGATTCCATAGTAGAAATAGTTAACTTCTTATTTGTTAATTCTTTAATTATTTTTTTAAATGTTTTCATTACCATCATCCCTGTATAAATTATTTTTATTTATGTACTCAATAACATCTTCATCAACATATTCAGATATATCTTTATTATCACGAATCATATTTCTAACTTCTGTAGAAGATATATCATTCATTTCCATTGGTACAACTATAATATTGTCTTTATATTCCTTAAACTTAACTAATAATTCTTCAATATTATCAGTAGATCTATTAATAACTAAGAATTTATAATTAGTTAATAATTCAATACCATTCTTCCATTTATCAATATAACTTAAATTATCTGTACCACATATGAAGTATATTTCATCATTCTTATATAATTTTTTATAATACTTCAAAGTATCTATTGTATATACAACATAATCTTTTAATTCATAATTACTTACAGAGAAGTTTGGATTCTTATCAGTAACTAACTTAATCATGTTATATCTATCAATATCTTTAATTAAATCGTTCTTATACTTATATTGATTACCAGTTGGAACAAAAATAACTTTATCCAAATAGCCTTCTTTTATTAGATATTCAGCCATTCTAATATGCATTTTATGAATTGGATTAAAGCTTCCACCAAATATACCTATTTTCATATAACCACCTTGTCCCTTCTGTTATTAACATTATATTAAAAACAGCTTAATTTGTCAATAGTCTTGATTATATTTATAATACAATAATATAATATTTTAAGAGGGATAGATATGAAAAAAAGAATAAATTACATCGATATTGCCAAAGCTATAGCAATAATATGTATAGTTTTAGGACATACAGTTGGTTATTCTAACCATTTACAACCATTTAGAAATTTCTTTTACAGCTTTCATGTAGCGTTATTTTTCATGCTATCTGGATTCTTATTTAGTTATAAAAAAGATTTTAAAGATTTTTTAAAAAATAAATTTATAAAAATAATAATTCCTTACTTTGTTTGGTCATTACTATTTATAATTCCTTATATGTTATTTAGTAACAATATAAAATCTTCATTAAATATAAATGCAATATCCAATATAAAAGATCTATTAATTAATACATTATATGGTAATGGTAATGATTTCCATCTAAAACAAAATAGTGCTTTATGGTTCTTACCAGCACTATTCACTATGGAAATATTATATTATTTCATACTTAATATAGTTAATAAGTCAAAAAAAGGTGATTTAATAGCGTTACCAATCATTTTATTAATAAACATTATAACTAGTATTAAATTATCATTTGTTCTTCCATGGGGCTTAAATACATCTTTAAACATAAGTATCTTTTTCTATATAGGATACTTATTAAATAAATATAAACTTGTTGATAAATTAAAACTTATACACATGCCATTCTTCCTTATAGGTGGAATATGTGGTTTTATCTTCAATACCCAAAAGATCACTTATATGAATTATGGATATGGAATTATCTACCTAGCATTACTTTCTGGTATATCGTTCTCAATTCTAATCATATACTTATCTAAATTAATTAATAAAAATAAAATATTAGAATACATAGGACAAAATACTATGGGAATTCTAATATTTCATAAAATAGTATTATTACTATTCCAAACTAAAGTTAAATACTTATCAAATAGCAATATACCTATAGAATTATTATTATCATTATTATGTACTATAATAAGTATTATAGTATCTTTAATAATAACGAGTATTATAAGAAAAATATTACCAATATTAATAGGTGAAAAAAAAGAAGCATAAGCTTCTTTTTTATTAACCTAAATATAGATTGTTTGTAGCATCTGCTTCTGCAGCTTCTGCTGTTTCTTGAGTAGCATCTTTACCAGTTCTAATAACTGTAGCAAAGTCTTTAACTAAAGAAATATAAGAATCAAATTTATCTTTCTTTAATTGTGCAAAACTTTCATCAAAAGTATCAGCAGCTGTTCCAACGAAATCTTTATCTTCAATTAATTTCTTAACAGCAGCTTCGAAGTTACTTAATTCAGTTTCGATATTTTCTCTTGCTTCATTAATTTGATTAACAGCGTCTTCTACACTACTAAATCTAATATCTGTATTATAATAATCTTGATTAGCCATTTCCATTCACCCCAGATATAATACCTTCCTCAGTTTCTACTACTCTATTACCTGTTCTGAAACAATAACCTGAATATCTGTTAATAACATCACGTAATGCTTCTAGATTAGGTCTTTGTTCTTCGATTTTTTTAGCAATTACTTCTGCAGCAGGTGAAGACCACTCACTACCGATTAAAGCATCAATAATACTGTAGATTTTTAGATATTGACCTTCGAAGTTTTCAGCACAAGTTTTAATTCTTCTACCAGCTTCTTCTAAGCCACCAGCATGTCCTCCAAATACATCTGCACTTGACATATAATCACCCTCCTATGATTTCTAACTTCATTATATCAAACTTTTTTTAAACTTTATATATTATTTAACACTACTTAACACTATACTTTAATATTTAATAGCGCTAATAGAACCAACATCATTCTTAAATCCATTGATTCCTTCTGTAGCAGATTGAAACTTTCCATATGTTGCTGAATCAGTTGGATCAAGATTATCTATTAACTTAAGTTTCTTTTCCATCTTCTTAGCATTTTCTTCAGCATCATATGCCATACTTTCAAGCTTTTGCTTACTAATTCTTTCATGCAAACTATCATAGTTGTTTGCTCTATTTCTATAACCAGCTGCAGCTGAATTATAAGCATCCATTTGTGCTTTTACTGATTCCCTTTCAGAAGTATCAATTTTTGGTTCACCTTCCATATAATCAGCCATTGTTGAGTTAGCACTCTTCATAGCACTTATAATATTCTCTGCACATGTAACTCTTTTATTTAATGCATCTACATATGCTTTCATATGTGATCTAACTGTATCAAAAGATTCACCTTTTAATACTTCAGGAGAACTAGATATAAAATTTTCAACAGATGCTATTAAAGCTTTAGCATCGTCCATGTCATTAGTTAAAGCAGTAATAGATTTAGATCCATTAGCTGCTGATAAATCAGACGCTAATAATAGACTCATCTTAACTCTCCTCCTTTGTTGAAGTACTATCTGTACTTGCACTATCAGTTGTTGATGATGAACTCTCAGTTGATGCCTTTTCAGGTGCTTTATAAGAATCCTTCAATTCGTTATACCAAGAAGTAGCAAAACCTCCACGTTTACTTCTAACACCTTCTGGAGAAGAAGCACTTCTTTCAACTACATCGTGGAAGATAACAGCAGCTTCAACAGGATCTTTAGTATTATAGAATCCTTTACCTGCCATACTCTTACCATAACTACTATTTGGATCTAATGATTCATACCACAAGAACTCTAATTGTCCTTGTAATGAATTCTCATCTAAATTCTTTTGTTGGCAGAAGTTCTTTAAATTAGTCCATCTACCTTTATGCCATTGAATAAGTCCAAAACTCGTTCCACTATCACCTAAAGCAGTTAAACGGAAATTACATTCTGCTTGAATATTACCCATAACACCGGCAGCTGCTTCATCAGATAATCCTTTAGCTTTAAAGAAGTTCCAACAAGCTTTTGCATTACCATGCATTGAACCATCAGATTCAAATAAAGCTTTATATTGTTCTTCTGTTAAATCTGCAGGTTTTAAATCAACATTAACATTTGTAGATTGAGTAGTATCCGGATTAGTATTCGTAGGAATACCAGTTGGAGTACTTGAATATGTTGGACTGCTAGAATAAGATGGTGAACTCGAATATGAAGGAGTACCAGTATTATTACTATAATAATTCATAGAATTATTAATATTCTGAGCTTCTTGCTTACTAGTATCATTTAAATCAGCAATACCATCACCAATTTTAACAATAGCAACAGTATCTTTGGCTAATAGATTTAATAAAGTAGCACATTCAGAAAAGAATGATTGTACAACTTCCGATTCTGCATTTGGAATCTTTGTAGTACTTGAATAACTTTCTTCAAATGAAGTACTACTTAAGAAATCACTATTTCTTATTAAACCTCTCATTTCATTAACTGTTTGTTTTATATAAGAGTTATTAGATTCCAAATCACCTAATTTACTTAATTTTTTATAATACTTAAATGGTCCATCATCAGCTTCATAATTATTGAAGTGTTCATAAACTTCTTCAACTGACATTTGTACCCATTTTTTAGAATTAGCATCCCATTTAGAGAAATGATAGAAACTTGAATCTACCAAATCTTCTCTATCACCAGATAATAAGTTAACAATATCATTTTGTAAAATATCTCTATTAATATTTACGTGACTACCATGTCCACCAGAACATGATACCAATACAACATCAACGCCACCATTTGCTAAAGTTTGTGCAAAGCTAGGAACACCAGATGGTTCAATAATCATAATTCTAGATTCGTCTCTAACTAAAGCATTGATATCATCTTGTGAAATAGAGAAACCAACTACGTCGTTTAAAATAGCAGAGTGTTGCATTGGTTCTTCTGAACTTTTTGCTAAAGTAACAATAGTAGAATAAACTGAAGGTCCACCAGCACTAAATCCCATTGTATCAACATTTTCAATATCAACACCATATTGATTTCCAATATTATTAATAACACTTTGGAAATGTTGACCATTCATCAAATTAGAATCTCTTGAAATATTTGAGATAAAAATAATTTGATTAGCGTTACCACCTTTAATATATTCTCCTAATACTTTCGCATCATTAGGCCAAGCTCCACCAGCACCAGGATAATAAATAAAGGCAGATGTAGTATTATCTATTTCATCAGGAACATAAACCGTATAACCAGATAAAGTATAATAAGTACCATTGCCATATCTTTGAGCAGATTGAACAGTACGTCCAAAAACAGCTGATGCTTGTTCTGTAGTCATAATAAGTTCCTCCTATTCTCCTTAATTATAACACAATAAACAAAAAGTTTTATAACCTTTGTTATAAAACTTTACTTTTGTTTATACTTCATTGTATATGTTAAAAACGCAACCTTACTACCAGAATCATTTATACCTATTTTATTAGTGTCTGCATTCATGATTAAATCTTTGATTTCATCATGTGTCATTTCCACAAAACTAATTGATTCTGTATCATCTAATCTTTGTTCTTTAATCTTCTTACAACCAGTAGCTAAATAGATTCTAATAATAGCATTACTACACCCTTGATCTTGAAAATGATTTTCAATTTCAATTATGTTTTCACAGCTATAACCAGTTTCTTCTAATAGTTCTCTTTTAGCTGCATCAATAGGTTCTTCTCCAGGATCTACCATACCAGCAGGGAATTCTACAGCAACACCATTTTTTATATTAGGTCTAGACTCAATAATCATTACATATCTATCATCTTCTGTAACCGGAATGATAATAACTGCATCCCCATTACCTCCAGCTTTAGTAATTCTATCCATTTTCTTAGTAACACCATTATTTAATGTAACCTTATAAACATCTTTACCTATATATCCATCACGATATTGCGATATTAATTCCATCGATTTTACTTCGTAAGAACTCTTACATTTATCTAATTGTTCCTTATACGACATCTTATCACCTTACTTTTGATATGTAGCAATTTTGAATTTATGAGCATTTGCTCTATGTTTAGCTAATATCTTTTCTTTTACTTCTTCATCAACTGGTTCATCATTGATAACTTTAGCAATATCAGCATAAGTTACACCTAACTTATCTTCATCACTCTTACCACTTAAACCATCACTAGGAGTTTTATATAATACCTGCTCTGGTACTTCTACTACTTCTCCAACTTTGATTACTTCTTCAACAGTAAGATCAGCTAAGACATTAATATCACTAACTCCATCTCCACCTTTAGTAAAGTAACCTACAAATATTTCACATTTATTCCCAGTACCAGCAACTATAAAAGGTTTACCTCTAAGTTTACTATACATTTGAGCTAAATAATAAACAGTAGACATACGTAATCTTGGTTTTAAATTAATCTCACTGTCTTCACTAACTACGAAGTCTTCTAACTTTTTAGCTTCTTCCTCAAATTGATCATATACACCTGTTAAATCCATATTAATCAATTTAAATCCATATTTATCAGCTACTAATTTAGCATCTGAAGCATCAGTAGATTGACTATGGCAAGGCATCGTAACACCTATAACATTTTCTGGTCCAATAGCTTTAGCAAACAAACCTGCAACTACACCGGAGTCCTTTCCTCCACTAATACCTAAGACTACACCACCTAAATGATATTCTTCAAAATAATTTCTAATAAATTCTATAATTTTTTCAGTATGTTCTTTAGCATTAAATTCCATATTACTTACCCTTTCCTTTAACTTCGTCATCTACTTTTTGACTCTTAGCTTCTAATATTAATTTTTTCTTTAATTCTAATAACTTTCTTGTTAAATCAACATAATATCCATGTGGATTTTCAAATCTCTTAACTTCAGGATATAAAGTTTTCATTTGTTCATTACAATATCTTTGTTTTTCTTTCCAATCAGGATCATGATATACAACTTCACCATCTTTAACAATAGGAACTTGTAATTCTTTAACAATATAATTCTTAATAGTTAATTGATTAGCTTCATTATTTGGATCTATTAAGGTAAATTCTTTCTTAGGTATATTTTCATTATGTAATGCAATAACATCACCTAAAGCATAACCAGTTTCTTTATCAAAGAATCTATATACCTTTTTAAATCCAGGAGTAATTGCTTTAGCAGTTTCATTACTTACTTTAATTCTTGATAAGTAATTACCATTTCTCTTAACAGCAACATTTTTATATACGCAACCTACTCTAGCATGATCTGGTAATACAATATTATCACCTAAACCAATACTATCAATAACAGCACCTTGTGCTTTTAAAGATTGAATAGTAGTTTCTTTTAATCCATTAGAGATTGTTATTTTTACATCAGGAAGTCCTGCTTCTACAAACATTCTCTTAGCTTCTTTAGATAGATAAGCTAAATCGCCACTATCTATTCTTATTCCTTTTAATTTATATCCATTTGGAATTAAATAATTTTTAGCTACCTTAATAGCATTTGGAACACCACTTCTTAATACATCATATGTATCAACAAGTAATACACAGTTATTTGGATAAGCTTTAGCATAATTTAAGAATGCTTCATATTCTGAATCTGCTTCTTGAACTAAACTATGAGCCATAGTACCAAGTACTGGGAATCCATATTGTTGTCCTGCTAGTACATTACTTGTTCCAACACAACCAGCTATCATTGCACATTTACTTGCTTCAACAGCTGCTTCTGGTCCTAATGCACGTCTTGCACCAAATTCCATAATACCAATATCGCCAGCAGCTTCAACAACTCTCTTAGCAGCTGTAGTATACATAATATTAGCATTTAAATAACTTAATAAAATTGTTTCAATAACTTGAGCTTCAATAATAGGAGCTTGAACTGTTACAACAGGTTCATTAGCAAATATTGGAGTTCCATCTGGAATAGCATAAATATTACCAGTAAACTTAAAGTCTTTTAAATAATTTAAGAACTCTTCACTAAATTGTTTAGTACCTCTTAAATATTCAATATCACCATTCGTAAAATGAGCTTTCTTGATAAATTCAATAATTCTATCAACACCACCCATTACTCCATATCCACCACCAAGTGGATTATTTCTAAAGAAAGCATCAAATACTGCTATTTCATCTTTCTTACCAGATTTTAAATATGTTTCACCCATTGTTAGCTCGTAAAAGTCTGTCATCATAGTAAGATTTCTTTCTTTTTCATCTATCATACTCATAAAGTAATCATACTCCTCACTATCTTCACTATAATACTTAGCTAAGAAATGTACAAGTGAATTGAAATCATTAAACTCTTTTTTGTCAAGAATTAAAGCTCTATCAACAATATAATGTTCATAATGACCATCTTTATAATTAATAACTATTTCTCCATTACCTTTCTTAACATCTTTATTGTAATGAAATAAAGAACCATATTTGAATGCCATATAACTGAATAATTGTCTTTCATTAGTTTTCATTTAAATTCCTTCTTTCTAAAGTTTTAACTAATTTAATACCAGTATTCTCCATTACTGTATAAGCTCTTTCGTTATTAACCTTTCTATCATGTACTTCTGGAATGTGATATGTTTCTACAGCATTCTTTGGAACAACTATTTCAACATCCATATTCATTTCATCAAAGAAATTACGAAGTGCTATAGCAAAGTTTTGAATACATATATCAGTACAACAACCAACGATAATAACTCTTTTTAAATTAACCATATCCATAAGCATATCCATCATACCTGGAGCAAATAATGCACAAGTTGAATTCTTATAAAATAATCTATTAGCATATTGTTCATATATTGCTAATTCCTTAATAGTTCTTGATTCATCATCACCCATACAATGTTCAGGATATCTATTTAACTCAACACTTTGTTTATTATGTCTATCATTAACTACATAGAATCCTTCACCCTTTTCTAAAGTTCCTCTAATAATAGGGATGATATTAGGTACTATTTGTTTAATAGTAGGATCAGCTAAATTTCCTTTCTCACAGAAACCTACATTCATATCGATTAAAAATAAAGCTTCTGTTATTTCCTTTTCTTCTTTTCTTACTTTTTCCATATTCATTTCCTCTTTCTAACATTTTGTTAATATCAAATCTTAAAAAAATAATTGTATAAATTTTGATATTATCTCCTCTTGTTATTAACATTATATTAATAACATAATTGTTTGTCAAGTACTTTTTAACAAAAAATTAAAAAGAGTGTAATTTTACACTCTTTTATAATATATTTTCCTCTATATATTTAGCTACACCATCATGATCATTATCATACTCTGTAATACTGGTTGCCCTGGTTTTAAGATCATCACTAGCATTTTTCATAGCTATTTTATAATGACATGTTTCAAACATTGATAAATCATTTAAAGAATCGCCGAAACACATCGTATTAGAAATATCTATATTTAGATACTTAATTAATTCTTTTATACCTTTTCCTTTAGAATTACCTTTAATATTCAAATCACAATAATATGTTCTAGATCCTTCCAGTACTTTATCAATATTAGTATTAGATACTTGAATATTTCCTAACTTTAATATTTCATCTTTAGTTTTCTTAATATCTTCTAAATCGGTTGTACTAATAATAATCTGCGTAACATTAGCTTTTATATAATCTAAACCAGGTATATCTTTACCTCTTTTAAATTTATGATAATTATAATCATTACATCTATAACTTTCTTCAATTGTATTAAATAAGCATTCTACACGATATTTTTTACAAATATCATTTATTGTTTTCATTAATTCTCTATCAAAGATACTTTCAAATACAATCTTTTTCTTACCATAGTCATAAACAATAGAACCATTATCTGCAATTACATAGCTACTACAACCAGCACTAAGGCTTTTGTCGACAGCATAAGAAACTGTTCTGCCAGAACAGATAACTGCGTTAATATTATAATCTTTTAATTTACTTAGTACTTCCTTAGTATAATCAGTTGTTACTCTTTCACTATTATCAACCGTTCCATCAATATCTAAGAAAATGCATTTAATATTGTCTCTATTCATAACTACTCCCCATCATCTAAATTATAACATAAAAAGAACTCTAATTATTAGAGTTCTCATGTTTAACTACTGTATTTATTAAATCATATATATAATCTGACATAAAGCCACGTTCATATACTTCTTCATAATTTTCACAATAATAATTACTCATTATAAAATCTTTATATTTAATAATATCTTTAACTCTTTCATTAGTTAAATCCTCTAACTTAGCAGTAAATTCTTTTATTTCTACTTCTAAATTAATAATATCTTTTTCAATCTTTTTTGCTTCATCACTATGACGATTAATTAATTCTAAAGAATCTTTCATCTTAGCAATCTCTTTTTTATTATAATCAATTGAAATATTCTTACCACCAATACCTGGTAATGTAGAATCAATATCATTTAATACAACATCTACACCTACGATACGTCTTTCAACTTTTTCTAGTTCTTCATCAGCATCATCACCATGATATGAAGATGTATCTGTTATTCCACCTTCACCAACAATATTATGTATTTGTTTAATTTCTTCTTTATTA
The DNA here is from genome assembly GCA_017525015.1 of Bacilli bacterium. The sequence continues at coordinate 17,077 of JAFXUK010000015.1, forward strand.
TTTAAATATACTTTTAATTCATCATACTTATCAAAACTACTAGCATATGAATCCCATGAAATATCAGAGTAATAAGTTTGTCCATCTAATTGAACTCTTATTAATGCATAATCATAATTACCCATTATAGAATATACATTTTGATCTCCAACCTTACCAATAGAATCTAAAGTATCAATAGAATAAACTACACTAGAATTAATTCCTACAAATCTTAATAAAAGATTAAAAGCATTAGCATATGATACTCTATTGCCTAAAGTATAATTAAATACTCTATATGTTGATATTTCTTGTTCAGGATCTTCTATAGTATTATCAAACTTAATATTATCTATATACCATTTATATAATACTGAAAATTTAAATAATTCTGAATCATTAGCAAAAATATACTTTGATGAAATACCATTTAAAATATTACATAAATCTTCTAACATATATTTCTTATATTTAATAATTCGATGTTCTTTATAACCATAGCATTCAACCCAATTAACTTTAGTAAATAAATCAAATACTTGTTTATTATCATAAATCATCTTACGTAAGTTAAATAAATATAAAATATCTAAAGTTATATCAGAGCAACAGAATAATGCATCATAAATACACTTAAAATCATTTAATTTCTTATTATTAACAATTTCTATTTTCTTTAACTTATTTAAACCAACTACATTTTTTAAGTTATCATTATGTAGAATATGAACTTCCTCTAATTCAGGGAAGATAGATAAATCCAATTCAAATAATGCTGTTTGTTCAACAACATATAATCTTTTTAAATGTGGAACTGTTAATTGTAAAACATCTAAGTCTTCTTTCTTAATTGAAGGGAAAGACTTCAACGTAACTTCCTCTAACTTAGGGAATACACTTATATAATCTAATTCATTATGTCTTACAGATAAACTTGTAACTAAATCAAGATTCTTTTCCAAATCAGATATACCAGTTTGATCACAAACCGATTTAATAAACTCTTCAGGGAAATCTTTCATTTAATCACCCACTTTTCTATTCTCATCATAATTATACCATTAAAAAAAGTCTTTAAAAAGACTCTTTTAATTTTACTATACAATTATTCACTATCTGCTTTGTTTACTACGTCTTGTAGAACAACTTCAACATCAGACATTTCATTATGAGATGCTATAGCTTTATCCATTAAATTATTTACGTTATTAACATAACTTTCTGAGAAAGTACCAATAAGATAGTTCTCTATACTATTTGTTGCTGAACGAAAGTTCTCAATATATGAAGCAGCTTGGTCATTTATTATACCCATTTTACTTTTCCATCCTAGTAAGGTAGATTTAACAATATAAATATCTGTATTATATGTATTACTAACATTCTCTGCCATATTATCACCCTTGTGCAAAAGTACTTTCTAAATCGCTCATACGACCAACTTTATTTTTTAATTCCTTAATTTGAAATCTCATTTGAAATAATAATGACTCATAAACTTTCATATATCCATCTAATGTACTTAAGAAAGAACTCTTAACAGATAAATCTTTCCAATCATCAGACAAAGTAATCTCTTTAATTAAAGCACTTAATTCTTTAATCTTATTATCATACTCAGTGGCTACAGTTTCCATTTGAGTAATTGCCGTACTTACTTCGGGATCAAAACCATATTTTCCCATAAATTTCATCTCCTAGTAAAAAACTATTTATATAATAGTATAAATAGTTCTATTCGTTTTCAGCTTTATTAACAGTTTCAATAACATTATCAGCAAATTTAACTATTTGATCATAAGCTAAATTAAACATGCCTCTAAAGCTATCAAGTTCTGCTCTTAATTGAGCGGGACGATTATCTCCTTGATAAACGCCATGTTCAACGCTATCAATTTCTTCCATCTTCTTAGAAACTCTATCTAATAAATCTAAAACATCTGCACCTATTTTTTTCATTTCAGCAGCCTTACCTCTAGCAGCCGTAGGTGATAATTTTAATAATCCATCTGCCATTATGCATTTCCTCCATCCAAAGGATTAGCACGATCAAATTGTGCCTTTAATTCTGCTTCATCGTTATCAATATTAGTAGCAGCTTTATTGATATAGTCTGTACATTCTCTAAAAGTTGATGAATATCTTAAGAAATCATTCTTATGAGATATAACTCTATCATGAAAATCTTGAGTAATACCTCCTTTAAATTCTTCTGATCCTACGAATTCATCAATTAAACTATATAAGTGATTAATCATATCATCGTAATTATCAGCATTTTCACCAATATTACCAGACCAATCTCTCATTTTTTCAGTACTGTGACTAACAATATCTGTCATAAACAATCCTCCTTTATCATCTTCAATATATCATTTTTAATTTTTCTGTACAATATATTTTACAAAAAATTTACTTATACTTTACTTATACTTCTACTGCATTATCAGTAAAAGAAGTTCCTTTTAATTTAGAATACCAATCAGTAGCAAAACCTCCACGTTTTGTTCTAACTGTTTCAGCTGATGATGCACTACGTTCACAAATATCATGGAAAGTAACTGCTGCATCAACTGGACTCTTTGAATCAAAAAATCCTGCATTAGCTAATTGTTTACCTAAAGCAGATTCTGGTCTTATATAATCTTCCCATAAATATTCTAACTGTCCTTGTAATGAATTCTCATCCAAATTATTCTTTTTACAATATTCTGAAAGCTTAGTCCAATTGCCACCATGCCATTGAATTAAACCAAAACTAGTTCCATTATCACCAACAGCTAAAATATCAAAATTACATTCAGCTTGCATATTACCTAAAATACCACTAGCTGCTTCATCAGATAATCCTTTAGCTTTTAAGAAATTCCATGCTACTTTAGCATTATCATCTTTTGAACCACTTGATTTAAATAACTTCTTGTATTGTTCAGCCGTCATATTTTGTGGTTTCAAATTAACATTAACCTTATCAGATTGTTCATTAAACTTATTACCTTGAGTAGTAGTTGTCTTAGTTGGAGCAGGTCCAGTAGATGAAGAATAATCTGTATATTGAATATAAGATGAAGTATTAGGTGAATATACAGTATTTGTTGCAACTGCCGCAGCATTAGATGCATTTGTAGATATAAATGAATTAGTATCAGCTAAATTTATACCAGGATCTGTACCTGTTAACTTACTATACCAATTAGATGCATAACCACCACGTTTATTTCTAACAGTATCAGCTGATGATGCACTCTTTTCAACTGCATCATGGAAAGCTACTGCAGCTTCTACTGCACTATCAGTTGTATAGAAACCTCTTTGAGCTAAACTTTTACCATAACTAGTGTTAGGATCTAAAGATTCAGCCCATAAGAACTCTAACTGTCCTTGTAATGAATTAGGATCTAATCCATGTTGAGAACAGAAACTATTTAAATTATTCCATCTGCCACTATGCCACTGTATTAAACCAAAACTGGTACCGTTATCTCCAACAGCTGTTAATCTAAAATTACATTCTGCTTGAATGTTCCCTAAAACACCAGCTGCAGCAGCATCAGATAATCCTTTAGCTTTTAAGAAATTCCAAATAGCTCTAGCATTTCCATCAGCTGATCCATCTGAAGCAAATAAAGATAAATAATCTTCTTCACTTATTTCTCCACTATTAGTATCTATCTCAGCTACAGAATTAGCATAAGTATTAATATTCTTAATTGTGTCATCTAAATCAGAATAAACTGTATCTAGGTTTGCTGAAATAGTGCTAGCAGCACTAGATACATCCAATCCATCAAAGTTTGATACTTTAGATAAATCACCTTTTGCTGAACTAACATTGGATTGTACAGTACTTACACTTGAATTAGCATTTGAAGCTAAAGATATTAATTCAGCTTTATCTTCTACAACTACAGTAGTTTCTGCCATAATACCACCTCTACTATATAACATTATAGCATAATAAAAAGAACTCACAAAGAGTTCTTATTCGTTAATTACACCAAATAAATCATATTCATTTGAATCTGTTATTTTAACATTAACAAATTCATTTATCATATATTCTGGATTAAATTTAATATATACAACACCATCTTCTGAAGGGACATCCATATACGTTCTACCAATATAATATTCGCCATCATCAGTTATATTTTCAATTAAACATTCATATTCATTTCCAACCTTTTTACTTAGATTATCTAAACTAATCTTTTGTTGGATTTGCATTATTTTGTCTTTTCTTTGTTCTTTTACCTTTTCGTCAATTTGATCTTTAAATTTAGCTGCTGGTGTTCCATCTTCAGCCGAATAAGCAAAAGCACCTAATCTATCAAATTTACTATCTTCAACAAAATCACATAATTCTTTAAACTGTTCTTCTGTTTCACCAGGGAATCCAACAATCAAAGTAGTACGTAAAATAACATCAGGTATTTCTTTTCTTAACTTAGCAATTAAATCTTTAATACTCTGAGTATCACTTTTTCTATTCATTCTTTTTAATACTTCATTATTAATATGTTGAATAGGTAAATCAAAATAGCTACATATTTTATCATTATTCTTAACTACGTCTATTAATTCATCAGTAATAGTTTCTGGATAAGAATATAAAAATCTAATCCATTTAAACCCATCTATCTTACATAAATCATTTAATAATTCAGCTAATCTATCTTTACCATATAAATCCACACCATATTTAGTAGTATCTTGAGCTATAACAACTAACTCTTTAATACCTTTTTTAGCAAGTAATTTAGCTTCTTCTATGATATCTTCATACTTACGAGATACATATTTACCTTGAATATATGGTATAGCACAATAAGTACAATAATTACTACATCCTTCAGCTATCTTCAAATAAGCCATTACATCTCCAGTAGTTAATACTCTATTCATATAATCTAACTTATCTTGATCTTTTTTACCATTTATTAAATCTTCTATCTTAGTCCATAATTTATCATAATCTTTAATACTTACAAATAAATCTACTTCAGGCAATTCTTTTCTTAATTCTTCTTCATATCTTTCAACAAGACAACCAGTAACTATTAAATATTTACAATTATAGTTTTTATACTCAGCCATATCTAAAATTGTAGAAATCCCTTCATCTTTTGCAGATTCAATAAAACCACATGTATTAATTAATAGTATTTCTGCTTCGTCTGGATTATCTACTATTTTATATCCATGTTTTTTAAATAAACCAATTATTTCTTCAGTAACAACTAAGTTCTTAGAACATCCTAAAGATACAAAACCTACTTTCATCTCTTCACCTCAAGTCCTAGGTATTATAACACTCAATAAAAAAACTGACAATTGTCAGTTTTATTCATTTTGTAATGTTACTTTAGTAGTAGCAGTTTTACCATCTCTAAAATACTTAATAGTAACAACATCTCCAACTTTGTACTTGTATAAAGTATATCTTAAATTAGCAATGCTTGTTACTTCTGTATCATCTAAACTAAGAATAACATCTCCAGCTTGTAAACCTGCTTTATCAGCAGCTCCACCTTCTGCAACTTCAGCTACTACAACACCAGCAACTTTTTTACCATCACTAGTATAAGTAGCATCTTGCATTGATATACCAAGAACTGGTCTAGTAGTTTCGCCACCACTTACAACAGTATCAGCAAAATTCTTAGCTTCTTCAATAGGAATAGCAAATCCCATACCTTCAATATTAGTATCTGCTAATTTCATATTAGTAATACCAATAACTTGACCATTACTATTACATAAAGCTCCACCACTATTACCATTATTAATAGCAGCATCTGTTTGTAATACATTCATAATCCAGTCACTGAAATAACTATTATTTGTACTAACTTCTACTTGTCTATCCTTACCAGATAAAACTCCTCTTGTAACTGTCCAAGAATAAACTTCACTATCAAGTGGAGCTCCTATTGCAAATACAGTATCTCCAACTCTCATAGTTGCACTTTCACCTAATTCGGCTACAGCAATATCTTTATCACTTTCAAAAGATAATACAGCTATATCAGCGTATTTATCGCCGCCAACTACTTTAACAGTTATTTCTTCCTTATCAGATAAAACTACTTTTACTACAGTACCTGAAGAAATAACGTGATAATTAGTTATAACATAATGAGTATTACCATCACTTTTATAAATTACACCAGATCCAGTTGCATATAATGTATTTCTTTGAAAAGTTTCTACAACCACTATAGAATCATATACTTTTTCTACAGCATCAGCTATACCATTTTCATTAACTGTAACTTCTTTTTCTTGTTTATTAATATTTGTAACTTTTTTACTAACATAATCAGGATTGAAGTGGAAAAATAACAATAATCCTCCAGCTCCAACTAAAACAGAAACAATAATAGTAACTATAAAAGCAGCTATTAACTTAATGCCAATTCCATTATTGTTGTTGTTATTAACGATGTATTCTTTTCCATCAGAATCTATAATCTTAGTTTCCAAAATCATCTAACCTCGCAATCTCTCTAAAATTAGTTGGGAACCCCATTCTATCCAATACTTTATCCATTTTAATAGTATGTAATTTGCCTTCAAGAATATCAAGTTCATAAGATAATTCATTGATTAATAGGGTAAAATCTTCTTCTCTTAATAATCTCTTTAAAACAATTACACAGGCAAACAAATCATCTTTACCATAAATATATTCACCATCAACTTTAGGAATAGATAATGCAGCATGATATTGATTATCATCTATACATCTTTGTGTTCTATGATCATATGTAATATCTTCATGAGCACATAAATTTCTAAAGTTTGCTAATATTGGAAAATAATCTAACATATTTTCAACATCTAAGCCATATACAATGGCAATTTCTTTTTGATCTTCTCTCTTCATAATTGTAAATAATTCAGATATTAATCCAAAAGATAATACTTTAACAACTACCCAGAAAGGAACATAACCATAATTACTAATGTAGTGCATAGTAGCTGAATGTTGTCCCCCATTTATTCTAATTTGTCTTTTTATTTTCTTTAATAAATCGTTAACTTGTCTAGCTTTATCATTCGTTCTATCAAAGTTTGATGGATTCAAATAATCCTTTTCTTTAATACCATACTTTTTAGATATTTGATAAGAGAAAATACTCTTAGCATTGTTTTCTACAATTAATATATTCTTAAAGAAAATATTTCTTATTTGTCTATCAAAATTAAACATAGCATATAATTCCTTAAACTGAGTTCCAGGAATAAACATTCTATCTTTAGGAGATCTTAAGAACAAATGTCTATAACCGCTTAAAAAGAAATAATTCTCTCTAAGCAATACTTGTTTAGCATAATCCAAGTCGTCAATTTCTAAACCTTTGCTTTTCAGAATTTCAATTTGTTCATCAATAGTTTTAAATGTTTTTATCACACACATCACCCTATTATCTTATACATTATAACATAATTACCAAGGTAATTAAATGATATATTTTACTTTTATTCATATGATATAATAACCAAGAAGAGGTGATTTTATGCCATCACTAGCAACACATCATGTCTTCTCTGACATGGTATTAAAAAAACTTGATAACAAAGTAAAAAATAAATTCATAAGTCAAATAGATATATACCATGCCTTTGCCCAAAGTCATGATTATTTATACTACAGTTTTAATAAAAAAATTAAAAGACTAGGATACCTTGGACACCATAGAAAAACCCAAGCTTACTTACTAAATATAGTTCAAGGTATTATCGATAATAAATTAGAAGATAAACCAGAGTGTATAGCATACTTATATGGTTCAATAACTCATTATATTCTTGATGCCATATGTCACCCATTTATTTTCTATAAAACAGGAGTATATTACAAAGATAAACCAGAACGCCATAAATATAGAAATGAACATACTCATATAGAAAAACATTTAGATGCTTTTTACTATACAACCTATTATAAAAAGCCATACTATAATGTTAATGTTAATAAAGAGTTAATAAAGAATCCTATCTTTACTAAAGATTTAGAAAATTTAGTATCAGAAGCATATCTTAAAACTTATAACTATCCTAATGTTGGTAAAGTTTTCCAAAGATGTATCAAGAATGCTAAATTAATCATTGGTACATTTATCAACGATCGAACTGGTACTAAACAAAAAATAGCATTATTTATTAACAAGTTTACTAAATCTCATCCAGAATATTACACAACATACATTAAAGAACCAATAATGGATTATCTTAATGCTGAAAGAAAAACATGGAACCATCCATGTGATAAAAACGAAACATATAATTATTCTTTTAATGATTTAGTTAAACAATCTGAAGAAAGAACAATAAATATAATTAACAAACTTCATGAATGTATTTATAAAACAAAAGATATAGAATCATTAAAAGATGTCGTTTTAGAATTAGATTATGCAACTGGTTATGATACAAAAGATGACAGAGTAATGAAGTATTTTGAATATTAAAAAGAGGTTGAAATATGAAATACAGTAAAGGCGAAATTATTATATATGCTACTCAATTAACATCCTTTCTAGGATGCCAATTATCATATAATTATGTTAATCATAATCATTATATAACAAACGCAATTGATGCTATAATGGTAGCTCTAATGTTTGCATCATTACTTGGACAAATAATCTGTTCCGCATTAATGATGAGTAATGTTAGAAAAACATCCTTTTACATACTATTACTTGAAATCATATATTCCATAGTCTTATTAGCATTTAATGATTATATTGGATTTATGATGATAGTATTCTGTTTATATGGTATAATCTTCTTCCTAATGCAAATCAAAGAATATATAAAATTATTCTTTAAAAAATAAAAATGACTTATTAGTCATTTTTTTTAGTTAATAAATCAGCATAGATATTATAACTATCCATATTAAATGTATTAATAATTATCATATTAAAGAAATCATCATATTTATCTAAATATTCATCAATACAACTATACGCTATTTGAGCAGCTTCCTCTTTAGGGAATTTGCCTCTACCTGTACTGATACATGGTATTACTAATACCTTAGTTAAATTATTTTTAGCACACTCCAAAATATTAAAATAAGTTCTTCTTAAGTCTTCTTTATCTTCATTAGTAACTTCATCTAATACTTGAGGACTTACAGCATGAATAATAAAATCACAAGGTAAGTTATATGCTCTTGTAATTAAAACATCACCTATATCTAAAGAATCTTTGCTTATTACCTTTTTACATTTATTACGAAGTCTTAAACCACTTCTAAAATGTACTTCGCTATCTATATGATCTTTAATATATTTAGTAGGTCCATTAACTTTTTCATCAGTAGAATTAACAATAGCATCACAATAAATAGTAGTAACATCACCATTCCATAATGCTATTTTTTTAGCATGCTTAACACTACTACCTAATGTTTCCTCTATACTTTTAACTTTCTCCCCATCAGTTAGTTTTCTATTAACCAAATCTAATCTCAAAAATCGATCATCATCTTTTAAAATATCTGCAGGTATATCCTCTAAATCATTTAATAAAGCTAAATACTTATAAGCACTAACTTTTTCTTCTAATTTATCAGGAATATCTATATCTTCTTTTCCAGCTAGAAAAGTAATTAATTTATCTAATAAAACTTTCTTGTTCACAATACTCACCTAAAATAATTATACAACAAAAAAAAGAGTAATGTCATTACCCTTTATACTCTAGATGTCTACGACAATGATCACATACCCCTGTAGTAGTCTTTAATGTATTGTAAGCTCCACAATTTGGACACTTAACTACATGAGTATTCTCTGCTTCTCTTTGTCTTTCTCTGACTATTAAATCATTCTTTTCTGCTATTTCTCTATCTTTTCTTTCTTCATTAGCTATATAATCTTTTACTCCTCTTTCTAATCTGTTTTCAATCTTTGGAAGTAAACTCTTAACTATAAAAGAAAGAATTAAGATAATAATACCAACAGTTACTAAGAACTTACTATATCTAATAAAGTATAGATATATTTTAGAATCTACTACTTTATCAAAATAAGGTATTTTAGAACTATCAAAATTAATAACATTAAACAATCTATCTAATAAATGAGGAATCATTAAAATAACTCCTATAACAGCAATACTAATTGATGTTTTATATATTTTATAACTATACATATAAAATCTAAATAAGATTAAACATATACCTAAAAATGGTAAAAAGTATAGTGTAACTAATATTACTGGATAACTACATAATAATTTAAATATTAAATTATCTTTCATAAATCCTCCTAATTAATAAGCATAAATGCTGCTACTATCAAAGCTACTAAAACAACCATCATTATTCCTAACATAAATACTGCACTAACAGCACCCTTGTTATCAGTAGAATATTTAATAACAGTAGGATTTCCTCCAGGATTTTCATCCTCAGTAAATGTTAATATCTCTGGTTGATTATCTACTCTTTTAGTATATTTCTTCTTAAATGAAACATATTCTTCTTTTGGATTACCATCCTTATCTATCATAGATACATTATTAAATTCTCCACTCTTAGTAGTTAATAAATCATTATTACCACAAAGAACAAATCCTCTAACACCACATTTACCATCTATGTATTGAATAATATCTAAGATTTCTTTCTTATTACTATCATCCATGGCTTTATAATCAAATTCTGTTCTATAAATAGGTAAATCTAATTTAACATATTGAAGCATTGTATCATATAAGTCTTTCCCTTTTAATTCTCTTCCATAGTATTCTAAGAATTCAGTAATATGAGAAGATAAACCTATACCATCTATTAACTTAATATTTTCATTTCTCTCAACTGCTCTAATTCTTTGAACTATCTTACAGAAAGAAGCACAAACATAATCCAAGCATTCATTATCTACATTAACAATTAATTTAGTATCTGGGAAAAAAGTTCTTGTTAATTTAAGAATATCTACATAATAATCATAGCCGTTATCAGTAGCATCTACTGTCTTAAACCAGAAGTTCTCTTCTTCAGTTAAATTACTAAATACATCTATTTGATCTAATACAATGTTTTCTTTCTTTAAAGCATCAGATAAATTCTTTAAATAATCACTTAAGAAAGCAGAACCAAATTCAAATATTTTATCATCTGGTAATTTCTTAATAGCAGCTACAAAAGCTTCTGGAATTAATATATTAGAAAACAAAGAATGCAATCTTATCTTCTTATTATGTTTTTTAGCAAACTTAAATAATCGCATTAATCTACTAAAGTCAAAATAATTCTCATTAGGATAATAAGTATTATCTGGTAAAACATAAACAGCTTCACTACCATTGATACAGAATTTCATATCATTATCAAAATCAGTACTTACTACATTTATATCATTAACAAAAATATTATATAACTTAGAGACAATATCATAGTTTAAAGAATCAAATCCTCTAAATAAACCAGTCATAATATATAGAAGAGGATCTTCTTTTTTACCATTAAATTCCCCTCTCATAATATCATCTTTGATTTGTGAAGAAATAGATGCTCTATACTTTTGTTTTAAAACACTTAATAGAACTTTATATTCATCATTAAATTTGTTTTTCTTTTCTTCATCAGTAAGAGATGAATTTTTAATTTCTTCATATTTTTCAAATACTTCGATTAAAGGAGTACTATATGTTTGACCAAAATAATATTCAGAAGAAGTAGCAATAATATTACCTTCCATTGCTTTATCAAAAGCACTTCTAGCTGCTTTTTCTTCCTCTTCCTTTTCCTTAATCTTTTCTTTGTATTCAGAAATCATTTTATTTAAAGTATTGTCTAACTTACTCTTAATTTCTTCAAAAGATCCTTTACTTTCAAGAACTTTATCTAATGCTCTAGTAGCTCTAGTTCTAACGTTTAATTGTGGGTATTCCTTGTCAATCTCATCCATCTTTTGATTAAGATAATCAACAATCTGTTTATTTCTTTCTTCATTACCTTCCATAATATCATCTCCGACATTCTTATACACTAACATTCTAACATAAAAAAAAGAATAGATAAACTATTCTTTTTCTACTACCTCAGTACTTACATAATAGTATTTATTATCTTCTGCTTTCTTAAATGTATGTTTAAATGTAACATTATCAGAACTCTTTAATTCATAATAGTATTCAGTACTATCAGAAGTATGAAGATAATGATTTTCATAACCATCATCAAAATTTACTTTATCACTTCTAGTATCTATTAAATAACCTTTATCATATATTGTTAAAATATCTTGTTCTAAAGTAACTTTAGTTATTTCAAATTTACTCTCTAAACTTCCTGTTGATACAGCGCCAACATTACCACATACATAATCATCACCATCTACAACACAACTCTTATATGTGTTAGGTTTAAAATTAACAGAAGTATCTATAACAGAACTATTAAATAATTTCTTATAATTATCTTTAAACGTATTAGTAGGGATTCTTAAAACAGTACATGTTTCACTTTCTTCTCCCTCTTCTAATGGATCAACAATAAAGTCATAATCACAATTAGATGAACCATAATAAGTCCATGGCATAGTATCTGAAGTACCCATTTTATTACTTAATACATAATAATACATTAAATTTAATTTAGTATTATTATCCATAGTATCTAGACTTAAACCATTAGAAGTATAAAATATTGGATTACCATCTAAAACCCCATATAAGTTTTTAATAGATTCCTCATATTCTTTTTTATCTGTAATATCAATAACACCATCAACTACTTCAGGTAAATCTTTATCACTCCTAGAATTTAAATACTTCTTAGCTCCATACACACCTAAAGTAACACCTAAAGCTAAAAATAATATAAATATAAGAATATATAAAAAAGTATTGTTTTTCTTCATATGAACACCCTTCATTCTAGATTTATTATAAGAAAAATAGAAAAAATTGGCAACTGCCAATTTCTATTTACAAGTCAATAGACACTACTTAATATCTAAATCTCCCTTAATCAAGTATTTACCTATTCTTTCTATTTCAGCATAAACTCTTTCTTTAGCAACTTCATTTTTCCACCAAGAATCCTTACTTATCTTTCTTTCATCAATTGTTCCAACAAATTGCATTTTATTAGTAGGATAACCAAGTTTATTAGCTGTTAGTTTAATTCTTCTTAATGCAAAAGCTGCACCAATAACAACTATATTATTAACATCTTCATCTAAGACATACTTTTTACTAAAAGCTAAATTTTCATAAATATTCTTAGCATTTACCTCTAAGATAAATCTACTTCTTTCATAGCCATATTCATCACATAACATATTACATACTCTGTAACATTCTTTATCTTTATCTTGATCTAAAATACCAGAACAACCACTTATGATAATCTTACCTGATGCTTTACCTTTTTCAATTAAATAATGAATCTTTTCACAGATATCCTTAATACTATCATTACAAAGTACTAATACTAAATCACTTTTCTTAATATCTTCTAATTCGTCTTCAATAAATAAGAAATCTGTAATAGCTTTAATATCATTCATTTTCATTACCTTCTCTTAAAATCTTCTGTAATTCCTTATTTTTAATAAATACTAACTTATCTTTATAATTATTTAATTTAGCTAGTTTTTTCTTTTCCACAGTAAAATATCCAATTGCTACACGTAACATATCAAAAAACTGAAGTATTGTTGGTGGATAGTTATATTTTTCTTTACCAATTCTTTGTCTAAACCATCTTCTAATAACACGGCCATACACAACCCATTGAGATATTTTTAAATAATAAATAGTGTCACATTTCTCTAGACCTTCATTAAATTTATCTCTACCAATATCTTCAATAATCCAATCTTTTTTTCTAATTATACCTTTAAAGATTTTTTGAATCTCTTCATCACTACGTCTAACATTGCCATGATCATCATCATAAACAACACAATCTAATTCATAAGTAGGAATATTGTACTTCTTTGACAAATGATTAGCTAAAGTAGTTTTTCCTCCACCAGAAGGTCCTATAATATAGATTTTCATTTAAATCTATTTTTCCTTTGGAACAATATAGAATTCTACTTTTCTACATTTAGGACAAACTCTAGCTCTAATAGGAAATTTATTCATTCCTTCATATTCCATACCTAAGAAATTAACTTTAGTTTCTCCAGTAGGCATAAATAAAGATATATCTGTTCTACCATCTACACCTATTTCAAAAGGATGTTGACCTTCTATCTTACAATTATCAATCATTTCTAAATCGCATTCTCTACATTTCATATTATCACCTACCAACATTATAGCATACAAAAAGCTCGTATAATACGAGCTTTGTAAAACATTGAAATAAACTAACGTTTTGAGAATTGTGGAGCACGACGTGCTTTTTTAAGTCCTGGTTTCTTACGTTCTTTACTTCTTGGATCACGAGTAACCAATCCTTTAGTTTTAAGAACTTTTCTATAAGAATCTTCTCTAGCTTGATCAGCAGTTGCATCGAAAGCTAATAAAGCACGAGTAATACCTAATCTTATAGCACCAGTTTGTCCTGAGAAGCCACCGCCTCTAACTGTAACGTCAACATCGAACTTATCTTCATTATTTGTAGCAACTAATGGTTGTTTTAAATCCATTACTAATACTGCAAAAGGCATATATTCATTAACATCTTTACCATTAACAGTAATATTTCCTTTACCAGCAGTTAATCTAACTTGAGCAACTGAACGTTTTCTACGTCCAACAGCTGTCCATACTTCTTTTTTAGCCATAATTTAAAACCTCCTAGTCAACCTTTAACTCTGTTGGTTGTTGAGCTGTTTGTTTATGTTCAGGACCAGCATATACGAATAATTTCTTACCCATAGTTCTTCCTAAAGGTCCTTTTGGTAACATACCTTTAATAGCTCTTTCAACCATTTCTTCTGGATATTGTTCGATCATTGTTTTAGCGTTTCTTTCTCTTAATCCACCAGCATATCTACTATGATTATAATATTTCTTATCTTCAAGTTTTTTACCAGTAAGATTTACTTTTTCAGCATTTACTACGATAACGTAGTCTCCACAATCGATGTGAGGAGTATAAGTTGGTTTATGTTTTCCACTTAATACTGTAGCAGCTTTAGTAGCTAATCTTCCTAAAGTAGCTCCTTCAGCATCGATAACATACCATTTACGTTCAACAGTTTCTTTCTTTTGCATAAATGTATTCATATCAAATTTTCCTTTCACTGTTCATCCTTGCTTCAGTTTCCCACGCCTAACAATTCCGAACAAATAAAATGTACCGATTAAAATTATATGAGAAAGTACCTTAAAAGTCAAACAAAATATAATAAAAATGTCTTTTTTTACCTAAAAAAGACACTTTATTGGTTTCTTTACATATTTTTTTTAACTCTTTACCTAGTATTCTATCTTATCTAAGTACAATCCACACGCTGGAGCAGTGTATCCATTAATATTATCTTTAGATTCCAATCTCTTTTTAACTAAAGATATATCATCTTTACCTCTAGCCACATCAATCATAGCTCCAACTAAGTTTCTTACCATATATCGATAAAAACTCTTACCTTCAAAGATTATATTTAAAATATCTTTATCTTTCTTAAAGCTAATATCATATATAATACATGTACTATCTTTTCTTATACCTGATACAAAATTATGAAAGTCATGTACTCCTAAGAACAACTTAGCTACTTCTTTCATTTTATCTATATCTAATTTATATTCAGGATTATATACATAATCTGCCATAACAGCATTATATTCACCAAGATTAATCTTATAAACATATCTTTTCTTAGTAACACTAAATCTTGCATGAAAAGACGGTCCAACCATAGTAACATTCTTTATATAAATATAAGGCTTAACTAAAGAATTCATAGCTGACTTTAAACCATATTCATCTATATTAATATCTAACTTAAAAGTAACACATTGACCATAAGCATGAACTCCTCGATCAGTTCTCCCTGCTCCTTTAATAGTTACTTGTTTCTTATTTATCTTAGTTAAAGCTTCTTCTAATACTTTTTGAACACTTAAGTTTTCGTTTAATCTTTGAAATCCATAAAACTTACTTCCATCATAAGATATTTCCATTAAATAATTCACTATCTCACCACCAATATGTAAAAGATAAGCATTCCTATATTAGCTATCATATATATAATATCAAAAATATTATACCTATTTCTATATTTATATAACTTATTAGCTTTACTTTTAAACAACTTATCCTCTAATCCCTTTTTTCTCTTTTTATAATCCTTTTTACTCAATTCATTAACATTTTTTATATTAGAAAAGAATATCTTCCATCTATCTATAATATTACCATGTGTATAATTAATTCCTTTAAACTCTAAAGAATTAATATACTCATTATTATTAGTAAGCAAAAATAATAAATAAGTAAAAACATTTATAAAAAACATTTCTATCTTTCTAATACTAATACCAATTAAATTAAAGATATTAAGAATAAAACTTAATCCTTTACCCATACTTTCTTTAGTAGTAGTAAATATTATTACTTTAAGATAATAAATAAAGAATAATATTTTAAATAATAAAAAATTAACATCACTTAACTCCATACTTAAAGTATTTAGAGTAAAGAAATAATAAATAATTATTAAGAATTTTAAATTCCATAGTACTCTTAAAAATCTCATATATTTAACATTACTAAATAATACTAAGATAAATACTATCAAGATATTCCATATAAACAATATATTATTAAATTTCAATAAACATATTAATACATAAAAGAATAGACCAATAAACTTAAATATTGGACTTATTCTATGTACTATTGAATCAATATCATTATATGAATAATCTAATTTATCCAACATTTCGATACAATTCCTTTATAAGCTCTTTAATGTCCGTATATTCTAATATATCATGTCCACATTCTTGAGCATATTTAGTAAATTCTATAATTTTAGGAATCTCTACATATTTATACAATTTATTATTGTAATATAATTCCTTACCCCCTGATAGAACAAGATTCCCGTTGTTGATAACATATAATTTATTAACGACATCAAATGTACTAGTTAAATCATTAGTTAAAAGAATAATAGTTTTCTTAAACTTACTTTTAAGTTTCAAGAATAACTTTTTAAAATAATCTTTTTCTCTATTAATAAATGACTTAAAGAATTCATCTAAAACTATTACATCCGGATTATAAGCTAAAACACTAGCTAATCTAACTCTTTTCTTTTCTGTATAAGATAAAGAATCTATTTTCCTATCCAAATAACTTTCATCTAAACCTACTAGTTTTAAAGAATCTAAAATATGTTTAATACTATTAGTTTTACAATCAAAATTATTTAGTATTTCTTTTATTTCATCTTTTACAGTATCTTTTAAGAATAGAATTGAATCACTTACATAACCAATTTTCTTTCTTAAAGCATTTATATTATTAATATGACTAGTTCTTTTAATGATTACATTATCTATTTTAATTTCTCCACTACTAGGTCTTTTAATGACACATAATAACTTCGGAATAATATCTAAATTTGTTCCCACAAAAGAAACAATATTACCTTCTTTTATTATTAAATTAATATTATCTAAAAGCTTTGTTGAAGAACTCTTATCATTAAAAGAAACTTTATTAAATATTATTTCCATACATTCTTCACCATCGCTTCTTTATTTAAATACATTTTATTAATTAATCCATATAATTCTAATTGAATAGATAAATCAACATAAAAAGGAAGATCAAAACCTAATCTTTTTAATACCTTTTCATTCTTTAATACATCTAAACTTTTACCATCAATAGCATTAATACCATCATATAGAACAAGAATATAATCAGTATATATCGTATCTTCCATATTACTTGTAACATTAATTAAAGTAATATCTTTATAATTCAAATAATTTAATAACAATATCTTAGTTCTATTATCTAAATAAACTAACAAATCATCTATAGCTAAGAATGATGGACAATATATAGCATAAGATAATATCTTAACTAAAATTCTATCATTTAAAGAAAGACTATCTATTCTTTTGTTTAAGATTTTCTTTATATTCATGAAATCATTTATTTCATCAATTCTTTGACTAATCTCTTTAGGACTTACATTAATATTTTCCAAAGAAAAACGAAGTTCATCCTTAACAGTATCAGCTAAAAATGGAGAATCTTCATATACACAAGCAATTATTCTTCTTAAGGCATCTTTGTTTTGTTTATTAACATCTACACCATTAATAACAATTTCTCCCTTATAATCTAATTCCCCAGATAATATTTTTAATAAAGTTGTTTTACCAGATCCATTAGTTCCAATGATACTTAGAGTTTTATCCTTACGTAATGTAAAATTAACATCTTTGAACACTTCTTTATCTTCATAAGAAAAATGTAAGTTACTAATTCTAAGATTTCCCATGGAACCTCACCCACTTAGGATGTTATTATAAGGGTTTTTTCAAAAAAAGAAAAGTACTATTTGTACTTTTCCAATGTAATTACTTTATTTGCTTTTCTCGTCTTTTTAACATCTATTAATCTCTGATTAGTAGAACCTCTAAAAGCACATTCAAAACTTTTTAACTTTATCTTAAATGGTCCATCAACTAAGACATCTATATAATCATACATCTTACTATATCTATCATCTTTTTCTGCCATCTTTTCAAGCTCATCATAAGTAAAACCAGTATAAACCCATACATTCATACCTTTTTCCTTAACGTACTTAGAAAGCTCTATTAATGCATCAATTTGATACATAGGATCTCCACCAGAAAAAGTAACACCTTGTTGAAACTCTAATTCATCAATTTGTTTTTTTATATCATCAATAGAAACTAATTCTCCTGCATTAAAATCCCATGTTTCCGGATTATGACATTCAGGACATGCATGTCCACATCCTTGAAACCATATAACACTTCTAATACCTTCACCATCTACTATACTATCAGATTGAATAGTAGGTATAGCTAATCTACAAAATCCCTTTTCCATATTCTCTACCTCTTTACCAATTAAATTATATCATAAAAAAATATCAAGTTTCCTTGATATCTTTATATTTACAAATTATTTCTTTGGAACGTAAACAATTTCAGTTAATTGTAATTTACCTTCTGAAATATCAAATACAAATTCATAATGATCATATAACTCAGGTTTAATGATATATTCATAAGTTTCTTCGTTAACTTTTACGCCTTGTTCTGCAGGTTTAGAATCACCTTTTTTAAAGTAAATACTTGCTTCTTCTTTCTCATAGTCATATGTTTGATAATAATAAGCATAATCTAAAATTAATTGTTTATCATTTTTTCTTGCAGAAACTAATTGAGTATTATAACCTTCATAAACTCCTTCACAGCCAGTAGCATATGTACTAAATACAAATTTACCATTTTTATATTCAGCTATAACAGGACCATTATAAAAATGTAATTGTTCTCCATTTCTATATTTTTTTAAGAATGAATCATCTTTAAAATATCTGTCATCAAATTTATCATCTACACTATAAGTATCATCTTCAGTTAATGACATAGTATTACCAGCATATGATCCTAAATAAACATTAGCTTTATATTCATCAGACAATTCATCAACTTTAATGTTTTGACCTTTAAATTCAATTACAGGTCCGCCACAAATATATTTAACATTAAATCTCATAGCCTCAGCAACTAAACTATCTTTAATAGATACATCCTCAAACTTAGATTCTTTTGCTTCCTCTTTTGTTTCTGTTTCCTTTTTATCTTCTTTGTTGGCAAACTTTGTACCTAAATAGAAACTAAGTCCTACTACAGCTACAAATAAAACACCAATAACCACCCATAAACCAAGATTAGATTTCTTTTCTTCCATTTCAACACCTCTCTACCATAATAATATCATTAAATATATTATAAATAAATAATTATTATAATAATTATAACTAAAAGGAATTATACTTACTGTCTAGCAAGTGTTAATATAAAATTGAATATAATTTAAAGGAGTATTTATGAGTATTCAAAAAGTTTTAATTAATGAAAAAACCATCCAAGAAAGAACAAGACAGTTAGCTGAAGAAATAACTGAAGATTATCAAGGTAAAAAGATAACACTAATATGTATTTTGAAAGGATCAATCTTTTTCTTCACAGATTTAACTAGAAGAATCAACTTAGATACTGAACTAGAATTTGTAAGAATATCTAGCTATGCTGGAGAAAACAGTACAGGTGATATCAATTTAAAAGTTGATTTAGATAATCCAGTAACAGGAAAAGATGTTATTGTTATTGAAGATATAATTGATACAGGTAGAACACTATCATACTTTATGAAACATTTAGAAAAGCAAAAACCAAATAGTTTAAGATTATGTACTTTATTAGATAAACCTGAAAGACGTGAAGTAGATGATGTAAAAGTAGACTATACTGGTTTTACTATCCCAAATAGATTTGTAATTGGTTATGGATTAGATTTAGATGAACAATACCGTACTATTCCACAAATTAATTGCATTATAAACGAAGATGAAGAAAAACAAATAGATAAAGACTCCAGAGTAATAAAAAAACAACTACTAAAAAAAGACTAATAATGTAGTCTTTTTTTTTACATCCTGTCATATTCTATATTATTAGCAATATTATTAATTATTCTTCTCATTTTATCTGAAATATTATTAGGTAAATTCAATATATCTACCCAAACAAGTTCTTCACATTTATCTTCTTCACCAATTTTTGGTTCTATTAAATTTCCATCTATTTCAAATATAAAATTTAATCTTTCTTTTGTATAATGATGCATTAAATGAACTATTTTAATATCTTCTCTTTTAATATCTACTAATAATTCTTCTTTAGATTCTCTTATAACTGCATCATAGATATCTTCACCAATCTCTAAATGTCCACCAGGTAACTCATATTTACCATCATCATTACCAGTATTTTTTCTTTTGCTTAATAAAATTAATGTTTTTCCATCAACTTCCTTTCTAGCTAATAAATCAGCACACACTACACTTTTAAATCTTTTTCCCATTTTTTATCTCCTTTCAAAGATTTAAAAAAAGACTATAAATAGTCTTTTTATATTTCTATTAATTCGTATTCAGTAGTACCTAATCCTAAGCTTTCAGCATACTCAGTAATATGACGTCCTTCTCTAGTATCTATTCTTTCTTGAATAGCAGGAGTTCCTTCTTCATGAGTAGCCCATATAGCATCAATAAATGCTTGATCATTAGCTACTGGATCAAGTGAACCAAATATACCAATATCAGCTATAACTGGATCTCCTTGATGAGAATCACAATCACAATCAACACTGATTGCATTTGCAACTGTAATATAAATTATTGGTTTATTATTTTCTTTACAATAATCAGAAACAGCAGTAGCAGCTTCTGCCATTGATTCAATAAACTCATGTTGTTCATATTTTGCAGACCAACATGCATCAGGATCTTCAGTTTGTCCACAACTATGGATATATGCTTTTCCATTACGTGAAGCAATTCCTATAGATTGATTTTTTAGATTAGCTCCAAATCCTCCCATAGCATGACCTTTTCCATGAGCTAAATTTAAAATACTATCATAATTTTTAAAATTTTCTCCAATTAAATCATATTTTAAATGTTTACTATTTTCTCTAGTAGGTATTTTAAATTCTCCAGGTCCATCCATAATATCTACTTCAGCGAAATCTGTAAAACCATGTTTACGAGCAACTTCCATATGTTCCTCAACAGTATTTCTTGCACCTGGATATGCAGTATTACATTCTATTATTGTTCCATTCAATTTTTTAACTAAAGGTGCAATTAAATCGGCTTTTAAATATCCTTTAGCTCCATCTTCACCAGTTGAAACTTTAACTCCAACTTTTCCAGTCAATTCAACACCTAAAGCTTCATAAATCTTGATTAAACTTTCAGCAGTGATTTCTTTTGTAAAATAAACTTTTGCCTTTTCCATATATAAGCCTCCTTACGTATTATTATAACATAAAAAGAGACTATGCTTGATAGTCTCTCAATAAACCTTTAAAAACTTCTTCTATATCAGATGATTCTAGTTTATTAAAATCTTCTGGTTTAACAATTTCAGGTAAACCTAATTCAATATTAGATTTATCTAAACATTCCTTAACAAACTCCGCACAATAGTAGCATCTTTCTCTTTTAAGTCTATAATTAAATGCTACTAAGAATAAACCTAGAACATTAAATCCATATGATTTAACTTTATTCTTATCTTGAATATCTTTAATTACTTTTTTTACAGATTCATATTGTTCATCATTAACTTGAATAGAATAGATTCTAGTTTTAGTTTTATTAAACCTTTTATATGTTCCTTTATTTTTATTTTCATGAACAAATCCACCCCAAACTGGGTTATAAGGATGCAATCTACCAAAACTATACATTTCATCTAGATTTTCATCTAAAGAAATAGATACATGAGAAAATTCTTTTCTAGTATATAATTTAACTATCTTAGAAAGTATAGTGCCAGTATATGTTAAAACAATATATACTTTTTTCATCTTCACATCACCTATCCTATAAAAATTTTATCACATAAAAAAAGAGAAGTACATTATTTTACTTCTTTTTTTTACCTAGTTTTTCATCTAATAACCTAATAGATTGAGATTTATCTCTTAATAAATCACTTATAGATTGTTTATTATATAAAGTATAGATTATTTCAGCTACATACTCAGAGCAATCACAAACATGTAACCATTTCTTTTCCTTATATTCTTCTGGTATATAAGATAAATTAGTTGTATAAACACCATCAAACTTACCAGCATTAAAGTATTCATCAAATTGATCAACACCTTTAGTAAATAAAGCATATGTAACAACTATATAGATATGTTTAACATTCATTTTATTTAATTCATCAATAACATCAAACATTGATCCACCACTTGAAATCATATCATCAGATACAATAGCTGTATATCCTTCAATGTTTTCATTACCACAATATTCATGAGCAATAACAGGATATTTACCATCTACTAAATTATTAAAATCTCTTTGTTTAATAAAACTTCCTGCTTCTCTATGAATATATCTAGAATTAAATGAATTTAAATATACATTTCTTCTACCAGTAGCACCTGTATCTGGAGCTACAAAAACAATTTTCTTTAAAGCAGATACACTCATATCATTAATTAAATCTTTTAAAATAGTATTAGTCGCATAAAAATTATCAAATTCCATATGATTAACTGCATGTTCAACACCTTGATCATGTGCATCAAAAGTTATAAAAGTTTTAATACCAGTTAATTTATCTAATTCATGAAGATTCATTCCACACATTAAGTTCTCTCTAGTATTCTTTCTATGTTGTCTTCCTGCATATAATAAAGGCATAACTATATTTATATACTCAGCGTGTCTATTACAAGCACCAATTCCATCTTTAAGTTGCATCATCAAATCATTAGGACTTGTATGGTTTATTAACCCATGCATCTTATACTCGATAGAATAATTACCCACATCTTGTATCATAAATAAGTTCATGCCTCTAACTGTTTCATTAATCTCTACTTTTAAATGTCCGTCCTCAAAAAAATTTTCTTTCAAAGGTACAATAAACGAATATTTTTTGTCACTAAGACCAAATTTCTTTAATAGATGTTTGTCCACTGCTTCACCTAATTCTTTAGCACTTTCAAACACTATCAATCTTAAATTTTCTTTCTCTACCTGTTTCTTTTCCATTAAAGTTTTTTCTCCCTTTCTACATTAAAATTATACCATTAAAAAGATAGAATTAAACAAATTCTATCATATTAATTAATCATGATTATCATAACTTTTCCTTATTTAAATATGCTAATACATCATCGATACTTTCTTTAGGTGTACTTGCTCCTGCTGTTACTCCAACAACATTATATTCAAATATAGAATCATCTAAATCATCTACTGTTTCAATTAAATAAGTTTTAGTGTTTTTTTCTGCAACTTCATATAACTTAGTTGTATTAGAACTATTCTTACCACCTATTATAATCATAGCATCTACTTGTTTAGAAAGTTCTTCTGTTTCCTTTTGTCTTAACTCAGTAGCATTACAAATTGTATTTAAAATTTTAAAATCTAAACCTTCGAACTTCTCTTTTAATATATTTTCTAATTCAAAAAATTTATTTAAAGAATATGTAGTTTGACATAGTAAAGCAACCTTTTTATACCCTTTATTTAAAACAAATTCTACTACTTTATCAACATCGTGTTGACTTTCTATAATAAGACTATCTTCATTACAATAACTAATAGTACCTATAATTTCTGGATGATCTGCTTTACCAATTAAGATAACATAGTATCCATCTTTAACTAAATCCTCTGCTTCTTTATGGATAAGTAATACTTTAGGACATGTTAAATCAAACAAATGAATATTTCTTTTCTCAGCCTCTTCATATACTTTTCTAGGAACCCCATGTGCTCTAATAACAACTTTGCTTCCATCTTTAACTTCATCTAAAGAATCAATAAAAGTCATACCTTTTTCTTCTAAACAAGATACAACTTGTTTATTATGAACTATTTCTCCTAAACAAAATAAATCTTTATTATCTTTTAATAAATCTAAACTTTTAGTAACAGAGTTAATAACTCCACCACAAAAGCCTGCTTTCTTTCCTAATATTACTTCCATAACATCACATCCAAAGATATTATACTAAAAAAAGAAGAAGATATCTATTCTTCTTCTACTTCTTTATTTTCATCTAATACTTGTGTTTTTTGTTCAGGTATAACATTACCATCTACTATACGAAGTATCTTTTCTCCATCTTTTGTATATAAGAACTTTTCTCTAGCATATCTTGCTACATAATCAGGATCTTGTAATTTAATAACTTCACTACGTAAAGATGTTTCTTTTTCAAGCAACATACTATATTCCTCACGAAGTCTTTCAGTTTCTCTTCTGTTATTATATATCTGCATAGCATCAGAGAAAATAGTACTAATTAATATAATTATAAAAATTACAATAGCACTCAATAAGAAAGCTACATATCCAGAATTATCATCTGTGTGTTTAGTAGCTTTTTTAACTACTTTTTTTGTTTTTTTATTAACACTCATACATAGTCCTCCTTATTATCTTAAGTATATCATAAGAAAATATCTCATATTCTAAGGAAAAAAGGACTTTACGCGCTTTTAATAAAAGTTTTACACAAAAAAAGATGTCAAAGACATCTTATAAATCTATTTTAACTATTTCTTCGCCAGTTTTTGTCATTTCATCATATGCTTTAAAAATAGCATCTTCAAACATTGTACGAGTTTCTTGGTTTACTGGATGACATACATCATCATAAACTCCTTCAGAAACCTTTCTGCTTGGCATTGCAATGAACATTTTGTCATCGCCTTGAATTAACCTGATTCCAGTAATTACAAAAGCTTCATCAAGAGTTACTTTTGCGATTGCTTTCATACGTGAATCTTCTTTTTCCTTATTTCGAAGTTCAACTCTAGTAATTTTCATGTGACCACTCCTCCCAAGTATACCTACCTATAATTTTAAGATAAAATTGAATTTTTTGCAATATATTATTACACTTATCCATTTCATGTCATTAAAAAAGAAAAATATATTATTTTTCTAATTCATTACTTAAATCAATAAAGCAAGATACTGGAATGTTCTCTGCTCTACAAGTTAAATCTAATCCATAGTTAGATAATACCTTAGAAACAATATCCAAATCATAATTTCTTAAATTATTTCTAATATTCTTTCTCTTCATTAAAAATGAATCTCTAACTAATCTAAAGAATAGTTTCTCATTATTTGATTTAACCATCTTACTTTTCTTACTTAATTTAATAACAGCACTATCAACATTAGGAACTGGATCAAATGACTTTCTACTAACAAAGAATAATTTTTCTATATCATAATAGTAATTCAAAGTAACAGTAATAGCTCCATAATCTTTACTATTTGGTTTAGAACTTAATCTATCAGCTACTTCATTTTGAACCATTAATACCATAGCTTCTACATCTATTCCACTATTAACTATCTTTTCAATAATAGCAGTTGTAATGTAATAAGGAAGATTAGATATTATATAAAGCTTATTATAATTAATATTTTTAATTTCTTCTTTAATATCAACTTCCATTATATCTTTATATATTACTTTTGTTTTATCATCCTCAAATTGATTAAGATATCTCTTAACTCTTTCATCAACTTCAAAACATAATAAATTACATTTATATAATTTCAAAAACTTAGTTAATGCTCCTTGTCCAGGACCTATCTCAATTACTAAGTCTTCTTTTTCTACAGGACATGCATCAATAATTCTAGCCAAAACATTTTTATCTTTTAAGAAGTTTTGTCCTAAACTATGTTTATGTTTAAAATCACCCATTTTTATTCCTCCTTACTTACCATCCTCTTCTAAGGACTTCATAAGTTATTCTTTTTCTACCTACGTATATAATAGCTTCATCTTCTGTAGCCATTAATAAATCTAAATCATTACCTAAGACACCTCTGTCTAAAACAATTGCAGTTGTTAATTCACCTCTCCAAGTAAATCTAACAATACTACCACAAGGAATTTTTGTTGACGAAGCAACTATTCTTACATTTCCATAAGTTGCATCATTATAGGTAACAACATTATTTTTATATACTTTATATTTTGGCATACAAGCAAGTGTTCCATTACATAAAGGACAATCTGCTGCATAACCAGTTAAATCTCCTGTTAATTTATTATTATTTACAACAACTTTCTTTTCAACTGGTTTAGGTTTTTCTTCTTCTTTTTTAGTTGCTGAAGCACTCATACCTAATACCTTATTAAAGTTGAAATTTTCAGTTCTTTTAACAACATCATTACTAGTTGATTTATTTGCCATAAAAGCAAATATCACAAGTACTAATATTTTACTTAGTACAGACCCCATCTTTATCCAGTTCATTTTATTCATAAAATTCACCTCTAAAAGACTTAATTATCTATACTAGCATCATTAATATTAAATGTCAAAACACCTCTTAACATTATCACATGTTATCTTACCAACATCTTCTATAGAAACTTTCATATTAGAACAAATAAAGCAAACAATATCATTTATATAACTAGAATCATTTCTTTGACCTCTATAAGGAACCGGTGTTAAATAAGGAGAATCAGTTTCCAATAGTATGTTTTCTAATCCAACTCTTTTAACAACTTCAATTAAATTACAGTTTTTAAAAGTAACAACTCCATTAATACCTAGTAATAAACCCATCTTAATATAAATCATAGCTGTTTCATAACTACCACTAAAACTATGCATAGATCCTCTTACCTTAAATTTTTTTAAAGAATTAATTGTATCTTCTGTAGCATCTCTACTATGAATAATAACTGGTTTATTATATTTTTCTGCTAAAGCTAATTGCTTTTCAAATAATTCTATTTGTTTATCTTTATTCTCTTTACCATAATGATAATCTAAACCTATTTCACCAATAGCTACTACCTTTTCATCATTTAGATGTTCTTCTACAAATTTTAAATCATTATCTGTAACTGAATCAGCAAATTCAGGATGTAATCCAATTGCGCCATACATAAGATCATATTTACTAATTAAATCTAATACTTCTTTATTATCTTCTCCATTAGTTCCATTAACTATTACTTTTTTTATTCCATTACTTTCTATCTTTTTAACAATAGAATCTAAATCTTCATAATATTCATGAAACAAATGGCAATGTGTGTCTATAAACATTGTAATCACCACATCAATTATAACAAAAAAAGAAGATAATTACTTATCTTCTTTAACTTCAATTCTGTCAAATAAATGAACTGGTTCAGCTAAAGTATTACCAACCTCTAAACCACCAAATACCTTTGTAGATTCAAAACTTGTTACTTTAGTATTTAATTGTTCAAAGATCTTTTCACTCGTTTCAGGTAAGAATGCACCAAGATATACAGCACATATTCTAATACTTTCTAATAAATTATATAGAACTGTACCAAGTCTTTCTTTCTTATCTTCTTCCTTAGCTAAACTCCAAGGCATTGTATCATCAATATATTTATTACATTTTCTTAATACTTCAAAGATTTCTTGAATAGCTTCACCTACTCTTAATTCATTCATTTTATCTGTTACTACTTTATTTAGATTAAGAACACTATCAATTAATTCTTTATCTAAGTCTTCTGTTACATTATGTTCTTGAATAACTCCTTCAAAGTATTTCTTATTCATGCTAACAGTTCTATTAACTAAATTACCTAAGATATTAACTAAATCACCATTAATACGATCAATTAATAGCTCTCTACTAAATACTCCATCAGATGCAAAAGGTATTTCATGTAAGAAATAATATCTAACTGCATCTACACCAAATTTATCTACTAAATCATCAGCATAAACAACATTACCTACAGATTTACTCATCTTACCATCAGCCATAATTAACCAAGGATGACCAAATACTTGTTTTGGTAATGGTAATCCTAAACTCATTAAGAAACATGGCCAATAGATAGTATGGAATCTTATAATATCCTTACCAATTAAATGTAGGTCAGCTGGCCACCATTTATTAAAATCTTCAGTAGAATTATCTACATCATAACCAGGGAAAGTAATATAGTTAGTTAATGCATCTAACCAAACATAAACAACATGTTTAGGATCAAAATCTACTGGTATACCCCATTTAAATGCAGTACGTGATACACATAAATCTTGTAATCCTGGTTTAATAAAGTTATTTAACATTTCATTCTTTCTAGATTCTGGTTGAATAAATTCAGGATGACTTTCAATATATTCAACTAACTTATCTTGATATTTACTTAGTTTAAAGAAATAAGCTTCTTCACTCTTCTTTTCAACTGGTCTTCCACAATCAGGACATACTACAACACCATCATCGTTCTTAACAACTTGAGATTCTGTCCAGAAAGATTCGTCTGGTGTACAATACCATCCTTCGTATTTACCTAAATAAATATCTCCTTGATCATACATTTTCTTAAAAATATGTTGTACAACTTCTTCATGATGTTTATCTGTAGTTCTAACAAATCTATCATAAGAAGTATTCATTAAATCCCATATTCTTTTGATTTCTCCTGCTTTTTCATCAACAAACTCTTGAGGAGTTTGTCCTGCATCCTTAGCTTTTAATTCAATCTTTTCACCATGTTCATCAGTACCTGTTTGTAGATAAACATCGTATCCTTCTAATCTTTTATATCTAGCAATAGCATCAGCTAAAACAATTTCGTAAGTATTACCAATATGTGGTTTACCAGATGTATATGCTATTGCTGTACTTATATAATATTTCTTTTTATCCATTTTAATTCCTCCTATTTACCAGTGGAACCAAATCCACCTTTTCTTTTTCCTTTTATTTCTTCTTCATCATCAACAGTTAAGTATTTCATAAATACTCCCTGTGCAATTTTATCTCCAACTTTAACTTCAAAATCTTTATCTCCAAAGTTAACTAACTTAACTGAAAAGTGTCCTTCATTATCGGTGTTATTGTAATAATCTGAATCGATAAGACCAACACTGTTCATTAAACATACATTATATTTATAACCTTGACTACTTCTACTTAAAATAAATAGACCTTCATCAGGATTCATACATACTTTTAAACCTGTTTTAAAAACTTTAGCTTCTCCAGGTCTAACAACGCCTTCTTCTACGCTTCTAATATCGTAACCAGCACTAGTCTTTGTACTACGTTTTGGTAATTCGATATTATCGTAAAGCATTCGATCATCCTTAACATCTTTAACAAATTGTTCAAATGATATTTTTTCAAATCTTCTCATATAAACACCTCCAAAAATAAAAAGTTCATAATCTAAGGGTGCAAAAGCACGGTACCACCTTAGTTTATGAACTTGTCATACACTCTATCTCTTAACGCGAGTAACGATTCAGCTCCAGATTCATATTCCCTACTTCAACTATGACCTCTTTCACCTTCCAGGTCTCTCTATTAATAGTGTATACATAAGGCTCTTTCCTTCATCACTAATTAAAACTAAAGATAATTTAACACAAAAAAAGAACTTATTCAAGTTCTTCTATAAATATTTTTCCAAATCATAAATTGTTCTAATAATCTTAGTTTTTTTATTACAATATCTAGCTTTACTATTTAAATAAAAAGCACTCATACCATAATCAACAGCTGATTTAATGTCAATGGTATAATCATCTCCTACCATTACTAGTTCATCTTTTTGATAACCTTTACCCGCTAAATCATACATTTCTTTATATGGCTTCTTATCATATTTATCTGCAGTATATATATCGTCAAAGTATTTTAAAATACCATAGTTTTTTAATCTAGCTTTTTGTTGATTATAAAACCAATTACTAACTACACATAAAGAATACTTACTATTTAGATATTCTAATAAAGAAATTAATTTATCATCTATTGGTGGTACACAATAACATAACTTATCTGTCCATCTTTTAACAAAGTCATCTGGTAAGTCCAAATTTAATTTCATACCAATCCAATGACTCATCTCTACTTTATCAAAACGTTTATGTTTCTTTTCATAATCCTTCATTGCTTTAAAATATTCTTCTGCTCTTTCCTCTGAAAAAGGAATCTTATCTTCATTAAATGTTCTCATTAAAGCTTTAATATTACTATCATCCCAAGGAATTAAAGTATTATCCAAATCAAACATAATTCTCTTTATCATAAGTACCTCCGATGTACTTAATATTGTACAACAAAAAAAGACATATTCAATGTCTTATTTTTTATATACTCCTAAACAAGTCATTTGACCTACCATTGTAATATTGCCTTTTAAGCCTGTTCTTTGTAATGCATATTTAGGTACTTGGATTCTACGTTGAGAATCTACTTCAACAATACCAATTAGTCTTCTCATTTGTTCTACTAACTTAGGATCTTGATCTAATATTTCTTTATTATTAGCTGTTTCTAATCTTTTATATAATTCTCTAAAAGATTTTAAAGTCATTAATAATAAATGTTCATAATCAGCACCATATGCTATACCTAACTTATCTCCTTCTTCAGGATTCATAACACTAGGAATAACAATTCTACCTTTAGAATCAAATGACTTATCAAAAGTACCTATTAATTCAGTATCTCCAAACATAAAATCCCCCTTTTCTTCTAACAAAAATAGTACTATAAAAGCTTAGTTTAGTCAAAAATTGCTTAAAAAAAGGAATAGTTTACTATTCCTCTATTTCATTCATTACCTCTTGTAACAAAGGTATTACATAGTATAAGAAATGTTCTTTTTGATTTAATAAAGTTAAAGCAATAATAACTTGATTATGTAAGTACTTAAGTCTAAATCTAGGATTTATTTGATAAGCTTTCATAAAGAATGTATCTCCATGTATTTTTTGTGATACTTCTACAGGTAACTCAATTTCTAATTCTCTTTCTGACTGTCTTACCGTATCAATCTTCAATTTAGAAGCAATCTTCTCAAACCATTCTTCATACATATATATTTCAATTTCTTTACTAATCTTACCAAAACGATCTTCTAATTCTTTTCTAACTTCTTTTAATTTAGATAAACTATCTATCTCATTAATTTTCTTATGTATTTCAATCTTAATATCTTCATCAGATACATATTTATCATCAATATGAGTTTCTACCTCAACTAAAGACTTATTAGAAACATTTTCTTCATCATCGTCTTCAATAACTTCGCCCTTCATACGACGCATTTCTTCATCTATCATTTGCATGTATAATTCAATACCAACAGTATCTACAAAACCTGCTTGTTCTGAACCAAGTAAATCACCAGCACCACGTATAGATAAATCTCTCATAGCAATACGATAACCACTACCTAATTCCGTAAATTCCTTTATAGCTTGTAGTCTCTTCATAGCTATTTCATTTAACATCTTTGATTTATCATACATAAGGTATGCATAAGCAATACGATTACTACGTCCAACTCTACCTCTAATTTGATATAACTGAGACAAACCAAAATTATCTGCATCATAAATAATCAAAGTATTGGCATTACTAATATCTATACCTGTTTCAATAATAGTTGTACAAAGAAGAATATCATACTCATAATTAACAAATGATTCCATTACATTTTCTAGTTCTTGTTTATTCATTTGACCATGAGCAACAGTTATTCTCGCTTCTGGTACTAATTTATGTAATTTATCTCTCATTGATTCAATACCAGCTACACGATTATAAAGAATAAATATCTGGCCGTTTCTACTTAATTCCTTATAAATAGCATCTTTAACTATCAAATCATTATCTTGAATAACATATGTCTGTACTGGATATCTATTTGTAGGAGGAGTATCTATCAAAGATAAATCTCTAAGTCCACTTAATGCCATCTTTAAAGTACGAGGTATTGGTGTTGCACTAAGTGTTAAAACATTAACATCATTCTTATATTCTTTAATTTTCTCTTTATGAGTAACACCAAATCTTTGTTCCTCATCTACTATTAATAAACCTAATTTACCAAATTTAACATCATCACTTAATAATCTATGCGTACCAAATACCAAATCTATTGTACCTTTTTCTAATCCTTCTAGAATTCTCTTAGTTTCTTTAGCACTAGTAAATCTATTAAGTAGAGCTATTTCAATAGGATAATTTTTAAATCTTTCAACAGCATTTTCATATTGTTGTTTAGAAAGAATCGTTGTAGGACACAAATAGAATACTTGCTTATTATTTAGGATTGTCTTAAACATAGCTCTAAAAGCTACCTCTGTCTTACCAAAGCCTACATCACCACATAATAATCTATCCATAGGTACTTCACTACTTAAATCATTATCAATATCTTTAATAGCTTTAATTTGATCATCTGTTTCTTCATATATAAACTCAGATCCAAATACATCTTCTTCAGCATATGATTTAAATGGAATACCTTTAATACTACTACGAGCAGCATATAACTTAATTAATTCACCACTAATATCTTTAATTCTACTACGTAATTCTCTCTTTTTCTTAATCCAACTAGTACTATTTAATCTATCTAATTTAGGTACACTACCTTCTTTACCAGCATATTTAAATATTGTACTAATCTTTTCTACTGGAATATAAATCTTATCATTACCTTGATAGTTAATTTGAATATAATCCTTCTTTAAACCATTCTTAGTTAAAGTAATTACACCGTTATATATACCAATACCATGAGCACTATGTACCACATAGTCACCTATTGCTAATTGACCAAAGTCTTTTAACTTTTTACCTACTTTATAACTATTTTTATAATTAATAACAGCATTCTTAACTCTTTCAATATCGTTTTCAGCTATAACAACATAATTTTGGAATATAAATCCACTATTAATCTTCTTATATAAAATATTAATCTCCCTGTTGATAAACTTATTGTTATGAACAATATGATAACTTTTCAAGAAAGGTTCCAAACTTCGTAACTCATTTTCCCTACTTAAACAAATAATCACTGTTTTGCCTTCTATTAAAGCTTTCTCACAATATTTCCCAAGTAATTCAAAATTACTATTAAAATTTTCTATTTCTTGTGATTTAAATGATAACTTCTTACCATAATCACTATCACTTACACTATTTAAATATAAAACATGACTATAACTAATTTCTTCTAAGTCATACATATATTTCTTACTAGAATCTTGAGATTCATTATATTCTAAGATGTCATTTTGTAATTTTTCATAAGAAACATCTATTTGATCTCTATTAATCATAACTACATATGGATCATCTAAATAATCACATAAAGAACTATTAGAATCACTAACTATCTCCGTATATGGTTTAATAGTTACACTATCAATTTCTTTAATTGATAACTGAGTTGATTCATCAAAATATCTAATAGAATCAATATCATCACCAAAGAATTCTATTCTAATAGGATGTTCCTCTTGAGGAGAAAAAACATCAATAATATAACCACGTACAGCATATTCTCCTGTTGTAGTAACTATACTTTCTCTAACATATCCATATTTATCTAATAAATCTAATATTTCATCTCTTTTTAAACCAGAATCCTTCTGTAAAACAAACTCTAAATTTAATTTATTAGACTTATCAGGTAAATACCTTAAAAATCCCATCAAATTAGTCACTATAATCGACTTTTTATTATTCTTAATACTTTCTAATGTCTCTAATCTTTTAATCTTTAAATCAGGTGAAATTGCTACTGCTACACTTGTTAAAAAATCATCCATTGGAAATAAATATACATTGTCTAAATATGTTTTTAATCCATCATAATACATATTAGCTTCGTATAAAGTATTAGTTAAAATAACTATATTTTTAGATTCCTTTTTAAACATTTCTAACACGAAAAAAATGTTTAACTCTTTTGTTAAACCCGTAACAGTTAAACCATTTTCATATTTAAAAAACTCACTAAAAATATCCATACAACCACTACTTACTCTTAGTATTATAAATATTCATTGTTCTTTCAATTCCATCCTTAATAAAACAATTAATAACTTTATTGTATGTTTCAAACATACCTTCAAAAGTTTCCATATCTTTTTTAGAAAACTTTCCTAAAACATAATCTCTAGTATCCATACTTTTATCATGAGATAAACCTACTTTTAATCTCGCAAAGTTTTTAGAACCTAATCTATTAATTATAGATTTAATACCATTATGGCCACCATCACTGCTATCTTTCTTTAATTTAAAAGATCCAAAAGCAATATCCATATCATCTTGAATAACCATAATATCATCTAAATCAATATCATAATAATTAACAAATTCTACAACAGCATCTCCAGATAAATTCATAAAAGTTAAAGGTTTAACAAATAAAACCTTTTCGCCGTTTATACGTTCTTCATGATATAAAGCTTTAAACTTTTCTTTCCAATCATCTGTTTTTAAATAATTATCAACTATCATAAACCCAACATTATGTCTAGTATTCTCGTATTCTTTACCAGGATTACCTAAACCAACTATAAGTTTCATTATTTCACCCTCTCAAATATTCCTTTATACGATTTCAAATTAAGTATATCAATAGGTGGCATTACTTTTAAACTACCACTATTACCATTCTTAGTTGCTTTAATTAAAACCATAATAGCTTCCTTATTGAAACCAGCATATATAAATTGTAATTTCTTAACTTTAAAACCATATTTATTTAAGGTATCAATTACTTCTTCTAACCTATCACATCTGTGTACCATATATAATGGTGCTTTATTCTTCAAAACATATTTAGCAGACTTAATTAAACTATCTAAGTCCATTGTTATTTCATGTCTTGCAATAGCTTTTTCCTTATCTTCATTAATTAAAGAATCAACATCTTTATACTTAAAATAAGGAGGATTACATGTAACTAAATCAGCACATTCGTCCTTTAAATACTTAGATACTTCCTTAAGATTATCATTATAAACAACAATCTGTTGATTTAAATTATTAGTATCTATACTTTTTACTGCTAAATCATAAATATTTTTCTGTATTTCAAAGCCATAAATCTTAGCTTTTGTCTTAGTACTTAAAATTAAAGGTACTGGAGCATTACCAGTACAAAAATCAACTATTGTATCTACGTTAAGATTATCAACAAATTCAGCCAGCAAAATAGAGTCCAAAGAAAATTTGAACTTATCGCTATCTTGATATATTTTCATACCATCATAATCAAATAAATCATTTAGAACTATTGACACTACCTAACTCAATCTCCCTTATTACACCATCTATATCTACTTTATATTTTCTTTTTAAAATATCAACACTTACTACTTTACCAGATCCATATTCACATTTAACTGTTTGACCAACACCTGGTAATCCTTGTTGACATCTAGCATATTCTTCATCTTCATATGTTAAACAACATAATAATCTTCCACATAAACCATTAATTTTAGAAGGATTAAGAGCAATACCTTGATTTTTAGCCATATTCATCGTAACTGAATCAATATGATTTAAGAAAGATGAACAACATAAAGGTCTACCACATTGACCAATACCAGAAATAGTTCTAGCTTTATCTCTAGCACCTATTTGTCTTAATTCAATTCTAGTCTTATATAAAGAAGCTAATCTTTTAGCTAATTCTCTAAAATCTACTCTTTCATCAGCAATAAAATTAAATAATAGTTGTTTTCTATCTAAAGTATAATTAGCATCTAAGATATTCATATCCATTTCTAATTCTTTTACTAAATTTCTAGCCTTAGTTAGACATTTAGTAGCATCCCCAAGATTCTTCATGTAATTATCATAATCTTCATCAGTAGCTATTCTAATTACTTCTTTCATTGTATCTACATCTATTTTAACTTTTTCAGGTTCTGCCTTATACATAACCTTACCTAGTTGAATACCTTTTTCTGTATCAACAACTACTTTAGTATCTTTCTCTATCTCTAATTTCTTACCATTAAAATAATATATTTTTCCTTCATTACCAAGAATTATTCCATATATATTATTCATATAAATCCCTCATTTCAATTACGAATTTATCTAATATCAAATCAATATTACCATTACTCTTAATATATTTTAAAATTTCTTCTATTTTTAAAATAATTTTAACCAAATTAGCATTACTTAAATCTTTAACCATATCAATTTTATCAATTCGATCTGTTTCCTTACAATCTCTAATATAATAAAGCATTGTCTTAAAAAATATTTCCCAATCTTTTCTATCTTTATAATAACCACTCATATTAGTCTTATTATATAAAAGATCATTCTTATTTTTATAAATAGAATTTAAATATATTTTAACATCATTCAATACTTCATCTGATAAAAAAGAATCCAAAGAAACCTCATAATTACAACTAATTATTTGACATCTACTTCTAATAGTAGAAATAACATTTTCCTTATTATTAGTTATAAAGAAACCTATTATGTTATCCTCTGGTTCTTCTAAAAACTTAAGCAAAGTATTAGCAGATGATTGATTAAATCTATCAGCTTCTCTTATAACATAAATATTAAACTTAGTAAAGACAGGCTTTGTACTAAATTTTTCCATCATATCTAATATTTGATCCTTTTTAATATTTAAACCATCAGGTTCAATAATTATTAAACTAGGTAAATTATTAGTATCTATTAAATTACAAATGTTACATTCTTCATCACATTTATCCTTATATTCAAAAGGACAAGAAAGATTCTTAATCAAAGATAATATTTCATTAAAACATCTATCACTATCGTTTGTTTCAAGCAAAAAAGCATGAGCTAGCTTTCCCTCATGGTATCTATCAAGTATATTTTGTAACTTAGATGACTCAATCAAAATATCACCTCAATTAACTATGATATTTTCTTTCTATCACTTAATGCTCTATCTAATGTTATTTCATCTAAATAATCTATTTCAGCACCCATTGGAATACCATAAGATAATCTAGATATTTCAACATTCTTACCTTCAAATATTTTCTTAATATAAAGAGTTGTAGTTTCTCCTTCAATAGTTGATTTTAAAGCAATAATCAACTCAGGATTTTCTAATTTTTCTACTCTAGAAACTAAACTAGCAATATTAATATCTTCAGGATTAACATCATCTACCGGAGAAATAAGACCATTTAAAACATGATAAGTTCCATTATAATTTCCTGCTTTTTCAAAAGCAAAAACACTCTTATAATCCTCTAAAATACATATAACATTCTTATTTCTTCTCTCACTAGAACAAATATCACAAACATCTTTATCAGTAATATGACCACATACACTACAAGCACGCAATTTACTCTTACTATCTACCATAGATTTAGCAAATTCTTCAACATCATGTTGATTAAGTTCGAGTAAAGATAATGCCATTCTTTCAGCACTTTTTTCACCAATACCTGGTAGTTTTCTAAAATAATTAATTAAATCAGATAAAACAGGAGGATACATTAGAATAATCCACCTAATTGACTACCATAAGCACCAAGTGCTTTTTCAGTTTCAGCATCAATTTTCTTCATAGCGTCATTTGTAGCTATAACAACCATATCTTGAATAAATTCCTTATCATCATTTTCAATATCATTTTTGATTGTCATAGAAACCATTTTTTTATCACCAGTAAATACAACTGAAACCATTTCAGATTCACCAGTAAATTCTTTTTTATTTATTTCATCTTTCTTTTTTGTAATATCACGTTGCATTTTTTGAGCTTGTTGCATTAAAGCTTGCATATTCATAACAAATTCCTCTTTCCTATTCTACTTCAAACTCACCAAAGATATCTTTAGCAAGATCTTCTATATCATTAGAAGGTTTTTCTTCCTTAACTTCTGGTTCAGGAAGTTCTTCTTCAATATATTTATATTTTATTTTATTCTTCATATTAATTCTATATTTTTCTACAGAAATATTCCACAAATCAGAATTAATAGCAGCAAAACGATAATTATTATTAGAATATTCATAATAATACTTTTCTAACAAAGCAATATTATCGTTAATCAAATCATTAGTCGAATCAACTTTACTTTGAATTAAAACATTAGTATCAGAAGCAGCTAAAACAGTAGTATCAGCTAATAAAGAAATTAAACTGCGATCTTTAGGCATTAAATAATTCATAAAATCTACCCAAGAATCCATTATTTTAGATTTAAACTCTTTTGATGCATTAACAAAAGTATTATTTATTCTAATATCTACAGCTATTTGATTATTATTTCCCAAAGTCTCTTTTTTAGGCTTTCTACCGCGTTTTTTAGGTTCTTCTTTAACCTCTACAGTTACCTCACTTGTAGCAATAACGGGTTCATTTACTTTAGTTTCCTTAACTTCAAAATTATTTCCCGGGTTATAATTTAGATTATTTCCCACTGGTGTACTATCAGTTTTAATATACTTTAGTAAAACAATTTCAATAAGTATATAAGGATCAATGTTAATATTTATATTACATAAACAGTCATTCAAATCAACAATCATATTATAAACATCATCATAATAAAAATCATGTTTACTCTTTCCTAATTTAATATCGATAGCAGTTTTTCTTAATAATTCAATGATTTTTTCAACAAAAATCGAATAATTAGTACCACTTTCTCTAATATTTCCCAAGATAGAAAGAACTTCTTCAATATTGTTGTTTTCGATGCTTGTTAATAACTTATTAATTTTTTCGATTGAAACACTTCCGAAGTAATTACTTACCATATCAAGTGTTATTTTCTTATCTTCACTAGATAATTGATCTAACATTCCTAACGCATCACGCATTCCTCCTGCAGATATTAAAGCAATTTCTTCTAAAGCATCATCATCTATTTTAATTGATTCTTCCTTGCATACATATTTTAGTCTATCAACTATGCATTGTTTATTAATCGGTTTAAAATCGAACCTTTGACATCTAGAAAGAATAGTAATTGGCACATTTTGAATATCTGTTGTTGCTAAAATAAACACTACATGTTCAGGTGGTTCTTCCAAAGTTAATAATAAAGCATTAAACGCACTTGTAGTAAGCATATGAACCTCATCTATAATATATACTTTATATTTAGAAGAAGTTGGTACAAGTTTTACGTTGTTGATAAGTTCTCTTATTTCATCTACTCCATTATTAGAAGCAGCATCTATTTCGATAATATCTGGATTATTTTTAAACACCAAGCATGAATCACATTCATTACATGGATTTCCATCTACTGGGTGTTCACAATTTAATGCTTTAGCAAAGATCTTAGCGCAGCTAGTTTTACCAGTTCCTCTTGGCCCAGTAAATATATAAGCATGAGCATTTTTTCCCGTAACTATAGCATTTTTAAGCATTTCAACTGTATAGTCTTGACCAACAACATTATCAAAATTATCTGGTCTATATTTTCTATATAAAACTTTATAAGCCATACTAAACCCTCCTGTGGATTATTATACCACAAAAAAAGAGGTTTTTACCTCTTATTATCAAAAAAATCTGTTAATAATTTTCTGAATTTTTCTTCACTAATTTTATCTATATCTAATTTCTTTTTATTTATTTCAAAATCATTAGTACACTCATATGAATCAGACTCTAAAATATAATATATTTCATCTAATCTAGACTTTTTTATTATCATTGAGCACATATCACAAGGTTCTAAAGTAACAATCATCTTATATCCATCTAAACGCCAATCTTTTATTTCTTTTTCCGCTTTTTGAATACATAATATTTCAGCATGTCCTAAAATATCGTAACTTTTTTGTCTTTTATTTCTTTCATAAGCTATTATTTCATTATTATTATTTAAGATTACTGCACTTATAGGTATTTCTCCTTCTTCAAAAGCTTCTTTAGCTAAATTATATAATTTATCTATTATATTTTGATCTATTTTCATATAATCACTTCCAATAAAAAATGTGCACACGAATAGAGATTGATGTGGCTGCTACCTTCCGATCCTGACCAGGTTACAATATGTTCGTTGCACGTTAATATATTATCAAACCAGCTTGTATAAATCAACCTTTTATTGATGTTCCACGTGGAACATTGTATTTTTTTTATTTCATATGTTTCACGTGGAAAATTGTATTTTTTTATTTCA
This sequence comes from Bacilli bacterium, assembly GCA_017525015.1. The sequence continues at coordinate 57,798 of JAFXUK010000015.1, forward strand.
TATGTTTCACGTGGAACATTGATAAAAATATAAAAAAATTACATATTTAAAATAAGAAACGAGATGATATGTTGATAACTTATTTAAAACTCGATGCCGATTTTGAAAACATAAAAAAACCAATATTATTCAATATTGGTTTTAATAATACAAATTAGATTTCATCATCTGAATCTAATGAATCAACTTCATCAGAAACAGTATCATTAGATTCTTCTAAATCCATATCTAAATCATCATTAATAACTTCATTATTTCCCAACTCAGAAATTTGTTCGTTGTTGATAACTCCGTTTTCACTATCTGTTATATTGACTTCTTCGATAGTTTCTGGATTTGGTTCGTCTTTTTCTTTATCAACTATACTAATAGTAGCAACTTGTTGTTCATCTTTTAACTTAATTAAACGAACGCCTTGAGTTACTCTACCTAAAGTATTAATTTGATCTAAAGACATTCTCATAACCATACCTGTATCAGTTACAATAACTAAATCACATTCTGGTCTAGATATCTTAAATGAAGCAATATCTCCATTCTTTTCAGTAACGTTTAGCGCTTTAACACCTTTGCTACCACGTTTTGTCTCTCTAAATTCACGAACATTCGTTTGTTTACCATAACCCTTCTTAGTGATAATCATAATAGCATCATCTTCTGACGCGATTTCAGCTCCAATACAAGTTGAATTATCTAATTCGATACCTTTTACACCAGAAGCAGTTCTACCCATTATACGGACTTCATTTTCATTAAATTTAGCCATTCTTCCACGACTTGATCCAATTAGAACCATATCGTTACCAGATGTCTTACGAACAGCTATTAATTCATCATCTTCACGAAGTGTAATACAAATCTTACCACTTTGACGAATATTCTTAAATTCTTCAATTGGAGTACGTTTAACAATACCACCTTTAGTAACAAATAATAAATTACTTATTTCATCTACTTTATCTCTATTAATCTTAATAATAGAATTAACCATCTCATCTTTATCTATTTGAATTAGGTTAACAATAGGTAATCCCTTAGATTGTCTACTAAATTCAGGTATTTCATAACCTCTTAATCTATAAACTTTACCTTTATTAGTAAAGAATAATACATCATCATGAGTTTCAATATTAATCATATGTTCTACAAAATCTTCATCATTTGTAGTCATACCTTTAATACCTACTCCACCTCTATTTTGTACTTTAAATGTATCAGAAGTTGTTCTCTTGATATAACCTTTATTTGTTAATGCAATCATAACATCTTCATTAGGTATTAATGATTCATCTTCAATATAATCTATAGCAGTCATATCTATATGAGTACGACGTTCATCTCCGAATCTTTCTTTGATTTCAAGCATTTCAGTCTTAATTATATTTAGAACTTTCTCTTCACTAGCAAGAATACTTCTTAATTCTTCGATTTCCTTCATTAAATCTGCTAATTCTTGTTCAATCTTTTCTCTTTCTAAGCCAGTTAATCTTCTTAATCTCATTTCTAGTATAGCTTGTGCTTGTACTTCAGTAAGACCAAAACGATTCATTAAGCCTTCTTGAGCTTCAATATCAGTTTTAGCAGCTCTAATTAAAGCAACTACTTCATCAATATTATCTAAAGCTATCTTTAATCCCTCTAAAATATGAGCTCTTTTTTCTGCTTTATCTAAATTGAATCTAGTTCTTCTAATTATTATTTCTTTTTGATAATCAATATATTTAATTAAAATGTCTTTTAATCCTAAAGTTCTAGGAACTCCTTGATCTAACATTAAGAAAATAATACCGTAATTAGTTTGAAAATCTGTATGTTTATATAATTGATTTAAAATAACTTGTGGATTAGCATCTTTCTTTAAAGTAATAGTAATTTTAACACCATTTTTTAAATCCGTATGATAATCAGTAATTCCATCAATAATCTTATTGTGGACAAGCTCAGCAACTTTGTTTTTTAAATCTAATGTATTAACACCATATGGAACTTCATCAACTACAATATAATGTCTACCATTTTTCTCTTCAATAGTAGCTTTACTTCTAATAGTTATAGATCCACGGCCTGTTTCATAAGCCTTTTTAATTCCTGAATTACCTAAAATAATAGCTCCAGTTGGAAAATCTGGTCCTTTAACGATTTTCATTAAATCATCAAGTTCTATTTCAGGATTATCTATTACTGCAACACAACCATCAATTACTTCACCTAAATTATGTGGAGGAATATTAGTTGCCATACCAACTGCAATACCCATTGTTCCATTTACTAAGATATTAGGGAATCTAGATGGTAAAATAGCAGGTTCCTTTTCACTATCATCAAAGTTAGGAATCATATCTACAGTATCTTTGTTTATATCTCTAAGTAATTCTAATGAAATCTTAGATAAACGAGATTCTGTATAACGCATAGCTGCAGCTCCATAACCTTCGATATTACCGAAGTTACCATGACCATCAACTAACATATAACGATAGCTGAAATCTTGAGCCATACGTACCATTGCTTCGTAAATAGAAGAATCACCATGTGGGTGATATTTTCCCATTACGTCTCCAACTATTCTAGCACTCTTTTTATGAGGTTTATCAGGAGTATATCCTGATTCATACATAGAATATAAAATACGTCTATGAACAGGTTTTAAACCATCTCTTAAATCTGGTAAAGCACGAGCAACTATAACACTCATAGAATAATCTAAGAATGATTCTCTTACTTCTTTAACAATATTATTTTGTTCTAATCTATCCATAACCATTCACCTCCTATGCATCTAAGTTAGCAAATGTTGCATTCTCTTCAATAAATGTTCTTCTAGGTTCAACTTCATCACCCATTAATTTAGAGAATACTTCATCAGCAGCCCTTGTATCATCTAACGTAATCTGTCTTAAGACACGTTTTTCAATATCCATTGTTGTTTCATTTAATTCTTCAGCATCCATCTCTCCTAAACCTTTCATACGTAAGATATCTCTCTTGGTTTCAGGTTTTAATGTTGCTAAATATTCATCTCTCTCTTTTTCATTTAAAACATATTTAATTGTTTGTCCATGTTTTATACAGAATAAAGGAGGTTGTGCAGCATACACATGTCCAGCTTCAACAATTGGTCTAAAGAATCTATAGAACAATGTTAATAACAATACTCTTATATGAGCACCATCAACATCTGCATCTGTCATAATAATAATTTTGTCATATCTTAACTTAGATAAATCAAATTCATCACCAATACCAGTACCAAATGCTGTAATTATTGTTCTAATTTCTTCATTATTTAAAGCTCTATCTAATCTAGCTTTTTCAACATTTAGAATTTTACCTCTTAAAGGAAGTATTGCTTGAGTCATACTATTTCTACCTTTAATAGCAGAACCACCAGCTGAATCTCCCTCGACTATGAATATTTCACATTCAGAAGGATCTTTACTCTTACAATCACTTAATTTTCCATAGAAATTAGTAATATCTAAGTCTCCTTTACGACGAGTTAATTCTCTTGCTTTTTTAGCTGCAATTCTTGCTCTTGAAGCAGTCATTGATTTTTCAATAATAACTTTAGCTTCTTCAGGATTTTCTAATAAGAATCTTTCTAATCCATTACTAAATACATCATCAGCTATTTTTCTAACTTCAGCATTACCTAATTTAGTCTTAGTTTGTCCTTCAAACTGAGGATCTGGATGTTTACAAGAAATAATCATTGTTAAACCTTCTCTAACATCCTCACCTGTTAATGGATCATCATTATCTTTAAGAATCTTAGCATTTTTAGCATAATTATTAATTATTCTAGTTAATGCTCTCTTAACACCATCTTCATGTGTTCCACCTTCATAAGTAGAAATGTTATTAGTAAAAGAATATAACTGAGAAGTATAATCTTCACTATATTGGAATGCTACCTCTAAAGATATACCATCTTCTTGACCTTCTACATAAACTACATCATCATGTAATGGTTTTCTATTCTTATTTAACTTTTTAACAAACTCAATAATTCCACCATTGTAGACAAACTCATCAGATTTTTCATCTTCTCTTAAATCTTTTAAGATAATTCTTAATCCTTTATTTAAGAAAGCTAATTCTTCTAATCTGGTAGCTAACGTTTCATAACTATATACAGTAGATTCTTTAAATATAGTAGGATCTGCTGCAAAAGTAACAGTTGTACCAGTTCTTTCTGGATCACAATCATCAATTATTTTAAGTTCATCAACAGGATGTCCACCATTTTCAAATCTTTGAAAATAAACATGTCCTTCTCTATAAACTCTAACTTCTAACCATTGTGATAAAGCGTTAACAACAGAAGCACCAACTCCATGTAATCCACCGGATACTTTGTATCCTCCACCACCGAATTTACCTCCAGCATGTAATACTGTAAAAATGGTTTCTATAGTAGATTTACCTGTTTTTTCATTCATACCAGTTGGCATACCACGACCATCATCTTTAACTGTTATAACATTACCTTTTTCAATAATTACTTCGATATCATCACAATATCCAGCTAAAGCTTCATCTACAGCATTATCAACTATCTCCCAAACAAGATGATGTAATCCTCTTTCTGAAGTAGTACCTATATACATACCAGGTCTTTTTCTAACAGCTTCTAAGCCTTCTAGTACTTGAATATCACTATCACTATATTCTTCTTTCATACTAATCCTCCCTTACTTCCCCATTTAAAACATTAAATATTCTACTTTTATCTAATATACTTTTATCAATCTTATCTATCTCAGTTGTTGTAATAAAAGTTTGAATATCTTCATTTATTAAATTCAAAATATTTTCAATTTTATTTTGATCTAATTCACTAAACAAATCATCCAATATTAATATAGGATAATCATCTTTAATACTTTTAAATATTTCAATTTCAGTCAATTTATACGCAATAATTGCATTCTTTTGTTGACCTTCACTACCATAGTCTTTAATATCCTGACCATTAAATTTAAATTTAATATCATCATGATGAATACCTAAAGTAGTTTTTCCTAAGATAATATCTCTTTGTAAATTATCTTTATACTTTTTAACAATCTTATCTCTATCAAAATTCTTATAATCAGATACATATTCTAATTTTAAATCTTTAATACCACATATTTTATCGTAGATATTACCAATTTTTTCATTAATTAAATCTATATATTTAACTCTAGAATTATATATTTGTTCTCCTACATCAATTACTTTATTAGTTAATATATCTAAGTATTCAGAAGAACTATTAGCGTTAATATTAGTAGTCTTTAAATAACTATTTCTTTGTTTAACCAACTTATTATATGTATTTAAATTCTTCAAATAAACAGTATTTAACTGAGAAATCTCTAAATTAATTGCTTTTCTTCTAACACTAGGAGAATCCTTAATAAATCTAAGATCATCTGGATTGAAAAGTACTACATTGATTTTGGAAATATAATCACTTAATTTATCAATTTTAGTATCATTTATTTTTACTCTCTTACCATTATCTTTGATAACAATTTTATATTTTGTCTCAAATTTGTCCGAAATTACCCCTTCAACTCGACATACGTCTTTATTGTTCATAATTAATACTTTATCAACAGAACCCCTAAAAGACTTTGTAAGAGCTAACACATAAATACTTTCAATTAAATTTGTCTTCCCTACCCCATTATTACCGTATAAAATATTGTAGTAAGGTGAAAAATCTAATTCCATTTTTTCATAATTTCTAAAATTTAAAATTTTCAAATGTCGTATTTTCATTTTTCAGCCTCTTTTACGTCCATAGACAAAAAAAAGTATTTTTTGAGTACTCCCATACCACAAAACCATTATATCATAAAAAAAGCTAAAATCACAGCTTTTTAGCTCGTTTTAGCTATTTTTTATCAATTTTTCTTAATTTTAATGACTCTTTTAATCTTGAGCATCTATAAAGTTGATTTTCTATAATAGCATCTGATGAATCAATCAGTATTTTTTTGCCATTTTTTAGGACTAAAATCGTCTTATCTTTAAACTTTTCTGGTTTAAAAACATGATCATATACTACCCATGCACATTGCTCATTTTTTGGAGACAATGTTGGAAATATAATTAAATCAAAACTTTCTTCAACAATAACAGGTACTTTATGAGTAAAACCTACCAAAGCCGAAGTCCCTACTTGTCTTCCTTCTAATGAACTACCAAAGTATTCACAACTCTCCTTTACTATACTTAAAACTGGTTTATCTACTACAAAAGAATTATCAGTTTCATAAATTGTAGTATGATTTTTATCTTTTGGAACCAATGCCACAGTATCCTTATTAATTTCATAAGAATCCATAATCAAAACCCTCCTTCTTTCCAAAACATATCTCCCTTATACACTTTATGATTGTCGAAAAAAGTCGAATACTGTCGATAACTCTATTTTTATCCACAAAAAAAAGATACTTTTCAGTATCTAATTAATAAGTTTTGATTGGTAAAATCAATTGAATTAGTGATTCATCAGTTACAGATTTAATAACTATTGGTTTTACTTCTCCATTTAATAAGATTAAAATATCTTCATCTTTCATAGTCTTTAAAGCATCTAACATATATTTTGCACTAAATGAAATATCTATACTAGCATCTTTAGATGATTCTACCTCTAATTTTTCTTCAACCTTACCTATTTCAGAAGCATAAGAATTAATTACCATTTGATTTCCTTTAATTCTCATTTTTACGATATTTTTATCTTTACTTTGAGTAAGTAATGCTGCTCTATCAATTGCACTAAAATAATCACTTAATTTAGTATTAACAATAATAGCAAAATCAGTAGGAATTAAATTACTTGTATTAGGATATGTACCAGATAATAGATTACTTTGAAATATAATATTTTTATATTTAAACAACACTTTGTTGCTAAACACATGCATTTCAACATCATCATCTTCAGTAATTATCTTATCTAATTCCATAATATTTTTACCAGGAATAACAATATTAATATTTTCTTCACTTGGTTTATCTAATTTAATATTTTTCTTAGCTAATCTATAAGAGTCAGTAGCAATACATTCAAATACATCCCCTACTATCTTAAAGTTTAAACCTGTTAATAATGGTCTTAACTCTTGAGTAGAAATAGCAAATGAAGTTTGACTAATAATAGTTTTAAAAGTTTCTCCTTTTATAATAATAGGATTATCATTCTCTTCTAATTTTAAAGTAGGATATTCTTTAGGATCTAAACAATTTAAATCATATTGTGAATTATCAGAAGATATCTTTATTTTTAATCCATCCATTAATTCAAAATTAATTAAATCAGAAGGCATCTTTCTTATTATATCTAATATATATTTACTTTGAATAATAATAGAACCTTCACTTTCTACTTTAGTAATAGCTTCTTTCTCAATTAAAGCTCTTATAGTTAATTCACTATCACTAGCAGTTAAATATAATCCATCTTCGTTTAATTCAAATTTAACTCCGTTTAGTATAGGAATAATATTCTTAGTTGAAATTGCTTTTACAACATTTGATAAGTTTTCTAATAGTACATTCTTCTCAATTGTAAATTTCATTTTTTTTCCTTCTTTCTTTTTATTTTTTTATATTTATTATTATTAAGCCGTTAATAATGTTGATAACCATATAAATATCAACAATTTCTTAATAAAAAATAGCAATTTTAGATGTTGATAAATCATTATTTACTAACAATTAATTAACAATTTTATAAATTTGATTTAATTTCATTCATAATTTCTTTTAATTTACTATTTTCTTTTAAATCACTTTCAATTTTATCTACTGCATGTATTACAGTTGAATGATCTCTACCACCAAATTCTAGGCCTATTCTTGGGAAAGATTCATCAGTAAGCATTCTACATAAATACATTGCAACCATTCTCGGATATGCTATATTAGCACTCCTTCTCTTTCCTTTTAATACTTCTACTGTTATTTTGTAATAATCAGCTACTGCTTTTTGTATACTACCAATATCATTAGAACTATAAGGATTAATCTTAATATAATCTTTTAAAGCTTCATTAGTAAATTCCATATCTATTTTATCTGGAACTATCATAGCTGTATAAGCAGCTAACCTATTTATTGCACCTTCAAGACTTCTAACATCATTATCAAAGTTATTAGCTATAAATTCGATAGCTTCATCTGTGACTTTATTATCTAACGAAGGTAGTCTCTTAATTTTATCTTTAAGTATTCTACATCTTAAATCAAAATCAGGTGGATAAATATCTACTGGTAACCCCCAAGCAAATCTACTTCTAAGTCTTTCTTCTAGTACTTTTAAGTCTTCTGGAGATCTATCAGAGCTTATAATTATCTGTTTACCTTTTCCATGAAGTTCATTAAAAGTATGGAAGAATTCTTCCTGAGTTTTCTTAGCATCTACTAAATATTGAATATCATCGATTATTAAAACATCAATATTACGATATTTATTCTTAAAATCATTAGCATAATCTAAAGAATTACCATTTTGATTAGCAATTCCTGTATAATCTTTTCTAAAATCATCACTAGTAGTATATAAAACTTTTAAATCAGGTTTTGTTTCATTAATATAATTACCTATAGCATGCATTAAATGAGTTTTACCTATTCCACTCTTTCCATATATAAATAATGGATTATAAGTAGTTCCAGGATTTTCTGCTACAGCCAAGGCAGCTGTTTTAGCAAATTTGTTAGTATCCCCTACTACAAAGTTATCAAAGTTCAAATCTTTATTTAAATTACTATCAAAAGTAAATTTAGCTTCATATGTCTTTTCATTAATTACATCTTCTATTAACTTTTCTGTAGTACCTTCTTGTGTAGTATTCATAGAAAATTCATCAATTTCATCTTCCAATAAGCATTCAATATCTCTCTCTACACCAGTAACTTCAGCAAAAGAATCGTTAATTAGATCATAATAATTTGATAATAACATCTTCTTATGTAGAGCCATAGGAACTTGAATTATTACTTTATCATCAGTTAATTTAAAAAGTTTAGTTTTGTCGAACCATGTACTAAAAGATACTGGATGAAGTTCTTTCTTTATTAAATCCAGAACTTTTTCCCAAATATCTTCCATATTCAAGACCCATCACCCCACTTCGACCATTTATTGCCTATATTATAATTCAAGCTGTGGAAAAATAAAAGGTAATTTTAACTAAAAAAACACTATCCACAAGCTATTATCAAATTTATAAACAAATAAACATAATTAAGTACTAGCTTAAACTAATTTATCAACATTATCAACAAATTTTAGATAAACATGTAAAAATAATTATCCACATATCCACAATTTTCTGTGAATAACTGTTGTAAACAATCAATTTATCTAAGATATTTCTTGACTTTCTTTTAATCTTAATATTATAATAAGGGAGCTTATGAGATGCGGAGGTGTACGTGATGAAAAGAACTTATCAACCAAATAATAAAAAAAGAGCTAAAAAACATGGTTTTTTTGCTAGAAAAGAAAGCAATGTTCTATCAAGTAGAAGAGCAAAAGGACGTAAAAAAATCGTAGTAAAATAAACCACTAAAAAGTGGTTTTTTCTGTATAAGAAGGGTTTTTTATGAAAAGAATAGAAACAATAAAAGATCAAAAGACTTTTAATGATATTATTAAAAATGGCCATTTCAAAAAAAATAATCTTCTTGTTATATATAATAAGGAAAGAGAAGATTCAAATATTAAATATGGAATAGCTATTAGTAATAAAGTTGGCAATGCTGTGATCAGAAATAGAATAAAAAGAAGAGTAAGATTTATAATAGATAATAACCGAAATTTATTTAAAAATGGTAACAATTATATTATAATGATTAGGAAGAGCTGCCAGGAAGCAACTTACCAAAAATTAGAAGAAGCCTTGGTTAGTTTAATAGAAAAATAGGTGAAAATGTGAAAAAAGGGAAAAAATTAATAATTATCATCCTATTATTACTTTTATTAACAGGATGTACTAAGACATTAAAAGATGGTAAAGAAGTAATAACACACCCATATACTGGTCAATCATTAACTTCAAACATATTATGTCAACCATCTAAAGAAAAACCAGATGAAGATGAAAAATCAACTTATGAGGTATATGAAGAATATAATGATCAATTACAAGTACCTTTAGAAGAATTACCAACTTGTAGTGAATTTACTCCTAAAAAACTTAAATATGTAAGTTTATGGGAAACATTATTGATTAAACCTTTAGGTTATATAATACTAAAACTTGGTTATTTAGTTAAAAGTATGGGTATATCAGTAATGATAGTAGGGTTAGCAATTAGAATATTAATGATGCCAATTCAAATAAAATCAGTTGCTCAATCTGAAAATATGAAAAAAGTTCAACCAGAACTTGAAAAGATTGAAAAGAAATATAAAAATAAAGATGATCAAGAATCATTAATGATGAAGAGTCAAGAAACAATGATGATTTATAAGAAATATCATATTAATCCAGTAAGTAGTTGTTTAATGGCATTCATTCAATTACCTTTATTCTTTGCTTTCTTGGAAGCAATTAATAGAATACCAGCTATTTTCGAAGGTGAATTCCTATCAATGAATTTAGGAATGACTCCATCAGCAGGAATTGCTCATGGTAATTACATTTATATAGCTTTAATAGTATTAATAATTGTAACAACCTTCTTATCATTTATGATTTCAATGAAACAATCAAGTAGTCAAAATAATGAAATGGCTCAACAAATGAAATTTATGTATATATTCATGATTTTCATGGTATCAGTAGCTTCATTAAGTTTGCCAACAGCAATAGCATTATATTGGATTGTAATGAACGGATTTGCTGTAATACAAACTTTTGTAATAAAGAAAATAATTGAAAAGAGGATTTAGTATGAATTTAGAAGTTTTTGAAGGAAAAACATATGAAGAAGCTAAAGCAAAAGCACTAGAAGAACTAAACATCGAAGAAAATGAAGCTTTCTTTAGTAAAGAAGAAAAAAAGGGAAAACTATTTAAAGGAACAACATATTTATGTAAGGTTGCTAAAATAACTGATGTAGCAGCATTCTTAAAAGATAAGATAGCTGAACTACTAAACAACATGAATATCGATGCTAAATTTGAAACAAATATCAGAGATGAACAAATAAACATTAAAATGTATTCTGATAAAAATAGTATCTTAATTGGTAAGAATGGCCAAACATTAATGGCAATTCAAACTATATTAAGACAAATGGTTCATAATGAGATAGGAGTATATCCATATATCTTATTAGATGTAGAAAACTATAAAGAAAAGAAAATATCTAATCTTGAAAGAAACGCTAAGAGAATTGCAAGAGAAGTATTAAAAACTAAAATAGATGTTACATTAGATGATATGAATTCATACGAAAGAAGAATAGTTCATAATGCTTTAACTAAATATAAGAATCTATCAACTGCTAGTGAAGGTGAAGAACCTCATAGACATATAGTTATTAGATACGTAGAAAAAGCAGAAGAAGAAACAGAAGAAGATGAATAATCTTCTTTTTTTTATCAAAAAAATATTTCCCGGGAAATAATTTTGCTATAATAATATATATAATAAAGTATTTTACATAATAAAGAATTGTGCTATAATACGAGCCAAAAGGAGTGAAAGGCTATGAATGATACTATTTGTGCAATAGCTACAAGTCAAGGCGTAGGAGCTATAGCGATAATTAGAGTTAGTGGCGATGAAGCAATTGAAATAGTTAATAAATTGTTTTCAGGTAAAGATCTAACTCAAGTTGAAAGCCACACAATTAATTATGGACATATAGTAGATGGCTTGGGAAATATTATAGATGAAGTATTAGTAACTGTAATGAAAGCCCCAAAGACATTCACTGTAGAAGATGTAGTAGAAATAAATACTCATGGCGGAATAGCTCCAACAAATAAAGTATTGGAGCTACTATTAACTAATGGATGTCGTTTAGCTGAACCAGGAGAATTTACTAAAAGAGCTTTTTTAAATGGAAGAATAGATTTATTAGAAGCTGAAGCAGTAATGGATATGATTGAAGCTAAAACTAATGTTCAAAGAGAATTAGCAGCTAACCAACTATCTGGTAAAGTATCTGATCTGATCAATTCACTTCGTGATGATATGGTACAGATTATTTCTAATATAAATGTAAATATAGATTATCCAGAATATGACGATGTAGAAATAATGACTGATGAAATATTAATTCCAAAAATATCATCACTTAAAGAAAGAATAGAAAAGATTCTTAAAGAGAGTGAAAATGGAAAAATAATCAAAAATGGAATTAAAACATCTATAATTGGTAAACCAAATGTAGGTAAGAGTAGTTTATTAAACGCTTTAATAGAAGAAGATAAAGCTATAGTAACTGATGTTGCTGGTACTACAAGAGATATAGTAGAAGGTCAAATATCTATTAATGGTATACTACTAAATATAATAGATACAGCTGGAATTAGAGAAACTGAAGACTTAGTTGAATCAATTGGTGTAGAAAAAAGTAAAAAGATGATGAGAGAATCAGATTTGGTTTTATTTGTTTTAAATAATAATGAAGATATTACACCAGATTTAATAGAATTATTAAAAGAATTAAAAAACAAAAACTACATAATCATAGTAAATAAAAAAGATTTAGAATCTAAATTCAATATTGATCAATTAGATATTAATAAAGATAATGTAGTTTATACAAATATGATTACTCAAGAAGGAATAGAAGAATTAAAACAAAAAATAATAGAATTATTTAACTTGGGAAATATTGAAAATAGTGATCCTACATATCTAAGTAATGCTAGAAGTATAGGTATTTTAGAATCATGTTTAGAATCAATTAAAGAAGTAGAAAAAGGTTTGGGAAATAATGAACCTATTGACATGATTGAACTAGATATTAAAGATATTTGGGAAAAACTAGGAACAATAAACGGAACAACATATGAAGAAGAATTGCTAGATGAAATGTTTAGTAGATTCTGTCTTGGAAAATAAAAAGGAGATGATAACTATGTATGAAATAATAGTTGTCGGAGGGGGCCATGCCGGATGTGAAGCAGCATACGCATGTGCTTATAAAGGACATAAAACCTTACTTATAACAAGTAATTTAAAAAATATTGCTGACATGCCTTGTAATCCTCATATAGGTGGAAGCGCTAAAGGTATAGTTGTTAGAGAAATAGATGCCCTTGGTGGAATAATGGGTAAAATTGCCGATAAAACACATCTACAAATAAAGATGTTAAATAGTGCAAAAGGACCAGCAGTTCAATCATTGAGAGCACAAGGAGATAAAATAACATATCCAAAAGAAATGTTAAAAACATTAGAATCTTTAGAAAATTTAACTATTCAAGAAGGTATGGTAGAAGATCTTATTGTGGAAAATAATGAAGTCCACGGAATAGTATTAGAAGACGGAACAAAAATAGAAGCCAAAGAAGTAATACTAACAACAGGTACTTACTTAAAAGCAGATATATTGGTGGGAAATACACGAACAAGAAAAGGTCCACACGGAGAAAAACCATCTAATCATTTAAGTGATAAATTAAAAGAGTATGGATTTGATATCATAAGATTAAAAACAGGTACACCACAAAGAATTGATAGAAAAACAATTGATTTTTCTGTGCTTAAATTAGAACCTGGTGATGATGTTTTTCACACATTTAGTTTTGATTTAGAACCTATGTATAAAATAGAAGAACAAGAACCTTGTTATTTAACTTATACTAATGAAAAAACACATCAAATTATTAGAGATAATTTAAATAAATCAAGTATGTATGGTGCATTAGATGATATTAAGGGAATTGGTCCAAGATATTGTCCTTCAATTGAAGATAAAGTAACTAGATTTGCTGATAAAGAAAGACATCAACTATTCCTTGAACCAGAAAGTAGATATTATGATGATATTTATTTACAAGGTTTCTCAACATCTATGCCACCAGAGATTCAAGAACAAATGGTTCATAGTTTAAAAGGATTAGAAAATGCCAAGATATTAAAATATGGATATGCTATTGAATATGATGCAATTTATCCAACACAATTACATAATACTTTAGAGACTAAAGTAATAAAAAATCTATTTACCGCAGGCCAAATTAATGGAACAAGTGGATATGAAGAAGCAGCTTGCCAAGGTTTAATGGCCGGTATTAATGCATCTTTAAAATTAGAAGGAAAAGAACCTTTAGTTCTTAAAAGATCAGATGCTTATATTGGTGTATTAATAGACGATTTAATAACTAAAGGTATTAGAGACCCTTATAGATTACTTACTAGTCGTGCTGAATTTAGATTATTACTAAGAAGTGATAATGCTGATTTAAGACTTAGAAGATACGGTTATGAAGTAGGTATGATATCTGAAGAACAAATCGAAAGATTAAATGTTAAAGAAGATAATATATCTAGATGTTTAGATTTCATGAAATCTACTAAATTAAAAATAACTGATGAAGTTAAAAAAGCATTTGAAAAGAATAATTATCAAATACCAACAGCATCATTAAGTCTAGAGCAATTAATAAAAAGACCAGAAATTACAATGGAATTCTTATCTGATTTAATAGATATTCCATTTGATGAAGATATTAAAGAACAAATAAGTATTAATTTAAAATATGAAGGATATATAGCAAAAGCCTATAAAGAAGCAGATAAAATGCTTAAATTAGAGAAAAAACAAATACCAGAAGATATTGATTACGATAAAGTAAATAATATTGCTTCAGAAGCAAGACAAAAATTAAAAGAAGTTAGACCAACAACAATTGCTCAAGCAATACGTATTAGTGGTGTTAATCCAGCTGATATATCCATATTGTCAATATACTTAAAAAAGGAATATGGTAAAGATGAATAGAGAAGAATTTATTGATGAATTAGAAAAACTAGGTATTAGTTTAAGTGGATATGATTTAATAGCATTTAATCAATATTGTGAATTTTTAAAAGAATATAATTCTCATACTAACTTAACTGCTATAAAAGATGATGATCAAATTTTCTTAAAACATTTTTATGATTCACTAACTATAGTAAAAGCAGTTGACTTAAATAAGTATAATTCACTACTTGATATAGGTACTGGAGCAGGCTTTCCAGGAATGGTTTTAAAAATAGTATATCCACATTTAAAATTAACTTTATTAGATTCAAACAATAAAAAGATTACTTTTTTAAAACAATTAGCAGAAAAATTAAAATTAAAAAATATTGAATTTGTTAATGATAGAGCAGAAGAATATTGCCAAAAACATCGTGAAGAATTTGATATCGTAACTGCTAGAGCTGTAACTAATATGACAGTTTTATCAGAATTATGTTTACCTCTAACTAGATTAGATGGTTACTTTATAGCCATGAAAGGTTCTAATACTGAAGAAATAAAAGAAGCAGAATATGCTATAAAAGTACTTGGTGGAAACATCGAAGAAACAATAAATTTTAATCTTCCAATAGAAGAAGATGGAAGAAATATAGTAAAAATAAAGAAAGAAAAAAATACACCAAAAGAGTATCCAAGAAGATACGATAAAATGGTTAAGAAGCCATTGAAAAATAATGGGAAATAATGTATTATTAATAATAGGATATAGTAAATAAGGGGCTGATATAATGAATTTAGAACAAGGCGTATTACAAATACATATCGAAGATATTATTCCTAATAGATTTCAACCTAGACTTAATTTTGACGAACAAGGATTAAAAGAATTAGCTGATTCTATAAAAGAACATGGTATAATTCAACCTCTTGTTTTACGTAAGTTAGGCGATAAATATGAAATAATTGCAGGAGAAAGAAGATATAAAGCTGCTCAAATAGCTGGCTTACAAACAGTTCCTGCTGTTATAGCTAATATAGATGATAATAAATCTGCCGAAGTAGCATTAGTAGAAAATGTTCAAAGAAGAGATCTAACACCAATAGAAGAAGCTCGTTCATATAAGAATTTACTTGATAAAGGATATCTTACTCAAGAACAATTAGCAAAACGTATGGGATTATCTCAACCAGCTATAGCTAATAAACTAAGACTACTTAATCTAGATGAAGAAGTTCAACAAGCACTTTTAGAAGAAAAAATATCTGAAAGACATGCTAGAACATTACTTTCATTACAAGATAAAAATGCTCAAAAAGAATGGTTACATAGAATTATTAATGAAAGATTAACAGTAAGACAATTAGACGAAGAATTAAAAAAAGCAAATGGCTTTGTTGGAGAAGAAATCGAAACAATGACAGATGAACCTCCAATCGTTGCTCAAACACCAACTGTTGAAGAAATAAAGGAGAATTCTATGGACTTAAATGAAGCAAGAAAAATGCCAAGTAATGAACAACCAACTTTAGAAACTTCTCAAGACGGATTCAATATGTTTAATACTGATTTAACTCAAAATCAAAATAATACAATTAATACACAACCAACAGTTCCAGAATTTAATGTTACAACTCCAGATAATAACGGATTTGTTTCAGTGGAACCAATGAATAATAATGAATTTAAATCTAATTATTTAGGAGATGTGTCTACAACATCACAAGGAATGAATAATAGTTATAATGGATTTACTCCAATTCCACCAGCACCAAAGAAGACACCTCCAGAAATAATGCCTCAACAACCAATGAGACCACAAACTAATAACACATTCTTTAATACAAGCATGGATATGAATACAAATCCTAACGCTGGTGGTCTAGAAGTATTTGATGATCCATCAGCACCTCAAAGATTTGTTGAACCAGAACCGGAACCAGTTCAAAAAACTGTTGTACCGGAGACACCAGCATATACTGGAAGTTCTAGTAATAAATTCTTTACTCCAGTTATTGAAGAACAAGCATCATATGATTATATGCCTGCTAAAGAACCTGATGTTGATCCAATGCAAAATATAGATAAAGTTAATTCTAATAATCCAGATAAGATGGAATTGAAAGATGCTATTGAAAAAATAAGAGAAACAATTCAATTCTTAGGAGACAAAGGATTCTATATTGAGGTTGAAGAAATTGATTTCGATAAGAGTTATCAAATAACTGCACAGATTCATAAAGACAACTAGACAGTTGTCTTTTTTAATCATCTTTGTTATAATCTCAGCCAAAGGAGGATGTATTATGATTAAATATATTAATTTAACATTATATAAAAATGAACGGCGAGAAAAAGAACATAATAATGTTAAAGCTGTTTATAATAACAATTCATATTTATTTAATATTGATGACGTTAAAACTAAATTAAATGATAATTATTTTACAAGAGAAACTGAAGAATATGAATTTATATTAGATTTAATCAATAAAACAGCTTCTTATACTTTAAAAGAAAAAAACATGTCATTTGATATTGAGGTAGAAAAGATAATATATGATAAAAAAGATGAAACAACTACATTAGAATATAAAATATCAAGTGATGAAGAAACATTTAAATTAATAATAGAGGAGAATAAAAATGAGTAGTTTTATTGCAAAACAAGAAGAATATATAAAAAACAAAATAAAAGAATGTGGCTACGATGTAGATGAAGTAGTATTAAATGTTTCATCTCGTAAAGAATTTGGAGATTATCAATATAATGGAGCTATGTCATTAGCTAAACAATATGGAAAAAATCCAAGAGATATAGCTACAGAAATAGTAGAAAGTATAAAAAAAGATGATAAGTACAAAGATATCAACATAGCTGGTCCAGGTTTTATAAATATTACTTTTAGTGATAAAGAATTAATTGAACATGTTAATGAACTAAATGAAAATATTAATCTAAATTATGAAACAGAAAATCCTAAAACTATATTTATGGACTATGGTGGAGCTAATGTTGCTAAAGCATTACATGTTGGTCATTTAAGAAGTGCTAACATTGGTGAAGCTTTAAAAAGACTAGTAGTTGCTTTGGGAAATAAAGCAATTGCTGATACTCACTTAGGAGACTGGGGAAGACCAATTGGTTTAGTTATGACTGAAATTAAACATAGATTCCCTGAATTACCTTACTTTGATGAAAATTACCAAGGTGAATATCCAAAAGAATCACCTGTAACAAATGATGACTTAATGGAAATATATCCATTAGCATCAGAAAAAGCTAAAAATGATGAAGAATATATGGAAGAAGCAAGAGATATAACTTCTAAATTCCAATTAGGAGATAAAGGATTAATGGCTTTATGGAACCATATTATGGATGTATCTAAAGCTGATATTAAAAGAGTATATGATAGATTGAATGTAACATTTGAAACTTGGGAAGGTGAATCTGATTGTTATAAATACATTCCAGAAACAGTAGAATACTTAGAAAAGAAAGGCTTAATTGAAGAAAGCCAAGGAGCTAAGATTATTAATGTTTCTGAACCAGATGACGATCATGAAGTACCACCGGTATTATTAATAAAATCAAATGGTGCTGCATCATATGAATCAACAGATGTAGCTTGTTTATGGGAAAGAATGCATCTATTTAATCCAGATGAAATATGGTATTTAACAGATGCTCGTCAAGCATTGCATTTTGAACAAGTATTTAGAGCGGCATATAAAAGTGGTATTGTACCAAAAACAACTAACTTAGAGTTTATACCATTTGGAACAATGAATGGAGCAGATGGTAAACCATTTAAAACAAGAGATGGTGGCGTAATGACTCTAGAAGCTTTACTAGATATGGCTAAAGTAGAATGTGAAAAGAAAATTCTACCTAACATTACTGGTAAAGAAAGAGAAGAAATAGCTGAAAAAATATCAGTAGCTGCTGTTAAATATGCAGACCTAATTCCATATAGATTAACAGACTATAATTTTGACCCTATTAAATTTAGTGATTTACAAGGCAAAACAGCACCATATTTACTTTATTCAACAATTAGAATGAAATCATTACTAAATAAAGCAGAAGAAGCTAAAATAGCCTTTAAAGAATATAAAGTAATAAAAGATGATGTTGATAGAGAAGTAATAATAGGATTATTAAATTTAAGAAGCGTATTATTAAAATCATTCAATACAAGATCTTTAAATGATATAACTGATTTCTTATATAAGATTACTAACTTATATAATAATTTCTATTCTCAAAATAGAGTGTTAACTGAAGAAAATAGCGACTTACAAGAATCTTGGTTATTCTTAACTAAGGTTATTTACGAGAACAATTTAAAACTATTAAATATCCTTGGAATAGAAGTTCCAGAGAGAATGTAAAAAAATTATATAAAATTAATAATTTAGTATTGCCATATATAAATTTTTATGTATAATGGTGTCTAGTGATTGTGTGGAGGCATGTTTTTATGAAAATAAAAGACTTATCTAAAGAAGAGTTAGAAGCAATGTCATATGACGATATTGCAGCTATGATTTTAAAAGAAACAGGAAAGCAATTTAAAATAAATGAATTATTTAAAAAAGTAACTGATTTATTAGAATTATCAGAAGATGAATACATTGAAAAATTACCTGCATTCTTTGATGTATTATCAACTGATCAAAGATTTATAATGTTAGAAAATGGTCTATGGGATTTAAAAGCTAAACATGTTGCTAAAATAGTAATTGATAATGACGAAGAAGAGGAAGAAATCGAAGAAATCGAAGAAGAACCTGAAGAAGAAAAGGAAGAAGAAGACATCTACAACGATGACGATGACGATGATGACTTAACAGATGACGATGACGATTTAAGCGATTTAGTAATCATTGATGAAGACGAAGAAGCAAATGGATTATCATAATTCATTTGTTTTTTATTCGATTACTTTATGATATAATACAAAACGAAAGGACTGAGAACTATGTTCGAAAGACTAGATGCTATTCAGGAAAAATATGAAGAGCTTACTAAAGAATTATCTTCTCCAGAAGTACTAGGAGACTATAATAAATTAAAAAAATTATCTAAAGAACAAAAAGATTTAGAAGAAACAACTATTAAATATAATGAATATAAAAAAGTAGTTAGTAACTTAGAAGAAGCTGAAATGTTAGTAGACGATCCAGAGATGGGTGAAATGGCTAAATTAGAAATAGAAGAACTATCTACTAAAAAAGAAGAACTAATTAAAGAATTAGAAATACTACTTATTCCAAAAGATGAAAATGATGATAAAGACATCATTATGGAAATAAGAGGAGCTGCTGGTGGAGATGAAGCTAATATCTTTGCTGGAGACTTATTTAGAATGTATTCACGTTATGCTGATAAAAATGGTTGGAAATTAGAAGTAATAAACTCAGAACCAGGAACAGCTGGAGGATTCTCTCAAATTGAAGCTAAAATTAAAGGTGAAAAAGTTTATTCTAAATTAAAATATGAATCAGGTTCTCACAGAGTACAAAGAATACCTGTTACAGAATCTAATGGTCGTATTCAAACATCAACTGCTACAGTTCTAATAATGCCTGAGGTAGAAGATGTCGATATAGAAATAAATCCTAATGATTTAAGAATCGATGTATACTGTGCAACAGGTCATGGTGGCCAAGGAGTTAATACAACACCAAGTGCTGTACGTATTACACACTTACCAACTAATACAGTAGTTACTTGTCAAAATGAAAGAAGCCAATTACAAAATAAAGCTCAAGCAATGGAAGTATTAAAGGCTAGACTTTATCAAATGGCTCAAGAAGAACAAGATGCAGCTGTAGGAAATGAAAGAAGAAGTAAGATTGGTACAGGAGATAGAGCAGAAAAGATTAGAACATATAACTATCCTCAAAACAGAGTTACTGATCATCGTATTGGATTTACTGTTAATACGTTAGATAGAGTAATGGATGGCGATTTAGACGCCATTATCGAAGCTCTAATTACTGAAGACTTACAAAGAAAACTAAAAGGAGAATAATCTCCTTTTTTTAGAAAGAAGAATGACCATGAATGAATATGATATCGAATACGTAAAAAAATATATTCATCCAGAAGATGATTTAGATGAAGCACTACAACGTTTAAAAAATGGTGAACCACCTCAATATATAGTAGGTGATGTAAACTTCTATGGAAATATAATAAAAGTTAATAAAAATGTTTTAATACCAAGAAGAGAAACCGAAGAACTTGTTGAAAAGACATCTGAATTAATAAAAAAATATTTCCCTAATAAAACAATAGATATATTAGACATAGGAACAGGTAGTGGATGTATTCCTATTACTTTAAAAAAATTATTTCCCAAAGCTAATATAACAACTGTTGATATATCAGAAGAAGCGCTAGATGTAGCTAAAGAAAATGCCGATATAAATAATTCAGATATAACTCTAATTAGAAGTGATTTATTTGAAAACGTAAAAGGAAAATATGATGTCATAATAAGTAATCCTCCTTACATTAGAGAAGATGAAGAAATAATGGATATAGTAAAAAATAATGAACCTCATCTTGCTTTATATGCTAAAGATAATGGTTTGTATTTTTACAAAGAGATCCTCAAACAAGCATCTAGATATTTAAAAAAAGATTTCTTAATAGCATTTGAGATTGGTGAAGAACAAGGTAAAGACATTATGGATATTGCCAAAAAACATTTCCCAAAAGCAAAATGTACTATTTCCCAGGATCTTCAACATCTAGATAGATTTATATTTATAAAAAAATAGTAAACACACTGTTTACTATTTTTAAATTGACTATAAATAATTTTAATTTGACAAAAGTTATAGTTAATAATATATTAAAGTTGTGAAAGAAAAATACTATTCATAAAAAGTAGGCGAATAAATGAAGAAGTTAGTTATAAAAGGCGGAAAACCGCTAACTGGAACAATTAAAATAAGTGGCGCTAAAAATAGTGTAGTTGCTTTAATACCAGCAGCTATTTTATCAGATGAAGAAGTTACTTTATATAATGTTCCAAATATTTCAGATACTATAGCTTTAATTGATATTGTTGAATTATTAAATGGTAAAGTTGAATATAAAGATGAAGTAATGCATATAGATACTAGTAAAATAGAAAATAAAGTAGTTCCAGAAGACTTAGCTAAAAAGTTAAGAGCTTCATATTACTTTATGGGAGCATTACTATCTAAATTCCATTATGCTGAAATATATTTCCCTGGAGGATGTAACATCGGATCTAGACCAATTGATTTCCATATCAATGGTTTCAAAAAATTAGGTGCTGAAGTTACAATCGAAGGTAATAAGTATATTTTTAAAGCAGAGAAACTAAAAGGAGCTCGTATTTATTTAGACTTTGCATCTGTTGGTGCAACTATTAACATAATGTTAGCAGCTGTTAAAGCAGAAGGAACAACGCATATTTCTAATGCAGCTAAAGAACCAGAAATAGTTAATATAGCTACATTATTAAACAATATGGGTGCTAAAATAACTGGAGCAGGAACTAGTGAAATTAAAATAGTTGGTGTTAAAAAATTACATAAAGGTGTAGTTGATGTAATTCCTGATCGTATTGAAGCAGGTACTTATACAATTATTGGAGCACTAGTTGGAAAGAATCTAAAAATAGATGGTATTATCGAAGATCATATTGATGCTCTATTATCTAAACTAAAAGAAATGGGAGTTAAATTAGAAATTACTAATAACTCTGTTACATTAAGCAAACCAAGAGTATTTAAACCAATAAATGTTAAAACATTAGTATTCCCTGGATTTGCTACTGACTTAGGTCAACCAATGAGTGTTTTACTTACTCAAGCAAAAGGTGTATCTATTTTTGAAGAAACAATCTACGAAAATAGAATGGGTCATGTTAAATATCTACAAAAGATGGGAGCAGATATCAGAGTAACTGATAGAACTGCTATCATTACTGGTCCAACCAAGTTAAGAGGAGACGAAGTAGTAGCAACAGATTTAAGAGCTGGTGCTGCAATGGTAATTGCCGGTTTAACCGCTACAGGAACAACTACTATTGAAGAAATAGAACATATTCTAAGAGGATATGAAAACATAGTTGAAAAACTTACTAATGTTGGAGCTAATATAAAAATTATCGAAACAGAAGACTAATAAACACAAGAAAAAATCTTGTGTTTTTTTTGTCAATACCTAAAATGATCTTTTTGATGAATTTGACATTTTATGTAAAATTTGTTAAAATCCATATATGTTGTGGTGCATTATCCTAGTCACAAACATTATTTGAAGGTAGGGCTAAAAATCTACCAGTTGTACCGAATGACACTTTGTATACTTGCTTGATTCGCCCAGATTCGGGTGGGTATATAATTTAAGATTTAAGGACAAACTATAACGGCATATAGACAAGATCCTTTTATCCCGTCAGTGAAAAGATACAGGTGCGTGTCGTGAGTGGTTATGTGGGATAGAAATTGAAAACATAATTGCAAAAGCGAATAACAATAGTCACTTTGTGTTTGAGAAATTCTCTAGGGTGTTTGTATCGTAAGGTTTGAAGTGCGGACTAAGTGGTAATCGAGTAATCGATCCTGGCAACAATCGTTAGTTTCTAGTAATGAGAAATCCCCGGATAGTAATTGATGGTTAGAAACTGAGAAATTCAACTCGACCAAAGCCGTAAAATTAATTTATGATATTACCATAAACTGTTTTTGAATAATTACTTTATAAGGAGAGTTAATATGAAAGAGAACATTAACTGGATATATAAAGTTTTTTTATTGTCTTTTATCCTATCAATTATCTTTTCAGGAGGATCATCTGTTATAGCTAATTCATTTAATTCTATAATCTTAACTATTTTAATAATTATAGTTATTATTATAGGAATTATCTTCGATATGATTGGTGTAGCAGTATTAACAGCTGAAGAAGCAAACCTTCATGCTAGAGCATCTAAAAAATTAAAAGGCGCTAAAAAAGCTATATCTTTATTAAAAAATCACACTAAGGTATCTTCTGTTTGCCAAGATGTTATTGGAGATATTAGTGGTATCGTAAGTGGTAGTTTAGGTGCAGTTCTAACTATCAATCTATCAGAATATTTTGATTGGAATTTAGTATTAGTTACCATGATAATTACGGCTATCATTTCAGCTTTAACAGTAGGTGGAAAAGCTATATTCAAAGTAATAGCAACTGAAAATGCTGATGATATTGTATACACAGTTGGTAAACTTCTATCAATATTCGAAAAAAACAAATAATTATTACTTGCAACTAAATAAAATCATGATATAATACATAAGACGAAGAAATTACTATGTTTAGCTAATTAAACATGGCGGAAGGAGAATGTATAATGAAAAAAGGAATACATCCAGAATTAAAAGATTGTAAAGTTACATGTGCTTGCGGAGCAACATTTATGACTAAATCTACAAAAGATGAAATCCATGTTGAAGTATGTTCAGAATGTCATCCATTCTATACTGGAAAACAAGGAAAAGCTAAGAAAACTGGTGCAGTTGAAAAATTCAACAAAAAATTCGGTTACGATCAAGAAGCTTAATAGCTTCTTTTTTGTTGGTATCTAAACAATTAGTTTAGATACTTTTTTATTTTCATTAGATATAATTAAATTGGCAAAGGAGGAATATTATGAATCAAGAAATAATAGGAAAATTTATTGCCAAAAAAAGAAAAGAAAAAAATCTAACTCAACAAGAGTTAGCAGATAAACTAGGTGTAACATACCAAGCTATATCTAAATGGGAGAATGGTCGAGGAATGCCAGACTATCCTTTATTTGAACCCTTATGTAAAGAACTAGGAATAACAACATCTGAATTACTATCTGGAGGACAAAAAGAGGATAAAACAGTAGAATACATTAAATATAAAGATAAAAAAGATAAAACATTATTACTATTAATTGTGATAGCTTTAATAATTACAGCAACTATTTCTTTTATAGGTGTTTTTAATAAATATAAGAATTATTATGAAAAGAATTATAACCAAACGAAAGTATATAATTTTAGTGGTGAAGGTGAAAATTTTATTTATGGCGATGTATATCTAATATCATCACCATACAGGGTGCTAATGTTTACTGGGAAATTAGAAACTAAAGATATAAAAAATATTCCTCAAGAAAGCATAACTGGATATTCTCTAAAATATAAAGATAAACTAATATTTAGTATGGGTGGATTATCTATGATAGAACCAACAGTTATTACTGAAGAAAGAGATTATGATGAAATATTTAATCAAGAAAAACTATCTCATCTAGATGAGTGGTATATAATAGTATATTATTTAAAAGATGAAGAAATATTAAATGAAAAAATAGATTTATCAGTAAATGAAATCTTCACTATTGATTCAGAAGATAATTACAAAGTAGATCCTATTGCATCAGATAAACCAAAAGAAACAATCTCAGATGATTTAGGAGATTGTCCAAAAGAAAAATTAGAATTAATTAATAAATTAGTAAAAAAAGGTTTTGCCCAACCATTTGATGCTTGTGTAACATATATTAATTTTGAAGATGGATCAAGTTTAGATTTAGAAGCATATGAAGATAGAGTATCTCTTCTGTATAATAATTTAATACTAAATTATTGGTATGGAAAAAGAGATAATAAAATAATAGTTTCAGGAGATACTAATGAAAAAATATGGGAGTATGAATATAATTACAAAACAAAAGTCCAAAAATGTATAAAAGGCAAATGTCCAAAGGTAGATAAAGATGCCATAGATTACTTTATTAAAGTAACTAATGAATATATTGAAGAAGAACATATTTTTGATTAAAAGACTTAATGCATATTTACACACTAATGTGATACTTTGAATAACAAAGTTAATAACTTGTAAAATGGTAGTACCATGGAATAATATTTAAAGACAATATTAAAATATTGTCTTTTTTTGGCTAAAAATCGATGTGATATAATGGTGCAACGGAAAAAATATAGAAAGGAGATAAAATGGGGGATTTCAGAAAAAATAAATACTACAAAGAATTTACAAAAGCTGAAGAAATAAGCAAAAAAGAAATTTTAAAAGTATTCAAACACTTTTGGAGGCATCATAGAAAAGATTACAAGATGTTAGCTGATATGTATAACATACTTGATTATAAGTGGTACAAACATGCTAACACAAATAAAGAATTAGCAATAATATATGATGCATTATGGGAAAAAGTAAGTAAATATGCCATAAAAAAATTGAAAGGAGAAGGCTTAGAATACTATCTAATTAGTACACACTAGGGTATATAAAATATGGCAGCATTTATATTAAAAAAGGAGGAATATATTTGAAAGCAACTGAAGAAAATAAAATGGAATTACTAGAACAATACGTAAGAGATATCTATATGGCCACTAATCATGCACTTCCTCATCCAGAATTAAGACCTAGAATAAAAACAATCAAAAGATTACCACATGAGGCTTTAGTTTCAAATTACGCTTTAATTCTTGAATTTATTATTAGGATAAAAAGAGAATGTTGTATTTTACTTAAAATACTCAATGATGAATCTTTTAAACCATATAGTTTAGAAGAATTTAGTAAAAACTTCGATAAATTAGCAGCAAAAATAAAAGATTGGGAACTAAAGGAATATTTAAAAAGAAGAAAAAATCGTAGAGAATTTATAAGATGGCGTAGAGGATTCCGTAGTAGAAAGGAATATGAAAATAATCTTTATGATTTAAAATAAGATTTATAGACAGTGTTAAATTAAACACTGTCTTTTTTTAATCCTACTCTAAGTAGGTAACTTTATAAAATAATTTATGATAAAGTTTTATTAAGGAGAGATTTATATGAATACAGAAAAAATAAGTCAATATATTTCTAAAAAGAGAAAAGAAAAAGGATTAACTCAACAAGAATTAGCAGATATGACTCACCTAAGTGAAAAAACTATAAGTAAATGGGAAACAGGTAGAGGAATTCCTGATATTGGTAATCTTCAAAATCTAGCCAAGGCTCTAGATACTTCTGTTATAGAATTACTAAACGGAGAAGAATCAACTAAAGAAGAAAAAGTAATAGATTACATTAAATATAAAGATAAGAAAGATAGAAGAATACTTATTTATGTAATATTAAGTGCATTAGTAATAATTGCGTTGTTAATAACTAATCAGATATTAACATATAGAAATTTCTATAAAACAAATTATGATAAGACTCAAGTAAACAAATTATATGGTGAAGGAGAATTATTTGATATAAATGATATGTTAGTTATAACATCACCAAGTAAAACAATAATGGTTACAGGTAGAATTTATTCCAAAAATCCAGATTTAGTGCCTCAAGAAAATATTCTAAGTTATAGTATAAATTATAATGATAAATTAATTCTTTCCAAAGGAAATCCTATACCAACAGTAGTAGAAGAAAAAAATGGGTATAACGATATGTTTAACGATGAAAAACTTAAAAACTTAGATAACTGGAGTATAACAATTTTTTATCAACAAGGAGAAGAATCTAAAGAAGAAGTAATAGAATTAGATAAAGAAGTAATACTTACAACAGACAAATTAGAAAAAGAAGAAATAGAACCAATAGGTATCGAAGAACCTAAAACATCTAATAAGAGTTATTCTATATTAGGTAAAAGATTAGTAGAAAAAGGATTTATTGAAACAAGTGAAAATATTTATGAATTAAAAAATGAAAAATATAATTTACTAATTGATTTAATATCAGGTGATATATTTTATAATGATTCTAATACAAGTATAATATGTAAAGACTTTGCCCATAGTCATGCCAATATTGGAACTATGGTATTTGATATAAATGATAAATATTATATTGAAGTAATTGATGGTAAGTTAAAATGTAATGAAGAAGGAAAATGTGATCCTAAAAAAGAAGCTAAGGCAAAAGAAGTATATAAAATTGTTAAAGAATATTTCGAATAAAAAAGGGCAAACGCCCTTTTTATAATGCTTTAAAATGTGGTATACTATATTTAGGTGGTTAATATGGGTAAAATTAAATATTTATTTCAAAGAATAACAAGTATGGATTATAAAAGATTCTTTGCTACAATTGATGAAATTCATAAAAAAACAGGAAAGAGTAAAATATTTTTATTCTTTGATATAGTTCATTGCGGTCTAAAATACCAAGCTGGTTATTTAGATTATCGTCTATTTGAAATGTATGATTTAAATGAAAAACAAAGAAAAACTATTATTACTAGAGGAATAAATAATAGTATTGTCAAAAGATTTAATGACCCTAATTATTACCATTGTTTTAGAAATAAATTAGAATTTAATAAAAAATTTAATAAATACCTATTAAGAGACTGGATGGAAGTAAAAGAAGATAATTATGATGAATTCGTAGCTTTTACAGAAAAACATAATGAAATTATGATTAAACCAGTTGATGGTACATGTGGAAAAGGTATTGAAAAAGTTAAAGTAACTAAAAAGAATGTTAAAGAAGTATATGAAAACTTATTAGAAACTAAGAGATACTTAGTAGAAGAAGTTGCTAAACAATGTAAAGAAATTGCAGCACTTCATCCAACATCTATCAATACTATAAGAATAGTTACCTTAAATGATCATATAGTAGCTGCTTATCTACGTATTGGTAATAACAATAATGTAGTTGATAACTTTAATAGTGATGGCTTAGCAGCACCAATTAATATTGATACTGGTATCATTGATTATCTAGCTATAGATAAGAAAATGAATTTATATGAAAAACATCCTATAACAGGAGAACCAATTCTTTGGTTCCAAGTTCCAAAATGGCCAAGAATAAAAAGATTTGTTCTTAATGCTATGAAGGAAATACCACAAATAAAATATATAGGATGGGATGTATGTCTTGGTGAAAAAGATCCATTCTTAATTGAAGCTAATGAATTCCCAGGACATGACATATATCAATTACCACCTCATAGAACAGATGGAATTGGTTTATTACCAGTATTTGAAAAAGCAATGAATAGTAAGGGTGAAGAAAATGAAGATAGCAATAGCAACTGATCATAATGGAGTTAATGAAAAAAAAGAAATAATGGAATTAATGAAGAATGTCGAATTTGTAGATTATAGTCCTAATAATTATGATACAGATGATTATCCAGACTTTGCTTTCAAAGTAGCAGAAGATGTAGCTGCTGGTAAAGTAGATTTAGGAGTTCTAATGTGCGGAACTGGAATTGGAATGAGTATTGCTGCTAATAAAGTTAAAGGAATTATCTGTGGACATTGTTCAAGTGTTGAACAAGCTCATTTAACTAGAGAACATAATCATGCTAATATTCTTGCATTAAGCTATAAACAAGCTGTACCAGAATTAGTTGAAATGATTAGAGAATTTTTAAACACAGAGCCTTCTAAAGAAGAAAGACATAATCGTCGAGTAAATAAAATACTAGATTATGAAAAGGCAAGATAATGAGTTATAAAGTATATGTTTATGTAATAACACTAATGATGAGCATTTATGCTACATCAGGAATTAACTTTGATGGATTTATAAAGAAAAATAAAGCTATCGAAGCGAGAGTATTAGTTATTCTATTAAGTGTAGCTTTAAGTTATTTAGCAACAAACTTTATAACAGATTTTATATCATTAACAAGTGTTATAAAAAAATAATGTTAATAAAAAGGTATTTATCAACAGATAAATATCTTTTTTAATATTTCTTAATGGAAATATAACCATAATGATGGTATAATTTAAGTACGGAGGATGATGAATATGAAATACAATATTCGTGGCGACAAAGTCACAGTAACTCAAAGTATGAAATCTTACATTACTGAGAAGTTATCTAAGATGGATAAATATTTCGAAAATCCAGATGAAATAACTGCTAACGTACTTGTTAAGATTAAAGGTTTAGAACAAATTATTGAAGTTACTGCTCAAACTAAGAGATTTACTCTTAGAGCTGAAGAATCGCATGAAGACTTCTATGCAGCAGTAGATTTAGTAATAGCTAAACTAGAAAGACAAATTAGAAAGAATAAGGACAGATTAAATAGAAAATACAAGAATGTAGAAAAATTAGAATTCAATTTTGATTTACCTACAGAAGATCCTGAAGAAGAAGTTAACGATAGTAAAATAGTAAAAAGAAAAAATATTTCAATGAAACCAATGGATGAAGAAGAAGCAATATTACAAATCGAACTTCTAAATCATGATTTCTTCGTATTTAAAAATATAGATGAAGAATGTGTATCAGTGTTGTACAAACGTAAAGATGGCAACTATGGTATTATCAATATGAAATAAGGAGCAAAAAGCTCCTTTTTTTATTGTAAAAAAAAGAACTAAATGGTATAGTAGACAAACAGGGTGTGATTTTGGTGGAAAATAGAGCAAAACAAGTAGTGGAATATTACTTATTATGTAACAAATTGAAAAATGTAATTAGAACTGGTTGGTTAAACTGGAACGTAAAAGCTGAAAGAGTAGAGAGTATAGCAGAACACATTTTTGGTGTTCAAATGTTAGCAATAGGAATGTATCAAGCTTATAACTATGATATTGATTTATTAAAAGTATCTTTAATGCTTGCTATTCATGAAACAGAAGAAATAATTATTGGAGACAAAACATTATTTGAAGTATCCAGTGAAGACAAAGCAGTGGAAGGTCACAAAGCTATACATCAAATTTTTTCTGAGGTACTATCAGCACCAGCATTAGAACAATTAATAATAGAATTTGATGAAAGAAAAACAAAAGAAGCAGATTTTGCTTATCATTGTGATAAACTAGAATGTGATTTACAAGCTAAATTATATGGTGATAGTGGAAATGTTGATTTAAATCATCAAGAAACCAATTCAACAGCAAGAGATCCTAGAGTTACAAAGTGGTTTAATCAAGGCCTAGATTTTGGTCAAATGTGGATAAAATTTGGTCAAGAAAGATATGGATATGATCAAAATTTCACAGAAGTATCAAATTATGCTTTCGAAAACAATCTTGCAAAACACCAAAAACACTGAAAAAATAAGGAAAAACCATACTTTAAAATTGATATTTAAATATTAATTTGCTAAAATATATTATGCGTGGAGGAATGCCAAATGGGATTTTTAAGAAAATTAATTGACTCTGAGTATAAAGAGTTAAAAAGATTTGAAAAGATAGCAAACAAAATAGATGATCTTAGTGAAGAAATGGAAGCATTAAGTGATGCTGAACTTCGTGCTAAGACAGACGAATTTAAAAAACAATTAGCAGAAGGAGCAACACTAGAAGACATCGTTGTTCCAGCTTTTGCTGTAGTAAGAGAAGCTGCATACCGTGTTATTGGTGAAAAACCATACTTCGTACAATTATTAGGTGGTTTAGCAATTCACTATGGTAACATAGCCGAAATGAAAACAGGTGAAGGTAAAACTTTAGTTGCAACAATGCCTGCTTACTTAAATGCATTAACTGGTAAAGGTGTTCATATTATCACAGTAAACGAATACTTAGCAGATCGTGATGCTAAATGGATGGGTGCAATACATGAATTCTTAGGCTTAACTGTTGGAGTTAACAAAAGAGAAATGTCACCTCAACAAAAGAGAGACGCTTACAATTGTGATGTATTATATTCAACTAATAACGAAATTGGTTTCGATTACTTAAGAGATAACATGGTAGTTAGAGCTCAAGATAGAGTTCAAAGACCATTAAACTTCGTTATTGTCGATGAGGTCGACTCAATCTTAATCGATGAAGCTCGTACACCATTAATTATTTCTGGTGGAAAATTTGATTCAAAAGATTTATATACATCAGCTGATAGAGCTGCTAAGAATTTAAAAGAAGAAGATTATATAGTAGACGAAAAAACAAAGAGTGTTTCATTAACTGATAGTGGAGTAGAAAAAATTGAAAAAGTATTCCATTTAAATAATTTATATGACTTAGAAAACGCTGTATTAGTTCATCACTTAAATCAAGCTTTAAAAGCTAATTACGGATTTAAGTTAGATGTTGACTATGTAGTTGAAGATGGTGCAGTTATAATTGTTGACCAATTTACTGGACGTTTAATGCATGGTCGTCAATTTAGTGATGGTCTTCACCAAGCACTTGAAGCTAAAGAAGGCGTTAAGATTAATGAAGAAACTAAGACAATGGCAACAATTACATTCCAAAATTTATTCAGAATGTATGCTAAATTGTCAGGTATGACAGGTACTGCTAAAACAGAAGAAGAAGAATTTAGAGATATCTACAACATGTACGTTATCCAAATCCCAACTAATAAACCTGTTATAAGAGAAGATTTACCAGACTTAGTTTATGCTACAGAAAAAGGTAAATTTAAAGCTATCGTAAATAAAATTAAAGAAATACATGCAACAGGACAACCTATCCTAGTAGGTACAATTTCAGTTGAAAACAACGAAAGATTAAGCGAAATGCTTAAAAAAGAAGGATTAAAGCATGAAGTATTAAATGCTAAGAACCATGAAAGAGAAGCTGAAATCATTGCTCAAGCTGGTCAAAAAGGTGCAATTACAATCGCAACTAACATGGCTGGTCGTGGTACCGATATTAAATTAGGTGAAGGTGTCGTTGAACTTGGTGGTTTATGTGTAATAGGTACTGAAAGACATGAATCACGTCGTATCGATAATCAGTTACGTGGACGTTCTGGTCGTCAAGGAGACCCAGGTATGTCTCAATTCTTCGTATCATTTGAAGATGACTTAATGAGAAGATTCGGTACAGATAAGATTAAAGATATGTTAATCAAAGTTGGATTTGGTGATGATCAAGCTATTCGTTCTAAATCATTTACTAAATCTATTGAGCAAGCTCAAAGAAAAGTTGAAGGAAACAACTACGATACTCGTAAATCATTACTTGATTACGATAACGTAATGAATGAACAAAGAGAAATCATTTATTCAAGACGTAATGAAATTCTTGACCAAGAATCTATTAGAGAAAGAACAGAAGCAACATTCGATAGTAATATAGCTAACTTGGTAGATTCTCATATTGAACCAGAAGGTTATTTAACTGATGATGATAAATCTGAAATAGTTGAATATTTAAATACTAACTTACTTAAAGTTAATAAATTAAATGAAGAAGAACTTGAAGATATGACTGATCCTCAAGAAATAAAAGAATTCTTAACTAATAAAGTTAAAGAAGACTATAAAGAAAAAACAAAAGAAATTCCTGAAGAAATCATTAATGAATTTGAAAAAGCAATTGCTTTAAGAGTTATTGATGAAGCTTGGGTAGATCATATCAGTGATATGGAACACCTAAGAGAAGGTATTGGACTTCGTGGATATGGTCAAACAAATCCTCTACAAGCTTATACATTAGAAGGATATGAATTATTCGATAATTTAATGTCTAACATAGAATCTAAGATTTCTATCTATTTGTTAAAAGCTGAAGTAAGACAAAATACTGAAAGAAAAGAACAAAGAGATAACAAAATAGTTCATGATACACATTTAAAAGTAAAAGGAACTCCTATTAAAAATGCTAAAAAAATAGGAAGAAATGATCCTTGTCCATGCGGTTCAGGACTTAAATATAAGAATTGTCACGGAAAATAAGATAAAATAAAGAGAACAGATATTTAAAATCTGTTCTTTTTTTAAAATTAGTAAAAACCTTTCTTTTCTAAATCCATAGTTAAACCTTCTTTTTTTAAAAAATCAGGAAAATCTTTTGACCACTTTCCGTTATGGCATGCAGCATATTGAGCACGTCCATCACGAAACCAAGATAAGACTTTTTTATCACTTACAATATAAGCATCATATTTTAAAATATCTCCGTTATCTTCAACATCCCAAGGACTTCCTTCTTTATTAGATAGTATATCAATTAGCTTTTTCTTATCCCATATACCACATAATAAACTTAGACGAAAATCTGAATCTTTTGTCTTCTTCTTAAAACCATTATATTGGCAGAAAACATCATAATAATTAAATGACATTTCAAAATTAATATAAGCTGCATTAGGTTCTTTATCTAATATTTTTAAACAATCTTTTAATTTATCTATATTAACGTAATCATTTAGAAATACATCATCACATATGAATACAACTTTACTTTCTTTTATATCATTTAAAGATTTAATTATTCTAGTTGTCCACTTATTTAATGGATAATTATAACAAATTGTATCAATTATTGGTGAAGTTTTTGTCTCTGTTAGTAGATAAACACGTGGATGATTTGGCCAGTATTTATTTAAACAAATACTAAAGATTGGCCACATTTCTTCATCTTTATCACAACTAAAACATACGATGGCTAAATCTTTCATATAATCACCATATCCATTTTAACACAATAAATATGATATAATAAAATATATAGTAAGGAAGTGATACACATGTCTGAAATTCAAGAAAACAACAACAGAGAATTAGAGATAGGTGTATCAGATCTTTTCTTTGCTTTAAGCACAATGCCAGTATTGAATGAATCTACTGAAAACTTAATTAAAGCTATATCTTCAGCTAAAGATACAATAGCTTCTCTTGGTGGCAGTGAAGAATACACAACAGTAGAACTATTAAGTACAGATACTTCCTTATCAAATAAAAATATAACAGAAGAAGAAAATATTATTACAAAGTTAAGCAATACTAAACAATTACTAATTAGTTTTGATGCTGGTGCAATGGATACAATAGAAAAAAACTTTAGTACTATTGAAGCAGATTTTGAAGAAATGATTGCTCAAGGAAATCGTTTAATTGCTAAATATCAGGAAAGAATAGAACTTCTGGAAAAAGAAAGAGAAAGGTTACTAGCTGAAATTGCAGCAGCTGAAGCTGCAGCAGCCAGAGCTAGAGAATCACAAATTCAAACATATACAAGTCAAAGATCAACAGTAGTAAAACCAAAATTTAATAATAAGTTTGTAATTCAATCAACAAAATAAAAGCCACAAAAAGGCTTTTTTGTTGTATAATAAGCGTCTTAAGGAGGGATTATATGTGTGATAAATCATATGTTGTTCAAATGCTTTATATAATAAAAACTATATTAAACTCATTATGTTACCTAGTTCCTTCAATTATTATAATAGTATCTATGATAAGTTTTGGCAAAGTAGTAGTATCAGGAAAAGAAGAAGATTTTAAAGCTGCATTTTCTATTCTTTTTAAAAGATTAATTGCCGGTATTGCTATTTTCTTATTACCTTCAATAGTTACTTATATATTTAAAGATGTTGCCGAAACAGATACATCATTAATAGCTTGTATGCAAACAGCAACATTAGAAAAAGTAAACTCATTAAAAGAAAAAGAAGAAAAAGAAAAAGCTTATCAAAAAGAAGTAGAACAAGCTAAAGCAAGAGCTTTAGAAAAAGAATACTACGAAAACGAAAAAGCAAAATCTGAAAGAAGAGAAGAAACAGAAAAAGAGACTCAGAATGATGTGACCATAACAAATAACGGAATATCAGCAACAGAGTTTAATAATAAATTATCAGGAATGAACACTCCAACTATAAATGAAATAGAAAAAGTTGCATCTCAAAATGGAATTGATTCTAATTACTTAGTAATTATCATTGGTACAACTGCAAACGAAGGTTATTACAATGATCCTTACCTAAGTTACGGATGGGCAAGTGCTATGATAAATAATAAAGTAACTATAGCTCAAATGCAAGGATGGGATCCATCTCATACAGGAGAAGCAAATTATTATTCTCAAACAAATATTAATAGAGGATATAATAATGCCAGTAGTGATGTTTTAAAAGCTGTATATATTGCTTTAACAAATAGAAATACCAAAATAATAGAATGTAATGGCATGTATTCAACTACACCATCAAATTACAATAAAATATATACATCAGGAGCTTATTCGAATATTTCTATTTATGAAACAAAATAAGGTGGGCTTATGGTTAGAAGCTTGAATTTCAATGATAGAATAACCAAATTAAAGAAATATAAACTTATAGGTAGAGATGGTAAAGAGTACATAAGTGATATACCTGGTACTCTAGGAGGAAATAAAAAATTAAAAATATATGGTAGATTAGATTGTCCATCTGCTCTAAGATGGATAAAAAAAGGATATTATACACAAAATAGAGTATTCTTCGAATCAAAAGAAATAGCTAAAGAAGCAGGTTATCGACCTTGCGCTATATGTATGCCAGAAGAATATAAAAAATGGAAAGAAATGATCGATATGGATTATACAATGTTAGTTAATAAAGAAAACTTATTACCAAGTGATTACGTACCAGAAGGACTAATAGAAATTCATGAACCAACAGGTTCAAAACTAGATTCAACTTATGTTAATCGACTAAATATTGAAGCCTTTAGAGCTTTTAAAGAAATGCAACAAGCGGCTTTAAAAGAAGGTTATGAAATATTTGTTGATTCATCTTATAGACCATATGAATATCAAGAAAGAGTTTTCAATAGTATTGCTTTAGAAAAAGGAATAGATCATGCAATGAAGTTTGTTGCTCCTCCAGGAGGAAGTGAACATCAAACTGGTTTAGCAGTAGACGTTATTTTTAGAAGAAATAATGAAATGATTGAACAACAATTAGAAGAAGATCCAGAAATAAAATGGTTATTCCAAAATGCTCATAGATTTGGTTTTATTCTTAGATATCCAAAAGGAAAAGAAGAAATAACTGGTTTCAATTTTGAACCATGGCATTTCAGATTTGTTGGCAAAGAACTGGCAGAACAATTACATACTTCTAATATTACGTTAGAAGAATATTATAATCTTAAGAAAGCAAGACATGTTTAATACCTGTCTTGTTTTTATATCTATATAAAAAAATTTTATATATTTATACTTTAAATTAAAAAAAAGAGTGCTATAATAAGTAAAAAGAAAAAAAGCCTTGAGTAGTAAATAGGGGGTAGTATATGTTTTCATGTCCAAAAAAATTAGTTGTTAAGCAGCAAGACAGAGAAATATATCAGACTAATGAAACTCAAGGCTTATACTTATATCCATTAACTTTAAAAGATTATGTCGATAATTTAAACGACAAAAAGCCTATTAAATTAGATCTGTTAGAATTAGATAATAATGTTGATTATGAAAAAATATTTAATCATCAATATCTAAGTAATTTAATGTGCATTGAATTTAATATTGAAAATAAAAAAGACATACCAATTGTCGAAAGAATAATCAATAATAAAGAAAATGTTAAAGTGTCATTAAATATAAAGAATCTTAATTGTCTTTCTCTAAAAGATTTAGAATTACTAAGTCCAAAAGTAGATTACTTTAAAATATATTGGAACTATAACGATTATGAAAAATTCCTAAAAAGAATTAAATGTATAAATAAATACAAAAAAGATAGTTGTTTAATTCACTTAAAAAGTTATCTTAATTTAGAAGAAATCAGCAATTATGAAAAATACATAAAAGACTTTAATAATATGGTAGATGTATATCAATTATCAAAAGAATTAATTCCACTAAATACAACTAATATTCAAGTAGATGATAAAGTTGAAAAAATAATTAGAGATTTAGAAGAAAAGTATTCAGGTGGTGGTATTACATTTATTAGTGTTAAAAACTTAAAAGAATTGTATTATCCACGATTTGAATTAGATGAAAGAAATAGTCGCACTTGTTATGCATGCTATTTAAAACCATATCTATATAAAGATACAATAATACCATGCAAAGTAAGAGAAAAATTAAATAATATGGATGAATGGGGAACAAAAGACTTCAATGATTTTTCTAATTTTGAAAAATGTGGATTACAATGTGATGATTGCGCATCAATATATGAAAATGATAAACTAAATGAAATAAACAATATAATAAAAAAATATAAAGATATAGAAACAATTATGGAGGAAGATAGATGATATTACTTTTAGGTAAAAATGGTTCTGGTAAAACTTACATTACAAGAGAATTAGAACAAAAAGGCATCAAAAGATCAGTAAGTTATACCACAAGACCTCAAAGGCCAAAAGAAGTAAATGGTGAAGATTATGTATTTGTCGATCACCTTGAATTTGAAAGAATGATTGAGGCTGGAGAATTAATCGAATATAAATCATTCTTAGGAAACTATTATGGAACACCAAAGAAGAATATGGAAACATCAGATATTATTCTTAGTGGTGGCCAAATAAGTCCAGAAATACTTCCATATATTGATACTGTTTATTTCATAGATAGTCCACTTTCTCTAAGATACAATGGAATGTTAGTACGTAAATCATCTAAAGTAGAAATGTTTGATCGTATCCATGGAGAAAATGATGAATATCTATTTGATCACAAAGCAAAAATATTTATAAATACACATCAAGACGATATAGTTGATACTATATATCAATCTATAAGAGATAAAGATTTAGTAAAAGCTAGACAATTTAGAGATTTTCTAGGATATGCAGTAGAAAGATATAATCCACAAGAACATGCTTCTGAAAGTAGATTGTTACAATTCTTAAATTATGAAGAATATATTTTAAGAAAAATGTACCTAGAAGGAAAATTGACTAGAGAAGAGTATGAAGAAAAAGTTGAAAGATATCTAAGAAACAACGGCTTCTTCTATATGCCTCAAGAAGATCACTTTGTAGTTGATTTTGATGGGGACCTAACCTATGTTAAAAAGTTGGTGAAGACAGATGGAAAGAAATAATTATTATTATCATGGCCTTCAAAATCCAAGTAAATTATCTAATATATTAGAAGAAGGAATATTATCAAGAGACTATCAAAGAAGATTAAACAAAGATAATTTTTCTTCAGCAAATGATTTCTTGGAAGACGAAGGAACAAACGGTTTAAATACAATATGTGTATGTGAATATAATACATTATCATATTACCTATTTGCTGTTCCCAATATAACATTAATAATAAAGAAAGATGATTCATATAAAATCACTCATGGTGGTTTAGAAGGAGAAATCCTAATAGAAAATATGATACCTAAAGAAAACATTATAGGTATCGGTATTAGAAAGTTGTCAAGCGAAGAATATAATCCTTCTATATATAAATATATATTGGATATAAATGATAATCTTAAATACTTTAACTTACCTATCTATGATTTAGATACAGGAACAGAAGTAACATTAAAGGAATTATTAGAACTATTTAGTTATCTAACTAAAAATAAAAATTTAAATGTATTATTACTAGGTCCAATCTTTAGTGGAACTAGAGATATAACAAAGGAACTATTAAAACATAATGTTATAAAATATGAATCAAAAATAATGGATGATAAAAAAGAAGAATTTATTGAAAGATATAATGATGAACGTAATAATCAAAATATTACATTATATAATGATTCTTTATTAGATTATAAAAAAGAATTTACTAAAGAAGAATGGAGTAAATTACTAAAAGAACTAAATACAACAGAAAGTAAATTAAAAGATAATTATGACATAGTAATTCACTTATATTCATTTGTATCTAAATATAAGAAAATATATGGAAAAGATCTTCCAAAAGAGATTAAAGAAATCTTGAAGAAAGATGAAAATATAGATAAAGAATGGGGCAAGCATGATAATTATTACACTATAATGCCTAAAGAAAATATTAAAGACAAATTAAAAGAAGTAATTGATATATTAAAGGATTTTATTTAGATAGGAGGGATTAAATGAAAAAGGAATATATCGAAAAAAGAAAAAAGTTTACTTCTAATACCTATATGCGCGAAGCCATTGACTATGACACTGTTATAGTAAAAGAAGGAAATCTCTTTATTACTATTAAAAAGTATAAAGAAATGACTGATAAATTTACTTTAACTAATGAATTAGGAAAGAAAGTCGACTATATAGATAAAGGATATTACGTAGTAGAATTAACACCAATCGAAGAAAAATATAATATAAGATATTACTTTGATAAAAATAAAAAGTATATTGATTATTATATAGACATTACATTTGAAAATGGTGTTGAATACAAAATGCCATACTATGTAGATTTATACTTAGATATAGTTCACTTCCCAAAAAGTAACACTAATAAGTTCTGTGATGAAGAAGAACTAGAAGAAGCTTTATCAAAGAAGATAATAAGTAAAAAAGACTACGATATGGCATATAAAGTAGGAAATAAATTATTAGAAGAAATTGAAAACAAAACAAATAAATACTTAAATATCGACGTAATGAATTACATTAATAAATATTTTAACTAAAGGGGGATGTTAAATGCAATTAGTTATAGGTCAAGATAACAAAGTATATGAATTATCAAGTTTAAGAATTAATGAAACTGCAAATCAATATGTAGAAAAAGGAATAAAAGGGCTTTCTTATAAAGAAAGAAGAATGAAAGCTAAAAGCTTAGTTCTAGTTTATAAAAAAACAAATAGAGTTGTATTTGAATTAAACATGATTCAAAATCAACACTATTACCCACTTAGCATTTTAGATTATGCAAATGCTATGTTGAATTACATGAAAAAAGACATTAAAAACTTGCCAATAATGTCATTAGATTCACACGATTATAATTTCTGCGATTTCCATTGTAAAGACTGTTTAGCTGTTGATACAAGGAATTGGGCAAAAGATAATCTTGGATTTACTAATTTTGATATCGATCATTATAAAAAAGTAATAAAAGAAATAGCTAGATATTCTAAAGAAAGAGGATTAGACAGTATCAGATTTGAAATGTCAGGTGAAGGAAACCCAGACATGTATCCAGATAGAGCTGAGCTAATTAGATATGCTTCTGAAGAATGCAATATGAAATGTGTATATATTTCATCTGGTTCACAACTAAATGAAGAAACAATTGATGCTCTAGCAAAATATGCTTATTACATAAGAATCAGTTTACCTGGCGTAAACGAAGAAGCTTACAAAATCTATTCTGCTCAAAAAAGAGTAAAGAATCCATTCACTTATGAAGATGCTATGAAATTAATTGAAAAATTAGTTCAAAAGAGAAAAGAATATGGACGTGAAGGAGAATTAATGATTGGTGCTAGAACATGTATGAGACCTGAAAACGAAGGTGGATACATTGAAACAGCCAAAAGACTTGGAAAAATTGGTGCAGATAGCTTCCAAATTGTTAAAATCTTAATTCCACTTGGAGATAAAATAGAAAAATATAAATTAAGTAAAAAGACTATTAATGAATTAACAGATCTTCGTGAAAATTATGAACAATATGGTTTAATGCATATTCA
Organism: Bacilli bacterium; assembly: GCA_017525015.1. Next base: position 98,960 of record JAFXUK010000015.1, read on the forward strand.
AATACCATATAACTTAGATTATGAATACTATGATAGAAGAATTGAAGATCAACAAAAACCTAGTCAATGCTATAGTTCATTAGTATCTCCAATTCTATATGGACCAAACTTAATTATTTGTACACATTGGGAAAAGATAAAAGACGTTAAAGGATCTCATTATTGCAAAATGACAGGAAAAGAAAACGAACTTGAAAAGATTATGGAAGGTGCACATGCTAAAAAGATCAGATCTAGTGTACCAAGTAAATGTTCTTCTTGCTGTTCAATCTTTGATAATCAAGTTCTAGAAATGATAAGAGCTCAACTTGCATTAGCAACAGATTTAGATGATTTAGAGTTCTTCTTAACTTATTAATATGTATAGATTTAATATTATAATAACTGAAGCATGTAATGCTAATTGTACTCATTGTTATATGGGTAATAATAAAAGTACCAAGACAATGTCTAAAGAAGATATAGATACTATTATTAGTAAAGTACCAGATAATACGGAAAAAATAGTATTAACTGGTGGTGAAATATTCTTAAAAAAAGAATTACTTCTATATACAATAAAAGAAATACATAAACATAATCCTAAAATATCAATTGAATTAGAAACTAATGGTATCTATCTTTATAAAGGAAAAGCAACTGCTAAAGAAAAATTACAAAAGCTAAAAGAATTAGGTGTTACATCAATAAGATTCTCTGATGATCCATTCCATGAAATGGGTGGTGTTAACTTAGAAAGAGTTAGAGCATTAAAACAATTAGAAGATGAGTCCACTCCTATCTTAAAATACCTAGTTCAAGAAAAAGCTTTAGCAATTGGTAAAGCTGCTGATTTATCTGAAGAATATACTGAAAATAGAGATTGTATGAATAATCAACAAACTGTTGATAATCCATATTTTTTCCTTGATGTATCGGGGAATGTATATATCTGTACTTGGAAGTGTATACCACCAATTGGTAACATGATAAAAGAAGATATGGATACAATATTAGAAAGATTAAATGAAGAATTTAACTCTTACATATTAAGAGGAGAAATACTTAAAGCAATTAATCTTGTATCTAAAGACTCAGATAATTCTATATTTATAAAAGAACATGGCGAATGCATGCTTTGTAATAAAATTTTTAACAAATAAAAAGTAGTTTAAATAACTACTTTTTTTATTCTGCAAAATAACCAACTTCTGTTAGACTACGTCCATTACCAATAATGGTTTGAACTTGATTACTATTCTTACTCTTATATAGTAAAGCAATAGAACCACCGCCATCAAAGTTAGTACCAGTTTGACATTTAGCTTGTAACATTATATTTATCATATCGTTTCTATTTAATCCTGCTCCAGTAATAAGCAAGAAATTATTTCTATCAATCTGACAAATAGCTTGTCTATTTAATGAAGAACCAGGTGAAGGCATTGAAGTAGTATCATTACTAGCTTGTCCATTATAAACCAAAGGAGAAGCAAAAGTAAATGTATTTCTAACAGTACCAATTACGGAATCTGCCCAAGCTTTCTTAGCATTTACATCACTAGTTTTTTCATCTTTAAATATCTTTAGATAACCTCTACCATCAACACCGGCAATAAACCAAGTCTTATAAGCTTTATCATAAGCATTTCTAACAACTTTACCATCTGTTATAACTAATGTACCAACACTAGTTCTATCATATTTAGGATAATAATTAACACTTGCTGCATCATAAGTATCTCTTAAATAGAAACCACTAGCATTAAAACCAATTATTAATTTATTATTTAATCCTCTTTCAGCAATAGCTCTTTGTAATAAATCACCAGGCCTATATAAACCAGAACCATAATTAGGTGAATCGTATTTATTTAACTGAGTATAAGGATTCTCAACCCATATTTGTGAAACATAATGTGATCCTACTTTATTAACATATATTTTTAAGGATTCAGTTTCTTCTTTAACTGTATTGGCTCCAACTAAATCAACACCTTCTACTTTAACTTTAGCAACATCATGAAGATCTAGTGTCTTAAACTTTTCTTCTAATTTATCAGTTAATTTTGTTTTAACTGCTGCATCTTTAACTTTACTAATTAATTCTTTCAAAGCCTTATAATGCTTTAATTTAGTCATACCTAGTATGTTTTGGGAAATATTAACGTATTCTTGAATTTCATTAATTTGATTTTGTAATTCTTTTCTCTTAGATTCATCTTCAACTTTTCTTAAATAAGCCGAAGCTGTTTTTAAATCAGCTGGTTCTAAAGTATCTTTAGCTTTAGCAATTAATTTCTTTGCTTTATTATAATAAGCATTTTTAATACCTTCTGGAGTAGCATTATCTATACAAGCATGATAGTTTTTAGCTTCAGTAGAAGCAAGTTCGAAACCAACATCTATCCATGATGGAATTAAAAAAACTATTAAACCAGCAATTAACCTTTTAAATAATGGAGTAATTATCTTACTTAAACCTTCACCACTATTGGCCATAGTATATTCAAATACATCTTTAATAGAAATTATAACTATGAGCATAGGAACAACTATTCTAATAATCTTGAATATTTCTTTTCCTATTCTGAAAGCATTAAGTATATCTCCATCTTCACAAACATCTAAGATATACATATCATTTCACCAATAGCATTATATCATTTTTTTACGACATTTTTACTTATAATTGTCAAAAAAATCTTCAAATGATATAATACGTCCAATCGAAAGAGATGATTGTATGAAAAAAGTAGTAAAAGAAGAACGCTATGATAAAGCAAAAAAGACATTAAAAAGAATTAGTCTTACAGCTTTAGCTGCTATACTTACAGCAACAATAATAACAAGTTGTAATAAAAAAGAACAAAAACCTAATTTCAATTATCCATTTATTGAATATAACGATGCAACTAAGATAATAGTAGATGATATTATCTTAGAACTTGCCGAAAAAGATAAAGATGGTAATGTTCCAAAAGGCTTTGTAACTAAAGGTGATATTTGCTATAGATTAGTATCTAGAACAGGTATAGCACCAGAAGGATATGTCTTAGGTACAGATGCCACTACACTTTATGAAGTAGATACTGAAATAAAATACGAAATACCAACTGATATAAATACTATTTTAGTAGGTTCAAAAGAAGTAACAGTTGTTAATAACAACGGTACTTTTGAATATGTTATAAAAGATGCAGTGCCAAGAAAAGGGTATACAAAGTAGATATAAATCTACTTTTTTAATGTCTACTTTTTACAAGATTTCTTGAACTTAAATATCTATTATTGTAAACTTATATTATAGGAGGGATATCGATGAGCGATTTATTAAATCATAAGGTTGATAGAGTTCAAGACTTATATAATAGTTCTGAAGAATTATACAACAATGTAGTAATAAAAGGAGATTGCAGTGCGGAAAACATGCTTGAAGATTTAGGTAATGCTATAACAAATCTAAAAACATATTGGCATGGAGCAGACGCAGGACTTAATATTCAAAAGGTTATAACTATTTATAATAGTCTTGTAGAAGTTAGAAATGCATTAGCTTCATTAGCTTGTGATTCATCTGGAGTTGCTGAATTATATAGAAATATCCAAATTGCAAACGGCGTAAATATGCCTGAAATTCAAAGATTACATTATTCAGACAAAGGAAAAATAGAAGACTATACTGATAATAAGGATACAATTGATATTAGTCCAGAAGCAGAACAAGGAAAAAATAATATTGAAGCAGTAGTAAATTCTATGGATACATTTATTACAAATGTTAATACTAAATATAACGAAATAATGGATAACTGGACTCAAGGGACAGGAAGAAATAACGCTGATCAAGCATTTACAGAATTCTTAAATAAAGCAGCTGAATACAAAAAGACTTTGACAGGTGTATCAGATACAATTGCTAATGCGTTAAAAAATTATACATTCTAAGAAGCTATTTGCTTCTTATTTCCTAAGGAGAATAACATTATTCTTTTTAGGAAATAAGAAATGGGTGGTTAATGTGCAATCATCAAGTTACTACAAAGGATTAATGGAACAGTATAAAAAAAAGCAAGAAACATTTAGAGCAATTAAAGCTCAAATAACAGCTTTATACGGACCAGTATCTAAAGCACAAACAGCAACATCAGATACTAAAAAATATACTGATAGTATCATTATTATGGGAGAATCAATGGATCAAGGTTCTCTCTCTTCTGACGTGGAAGGAAATCTTAATAAAGTAAAACAAAATCTTGATACTATAGTCGAAGAATGCGATAAATTAATCAAAAAGTACACAGAATTATATAATGAAGCACAAGCCAATTATAATCAAGCATTAGCAGAAGAAAAAGCCGCAGCTGAAGCTGCAGCCAAAGCTAAGCAACAAGTACAAGTATAAGAGGTGATAAAATGGCAGATTTAGATTTCGATTGCGCCTCAATACATTTTGGTTTAATTAAATCTGAGGTATTATTAGATACTTTATCATCACTTTCAAAAACTTTTGCTAATACTAATATTTCTAATAGTGAATTAACAACACTTCACTTATTAAAAGACTCACAGTCTCTTATAGATAACAAAATGACTTCTGCAGTTAAAGAAGTTTATAGAAGATTAACTAATTCAAAAAATATTCTAATAAATATGGATAAAGAAGCTGAATTATTCTTTGAATATGTAGGAACAGGTTTATTAGATGAAAACCTAAAATTTACTGACATTCCATATTATGATCAAGAGAATTACTACAATATTCCATTTGCTAATAGTAATATTGGAAGTTGTGGCTGTGGATACACATCAATGTGTATGGCTTTGTCATACCTAGAAAACAAAATATTAACACCAGATTTAAGAGCTGGCGAAGTAGACAGATCAGTATATAATCTAGAAAGTAAAATGATGAAAATTGCTGAGCTAGAAGGAGTTAACGTTTATAAAGAAGAATATATTGATTACAACAAACTAAGAGAACGTTTAGCTGAAGGTAAAATGTGTATTGTTTTAGTTAAAGATCGTTCACATTTCGTTTTATGTAAGGGTGTAACTGATGATGGTAGAGTATTAGTTAATGACCCATATGGAAAATGGGCATCAACAGCTCCTTACACTGAAGCCCAACTTCAAAGAGGAAGTAGTGGAATGGTATGGGTAATAGATCCATATCAAAATGTTGGTGCTGCTAGTAACTCAATAGGAAAGGTATCAGTATCTCAAGACGTTTTATCCGAAATCCAAAGAGCAAATGCCGGAAAAGGTTATGTTGATATTACTTCAAGAAGATATATAAAAGCGCTTGAAAAATCAACCCAAGCTAGACAATCAGGAGATTATAAAAGTATACTTGGCCCGTCTGCTGTTGATTTAAGTGGAACAGATCAATCAAATAGACCAAAAGCTGAAACCTTAGCAACAGAACAGGGTGATAAGCAAACAGATAATCCTGTAGATACTACATATTATGCTCAACAATTAAGTCACAATTCAGGTGGAACAACCGGAGAAGGATCACCTGTTGGAAATAGTAATCCAAGTAGTCCTGCTCCAAAAGCCGAAACAGTCGAAAGTCAAATTGTTGAAACATCTAGTGAACCTACTGTTACAACTACTGAAAATATAAGTATTACATCAACAACAAGAACTACTACTAGTACAAGTGGTGCAACAAGTATCACAGTAAGAAATTGGTCAACAAAAACACCAATTACAAGTTCAAAAACTACTGCAACATCTACTGTAACAACAGCACCACCAGCAGCTGGAGAAACACTTACACAAACAATTAATAAATATACATCTCAATCAAGTAATCCAGTTATTCATAGTGAAAGATATACAGTTTCACCATCAACACCTTCATCACACATAGATGTTACTCCAAGAAACAATTTAGAAGTTAATAATATGGTACCTGCTGAGGAAGCTGTAGTACATAATACAGGAATTTCTGTAGAACAACCAATTACTTCAGGACCTAAAGTTAGTGAACCAATTAATGTTAAAGTTGATAGTGAAAGCTTAATTGCAAAAAGTCCTACACCAGAATATGATTACAATCTTGTTAAGAATAATCAAATTAGTTCTAACTCAAACGGAACAGATTATAGTAAGTATTTAGGTTTAGCAGCAGGAATACTTGGTACATTAGCTGTAGGGACTGCAGCTGTAGCATTAATGAAAAAAACAGAAGAAGAATAGTAGAAATCATCTACTATTTTTTTATATAATATAAAAGAAGGAGAATTTATATGGAAAAAACACTTATAACTTATTTTTCAGCTAGTGGAGTTACGAAAGAAGTTGCTGAAAAGATTGCTACTATAGTTGAAGGAGATTTATTTGAAATAGAACCAGTAGAAACATATACTGCTGAAGACTTAAATTGGATGGATAAACAAAGTAGAACAACTTTAGAAATGGCTGATAAAGAATGTCGTCCTGCTATTAAAAATAAAGTAAACAATTTAAATGAATATAACAAAGTAATAATTGGATTTCCAGTATGGTGGTATACAGCACCAAGGATCATTAATACCTTTATTGAAGAAAATGATTTGAGTGGAAAAGAAATATACATTTTTGTAACAAGTGGAGGTTCTTCCTTTGGAGGAAGTTTAAAAGATTTGAAAGCTTCTTATCCTAATTTAAACTTTATAAATGGAATAAGATTTACTTCAGTTAAAGAACAAGATGTATTAGATTGGATTAAATAATATGAGCAAAATAGTACTTGCATCAAATAATAAACATAAAATCAAAGAATTCAAAGAAATCTTAAAAGATTATGACATATTATCTCTTAACGATATTGAATATTATGATGAAATAGAGGAAACTGGAGAAACGTTTGAAGAGAATTCTCTTCTTAAAGCAAAAACAATTCATGATTTTCTTAAAGAGAAAGGTCTTGAATATATTGTTGTAGCAGATGATAGCGGACTATGTTGTGAAGCATTAAATGGAGCACCAGGAGTATACAGCGCAAGATATGCTGGTAACCATAATGATCAAGCTAATAGAGATAAATTAAGAAAAGAATTAAAAGATAAAGACCATACAGCATACTTTAATTGCACAATAGTAGTTTACTATCCAGATGAAACACATAAAGTATTCGTTGGTAAGACATATGGAACCATAATCGATGAAGAAAAAGGAGATAAATCCTTTGGATATGACTGTATCTTCTTGTCTAAAGATCTAAATAAAACATTTGGTGAAGCAACCGAAGAAGAAAAAAATAGTGTATCACATCGTGGCCGTGCAATCGGAGAAATGTTAAAGGAGTTATAAAAATGGAAAAGAAATTAGGCTTTGGTTGTATGAGACTTCCTATGAAAGAAGGCGAAGTTGATTACGATGAATTTAACAAAATGATAGATTATGCTATGGAGCATGGATTCAATTACTTTGATACTGCCCACGGCTATATAAATGGAAAAAGTGAATTAGCAATAGGTAAATGTCTAGCACCACGTTATAAAAGAGAAGATTATATCTTAACTAATAAACTAACAGAGAATTATTTTAATAAAAAAGAAGACATTAGACCTTTATTTGAAAAACAACTAGAAGCATGTGGTGTTGAATATTTTGATTATTATCTAATGCATGCTCAAGGGGCTAAAAACTATCCTAAGTTTAAAAAATGTGAAGCATATGAAGTAGCTCAAGAATTAAAGAAGGAAGGAAAAGTTAAACATGTAGGTTTATCTTTTCATGATACTGCTGACGTCTTAGACATGATTCTAAATGAACACCCTGAAATAGAGATAGTTCAAATACAGTTTAACTATATAGACTATCAAGATGCTGGTGTTCAAAGTAAAAAATGTTACGAAGTATGTCGTAAACACAATAAACCTATTTTAATCATGGAACCTGTAAAAGGTGGAGGATTAGTTAAACTACCAGAAGAAGCTAAACAAGAATTAGATAAAGTAAATGATAACAATTTAAGTTACGCATCATTTGCTATTCGTTTTGCTGCATCTTTTGATGGAGTATATAAAGTATTATCTGGTATGTCTAATCTTGACCAAATGATAGATAATGTTAGTTATATGGAAAATTTTAAACCTTTTGAAGATAAAGAATATAAAGCTGTTGAAAAAGTAGCTGAAATATTAAAAAATCTAGGTGGAATTCCATGTACAGCATGTCGTTATTGTGTGGCTGGATGTCCTATGAAAATATCTATACCAGACTTGTTCTCTTGTTATAATGCAAAAGTTCAATTTAAAGATTGGAATAGTGGTATGTATTACGACATTCATACTAGAGAAAATGGCAAAGCATCTGATTGTATAAAATGTAGACAATGTGAACGAGTATGTCCTCAACACTTAGAAATACCAGAATTATTAGAAAAAGTATCTAAAGAATTTGAATAGTATGACATTCGATGAATTAACAGAAATATTACTATCAGAAAAGCCAAGTGAACAAATTAAAGCCCACGAACAAGAAATTTTTGCATTAATTCCCGAATTAGAAACTTGTAAAGGTTTTGATCAACACAATCATTGGCATATATATGATGTATATGAACATATTCTTCATGTTGTAGATGAAGTACCTAATACTATATTATTAAGGTTATCTGCCTTATTTCATGATTTAGGAAAACCATCTTCTTTTACTATAGATGAAAATGGAGTAGGTCATGCTTACGGTCATTGGAAAGAATCTTGTCGTATCTTTGATGAATTTGCTACAAGAAACGATATTCCTTTACCACTAAAGAAAAGAATAGATATATTAGTATATTATCACGACATTCATTTAGAAAAACTAGATGATGAATCATTATTAAAAATAGGTGTTGATAATATAAGACCTTTATTTCAATTAAAAAGAGCAGATTTACTAGCTCAAAATCCAAAATATCATCATTTGTTAGAAGGTTATAAAGAACAAGAAAATGAAGTCTTATCAAGAATTACTGAATTAAATCAAAAAGAATTAGAAAGAATATTACTAAGTGATAATGTTAAAGAAAGTATCAACAATAATATTGACAGACTATTAGAAATAATACCAGAGATAAGACACATAGTAGGATTTCCACATAATCATCCCCATCATCATTTAGATGTTTGGAATCATACATTACTAGCTTTATCTTTATCAGAGAAAGATTTAATTACTAGATTAACTTTATTATTACATGATATAGGTAAACCATTTTCTTACCAAGACGCAGAAGTAAGACATTTTCATAATCATGCTGAAGTATCAGCAAATATTTCTAAAGGAATCTTAGAAAGACTAGGTTATCCAAAAGAAATGGTAGAAGAAATAGTCTACTTAATTAGATATCATGATACTGAAATAACAAGAGATGATATTCAAGAAAAATTAGAACTGACATTAAAAAGATTACATGTTCAAGAATGTGATTCAAAAGCTCATAATCCTGATTATCAAGCTAAAAGATTAGAATACATAGATAAGATAAAAAAACTAGTAAATCAACATAATGTTGATAATTAAATTAATGGCATAAAACAATGCCATTTTTTTAATAAATATGGTATTATATTGATGAATAGTAACGTATTAAAATTATGCTATTCAAATAAATCTTATTTTTATACATGAAAAAGGAGGTATTTTATGGGATTTATTAAAGCATTTACAGGAGCACTAAGTGGAACTTTCGCTGATCAATGGAAAGATTACTTAATGCCTAAAGCAGGCGTTAATGAAACAGCTGTAATTTTCCAAGCAGTACCACAAGCTCAAAATAATGGAGTAGGAGAAAATACTAAAGGATTTAACAACATTATTTCTAACGGAAGTAAAATCGTAGTTCCAGAAGGTACAGCTCTTATTACATTACAAGATGGAGCTATTACAGGTTTCATTGCTGAACCAGGAGGATATGAATTTAGATCTAATGACCCTAATTCACAATCTATCTTTGCTGGAGATGGTATTTTATCACCATTAATTAAATCATCATGGGAAAAAGTAAAATTTGGTGGACAACCAGGTTCTCAACAACTAGCATTCTATATTAATTTAAAAGAAATCGCTGGTAATAAATTTGGAACACCAGAAACAGTTTATTGGGATGACTCATTCCTAGAAACTAGAGCTGGAGGTATTGCAAGAGGATCTTACTCTATTAAAATCGTAGATCCATTATTATTCGTAAAACAATACGTTCCAATGAAATATCTACAAAGTGGAGCACCTACTTATGACTTCGCTGATATGGATAATGAATCTGCAAATCAATTATTTGACGAATTCGTAGCAACTATTCCAGGAGCAATAGCTAATGCTTCATTAGCTGCACTTGAAGAACAAATTGATACAATGACTTATATCCAAACTCATAAAGTAGAATTCTCTACAGTTATGGATAACGAATTAGAGACTGAACATAAATGGTCTACTGAAAGAGGTATCAAAGTAGCTAATATCAATATGCTTATTAACTATGACGAACCTACTAAAGAAATTCTTGGAACTATTCGTAGTGACGATGCTGAAATCAGAAAAGCTAAGAGACTTGGAAAAGCATTTAGTAATGACATGACAGGTATGATGGCTGCTGCTTCTGCAGAAGCAATGAAAGGTGCTGCTAAAAACGAAGGTGGCGCTATGCTTGGATTTATGGGTATGGGAATGGCTCAACAACAAGGAGCTAACATGCTTGGAGCTGCAGGAAATATAGCTTCTCAACAAGCACCAGCTGCACCAGCTGCTGCACCAGCAGAAGATCCAACTGAAAAATTGCTAAACGCTAAAAAATTATTAGATGCTGGAGCAATTACTCAAGAAGATTACGATAAATTAAAATCACAAATTTTAGGTATATAGCATATGGCCGAAGGTGAAAAGAAAAAAGTAACTCCTTCAGCAGAAAAAATAGAAACAACTAAGAAAGAAACAAACCAAAAACCCAAAGTTATAGGTCATGATCCTAAAACAGGAGCTCCTATCTTTGATATCAAAGATGGGGAAAAACCTATAGGATTTGATCCAAAAACTGGTGAACCAATTTTTAAAGAAAAAGATGATAATCCAACAGAAGAAAAAGCTTCAAAGGAACAAATAAAAGAAAAACAAGCAGAAGAATTGTATGAAAAAATGAAGAAGAAAGCACAAGAAGAAGCTGGAATCCAAGAGAAACCAGAAAAAGTAGCTGAAGAAGCTGCAATGGTATTAGATGAATCTTCTTCAGAGGAAGAAAAACTTCCAGATAACGTAACAGTTAAAGATGGAGTCAAGATTGTTAAAACGGATGTCGATTCAAAAGATGGACAAGTTACTTGTCCTCACTGTGGCGCTACAGATATATCTACTAATTTCAATAATGGTAAATTAAGATGTAACTATTGTCGTCGCGAATTTGATCCAATAAAAGTAAGCGGTTTTGTTGAAGATATCAGTAAATTAGAAGGAAAAGTTGTTGCATCAGGTGCAACAGATATAATTGCTGATACTAAAGACGTCATTACACTAAAGTGTCAAAGTTGTGGAGCAGAAGTTGTAGTTGATACAGCATCATCTACTCAAGCAAGATGTCACTGGTGTCGTCATACTTTATCTGTTAATAATCAAATTCCAAATGGAGCTATACCAGACGTTGTATTACCTTTTACAGTAAAAAAAGACGAAGCAAGATATGAAATTGAGAGATTCGTAGGAAAGAGAAAATTCTTTGCGCATCCTCAATTTGCAAAGGAATTTACTACTGAAAACATAATGGGTGTATATTTCCCATATATGTTAGTAGATGTAAATGCACATGCAGCTTTTTCTGGAGAAGGAGAACATCAAACTAGAGCCTATTGGGTAGGATCTGATGAACACAAACAAAGAAGATATGATGCTGATTTATATCATGTTGAAAGACATTTTGATATAACTATTAATGGTTTATCAGTAGAATCTAATTCTGATAGACTTAATAGTGCATCATCAGAAAAGACAAACAACATTATTAATGCTGTAATGCCTTTTGATATTGAAAATTGTGTTAAATATGATTCTAATTACATAAAGGGATTTACATCTGAAAAAAGAGATGTAAACATTGAACAACTAAGACCAGTTGTTCAAACACAGTCTCAAGATATAGCAAGAATTGCTGCTAATGAAACCTTAAAACACTATGATAGAGGTGTATGTTGGGGACAAGAAGTCTTTAAAATGAAAGGTGAACAATGGAAAGCAGCATATCTACCAGTATGGTTATATAGCTATCAAGAAAAGAAGGGTAATAAAAGTTTATTACACTACGTTGCTGTAAACGCACGTACTAAAGAGACTATGGGTAGTGTTCCTATCCATATGCCAAAATTAATAATTGTATCTATAATTGTTGAAATACTAGCAATTTTAGGCTTAATAGTATTATCAGACGTTGATTTTGATTTAAAATATGCTTTAGTATTTACTGGTTTAATCTATTACCTTATTATTTATTCAAAATATCGTAATAAAGGAGCCAGACATAGATATGAATTAGAAACTACTCGTAAAATGGATAACATGAAACAAGTAGATGACTTTATAAAAAAAGAAACAGGTCTTTCTAATTCCAGAATTAGAGGATGTAATAACACCAGAGTTTCTGGTGTAGATGCCGGTAGTCAATTATTTGATTCTCTAGCGCAAGGGAATTTTAAAGGAGTATTATCCGGTCAAATAAATCCAACAATTCCAAATGATGACAATCAAGATAATACAATAATAAAATAGGATTAAAAAATCCTATTTTTTTTGTTATAATATTTAAGGTAGAATAGAGGGAATAAAATGTATAAAGTATTAAAAAATAAAAAGATTAGTCCAAATTCATATTTAATGGAAATAAAAGCTCCATTAGTTATAAAGAATGCTCTTCCAGGCCAATTTGTAATAGTAATGGCCAAAGAAGATAGCGAAAGAATTCCTCTTACAATATATGATTATGATTTAAGTAAAGGAGTTATTTCTGTAATCTATCAAGTAATTGGGGCATCTACTGAAGAATTAACAACTGTTAAAGATGAAATATTTGCTATAGTTGGACCTTTAGGAAAACCAAATGAAATATGTGCTAATCCTGAAGAATTTAAAGGTAAAAGAATAGTATATGTTGCTGGAGGTGTTGGTATAGCACCTGTTTATCCACAACTTAAATATTTAACTAATAAAGGATTTAAAATAGATGTAATCTATGGATCTAGAGAAAAAGACTTGCTTTTAATTAGAGATAAAGTTGAAGAACTTGCTAATAAAGTAGAATATGCTACAGATGATGGCTCATATGGTATTAAAGGATTTGTAACAAATATTCTTGAAAAAAATATAAAAGATTATGATATCTGTGTTGCTATCGGACCAGTTATCATGATGAAAAACGTATGTGATTTAACTAAAAAATATAATGTTAAAACAATCGTAAGTATGAACCCATTAATGGTTGATGGTAGTGGAATGTGCGGAGCATGTCGTTGTGAAATAGAAGGCAAACCTAAATTTGCTTGCATAGATGGACCAGAATTTGATGGTCATAAAGTAAACTTTGATTTAGCTCTTAAAAGAATGAACATTTATAAAGAAGAAGAAAAAATCAAATGGGCTGAAATGAAAGAAATTCTTAAGAATAAATAGAGGTGTCAGAATGGATAATAACGAAAAAGTAAAAATGCGTACACAAGACCCTGAAGTTAGGAGTCATAATTTTGAAGCAGTAGAATTAGGATATTCAGAAGAAGAAGCATTAAAAGAGGCATCTCGTTGTCTTCATTGTAAAGTTCCAAGATGTGTTGAAGGATGTCCAGTTAAAATTCAAATCCCAGAATTTATAGCTGCTCTAAAAGAAAATGATATTGAAAGAGCTTATCAAATAATAAGTGAATCATCATCATTACCTGCAATATGTGGAAGAGTATGTCCTCAAGAAAAACAATGTGAAAAATTCTGCGTTAGAGGATTAAAAGGAGAAGCAATATCAATTGGTTCTCTTGAAAGATATGTTGCTGATGAAGCAATGAAAAATAATTTAGTATCTAAAATAACAGGTCAAAAGAAAAATAAAAAAGTAGCTATCGTTGGATCAGGCCCAGCAGGATTAACATGTGCTGGTGACTTAGCAAAAGCTGGCTACGATGTAACAATCTATGAAGTATTACAAAAAGCTGGAGGAGTTTTAACATATGGTATACCTGAGTTTAGACTTCCAAAGGATGTTGTTAATAAACAAGTAGAATCACTAAAGAAATTAGGAGTTAAAATCTTAGTTAATGTTCCAATCGGTAATGCTATAACAATCAAAGATTTACAAAAAGAATATGATGCAATCTTTATTGGAACAGGTGCAGGATTACCAAAATTTATGAATATTCCTGGAGAAGATGCTTCTGGTGTATTCTCAGCTAATGAAATATTAACTAGAATTAATTTAATGGGAGCATTTAAAGAAAAAGCCAAAACTCCAATTAAACATGCTAACATTGCCTATGTAATTGGTGGTGGGAATGTTGCTATGGATGCTGTTCGTTGCTTAAAAAGATTAGGTATTGAAACTCACTTAATGTATCGTCGTGGTGAAGATGAATTACCTGCTCGTAAAATGGAAGTTGAACATGCTAAAGAAGAAGGAATTATCTTTAACTTATTAACAAATCCAACTGAAATTATAGTAGATGAAGAAAACAATGTTACTGGTATGAAAGTAGTAGATATGGCTTTAACTGAACCAGGTGAAGATGGTAGAAGAGGTGTAGAACCTGTTGAAGGATCTGAACATATAGTTAAATGTGATATGGTAGTAATGGCTTTAGGTACTGGACCTAATCATGAAGCATTAAAGAATAGTAATATTGTACTAACTGAAAAAGGCTTAATTGAAGTAGAAGGTACAAAGACTTCATTAAAAAATGTATATGCTGGTGGTGACGCCGTAACTGGTGCTGCAACAGTAATTCTAGCTATGGAAGCTGGTAAAAAAGCTGCTAGCGAAATAATGGAAGCAATTCAATAAGATAGTAATTTGAGTTACTATCTTTTTTATGGTATTATACGTACTCAAGAAACGAAAACATTATGTTATAATAAACTAGGTGATAATAATGGAAATTAAAGAAATAAAAGAAAATTTAACAACATTAAAAGAAAGACTTAATGCTATTGGGAGGTCACTTTGAAGTAGATAATAAAATGTCTCAAATAGAAAAATTAGAAAATCAAATGAATGAACCTAATTTTTGGGACAATATCGATAAAGCTAATAGTATAAACAAAGAATTAACATTATTAAAAAAAGAAACAAGTCAGTATAAAGAACTATCAAAACAAATTGATAATGATTTAGAAATGACTTCATTACTAGAATTAGAACCATCAGAAGAATTACAACAAGAATTAGAAATAGATATAACTAAATTAGAAAAAGACTTAGAAGAATTAGAAATAAATACTTTGTTAAGTGGTGAATATGATAATAGCGATTGCTATTTAGAAATACATCCTGGTGCTGGTGGAACCGAAAGTTGTGACTGGGCTAGTATGCTTCTTCGTATGTATGAAAGATTTTGTGATAAACAAGGATTTACTCATGAAATAATCGAATATGAAGCTGGTGAAGAAGCTGGTGTTAAGTCCGTAGTTGTCCACATCAAAGGAGAATATGCATATGGATATCTAAAATGTGAAAAAGGTGTTCATAGATTAGTAAGAATATCTCCTTTTGATTCTAACAAAAGAAGACATACATCTTTTGCTTCAGTATCTGTAATACCGGAAATAGATGACAGTATAAATATCGAAATAAAAGAAGAAGATATCAGAATAGATACTTATTGTGCTTCAGGTCACGGAGGACAAGGAGTTAATACAACACCAAGTGCTGTCCGTATTACCCATTTTCCTTCTAAAATAGTAGTAACTTGTCAGAACGAAAGAAGCCAATTACAAAATAAAGAACAAGCAATGAAAGTCTTAAAAAGTAAATTATACGAAATAGAAGAAGAAAGAAAACAAAAAGAAATTGCTGATCTAAAAGGTATTACAACAGGAATTGACTTTGGTAGCCAAATTAGAAGTTATGTTTTAGAACCTTATACTCTTGTAAAAGACACTAGATCTAACTTTGAAATGACTGATGCAAGTAAAGTTTTAGATGGCGAAATAATGCCATTTATCGAATCTATTTTAAAATTAAAATAAACTGTTGATTAATACTATATATTAATATAAAATACAGAACAAAGAGGGGATACTATGAAAGAAACAGTAGCATATTTAAATAGCTTACTAAAAGATAACGACAAAGTAGTTGTCGGTCTTTCTGGTGGACCAGATTCTATGTGTTTACTAGACATCTTACTATCCCTAAATAAAAAAATTGAAATCATCTGTGCTCATATCAATCATAATATTAGAAAAGAAAGCACAGAAGAAGAAAAGTTTGTTAAAGATTACTGCTCAAAAAGAAAAGTAATATATGAAACAACAACCTTTGATAAAAAAAGTCCAAATAAAGATTATACAGAACAAGAATTACGTGAAAAAAGATATATCTTCTTTGAAAAGATTATCAAAAAACATCATGCTAAATATTTATTTACAGCTCATCATGGTGATGACCTAATTGAAACAATTTTAATGCGTATTTCTAGAGGCTCTAATCTTAAAGGATATACAGGATTTCAAATAGAAACACCAAAAGATGGATATAGTATTATTAAACCTTTAATCTTTGTATCTAAAGATGAAATTAATAAATATAATGAAGAAAATAATATTCCATTTGTAAAAGATCATACTAATGACGAAGATAATTACACAAGAAATAGATATAGGCATAATATCTTACCATTCTTAAAGAATGAAAATAAAAACATTCATTTAAAGTATTTAAAATTTAGTCGTGAATTATCTAAATACTATAATTATGTATCTAAAGAAGTAGAAAAGGAAATTAATAAAAGATATAACAAAGGTATCTTAGACATATCTGAATTTACTAGACTAGATGAATTAATTCAAACTAAAATTATTGAATATATTTTAGATGACAATTATATTGATAACTTATATTTAGTTAGTGATAAACATGTGTTGATAATTCTAGATGTTATCAACAACCCAAGACCAAATATTGAATTAAATCTACCAGATGAATTAAGAATTACTAAATCTTATAACAAATTAAAAGTAACAAGAAATAAAAAAGATAAGAAATCATATAACATAATTCTTAATGATAAAGTAGAATTGTCTAATGGACACAGTGTTGAGTTTCTTGAAGATACCAATGAAACAAGCAATAACTATCTAAAGTTGAATTCAAAAGATATTAAATTACCACTATATGTAAGAACCAGAAAAGATGGTGACAAAATGACAATTAAAAACATGAGTTCACCAAAAAAACTAAAAGATATTTTCATAGATTTAAAACTATCAAAAGAAGAAAGAGACAACCAACCAATTGTTGTTGATGCAGCCGGAGAAATATTATGGATTCCGGGCTTAAAAAAATCTAAATTTGATAAAGCAAAACAAGAAAACTATGATATAATACTTAGGTACAACTGATTTGTACGAATAATTAGAAGGAGAAAGAAAATGAAGAAGAAAAATAATGCATATATAACAATGCTACCTTACGTAGTAGTTGCTGTTGTAATAGTCATTGCTTTATTATTACTAAATGGTAATCAAACTAAAGTTAATGATATTAAAACAGGTGAATTAATCGATGCAATTCAAAATAAAGAAGTAACAGAAATAACTATTACTCCAAAAATGGGTGAAAGCGTATACATCATAACTGGAAAAATGAAAGAATATGATGAAAACGAATCATTTACTACAAGAGTTATTTCTGAAGAAGTAAATACAATTACTGAATATGCTGAAGAACAAAATATCAAAGAATTTAAAACTAATAAAGATCCTGGTTCTTCAAATATTGGTTATATTATTATTAACGTATTACCAATTGTACTATTAATAGTAGCATCATATTTCTTATTTACTAGATTAACATCAAGTAACAACAAATCTATGGACTTCGGAAGAAGTAGAGCTAAACTAAGTGAAGATGGTGGAAAAGTAAGATTTACTGATGTTGCTGGATTAAAAGAAGAAAAAGAAGAAGTTCAAGAATTAATTGACTTCTTAAAGAATCCTAAAAAGTTCCAAAAATTAGGCGCTAGAATTCCTAAAGGAGTATTACTAGTTGGTCCTCCTGGAACAGGTAAAACTTTACTTGCTAAAGCAGTAGCTGGAGAAGCTAACGTTCCATTCTATTATATAAGTGGATCAGATTTCGTAGAATTATTCGTTGGTGTAGGTGCATCACGTGTTAGAGATATGTTTAAACAAGCAAAACAAAATGCTCCATGTTTAATCTTCATTGATGAAATCGATGCTGTAGGACGTCAAAGAGGTACTGGTTTAGGTGGTGGACACGATGAACGTGAACAAACTCTTAACCAATTACTTACTGAAATGGATGGATTTGGTGCAAATGAAGGTATTATTATCATTGCTGCAACAAATAGACCAGACGTATTAGATCCTGCATTACTTCGTCCAGGACGTTTCGATAGACAAGTAACAGTAAGTCTACCTGATTCAAGAGAAAGAGAAGAAATACTTGGAGTACATGCAAGAAACAAAATATTTGCTCCAGAAGTTAACTTAGAAAACGTAAGTAAAAGAACACCAGGATTTAGTGGTGCAGACCTAGAAAACTTGCTTAATGAAGCAGCATTACTTGCTGTTAGAAGAAATAAAGAAGCTATTACAATGGATGAAATTGATGAAGCAACAGATAGAGTTCTATTAGGGCCTGCTAAAACATCTAGAAAGATAACAGAAAAAGAAAAAAGACTTGTTGCTATCCATGAAGCTGGCCATGCTGTAATCGGATTAAAATTACCAGATGCTCAAGAAGTTCATAAAATAACAATTATTCCTCGTGGAGTAGCTGGTGGATACACAATGATGCTTCCAAAAGAAGAAAAAATTGGTATCATGACAAAAGAAGAATTAATCTCACAAATAACAGGTTTATTAGGAGGCCGTGCATCTGAAGAAACATTCTTAGGAGAAATAACAACAGGTGCTTCAGACGACTTCAAGAAAGCTACTAAGATTGCTCGTAATATGGTTACTAAATATGGTATGAGTGATTTAGGACTTGCTCAATTAGAAACTGAGAGTGAAGGCGTATTCTTAGGAAGAGATTATGCTAAATCAAGAGACTTCTCAGATCAAGTTGCGTTGGAAATTGATAAAGAAGTAAGTAAGATATTAGAAGAGTGTTATGAAGAAGCTAAAAAGATTCTTTCTAAAAACGAAACTCTAGTATTACTACTTGCTGATGCATTAATGGAATACGAAACATTAACAAAAGAACAAATTACTTCTTTAGTTGAAACAGGAAAAATGAAACCAGAAGATGAATCGAAAAATGATGAACCAACTGATGGAAATCAAACTGTTTGCGAACTAAAAGAAGAAGCTAAAGAAAAAGGTATTAAAGGTTATTCAAAAATGAACAAAGAAGAGCTTAAAGATGCCTTAAATGAAGAAGAAAAATAAGGGAAACAAATTATCTGTTTCCCCCTTTTTATTAAAAACAAAAACTATCATAATCCAATGACAATTTGGAATATATATGATAAAATTATTTAGAGAAATACTCATTAAAAAGGTGGTACATAATATGGCAAAAATAATTTCACTTGTAAACCAAAAAGGTGGAGTTGGAAAAACTACAACTAGTATAAATTTAGCTGCCGCACTTGGTAAAGAAGGTAAGAAAACTTTATTAGTAGACTTAGATCCTCAAGGCAATGCCTCTACAGGATTAGGATATATTTCAGGGGACTTCAAATATGATATCTATGACATCATGACTGGAGCATGTGAAATAGAAGAAGGAATTATTAAAACAAAATTCGAAAACTTGTCTTTAATTCCATCAACTATTAACTTAGCAGGTATTGATGTAGAGTTCGTTAAAAACATGCTGGAAAATTCAGATTTTCATCAAAACGAACAATTAAGAAATGCCCTAGCAAAAGTATCTGACAATTATGATTTTATTATCATCGATTGCCAACCTTCACTAGGTATTACAACAATGAACGCTTTAGTAGCTAGTAATTCAGTAATAATACCTGTACAATGTGAATTCTTTGCTTTAGAAGGTATAACTCAATTACTAAATTCCATAATAATGGTTCAATCAAATATGAATCCAGACCTTCGTATAGAAGGAGTACTTCTAACAATGTTAGATGGAAGAACAAATATTGGATTAGAAGTAATTGAAGAAGTAAGAAAGTATTTCAAAAATAAAGTATTTAATACAATTATTCCTCGACTAGTTAGACTAGTAGAAGCACCAAGTCATGGTAAACCTATTAGTGATTATGATCCAACTAGTAGAGCAACACTTGCATATCAAAACTTAGCAAAGGAAGTGATTAGTAGAAATGAGTGAGACTAAGAGAAAAGCTTTAGGAAAAGGCTTAGAGCAATTATTTTCTAATGAAGTAATCGACTTTGATAATTTTGAAAAGAAAATAGTTAAAGAAACAAAAGAAAGCGATATTGTAGAAATACCTTTATCAGAAATTAGAAGTAATCCTTATCAACCTAGAAAAGAATTCGACGAAGAATCACTTAATGAATTCGCTGAATCAATTAAAGAACATGGCGTAATTCAACCAATAATCGTTAAAAAAAGTATTAAAGGATATGAACTAATTGCTGGTGAAAGAAGAACACGTGCTTCAAAGATTGCTGGTAAAGAAACAATCCCAGCTATCATAAGAGATATTACAGATCAAGAAATGATGGAAATAGCTCTTATTGAAAATATTCAAAGAGAAGATTTAAATCCTATCGAAGAAGCTGAAGCATTTGCTAAAATAATTGAAACTAGTGGAATGACTCAAGATGAAGCTGCTAAGAAATTTGGTAAAAGTA
This sequence comes from Bacilli bacterium, assembly GCA_017525015.1. Next base: position 119,906 of record JAFXUK010000015.1, read on the forward strand.
GAAGTTATATTACTAATATAGTTGGTTTACTTCGTTTACCAAAGAAAACTATGGAATTAGTTAGAGATGGCAAGATTACAATGGGTCATGCTAGAGTATTAAGTAAATTAGAAGATCCAGAACAAATAGATGAAATAGCTAAAGAAATAATTGAAAAAGGACTAAGCGTTAGAGAAACTGAAAAGTTAGCAAGTTCTAGCGATATTCCAAAGAAAAATAAAATAAAAAGGGAACCTGTATACAATGCAAGACATTCTATCTACGAAAGTATAATGCGCGAAAAGATAGGAACAAAAGTAAAAATAAGTCAAAAGAAAATTGAAATTCCTTATGACTCAGATAATGATTTGGATAGAATATTAGAAATACTAGGTATCAATACGGATGGTGAATAATGACAGATTTTATAGAAGAAGTCATAGAATTCGTAACCCAAAAAGAAGTATATGGCACAGTATTAACAATAGTTATTTCATGTTTAATTTATAAAGCAATAGCTGCTTTATTAGAAAAAGCTTTAAATGCTAATAAAGAAGGCTATGAATTAAAAAAGAGAAAAACCGTAGTTATATTATTTCAAAGAATTACTAAATATTTGATAGTAATCATAGCTGGTTTAAATATTCTAAGTATCTTCGGTGTTAATGTTAAAGGTATGGTTGCTGGACTTGGAGTTACAGCTACTATCATCGGTTTAGCATTACAAGATACATTTAAAGATATTATTAGTGGAATTAATATCATAACTGAAAACTACTTTATAGTAGGTGATATAGTTTCTTATAATGGATTTACTGGAGAAGTAATTGAATTTGGTTTAAAGAGTACCAAAATTAAAAATGTAAATGGTGAAGTAATGATTATTGCTAACCGTAACATAATGGAACTTAAAAATTTATCTCAAAAAGATCAAACAGTACAAATTAAAATACCTCTTCCTTATGGAGAGGATATTGGTAAATTAGAAGAAATTATCAATAATCAAATACTTCCTCAAATAAAAGAAGTAGAAAATGTTACACCAGAAACTGTTGTTTATCTTGGAATTAACGAATTAGCAGATTCAAGCGTTAATTACTTGGTTCAATTCCGTTGTAGAAGAGAAAAACAATGGCAAGCTAAAAGAGATGCTAATAAAATTATCTTAGAAACATTAAATAAGAATAAAGTTAGTGTACCATTCCCACAAGTGGAGGTTCATAATGGCAAGTAATTATAAATTAGGAGATACTGTCATAATGAAAAAGCCACATGCCTGTGGAACAAACGAATGGCAAATAGTAAGAACTGGTGTCGACATTAAAATAAAATGTATCAAATGTAATCGTGAAATAATGATGGATCGATTAGAATTTGAAAAAAAATTAAAGAAAATAGTAGGTGGTACTAATGAATAAGTTTAAAGAAAAAGCAACTTTAAACCCTGTTATGACCTTCCTAATATTAATATTATTTACCATAATATTAAGTGGTTTCCTTCATTTACTAGGATTTGAAGCCACATACGATAAAATAGATATTTTAACAGGAGAATATGTAGCAACAAGTGAAAGTGTTGAATCATTATTTAGTTTAGGTGGACTTAAATATATATTTACTTCTACTGTATCTAACTTTACTGATTTCACACCATTAAGTAGCTTAATCATAATCCTTATAGGAATAGGTATTATGGAAAAAAGTGGTTTCATCAAAACAACTTTTACAATCCTTACCAAATATTGTAAAAAATATACAATAACTTTCTGGCTTATCTTAATAAGTATTTTATTAAGTATATCTGGAGATTTAGGATACGTAGTAATGATTCCTATAGCAGCTTTAATGTTTAGCTATGGGCGAAGAAATCCTATATTAGGAATTGTTGCTGTATATGCAGCATTGACTTGTGGTAGTGGTTTAAGTGTTTTATTAACTGCTACTGATAGTGAAATGATGAATTACACCTTAGCAAATGCTAATAATATAGACCCTAACTATGCTTTAGGAACAGGTGCATTTATCTTTATCATGACTGTTGCTATTATAGTTATTGCTTTTGTCTTAACTGTAATTACTGAAAGAATAACTAGTCAAAATATCGTTAAATATGAATATAAAGACGAAAAGAAAGAATTAAGATTAGGACGTAGAGAATATAGAGGTTTATTATTTTCCATCACAGCTGGAGCATTATATTTATTAATATTTATTTATAATATTATTCCAGGTTTACCTTTCTCAGGTAATTTCCTAGATCATAAACAAACATTCTATATTGATAAACTATTTAGTTATAATTCCTTCTTTAGTAATGGATATGTCTTTATTGTTACGATGTTATTTATAATCTTAGGTTTGTTCTATGGAATAGGTGCTAAGACTATTAAAAATAATAATGATTTCTGTGAAGATTTAGCTCACTCTTTAGATGGAACAGGAAGAACATTAATTCTTATTTTATTAGGTTCTATCTTAGTAAACGTTTTCAAAAAGAGTAATATTGGAACAGTAGTAACAGTAAGTTTAGCTAATATCCTAAAAGATGGATCAATTACAGGTGTATCGCTAGTAGTAGTCTTGTTCCTAATTGGAGCAATATCAACATTATTACTAACAGGGCCATCTGCTAAGTGGTCAATAATTTCTACAACGGCTGTACCAGTATTTATGAATAATAGTTTAAGTCCAGAGTTTGCTCAAATGATTATTCGTTTCTCAGAATGTGCAACAATTGGTTTAACACCATTACTTGCATATTTTGCAGTATATCTAGCATATATTGAAAAATATAATCAAGAAGAAGAACCTATACCATTATTTACTACATTGAAATATCAATTAGTATATGGCTTAGCAACTGGAGCAATATTATTAGTTATAATTATTGGTTGGTATCTAATTGGCTTACCAATTGGAATAAGTGGAAATATAGGCGCATAAAACAATTGAATATTCAATTGTTTTTTTATATAATAACTAAGGAATTGAGGTGTATATTATGTCATTAAAAGCAGGTATAGTAGGATTACCAAATGTAGGTAAATCAACTTTATTTAATGCCATAACAAAAGCAGGAGCTCTTGCAGCTAATTATCCATTTGCAACAATCGAACCAAATGTAGGAGTTGTAACAGTTCCAGATCATCGTTTAGATATCCTAAACGAAATGTATAAACCAAAAAAGAAAATACCAACAACATTTGAATTTACAGATATTGCTGGATTAGTTAAAGGTGCATCTAAAGGTGAAGGATTAGGAAATAAGTTCCTATCTCATATAAGAGAAGTAGATGCTATTGTCGAAGTAGTAAGATGCTTTGAAGACAAAGAAATTACTCATGTAGAAGGCGAAATAGATCCAATTAGAGACATTGAGATTATTAATACAGAATTAATCCTAGCAGACCTAGAAATAGTTGAAAATAGAATAGGTAAAATTGAGAAAAAAGCTGAAACAACAAAAGATAAAGAAGCCTTATTAGAATTAGGAGCTTTAAAGAAATCACAAGAAGCATTACTTGAAGGACGCTCATTAAGAAATGTTGAATATACTAAAGATGAATTAGAAGCTATCAATAGCTTTAACTTCATTACTTTAAAGAAAATAATTTATGCAGCCAATGTTAATGAAGAAGCTGCTATCGAAGGTGGAAATATCTATACTGATCAAGTAAAAGAGCTAGCCGATAGAGAAGGTTCAAAAGTAATCATCATGTGTGCTAAATTAGAAGAAGAATTATCAAGCTATGCCGATGAAGAAAGAGATGCATTTATGAGTGATTTAGGACTAAATGCATCAGGTTTAGACCAATTAATTAAAGCTACGTACGCATTATTAGGTTTAAAAACATTCTTTACTGCTGGTGAAGACGAATGTCGTGCTTGGACATTTAAAGATGGAATGAAAGCGCCAGAATGTGCTGGTATCATCCATACTGACTTCCAAAAAGGCTTTATCAAAGCAGAAATAATGTCTTATGACGACTTAGAAAAACTAGGAAGTGAAAAAGCTGTTCAAGAAGCTGGTAAACTAAGACTTGAAGGCAAAGATTACAAGATGAAAGACGGAGATATTTGTTACTTCCGATTCAATGTGTCAAAATAGGCGAAAGCCTATTTTTTTTGTTTACATAACCGTACAAATGTGCTAAAATACTAGCGAGTAAGAAATTTACTCCTTGCTTTATTGTGAGATAAAGCCGAAAAGACCATAAGGAGGTGTAGAAAAATGAATAAATATGAAATGATGTTTATCGTTAAAGCTACAATGGAAAGTGAACAAGTTAAAGCAACTGCTGAAAACATGAAAAACATTGTAACTGAATGCGGTGGAAAAGTTGTAGAATTCAAAGAACTTGGAGAAAAGAAACTAGCTTATCCTATTAAAAAAGAAATCAGCGGATACTACTATGTTATGACACTTGAAGCTACAAAAGAAGCTGAATCAGAACTAAGCCGTAAAGCTGGTATCGATGAAAACGTAATTAGACATTTAATTGTTAAATTAGATGAGGAGTAAGATGAGTTATGAATAGAGTAGTATTAGTAGGAAGATTAACTAGAGATCCAGAAATGCGTACAACTGCTAGTGGCATTAGCCAAACAAGATTCACATTAGCTGTTAATCGTCGTGGAACAAATGAAGACGGTTCAAGAAGTGCAGATTTTATTAACTGTGTTGCTTGGAGAGGAACAGGAGAAGCTATAGCTAAATACCTAAAAAAAGGTAGAGAACTAGCTGTAGAAGGTAGAATCCAAACTGGAAGTTATGACGCTCAAGATGGAACTAAAAGATATACTACAGATGTTGTAGTAGATAACTTCACATTCATCGGAAGTGGAGCTAATTCTGCTGCAAATAACGAAGATTTTAATAATGGTCCATCAGAAGATATTGCTACAACTGATATAAGCGAAGATCCTTTCAAAGATTTCGGTAACGAAGTAGCACTAAGTGATGATGACCTACCATTCTAATAGAAGGAGGAAAAAACATGGCTGAATTTTATCGTAAAAAGAAAAAAGTATGCCAAATGTGTGCTGGTAAAAGCGTTGACTACAAAGACGTTATGATTGTTTCTAAATATATAAATGAAAAGGGCAAAATAATGCCTCGTAGAATGACAGGTGCTTGTGCTAAACACCAAAGACATATAGCTCAACAAATTAAATGGGCAAGATTTATGGCATTACTACCATATGTTAAATAAGATACTCTTTATAGAGTATTTTTTTATGCTAAAATTCTTTAATACTTTAAATAAATATGGTAAAATTATTACATAATAGAGGTGTTGGCTATGAAGATATATCTTTTTTTACCAGATGAACTCTATACTTTTAATCTTCCTAGTGATGTATCAGGTAGCTTTAGCTTCGACATCAAAGAAGGCGAAGAAAAGAAGTTAATTAATATAGAGGCCAGCCAAGGAAAGTGGATGATTTATTCTACTATTTTTTCGCGTCTTATAGTTAATGGCCTTGAAGTAGAAAGTCAGGAAGTAATTCCTGGAAACTTCTACAAATTACAAAGAGAAGATGAAAGCTATCTTATTAAAATTGAAAATTCATTAGATGATAGCTTTGGATGTTATAAATATGATACAACTTTAAATTTAAAAATCGGTGGCCCAGATGCCAACTTAATATATAACAATGCCATTGGTAGTTATGTATACATGCAGTTATCATTTGGTCAAGATGGTAAAGTATATGTTCAAAACAATGCTGAAATAAATCCATATATTAATAATATTGTTATGTTAGAAAAACAATTTCCTTTAGAAATTGGTGACTACATGAATATATATGGTTTAAAGATATATTTACTAAATGGTTTAATCTTAATTAACAATCCAAATGGCGAAGTAGTATTAAACGAAATGAGCTCTGGGCTTGTTAATTATTACTACGAAGATACTACTGAAAGAAGTAAAGAAGAAGTAGTAGATATTGATATGTATAAAGAGGAAGATTATTATTCAAAATCACCTCGTTTAAGAAGACAAATAGAAACAAAAGACTTTGATATAGAAAACCCACCTAATGATGAAAAAGATAGTAATGCTTTACCAGTAGCTTTAACTTTAGGACCTCAATTGATTATGGGATTAGTTGGTGTTTTAAGACTAACAACAGTTATAACAGCTATCATTAGTGGTGAAAGAACATTAGGACAAAGTATCTTACAATTATTAACAAGCATAGCTGCTGTACTAGGTTCTTTAGTATGGCCTAGATTAAGTAAAGCATATATGAAACATATCAGAAGAGATAAACAACGTGAATTAGAAGCAAAATATGATGAATACATTAATCATAAAGCAAGAGAATTAGATGAAGAATGTATGATTCAAGCTGAGATTTTAAAAGAAAACTTATATGATGAATATGAATGCTTAAAAATAATGAACAGAAGAGGCATGAACTTCTGGGATAAACGTATGGATCAAAATGACCTATTAGTGGCAAGAATAGGTGTTGGTGATGAAGAATTAGATGCTAATATTAATTTCTCAACAAGAGAATTTGATATTGATAAAACAGAAATGAGACAAAAGGCTGAAGAAATTGTTGAACAACACAAAATTATAAAAAATGTCCCAATTGGTTATTCATTTAACAAAAACAAAACTACAGCTATAATGGGTGAAAAGAAAAAAGTATATACATTTGTTAATAACATTTTATTACAATTTATTACTTATTATAACTATACTGACTTGAAACTAGTAGTATTTACTGATGGAAAAGGTAAAAAGAATTTTGAATATATTAGTTACTTAAATCACAACTTCTCAAACGATAAGAGTTTCAGATATTTTGCTACAGATCAATTCAGTGCAAAGAATATCGCTGAAAATTTATTAGAAATTTTAAAAGCTAGAACTACACCAGGAGAAGATGGTCAAGTAGCATCAAAGATTCCATATTATTTAATAATAGTTGATGGATATGACTTAGTTAAAAGATATGGTTTAATTAATGCTTTAGTAGAAATAGATGCTGATCTAGGATTTAGTTTAATAATAATTGAAAACAAACTAAGTAAATTACCAAGTAAATGTAATAACTTCATATCAATTGGTGAAAACTTATCTAATGTTTTAACAAATTCATATGATGAACAAAAGAGTAAAACATTTAAAGATGAAGTTAAATATAACATCAATATGATGGAAATAGCTAGAGTACTTTCAAACATTCCGATAGAAGTAAGACAAGCATCAGGAGGACTTCCTCAATCAGAAACTTTCTTAGAAATGGAAAGAGTTGGAAAAGTAGAACAATTAAATATTCTTGAAAGATGGAAGAACAATGATGCTACTGAGAGTTTACGAGCTGAAGTTGGTGTAGATGGAAATAAAGAACTTATTTACCTAGACTTACATGAAAAAGCACATGGACCACACGGATTAATTGCTGGTACTACTGGTTCTGGTAAATCAGAATTCATTATTACCTATATTTTATCAATGTGTATTAACTATAGTCCTGATGATATTTCATTTATCTTAATCGACTACAAAGGTGGAGGTTTAGCTTACGCTTTTGAAAACAAAACTAATAATATGATTCTTCCGCATTTAACAGGTACTATAACAAACTTAGATAAATCTGAAATGGATAGAACTTTAGTTAGTATAGATAGTGAAGTTAAACGTAGACAAAAATTATTTAATGAAGCACGTGAAGCAACTGCTGAATCTACTATGGATATTTATAAATATCAAAAACATTTCCATAGTGGAGAGCTAAAAGAACCATGTCCACATTTATTAATCATATGTGATGAGTTCGCCGAATTAAAAGATCAACAACCAGACTTCATGGATGATTTAATTAGTATTGCTCGTATTGGTCGTTCATTAGGTGTTCACTTAATTCTTGCAACACAGAAACCAAGTGGACAAGTTAGTGAACAAATTTGGACAAATACTAAGTTTAGAGTCTGCTTAAAGGTTCAAAGTCCTGGTGACTCAAGAGAAATGTTAAAGAAACCAGATGCAGCATTCTTAAAAGAAGCTGGACGTTTCTACCTACAAGTAGGTCAAGACGAATTATACATTTTAGGTCAATCAGGATGGGCAGGAGCTAAATACTATCCATCAAATACTGTAATTAAAGAAGCGGACAAAAGCATTAATATTATTAATGATACAGGTATCATTATTAAAAATATTAAAGCTGGTGGTGGACCAAAAGTAGAAGCTCAAGGTGAACAGCTTGCTGCTATATTGAAAAACATTATAGAAGTAGCAGACCAAACTAATAAAAGAGTTAAAAAATTATGGCTTCCAAGTATTGAAGGCGTAATACTATTAGATGATATTGAAAAGAAATACAATGTTGTACATGAAAAATTCAAAGTTAAAGGAACTATTGGTGAATATGATGCACCAGAGATTCAACAACAAGGTTTATTAGAAATAAACTGTTTAGAAAATCAAAATACTTTAATATATGGAATTGTTGAAGATGAAAGAGAATTCTTCCTTAAAACAGCTTTATATTCTATTTTTACTCATCATGATGCCTCAGAAGTAAATACATTCATTATCGATTATGGTTCTGAATCATTAAGAGTATTTGAATCATTCCCACAAGTTGGTGAATTCGTTGGCCAAGATGATGGTGAAACAGTTGCTGGAGTTATAAAATTAATTAAAAATGAATTAAACGAAAGAAAGAAAAACTTCATGCAATATGGTGGAGACTATAATGCATATCTAAAAAATAGTCCTACCAAATTACCAATTATGTTGTTAATAATCAACGGTTATGAAAACTTCATTGAAATTAATAAGAAATTCCCAGATATTTTATCAGTACTAATTAGAGAATGTACTAGATATGGTATATTTATTTGGATAACATTAGCTAATACAACAAGTATTTCAAGAAGACAAAATCAATCTGTACAAACAAATATTGCATTACACTTAAAAGACGATATGGCGTATAGAACAGCTGTACCTGGAAGATCAAAACTATTACCTAGAAAAGATTTCGCAAGAGGTATTGTTAATAATGGACGAGTACATGAATTCCAAACTGCTTCTATAATAGCTGAAAAAGATAATGTTAATACAAAAATTGCTGAAACTGGAAAAGCATTATCAGCAACAGCTACTGTAAGAAGCAAGAAAATACCTAAATTGCCTGCTATTCTTACATTTGATATGGTTAAAGATTATATTACAGATCTTAAAGAAGTACCAATTGGTATGGAAAAAGAAACGCTTAAAATTAGTAAATACAATTTCACAGCTAATAATGCTACAACAATCAGTGGTTATAAACTTGAAAACATCAATGGATTTATGTCTAGCTTAGTAACAATATTTAAGACAATGAAAGGTGTAACAACAATCTTTATAGATCCAAAGAAAAATCTTCCGTTTGCTAAAGATTATGTAAATAATTACTATGATACAGAAATAGAAAAAACATTTGATGTTTTATATGACTTTACTGAAAAGAACAAAACAATTGAAAACAGTAAAATAGTATTTATCATTTATGGTATATCTGATTTAAAAAATATATTAACAAATGTTACAAAAGTAGAAGGCATGCTTAAAAATATAATAAATAATACGAACATGCATCTAATTATTGCTGATGGAGCAAGAAATTTAAGAACTATAGATATGGATAGATGGTATTCGTTAATAAGACTAAACACAGATGGAATTTGGGTAGGTAAAGGACTTGCTGATACACAAGTATTTAGAGTAACTCCTATCCCTAGGGAAGCATCATTAAGAATTAATGATACATTTGGATTTAATATTTTTGAACAAGGTGCAACAGTAGTTAAATTATTAAGTTTCTATGCTAAAGCCGAAGAAGAAGAGAGTGAAGAAAATGAAGAACAAGATTCTAATTAAAGTAATTGTTCCGGAACTTGAAGAAAGTTATGACATATTTGTTCCGGTTAACGAACTTGTTTGGAAAGTTAAAGTCTTGATTTCTAAAGCAATTAGTGACCTGAATGGTGGAGTATTAAATATAAAAGACAACTATGTGTTGATTAATAAATATACATCACAAATATATGGAAACAATGAAAAAATAATATCAACTGATATTAGAAATGCTACTGAATTAATATTAATAAATTTAAAAAAATAAAATGACACTTGTCAAAAAAACGTAAAAAAACATAAAAAAAATAATCAATTAAAAAAAATATGATAAAATAAATATGAATAGAGAATATTCACGATAAAGAAAGAAGGAAAAAAATGGCATACTTATTAGGTGGCGGCGGCGGCGGAGGCGCTGCAGCAGGAAGCAAAATTGGTACAAGCAGAAGTGGAACAATCGCATTAATCGGTCAAATTCATGACAGTGCAACTACATTCACTTCAGAAACAATTAAAACTAAAATAGAATCAGGAATCGTTACTCCATTAGTAAGCAACTGGTTTGCTGAAGATGCAGTATTATTCTTAAATAGTTTAGGATCAATTGTTTACGCATTAACAAGCGAAATTGCTGTTCTATCAAACGCAGCAATCGGAGCAATAGCTGGATCATATGATTCATGGCTATTATCTACATCAGGACAAGATTTAGGTGAAGGAACTACTGAATATGATCAAACATACGTTGGAGCTGGCGAAGCTCAATCAACAATGTATGCTGATCCAGATGAAACTACTGAAAACGCTATTAATGGTTGTGGTGGTTACATAGCATTACCTAACTTTACAGCTCCAGAAGGCGGAAGTGAAAACTATAAATCTACTACAGGTGGATCTGGAAGAAATCAAGCTTATAACTATTTAAGTTCAGCTGACACTCAAATTCAAATTGATGTTAGTCAAGTTAAATCAGAAGATGAAGGAAAAGTTTATATTGTTTCTGACGTAGCTGAAAATATTGACTTTAATCAAATTCAAACTGATATTGAGGACGCTCTTGATACAATGAAAGGTAACTTATCAGCATCTGATGCATTCTTCGATGCAAATGGTGAACAAGAACAAGCTGTTCTAGATTTCTATGACGCTGTTAACCAAAAAGTTAAAGATGCATTTGCTGCAATGACAACTGGACCTTCATCATTAAAAACTGCTCTTGAAAAAGCTGTTGAATCTTACGGTACTGTAAGCTCTAGCATTGCTGGTGAATTAGGTGAACTAGCTCAAGGCGGCGGCGAAGGCGGTCAATAATTTAACGTTAAGTACTAAAACACATCATTTTGATGTGTTTTTTTTTGGTATCATTATGTTATAATGAAAATAGAAAAGAGTGATAGTATGGCATATACACATCGAAGTTTAGAAAGAACAAAAAATTTAATATACAATGTAAAAAGATATAGCAAAGATATTTCTAAAAGTATAGAAAAAGAAATACAGTCAAAAGTAATTAATCCTTTAGCAGAAAGTTGGTACACAGAAGAAGGTGTAGTATATGTTAAAGGATTAAAAGAAAATTTAGAGTCACTATCATGTGAAATAGCAGCAAATGCTAATGATGTAATAAAAAGTATTACATCAGCATATGATTATTGGTTATCTAAAGCCAAAAGAAGTGATGATGAAGAAGAAGCAGAGATTGCTAGCCATTATTGGTACATTAGTTTTGAACCAAACACTCAAGTAAAAACTACATCTCCTATCAGTGTAGATAAAGATAATAGAATGCTTCAATATAGATATACTTCTGGTGGTGAAAGAAGAGAATTTGGTTATCAAAGCTCATCTGAAACTAAATTCAATTTAACAATAGACTCATTAGCATCAACTGATAGAAGTGGTGACGAAGAAATGGGTATTAAAAGAGAAAAAATTGAAAATATTATTTCAAATATTGATTCATTTTTAATAAACATTGATTCTACTATTAATAGCTATCAAAATTCACTATCTAATACTGCATATTCAATGGGATATGAAAGTGGAATGTCTAGAGCAGTAAGCAATTTTGATACAAAAATGAAAAATATATCAGATAAAATTAGAGATTATGTTAAAACAGGTTTATATGGCTCTAAGAGTGTTCCAGCAAAAGTACAAGAAGTTATTGATAGATATGGAGAAACGATAGTAAGAGAAGTGGCAGAGGATATCGATCAATTAATAAGTGAATTAAAATAATTAAAATAAAAAGCTAGTAATAGCTTTTTTTTTGTTTACAAATTATGGTATAATAAACAATAGGATAGAATACTATAATGAGAGGAGGATGGAGATGGCTCTAAGAGGTGGAATCGGAGATCATAGCGCCTTTGGCTTTAGTTATACTCAAGGATCAGGTAGCGAAGAAACAAACGTTAGAATTGAAACAGATACAGCTACAGGCGGATATGATAATAACACTACGCCGAGTCCAAATCAAACTACGCAAAATGCAGGAACTGAAGAATTTGATATATATGGTCAAGATTCAGATCCAACTACAAGAACCCAAAGTACTCCAGATGTAAATAACCCAACTGTATCAACTACCGGTGGGGATAATGGAGTTCCTGATAATAATACAAATCCAGGTAGTCAAACTGCCCCAGACTCACCTCCATCTACAACAAATCCAGCAAGTCAGCAAGCACCTCAAAATTCACCTGATGGAAGTAGACCTGCTACACCAGCTGGCCAAAATAGTAACCCTGCATCTCCTCAACAACCTCAACAACCTCAATTCGGTGGCGGAGCTGGGGGAGCAACTGGCGCACGAACACCAGTAGGTGGCGGTGGCGCAGGAGAAATAGCCATGGGTAATGGCGGTGGTGCATCACAAGCAACAACAAATGCTATAGGAAATGGTGCATCTGATTTAGGAGATACTCCAGCAACCGACGCTGTTACTGAAGGCCAAGAAATATATTATGAGATAGAAGATCCAATTACACATGAAATAAGAAGAGTTAATCAAGAAGAATACGATGTTTGGGTTGCTCAAGTAAACGAAGAAAAAAGAAACGCATTAAAGGAAATGGGCTTTAACGATTACGATATAAATAGAATTATTTATCAGGGAGTAGACGCACAAGCTTTATATCAAAGAATTTTAGATAGAACAGAAACTGATCCAAATGCAACATCTGATGAAGCATTATATGAAGCAATGTACTTTATGAGTCTACGTGGGGAAATCCCAAAAATCCCTGGAGTAGAATTAACTTTAGAAGATTTTGATTATACATCTTTTGCTGGTTTTGATGAGCATGTTGCAGAAGTTGTAGCTTTTGCGAACATGTTATCTGAACAAGCATTCTTAAGAGATATAGATGAAAATACAGCTATTTATTTATTAATCCAACATATGGCTGGTGGTTTTGAAAACTTAGATGACGCATATAAAAACACTATTATAGCATTTAGAACGGTTGACGAATATGGTATAGTACAATATTGGTATAACCCAGGAGGACCACCACCAATACCACAAGGAATGGATTGGGAATATGTTAGATTTAATGAATTCTATGGCGACAGTGAAATGTACAAAGAAATGGAAAAATTGATTCCATGGAGAGAAGAAGAAGTTTCCGATGCTGGATTCTGGTTCTGGACATGGGGAAGAACTAAAATTGAAACTGTTAGAACAATTAATTTCAATGATCCAGCTGTATTAGCATTCTATGAACGTGTACAACAACAATATCAAGACCATTACATAATATGGTGGGAAAAACCTGAAGAAGTTGTAGCTGCTGTTAGCAGAGCACAAGCCTTATCAGCAATTTCAAATGAAATTCATCATAATCTAGAATATAATATGGAAAACATTTTTGCGTATATTAAACAACCTGACTGGGCTGAATATTGCAAATTTGATTATGTCCAAGTAAGAATTGTTGAAAACGCTGAATCAAGAGTAATCTATGATGGTTATGGAATGGGTTATTTATATATTACAACAGACGAAGAACGAGCTGCCTTTTTAGCGTGCGTATTTGCCGGAAAAGCAAAAATAAGTGGAAGTTATGTTTATACAGATCATGGATGCTATCAAGTATCAGATGGCGATGTATTTAACCATTATATGCAAAAGTGGGCAACTGAAACTGATCAAAATGGAAATCCAATAATTTCAGATCAAGAAAAAGCAATCTTCATGTATATTTTAAATAAACAAGGTGCAGAAGCTGCTATAGATTACATTGAAGGAATAGCTGACGAAGTTGATACAAGATATTACAGAGCCGAAACAGGTAAAGCTAGAGCATGGGCTCAAGCAAACTGGTTTAACGGAGTACTTGCTTCAATTGCATCAGTTATTATTACTCCATTCGAAGGTATTGGTGCGTTCTTTAATTCAGTTGGTGCTATAGGAACAGATCATATCTGGAGATCAGATGTCATCAGTTATGGAAATGTATACAGATCTGCAGTATCAGAAGCTATTAGATATAAACATAATGCTGATGGAAGTATTATGGTTGATGAAACTGGTGCATATGTAGCCAATCATCCAACTTTAGCATTTATTTATGACACTGGTATGAGTATTGCCGATACAGCAGCAATGATTGTAGTAGGATACTTTACTGGTGGAACAGGATTCTTAGCAGAATTAGCAATAAGTACTGTTATGATGGGTTCTAGAGTTTATGTAAGTTCATTAAATGATGCACTGGATCGAGGAGTATCACCGCGAATGGCGGTTATATATGCAATCGGTACATCTGCTATCGAATCTTTAATGGAAGCATATTCATTAGGACATTTAGTAAATCTAGAAGCTAAATTAGGAGCAACTTCAATTAATCTAATTAGAAGAATAGGAGAAAAAACTGGCTCACAATTTATTACTGCGAACGCCTATATTTTAGCATGCATGATTTCTCAAGCAATCTGTGAAGCAGATGAAGAATTATGTACAGAAATATTAGATACAATTTGGGATAATGTTGTTTGCCAAGACTTAAGCTCATTTAACTTAACAATGGCTAGTTACATGCAAGCAGGTGAAAGTCATGAACAAGCATTATTCCATGCTTTATTAGATAAAGGAAATGATTGCTTCCAAGCATGGCTTGGTGGTTTAGCATCAGGTTTATTCTTTGGAGCAGTTAAAGGTGGAAAAGTAGTTATACAAGCCAATGGTTCAATGAACGCAATTTTAGGAACTACTGGTGCTTCAGTTGGTGGATCACAAACACAATTAAATTTACAAGATACATCTCAAAGTACTGCTGCTCAATTAGGTAGAAACTCTATGGAATCAGGAGCAATAGATTATTCACAAGCTCAACCAGGTGTTCAAGTACCTTCTTCTCTAGAAGCTACTACTCAACAATTAATTAATAACAATAGTACTAATGTTGCTGGAATACTTGCTAATTTCAATATAGATGCACAAACCAAAGCACAATTATATGCTGATATACTTGCATTATACGATAGCGCTAATGAAACAATAGTTAGTCCAGTTATGGTCAATACTATGATTAATAATGGATTACAAAGAATTCAAACTACATTTAATCCTTTAGTACTTGATGGTACTTCAGCTGTTGAATTAGTAGAAACAGCTTTAGGAGAAGTCCAAATTACAATAGATGTTTTAGTAAAAGTATCTGAAATATTAGATGATAATAAATTCCAATTAACACCAGAAGTAATAGCTGCATTACAAACAGATGCATACAATGCAGTAGTTGGATTAAATGAAATGGATGAAACAACTGTTGATACACTTGCTCAAGAATTTGCTAATAAAATTCTTGAATCACAAACTCAAAGAAAATTCACACTTAAAGATACATTCAGTAGAATTAAAGAAATGTTTAAAAATGGATTTACAAAATTCACTGACCTTAAACAATTACTTAAAACTCCAGGAGCAAGTCTATCTGCAATTTTTACCCCAATAATTGATTTGTTTAAAACTGGAACAAAAGTTACAACTGGAACAGTAATATCAAGACTTAATGAAGGAAGCATTACTCTAACCGATCTTACTGGAGCACAAATTGATACATTATTAAATATTAATGATCCTAGAATAACTCCAGCATTTAAACAAACTCTTCAAACAATATCAGATCAAAATGTTACAGCTCTAGAGAAGAGTATTCTTTCTAAGATTAGACCTAATATGAGTCAAATGGAAGTTGCTAGATTGATTTATTATGAATTAGGTAAACAAGTAGATTATAGTGAGGCATTTAAATATGCCGGCAAATATGATGATTTAGATTTACATGGAGAAATTTACAATAATACTATGACATTTGAACAAATAGAAAATAGTAATTCAATTATATGTGTTCATTGGTCACAACTATATTCTAAAATACTTAGAGATGCAGGGTTCAATCCAAGTTCAATTGTTATTCAAAGAGTAGTACCATCCGAAATTGCATTATCAGCAGAAACACCAGCAGTAAAAATCGAAGGCAATTTTGTTTTTGGAAGTCATTCAGGAATATATATTATGTTGGATGATGGAACAATTATAATGCCAGATTTAACAGCACCAATTGGAAAAATGGATGATACATATAATGTTAAATTTGGCAGAGAAACACAAGGTTTTATTGTTTTCACACCTGAACAAGTTGCTGCTTTATCTGGAATAGATACAACAAATGAAACTTTAACCAATTTGTTACAACAAATATCACAATTTGATGAAGCAATGGGAAAAGTTTATACAATACAAAACAACAATTTTGAAGAAAAGCTAAATACAACTTTGACACCAGAACAAATTGCATTCTTTACAAATGTTGGAAAATTCTTGTTTGCTGCCGAATCTGGAGGAAACGTAGAACTTTCAGCTTTAACTGATGCAAGAACAAAATTAGAGTCACAATTATTCAATTATTTAAGAACAACAAATGCAGGTATATTAGCCGCTGCTGATTCTACAATTATGCAATATATTAAAGACATAAGTAGTATGATAAATGGATTATTTATCGAAAATGAAGTTGTTTTAGAAAGCACAAGATTAATGTACGAAAGCGAAATATTATCTGGTGAATTAACAGAAAACTTCATAAATATTAACAATGTAAGAAATACAAATATGATTACATTATTTAAATATTTACAAGAAATGCTTAAATTATATAATTTTACATTCCAAACAGAAGCAGACTTGAAATTTAATGTAAAAAAAGGAAAAATAACCCAAGAACAAGCAACAGCAATAATGCAAGAGCAATCAACAAGAGCTGGTATAAGGATTAGTCCTCTACAATTTACTGAACAACATGCTATGATAACTGTTGATTTGTTTGATCATGGAAAACCAATCGGTCCAAGGTACGTATATACCGTAATCGATGGAAAAGTGACTTTTGTTAAGATAACAGAATCATATAACCAAATTTTAAAAATTTTAGGTGATAAAAAGATTAATATTAGATTAAGAAGAGCTCTTCAAAGTATTGCTCCTAACGCTAATTCTTTCGAAATCACATCAACGTTAAATGATATTATAGAATCAATGCCAGAGTTTACAGAAAAACTATCACCAATCATTCAAACAGCAAAAAAAGAAAAGATAAGAATTATAATTGATGATATATTCTTTAATAATGGTGGAGATACTCAACAATCACTAAAGAGAATAAATGATATTCTACAAATGAATGCTATTGATCCTAAAGTAAGTGGCTTTGCTAATGCTGAAGAATATAGAGCTATGATTATAGATGAACTTATATCCAGTGGAGATATAAATAAACTAGCACCTGTATATATTTCAACATTAATACAAAATAGAACTATAGTTCAAAAACTTGTTGGAACAGAAGCGTTAAATAACACAATAGCAAGTTTCATTGGAAATGATGTTAACTTCCCATTTAATATAGGTGAAGCACTCCGTTATTTAAGCAATGATGAGTTTAATAAAATATTTGATAGCCCTGTTGTCCAAGAAAAAATCAATGGATTAAATAAACAGTCATTAAATAATTTGTTATCAGCCCTTAGAAGTGGTAAATGTTCATTCCAAATTGAACAAAATGATACTATTATAAATAAAATATGTTCATTAAATATTAACGATGCCTTAGAAGTAATAAGTGATGCACAATTAATTTTTGATCTAAGTCAAGAATCTAATAAATTTATGAATGCCATAGTACGTCATTTCTTTACTAAAGAAAACATATTCGCAGATTTTAATGCTACATTTAACCTTGCATATACTGTAACTGATTACTTTAATTTGGCAGATATAGATTTGAAAAATTACAGAGTAAGTGTAGAAACTGAATTTTTCAATGGGTTTATCAGTAAACTAAATCAAATATCTGAATTTAAAATAGAAAAATTAAGATATGTAGCTGATAGTAAAAGCGTTTACGATTTCACAATAGAAGTAGATGGAAAAAGATTTACAATTGCTTACTATACAGGTTCAAATTTTGTAGGCAGAGGATACATCGATATTATAAATTTCTTCCAACAAAATTTTATGTTAGGAAAAGCTCTAGATGGTAAAGTAAAAATAATTAACATAGAAAAAAATGTTGTAAAATCTAATATGATTATTGGTGATAATGAAGGAGTACAACGAGGTATAAATGTCGTTTATGCTAAAGTTGATGGAATATTAAAGAAATTCATTGTAAGTTCTTATGGAACAGAAATTAATATGCTTAATTCATTTAAAGAATTAAAACTATGTCAAAGTTTTGAAGTATTAAAAGTTAAACCGTTAGGCATCTTAAATGTTGAAAATCTAAATCCAAATAGTGTATATTTAATAACAATTAAGATGGAAGATGGAACAACTAGAGAATTCTATAGGCCTCCAAAAGTAGATTATGCCGGTAGGGGAAGTATAAACATATCAGATATTGTAATTTCAGAAAATTTAACTGATATGGTCAACTATTCTATAAAAGAGTTAACAAGAGATGAAGTAAATAAAGCATCTAGTTACTCAATTAGAAATATGAAAGCCTTTGCAGACATATTCTCTCCAGACCAATACGGTGGAAATCAATCAGATGTTTTTAACTTACTTAGAAAATTGTTAGAAAAAACAAGCGATAAACCTCATTTTAATTCAATAACTTTAGCAAAAGCCGAATTATTTAACACAATGATTGATAAATATTTCCCAAATGCAACAAACGCAGAAAAAATGTCGCTTGCCGAACATTATGCGAAAGGCGGATGCTGTTATATGGCCTTCGCAAATGCATTTGTAACTTATATGGCAAGCATTGAAAATGGTGCAGAAATATTTAAGCAAAAAATGGGATTTGATATAAAATTTGATGGAATGTTCTTCGATGAAGTAGGTAAAGTTGGATATAATTTTGAAGCAGTTGCTTTCGATATGTATTTAAGTTATATATCAAAAGTTTTCGCTTCAAGAGGCTTTGCTACTATTGGAGAATTAGTAAAAGCTGAAGATATTATAGTTGGATTCACAGGTGAATCAGATCAAAGAGCAAAAGCAATAAGCTATTTTGAATCAAAAGGAATTCAAGTAGATTACACAAGCATGGATAATTTGAATTCAACTGCGGGTTTATTGGCAGCAATAATAAATCAAAAAGACAGCTTTATTATCATTGCAAGTACTCATTTTGATATGGAATTACTATCACCAGAAACTCCAGGCCCTACGCCAAAGGATGCGGCACTGCTTTCATCAGTTGTTGAAGGAAATATACAAAGAGATATTGGTGGACACGGTATGTTAGTTACTGATGTTCAAGATGGAGAATTAATTGTATCATCATGGAGTAAAAAATATAGATACATTCATGATAGTATTAAAGGCCGTGATAATTCAGATAGTGGAATATGGGCTATAAGATTTGGAGTTAATCCACAATCTTCTGGAGCAGTAGTTGCTCAAACTGATGCTGTAAAAACTATTATGGATCCATCATTAGCATCAATAACAGTTGGTAAAGAAGTATCTGCTAAAGGTGGATTATTTGATGGATTATTTAAAGGCAAAAAACAAAAGGAAATAGAAGCAGTAGTAGCTAATTTAAGGAATGTTGTTGCATCTCTAGATTATAAAGCGCAAACAGCGCCTCAAAATCATGCTCCAGGTCTAATTGCACTTAGGGATTACATAAACTTTGGTAATCCAACTGTTATAAGTAGTTATAATAATTGTCGTGCCTACGTTACGAGTGTCGATAAACAAATACTAATAGAAGCATATAACTTGGTATATAATGAAACAGTTGAAAACGTAAGAAATGTTATTAAAATTCAAGATGCAAAAGCTATGGCTAATCCAGAGTATATGCTAGGTATTGATGCTATAAAAACTTATTTGAGAAACGGATACGATAGATATATAACTAGAGATAATAACTGTCGTGCATATATTACAAGTTTGAACGTTAAAGTATTAAATGATATTATACTTACAATTCAGAGAGATGGAGGAACACAACAAGTAACTCCAACAGTTCAACAAAACGTCAATACAAATGTTCAAAATCAAGCAGCTAGTAGAGTTAGATACTCTTTCACAAGAAGAAATAATGTTACAGAAGTTAATACTGCAGCTCAAAATCAAATAAATCAATATTCAGTATTAGCTAAGATAGAATATGCGTTGAATAATGGCGTAGGAAAAGTATATGACAGATTAGTTAGTCTAACAGGAACGCAAAGAAGACCTCCAACGCAAAATATGATTGATAAATTCTATGCTAAATTCAATTTTGGTAATGGATATAGGGTCGATAGTTCGAATCCATATTGGAGCCATGTAATCAGTAATGGTTTCGATACTCAAGATGTTCAAAAGAGAATTTATATCAACCTTGATAATTTCAATGATGTTATTGATTTCACAATGCGTTTTGCAGATAAGTGTAGACAAAGAGGAATTCCATTCTATTTTAAGACGTCAAATATGACTGGAGGACCTTCAAGTATAATGCCAATGAACTTAACTAGAGATGAAAGTTTAGTAATTTACTCTGGTAACGAATACTTAGCTGAATATACTAATATCTGTAATGAAATAAGAGCAGAAAATAATATGAGCTTTAAAGCACCACCAGTATTAACTGGAGTTCTTGATGGATTTATGGGTTATGGTTCAGAACCAAATAGAGGGCTTCGTGAATCTTATAACTCATTAAGAAGTAATTTATTAGCTGAAGCAATAAATAGAACAAATCAAGAGTTCATGAGACGCTACCAAAATACCGATATTAATGCTATACTAAATTCTATAAGAAAAAACAGCCAAGAATATCAGAATTATTTGAATAGCTTATATACTAATATAATTAATCTATCTAGTTCTTATGGAATAGATCCAAATAATTTCTTCTTAAATACAGGAGGTAGTTAAAATGTACAAAATTGAAAATATAACTGAAAACGACCCACAAAGAAAAATATTAATGATGTATAGTGGATATTGCATGATAAATCTAATAGCTAATAGAATGGATAAACCAGCAATTCCAGTTAATGATAATATGGTTGTAGATAATTCATTTGTTGAATATGATTATGGTAATTTCTATAAAAGACAACCTAATGAATATTATATTGATGCAGCTGATAGATATGTGCAAGGCTCTAGAAAGAGGTAGTTATTATGTTTGATAAAATGTATGGAAAAGTTTTACAATTAGATAATAACAAATCTTATCAAGTTATATGGGTCGAAGAAATAGATGGACGCACATTTGTATACTTATTAAATGTAAATGATTGCTCAGATCCACTATTCTGTGAAAGAATGTCTGATGCAGTTTTAGAAGAAATAAAAGATAGAGAGTTTTTGAAAAAAGTAATACTAACAATAGCAAAAGATGTAAATACTTTTGCACTTTAGGGGGAATGTATATGATATATATACCAAATACATACAATAATGATTTAGTTGGATTAAGATTCTATGATTTAGATGAATTTGTCCGTTTACAAAAAAAGTATAGAAAAGCTCTTGAAGAATATTTAGATAAACGTGTTCATTTAAAAGAAGTAGAACAGACTATATTAGATAGTGGATTAGACATACCAAAGGTAGAAGATCAAGAATACAATTTCTATCATCAATCTGAAGTATTAACCAGTGGCTACTTATTTGTTAGAAATAATATTCATATTGAAAAACTATCTGAAGAAGATCTTAAATACTTAAAAGAAACACCAGTACTAGATGAAAAATTCATAGAAGGCACTATACCTACAGTTATTTTTGAAGATGGATATCATACATTTTTTGGAAATCCAACGGATGAAAATAGAGTAGATTGTAAAAGCGTAATTATGGAATTCACTTATGATATGGTACGCTGTAAAGATGATGAAGTGTTATTTGGAACAATGCACTTAAAGGATAAAATACAAGAGTTATTACAAGAAAGATTTAAACAAGCTCAAATTCCTTTATCATATTTAGTATATGTACAAATACCAGATTACTTCATAGAAGATAAAAAAAAAGTAACTAAATAGTTTAAAAAAGATTATTGATTTCAATAATCTTTTTTTTAAAACAACTGTATAGTAAAAAAATGAATAATTGTAAAAAAACTTTAAACATTATATAATTAAGACGAGAAGGTGACATATATGTTAGAACAATTTAGGGCAGAATTAAGAGCTCAGAGAGAAAAAATTTATGGAGATCCAAATTCAGATGCTGCTCATAAAGATTATATAGATAAAGCAATAAAAATATTTGATAATAAAGATGCAGTAGAAATGTTAAGTACACCTCAAATAATGGCAATTGCTCACTTATTAGGGCACTCTATTCCTGAATGCAAACAAATAGCATTACAAATTGAACAAGAAGTAAGTCAAAAATATACATATGTAAATCCAGAGAGATTTAAAGGAAAATGAATGGAAGAAGAATAATGATAAAATATTTTGAAATAAACGATAAAGGAAATAATATTAAATGTAAATTATTTTGTGATGATCCACAAAATATAAAAACAGTGATTATATCTTGCCACGGCTTTGCTGGAAGTAAAGAAAGTGGTGCCCATAAAAAAATAGCTGAAACTTTTATAAAGAAATCAAAAACAACAGCTGTAATATCTTTTGATTGGCCTTGCCATGGAAAAGATGTTAAGAAAAGTCTTTCTTTAAGAGATTGCAATGACTATATGAATAGTGTTGTTAGTTTTGTTCAAAACAGCCTTGGCGTTAATGATATATATTTACAAGCAACAAGTTTTGGAGGATATTTATCATTAAAATATATTAGTGAAAATCCTAATCCATTTAAAAAAATTGCTTTAAGATGCCCTGCTGTTAATATGTATGATGTCATGACTGAAAGAATATTAACAGACGAAGATAAAAAAGACTTAGCTAAAGGAAGACCAGTTGTTTCAGGATTTGAAAGGAAAATAAAGATTACTCCAGAATTTATAAGAGAACTACAAGCTAATGATATAACTCAAAGAGATTTTAGTGATTTTTGTGGCACTGTAAGAATTATGCAAGGAACAAACGATGAACTAGTTATGTTTGATGACGTAAAAAAATTCTGTGATAACAATATCCTTGATTTTGACCCTATTGAAGGAGCAGATCATAGATATACTAATCCAGCGCATTTAAGAGCTTGTATTAATATAATGGAAGAATTATACACTCCCAGTGAAATGGACTTAGGGAGAGGCTTAAATTAATAAAAAAACTACAGTTTATACTGTAGTTTTTATTTTCTAATATTTTACTAATAAATCAGCTATCTTGGTAACATTACCAGCACCTAAAGTTAAGACAATATCATTTTCATGAACTCTATCCTTAACGTAATTAACTATTTCATCATAATCACTTATATGGATAGCATCTTTTCCTAACTTCTTGATTTCATTTATTAAATCATCTTCATGAATATTATAGGTATTTACTTCTCTAGCTGCATAAGTATCAATTATTATAATATGGTCAAAATGAATTAATGATTTAGCAAAATCTTTTAAATGTTGAGATAATCTACTATATGTATGAGCTTCAAAAATAACCCAAGACTCATTAAAATGCTTATTCATAATACCTTCTACTGTAGCATTTATTTCAGTAGGATGATGACCATAATCATCATATATTTGAGCTCCTTTAATTAAACCTTTATATTCTAATCTTCTAGAAGCACCTGTATAACTTAATAATGCTTTAGCAATATCATCTATTTTAATACCATAAGCATCGCATAAAGCAATACAACATAAGCTATCAAAAACCATATGTAATCCAGGTACTCTTAGAGTAATTCTTTTAACCATTTTACCGTTATGATAAGCATCATATGAAGGGAAACCTTCTTCATCATAAGTAACATTATCGTAATACCAATCAGCATTATTACTTTTACCAACAGTAATAACAGTAGCTTTAGTACTATTTCTTAAATCATAGCATCTATCATCATCTCTATTTAAAACTAAGAAACCATCTTCTGGTAACATAGAAACATATTTTTCAAAACTTTTCTTAATATTATCAATACTACCAAAATAATCTAGATGATCATCATCAATATTAGTAACAACAGCACTTCTTTGTTTAAAGTTTAGATAACTTTCATGATATTCACAAGCTTCAATAATAAAATAATCACTATTTCCAACTCTATAATTACCATCAATTTGTTTTAAAACAGCTCCTACTTGAATAGAAGGATCTAAACCTGCTTCTAAGAAAGATAAAGAAATCATACTAGTAGTACTAGTTTTACCATGAGTACCAGAAATACCAATAGTATCTTTAAATAACTTAGTAATCTCTCCTAAGAAGTTACCTCTTTCAACCATCGGAATACCTAATTCTTTAGCTTTAACTAATTCAGCATTATCTTCATGTATAGCTGCTGTATAAACAACTAAATCTATATCCTTAGTAATGTTTTCGCTAACTTGTCCTATATTAACATGAACACCATTTTTTTCTAACCAATCAGTTTGACTAGATTTAGCAGAATCAGAACCACTAACTTGATATCCCCATTTAACAAGTATCTCAGCAATACCACTCATACTGATACCACCGATGCCAACCATATATATATGTTTATAATCTTTTATATTCATTAAATAGTCTCCTCTCAGATAACTAATAAAATTATACATCAAAATATAAAAAAAGCGATAATTTATCGCTTATTTATAAGATTTAACTAAATCCTTAAATTCATTACCTCTATCTTCAAAGGCTTTATATTGATCCCATGAAGCGCAAGCAGGACTTAATAATACTACATCTCCAGCTTCTGCTTTAGCATGGCATGAATTAGTAGCTTCAGTTAGATTATCAAAGATATCACAAGGAATATTAATTTTATCACAGTATTCTTTAATTCTATTCTTTGTTTCACCGTAGCAGGCTACATATTTAACATTTTTCATATCTTCAGTTAAATCATCAAAAGAATGACCTCTATCTAAACCACCTAGTATCAATAATACAGGTTCTTTAAATGATCTTAAAGCTATCTTTGTAGATTCACAGTTAGTAGCTTTACTATCGTTATAATACATAACATCATTAACCGTAGTTACATATTCAATACGATGTTCAACACCACCAAAAGTATTTAATACCTTAAAGATATCTTCATTACTTACATCAAATAGTTTAACTACACTAATTACACCCATAATATTTTCATAATTATGTACACCTTTTAATTTAATATCTTTACAATCAATAACTTTTTCATCTCTATAATAAATAGCATTATCTAGTAAATAAACATTCTGTTTACTATTTTTAGAGAAGTAATATTTAGTACTAGGAATATCACTAGATACTTCCATAGCTTCTTCATTATCATAATTGATTATAGCAATATCGTCTTTTGTATGATTATTGAATATCTTTTTCTTAGTTTGTTTATACTTTTCGTGAGAATCATGAAAATCAGTATGAACTTCAAATATATTATTTAATAAACTAACATCAGTTTTAAAATCATACATATCACATAATTGATGATCTGATATTTCCATTACTAAATAATCACCTTTTTTAAGCTCTTTAACAAAATGACATAATGGAGTACCGATATTACCTCCTAAATAAACAGGGAATCCTGCTTCTTTAAGAATGTTATAAATCAAAGTAACAGTAGTAGTTTTTCCATTACTACCAGTTACACCAATTATTTTTACTCCTTTAGCCATATAATGAAATGCTAATTCAACTTCATTGATAACTTTCATTCCTAACTCTTTAGCTTTAAGAACAGCAGGATGATTATACTTAATACCAGGGTTCTTAACCATTAGATCAAAAGACTCATCAAATAGTTCGCATGGATCTCCACCAATAATTACCTTAACACCTAGTTTTTCCAATTCCTTTACTTGGTTTTCATCTTGCTCATTTATATCATTAATAACAACAGTGTTATTAGGAGCTAATATCTTAGCTGCCTCATAACCACTTCTTGCCATTCCAAGGATAAATACCTTTTTATTTTCAAACATAAAATCACTCCCAAACATATTATATCAAAAAACTTTACTATTAAAATGACAAAGAGAAGCAAAATAAAACAAATATAAGAAAATGTTTGATATAATTAATGATATAAGGATAGTGATATTATGCCAAGTTATAAAGTAAATATTGGAAGAATTCATGAACTTGCCGATAAAACTAGAAAAGAAGCAAATGAATTAGAAAGTCATTCAACAGCATCAACTAACGAATTAAGAACAGAGTTAGATTCATGGGAAGGTGACACAAGCGGTTTATACAAAGAAAATGCCGAAACCAATAGCAACAATACTGTTGAAATAGCTAATGCCATGAGAGCTTATGCTGATCACCTAGATGAAACAGCCGATATTATTCAAGAAGCTGATGAGTATTGTGCAACAGCTAAAATATAGGAGGTAAAATATGGGAGAAGTAAGTGATTACAAAATTGACTATAACGATTCCGCAGATGGAGTAAATACCATTAATAAAACATCTCAAGGTATTAATGACATAATTGAACAAACTAATAAAAATATGAATGATACTTTTGATAAAGATGTATTTAGTGGCCCATTAGCAGATTACTGTCAAGGTAACTGGGAAGAAATCAAAAGATTGGCCATGAAAAACAGTAATAATATTGCTGAATCCGGAAGAGTTCTTAATGCTATGACTGAGTCATATAAAGATTCAGATGATAGAGTTGGTGAAAGTGTAGGGAATTCATAATGGTAACAAGTGCTACAGTAAAAAGTGACTCATCAACAATTCAAAGCATGTTCTCATCATATAAATCTACAGTAAATAGCTTCAAAAACGTAGAAAGTTGGAATGGACCTTCACAAAAGAACTTTATGGAACAAGCTGAAAAGTTCATGAGTGAATTTATAAGTCCAATGGAACAACAATTATCTACATTTGCTGATTCACTTGATAATTTAGAAAAATATGAAAAACTAAAAACACAATTAAAAACTGCTGAAAGCAATTTAAGTAGTGTTCAAGGAACTGATAATACTACAGCAATTGAACAGTATAAAGCAGATATTAGAAGAATAAATCAAGAAATGACTCCGTTAAAAACAAAGATTAAACAACAAATAAACGAAGTCGCAAGTTTAAAAATAGATACGAACCCAGCTGAAGATTTTAATATCAAAGATTTCCATCTAAATGAGTTTAAATACTTCAGACAAGGAGATTATCATAATGCATATGCCGGCGAAACAATTGCTGCTGCCGGATGTGGACCAACATCAGCAGCTATGGTACTTACTTATTTAACTGGAGAAACAGTAGACCCAGTAACAGCAAGTGCATGGAGTACACAACATGGATTTGCTACAAATGGTAATGGAACATATGAAGCATTATTCCCAGCTATTGGTGAAGCTTATGGCTTAACAGTTCAAAAGCAATCTCAAACAGCTAGTAATATTGTTAATAGCTTACAAAATGGTAATGTTATTATTTGTCATATGGGACCTGGAGAATTTACTAGTGGAGGACATTACATAGTTCTGCGAGAAATTAATGATCAAGGTCAAGTATTAGTAGCAGACCCTGCTAACCCTGGAAGAAACAAATGGTATCCGCCAAGTATATTTGAACAACAGCGAAGAGGTTCAATGTATAGCTTTAATACAGCTTAGCATTGATGTATAGATAGAAAGGAAAAGAATATGAATTTAGAAGAGAAAGTAATACAAATTGCTCAACTTGTAGAAGAAGCAGAAACAGAAAATCCTTGTGATCTTTTTATCCCAATATTAGATGGATTTAAAGAAACACCAGATACTAACAAAGAACATTTAGTAGCAGTAAATGGTAATATGCTTGAACAATTTTTTACAGATAAAATACTAGATGAAGGTGAAACTTTTGAAGGAAGAATTAGTGAAATTCAAAACGAAACAATCGAAAGCTTACCAAATAAAGAATTATATGAGGGAGAATCATTTAAATTCCTAGAAGATTATGAAACAGAACTATTTAAGTTTAAAGTATATGCTCAAGACATTTTAGTTGGATCTAAAGAAAAATTATACTTTGTAAGACAACTAAATGCTTACTTTATGAATCCACTTAATAATGAATTAAATTTAATATCATTAGCTGCTGGAAGATATGAAGTAACAGAAGAACATAAATTACTTAAAGATATAAACAATCTTCAAGAAGATGAAATAATTAAACCATTAAGAAAATCATTAGAAGTAATAATGAATAGCACAAAATACTATCATAATTAGAAAGGGATGAAATGATATGGCATCAAGTGACGAGACAATTGTTATAAATACCGATGTACTTGAATCTGGAAGCGATAGTATTGCTTCTTTAGCCGAATCAGCAAGTAAAGCTTTAAGTAGCGCTAATAGTTATGCCGTTACATCAGTAGATTTTGACTTTTCACCAGCGATATCAGCAATTAAAACTAATATGCAAAATATCAATGATAAAGTTAAAGCTTCATCTGATATTCTAAAAAAGATAGCTGCTATTCATGCTAATTTACAAAATTCACAAGATTCGCCAAAAGGATCTACAACGACAAATACGGGAACACCTACATACTCAACACCAACATATTCAAGTAGCCCAAGTTATAGTAGTCCATCTTATTCAACATTACCAACTTCAAGTACACCAACAACGACTTCTCCAACATCACCATTAGGAGAATCATCTAGAGGTACTAATATACCTTCAAAAACTGATAAATATGATTATGCCGAATTAATTAGAGCAGGTAAGATAGAATTACTTACTGAAGAATCTATTAAAGAAAAAACTAAAGATAAAACTAAACTTATTATTAGAATAAGTAAAGATGATCCTAATTATGATAAATACATTGAAATGGTATATAACGTAGCTAAAATGTATGGAATATCTGTTGGTATTGTTTTAATACCACAAGGTGATGATAAGACTGTTAAAGTATCACTAGTTAAAAACGGTGAAGAAAAAGGTAAAGTTGAAGGCGAAATCACTGAAGAAAAAATCAAAGCATTATTTGAAAATGCTCCTGATGACGTTAAAAAAGATTATCATACAGAAAACGAATTTGTTTATTATAAACAAGGAGATTATGGTAACGCATATGCTGGCGAAACAATCGCTGCTGCCGGATGTGGGCCAACAGCTGCTGCTATGGTACTTACATATCTTACAGGAGATGAAGTTAATCCACCTACTACAGCTGCTTATAGTACACAACATGGCTTTGCAGTAGACCATGCTGGTACAACTGAATCATTATTCCCATCAATCGGGAAAGCATATGGATTAAATGTTCAAAAAGAATCACAAACAGCTAGTAATATAGTTAATAGTTTAAAAGAAGGCAATGTAATTATTGCTCACATGGGACCTGGTGAATTTACTAAGGGAGGACATTATATAGTTCTTCGTGGATTAAACGAACAAGGACAAGTATTAGTTGCTGACCCAGCTAATCCAGCAAGAAACAAATACTATCCTGCAAGTATATTCGAACAACAAAGGCAGGGATCTATGTATAGTTTTTCCGTTCCTGTGTAAAAGGTAATGTAAAACTAATTCAATAATATGCCAAAATATGATATATTTTAGATAATGGAGATGATAATATGGCAGACGTAGGCTTAAAAGTAAGTCCAGAGAGAATGAGAGAGATATCTGAAAAATCTGGAACAATGGTTGAAGATTTAAAAACAAAATCTACAGACTTAAAAAACAAAAAAATAGGTTTAATGCAAATTTGGAGAGGTCCATCAGCAACTGAATTCGATAGTGGATCAGATGTTCATTTTCAAAAATTAGAAGAATTTGAAAATGTATTACAAGATATGGTTGCTAGAATTAAAGCAGGTTCAGAAAGCTTCCGTACAACTGAAGAAGAAAACGTTACAGAAGCAAGAAAACTTCAAGAAACAAATTATAATTTTAGACCTTACGGAAATTAGATAGGAGAATAAGATTATGAATGATGAAATTTTAGTAAAAGATTATGAAACTGCTAGAGATACAGCAACAGGCATTAAATCTGATGGCGATGCTATCATGGATATCTTCAATACAATTGATAACTATATGAAAGAATTGTATGGAGAAACATGGCAAAGTAGTGGAGCAGATGTATCTAATGGAAGATATGCTGAATTAAGATCAAACTATGAAACTTTCTATGGCAAAATAAACGAAATGCATAAACATATAACTGAGATAACTGGTAGAGATCAAGCTACTGATACTCAAGTTGGTGCTTCATTAAGTTAAAAACTACAAAAAATGTAGTTTTTTTTATTCAATAAAAAGTGTATAATAGTCGGTAATTACTTATATTGAATTTAATTTCTAAGCCTTCTGATGGTTTATTAATTAGTTAAAATTTGATATAATAAAGTACAGACATTGGAAAAGGAGTGATATCATGAAGGTTATACTACTTGCAGATGTTAAAAAACAGGGGAAAAAAGATCAAATAATTAATGTTAGTGATGGTTATGCCAAAAACTACCTAATTAAAAATGGTCTTGCTGTTCAAGCAACAGAAACTAGTACAAAAAGACTAGCCAAAGAATTAGACATCAAGAAAAAAGAAGAAGAAGCTAATATCGAAGCTTGTAAAGAATTAGCGGAAAAACTAAAAAAGAAAGAAATAATTATCAAAGTTAAAACTGGTGAACAAGACAAAGTATTTGGTACTGTTTCATCTAAGCAAATATGTGAAGAATTAAAAAAGATGGGGTTCGAAATCGACAAGAAAAAAATAAATGTTACATATCCATTAGATACCTTAGGAACTCACATTGTTAAATTATCATTACATAAAAAGGTTGAAGGAGAAATAAAAGTAACGCTAAAAAAGTAGGTGATTAAATGGCCTCTAGAAAAATGCCACAAAATTTAGAAGCAGAAATGAGTGTATTAGGAGTATGTTTTTTAAATAAAAATGCTCTTATTAAAGTATGCGATGAAATAACAGAAGACATGTTTTATAGTGATGCAAACAAAAAGCTTTTTGAAGCCATTAAAACTTGCAACGATAATAAAATTCCTGTAGATATTACAACTGTTAAAGAAGAGTTAGATAAAAAGAAAAATCTTTCTGCCATTGGTGGTATTGATTACTTAAGTGATGTAATTGATTCAGTTGCTACAGCAGCTAATCTAGATTACTATATAAAAATAGTTAAAGATAAAGCAGTTTTAAGAAACTTAATTACAACAGCTGAAACTATAGCAACAAATGCTTATGAAGACGATGAAGATGTAACAAGTTTATTAGATACTGCTGAACAAAAAATATTAAATGTTGTTAAAGAAAGACAAACAAGTGATTTTATTCATATTCGTGATGCTATAACAAGAGCTCAAGAACAATTAGAAATACTATCTAAAAACAAATCAGATATTACTGGATTACCAACTGGTTTTATCGATTTAGATAAAGCTACAGCTGGATTACATCCAGGTGAAATGATTGTTATTGCAGCTCGTCCAGGTATGGGTAAAACAGCACTTGCTTTAAATATTGCGACCTATGCTGCACAACATACTAAAAAAGCTATTGCTATATTCAACTTAGAAATGCCAGCAGAACAATTAGTTAATAGAATGCGTTCAGCAGTTGGTCAGGTAGATTCATATAAAATTCAAACTGGTCAATTAAATCACGAAGACTGGAAAAGAATAAATGAAGCCAATAGTCAACTTGCTGAAACAAATATTCAAATAGTAGATGATGCTGGTATAACAGCAGCAGAAATAAAAGCTAAATGTCGTAATTTAGCAAATAAAGAAGAAGGTTTAGGATTAATCATCATCGACTACTTACAGTTAGTAACAAGTGGTGGTAAAAGACCTGATTCAAGACAACAAGAAGTATCAGAAATATCTCGTTCTATCAAAACTATGGCTATGGAATTAAAAGTTCCTGTAATAGCTTTAGCTCAGTTATCACGTAGTGCTGAAAAAAGAGAAAACAACCAACCTATGTTGGCAGACTTACGTGAATCTGGATCTATCGAACAAGATGCTGACTTAGTATTATTTATACATCGTAATGACTATTACAAAGCTAAAGAAGAAATAAATCAACAAAAGAATGTCGTAGCAGACGTTATAGTTGCTAAACATCGTAAAGGTTCAACTGGTAAATTTCAATTATTGTTTGAACTTAACATGAGTAACTTCAGAAATTACCTAGAGAGAGAAAGTAGCGATGAAAATGAAGGATAAAAAAGGAATATTTTTAAGTACAATCTTTACTTTATTAATAATAGCTTTATTAGGTTTAAGCTTTATGTCTAAAGAAAAGATTAGTCATCCTGAAGAAGTATATCAAGTATACTTAGATGGAGAAAAAATTGGTCTAATAGAGTCTAAAGACGAATTATACGATTTAATTAATAAAGAACAAGTTGAAATTAAGAATCAATATAAAGTTGATCAAGTATATCCACCTCGTGGCTTTAAATTAATAAAAAAAGCTACCTATGATGAAAAGCTTTCATCACCAGAAGAGATATACAATTACATAAAAGATAAAAAACCATTTACTATCAAAGGTTATACAATAACAATAAAGAAAAAAGATAGTAAAGATGAACCAACATATATTAATGTTATAGATAACAAGATATTTGATTCATCAGTAACAAATATCGTAAATACTTTTATTGGTGAAGAAAGATTCCAACAATATATGAATCATACTCAACCAGAAATAAAAGATGTTGGTTATACTATTGAAAAAATGTACTTTGATGATACTATCAAAGTAAAAGAGTCATACATTAGTGTGGACGAAAAAATCTATACAGAAGAAGCAGAATTAACTAAATACTTATTATATGGAAAAATTGATAGTTATCGTGAATACGTTGTTAAACAAGGAGATACTATCGAAACAATAGCTTATGATAATGAGCTTAATGCTAGTGAGTTAATAATTGCTAATGATAATATCGATTCTGAAGATACGCTGCTTAAAATAGGCCAAAAAATAAACGTTGCCTTAATTAATCCAGTATTATCTTTAGTATATGAAGAGATAGTTGTTGAAGACGTTGTTCAATACTATGAAACAGAGTATGTTAATGATCCAACTGAATATGTAGGATATGTTAAAACTACTACTCAAGGAGAAAATGGTATAAATAGAACAACAGCTCGTGTTCAATTTGTAAATGGAAATGCTAGTGATGGTGTTCAATTTATCGGTGAAGATAAAGTTATTAAACCAGTAGTTAACAAAGTAATAACAAGAGGAACAAGACAATTACCAACACCTGATGGACAAATTGTAATAATCGATGATGGTTCTGTATGGTTATGGCCAGTTAATTCATATTACATTATTTCAGGATATGGATGGCGTAGTGGTACATTCCATGATGGAATTGACATTCCAAGACCAACTGGAACACCAGTATATGCTGCTTTAGATGGAACAGTATATAATGCTGGCTGGGGAGGCTATGCAGGAAGCTTAGCTGGTATAAATGTTGTTATCTTACATCCAAACGGATATTCAACAGTTTATGCCCATTTATCAGCAGTAAGCGTATCATATGGTCAAGAAGTAAAACGTGGTCAAAAAATAGGAGAGGTAGGAATGACTGGATTAGCATCTGGTCCACACTTACACTTAGGTGTATTCCCAGGACTACCTTATCAACAAGTTAGAAGAGGACTAAATCCTTTACAATTCTATAATTAATATGAAAATATGTGTATTAGCCAGTGGCTCAGAAGGAAATGTAACTTATGTAGAAACTGAACATCATAAAATACTTCTCGACTTAGGAACAACAGTTAAGTACATAAAAGAAAAGCTTTCTGAGCTTTCTGTTTCCTTAGATGAAATAGATTACATATTTATTACTCACGTTCATGATGACCATATAAAAGCCTTAAAACAATATATAAAAAGATATCAAGGGACAATATGTGTAAGTCCACAAATGTTTAGTGAACTTGAAGACTTACAATACTACAATAATATTCTCCTTTATAATGATAAAGTAGAATTAGATGATGCAACTATCGATATAATAAAAACATCACATGATACAAGTGATTCAAGAAGTTTTATCATCAATAGTAATGATAAATCAGTTGTATATTTAACAGATACTGGTTACTTGAATCAAAAATACTTCAAAGCCTTAGCTAATAAAGAAGTATACTTATTTGAAAGTAATCACGATATCGAAATGCTCCTTAATGGACCATATCCAAAATGGTTAAAAGATAGAGTTATGGGTCCTTATGGACACCTTAATAACAAAGATAGTTCAGTATATCTTGCTAAGTTAATTGGCGATAGAACTAAAAAAATAATTCTAACCCATTTATCACAAAAGAATAATACTGAAGAGATAGCTTTAGAAACTATCAAAGAAACATTTAAAGAATATGATGTTAAATTTAAAAACATATCATGTGCTAGACAAAGAGAAAAAAGTGAGTTGGTTACAATATGATAAAAATAATATGTTTAGGTAAAATAAAAGAAGATTACCTAAATAAAATGATAGAAGATTATCAAAAAAGAATATCTAAATATCATAAATTAGAAATAATAGAACTTAAAGATACCAACAATCTAGAAGAAGAAGCAACTATGATTGAAAAACATATCTCTAATCAAGATTACATTATTGCTTTAGATATTAATGGAAAAAATTATAGTTCTGAATCATTTGCTCACAATATAGAAGATATATTTAATCACTATGGTACAATAACATTCGTTATTGGTAGTAGTTATGGCTTAGCTGATAGAATAAAAACTAAAGCTAATATGAGATTATCTTTCTCAACCATGACATTCCCTCATGGATTATTTAGAGGAATACTACTAGAACAAATATATCGAGCTTTTAAAATAATAAATAATGAAACATATCATAAATAGGACACTAAGTGTCCTTTTATTGTATAATAATGTTGATAACTTAATATTTATTAACAGGAGGATTTTATGATAGGTAATGATTGGGACGAAAAATTAAAACTTGTATGGGAAAGTGAAGGATTTAAAAAATTTATGAGTATCATAAAAAAAGAATATGATACTAAAACAATCTTTCCACCAAAAAACTATGTCTTTAATGCTTTAAAACTTACGCCATACTCTAATACTAAAGTTGTTATAGTCGGTCAAGATCCATATCATGGTGTTGGTGAAGCTCATGGTCTATCATTTTCCGTTCAAGAAGGAATTAAGATACCTCCATCACTCCAAAATATTTATAAAGAATTAAATGATGATTTGGGTATACCAATAGCTAGTACTGGTGATTTAACTAAATGGGCTAAAGAAGGAGTATTACTTCTTAATGCTGTATTAACTGTTGAAAAAGATAAACCAGCATCACATCGTAATCTAGGATGGGAATTATTAACAGATTATATTATTAAAGTACTTAATCAAAAGGAAGAACCAGTTGTCTTTATTCTTTGGGGTAACTTTGCTAAAGAAAAAGCTAAATACATAACTAATAAAAGACACTTAATAATTACATCTCCTCATCCATCACCATTTTCTGCTAGAAGTGGATTCTTTGGTAGTAGACCATTTTCTAAAACCAATAACTTCCTAAAAGCCAATGGTATCAAAGAAATAGATTGGAATATAAACAAATAAAAAAGACTTATTCGAGTCTTTTTAAAATTTAAAGTCGTCTACAATTTCATCTTGCATGTTTTTACCATCAAAGAAAGGTTTAATTTCAATACCATGCATTCTTGCTACAACATTAGATGGAAATTGTCTAATTAAATCATTTAATTCACTAGTATACTTATTATAATAAGTTTTAGCAGCTTGTAACTTTTCGTTTATTTTTTTACTTTCACTTAATAAATCCTTAAATCCTTTATTGTTTGCTAAATCAGAATAATCTAATTTAATTTGTTCTAATATACCAATATATTCAGTTAACTTTCTGTCCAAATCATAATTACTTATATCATCATTTTTTACTTTATCTAATCCTTTGAAATAAGTTTTATCACTTTTTAATTCAGATTGAACCAACTTATCAGCTCTAAGTAATAAATCATATCTTTCTCTTAAAGCTTCATCTATTAATCCTTCAGCTTGATCAATTTTTGTTTTAGAATGTTGCAGCTTATTATATTGATAAATATATAAAACAGCTAAAGCTCCTACAATAATAACTATAAATAAAAAACTGTATAATAAAGGCATTTATAACACTCCATTCTAACTTGATTATAACATATTATTTATTTTACAAAGCAATTTATTTATAATACAATGTAAACAGGTGATTAAAGTGGATATTAAAACTATAATAGTAGGAGAATTAGAAGAAAATTGTTACCTTTTAATAAAAGATAAAGAATGTCTTATTATCGATCCTGGTGATGATTTCGAATTAATAAAAAAAGCTATTGGTGATTTAAAAGTGGTTGGTGTATTAATAACTCATTTTCATCAAGATCATATTGGTGCTTTAGAAGAAGTAATCAGTTATTACGATGTTGATACTAATAAAGTTAATAGTGATAAATTTAAATATGAAATAATTGAAACACCAGGCCATACAGCTGAATCAAAAACATATTATTTCAAAGATGATAATATTATGTTTACTGGGGACTTCCTTTTTAAAGAAAGTTTTGGTCGAACAGATTTAAATGGTAATAACTTAGATATGATTGATAGTTTAGATAAAATAAAGAACTATCCTGATAAAACAACAATCTACCCTGGACATGGAGAACCTTCTAATCTAGGTAAAGAAAAAATGCATTTTTCATATTACAAAAGATGGCTAGAAAGATAGCTGTTTTTTTTATTTAATTAGTGTATAATTACAATAGGTGAGAATATGAAATTTAATTATAAAGAGATAATTGATGAAGTATGTTCTAAAAACTTTTGGCCTCGTATGATTGTAATGGCTATAAGTGTTTTTGTTGTTTCTTTATGTTATAACGTATTTTTACTTAGAAACGATTTAGTAATAGGTGGAGTAAGTGGTATAGCTACTATCTTACATTCCATTATTGATATAAATCCAGCAACTTTTATTTTAGTTGCTAATGTAATATTAATAATAATTAGCTTCTTTTTATTAGGACCTAGAAGTACTGGTTTAACAATTATAGGATCAATTCTATTCCCGATTTTTATATCCTTAACAGCTGGTATATCAGAAACAATTTCAAGTAATATAGATGTTGAAGAGTTCGTTGTTATAACAGTAATAAGTGGAATCATCTATGGAACAGCTAATGGCTTTATATATAAGACAGGTTATTCTACCGGTGGAACTGATATCATCATAATGATTGTTAGTAAATATCTAAAAGTACCAACAGGTACAGCAACATTAATAATTGATACTATAATAGTTGGATTTGGAGCTATTACATTTGGTATAACAAAAGCCATCTACGCTTTAATAATAATCTTTATTAATAGCTTCCTAATAAACAAAATAATGCTAGGTATCTCATCATCGAAGATGTTCTATATTCAAACAGATAAAATTGATGAAGTAAAAAGATTTATTACCGAAGAAATGCATACTGGATATACCATAATGAATACAGATAATGGTAATAAAGATAAAAGAAAAAACATTATCATGTGTGTATTATCAACTAGAGATTACTTCATGGTAAAAAATGTAATACGAACTATCGACCCTGACTCATTTTTCATAATAAGTGATTGTTATGAAGTTTACGGTGGACATAGAAAAGAACAATTCCCATTTATTTAATGGGGATTTTTTGATATAATGAAAGATAGAAAGGTTGTGGGACATGAAATTTATAGATATTAGAAATTGCTATAAAGTGTACAAAAATGGTGTAACAGCCATTGCTGACTTAACCTTAGCTATAGATAAAGGAGAATTCGTTTTTATTACTGGTGCTTCTGGTTGTGGTAAATCAACACTAGTAAAACTTTTATATAGAGAAGAAAAACCTACTAAAGGACAAGTTATGGTAGGTGGTATAAATGTTGCTAAACTATACAATAGTAGAGTTTACAAACTAAGAAGAAAACTTGGAATCGTATTCCAAGACTTTAAATTACTACCTAAACTAACTGTTTATGAAAATGTTGCTTTTGGACTAGAAAATCTAGGTGTAAAAAGTAAAGAAATCAAAAAGAAAGTTATGAAAGCCTTAGAAAGAACTGGCTTACTTGAAAAAATCAAATGCTTTCCTAATGAAATATCTGGTGGTGAACAACAAAGAGTTTGTATAGCTAGAGCAATCGTTAATGAACCTAAGCTATTAATATGTGACGAGCCAACAGGAAACTTAGATCCAAAAACTTCTAAAGAAATTGTTAAATTAATAAGTAAGATTAATAAAGAGATGGGAACAACCGTTGTAATGGTTACACATGATAAAGAAATAGTTAACTCTATGAAACGTCGTGTAATAACATTAGAAAATGGTGTTTTAACAAACGATACAATGAAAGGAAGTTATACTGCCGATGAAAGCGATTAGAATATTTAATAGAAACATAGCTAGTGCTTTTAAAAGTATATTTCGTAACTTCAGCTTAAGTATTGCTTCCATAATATGTACTACTATTACTTTAGTAATTGTTTCCTTAGCTATTATATTCTCAGCTAATATTAATAACTTTACTCAAGAATTAGAAAGCACTTTAACTATTATTGTCTTCACTGATAGAGATGCTACTGATGAAGAAATAGATGTTATTGAAACCAAAATAAAAGAAATTAAAAATGTTAAAAAAGACGAAGTATTAAAGAAAGATAAAGAAACACTTCGTAAAGAAATACTAAAAAACGAAGAGAAAAAGTCAGAAAAAACATCAATGTATACAATAATGAATTCTCTTAATGAAGAAACAAACTTCTTGAAAACAGAATTCATAGTACATGTTAAAGATGTAGAAGAATTAAAAGAAACAGCTGAAATAATTGAAAAAATACCAAAAGTTTCAGATGTTAAATATGAAGAATCAGTTGTAAAACGTATGATTCCAGTATTTAATGTAGTTTCTAAAGTAACAATGATAATCATAATTGGTTTAGTTGCTGTAACAATATTCTTAATTTGTAACACAATTAAACTAACAATCTTCGCTCGTCGTAGTGAAATTGAAATTATGCGTTTAGTTGGAACAAGTAACTTTGTTATTAAATTACCATTTGTTATTGAAGGATTATTCCTTGGAATTATTGGATCTATAATTCCAGTAGTAGTAACTATATGGGGTTATACAATAGCATATGATAGACTTAATGGTCACTTGTTTACTAATTTCATCAATATGTTAAAACCATTACCATTTACTGTTAAAATATCTGGAATACTAGTTCTTATTGGAGCAGTAGTTGGTATGTTCGGAAGTTATCGTACAGTAAGGAGATATTTGAAGATATGATGAAGAGAATAATAATAAGTATTTCTCTTATATCATTAGTCTTCATAATGTTATTCCCTGCACCTGTTCAAGCTAAAAGATTACGTGATTACAAAAACGAAGTAGCTAAACTAGAAAGTCAACAAGCTGAAAACAATAGATTAACTCAAAGTACGAAAAATGCTATTGATGAAAAGAGAAATGCTATTTTAAATGCTAATAACACAATTGAATTAAATGAACAAAAAGTAGAAGATGCTAAAGCATTAGTAGCAGAAAGCAAAGAACAAATAAAAATTAAAACAGAAGAATTAAAAGAAGTAATAAATATATTACAATACTCAAATATTAATTCTGATGAAGTATACATGGATTACTTATTCGATTCTCAAAGCTTGGAAGAACTTATGGAAAGACAAGCTATTATTGAACAAGTAGTGGATTATACTCAAGAACAACTTGATAGTTTAGATAAACTAATAGTTGAAAATGAACAATTACAAGTTCAATTAAATAATGACAATGTTGCTTTAAATAATTCTATTACTGAATATGAAAAACAAGTAGAAGATTTAGAAGCATATATTGAAAAATTGGCTACAATCGGAATGGATTATAGTGAACAACTTAAAGCAGCACAAGCTCAAGTTAAAATGTTTGTTGATGCTGGTTGTAAAGACGATGATGACGTAGATGATTGTTACTACAACAGAGGTGGACAATCAGGAGCCTTCTCAAGACCATTAAATAGTGGAGTTGTAACTCAAGCATGGGGTAACAATGGACACAAAGGAATGGATATTGGTGGTAACAGTCCTGGTACATATGTATATGCTCCTGCAACAGGAACTGTTGCTTGGGTATCATATCATCAAAGTTGTGGTGGAAATATTATCTACATGCATTTCAAAGTGGGTGGCCAAAAATATACTGGTGAGTTTGCTCACCTTAGAAGTGTTAATGTTAGTAAGGGACAAAAAGTTACTAAAGGAACCGTAATAGGAACCGTTGGTGGAGACTCATCAACATGGTATTACGATAAATGTACAACTGGACCTCACTTACACTATGCGATAGCATATGGTTATTATTTAGTAGATTATAGTTCGTGGTCAACATTTACATCTAATACCAAGGCAACTAGTGTTCAATCAATAACTGGTATTAAAAATCAAAGAAGTTGGCGATTTACAACTAGAGGATAAAAGAAGTAGAAATACTTCTTTTTTTATGTCCAGGGGTTATAAAACCCCCATATTTGTGCTATTATATGTTATGAGGTGGGTAATAATGAAAAAAATAGTAATATTCGGTGGAGGTAGTGGACTATCTCAACTTTTAAAAGGTATAATGCAATTCCCTTGGGACGTAACAGCAGTTGTTTCTGTATCAGATAATGGAAGTAGTACAGGAAGACTAAGAGAGGAATTTGATATTCCTGCTGTAGGTGACATAACAAAAGTATTAATGGCTATGTCTACAGAATCAAAAGGAGTTAAAGATTTATTCAATTATCGTTTTAATAACGAAAGTAGTCTTGGTAATCATACAATAAGAAACCTAATTATGACAGCATTGTTAGATCAACATGGTAACTTTGCGCATTCATTACCAATTCTTTGTGATTTATTAGACGTTAAAGGTAAAATACTTCCTTTAACAGAAGATAATGTTGATTTAGTAGGAATTACTAAAGATGGCAAAAAAATTGTTGGTGAAGAACAAATAACTGAATCAAAAAGTAAAATTGTTGATTTGAAATATAGTAAGAAAGTAAAAGCAACACCTAAAGTAATTGAAGCTATTAAACAAGCAGACTTAATCATCTTTAGTTCTGGATCTTTATTAACTAGTATTCTACCTAACTTAATAGTTCCAGAAATAGTAGAAGCTATTGAAAACTCAAAAGCTAAAACTATGTATATTTGCAATATGCTTACTCAACCAGGTGAAACAGATAACTTTAAAGTAAGTGATCATATTAAAGTATTACAAAAACACCTAGGTAGTAGAAAAGTAGATGTAGTAATCGCTAATACTGCTAAAATACCTAGAAACATGTCTTTATTAGTTAAATCTG
The DNA here is from genome assembly GCA_017525015.1 of Bacilli bacterium. The sequence continues at coordinate 161,739 of JAFXUK010000015.1, forward strand.
AAGGAAAAGACACTGTTGATATAGATGATAAAAACTTAGAAAAGATGGGTGTTAAAGTAATAGAAGAGAAATTATTTAAAGTAGAAGATGGTTATGTAAGACATAACTCATTAAAAACTGCTTACTTAATCTTCTCATACTTAATGGGTGAATAAAATGACATTCACTACTAGAATAAAAGAAGAGGTTACTAAGAATGATATTACCGTTCTAGAGTCACTAGTAGAATTATCTGCTTATGTTAGATATGCTTCTAAAATAACAGATAATAAAATTGTTTTAACTATGGAGAACGCCTCTGTAGCTAGAAGAGTTTATAAAGATATAAAAAATAACTTTGGAATAAATATAAAAATCATAGTTCGAAATCAAAAAAGATTTAGAGTAAAACAAATATATATTTTAGAGATATCTGAAAAAGTAAATGAAATACTAGAAACATTAAATATCTTAAAAGATGGTCGAAAGACTCAACCAGAAGATTTCTTCTTATCCTCAGATGAAGAAAGAGCATCCTTCTTAAGAGGAGCTTTCCTAGCTTGCGGAAGTATTAATGATCCTAGTACTTCAGGATATCATTTAGAATTTGCTACATCTTTAAAAAAAGATGGTGAATTCATAAAAGAGATATTAAAAGAATTTGGTATAACATCAAAAGTATTAAAAAGAAATAATAATTATATGACCTATATTAAATCAGCCGAAATGATATCATATTTAATAAGGCTTTTTGGAGCCACTAATGCCTTCTTCTATTTTGAAGACATTAGAATATATAGAGATCATAAAAACATGGTAAATCGTCTAAATAACTGCGAAATAGCTAATCAAGAAAAAATACTTAAAACAAGTATCAAACAAATGGAATATATTAACTATATTAAAGAAAACGATTTACTAGGACTTCTTGATGAAAATGTTCAAGAAGCAGTTAAATATCGAGAAATGTATCCAGAAACATCTTTACAAGAATTAGCAGATATAATATCTCAAGAAACAAATAGAAAGATTGGAAAATCTGGAATAAATCATTACTTTATAAAAGTAAAAAATTTAGTTGAAAAACATAAAGAAAAAAATAAATAAAAGGTGGTCATTTTATGATATTAGATGGCATGAGTTCCTTATCATTCTGTGAAAGAGAAGGAATACTAAGAACATTTAAAATAATATATTTATTACTAAATATTATTCGTGTTTTAGTTCCCGTAATAATAATTATTATTGGAACAAAAGACTTAATGAATGCTGTTCTCCAGAGTAACTCTGATGAAATGAAAAAAGCACCATCTATATTTATCAAACGACTAATTGCTGGATTAATAATATTCCTAATACCATCATTACTTGATACAGTTTTCAATATGGTAGCAAGTTATGAAAAAAATCCAACAGAATTTGCTGGTTGTAGTGTTTGTTTAACTAATGGCAATGATTGTGATACTTTAATGGAAGTTGCTAAAGCAACAGAACTATCTATTAAAGCATCTGAAAGAAGAGCTTCTCAAGAAGCTAATGAAATAACTGATGCTGATATAGCTAACTGGGAAAAACATAAAGCAGAAAGACTAAAAAGACAACAAGAGAACAAAAATAATCCTAATAATAACAATAATAATAATAA
>JAFXUK010000016.1 GCA_017525015.1 Bacilli bacterium
TATCTTAGTACAAATCTAAATATAACAGGTTCAAGTTTAATCAAAGGTAATACCTGGGATGTTCACTTTGAAAATGTACAAATAACTAGTGGTAGTGTAAGTGCAACTACTCCAACAATAAGTACAGATAAAAAGTCAGTTAATTATACTGTTACATTGGATATGCCTGGTGATTATTTTGAGTTTACTGTTGATGCAGTAAATGCTGGTACTATAGATGCAATGGTAGATACAGTATCTAATACGGGATTAACTAGTGATCAACTAAAGTATTTAGATTATACTGTAAGTATGTACAATAATGAGCCATTAAATCATGGTTATATATTATTAAGGGAATCAAGAAAAACTTATAAAGTAAAATTAGAATATAAATTAGATATAACGGAGTATGATTTACCAGATTCAGATCAAACAATAGAATTAACATTTACAGTGAATTATCTTCAAACTGATGAAAGTGCTTATAAATCAGCAACATTTAAAACAGGATTAGAAGTATCCAGATTAATGAGACAATTGTCAAATAGTGCAAATGGCTCATCAAACGTTAAATCTTTTATAAAAGCAACTAATCTTCCTAATAACTTAACAAATGATAATATTATATCAACTTCAAATTCGGATGAGACAATATACTTATGGTTTGAAGAAGATGAAACAGCAGGAGATGGGACTGGAACAATATATTGGTACAGTAATGCAGATGTTGTATATTTAAATGAAGACTCATCTTTAATGTTTTATTATTCAGAAGAAGGTAATTATAATACCTTTACTTATTTAACAGACATATGTGGATTATCTAATATAAATACTTTAAAAGTTAAAAATATTAACAAGATGTTTTATTCATGCAATAGTTTAAGTGATATAAGTTTCTTAGCTGATTGGAATGTAAGCAGTGTTAGATATGCGGAGTATTTATTTTATCAATGTACTAGTATAAGTAATGTAAGTGCCTTAAGTAATTGGGACGTAAGTAATGTAAGAGAATTCAATGATATGTTTTATAATTGCACAAGTCTAAATGATATAAGTGCATTAAATAATTGGGATACAAGTAGTGCAAGAACAATGATTTATATGTTTTACAAATGTTCAAGTATAGGCAACATAAGCGCCCTAAGTAATTGGAATGTAAAAAATGTTGAAACGATGCAATCTATGTTTGAATATTGTTCACTAATAACTGATATAAGTGCTTTAAGTAACTGGAACACAAGTAGCCTAAAAAGCATCGCCTCTATATTTGACCTTTGTACAAATTTAACAAATATAGATGCACTAGAAAACTGGAATGTTAGTAAAGTAGAAAATATGAGATTTGCATTTTATGGCTGTGAAAAATTAAATGATATAGATAGCTTAAGCCACTGGGATGTTAGTAATGTTAAATATATGGAAGATATGTTTGAATTTTGTGAAAGATTAACTGATATAAGTGCATTGAGTAATTGGGATGTTAGTAAAGTAACAACTATGAATAGCACATTTGGTTATTGCACTAATTTGACAGATATAAGCCCATTAAGTAATTGGAATGTAAGTAAAGTAGCAGACTTGAGTAAAATATTTTTTAGATGTGAAAATCTAAGTGATATAAATGCTTTAAGAAATTGGAATGTAAGCAGTGCAACACACATGAGTAGAGTTTTTGGATACTCTAAAATAAGCAATATTAGTGCTCTAAGTAATTGGAATGTATCTAATGTAATATATATGTATGAGATGTTTTATAGATGCACAAATTTAACGGATGCATCGCCAATAGAAAGTTGGGGGTCAAAGTTAAACTCAAATTTAGATTATAGCAATATGTTTCCATCAAATACAACAACACTTCCATCATGGTATGTATAATTTAAGAGTCAAATTAATTGACTCTTTTTTATTTATCTTTTAAATTAAAATTATATGTAGTATAATAACTATGAAGATATAAATGTATAAAGAGGTATACTATGGCTAAGAGAAAAAGAAAAAAACAAGTAAAAAAAGACTTTGAATTAGATGCACAAATATATGGAGTAATCTTTGTATTAATTGCTATATTAGGATTAGGTAAATATGGCCCGGTAGGTAAAGCTATTACTTCATTTAGTCTTTTCTTAGTTGGTTCATTATATATACCATTATTAGTTGTAATACTAGTAGTTGGGGGATATTTATTATTTAAGAAAGAATGGCCTGATTTCTTTTCAAGAAAACTAATAGGCGTATATTTATTTACTATTGGACTATTAACTTTAATGCATGCTAAATTTGTAAGTGTTAATGATTCAAATGTTATATTAGTACTACAAGAAACAGTTAATCAATTAATTATAGCTATTAGAGAAATAATGTCTAGTGGATCAATCAGTGATTGGCTAGGAGTAGGTGGAGGAATAATAGGAGGAATATTCTCAGGAGTATTCTCTAAATTATTCTCATATATTGGAATGCAAATAGTATCATGGGTACTAATGATTATAGGTATCTGTCTATTTACAAGTTTCTCAATTATTGACTTTATTAAAGATCACTTTACTTTAGTAAAAGAAAAGAACGAAAATGATAATCCAGAAGAAGATCCTAAATTACCATTCGATGATAAGAAACCAATTATTCATAATAGCAATGAGCAAGTTAAGATAACAACTATAGAGGATCTAAAGAAAAAACCAGTAGAGACTGGAGAAGAATCACAAGAAGAAGTAAAAGAAAAGAATACAGTAAATACTGCTTATAAATTACCAACTCTAGATTTATTAAATAAACCTAAAAGAGTAGATAATTCAAGTGATAATGCTCAAGTAGATGATAATATTGTTGCACTAGAACAAGTACTTAGAGATTTTGGAATAAATGCTAAAGTAGTAGAAGTACATATAGGTCCAGCAGTATCACAATATGAATTAGAAGTTGCTAGTGGAACTAGAGTTAATAAAATAACTTCTATTAATAGAGAAATAGCATTAGCATTAGCTAAGAAAGATGTTCGTATAGAAGCTCCAATACCAGGTAAGAAAACAGTAGGTATAGAGTTTGCTAATGAAAAATCTAATCCAGTATCATTCTATGAA
>JAFXUK010000017.1 GCA_017525015.1 Bacilli bacterium
ATATACTTGAAGAACATTTTCTTATCACCTAATGTGCTACCTTCCAAAAGGAAACTTCCGCAATTTTTAAGATTATCATGTCTATAATCATTATTCAATGTAGAAATATCAAGATCTGCATGAACTGGACCTTGGTCACGGGCCTTACATGAGAACGAATCAAAAATAATCAGAATAACTTGATTATCATATTCGACAAATGCGGTTAATTTATGACCGACTGCAAAGAAACCGTTGTATTTACCTGCAATATAGTAAATTGGAGTATCATCTGTTATATGTTTCTTAGCTATCTTATCGATTTTTTCTCTAGCTTTCTTATAGTCTTCTTCGTTACTTTCTTGCAGCAATGCTTTAACTTCTTCTACGGTCATATTCTTCCTTAAATTTCAACTTCTCTTAATATACCAATAGGTTTTTCTTTTACTTGTTTTCTATAATACTCAGTGATTTTATCAAATGCTTCATTTGCCTCTTTAAGTATCAAATACGCAGACATTGGAGGACAATCCCTTGAACATAACTGTGCTTTTTCAAGTATGATAGAAGGTGAATCAGCCATATAATTCCATATATAATTATTCCAATTCTTATTATCGCTTGTTCCTTGTATGAACCAAACTATATCTTGATCAAGACCAATCTCTTTACCGTAAGGATATTCTACTAATTTAAATTTCATATTTTATTCTCTTTTATAAAACACCACCACGTTTTATACTAATTTTGTCTAATTCGGGCAAATAATCTATCAATTCTTGTAAAACATCATCATATTCATCGTAGTCTGCCTCACGTTCATAAGCATATTTAAAATCTTGACAGAAATCAATATAATGATAAGCATCCCACATTAAAAAACCTTTTCGTTGTGGTGTAAAGACAACGAATGGTTTTATGCTATCTTTTCCTCGTTCCTTATCAACAAGAATACGATGTCTTCTATCAACTTTGATTATTTCTTTCTTAGACATATCCGTAAATTTTTACTTAAAAATAAAACCTATACCAAGTGCAATAATAAGCAGAATAACACTTATCCATCTTATAATTTTATTGTCTTCTTCATGTATACTAGACATTGGTTCACCTATTGTAAACAACATCATAAGTCCAGAAAACGTTATTAACATAATACAAATAAAAAATATCATATTTTTTCTTACATTTAAGTGCTACTGGAATAAGTTTTTTCCATTAAAAGATACATATCATAATTTTCTATATGCCATTTTATTTGTCTAATGATATTTTTTTCTGTAATTTTGACCTTATAACGACCTTTTGGATAATCATTAGTTAATTTCACGATTTCACCAGCTTTATCAAAATCAGCTGTCATAATAGTTCCTAACCATGTAGGTGCATAAACGGAACATGAATCACCATAATCCTCAAAATAACAACATGGATAGATACTACGGCATATAGTTTTAAACTCTTCCCTATACATAATTCTTTTTATGCTCCTGTCCCCATGAACATTAAAATTCCTATGATGAACATACCTGCCATAATCACGCCAAAACA
>JAFXUK010000018.1 GCA_017525015.1 Bacilli bacterium
TGAAGAAGCTTATATAGAATTAAGTGAACTATATAACTGGAATAGAATAGAATGTGTAAAAGCAAACACTATAAGAACAGTTGAAGATATAAATGATGAAATAATGGAATTAGTTAAAGGTATTTAACTAATTTTTTTTAATAAAAAAAAAGACTTATTTAAAGTCTTTTTTATTCTTCTACATATTCAGGTACTTCATAAGTATTAGTATCATCTATACTTCCGTTATTAGTATCTTCAGTAGTATCTTCTTCAACCTCAGTACTTAATCTAGGTAACTCCTCAAGTAATTGTCCATCAACATCAACTGAATCACTTCCAATAGGTTCCCTTATAGTACCATCATAATCATCCATTACATATCCATCTAAGGCATCTGTAATAGGTGGTTCCTCATATGTTTCTTCATAAGTATCTTCAGGAACCATCATAGTATCACTATTAGGTATATCTATAGGATTATTATCAGTATTATCAGTATTATCAGTATTATCAGTTACTTCTTTATTATTAAGTTCATAGTTATAAGGTTCTTCATATACTGTTTGTGTATCATTATTAGATTCATTTATAACTTTATTCTCAGTAGTGGATTCTACCTTATCTACATCTTCATTTGAATCTGTAATATATGATTGAACATCTTCAGGAGAAACAACTGTAGTATTCTCATCAGTAAATGATTCACTTCCATCAGAATATCCATAAGGTTTATTTTCTATAGTACTAGCGACCTCTTCAGGATTAATAACGTTAGAAGTATCATAGAAATCATCTAAAGGATTTTCTAAAGGAGTTATTTCTTCACTTAATCCACCATCTTCTAAAGTACCATCATATTCATCTGATATTAAAGGTTCTTCTTGAACAGGTTCAGGATTATTAAGTATTTGATCAAACATATCAACATGATTTTCAGGTTCAATCATTTCATTAGGAACAACTTGTTCTTGTTCTGGTTGTTCTTCAACTTTATTTAAATCATTTATATTTGGAATTACTATCTGTTCATCAGATAACTCTACAGGAGATTCTTCTGTTTCTTCATTAACTTCATTATTATCTTCTATAGTAGATTCCTTTATAGCCTCTTCATCAAGAGGAATACTATAATCTATATTAGGTATTGCATTACTTAATGGATCATTATTTTCTTCTGTAACTTCAGTAGTAGGATTATCTTGAGTAGTAGTATTTTCTACCATAGGTATTTCTGCATTAGCATTATTAATAGCCTCTTCACTAACTAAAGGAACTTCAGGTTGAGCTTCTTCAGTAACTGGAGTCTCAACAGTTTCAGGAACTTCCACATTAGCATTACTGATAGCCTCATCACTAACTAAAGGAACTTCAGGTTGAGCTTCTTCAGTAACAGGAGCTTCAGCAACTTCAGGTACTTCAACAGAAGCATTACTGATAGCTTCCTCACTAACTAAAGGAACTTCAGGTTGAGCTTCTTCAGTAACTGGAGTCTCAACAGTTTCAGGAACTTCCACATTAGCATTACTGATAGCCTCTTCACTAACTAAAGGAACTTCAGGTTGAGCTTCTTCAGTAACTGGAGTCTCAACTGTTTCAGGAACCTCAACATTAGCATTATTAATAGCTTCATCACTAACTAAAGGAACTTCAGCAGGAGTTTCTTCAACTACAGGAGCTTCTTCGACTTCAGGTTGTTCTTGAGTATCATTAGTATCTACTTGTTGAGTTTCTTCTGTAACTTGATTATCTATATTATTATTAACTTCAGTATTTTGTACTTCCTCTGGAGGAACTAAATAAGTTTCTTCAATAACAGTTTCAGTAATTTGAGGTTCAGTATTTTGAACTACTTGACTAGAATCTGGTAGAGGAGTCATCTCTGGAACACCAGCCTCAGTAATAACTGGTTGTTCTCCAACTTCTGTAACAATAGCTGGTTGAACATCAGTAGTAACTTGTGGTACAGCTTGTGCAGTCTCAGCAACAGCAGGAGCAGTTACTTGAGCTGGAGCAGAAACAGTAGGTTGTTCAGCAACAGGAGCTTCAACAACAGTTTCAGTAACTTGAGTTGTAACTGGAGTAGCTTGAACTAAATTATTAACAACATTAGGTAAAGCAGCAGTAGTAGCATTAGCATCAGTTGAAATTGTAGTAGCACCACCTAATTGAATATTTAAGTTTTCTGCATTAATTGTTGTTCCGGGTAGAGGAGAAGCATTAGGATCTCTTGCTTCATTAATCGCAGCAGTTAATTCAGAAGTATAATCATCACCATCATCATTTTCCATTTCGATAACACGATATACTTCCTCGAAATTAGTTTCACCATTCAAACATTTAATTAATGCATCTTGTAACATTGTAATGGTCTTATCAGTATAAACCATTTTTCTTAATTCTTCTTTTTTAAGGTCTTCTATAGTAAGAGCTCCACGAATTTCATCATCAAGTTCTAGAACCTCTTGTATAGCAATACGTCCTTTATAACCTTTACGGCAATTCTCACAACCATCAGGATTAGCATCCCATATAGTTTTAACATCTAATTTTAAGAAGTTTCTAAAGATCTTTTGTTCATAAGGAGTAGTTCTTCTTTGAAATCTACATTTAGGGCATATACCTTTAGCAAGTCTTTGAGAAATGATACCAGTTAAAGCTGTAGATAACAAATATCTTTCAACATCCATATCTAGTAAACGTTCAATTGTAGACAATGAATTGTTAGTATGGATTGTAGATAAAACTAAGTGACCAGTAATGGCAGCACGAACTGCTATTTGTGCTGTCTCAGAGTCACGAATCTCACCGATTAAAATAACGTTAGGGTCTTGACGCAAAATAGAACGAAGTGCAGCAGCAAATGTCATTCCAATTTCTGAGTTAACTTGTACTTGATTTATACCTTGAATATTCATTTCTATTGGGTCTTCAACTGTAATTATATTAGTTTCAGGTGTATTTAAACCTTGTAAAATTGAATAAGTAGTAGTAGATTTACCAGAACCAGTAGCACCAGTAACAAGAATAATACCGTTAGGAGCACCCATCATTCTTTTTAATTTAATTAAGTTATTTGGATGGAATCCTAAACTGTCAATTCCTTGTAAAGAACGAGTATAATCTAAGATACGAATAACTATCTTTTCACCTTCATTAAGAGGTAGACAAGAAACACGCATATCTAGATAAGTATCACCAAACATACCTTTAATAGCACCATCTTGAGGTAATCTTGATTCAGTGATATTCATATTTGCAAGAAGTTTTAAACGAGTAGTAAGGTTTCTCTCGTAAGCTTTCGGAATAAAAGAATAGTCTTGCAAATCTCCATCAATACGAAAACGAACCATCATTCCATTTTCCCTAGGATCAAAATGAATATCAGATGTTCCATGTTTTGAAGCTGCGATTATAATATAATCTGCAATCTGAGTTATAGGAGTTTTAACAAAATCAAATGAGACTTTGAAATTATCTTTTGCTTGTTCCATCATTTCAACCCCTTTTGTTTACTTTCGCTGGAATTTTTACTATAATTTATTATATAATAGATTTAAGATAATAGCAAGGAGAGTGTATAATAAAAAATGAAAAAAATTGCCAAGCTTAACAATAAAGGGTTTGTTTTGGTTGAAACATTAATAGTAGCAGTTGCAGTTGCTGCAATATTTAGTTTAGTATTCAAACATTTCTATCCACTAATGGGTGAATACGAAAGAAGAGAAGACTATGATGACATTGATTCTAAATATGGTACATATTGGGTAAAAAGATTAATACAAAGTGATTTTTATAATTTTGAAGAAAATAGAAATCAGATAAAAAATAATGGATATTCATCATTTAGTTGTGATCATATATCAGATCCAGTAAAGAAAAATATGTGTTATCAACTCCTTATAGATTTAGAAGTAAGTTGTGATGATAATACAACATCTAACAAAATAGAAAAATGTAATAATACAAGAACACCTCATATTTATATAACACCATATCAATTAAGAAATGCTCCAAACACAATAACAACAGTTAGTGAAGGAAATGTAAAAGACGCTATGAATGCTTCAACAACACTTACTGATGGATTAAAAGAGTATTTATTATATTTACCAGATTATTCTAAAGTACAATCATTAAATGGTGCTAAATATAGAATTATTATAGAGTATTATAGACATAGATTTGACAATGAAGATGCTACAGGAGATGCAACTTCATATGAAGTAGATGACTTTGATTTTTCAACATACTCAACAATCGAGGTGATTAAGAATTAACATGAAGGCATTTAGATTAAATAATAAAGGAATGACAACCATTGAAATACTTGTAAGCTTTATCTTAGTAGCTATCTTATCAGCTACAATGTATACAACAGTATCAAACTATAATACAAAAAGAAAA
>JAFXUK010000019.1 GCA_017525015.1 Bacilli bacterium
AGCTTTTGATGGTGATGGAGATCGTATGGGATTAGTTACTTCTAAAGGTACATTTATTCCTACTGATAAATATATGATTATTGTTGTAAGAGATATAATTGATAAAGTAGCTAATAAGAAGTTCTTATATGATGTTAAATGTTCTAAATCATTAAGTGATGAAATTGAAAGACTAGGCGGAGAAGGTATTTGTTATAGAACAGGTAACTCTTATACTAAGGCAAAAGTTAGAGATGATGATTTACCTTTTGGAGGAGAATTATCTGGACATGTATACTTTAGAGATAGATGGCCTGGATTTGATTCAGGATTATATGCTGGTCTTAGAATGTTAGAGATTTTATCTAATACTGATAAAAGTGTAGAAGAGTTATTAGAAGGAATTAATGAATATTATTCAACAGAAGAGTTGAAGTTTACTTCACCTGATAATGTTAAATTTGGAGTAGTAGAGAAAATTGGAGAATATGCTAAAGAACAAGGATATAATTACTTAACTATTGATGGTATTAAAGTATTATTCGATGATGGTTGGGCTTTAGTTAGAGCTTCTAATACAGGACCTAATATAACAGCTAGATTTGAAGCTAGTACAAATGAAAGATTAGAAGAACTACAAAAAGAGTTTATATCTAAGATAGAAGAATTTAATAAATAGTGAAAAACTACATATATATGTAGTTTTTTTATGATATAATTTATTTAGAATAGGAGGTAGTTTATGAAAAGAAGAATTAATACTCTAATTTTTATTGCTATCTTTCTATTTTTATTATCTTGTAGTATGGCTTATTCTGCATTATCTAGTAATTTAACTATATCTGGAGATTTATCTTATAGAATTCAAAAAGATATTAGAGTTACTAATGTTACTTTTGATAGTGTAGAAAATAATGGTATTAATATTTCTTCTCCAACATTTGCATCTCAAAAATTTAGCGGTACTATTAATTTACCTAATTTAGATTCTGGTGTTATTTATAATGTTTATATAACAAATTATTCTAATAAAAGTAAGATGATTAATTCATTTACATTAGGAAATCCTTCTACTGGTATAGATTTACTAGATTATAATTTAACTGATAGAATTCCTGCTAATGAAACTACTGTTATAAAAATTAAAGTTAGGCATAATCCTAATTACTCTGTTACTTCAAATAATCTTTCCTTTTCGGTTAATTTTATGTTTGCAACTTATGAAGAAGATTGCCTTAGAATTAATAGTAAAACCATATCAGGATATACAACTTATAGTATAACAATGGGTAACGTTAGTACGACAATATTTTCTTATAATTATTTATATGGCCCTATACTTAGTGATTCTATCGAAAAGATAGAATTCACTACTACCAATATTCCAGATCCTAATGCAATAGGCTCTTGGGATGTATCAAATAAACAAAATGGTTCTGTTATGGCATGGTATTTTGATTCGGATAATGATGGATTATATGAAGTTGTAATAGGTCAAAATGGTGATTTTGTTAGAGCAAATAAAACGTCAAGTTACTTATTTTCTGAATTAATAAATCTAGAATCTATAGTTAATTTAAATCTTCTTAATACTGCTAATGTTACTGATATGAGTCAAATGTTCAACGATTGTCCTAATTTAACATCTTTAAATTTAAGTAGCTTTAATACATCTTCTGTAACAACTATGAGTTATATGTTTCATTTTTGTTATAATTTAACATCTTTAAATTTAAGTAGCTTTAATACATCTTCTGTTACAAATATGTCCTATATGTTTGACTATTGCTATAACTTAACTTCTTTAAATCTAAGTAATTTTAATACTTCTTCTGTTAGATATATGAATCTAATGTTTTACCGCTGTAACAGCTTAACCACTTTGAATTTAAGTAACTTTAATACCCCATCTGTTACAAATCTACAATATATGTTTTCTGGTTGTTCTAATATAACATCTCTAGATTTAAGCAGCTTCAATACCTCTTCTGTAACAAATATGTCTTATATGTTTGATGGCTGTTCCAGTTTAACCACTTTGAATTTAAGTAGTTTTAATACCTCTTCTGTAATAACTATGTGTCGTATGTTTTCTGGTTGTTCAAGTTTAACAACTTTAAATCTAAGTAATTTTAATACATCTTTAGTAACTACTATGCTTCAGATGTTTTCTCGTTGTTCAAGTTTAACAACTTTAGATTTAAGTAGTTTTAATACAGTAAAAGTGACAGATATGTCTTATATGTTTAATGGTTGTTCAGGTTTAACTTCTTTAAATGTTAATAATTTTAATACATCATCTGTTACAAATATGGAACAGATGTTTAATGGTTGTTCGGGTTTAACTTCTTTAAATGTTAATAATTTTAACACTTCATCTGTTACAAATATGCAAAAAATGTTTTCTGGTTGTTCTAGCTTAACGTCTCTAAGTGTAAGCAGTTTTAATACAGCAATTGTAACAAATATGTATGAAATGTTTAGAGATTGCTCAAAATTAACATCTCTAAATCTAAGTAACTTTAATACTGTTTCTGTCACAAATATGTCATATATGTTTACTTATTGTGAAAGTCTTGTTACTATTTATGTTAGCAATACATTTTTAACTACTTCTGTTACTTCATCTACAGACATGTTCTGGCTTTGTAATTCTCTAGTTGGTGGTAATGGTACTACTTATAGTTATTCAAATAGTGGTGTTACATATGCTAGACCTGATGGATATAGTTATGATACTAATACTTCTACATGGGTTAATGATGGTTCTCCTGGATACTTTACTTTAGTTACTTAGATTTATGTCAAGTATTATAAAGAAGAAAGAGTAGAGATGCTCTTCTTCTTTTTTTCATGATATAATTTTATGGATAAGAAATATCTTGATAATGAATTATATATATGATATAGTGTAGTAGACGTTTGGCAAAAATCTATATATTTATAGTACTACTACATAGAAATATGTAGTTTTTGTCGTTTCTTAGTTTTCATTAATGGAGGTGTACT
>JAFXUK010000020.1 GCA_017525015.1 Bacilli bacterium
GTTACAGCTACTGCGTTTTGTGGATTTCCTATTAAATATTCTTTTTGACAATCTTTTAAGTCATTATGTTCAATATATAAATAGTATCCTTTTGGTACTGAATTTACATTTCCACTTAATGCTACTTGTCCTTCTATATATCCATCATAGAAGTTTAAGCCTCCATCTTGTTTAATTCCTATTTCAGTTCCTATTACTTTGACTGAATCCATTTCTATTGATCCATCATTTACTCCTAATGTTAATGTTTTCTTATTCCATATTCCTATTCCATCTAGGTTTTCTATTGTTCCATTTACTAGTCTTAAGATTCCTATGTTGATAAATTCTCCTGTTACCTTATTTCCTCCTAAGTCTAATGTAACATCTTTATCATTTGTTATATCTTCTACTACATCTTTTAATAATTCGATTGTATCTCCATCTGTTGCGTGGAATATCGCATCTGATAATGTTGTGTAGTATTCTGTTCCAACTTTTGCTACTGCATCTTCTGATACTTCCCATTTTGCGATTAACTCTATATCGTTTACTCCTACTGTTACTTGGTTTTCATCTAGGACTCCTTCTATATTTGCTTCCCATCCTATAAAGTTGCAGCCTGATTTTGTTGGTTCTAATAATTCTATTTCATCTCCATAGTATACAGTTAATATTGTTGAATCTTTTCTATTGTCATAATATCCTGTATTTGGATTTATTGTTAAGAATAACGCTGTTTCTTTATTCTTTATTGAATCTTCATCTAATGATTGTAAGAATTTTTTCTCGCTTTGATTATCTTTTGTTGTATATATTCTTGAGTATTCTGCTATCTCATCTACATTTCCTGACATTGATGGATTTCCTTCTAAATATCCATCATACATTTTAAATGTTCCATTTTGTGTTAATGCTTTTACTTCACTTACTATTCTTACACTTGTTGATGATACTTTTCCATCATCTTTTCCCATCAATAATGTTCCATTATTTATTACTGTTATGTCATCAAAGTTTTGTAATGATCCATTATATACTTGTAGACTTCCATTATTTACTATCTTTGTTGTTAAACTGTGATTATTTAAATCTATTTTTACATTCAATGATGGTTCTATTATGAAACTTTCTGTTACTGATTTTAGTAACTTTATTTCATCTCCATTTTCTGCATGTTCTAATGCTTCTGTCATTGTCTTATAGAATGTTGTTGTCATATCACGTGTGATTGATGCAATCGCATCACTTCCTAAATAATCATCTTGCATATATTCTAGCCATGCATATTCATATCCTGTTTCTTCATCTACATATGTTGTTACTTCATAATGATATTCTACTTTTGATGTTGTTTCTGGTTTTGCGTATCTTGATCCATAGATTACTCCATCATAAAAGTTAAAGAATCCATTTACTTTCTTAACACCTGTTCCTCTATTTGTTCCTATCGCATCTAATCTTGGATTTGTTCTTGATACTTCTGCTTCTGTTGTTTCGCTTCCTTCTGAGATTCCCATCTCATATGTTCCTCGATTTATGTATGCTCCATATGTTAATTTTGAATCATGTACTGATATATATCCTTGTGGTAAATATGTTTTTGCTTCTTCTCCATTTGAATATATACCATAACTTGTTGTTCCTCCTATTACTTCAATATTTGGATGTAATATTGTTTCTTCTCCAACTACTTCTTCTATTGGATTTAAATTAATATTTGTAACACCATTTGATTCTGTTAATATTGCAATATATGTCGCACTTGTATTTTCTA
>JAFXUK010000001.1 GCA_017525015.1 Bacilli bacterium
AACTAAAAGAGAAGTAGAATGCTACTTATATTCAATTCAAGATGAAATATTTAGGAGGGTAAATGAATAGAATTTGTTTTATATGTTTAGGTAATATATGTAGATCTCCTATGGCAGAATATATTCTAAAAGATATGTTAATTAAGAATAATATAGATAATGTAATAGTTGAAACAAGAGCTACATCTTATGAAGAGCAAGGCAATGACATGTATCCTAAAGCAAAGAAAGTACTCAATCAAAAAGGTATTCCATACAATAG
The DNA here is from genome assembly GCA_017525015.1 of Bacilli bacterium. The sequence continues at coordinate 263 of JAFXUK010000001.1, forward strand.
AAGAGAAGCAAAGAGATTAGAAAATAAAGATTATGATAAATATGATATTTTCTATTATATGGAAGATAAAAACTTAAAGAATATTGAAAGAATTTTAGAGAGTACAGATAAATGCCAAAAGCTATTAGATAAAGATATAGAAGATCCGTGGTATACAAATAATTTCGAAAAAGTATTTGAAGAAATAGAAGATGGGTGTAAAGAAATTATAAAAAAAATAAAAAATAATTGATTATTATTTATTTAATGATACAATTAAAGTAAGAATAGAGAAAAGATAGAGGTAGAAAGAATGGAAAAGAAAAAGAAAAAAAACAATGAAAGAAAAAGTAATATTTTAATAGTACTATTACTTTTACTAGTAATAAGTATAGGTTTCTCAGCATTAACTGCAAACTTAAGTATTATAGGTAATACTACTATTAGTAGAAATAGTTGGGATGTACATTTTGCTAATGTACAATTATCAAGTGGTAGTGTTAGTTCAACAGCTCCAGTATTAAATGCAACAGCTAATGAAGTAACATATTCAGTAACACTTTCAAATCCTGGAGATTATTATGAATTTACTGTAGATGCAGTAAATGCAGGATCAATTGATGCAATGATTGATTCATTTAGTAATACAGGATTAACTACAGCACAACAAAAATATTTACAATATACAGTTACATACAATGATGGTGGAGCATTTGCTAATAAACAATATTTAAAACATGGTGTAACAGAAAAATATAAAGTAAGAGTAAGCTACAAAACTGATATAGATCCAGCTGATTTACCAGAAACAAATCAAACAATTACTTTAACTTTCAGTGTTAATTATGTACAAGCAGATGGAACAGCAATAAATAGATCATAAACTTAGTTAAAAAACTAAGTTTTTTTATACTTATACTTTATTTATTTTTAAAAAAATGATAAATTAATATATAGAGTAGGTGTAGTATATGAATAGTGAAAATAAAAATAATAAGAAGATAATTATAGTAGCATTATTATTAATCATAAGCATAGGTTTTTCTATTATATCTTCATCTTTAACTATTAATGGTGTATCAAGTATCAAAGGAAATACATGGGATGTACATTTTGAAAATGTACAAGTAAAAAGTGGAAGTGTTACAGCACCAATACCTGTTATTAGTGCATCAGAAACAACTGTTACATATAATGTAACTTTAGATCAACCTGGAGATTTTTATGAGTTTACAGTTGATGCAGTAAATGATGGTACCATTGATGCTATGGTAGAAACAGTATCAACTACTGGACTAACAGAAACACAACAAAAATATTTAATATATCAAGCATCATATCAAGATGATAGTGAGATAATAGTAAAACATAGTCTAAAAAAACAATCATCAGAAACATATAAAGTAAGAGTAGAATATAATAGTGAAGTAGAAGGTGATGATCTACCAGATTCAGATCAAACAGTTTCTTTATCATTTAGTGTAAACTATGTACAAGCAGATGGAACAGAAATTTCAAGAGCTCTAATTAGAGCAATCTCTGGAGATGGAACACATATTGGAGATGAAATAGCAATAGATAGTGAAGAGTTCTATGTACTTAACAATGACAATACTAATATAACTTTATTTGCAAAATATAACTTATATGTAGGATCATCTTGTGATCCAGAAGGAACAGTTACACCTTTACCTACAAGTGGCTCAGGTTATAACTTACAAGATGCAACAGCAAAAGGATGGGTAAATGAATCTGTAGACTTCATAGGTATAGTTAAATTCTCGGGTACAAATTATTGGTATGATTCTGGTTTAAAACCTAAATATGGAGCAAGCTATTCAGTAAGTAATGTATATGATACTGACTATGCCCAAGCTCCTAATAGTATAGCCAATCCAACAAATACAAATTATTCAGTAGCATATTATGTTCAAGCATATAAAAATAAACTAGAGACATTAGGAGTAACAATTAATAGTGCAAGACTAATGACATATCAAGAGTCTGAAACATTTAAAAATGCAGGATTTAATAATGAATTAGTATCAAGTAGTTATTGGTTAGCTACTGCTAGTACCTCAACTCAAATATGGGCAATAGTATCTGGAACAGGACTAAATAAAACAACATATACATCAAATGACTCAAGAGGAGTAAGACCGGTAATAATAATTCCTGCAAGTAGTATTTAAAATAAAAAAGAAACTAATAATTAGTTTCTTTTTTTTGACCTTTTTGTTCAACAGCCTTAATAATTTGAGCTAGTAAATTAATAGCTATTTGTTCTGTTTTTCTATTGATATCTCTTAATGGATTAAACTCAACTAAATCAAATGATACAACTTGATCCATATGTTTCATTATTTCCTCATTAATAGTCATTGCATCATCTTCACTTATTCCATCAAGTTCAGGAACAGATACTCCAGGAGCAACATCTGGATCAATAACATCTAAATCATAGCTAACATGTACTCCATTAGTTTTATAACCAGCTATTTCGAAAGCCTCATCCATAACAGACTTAACTCCACGGTTTTTTATATCTTCAGTAGAGAATACCTTAACACCAGCATATCTTAAATTATCTTTTTCAGCGTCATCAATACTTCTAGCACCAACAACAACACATTTAGATGGTTGAATAGTAGCACCATCATGGAAATATCTTAATTCATTACATTTATAACCAGTAATAGCTGCTAAAGGTAAACCATGAATATTACCAGTAATAGTAGATTCAAATGTATTATAATCAGTATGAGCATCAACCCATATAATACCTATTTCATTATTCTTTTTTACAGAAGCTAAAGCAGATGCAACAACAACAGAATGATCTCCACCTAAAAGTATTGGAAAATAATCTTCTTTTGTTTTTTCTACAATAGCATTATATAATTGAGTATTAAATTTATCTATTTCGAATTCATTTTTTCTTCTATCACTTAAATTTCGACTTTTAATAATAGTTTCATCTTGATGAAAAGAAATTACTTCTCCTTTATAGAAACCTTTTAAATCATTTATTAATTGCACAGGTCCTAAATGAGCACCATCTATATGAACACCTAAATCACTTTCAGCACCAACTATTAGTGTTTTCATTATTATCACCTTCCTACATATAGATTTTAACGTAAAGAATTAAATGTATCAAGCTTTTCCTATGTTTTTAAAGTAAAATATAGTATAATACGTATAGGTGATGTGAGTG
>JAFXUK010000002.1 GCA_017525015.1 Bacilli bacterium
AATAAAATAAAAATAGAAAATATGAAAAAAAGTTTTAAAGACTTAAAATGGTATGAAATAATAATGATTATTATCATGATCGTTATTGCTGCCTTAGCAGTAGTTCAAGCTATTGTTAATCCAGAAAACAGTACAAATCCTTTATGGTTAACAATTATTAACTTTATTAGTGCTATATGTGGTGTCTTATGCGTCTTCTTCTGTGCTAAAGCCAACATTTCAAATTTCGTTTTTGCAACAGTAAATACAATCGTTTATGCAATCTTCCTATGGTATCACAGAATATTTGGTACATTTGCTTTAGAAGTACTTTTCTACTTACCAATTAACTTCATTTCTTGGTATATCTGGGCAAGACATAGAGATGAAAAACTTTTAGAAAAAACAAAATCTAAAAAATTAACAGTTGTTCAAAACATCTTAGTAACATTAGCGATCGTTCTTGGTGGAATTGGTTATCATGCAATCTTAGTTAGAGTTGGTGGTAACGTAGCTTGGTTAGATGCCTTCACATTAAGTATTGGTATTATCGCAGTTATCTTAGAAATGTTTAGATTCAAAGAACAATATGTATGGTGGATTATTACAGACATTATTGCTGTAGCAATGTACATCGTTCATTTCGATCCAGTTTATTTAACTAAAAAGACAATTTACTTAATCATGGCTGTTATTGGATTAATTAATTGGCATAAGTTAAATAAAGAAAGAAATAAAACTAACGAATAAAAGAAGATTAATAATCTTCTTTTTTTCGTGCTATAATTTAATTAGGAGGCGATTGTATGAACAAAGTTGAAAAATTAAGTCGTGAGTATAAAGATTTTTTACTTGCCAAGTTTCATGATGAACGCTTTGAAAACATTGCTAATCATCTAGTTAAACTAGAAGTTGATTACATTAATTTTAACAATGAGCACGCTACAGGCGAGTTGGTTTGCCATGAACAAATAGTTGATGACCTAGATTACATTTTTCATGAGTTGTATGAAAACAAATACCAAATTGAAAAAATAAAATTAATCGATGAGTACGATTTCAATGATGATGCCTCTATGGCAGATAACAATGCCTCATGTTTTAATTTTAGACCAATAATGAATACAAATAGATTATCAAAGCACTCTTATGGTATAGCTGTTGATATTAATCCATTATATAACCCATATGTTGTTAATAATAATGGAGAGATTAATATCTATCCAGAAGGTGGAAAAAAGTATGCCGATAGAGATGATAATAATGAACATTACATAGATCATGATGATTTATGTTATAAATTATTTATTCAAAGAGGATTTACTTGGGGTGGTGACTGGTCTAGTCCAGACTACCAACATTTTCAAAAAGATATAGGAGAAGAAAATGAATAATTTAAAAGAATTATCAACTGAAGAGATTATTAATCTCATTAAAGAAGGCAAAGTAACTAATGCTAATTTAACTGACTCAGGAATTTGTCCAACTTGTTTTGACCATGAGAACAATTTTGTTTTGTTTGGAAACAATGAAGACAAGATAATTTATGAGGACGAAAAGTATGAGTGCTTTCTAGTCGGTAATCCTCGTGCCAATGGGCACACTGCTATAAGTGTAAAAAAACATTTTAAGGACATGATGGAAATAGATGATGAAACCTGTCGTGAAATTTTTGTCTTGGCCAAAAAAGTAATGAATATCTTAAAAGAAGTATATAAATGTGAAAGTGTTTATTTATGTACAATGTGTGATGGACCAATGAATCATTTTCATGTCCAATTAATACCACGTTATGATTATGAAAAAAGAGGTTCAACTAACTTTGTAAAACCTCGTTTTGATTATGTAGAAGATAAAGAAAAAATTGAAATTTTAAGAAAGAAATTAGGAGAGTGATAATATGAAAATTACATTAGTAACAGGTAACTGGGCTAAAGTAGCTTTAGCCAAACAGTTTTTAGAACCTGAAGGTATAGAAGTAGATAACGTAAAAATGGATACTATTGAAATTCAAGCAGACACTGTAGAAGAAGTCGCAGCATACTCCGCTAAATGGGCAAGTGATCAACTAAAAGCTAACGTTGTAAAAAACGATACTGGAATAATGGTTGATGCTTTAAAAGGATTCCCAGCTGCTTATACACATTACGCAGCAGATACTATTGGCGAAGATGGACTTCTAAAATTAATGAAAGGTGTTGAAAATAGAAAGGCTAAATTTGTTCAAGCTTTAGCTTATTGCGAATATGGTAAAGAACCAGTAGTATTTACATCTATAACAGAAGGAGAAATAGCTAAAAGAAAAAGCGGTAAATATGGTTGGGCTTGGGATTTCATCTTTATTCCAAAAGGTCAAACTAAAACCCTAGGATGTTTTAAAGACGAAGTAAGATTTTCTTTATGGAATGATACAGGTTACAAACAATTAGTAGAATATTTAAAAAATAAAAAGGAGAAATAATATGTCTATAATAGCTTCATTTATGGTACCTCATCCACCACTTATCCTACCTGAAGTAGGTAGAGGTGGAGAAAAACAAATTGAAACAACTAAAGAAGCATACGAAGAAATTGCAAATAGTATTGCCAAACTTAATCCTGAAACGATTATTATTTCTAGTCCTCATGCACCGTATTATTCAGATTACTTTTATGTATCAACTGGTCATATAGGAAAGGGTAGCTTTTCTAACTTCGGTGCTTCTGAAGTAAGCTTTGAAGAAGAATATGATGAAGAATTAATAAATGAAATTATTAATCTATCTGAAGAAAATAATTTCCCAGCAGGTGGAATTAATAAAGAAACACCATTAGATCATGGAACAATGGTACCATTATATTTTATAAGAAAGAAATTACCTAAAACGAAAATAGTTGTTGTTGGTTTATCTTCACTACCTTTAGCGGATAATTATGAATTTGGTAAGATAATTCAAACAGCTGTTAATAAACTAAACAGAAAAGTTGTTTTTGTAGCTAGTGGTGATTTATCCCATAAACTACAAACATATGGGCCTTATGGCTTTGCTCCAGAAGGACCAGAGTATGATGAAAAGATTATCAAAACTATGTCTAATGCTAACTTTAATGAATTATTAGAATATGATGAAGTATTCTTAGATAAAGCAGCTGAATGTGGACACCGTTCTTTTACTATCATGGCTGGTGCTTTAGATGGAATTGCTGTTAAAACAGAATTCTTAATACATGAAGATGTAACTGGAGTAGGTTATGGAATATGTAAGTTCTATCCTGAAAAAGAAAACAAAGAAAGATGTTTCCTTGATAAATATTTAAAAGAACAAGAAGAAATAATTAAGAATCAAAACACAGATGCCTATGTTAATTTAGCTAGATTAACAATTGAAAAATATATAAAAGAAAACATCATTATTGATATACCAGATAACTTACCAAAAGAATTACTAGATAATAAAGCTGGTGTCTTTGTATCTATCCATAAACTTGGAACATTAAGAGGATGTATAGGTACTATAATGCCAACTACCAAATGTATTGCAAGTGAAATAATCAGTAATGCAATAAGTGCATCTACCCATGATACTCGTTTTAATCCAATAACTGAAGATGAATTAAAATACTTAGATATCAATGTTGATGTTTTAAAAGAACCAGAAGATATAACAAGTGAAGATGAACTAGATGTAAAAAAATATGGTGTTATCGTAAGCACTGAATATAAAAGAGGTTTATTATTACCAAATCTTGATGGAATAGATAGTGTAAAACAACAAATAGCTATTGCTAAAAGAAAAGGTAATATAACAGAAGATGAAGAAATAAAACTTCAAAGATTTGAAGTAATTAGACACAAATAAAAAGTACTAAAACGGTCTACGTTTTAGTACTTTTTCTACGAATGAATATATTGATTTATTATATTGAATATAAGGGTCATATAATAAATCAATTTTTCTATTTAAATCTTGTATTTCTTGAATATAAGCCCAAGCAAATTTATTACCATATAAATCATATTTAGATTTAGTTAAATAATTAAATATCTCTCTTATAGCATAATAAGCTAAATAATTTAATCTTTCTGGATTACCATTCTTAGGAACATTAAATAGGGCAGTAACAAACTTAATATTTAATAATACACTTCCTACATCACTATAAGTTGTTGTATATGTACCAACTGTTTTTCTAAATCTCTTATCCCACATATAATAAGCTTTCTTATTAAATCCAAATTTATCAATATAACTATATGCAGTCATTGTAAATGCAGTATCTTCATAATGATTAAATTTAGGGAATGGATGAGCTTTTACAATAGCTGTTCTTAATATTTTATTACATGGACTAACAAAGAAAATATTATCCCAAGACTTCTTTTCGTCTTCCTTAATCATTTCTTCAAAAGTATATATTAAATCTTCTTTATCAGGATCCTTTTGAACATTTAAACAAATATCATGTTCGTTTATATCTCTTCTAATTAAAGTCTTACCAATAGCTGCATCTAAATTGTTTTTACTTGCTAGAGTAAATAACTTTTCAAACATAAATGGATGAACCATATCATCACTATCCATGAATGCTACATATTCACCTTTAACATGTTCTAATCCAGCATTTCTTGCATAAGATAAACCTTGATTTTCTTGAGAATAAGTACTAACAATTCCTTTATAGTTCTTCTTATACCAATTCATAACATCTATTGAATTATCTTTAGAGCCATCATTAACAAGAATGATTTCCATTCCTTTTAGAGTAGATAACAATAAAGAATCAACCGTTCTTGATAAGAAAAGTTCAGCATTATATGTAGGAACCACAACAGATACATTAATCTTAGATTCCTTTTTAATTTCTGATAATTCACATTCAAATACTTCAGATTTAGCTTTTAAAACATATACATCATTTTCTTTCATATATGCTTCTACATAATACTTGTTACCAACTTTAAATTTATTAGATGTAGTTTGGAAATCTTCAGTTTCAATTATTAATTCATCAATATCGTCTTTTACTTCATATACATAATATTTATCAAATATATTTTCATTAAGGAAAGAAATAGAAATACCATGATAAGATTTTATACATCTAACATCGATACTTTCATATTCAACTTTTTGAACTTCCCAATAATTAGATGAACCAATAACAATTTCTTTCTTAGCATCTTTATTTCTTGAAATGTATTTAACACAAATTTTCAAATAATCTTTTATATCATCATAGGATAAAACAATTCTATTATCTTCTGTACTAGTAATTACATTATTAACAAATAAGCCATCCATACCAATAATATCGTATTTAGTAGCTACATTTTCCTTATCCCAAATGATAAGAACTTTATCTGAATTTAAATATGTAACAATTAAATCCTTATTCATATCATCACCTTCTTAATTATAGCATAACAAATATTATTTTTTATTATAATAATAAAAATTATTGTTGTTTTGCTCATTAAATGATAAAATTATTATGTAGGAAAATAAGGTTGGTGTTTTTATGAAGAATATTAAAAGGATATTAACATATACGTTTATTTTAATAATTGCTTTATCTTTTAGCTTCGTAACAGTACATGCTGAAGAAGAAATTACTGGATGTACAGTTGAAAAAGATAATGTAATTAGACAAAAAGCAAATGCTATTAGAGTAAACTATGTTCCTGTTCAAACTGAAGAAAAGAAAGTAACTGATGGAAACGAAGAATCTCTTTCTAAAAGATTTATAGATATTAAAATATACAATGTTACTAGTGATGTTTTCTTAAACTTTAGATCTAATAATGAAAAAGTAACAGTTAAATCAGAAACATTCGATTATCAAAAAATAGGACCAGATGGATCTATAACAATAAGAATACCAGCATTAAGTGTTGTTGCTGAATATATTATAGATGTTTATTCATACTCAGAAGAATGTAATGGAGAAATTATTAGAACTATTAGAGTAACAATTCCAAAATATAATTTCTTCTCTCAATTAGAAGCGTGTAATGGAGCAGAAGATTTCTATATGTGCCAAGAATATATTACATTTGATATAGATAGTGATAAATTCTATGAACAAATTGCTAGCTATAAAGAAAATGGTGGTCCAACAGCAGATGACTTACTATATAAAAATAATACAAAGAACATTTTAGCTAAATCATCAAACTTTAAATACTTTGTTGTTGGTCTACTTGTAGCTTGTGGAGCAGTAGCAACATATTACATAGTAAAAAAGACTAAAAAAGATAGTGAAAAAACGACTCAATTCTGAGTCTTTTTTTAATGTTTAAAAATGACATAGTGTCCGATAAAAGCTTGAAAAATCGGGCTTTTTTAGTTGTGTTAGATACATAAATAATGATAAAATAATAATGATGATATAATGTAAAAATATGATTTTAAAATAACGAGGTTGAGATTATGAAAAATATAACAAAATACTTATTATTTATTATTATTTGTTTAATAGGATTTGTAGGTATAACAAAAGCCTATGACTTACATCCAAATGAAGAAATGATTTTAATTACAAATGACGAAGAACACAAAAGTCCTAAATGTGAAGTAACAAAAGGAGAATTAACAGCTTCGCCATATACAATGGTTCCTGCATCAGGTCAACCAGCAGCTGGTGGATCAGTTGTTTTGAGATACAATAAACAAGTTTCTGGCTCTGGTGAAATTGTTATCGACTGTACTTATAAGTCTATTCATTCTAATGAAGAAGTAACTACAACTTATTGGTATGAATATGGTATTCAATCTGAAGGCGTAACTGCTGATATGTTTGTTATATTAGATAACTTCGATAATACACCTTATAATTTAGCAGCCGAAGCTGGTGTTGATAGTGTTATTTCTTTAACACTAGAAGATAATAAAGGAATAATTAAGAAAAATTGTTCTGGTAAAAAATGTGAAATTTCCATTAATGATAGTTTTACTCAAATTGGTAAATTTAGAGTTTATGGAACATTTAAATACAAAAAAACAATTTCCGGAACTCAAGTTGAATATACAGCTAAAGTAATCATTGATGCTTATATTAACAACGGGGCCACTTTAGATATAACTAAAACAAATTTAGGAACATGTGGAACTCCAAATGCTAGTGATTGGATATCTGCTGACGACGATCCTGACATTTATAATCCTGGAAATGACAAGTTATATTTTAGTACAAGATTAGGTACTTTATCATTCCCAAACTGCCAAGTAAAAACTGAAAGTAACCCATTATTAGAATTTAAAGGATGGGTTGGTCAAAAACGTGGTTCATCTCATGCATCAGAGAGTGTAAGTATCCAAGGAGTTCATTCATGCGCTAGATACAGTCCTAAAAAAGGTAGTTTTGCTGTTGAAGCCGGAACTATTTACTTCCCTTGTTACGACTACGGTAAAGGAATAATTGTCTTTGGTAACGGTAAAAGATTAGACGTAGATAATACATGGAATCCATATACATCAGTAAACTCTTATTACAAAATGTCTGAAAATAAAATTCAATTACCAAATGCTATTTTGGAAGGTGAATTTAGTCAAAACCAAAGTATAAAAGGTTGGAAGAATAAAGACACTGGTGAAGTAGTAGCACCAGGAACATATGTAGATCCAGATGGATCAACATACATTCTTATTACGGAAACCCAAATTACTTATCGTAATTACTATAAATCAATATATGCTAATGAAGCTTATAGATTAAACCCATCAGACGGTAAAGTAACTGGTTGTGAATCTGCTAATACTAGTTTCATTACAAACGTTGGTACTGGTGAATGTATCCTTATGGGTCATAAATCAACTGAAGATGAATATATCGATGTAACAGTTTTCGGTGAAAATGGTTACCAAAGAGTATTCCATGTTCGTGTAGTATCTCGTAATGGTCGTTCAGAATCAGGAGATGAAGCATTCGTTATTAATGTAACACCTAACATAGTTGCATCACTATCAGATAGCGGAACATTAAATAATTATTTTATTGAAACATGTGATAGTTTTTCTTTAAGTTCAGCAGATCCAATTGGTAGTGATCCAACTGGTACAAATATTTTAACTTATAACTACGTACCTGAAGGTTGTGGTTATGGTGGTAATTATCTATCATATTGTATCGATGCCGGACGTACCGGACCACTACCTGAAAATGGAATAGAGTATATTAAATCAGAAACTATTGATATGAATTCTGACTTCGGTAAATTAATTACATACATGGGACGTATGGGAATGTTTACTAGTAATTCTCAAGATATTTTAGATGTAACAACACTAGTAAGAATAGTAGGTATAATCGATAACTTAACAGTTGCTAGTGAACATAACTCACAAGATACAGCCCATGCTGGTAGTTATCAATATTACAAGTCAATCGCCGAGCAAATTGTTGGAGCTGGTGGAAAAATTGATCCGGGAAAAGTAGATAGAGTAAGTGGTATCAATGCCAGAGTAAAAACAGTTTTAAAAGAATATCAAAACGTTGAAGATTATACTGGTTCTAACTTTGAAAGAACAATAGATAACATTATTTATAGTGAAATAGATGCTTCCGGAAATTATACAGTTTCTTACGAAGGTTTAATGGTAATACCTGGTGATGACGCAGAACTACATCCACCAACTGCTATATCAGGAACAGTTGATAAGTTTGACCCAGCACCTGATGATAGAATTATTGGTGGCAGAACAACTTATGAATATAAAGTAACCATTTCTGGTAATGTTAATACTATGACCTTACCGAGAACTGGTACAAACAGTAATACTGTAACTGATCAAGCAAAAGCTTATAGTTTTAAATTAGAAATTACTTCTGGAGGACAAGCTAAAGATGTCTTCATAACAGAACCATCTGGTAGATCAGCCGGTGATGGATACCAAAGAATGCTATCAGTTAATACATCTGAACCAATTATTTACGTATATTTCTCACCAGCACCAAGTGTAAAAGCTTGTGGTGGCATAGCAGCATTGGATCCAAGTAATCCAAGTTTAAATGAAACATTATTTAGAGCAGCTGGTTGCTGTAATATGCCGGCATTAGATGAAAGATTCTTAGATAGAGTTTGTACAAACACATGTATTTCAACAAACATTGGTAATGTTTGTGAATACCGTGATAATTTTGATATCAATAACCCAGTAGCTGACTTCTATGAGATTAATGAAGGTAAAAAAGGTGACGATTATAAAATCGGATCTGGGGAAGGCAGCGAATGTATTGTTAAGACCGATGATATGGGTTGGAGTAGATCAGCTGGTATGTTACTTAATAATTCATCTGTAAATAAAATGGATGATGCTGGTAACTCATTAATGGTAGATTCTTACAAAAACAACAGATATTGTCGTGTAAGTTGTAGCGAAAACTGGCAATTATCAATGGAAGCATTTGGTAACTTCGTTGGTGATAGAGCTATCGCTGCCGGTAGTTATTTCGCTGTTAACGATACAGATATGTTCGTAAGTGGTAAGAGAACATGTTATACAACATTTATCAATTATGGTAATACAAATGTAAGTACTGAAGTTGGTGCCGGAGATCAAGGCTTTACTAAAGACTTATCTGATTCTTCCGACAAACTTGTAGAAGATTATAATAAATACTCAAATTTATCTCACGTATATGCCGACTTAGCATGTGAAAACGATGAAGAATATACAACAGAAGGTGGACATACAGTTAAGTGTGATTATAGTGATATTAATGGTGCAGGAGTTAAATTCTGCTCAAAATATACTTCAGCTACTTATTGTTGGAATAAAGAAGATGTTGACGAAGGTAGTAAATGTTCATTTGAAGTAGATGCATGGAACCGAAATTATTGTATTGATGCAGACGGAAAAGATGGAACAGATACATTAAAAGATGGCAACTGCTCATTTGTATTTAATGCAACTTATAAAGATCCGTGGTATACATGCGACCTTGATTACGGTACACTATCAGGTTCAAAATGTAATTATACTGGTTATACATATGATGCGTACGAAGAAGAACAAGATGATGGCACAACAAAATGGACATGTGATTCAGGAACCGTATCTTCTTATACATCTAATGGAGTAACAAGCTATCGTTGCAAACATACATATTCGTATGATGCAACATATCATGCAGGTTATTGGTACTGCAATTCAAGTAGTAGTTGGCCAACAGGTTATAGTTCTAATTTAGGACCTAAAGGAAAAGACGCGCCTAAAACGGAGCAACAAACATGTACTTATAATTACACAAAAACATTCTATGGCTGCGAAGCAACAGACTTAGATTTAGATCAATACGAAGAAATACCAGATGAATATCGAGAAGATTTCTATACTAGTTTAACTAGAAAATATGGTGGATATGATCCAGAATATGGAAGAGGACCATTAATATTGGCCTATGCTAGAGATGATCTAATGAAACATGCTGGTGCAATGGGTACATTTGAAGATGAAACTGGACCAGGAGTTTTTGCATTGTCCGAATCTGCTGTAGATTATAAAATTGAGACAAATGATAGTCAGACTTCACACAAGTGTACTTATAGTTATGCAAAAAGATCAGCAAACATATGCACAGAGTGGTCTATCTGTTTATCTTATTGGACGAGAACAACAAATAAAGTAGATGATGGAGATACAACACCAGAAGGTGAAGAAACTGCACCTGGACAATATGTATTCTATCAAATAGATTCAACAGACGGAAAATTAAATCCGGAAACAAAACCAGTTGCGGAATTGCCTAATTATGATAAATCTGGCGCTATTAAAACAGGGGATTGGACAGGTGTTTTCTCTATGGCTTATGATAGTTTGGCTTATCAAAATTTAGACGAAGCAAGATTAGATGGTGCAGACGAAAGCGGTTTAACTTTGGGCGGTGTTCCAAGATATGAAAGATATGCACGTAGTACATCAAAATATTTTATAACTGGAGATGAACTAAAAGTTTGTTCTCCAACTACTTCTTCTATGCCAGATGGATTAAGTTACTCAGGAGGAAATTTCGTAGAAGCTGCGGCGGGCGCAGCGGCTGTTGAAGGCGGATCAAATGTAATGTTGAGAGATGTTGGTCCTGATGCAACCTGTTGGACAGAAAAATGGCCGAATTGTCATATTAAAACTGGTACAGAAGAAAAATACGTTTTAGTATTAGGTAATTATACACCATTCCCATTTTATACGTATTGTGGAGTAGGTGAAGGAACACAAGAAAAGCCTGAAGATGATTCATATGGAAGCTGTGATACAGGATCGACATGTGATACTGACAGAGCCAGAAATATAAGACGTACAATTTTGGAAAATTCAGGAATAAAAGGAAAACTTAGCGGTTATGCCAGTGATATGATTGTTCAAAATAACAATATCGTTACATATTCTAAAGATATGTTTGCGTGTCAACACTTCGAGTTATATAATGCCTCTGATGGTGAAAACAATGAACGTAAGAATAATACGTTGTGGGCTTCTAACTTTATGGGAACACGAAGATCATTTACAAGAATAGTATCTTCATTCGAACCACAGATTTCATATTCATATGATGAAGCCGAATACATGACTTTGTTAAACGATGACAATGTTATGGAAAGATTTAATGATTTAAATGACCAGACATATGGCTGTTATACAATAAGAACCAACTCAGGTGAGCATGGTTGTTATAATAATTCAACTAACAAACGTGTTGAAACCAGTGTTAAACGTTATCGAGATGGTGAACAAGTTGGTTCAGACCAAAATGTTACATTATCAAGAAACTACACTGAAAATTATTACTATGATTTAGGAAATGATGCATGGCCTAATAATTCATTAGCAGCCAAGAGTTATGGTGAAGCAGAAAAAGGTGCTGCAACAGAAACTAAATTAACTTGTAATGGTTCCGACTGTAATATTGGCGATCAATTAGGTCCAGTTAATATGTACAAGAGAACAGTGTTATGTTCTATTGGACTTGTTAATGATGAACCAATTTTATCATCACATAGTGATGGTAAATCATCTAGCTTGTTTAGTGTTTACGTTAACGATAAAGACTTCTTCTGGACAGCTGGAACATGTTTCGTTAACCAAGTTCAATATATTCAAGCAAACTATATCAAAGCTTCTATTGAAAATAGTAGTTTCTATAAAAATAAAGGATTCTGGTATGTTAATAACAGTAATGATGCAAAAGCTCATGGAGACAACTTAATAAATGCCTTAGAGAATTCTAATGATATATTAAAAGCAACATACAATGTTCGTGATGAAAAAGAACTAGGAGCTTGGTCAGTAGAAGGTGGATATAATGTCTTCCCAATCAAATTAAATACACCAAGAGACTTATATACATATAGATATCAATTTGCTGAAATTGGATCTTATGGAGATGGTAAACTTGGTAGAGTAATGGGTACTGATCAATCATTAGTTGCTATCAACGAAAGAGTATGTTTCTACGAAGTATTCGAAGAGTTATGTCTATGTTGTGGTAATCCAATTAATGCTCATACAATGTCTGATGCTCCATATGAATTTGTAAATAATTCTAGAACAGAGTACGTCATGAGTTTAACAAATAACCCATTAGTACCTAGTGCAACAATTGCTATAAATACATCTAATATTTCTCTATCAGACATGCAATCAGATTCAAATAGAGATTTAGGTGAAAACTGGTCAGAAGAATCATTATTCTTCTATGATGGAGAAGACTTCTATACTAATAAGGGAGCAGAATTACTAAAAGAAATTCAATCAGAAGGTAGAGGAGAGAATATCTACTCTGAAACTCCTGAATATCGATTTGTAATCAATCCTCAAGGTATGTCAGAGATTAGAAAATACAATGATGACCATGGATATGGCTTAGATTATTACACCTTATCGAGTACTGGAAGATATGCAATCATGCCATACGATGGGGAAACATTCCTAGCATGTAACGATCTATCCGGTTGTGAATGGGAGATACCTGCATCACTAGATGAAGATAACTATCCACAAAATAGAATCATTAACTTCACACACTTTAAGAGTGATTTCTTAGAAAAAGAGTTAAAAGAATCTAAGTATGCTAATAAAGTTAACTTTACCGGTATAAATAGTAATTATGATACTGTTATAATGCGTACAGATTGCTATGTAACTGAAAATGATGTTTCAACAATCCATGATAAAGCTGAAAGTTGTCGATGGGTAGATTACATTCAACCAATGGAACATACAGATGCCAGTGGAAATACAAATACATATTATTATCGATTAGCTTATAAATAATAAAAAAGGATGATAAAAATCATCCTTTTTATTTACACTTAATTCCAATTATTAATAAAAAAATAATCTAAATATGATACAATTAAAGTGAAAATAGGAGATGTATGGTATGAAAATGATTAAATGTGCATTATTCACTATAATGATTTCAATCTTATTTATTATTACTGTAAAAGCTGATTGTGCTATTACAGATAGAAGAATTGTTCAAGAACATGCAGCTAATGTCAAAGTAACTTATGTACCAACTGAAATACAAAAAGAAAGAGAAGATGGCGAGTTATATAATCAAAGGATTATCGAAATAAAAATATATAATACAACTCCCGATAATATGTATGTATTAAAATCTTCTTCTAGTAATATTGCTCTTGTAGAAAAGCATTTTTTAGCTCCTGAAAATGAAGAAGATAATCCTGTTACTTTTACAGTACAATCTACCGATATGATAATTAGTTTTGAATTGTATATTTACAGTAATCTAAACGAATGTACAGGAGAACTATTAAAAACAATTAGATTCTCTCTTCCAAAGTTCAATTATTATTCTCAATTAGAAGCATGTAATGGAATACCTGAATTCTATTTATGTCAAGAATATATTAACTTCAATATAGATAGTTCTAAATTCTATTCAGAGGTAAATGAATATCAGAAGAAGAAAGAAGATCCAGAAGTAGAAAACCTTATTATTAATGATAATACACCAGCTCAACATGATATAGCTGTTATCAAAAAATCATATACGAAATATATCGTTGGTGGAGTATTCTTAGTTTTAGCTATAATTGGAACAATTAAATTAATTAAAAAGAAAAAAGCTGAAAATCCTATGTGGTAATAAAGTTCAAGAAATTGAACTTTTTTAATGCTTAATAATCATATAATATATGGTATAATTTAAAAGAGAAGGTGTTAATTATGAAAAATAATAGAGAAGTAAAAATAGCAATTGGTCTTGGTATAATAATGATAACTGTTTGCTTAGTAGCTGTAATGATTGCTAAAAGTGGAAATACAAAAGCTGAAGAAATAGATTTAAAAGTATATAAATTAAATACTTCTGCAGCCGAAATGAAAGACTATTATTATGAAGAATGTAAAATTGCTACTGATGATTTAGCTAGAATTAATAAAGAATATAAAAAGACCTATAAATTAGAAGACAAAGATAAAATTACTGGAACAAAAATTATGGGCGAATATAAATTAATGCAAGGTAAAAACTATATAGCATTTGATAAATCAGACGAAAAAACATTTGCTTTATATAGAAGTGATACATCATCATTATATGAATACGAATCTATTTTAAACAAATTAGTAGTAAAAGCGTGTGGAGAATAATATGTCTAATCAAGAATTAAAAAGTAGATGTCAAATAATTCAACAATTATTAGATACCCCATCTTTTTATTCTGAACTATGTAATAAAGCTAATAATGATATAAATAAAGTAATAAAATTACTAGCTGAAATAATAAACTATGCTTTAAATACTAATGCTGAAACTATCAATATTGATGATGTAAGAAATATCTCAAATACAAATTATTTTATTTTTCCTACAAATGCTCATTATTATAAAATGATGAGTCTCTTTGGTTTGAGTTTTCTTCCTCTTGATAGAAGAACTAACGAAACATTAAATAGAATAGATGAATCTGTTTCTTTATTCAGTGTATCAGTTGATAATCCTCGAATAAAAATCGAAAGTGATATGGAACAAGCTATAAAGAAATCTTTTATATCACCATCGATAGTTTTTCGCCATATACTAAAACAACCTAATGAAAAAGAAGAACCAGTTATAGTTGGAGTTTCAGAAAGTTCTTATTATGAAAGTATTTTGAATAAAAGGTTGAATATGGCTAAATCAATGGAAAGAACAAGTGCTAGAAAAGCAAAGAAGGCAGTTAGTTCGTTTGTTGGTCAAGACTCTTTACTTGTCGTTATTCCAAGAGAAGCTATTGATGACGAAGATATTAGACTTAAAGAAATAACATCATCAATTCCTAAAAGCAAAATAGGATTTATCAGAATTCCATCAAGATATACATTACTTCAAATATGTGCTAAGAATAAAAAAATAAAAGATGGTGAATCGATAAGTATAAGAGATGGAAGTCCATATAAAGAAGAAGAAAAAATACATTTTACTGAACCAGCATTTACATATTCGAGATATGAAAAAATATATGTTGATAATAGTTTTTCTTACATAGCCGAATTATTAACTGGCGATGCTAGATATGATGTAGATATAATGTATGGAACTAAAGATACTAATAATTCTCGTGAAACCTTATCAGCAAATGCCGATGAAAATTTAAGAAAAATTAGAGAATCTGGAAGAATTACTTTATATAAAATAGGAGATAAGTATCGAATTAGTAATGGCAGACATCGTTTAGTATATATGAAGAACTATTTCCTTGATCATGTAGATTATTGTCGTAATGAAAATGATTTAAAAGGATTAAAAGAAAGATGTACAGTTCTTGCTACAGTTATAAGAACATTTGAAGATAAACAAGTATTAGAAATAATTGAAAGCTTAAAAACTGCTTTTCCTAGAATATTTATCGAAAAGAATAGTATTCAAAATGATTTAATAGACTTAGTAATAGCTTTTAATGGAAGATTATATAATCCAAGAAATAAAGAAGAACTAATTGATTTTTATAAAAACATTAATCATCGAGAGATGTTAGAAAAGTATCTATTAGTTAAAATAAGTGGTAATAAAAAATTAGATACTAATTATGTAATTAAATACTTAATAGGTGTTTATAAACTTGATTTAATTAATATATCTTTTAGTGATATAGTTAATTACTTAAAAGAAAATGGAATAACATATCAAGATAAAACTTATTCAATTGATTGTGTTGATTTAAATCAATTATATCTAGATTTTATAGCTACTATTAATATAACAACAGCATCTATATTAATGAATAAAGGCAATGGATTAGTTACATTAAATAGATTATTTAGATAAGGAGAAAAAATATGAAAACATTTAAAAAAATATTAATAACATTATTGGCAGCATTTTTATATTATTATTTTGTTTTGCCACCTATAAATCTAAATAGTAGTAGTTTCTATGTATTTATTGGTTTTATAGCTCTTGTATACAGTATTTTAGATACAGGTTTTGGTGTAAGTGTAACTGTTATTTCTAAAAGAGTTAAGCATGTAAAAACACCAGAATTTAAAAATTCCTTAACTTATACAATAGCAGGAATAGTAGGAGTAGCTTTAATTATTTTAGTAGTTAACTTCTTCTGTTCACCATTATTTAATGCTAAAAGCTATCAACAAAGAATTGTTGTTGATGAAACAGGAGATTTTGCTAAAGATATTGCTGAAGTTAACTTCACACAATTACCATTACTAGATAGAGCATCATCAGAAGTAATTGGTGATAGAGTAATGGGAGGAATTAGTGAATTAGTTTCTCAATATAACGTATCTAAATTATATACTCAAATCAATTATAACGACTCAATTGTTAGAGTTACACCACTTGAATATGCTGATACAATAAAATGGCTTACAAACCGTAAAAATGGCATTGTTGGATATATTACAGTTAATAGTGTAACTGGTGAATCAAAATTAACAAGATTAGAAAAAGGAATGAAATATTCAGAAAGCGCTCATTTCAATGAAAACATCTATCGTAAATTAAGATTTACTTATCCAACAACAAATTTTGGTAAAATATCATTCGAAATAGATGATGAAGGAAACCCATATTATATTGTTCCAACAATTGGCTATACTGCTGTTGGTTTAAAAGCTAAAGTAACTGGTGTAATTATCTTTGATCCAGTAACTGGTGAAAGTAAAAAATATAAATCTTCCGAAATACCATCATGGGTTGATATAGCATATTCTGCTTCATTAGTAATAGAACAAGTAGATGACTGGGGAACTTATAAAAATGGTTTCTGGAATAGCATCTTTGGTCAAAAGAATGTTGTTAATACAACTGAAGGATATAACTATTTAGCTATGGATGATGATATCTACTTATATACTGGTATAACTAGTGTTGTCAGCGATGAATCAAATTTAGGTTTCATTTTAACCAATATGCGTACCGGAGCAACTACATATTATAGTGTACCTGGTGCCGAAGAATTTAGTGCTATGAATAGTGCAGAAGGACAAGTTCAAGATATGGGTTATACATCAACCTTCCCATTATTAATTAACTTAAATGGAAGACCTACATACTTAGTAAGTTTAAAAGATTCAAGTGGCTTAGTTAAAATGTATGGCTTTGTTGATGTTAAAGACTATCAAAAAGTAGTAGTAACTGATTCTTCAAAAGGAATAGAAGCTGCTAAAACTAATTACTTAAAAGTAATGAAAGAAGAAGCAAAAGATGAAGAACTAGTTATAGAAGAAATAACTGTTAAGAATATTACAACAGCTACTATTGAAGGAAATACATATTATTATATAGAAAGCGATAATAGAAAATTTAAAGTAGCTATCTACTTAAGTGATAAACTACCATTTATCAAAGTAAATGATAAATTAAAAATAGGTTATTATGAAACCGAAAGAGAAATCATAGAAGTAGAAAGAGTATATTAAAAAGCACATTAGTGCTTTTTTTTATGCAAAAAAAAACTTACAATTGTAAGTCTTTTCTTAATTAGTCTTTTAGTGGAACTCCATTAGCGTCAGTATTAATAGATCCAGTTAAGATCATAACACCTTCTACGATTCCCCATATTTCAGCAGCAATAGGTCCAATTCCACATAAAATCCATCCTACTAAAGTTAATAGTAATTGAGTTACAGCTTTACCTGTATTTCCTAAATAGAAATTATGAATACCAAAAGCTCCTAAGAAAATACCTAATAATCCAGCAGCCATTTTAGATTTTTGTTCTCCGCCTGCAGCTGGTTGTTGAGGTTGTTGAACAGCTTGTTGTTGAACTGTCATGCTAGCACCACATTTTTCACAGAATGTAGCTCCTTCTTGAACTTCAGCGCCACAATTTGGACAATACTTCATCCATATCACACCTTTCTACATCTAATTATATAATATTTTATTAAAAAATAAAATAAAAAAACATATGATATAATAATCTTGGTGATAATATGAATTTACATAAAGATAAATATATAATACTAGAAATAATTCCTACGGGAATTAATAAAGAAAAAGGAGATATTATCGAATTAACTGCTCTAAAACTTCAAGGTCTAAATCTTCTAGAAAGATTTAATTATCGTCTTAACGAAGATAAAATAACTATTCCTGATTTTAAAGATATGATTAATTATGATAAAGAGTTATTTAACTATGTTGATACAACTGATGAAATCTTAAAAGAATTTGATAACTTTACAGAAGGATTACCATTATTAATAATTGATAATGCTTATACTGGTAACTTCTTAATAGATCTACCTAATTCTAAAGAATCTATCTTTAAATACTTAGATAAAGAATATCACGATTACATTATCGAAGAACTAATAAAAGAATACGAAATAGAACCAACAAATTACATAGTAGACATCTTGTATGAATCATTACTAAAACATTTATAAAAAAATATGTTATAATACAAATAGAATAGGTGAATATGTATGGAAAGAATAAATAGGGACGAAAAATTAAATATAATTTTCTATATTATTAGTATAATTACATACTTAATAATATCTGTTATTTTATATCTAACTTTATATCGTATAAATCCTTATTACTTATTCGTTGCTATTCCATCATTATTCTTATTCATTATTCTAACTATTAATAATTTAATCAAAACAATATTAACTATATT
Organism: Bacilli bacterium; assembly: GCA_017525015.1. Next base: position 19,058 of record JAFXUK010000002.1, read on the forward strand.
ATTAATGGGCTTAAATAAACATGGTAACTATACTAGTGTTGAAAAAATGGAAAGAGCTATTAATGTCATTAATGATATGACTAAAAGTGCTTTAGTAGCTACTTTTATATCTTTACTAACTTCTATAATGATATTAGATATAACACTATGTTTATATCGAGATAAAATACTACTTTTATCATTCTCATTAGTAGGATGGTTCTTAATATATTATTTCATCTTTGATTTAATCATTTACAAAATTAAACTTAATGCTCGTAACTAAACCAAGCGGGGGATTGGTATGAAAAAACATAAACGGAGAAAAATACCTGTATATTTTTTAATAACTATTACAATGATGCTCGTTATCATTGTTTTTGTACTGTTTGATAATGAGGTAACTTATAGTGAAAGTATTAATTACTATACAGGAGATGTTTATTCACCAAATTTTGGTGCTAACTTAATAGATAATTTACCAGATAATAACTATGTTATTAGTCCTTTAAATATTAATAAATCATTAATACCTTTTTATTGTGGAGGAGACAATAATACTGTTAAACAAATAAAGAGTTATTATGGTTTAAATGAATCCCTAGCTATTGAATTAGTGACCAATAAAAATAAAGAAAATCTGATCGAAGCAACTACTGAAAATGAATATACTAAGAATTATCAAAAATTAATAAAAGAATTATATGATAAAAATTATCATCTATTAACAGTAGATAAAATTAATTTATTGTCTACTTCTGAAAAAGAAAATATTCAATTATTACTAAAAAAGATTAATTTAAATTATAGTCATTTAATCGGTGTTAACACCATTAGTTTAAAAGACATCAATAAATATAAACTACGTTCTAAAGAAATCAATAATAATAGTTATAATATCAAAGATTCTATTGATTATGTTTTAGATAGATATGAATCTTATAATAATAAAGTAACTATTAATAATTATAATTATCTTTATTATAATCAAAAATTAAATAAAGACTTTATAAAGGCAACATCTAACTTAGATATATCTTTAATAAAAACTGATAATATAAGTACCATAAATAACAATTTAAAAAGTTTAAATGAAAACTATAAAAGTGTTAACTTAGAGGAAAATTTTGATTTAATATCTTTAAATATCTTTGAATTTAATGGCGAATGGGAGACTAACTTTAATCTGGATTTAATTAAATCATCAGAATTTAATAATGGATCATATGTAACTGCTGTAGAAATGATGTATGAAGTAGAAGATTCCTTCTATGAAAACTATTATGCTTTAGCTTTTAAAAAGAATTACCAAAATTCTAAATATGCTTTTATTGGTATTCTTCCTAAAAAAGATGAATATCAAGCTAGCAATATCAATATTAATAGTCTTCTTAATAACGAGAAAAAAGGACCTGTTAAAATTGGTTTACCACGTTTTAAAATTAATAACGAAATCAATCTTAAAAACTTACTAAATAACAAAATAGATTTTGATAAACCAAATCTAACCAAAATTAATGATAATAATATAGAGTTAAATATATATCAAGAAAGAATTATTTTTGAAGTAGGGGATAAAGGAACAATTAATACCAAATATCATATTAATCAAGTTGATTCTCTAATTGAGAAAGATTATAAAAAAGAAATAATTCTTAATCGACCATTTATATTTATGGTTATTAATACTGAAACAAATGAACCAATTATTATGGGCAAAATAAATAATATAGGGTGATACTATGAAAGAAAAAGTTCTAATTAGTGCTTGTTTATTAGGAGTTAATTGTAAATATAGTGGAGATAATAACTACAACAAAGAATTAATAGATAAATTAAATGAACAATATGACTTAATACCTATTTGTCCAGAAATAATGGGAGGACTATCTACACCTAGAAAACCAGCTGAAATAAGAGACGGAAAAGTTTTTAATAATCAAGGTGATGAAGTAACCAAGAACTTCCAAAAAGGCGCTGAAGAAGCCTTAAAAATAGCTAAAATATTAAATACTAATAAAGCTATTCTTAAATCTAAAAGTCCTTCATGTGGTAAAGGACTAATCTATGATGGAACATTTAATAATAAATTAATAGAAGGTAACGGTATTACAACAGATCTACTTTTAAAAAATAAAATCCAAGTAATAAGCGATAAAGAAATCTAACACAAATAATATTTATGTGATATAATTTATAATAGGTGAAGAATATGAAGAGGGAAAGTACGTTATTAGAAAATATATCTAAATTAAATACTTATATTCATATGGCTAAGTCTATGGAACTTCTTAGTATTTATTTAGAAAAAATAACTAATAAAAAAAGCAAATCTTTAAAATTTGTTAATGATTTTGACTATATATCTCTTGACTTATTATTCACTTCTTTAGAAATAATGGGTAATAAAGAAAGAATTACTAATGAAGAATTTAATAAAATAGATAAAGGTGAATTAAAGTATTACTTTAATAAAGTAAAAGGAATAAGTTATTTCAAAAAACAAGTTCCATCATTTAGTAAAGAAGAACAAGTAATTGATTATTTAAAATCATCTTTAGCTACTGGTAAATATATTGTTAATAATAATTCAACTGTTAAACTAGAAAACGGACTTATTATTGATTCTGATTGGTTAGTAGAATTCTCTAGATTCTTAATATCTTCATTAAATAATAATCAATACTTATCCAATGATTCTAAAAGTATAACATTTAGGACAGTATCATTACCTGAATATACTAATGATATTCGAAAATTTATCAAGAATACTAAAATATATGAATATGTTGTTTATCATAAAGATCATAAAAAATTAACTTATAGTAATATTCAATATCTAATTAATATGCTTTGTAAAATAAATAATTATGACTTTAAAGAATTACAAACTATAAACAGTGAATTGGCTAAAGAAAACTTCTGTTTATCTGTTAATAAACAAAATGCTAGTTTCAAACAAGCAGATAGAGCTAAATTAGAGAAATTACTAAATGAAAAAGAAGATAACTTTGCTATTATTGAAGAATTCATCAAAGAAGTATTTAACTGTTATAACACTAAATCTAAGCAAGCTCGTAAAGATTTAATTGATTCATTTGAAGTATTACGTAGTTTAACGTATGCTTATAAGAATTGTTATAGTATCGATGAATGTCGTAAATTATTTAATATAAATACCGAAACTGAAAGAATTAATAGTGCAATTGCTATTTCTAACTTCTATATTAACTATATTTATGATAAAGAAAACTTAACTAAACATTTCAATTATTCTTTATTAGATTTAGATGAAATAAAACCAACAACTATTGATTATGAAACGCCAGAGTATAAAACAATCATTAGTACATTAAGTTCTTTAAATAAAAAAATAGTTTCTGAAAATAGAAAGATTAATCAAATCTTAGAAATAACTCGTCATGTACCTAAATCAAAAACAGTTTTATTAACAAAACAAAGTGCTGATTTAGCAGATCATTGTCGTGAATTAGAAAGATTAGTTGCTGAATCTCGTGCTTTAAGAGAAGAATTAGAATCAGAACGTGGTGAAAACCATAACAAAGATAATATTAATAAAACTAAATTAAAATATATTGAAGAATCTATTATTGAAGGAAAATATTCATTTGATGATGATACTAACTTATTTACTTTCGATAATTATAGTAAAAAAGATTATCACAATACATTCCATTTAGATATTACATTAAATGATTTCAATAATATAATATTATCTGAGCATAATAGAAATATAAGAATTAATTTATATCAAATGTAAAAAGAGGTTTAAAACCTCTTTTTTAATTCATATCCAACTATAAAGAATATCAAGAATCCAATAAAGAAATAAAATATATTGTTATTTTTATTTTCTTTTTCTTTAGATATATCTTCTTCAATCTTTACTAATTCTGGAATATCTTCAATATAAAAATCAATAGTATCTTCTTTAGATTCAAAACCTAAAACCATCTTATTATTATAAAAAGCTACATCTTCTAATTCTCCAAGAGTATTATCTAATTCTATCTTTTCATATTTATCTCCGTTAGTACCATAAATATATATTGAACTAGAACCATCTCCACCTTTTCTAACCCAAGACCAATTAGCATAGAATAATTTCTTATCATAATATGACCAACCTTGATGAGCTAGAGTAGGAGAAAAACTTAAACCTGCTATAAATGGAGTATTCCTTTTTGGTTTCAAATTATTATCTAATACATATCCATTAGATACTGTTCTAGCCAAATAAACATCATCTTCTTCTACATAGGTCAAACTTCTAATTGGTAAATCAACATCTATATCATTAATATGATTAAACTCTTTATCAAAAACATGAACAATTGATGTTCCACCACCATGAACTACATATATTGAATTTGTCTTACTATTATAAGCAACATCATTGGCATGACCAATATTATCAAAGTACTTTGAATCTTGCTTTCCATCATTAATATTGATAACTAATATAATACTTTTACTTTCATCATATGTTATTAAAAAACCAACTATATTATCATCTACTACTGTAAAACCTTGAAATCCATATTCATCCGGAATCGGGTAAGAAATAATTTTATCATTTACTTCCATTGGTTTAGCAAAAGCAAAGCAACTAAAGCAAAAAAATATAAAGATAATAAAAAATATTCTTTTTTTCATCTTCTCACCACTTTATAAAATCATTATATAATATATAAACTATAATTACTATAAATATGATATAATAATAACATAATAAGGGGAGATAGATATGTTTAACAAACATAAAAACGATGAATTTCTATATGACGAACCACAAGATGTCGATAAAAAAAGCCCTAAAAAGATCATAATAGATATCATAGGTATTGTTTTAGTAATTGCTTTTATCTTTGGAACCTTTTTCTTTATTATTAATAGAGAAAAAATAATGGCTAGTATTCCTATTACTAGAGACGAAAATGGTAATTTAGTAATAAAGAAAAAAACTAATACTGATAGTAGAAACACAGAAGAACCAAAACAAGCAGATGATAGAATTGTATATAATACTCCAAAGAACTTTGCCGTTGATTTTGGTGCGTTTAAAGAACCACTTGATCAAGGATATAAATTTGATCTTCACATTACACCTTTGGCAACATCTATTTCTGATCCATCAGGAGAATTTAAATTCATAATTGAAAAAGTTACTGTTGATGGTTTTGATTTTTCTAATCAATATGAAATTGAAGCTAAAATAGGAGAAGAAATTGTTCAAGAAATATTCCTTGAAAAAGCCGAATTAAATCAATATTCAATTATCAGACCTAACCATATATATCTTTATTATCGTACAGAAGGATATTACAAAGATGATTTAAATAAAAAATCTACTAAGCAAATGGAATTAAGAACTTTGTATAACACACCAATGGATAACTCTATAAAAGGTTTAATAACAATTAGTGATATAGCCAAAGTAAAAATTAGTTTTTTTAAACAAATAGATGACATTGAATATACTTATCTATATTTTGATGCTAAAAACTTATCTGGTGAAAACAAACCAACTATTAGAGTAAAAAAACTATTAATAAATGGTAAAGTATACGATTATAATGATACAAATGAAGAAATATATTACTTAACTGAAAAGCTATTCTATATTAGAATACCTAAGAAAAAACAAGCTAAAGTAGAGAACTTTACTGTTTCCTTCTTTATCGTCTTTAATGAAGATGAAGATAATGAGCAAATATATATAACAAAAGAATATACGCACGAAGAATAATTATCCTTGTAAAAACGTAAAAATATGTTATTATACATAATTAAAGAAGGTGTTATTTATGGATAGAATTTGGCACAGCTTATACAAAGAGGCTAAGAATCGAATTACTTCCAAAGCTATTCCGCCTTTTATTGAATATGGAGATAATTCATGTGCAATATTAACAAGTAATAACAATATATATACAGGCACTTCAATTAATTCAAATACTAGTTTAAAAAGTACCGCTGAAAGAAGTGCTATAACCAACATGCTTAACAATGGTGAAACAACTATTATAAGAATGTTAATTTTAAATGAATTGGAAGAACTAATAAAACCAAGTCCTGATTGCTTAGATTGCTTATTAGAACTTGGAACAGAATTTGGTAATATAGAAATTCTTCTAGATGCCAAAGATGGTACAACAGCTAAATTAATAGATATAATGCCTGCATGGTGGGGAACATACCGAAATAAAAAGTAGATATTTAAATATCTACTTTTTTAATAGCATTTCTATAAATGCATTAGCACCAAAACTATGAAAAGAATTCTTTAATGTTATTAAAGCAAAACCTACTGGAGGAATGTCATTAACTGTCTTTACTTTAAAAACATCACCATTATTAATTTGTTTTTGAGCAAACTCTTCAGTAACAAAACTAATACCTAATCCAATTTTAGCAAATTCTTCCAATAAACCGGCACTAGCAATCTCTAATTTACTACTAATTTCTACATTATATTTACGACAATACTTTTCCAAAATACCTCTAGAAGTAGAAGGAGTTTTAGGAAGTAGAATAGGATAGTTATTTAATTCTTTCCAAGATATTGTTTGATTTTTTAAATGACTATAATTATTACCAGCTATAAAACAATGATGTAATTCACCAAGTCTATCTACCTTCAAATCAGGATCTTCATCTTCTTCCTCTTTAGCTATTAAAATATCTAAAGAACCATCTTTTAACTTTTCTCTTAAAATACTACTTGGATCTGTAAATATTTGAATAGCAACGTTAGGATAGTGCTTGTGGTACATATCCAAGTACTTTAATAAATACAACTTAGCTAAAGTAGTACTTACACCAATTCTTATAACACCAGTTTCTAACTTTTTCAAATTAGAGAATTGTTTCTCAGCCATTTCAAAGCAATTCATTCCTTGCTTAATAAAATTATAGATTTCTTGACCATTATCTGTTAGAATAACACCACGTTTTGTTCTGATGAACAATTCACCACCAAGCTGACCTTCTAAAGTCTTAATTTGCTTGGTTACTGCTGGTTGCGAAATCATTAGCTTCTCAGCAGCTTTCGTAATATTTCCTGCATTAGCTACTTCATAGAAAACTCTATAAAGCTCAAAATTAATATTCATATCATAACCTCCAGTTATTACAGACATTAAAAATAAGTATTTTTATTATAATAGATAAAGCTATATAATGCAATAAAGAAAAGAAGTGATTTTATGGCAACAGTAGACTTACATATACATACAATTCATTCTGATGGTTCAAAAACACCTGAAGAAATAGTTTCTATGAGCAGAAAGCATAATATTAATACAATAGCAATAACTGATCATGATAATATTGATGGTTCAAAAAAACTAATAGATAATCATCCAGCAGATATGACAGTTTATAGTGGAGTAGAGTTAACAATAAAGACTGATGTTGGTAGAATGCATATGCTTGGTTATAACATTGATTTATATGATAGAAAATTAAATGATTATCTTATTGAAAACAAAGCAACATCTATTTACAACTTATTATTATATATTGAAATAATCAAAAAAGATTTTGGTATAGCTTTAACAGATGAAGAAATTGAAAGACTTGTAACCAAACCAGGTAATGTTGGTAGACCAGATATCGCAGTTATCCTTGTTCAAAGAGGTTATTGCTCTAATGTTTCAGAAGCATTTGATAAATACTTAAGACACGCTTATAAAAAAGCTAGTAAAGTAAAAAAAGGTATTACACCTAAACAAGGTATTGATTTAATAAAAGGTGCTGGTGGTGTACCAGTACTAGCTCATCCAAATTCATTACTATTAAGTAATCCTGAATTAGAAGAAAAAATAATTGAATTAAAAGGTTATGGACTAGAAGGAATCGAGACAACTCATATTAATGAGAATCCTCGTGAAAGAAAGTTCTTCCGTTACCTTGCTAGAAAACATAATTTATTAGAGACTGGTGGAACAGATTACCATGGTGATAACAAACCAGATGTCTTCTTAGGAACTGGAAGAGATCATAATGTTGATATAAACGATGGTGATTTATCCTTCCATAGATTGGTTAAAAGCCGTTATAGATAAAGCCGTATGGCTTTTTTTATATGTTGTAAAACTTTACACGTAAAAAAGAAACTTGTGTAAACACTATAATTTATTGACACATACTTGATGTAAACGTATTATAATGTAAGTGTAGAGGAGGTCTGTAAATGAAGCCACAGCGCGAGCCTATTCACATTAATGCTAAAAAAGAAGATATCTCGGAAATTTGTCTTCTTCCAGGAGACCCTCTGAGAGCTAAATATATAGCTGATACCTTCTTAGAAGACGCTAAACTTGTTACAAATGTCCGTAATATGTTAGGTTATACTGGAACATATAAAGGAAAACGAATAACAGTTATGGGTCATGGCATGGGAATGGCTTCTGTAGGAATTTATGCTTTTGAATTGTTCTATTTTTATAACGTTCAAAAAGTTATTCGTATAGGCACTTGTGGCGTATGTAGTGAGGAAGTTAAGATACCTGAAATTATTTTAGCTGACAAACTATATACCGAAGGAACTTTCGGGTTCCAATACGACGGCTACAAAGGGAATATTGAAACTCCTTCAGCTGACTTAGTTGCGGATATAGAACAAGCTGCAAGGAATAGAGGTTTGAATATTCACAAAGGAGCTGTTATAACTACTGACGTTTTTGGTCCATACGTTGATGATGATGCGATTATGAGTCGTATCCCTTCTGATATCCAGGTCCTAGGTGAGGAGATGGAAGGCTTCGCATTGTGCCATGTTGCCAATAGTTTTAATAGAAAAGCAGCGGTATTGCTAACTGCTGTTGATTCTAAATTTACAGATAAAATTGTTTCACCTGAAGAGCGTCAAACTTCTCTAAATGATATGATCGGATTAGCACTAGACACGCTGGTCTAGTTCTAATAGATGAAAAGGGATTGAGTGATACAGCACCAATGGTGCCTTACTCAAGGTAAAAAGAACATTTAATGTTCTTTTTATTTTGTTCAAAACTTGATATAATTAATATGATAAGGACTGGTTATATGTCAGAAGATTTACATAATAAAGCAATGCGTGAGGTTAATAATTTTATTATATATGGAAACAATACCAAACTTGGAATTAGAATTGAATTAAAAGGATATGACGAAGAACAACAAAAATTTCCTCAAGCAATAGAATTATTAATTGATTTTTTTCGAAAAAAATTTGGTATTAATTTTAAAAATGAAAATGGTGAAAAGAATTATTATGTTATCGAAGAGATAGAAAAATATTTACAGAAAATAGATCCAGCAAGATTTTTTAACAATTATGAATTTATATTATCGACAACAAGTAACTTTGAAAAGATTGAAACAGTTTTCTTCACCAATCCAAGATTATTTGAAACAAATATATATGATGCTTTAGAAACATATGTATTTCTTGTAGGAGAAAACATATTAACTAAATCCCAACTTGATAGATTATTATTTAAATCATCTAGTAAAAAAGCAGATGTAAGCATGGATTTCGTTGAACTATTAGGTGATATGATTAAATCAGAATCAATACCTGATTTCAGAATATTATTAGAAGAATTAACTCCTAGTTACAAAAGAGAATTATTAGATCGCTTAGAATATATTAAAGTAATGCGCCTTTTAGAAACTAATGAAGATCTTGATAAAAAATATGATGAAGCCAGAGTAATTTTTAATTCATCTTTATTCGATACAATAGTTTCTAGAGATGAAAAAGAAATATCTAAAATAAATGTTAAATATAGTTCGTCATCCAATATCTTTAGAGGTATTAAGATGGCTTTATATCGTGAGTTAGAAGGAATTAGAGAAGGCTTATTTGATGAATTATGGGAATATGCTTCCAAGTATGCATCTAGTGAACTATTTATGAAATTCTATAATTCATTAACTTTTTCTAATTATTATTTATATAGTAACAATGATAAGGATCTAATAAAAAATGCCACTTATTTAAAAAATGAAATAGTTGGTAAACTTACATATACATATATATTATTTAAAGAAAAACAAGAATATGAACCTTCAATAGAATTACTATTAAAAAATGCTGTTTTAACTATGCATAATTCTACTTATGAAGGTGAAGATGAATATTTACTAGAGACACTAAAAATGAATCCATATGCTTACGATATGTTTCGTAGTATAGATGAAAAAGGTAAAGAAATAATAACACCTATGCAAGTAAGATATAGTCATATAGCATTAGAATATGGTTATGTTTTTGATAAAAATGAATTAGATGAATATGACAAGTTAGATAGATCAATAAAGAATTTCATTCATGATCAACAAAATCATGATTTTACCGATGAACAATTAGAGTATTTATTTGGAATATTCCAAGTAAATAATAATGGTAAAGTTCTTAATAATAGAAGCATAATAGAAGAAGAAGGAAATAGTAAAAACATAAGAGATTACTATAAATATCAACGTCTACCTTTAATTATTAATTATAGAAGAGATTATGCTGATTATAAATATACCATTATACATGTTTTAGAATATATTAATAATAAAATAGAAATTCCTAAAATTGATAAAAAAAATAGAGTTGAATATGTTAACCAAGTACGAGAATTAATTAAAGAGTTTATTCACGATAGAAGTGATTCTTCTAAGTCAAAAGAAACAATTTCCGCTGGCTTATTTGAAATATTAAGGGCCTTAGATTTATTTTTAAGATCTAATTATGAAGGAATTAGCCAAAAGATGTTAAAAGGCGATAAAATAGAAGAAACTCAAAATGAAATATTTAGTAGAACATCAAATGCTTCTGATATCGAAAGAATTCTTTATTCAATCTATAACTGTAATAGACTTGCCCATGATACGGTTAAAATAGGTTTAATGTTAGAATACATACCTCAACGTAGTAAAAGACGTGCAGCTGGTTATGAATTAGATAAAGTAGCTGCAGAAGATGGTCTAGTTACATATATAGATGCCTTTAAGACTTTAGTTAAATATGGATTTAATATTGATATTATCAAATATTTATTAGAAAGAAAGCCTAGATTATACAATAAATTAATAGAAGAACCGGTTGAAGGAAAAGAACAAGAATATATTGATAAAATAAAAATTGGTATCGATGAAGCCATTATTATTCCTTATCCTTTAACTAATCAAGATTATTTAGATATAGCTAAATACTTTAAGGTTCTATCAACTTGTACAAAATTTGATAAAATAGAACAATATGCTTATGAACAATCTTTATTCTATGAAACAAAGACAATGTTAGCAGAAGAATTAACTAGAGAATTATTATCTAAATTAAATATAAGTGTCTTAAATGTAATTTCATATAATAAAGAACAAAAAAGAAAATTCTATAAAGAAAATGGTTATGTTATTGAAGCTCAATTTGATCCAACTAACAATAGTCCTATTTTGGTATTCTACAGTAAAAAATTTAAAGAACCATTTAGTATCCATTTAATATCATTGGATCAAAATTTAGCTGATATTATCACTACATATTTGAATAATCCTAATAGAGAAGATACTATTTCTCATTTCAAAATAGAACCACCCGGATTAACTCTAAGAACATCTAAATATGAATTATTACAAAAAGGCAAAAGAATAAAAAATATTACTATACCAACTTTTATTAGACAAAACGGAGGTAATTTAGATATTGAGTATTCAGTAGCTTTATACAATTACATTAATTATGATATTCATGATGAAATCATGGAACAAGTTGAAAACAATACCTTTACTAAAGAATCTTTAAAAGAATTATTAAAAGATTTCTCTGATATTGATAATAAAAACTTAAAATATGAAGGTGAGAATAAATCATTACTAGATAGTTTATATCGTAATCTTCTTTTACAAATGAAAGATGAAATAAGAAACAAAAGAGTAACCGAAGTTCCTGTTCCTAAAATATTATAAAAAGTATTGAAATCAATCAATACTTTTTTTATGATATACTAATAAATGAGGTGATATTATGTATGCTGATGTTTTAATTGAATATAGTGCTAAAGCCATAGATCAGACTTTTACATACATAATACCTGATCGTCTAAAAGAAGATTTAAAAATAGGAATGAAAGTATTAGTTCCTTTTGGTAATAAAATAATCAATGGTTTTGTAACCAATATTAAAAATAATTATACTGATACTTATGAATTAAAAGAAATAAATGATATAGTTGATAAATATTTCTGTTTAAATGAAGAAATGATGGAGTTAGGTAAATACCTTCAAGCCAAAACTCTATGTACTAAAATAGCAGCTTATCAAACTATGTTACCAAGTTCACTAAAAGTTAAAGAACAAAAAAGTAATTATTCTAAATACTTAACATATATTGAATTAAATAAAGATATTAAAGAAATAGATGAATACATTGAAAATAATAAAAGAAGCAAAAAACAAGTAGAAATACTTAATACTTTAAAAGAAGGAAAAGCTTTAAAAAGTAGTTTCTCTCAATCATCTGTGAAAACATTATTAGAAAAAGAATTAATAAAAATAACCAATGTTCAAATATATCGACTTAATAATCATGAAGCTCAAAATATCCAAATAGAGTTCTCTGAAGATCAAGAAAAAGCTTTAGAAACAATTGATTTAAATAGTGATAAAACTTATTTGCTACATGGTATAACTGGTTCAGGTAAAACAGAAGTATATATTGAATTAATTAAAAGAGTAGTTAAGAATGGAAAAAAAGCTATTTTATTAGTTCCGGAAATATCTTTAACTGCTCAAATAGTTAATAAGTTCTATGATCGTTTTGGTGATGATGTAGCTATTTTTCATAGTGGATTATCTGCTGGTGAAAAATATGATGAGTATTTAAAAATACTAAGAGAAGAAGTCCATATTGTTATTGGAACTCGTAGTGCTATCTTTACACCTATAACTAAACTAGGATTAATAATAATAGATGAAGAACATAGTGAAACCTATAAGCAAGATACAACACCTAGATATCATGCTCGTGATATGGCTGAATTTAGAAAAAACTATAACCATATTCCACTAGTTCTTGGTTCAGCAACTCCTTCTTTAGAAACAATGGCTAGAGCTTTAAAAGGAGTTTATACATATATTCCAATGAATCACCGTATAGGTACATCTATCTTACCAACTGTTCAAATAATTGATATGTCCGAAGAATTAAAAAAGAGAAATATGATATTTTCTGATACATTAAAAAATAAGATAAGAGATCGCTTAATAAAAAAAGAACAAGTGATTCTTTTATTAAATAGAAGAGGGTATTCAACTGTTATATCTTGTAAATCATGTGGATATACATACAAATGCCCACATTGCGATATTACCTTAACATATCATAAAACAACCAACAATCTTCGTTGTCATTATTGTGGTTATACAGTCTTTAAAAGTGAAGAATGTCCAGAATGTAAAGAAAAAGCTTTATATGATTATGGTTTAGGTACAGAGAAACTAGAACAAGAATTATCTAAATTATTTCCAGAAGCTAGAATAGTCAGAATGGATGCTGATACAACTAAAAATAAAGGTTCTCATGAAGACATTATTAATAAGTTTAAAGATCATGAATATGATATATTACTAGGAACACAAATGATATCTAAAGGATTAGATTTCCCTCTAGTAACATTAGTTGGTGTAATTAATGCTGATGCTACTTTAAATATTCCTGACTTTCGAAGTGGCGAAAGAACTTTCTCATTACTATCTCAAGTAGCAGGTAGAGCAGGACGAAGCAATCTATTAGGTGAAGTAATATTACAAACATTTAATCCTGATAGCTTTACCTTAAAATGTGTTCAAGAACAGGATTACATGAAATTATATAATTATGAAATGAAGAATCGTCATAAATTAGACTATCCACCTTATTACTACCTAACTAGTATTAAAGTAGCATCTAAAGAGTATGAATTAGCTTCTAAAGAAATAACTAAAATAAAAAATTACTTAGAAAAGAAATTGTCTAATAAAACTATTATTTTAGGTCCAACAACAGCTAATCCATTTAGAATAAATAATATTTATCGTTTTCAAATAATCTTAAAATATAAGATAGAATCTAACTTAATGAATACTTTAAAAGAATTAGATGAACTATATATGACTAATAATAAAGTTAATATCGAAATCGATAATAATCCTTTACAAGTATAAGAGGCACCATGTGTGTCTTTTTTTATGGCTAATTATTCTCAATGATGATATAATTTATTCGGGTAGATTATATGGAGTTGATTTTATGTTTGGAGTAGATATGTGTGAAAACCCTAATATACTAAGAGTTTTCCTAATATTTAAAACTGCTTTAAGTGTTATATGTGTTTTATTACCTGCTATTATTGTTGTACTTACAACAGTATCATTAGGTAAAACAGCTATAAGTGGCGATCAAGAAGCTTTAAAAAAAGAAGTACCTACAATGATAAAAAGATTTATTGCAGCTTTTATCGTATTTCTTATTCCATCTATAGCTAAAGCAATCTTTTCCCTTGTTGGTGAAGACCTTGCTCAAGTTACAACATGTAATAACAATGCTACATTAGAAAAAATAAAATATTTTGAAGAAGTATATCCAGCTAGGGTAGCGGTAGCAGATTTAGAAGCGTCTCCAAGTAAAGCTAATCTTGAAAAAGCTCAAAAAGCAGTTGCTAAAATAGCTAGTGTAGGTGAAGAAGACTTAGTTATTAGTTTATTAACTAGAATATCTAACGCTGAAGCTAAAGCTAATGAAGCTGAAGCTAAAATGAGTTGTACATCTTCAGCAGGTGTATATGTAAATGGTTATTGTCATAAATTAGCTAAACCTCCACAAAATAACAATAATAATGGAAATAATGGTAACAACGGAAATAATGGAACTACACCAGGTAACTTAAATTTCTCTAATGAAGATATGTCTGGAGAAATGAAAGAAATAAGTGTATCTGGTCAAAACTTTAAAGTAGTAAATACTAAAATAGATGTTGTTCAATTTGCGAATACAATGAGAAATCGTTGTGTACGTCAAAATTGTGACTCAAGTAAATATGGTGGAGCTTGTTTAGGATTCTCTTATACTCATGCTTGGGGATTATATTCAGGAAATACAAACTATGGACCAGAAGATGGTAAAAACTATGTTGGTGCAGGTCATTTCACTACTTATATAAATGATAGTGAAAGAGATATTCTTGGAGCAACATATGAACAATTAGTCCAAAATAAACCAGTTATTATTCAAGTAAATGGTAATAAAGCCGGAACATCAAGACACTTCGTTGCTGTAGTTGGCTTTAAATCAACAGTTAAGAGTGCTAATGATATTCAAGCAACCGACTTACTTATCCTTGACTCTTGGGATGCTCAAATCGAAACAATGGATGCTGCAAACTCAAGATTCCTAACAACTGGTGCTGCTTGTCATAAAGATTATTCAGGTTACAGAATTCAATATTTAAAGGAATAAAAAAAGAACTCGATGAGTTCTTTTTATCTTTCTTGAATTTTTACTAATTTAGCTTGTACAACTAATCTAATACCATTGTCATTATAACAAGTTGATAAAGTAAGTAACTTATCTTCCTTATTAACGTCTACACCAAAATCATAAATACTTCTACTTACCATTGTATTAATGAATTCTTGGAATGATTCATCACTACTAAAATCAGTAGTAATATAATAGCTTTCAGCTTCAATCTTATATACTGCAAATACTTGCCACATTGTATTATATTTTAAAGTTGATAATTGAATTATTTGATTATCTAAATTAGTATACCAATTCTTTTGTAATGTATTTGTTAAACTACCAAACATAACTTTATCTTTACGACCATGTGCATATATAACAGTATTTCTACTTAAATTATCAAAGTCATCTCTAAAGTCTGCAAATACCCATCCAGCACTATTCCTTCTACCATTAAAGTCATGAGATAAATAATAATCATTATCGTCTGTTTGAACAACTGGATAATTAACATTAGTATTATTTACAATAAGCCATCCAACTGTATCACTATTTTCTTTAACTAAAGAAGAAAAATCAACAGATGATAATGGAGTATTTAAATATTTCCAATACAATGTATTTTTATTACTATATTCTTCTTTCTTCTCAGGTTCTGGTGCTGGCTCTGGTTCAGTAATTGTAATATTAACCAATTCTCCTTGATCAGCAATTTGAACAATAGGAGTATCTTCTTTTAAAGAATGACTTAATTGATTAATTTGAATACCTTGAACAAACCAATTAACAATAATTCCAGCGGTGATAACAAATACCATTCCTGAAACCATAACGCTATATTTATAAACTTTATATTTTTTAGTTTCTTTAGGAGCTAATTTATAATAAAGTTTATCAATAGCAAATTTCTTAATTCTTTTTTCGTATTTATTATAAGCTTCTTTACTAATATGAATTTTTTCTATACTAGATAATTTAGCTAGAGTAGAGTACTTTCTAATTATTTTAGGTCTATCTTTACTCAAAGCTGTTAAAGCTATTTTATTTAAATTATATAATTGTCTACCAAATTCCTCTGAATTTACATTTATATGTATTTCTTTTGCTTTAGTAATATCTTTAGGTTTAAATAAATGAAATTTCTTTTCATATTTTGCTTCTTCAATAGATGTAACTTTTTTACTTCTTATACCTTTTAAAGATTTATTACTATTTATAATATCGTCTAATTTAATAATAACTGTATCATATAAAGATTTCTTTTGCTTTAACTTAGGAAGAGCAGCTTCTTTGATATCAATTGCACTTCTTAAATCACTGATCTTTAATCTGATAGTATCAGTTAGACTAGGTTTCTTTTTAGGCAACTCTATATTAACAGTTTTCTTTTCCTTAACATTATCAGCTTTGTTGACTCTTTTATTAAGAATCTTGAATTGAGTAGTCTTACTTAATTCTTCTTCTTTTTGTTCTATCTTAAATTGCAATATCGCAGTTTTTTCTAAATCTGATAATTCTTTTTGAGGATTGACTTGTCTAATTTTAACTTTATCGTCATCATTATTTTGTTGCATCAAAAAACTCCTCTCTATCATCTATATAATTATAACATATTATAAATAAAAAAACACTTTAAAATAATTCTAATTTACTATGGCTTTTTAAGGATTTTTATATTATAATGTTAATGTATATAGTAGGAGGAATTATAATGAATAATTGTCCAAAATGCGGTAATCCACTACAAGCAGGAGTAACATCTTGCCCAATATGTGGTACAAATATATCAATCGAAAGTGAGCCAAAACAAGTTCCTGTTGAATCTGTTGTTGCCACTGCAACACCAGCACCAGCAGCCGAAGCACCAGCTCCTGCACCTGCACCAGCGCAACCTGCTCCAGTAGCAGCTGAAGCTCCTGCACCTGCACCAGCTCCAGCAGAACCAGCTGCACCAGCAGCGGCTCCTATAGCAGAAACACCAGCAGCGCCTGCTCAACCAGCACCTGCACCAGCTCCAGCTGCACCAGTTGCTCAACCAGCACCTGTTGCCGAAACACCTGCACCAGCACAACCTGCTGAACCAGCTGCACAACCTGCAGCACCTGCTCAACCAGCAGAAGCTGTACAACAACCAGTTCCAGTAACTCCTGTTGCACCAGCTGCTGAACCAGCTCCAGTTGCTCCACCAATTCAACCTGCAGCACCAGCAGCACCAACAATTGCAAGTGTAGCAACACCTGCAGCGCCTGCCGTAGAAGCACCTGCTCAAGTAGCTACTCCAGAAACTGGTAAAAAGAAAAAAGGAAATAAATTATTACCAATATTATTGGTTTTAGTATTAGTTGTTGGAGGAGCAGCTGTTTATATGAATTTCTTCAATAAACCTGCTACTAATTTAGCTCCAAAAAATAACAATAACCAACAAGTTTCTAACGTTAAGATGGTTGATGTTTCATCCCATGGTTTCAAATTTAAATTACCTGAAGATTGGACAATAACTGAAGATGGCGATGATATAATAGCTACAAACGATAAAGAAACTGTTTATGTTAAATTAGAACATTCAGAAACTAATATATCTCAATTAAATGCTGATAGCATGAAAGAATATCTTGAAAGTAAAGAAAAATATTCAGGTATTGAAGTAACTAATAATAAGATTAATGCTAGAGATTCATTCTTAGTAAATGCTGTATATAATGATATGCCTGTTCAATTATACTTTATTGGTGGTGGAACAGATTTAACATTAGGTGTAGTTACTATCTATGTTACAGCTGAAAGTAAAACAGTTAATGAAACTACAGTACAAGAAATGATCGGATCAATTTCTTATGCTGATGAAAAATACAAAGCAATTAGTACAGTAAGTATGTTCTCTGATGTATATTCTACATATGATGGAATTATGGCAAACCCTAATTTCAAGAAAACAACTACACCACAAGAACCAGAACAACCTGAGAATCCAGAAAATCCTGAGAACCCAGAGAACCCTGAAACTCCAGCTCCAGAGCAACCAAAAACTCCAGAGCCAGAGCTACCAGAACCTGCTTTAGAATAAAAATATTAGCAAATCGCTAATATTTTTCTTTTTTTTACATAAAAAAGCTTATTTTTGCTAAAAAATAGCTGAAATATCTTGATTTTACGATACAGATTTGCTATTTTTAATATGTAAGGACAATGTCCTTATGGAAATAATTTATTGGGAGGTAAATTTTATGGGAAAACAAGAATTAGTAGAATTTATTGCAGCTAAAGCTGGATTAACAAAAGCTGACGCTAGTCGTGCACTAGACGCTGCATTAGAAGGAATCACAACTGGTCTTAAAAAAGAAGGAAAAGTTGCATTAGTTGGATTCGGAACATTTGCTGCTAAAAAACGTGCTGCAAGAGAAGGAATCAATCCATTAACTAAAGCACCACTAAAAATTCCTGCTAAGACTGTTGCTTCTTTCAAAGCTGGAAGCAAACTTAAATCAGCTCTTAACTAATTTTAGTTAAATAAAAAAGAACCATAAATTGCTAAAATTTATGGCTTTTTTTTGTTTTTTTTATTATACTAATAATAGGAGTAAAGTGATATGAGAAGAACAACTAAAGAAGCTAAAAAAAACAAAAAAGTATCAAAGAATTTAATAATTATTAGTATTATCCTATTAATTATTTCTTTATTAATAAAAAAGACTATGGCTATCAGGACAATATTATACTTATTATCCTTAGTAGTACTAGTAATAGGTATTAAATATAAAAGAAAAAAGTTTAAAGATGCCTTCTTTATCTTTATAGTAGCATTTGCTGCTTACATTATTTTAGATGGTATTATTGTAGTAACTTTTAAAAGAATACCTATATTCTCTTATAATATAATTACAACCGGTAAAACAAGAGTATATAACTCTATAGGTGTAAGAGTATGGCAATGTGATAAAGATAATTACAAAGATCTTGTAGTAGATCCTTTCTATAATAAAGGATATATATGTGATGTTGATGAAATAGATCCAATTCAATCTAATTCATTCTTAAATAGTGTTATTGAAAATTATGATGAATACAAAAATACTTATGTTAAGATAACGGGAAAGATAAGTAAAAAGAATGGCCAAAATTCTATTGAAATGCAACCATATACAACAACAGATATAACGGTTAATGGTTATGTTACATTTGCTGATAACATAACATTAAGAATTTTATTTAAACAAAGTGAACCACTATTAGATCAATATGATGTATATGATGAAATAACTGTTGTTGGCATTATTAAAAACATGGAACAATCTCATAATAAATATGTTGTTTATATGTATGATACTAAAATATCAAGCAATATTAATTTAAATGATTATAAAATAACAACTGTTAATTCTAATAAATGTACATTATCAGATGCTATATATTCTAATGAAAAGAATATACTATATAAATATTGTTTAGAAGATATCATTGTTTCTTTTGGTGAAGATAATCAATATGAATTAGCAACTGCTTTATCTTCAAATAAAATTACTATCCGTGATTTGTATTACGGAGCTAAAGAAGAAACCAATGAAGAAGATGGAACAATTATATATAGATTAGATAACTATAGTTTACTAATCTGTGATAGCAATAAGAGTAATAAAATAGTAATTGGTAATGCTAAAATGAAATTTAGTGATATAAATTGTGATTAAGTAGGTGAAAACCTACTTTTTCTTTTATTTTTTTCAGCAAACTGATATAATGAAGATAGTAAAGGAAGGCTAATTTATATGGCAACAAAAAAAAGTGCTAAAAAAGCAACAACAACTAAAAA
>JAFXUK010000003.1 GCA_017525015.1 Bacilli bacterium
AAATAACAAACACATAATCCATGGATATGTAAAAACACATATAGTATCAAGTTCTTTAATTCCTTTAACACCAATATTTGAAATTACACCACTTGAATTAAAAATATAAAATACATGATATAAAATTACAACGCATAAAGTTATCCATCTTATGTTATCTAAATAATTCTTTCTTTTATTCATAACTATTTATCCTCATTTGGTAATATTTTATCCATAGTATCTTCTAATGCTTCAGACTTAATTATAGCCATGCCTTTCTTTTTATCACATAAAACAACAACTGAATCACCGGGTTTAATATCAAACATATCTCTTGCTTCTTTAGGAATTACTATTTGACCTTTTTCTCCAACTTTAGCAATACCTACAAACTTGTCTTTCATATATACCTCCTAAAGTATAACTAGTCATACTTTTCATACTTAATTATATATTAAATATAAATTTAACTCAATATAAAAGACTAGATTTCTCTAGTCTTTATTATATTATTTAGTTTTCTTTGCAGCTTTCTTTTCTGCTTTCTTAGCTTCTTTTTCTTTAATAGCAGCTTGTGCAGCAGCAAGTCTTGCGATTGGAACTCTAAATGGTGAACAAGATACATAAGTTAATCCTGCATTGTGGCAGAACTCAACACTTGATGGATCTCCACCATGCTCTCCACAGATTCCTAATTTAATATTAGGTCTTGTAGATTTACCTAATTCAACAGCCATCTTAACAAGTTTACCAACACCTTTTTGGTCTAACTTAGCAAATGGATCTTGTTCATAAATCTTATTTTCATAGTAACTTCCTAAGAACTTACCAGCATCATCTCTTGAGAAACCAAATGTCATTTGTGTTAAGTCATTTGTTCCGAATGAGAAGAATTCTGCTTCTTTAGCAATTTCATCTGCAGTGATTGCAGCTCTAGGAATTTCAATCATTGTACCGATATGATATTCCATATCAGATTTCTTTTCTTTCTTAACTAGTTCTGCAGTTTCAACTACTATATCTTTAACGAATTTTAATTCTTTTACTTCACCAACAAGTGGAATCATAATTTCAGGAACGATATCGTATCCTTTTTCTTTCTTAACTTCGATTGCAGCTTCCATTAAAGCTCTTGTTTGCATTCTAGCAATTTCTGGGTAAGTTACAGCTAAACGGCAACCTCTGTGTCCCATCATTGGGTTGAATTCATGTAATTCATCACAAACTTCTTTAATATGATCAACTGTAATATTCATAGCTTTAGCTAATTCTTTCATCTCAGCTTCAGTCTTTGGAATAAACTCATGTAGAGGTGGGTCAATGTAACGAACAGTCATAGGTCTTCCTTGTAACTCTTTATACATTGCTTTAAAGTCACTCTTTTGATATGGAATTAATAAGTTAAGATATTTTTCTCTGTCTTCTACTGTTTCAGATAAAATCATTCTTCTTAAGTTGAAGATTCTTTCTTCATCGAAGAACATATGCTCAGTACGGCATAGACCAATACCTTCAGCACCTAACTCAATAGCTTTTGCAGTATCTTTTGGAGTATCAGCATTTGTTCTAACTCCTAACTTACGATACTTATCAGCCCATTCCATAACTCTTCCGAATTCACCAGCAATTGTAGCATCGACTGTCTTAATTTCTCCATCATAGATATTTCCAGTTGTACCATCGATAGAAATAACGTCTCCTTCTTTGAACTTCTTTCCACCTAATTCGAATTCTTTCTTAGCTTCATTCATCTTGATGTCACCACATCCAGATACGCAGCAAGAACCCATACCACGAGCAACAACAGCAGCGTGAGAAGTCATACCTCCACGAACTGTTAAGATACCTTGAGATACTTTCATACCAGTAATATCTTCTGGAGATGTCTCTAATCTAACTAAGATAACTTTCTTCTTCTTTGCATGCCATGCTTCAGCATCTTCTGCAGAGAATACGATTTGACCACAAGCAGCACCTGGAGATGCTCCTAAACCTTTACCTATAGGTTTAGCTGCTTTTAATGCTTTAGCATCAAATTGAGGGTGTAATAATGTATCCAAATTTCTTGGATCAATCATAGCAACTGCCTCTTCTTCAGTACGCATTTTTTCATCAACTAAATCACAAGCAATCTTTAAAGCTGCTTGAGCAGTTCTCTTACCATTACGAGTTTGTAACATGTATAATTGTCCATGTTCAACAGTAAATTCCATATCTTGCATATCTCTATAATGCTTTTCTAGAGTCTTACATACTTTTTGGAATTGTTTAAATGCTTCTGGGAATTTTTGTTCCATTTCAGCAATCTTCATTGGAGTACGAACTCCAGCAACAACGTCTTCACCTTGAGCGTTAGTTAAGAATTCACCAAATAAACCTTTTTCTCCAGTAGCTGGGTCACGTGTAAATGCAACACCTGTTCCACAATCATCACCCATATTACCAAAAGCCATTGATTGAACGTTAACAGCAGTTCCCCAAGAATAAGGGATATCGTTATCACGACGATAAACGTTTGCTCTAGGATTATCCCAAGAACGGAATACTGCTTTAATAGCTCCCATTAATTGTTCTTTTGGATCACTAGGGAATTCGTTTCCAATTTTCTTTTTATATTCTTTCTTGAATTGATCAGCTAATTCATGTAAATCATCAGCATCTAATTCAACGTCTTGTTTAACACCTTTCTTTTCTTTCATCTTGTCGATTAATTCTTCAAAGTATTTCTTTCCAACTTCCATAACAACGTCAGAATACATTTGAATGAATCTTCTATAACAATCCCAAGCCCATCTAGGATTATTACTCTTTTCAGCAATAACCTTAACAACATCTTCATTTAAACCTAAGTTTAGGATAGTATCCATCATACCAGGCATAGATGCTCTAGCTCCAGATCTTACAGAAACAAGAAGTGGATTTTCTTTATCTCCAAATTTCTTTCCTGTAATCTTTTCCATTTTTTCAATGTACTCATTAATTTGTTTTTGGATTTCTTTATTAATTTCTCTTCCATCTTCATAATATTGAGTACATGCTTCAGTAGTAATAGTGAATCCTTGAGGTACTGGTAAACCAATATTAGTCATTTCTGCTAAGTTAGCTCCTTTACCACCAAGAAGTTCTCTCATGTTAGCATTACCTTCACTGAATAAATAAACATATTTTTTCATTATGATTCCTCCTCACACAATTCCTAGTATATCAAAAATTACTTTTACAAACAAGGAAAATGCTTTGATTTTACATTAAAATATTTTATAGACAAAAAAAGAAGGATTATATCCTTCTCTTTTGTCTTTCATAATCATATTCTTCGAATCTGTCTAAACCTCTCATGTAAGCATCTACTGCTGCTTCATCTTCAATTGAATATGATTTTGTATTAGTAGGTTCTTCTACTACAACTTTTTTAGTAGTTGTTGTTTGTTGCTTATTCTTTTGATTTAATACTTTTCCAGCAACATTGTAATCATTAATTACATTGTTCATTTTCATTACAGTTTCTTCTAATTCTTTATTAGCAGATACTACTTTGTCATCTTTTTTCTTTTGAATATAAAGTAATACAGCTGAAGCAACTGGAACTAAAGTACTAGTTACAAATCCTCCAACTACAGCAGCACCAGCAACTAATGCACTAGCAAATCTATGTGATGATAAAGCATTTAAGAAATTAGATTCTTGTTCTTTTCTAGTTAATTCTTTTTGATTGATTAAATCTTTACGATTTTTCATTGTTTCACTCTTAATATCAATACCATCTTTTAACATATTATTTAAGTGTTCAGCTTGACCTACTAAACTATTATAAGAATCTTTTGATGCATCTTCTTTCATTTTCTTAGTAAATTGAAGTGATACAGCAAAACCAATTACTGGTAATCCAAAATATGGATTAGCTGCTAAATATGAAGCACCACAAACTCCAGTTACAATAGTTCCTAAGTTATACCAAAACTTCATTTTTCTACGATCTGCTAAATTTGTATCCATTTGACCTTTTAATTCTTTTGTTAAATTTTCGACATATTGTTTTGTAGTCATTTAAACCAACTCCCTATAATTGACTAAAAACTTAACGCGGATATTATTCCTCATTAATGGCTATTATTATACCATAAAAGTGCCTTAAAGTCAATTAAAAAGAATGATTGCTCATTCTATTTAAAGGTATATTTAAAGGCTTTTAAACCGCCATTATCATAGACAATTAAGTCTAAATACTTATGATCTAAATAATTATAATGATATGTTGTAGACATTGATACTTCATTTCTTATTTTAAATGTATCATCTAATTTACCATAGATTGACTCTATTTCTAGTTCTTTACTTCCTACTGTTATATTTCCAGGTAAAGTAAAGTCTATTCCTACTTCATTTTTAGTATTATCTACTTCTACATCATATACTATACTTTCATTTATTTTTATATCTTTAGAAGTCTTATTTTTTAGAGATACTTTAATATTTAAATCTTTATTAAATGAGTTATATAATTCTATATCTTCTAGTTCTTCATGAGAAGATAATCTAGAATTTACTCCATCAAAACTCCAACCTTTATTAAAATATTTAGAGAATGAATCATTTAGAGAATAGAATTCTTCTCCTAACATAAATTCTCCACTCTTCCAATCTTCTGTTGTGAAAGTTTCTTCTTCTAAGACATTATTTTCTTTATTATTACTGATATTTGGTAATACTACAAAAGTAACTACAAAACCAATAATTATTACAACAAATAAAACAAAGAATACTTTATATATTTTATTAAATGTTTCTTTTTCTTCTTGTTCTGCCTTCGCTTCATTTACTTTTTTAGCAAAACTTTCTTCATCGATAAAAGTATGCGCTTCTATTATTACTGGAGGATCGACTATTTCTTCTTGTTCATCATCAAATGTTATTTTTATTTCTTCAGTGTCAGAAATAGATAAACCGCAAGATGAACATACTTTATCTCCTTTTTCTAACTCCATCCCACAATTTTTACACTTCATACTAACAAACACCCTATTCTATATTAATATAAATAGTTAGTAGTAATGTTATAACTTAAATGTTTTGTTTCAGGAATATCTTTTGTTATTACTGATGTAACTATAATTGTTGCGATAGCTAGTACTAAAACTGTTATAGTTAGAGCAACTACACCTGTATTACTTATAATAGGTTCTAGTTGTTGTTCTTCTTGATAAATTACTTCTTCTTTTACTTCTCTAGCTCTTCCACATTTACCACAAAAATTTTCATCTTTTCCTAATTTGTTCCCGCAATTACCACAATACATATAAATCACCTTTACTTACCAATAAAATCTAATAATTCTTCTTTTCTCATTAATCCGCTTCTTTGTCTTACTACTTTTCCATTTGAAAATATTGCTACTACTGGAACTGATAAGACATGATAATCTTTTGCAATACTTCTAAAACGATCAGCGTCTACTTTAACGAAAGTTATATCTGGATTTTCTTCTGCTACTTCTTCTATTACAATATCAAGCATTTTACAAGGACCACACCAATCTGCATAGAAATCAACTACAACTAATTCACCTTTAATTAATTCATCAAACTCATAAGGCATTTTAAGTGAAACCATAAATACCTCCTAATAATTAACTAGTACAGATTCAATATTTTCTACTGTACTTAATTTTTCTACTTCAATTAAGTTTTCTACTGTATGTTTATCTACTACTTTATATTTTAGCATTATATCTAATGCTTGTAGATTTGCATCATTAACACCAATTTTTTGATTAATAATCTTTTCATTTAATGAAATAACTTCTTGGAATGGTTTTACAAAGTTATTTGCATAGCCTGATAGTACTGGTGATTTATTAAGCATGTATTGAACACAAACACTATTTTTAAATATATCCATATTACCAAAAGGTATCATTAAAAACATAAATACAATAAATAGAATTAAATATCCTTTTAATAGAGATACAATTCCTCCTAAGATCTTAGATGGTAACCATAAAATAATAGTTGCATTAACAACTTTTTGTAAGAATTTTGATACTCTTAATGAGAATTCATAAATACTCATCATTACAGCAAATACTATAATAAATGCTAAAAATTGATATATAAAAATATTCATTGTAACAAATCCATCTAAATCAAAGAATGGTAAAAACATACAAAGAATATTACCTATAATTCCTTTTAATGAGAAGGATAATACAAAGACTAAAATAATCGCTACTAAACTAACTGCCTCTTTGATAACTCCCCTTTTTAATCCTACAATTAGAAACATTATTAATACTAGAATAATTCCAATATCAAATATATTCATAAAATCACTCCTATTCTTATATTCATTATAAACTATTTATAAAAAATATGCTATAATATTTTGTAGGTGATAGCTATGTTAGATGAATATATGAAAAACTTAGGTTATCAAGAAGAAGAAATGGAGTTTATTTTATCTTCTTATCAGTTGAGTAAAGAAACAGAATCTACTCTTCTATATAAGATAAAATCTCTAGTTAATTATCTTCATAGAAATGGTCTTGATAATGCTGCTATTATTAATATAACTACTACTATTCCAAATATAATTGTTGAAAGTATAGAAAACATTAAAGTAAGAATTAATGAATTATTAGGATTTGGTTTTAATAAATTAGAAGTATTTAAAATGATTGAGAATTATCCTTATATTTTAGAGATGTCTAATCAAAGAATTAATAATAAATATCAAGTGCTTGAAGAGATTGGTTTTAGTAAAGATGATTGTAATGAATTATTTGTTAAGAAAACTGATATTTTAAATAAAGATCCTTCTTCTATAAAGAAAAAAATAGAGTTCTTTTTAGAATATGGATATGATAAAAATGATATTATTACGATACTTAGAGAAATACCAATATTATTTGATATGACTCAATTACAAATAACTAAGAAATTAGAAGAATATAAAGAATTTGGTTTTACTGAAGATGAGATTATTAAGATTACTACATATCTTCCTGATTTATATATTTATAATAAAGAAGATATTACTTCTAAGACTAAATATTTAACTGAGAATGGTTATACTACTAAAAATATTATTAATGCTATTAAGAAATTACCTATTATTTTAAAACATAATAATTTATCTAAAATTGAAGAAAATATTGAGAATTTAGAAAACTTAGGCTTTGGTATATCAGAAATAGTTCCTTTAACTGAAAAGAATCCTTATATTCTACTCTATTCTAAAGATATGATTTCTGATAATTTTAAATGTTGTATTAAATATAATTTATTTAATAATGAAGTTATTAAGATGATGAATGAAACTCCTTTATTACTTACTTATAATAAAAAAGAATTAGATAAGAGATTACATTATTATAAAGATAAAAATTTAATTGATATTATTAAAAATAATAGTAATTATTTACTTATAAGTTTAGAGTTAATTGAAAATAGAGAGAAATATATTAAAACTAAAAATAAAGCAGATGTTTTCTTATCTGATAAAGAGTTTTATAATAAATATAAAGTAAATAGAGATGATATTTTAAAGGGGGTTAAATAATGGATGTCTTAATTAGATATGGGTTTTCTATGGAAGAGATTAAAAACATGATGGAGAATAACGAAGAAATAGAAGGTATAGAAGATAACTCTATCTATGAAATAATTGATATTTTAGGAAGTGTTGGTTGTTTAAGTAATCATATTAAGAATATCTTTTATTCAAACCCTTATGTATTATCTAGAAATCCAAAAGATATAAAGAAATTAATTGATTCTTTAAAATCTATTGGACTTACTCATTTAGAAGTATTATTTGATAGTAATCCATATTTATTAAATATTGGAGAAAAAGAAATTAAAAGAATAAAAAAACAAAAAGAAAAAGAAGGATTAGATGAGTGTGATATAAAAGACTACTTTTATTATAATTCTCACGAGATCTTTTAGGAGGATAACATGAACGTAGTTATAAAAGTTAATGATGAAATTAAAGAAAAAATGATTGAATACTACAAAGATAAAATGAGAGATAAAGTGATTCCTTATGTAGTATTTCAAGCACAAGAAGAAGATACTGTAATTACTCTATATGAGTCAGGTAAATGTATGTTTCAAGGAACTAGTGCTGATGTAGATGCTGCTATGTGGGGTACTGCATTAGAGAATACTAAACAGAGACAAGAAGAAAAGAAAAAAGAAGATGAAAAGTATTTTAATGCTAGTGCTGTTGGATCAGATGAAGTTGGGACTGGAGATTACTTTGGACCTATTGTTGTTACGGCATGTTTTGTTCCTAAAGAAGATATTGAATTCTTAAAGAGCTTAGGAGTTGGAGATTCTAAGAAAATAGAAGATGATAAAATCTTAAAAATTGCTCCTCAAATTGCTAAAAGAGTTAAATATAAAAGTGTTATTTTAACTAATAAAGAATATAATGAAAAATATAATAAAGATGTTAATATGAATAAGATTAAAGCTATTATGCATAATAAGGTTTTATATCAATTAATACAAGAAGAAAAACCTAAATTTAATTATATTATTGTTGATGAATTTGCTAGAGAAGCTAGATATTATGAATATTTATCTGATCAACCTGCTATACAAAAAGGTATTACTTTCTTAACTAAAGCTGAAGATAAGAATCTTGCTGTTGGATGTGCATCTATTATTAGTAGATACTTATTCTTAAAAGAATTTGATAAGATGTGTGATTCTATTCATATTCCTCTTCCTAAGGGAGCTGGAAAAGATGTGGATGAGATTGGTGAAGAAGTAGTTGAAAAGTTTGGAGAAGAAAAACTACAGGAAATTGCTAAAGTAAACTTTAAAAATACTGATAGAATATTACATACTATGATTTATTAAAAAGACGAAAGTCTTTTTTTCTTGTATTTATTTGTACTCAGTATTATAATAATAAGCATATTTTTGGAGGGATTTTATGAAAATCGAAAACGTTTATGCAGTGTTAGATGAACTTGAAATACTTCATCCTAGAAAAGCTAAAAGATTACATACTTTAATTGAGAACTATGAATTAGAAGAAGACGAAGATAAAAAGAAAAAAAGATGGAATAGAATTCGTAATTACATCTATGGAATATTTAGAAGTTGCTTAACTAGAGAATGTAGAAAAGAACTTGAAAATACTAGTATTCTTATTAGTGAAGAGTCTTATACTTTAGAAGAACAAGTTAAGAACGGATGGTTAATCTTTACTGATGGTGCTAGAAGACTTTCTAGTGAACCTAATGAAACATATTCTAATTTTATTCCTAGAGAATATAAGAAAGGATTCTATCTACAAAAACATGATTATTCTAATGAGAATGAAAAGCAAAAATTCTTAGATGAATTAAAGTTCTTAACTAATAATAAGATTATGTTAGGATATCTTTCTGATTTAATGGATAGAAAACAAGAAATAATTACTTATGATTTTGAAGTTAATAATGAAGCTATTCCTAGAAAATTTGTTGAATTATTAATTACTACTTTAGGATATGTAAGAATACCAAATAAAGAAAAAGAAGAAAATAATAATAAAGCAAAATAAAAAGTTAGGTTTTTACCTAACTTTTTTTCTTGTATAAACTAATCTTTTATAAGATATATTATTTTCCTCATATTCCCCTATTGTTTTAGATTCCCAATCTTCTTTATTAAATTCTGGAAAGTAGGCATCTGCTTCGCTTTCAGCATCTATTTCAGTTAAAATCATTTTATTTGAATAATCAATTAATTCTTTATAGACACTTGCTCCACCTATTACATATACTTCAGGATACTCTTTTATTCTTTCTAATAATTCATCAATACTATGTACTACTAGAACTGTAGGATCTAACTCTATATTTCTTCTTGTTAGAACTATATGTTGTCTTCCTGGTAAAAGGCCTGGAAGTGAGTCATATGTCTTCATTCCCATTATTATAGGTTTACCCATAGTTTCATTCTTAAAGAAGCTCATATCCTCTTTAAAATGCCAAATAAGCTTGTTATCTTTACCTAGCTCTAAGTTTTTGCCTATGGCTGCGATCATTGTCATATTCATCTTATATACCTAATGGGAATTTGAATTGAGGATTCTTTGTTTTTACTTTTTCTCTTGGATAATCTTCTATAGTAATGTCGTCTGGTTCAAAATCATCGAAATGTTTCTTTTTAGGATTTAATGTAATTTCGGCCTTACATGTAACTGGTTCTCTATTTAACATTTCAATTGCTTGATCTATATGTCTATCATATAATTGAACATTTACTGGTCTCCATGTAAATACTCCAGCTTCTAATTTTAATTCTTTGGCGACTAATTTTAGAAGTGTTGCATACTGTACTTGATTTATACATCCTGCGGTTGCGAAATCTGATGATCTTTGTACCATTGTCATATCTAAATAATCTTTACCATCCCAAGCGTGTCTTACATTCCAAATTGTAAGAAAGGCACATGGTTTAAGACCGTGTGGTTCATTAAAATCATCTTGCTGCCACAAACAAGTAATATTACGTCTTCCATCTGGATTATTTCTAATTGCTTCAATTACTTCTTTTCTTAACATATGACGTCTATTAACTGTCTCTCCATAACAAGCACCAATTGTTGGATGACCTTCTTTATTTAAAATATATTTTCCATTTTTATCTCTTAGTGCCCAATCATTCCACCAATTATTTACTTTTTTATCTTCATCCCATGTACATCTACCTAATAACTTATCAAATAATACTAAGTCATTACTTTCTTGTTGGTAAATCCATAAAATTTCTGCGATAGCTGCTTTTGTTGCGATTGGTCTTAGTGTAATCATTGGACTTTCTCCCTTAGATAAGTCGTATGTACACTCTACTCCTTGATTAATAGAAATAGTATGAGCAGGTACCCAAATCCATACTCCTCCTTCTTCTACTTTAACTTCTTCATTTTTTCCAACTTTAATTTCATTTCCTTCTTTTGTAGTTACAATTCGTTTTTTCTCATTCCAACTAGCTTCAGGATAATAGTCCTCATAATGAGGTCTTGGATTATGGTCTAAGCATCCTTCTTGAAGAATCTTATCCATAATAACTTTTGCGTACATATCTCCTTTTGTACCAATTTTCTTTCCGTCTTTGTCAACTAAAGAGCCATCCTTAACTTTCGGCTTAGTGTAAGTAACTCTCTTTAATTTGACTTCTTTCTCTCCTAGTTTAACTTTCTCAAGATTAAACCTATCAAGATCAAATCTACTCATAACATATCCTCCCTTATACTAAAAACATTATATTATTTATTTTTTTTAGAAACAAGGGACAATTCTTTTACTTTTTTTGTATTCTTTTAATATCAATGAAAAAAAGTATGTAAAGTAAATAGTAAACAAAAAAGAGAATTATTTATTCTCTTTTGTGAATTTATTAAATCTTGAAATTTCATCTGAATCAAGATCTGTTTTATTTAATTTATCTAATAAATCTTTTTGTTCTCTAGATAATTTCTTTGGAGCATATACTTTAAATATTACATACATATCTCCTTTATGACGACGATATGTATTATCTACTCCTTTACCTTTAATTCGCTCTTTATCTCCAGAGTTTGTTCCTGCACTTACATTTAGTTTTACATTACCATATAGTGTAGGAATATCTTTCTTACAACCTAATATTGCTTCTGTCATAGTTAGAGGTACTTCTAGATAGATATCATCATTATCTCTCATGAAATAATCATGTTCATCTACAACGTATTCAATATATAAATCTCCGTTTTCTCCTCCGTTAGTTCCAGGATTTCCTTTACCAGATACTCTTTGTCTATCTCCAGTATTTACCCCAGCAGGAATATTAATTGTAAGTTTCTTATTATTTTTAACTTTTCCTTTACCGCCACACTCACTACATTTTTTCTTAAATGTATGACCTGTTCCATGACAATCAGGACATGTTGTGGTTGAAGTAAAGGCTCCTAATATTGTTCTTTGTTGTGTAGTTATTGTTCCTCTACCCTTACATGTTGAACATGTTTCTTTATCGAAACCTCCATCACCATGACACTTTGAACAATCTTCTACAACATCAATATTAAATTTCTTTTCGCATCCAAAAATGGCATCTTCAAAAGATAGACGCATATGCATTAAGATATCGCTACCTCTTGTGACTCTAGGGCCAGAATTTCTTCCTCCAAAATCAGAGAAGCCTCCAAATCCTGAACCGCCTGCTCCACCAAAGATGGAATCAAATATATCTTCAAAGCCAAATCCTGCTCCTCCACCGAAATCAGAGAATCCTCCAAATCCTGGGCCACCTGCACCTTGACTAGGTCCGTGACCGGAAACTCCAGCATGACCATATTGATCATACATTTTTCTTTGATTTTCATCTGATAGTACTGAATAAGCTTCTTGTACTTCTTTAAATTTTTCTTCAGCATGAGGATCATCTTTGTGTAAGTCAGGGTGTAATTCTTTGGCTTTCTTACGGAAAGCACTTTTGATATCTGCCTCACTTGCACCTTTAGAAATACCTAATACTTCATAGAAATCACGTTTTTCTGCCAAAACTCCTCACCTCTATTCATTATAGATTTTTTCAAATAAATCTACTAAAGAATCAAAGTATTTAATTGCATCAACATATACTTTTTCATCTTCTAAATTAATACCTAATACTTTATAGGCTTCTACTGGATATTTATCACTACCAGTTTTTAAGAATTCTATATATTTATTTAATGTATCTTTATCTCCTTCTAGTATTTTAGATGCGACAGAACAAGCAACTGAGATACATATTGCATAACTATATAGATAGAAGTTCATATAATAATGACTTCTTGTAATCCAACTATTCTTTAAGTAATCATCTAACTCAACACTATCTCCATAATACTTAGCAAGAGATTTATAACTTAAATCATCTAAATATTCTCTTGTAAGCATTCCACCATCATGAACATATTTATACATATCTTCTTCTAATTTACCTTCACGAACTGCGCCAAATAAATTAGATACAATAACATCTAAGATATTAGCTATTCCTGCGAGACGTTCTTCTTTATCTCTACCGTTCTTAGCTAAATAACTTGATAGTAAACATTCATTTGTTAGAGATGCTACTTCTGCTTCTATAGATGGAGTATCACGATACTCTAATGGATTATTTTCTTTTACAAATTGGTGATTAACATTATGTCCTCCTTCATGAGCTATAGTAGAAACTGATTCTAATCCTCCATTAAAGCTCATTAGGATTCTTGAATTATTTCTCATTGTAGAGAAACTATATCCACCACCACATTTTCCTTTATATTGACAATAATCGATATAACGATTATCAATTATTTTCTTAAATTTTTCTTGGTATTCTTCTCCTAATGGACTAACTGCTTTTAAAATTATGTTTTGAGCTTCATGAATTTTATATTCTCTTTCACTCTTAGATAATTCTAATGATAAATCATATGAAGTTAGTTTTTTAAGATTAAATACTTTTCTTTTTAATTCATAATATTTTTGTAGAGAATCTAAATGTTCTTCTGTTACTTTTACTAAAGTATGAAAAACATTAGAATTTAAATTTAGATGGAACATCTTTGCATCCCAAGATGAATCAAAGTTTCTTATCTTTGATACAGTATCTTGCATTGAAACATAACTAGATAAAAGCATTGCATTAATAGGAGCATATTCTCCTAATTTTTCTTGAAATTGATCACGAACTTTATGTCTTATTTTAGAATCACTATTATGCATTAAATGACGATAATTATTGGCTGCTACTTCTACTTCTTCATCATCAATTTTAACTTTACCATAGTTATGCAAACTATTAATTAAAGTAGATGACATATCATCAAAATGATTCATAGAATTTACTAAACTCGAAATAATTACTTCTTCTTTTTCATTTAAGACATGACCTTTTTCACGATATGTTTGATCAAGCATTGGTTTATACTCCATTAACTTATCATATTTAAATAATTCATCGTAGTCTTTTTTACTTAATTTTAATAATTCTGGAGCAAAGAAAGAAATTGCTTTTTCTAGTTCTAAGTTTAATAATTCTGTCTTATTTTTTCTTTCAATTGATTCGCTATTTCCTAATT
This sequence comes from Bacilli bacterium, assembly GCA_017525015.1. The sequence continues at coordinate 14,080 of JAFXUK010000003.1, forward strand.
CTTGATCATTTATTAAATAAGAATATACATATAAGTCTTCCCAAATAGCAATAGTTTCTATTTCTAATTTTAAGAATTCATATAACTTTTTAGGATCTTTAGTACAACCTATATACTTATTTAATTCTTCAATATTTTTCTTACATAATTTTAGAGATTTATTAAATTCTTCTTCATTTTTAAAGAATTCTGTTAAATCCCATTTATATTCTTCTTCAACGCTTTCCCTATTTTTATATTTCTTCATAGATGTTCCTTTCTATATATCAGTGAAAAGTTCTAGCAAAAACTAGAACTTTCACTAATTAATTTATTATTCTTCTTCAATATCTGCTTCTTCTACGTCGTCATCTTTTTTCTTTTTCTTTTTGTCTTTTTTCTCTTCTTTTTCTTCATCTTCTGAAGATTCAGATTCTGCTTGACGTTTCTTAGCTTCTTCTTCGTAAACTTTCTTAGATAAGTTCATTGCTTTTTCTTCAAGTTCTTCTTTTGCTTTCTTAATCTTATCAATATCTCCATCTTCTAGAGCATCTTTAAGATCTTTAATCATATCTTCAGCAGCTTCAACATCTTTCTTATCTGCTTTATCACCTAAATCTTTAATAGCTTTTTCAGTTTGATATACGATTTGTTCTGCTTGGTTTCTAATTTCTTGTTCTTCTTTACGTTTATCATCTGCTTCTTTGTTTTCTTCAGCTTCTTTTCTCATTCTTTCTACTTCTTCATCTGAAAGATTAGTTGAAGATGTAATTGTGATTGATTGTTCTTTGTTTGTTCCTAAATCTTTTGCAGATACATTTACAATACCGTTTGAGTCAATGTTAAATGTAACTTCAATTTGTGGAACTCCTCTAGGTGCAGGTGGAATATTATTTAATTGGAAACGACCTAAAGTCTTATTGTCGTCTGCCATACTTCTTTCACCTTGTAAGATGTGAATATCTACTCCAGGTTGATTATCTGTTGCAGTTGAGAATATTTCTGTCTTAGATGTAGGAATTGGAGTATTTCTTGGAATTAATGTAGTCATAACTCCACCTAATGTTTCTAGACCTAATGATAATGGAGTAACATCTACTAATACGATATCATTGAAGTCTCCTGCTAAAACTCCTCCTTGAATAGCAGCTCCTAAAGCAACTGCTTCATCTGGGTTAACTTCTCTTGATGGCTCTTTACCTAATTCTTTAGTAACCATATCATATACTAAAGGTACACGAGTAGATCCACCAACAAATAATACTTTATCAATATCTTTCTTAGTAATCTTAGCATCTTTAATTGCTTTTCTTACTGGGTCAATAGTTGACTCTACTAAATCAGAAATTAAATCTTCAAATTTAGCTCTTGTTAATGTCATATCTAAGTGGATTGGTTCTCCATCATCACCTTTAGCAATAAATGGTGCTGATACTTGAGTTGAAACCATTCCAGATAAATCTTTCTTAGCTTTTTCAGCAACTTCTTTTAGACGTTGCATAGCCATATCGTCTTCTGTTAAGTCAATATCATTTTCTTTCTTGAATTCTTCTACTAAGTAATCAATAATACGGTTATCGAAATCATCTCCACCTAAATGGTTGTTACCATTAGTAGATTTAACTTCAAATACACCATCACCTAACTCAAGAATAGATACATCGAAAGTACCTCCTCCTAAGTCATATACAAGGATTGTTTGTCCTTCATCTTTTTCAAGTCCATAAGATAGTGCTGCAGCTGTTGGTTCATTGATAATTCTTTCTACTTCTAAACCAGCGATTTTACCAGCATTCTTAGTAGCTTGTCTTTGACTATCTGTGAAGTATGCAGGAACTGTAATAACTGCTTTATTAACTTTTTCTCCTAAGTATGCTTCACAATAATCTTTAATATAAGATAGGATCATTGCAGAAATCTCTTCTGGAGTATATTTCTTTCCTTCAAGTTCTACTTTTTCACTTGATCCCATTTTTCTTTTAATTGAACTTACTGTATTTGGATTAGTAAGTGCTTGTCTTTTTGCAGATTCACCTACTATTTTTTCTCCTTTTTTAAATGCTACAACTGATGGAGTTGTTCTTCCTCCTTCTGGGTTAGGAATTACTTTTGGAACTCCTGCCTCTAGAATCGCAGCACATGAATTTGTTGTACCTAAATCGATACCAATAATTTTTTCTTTTGCCATAATATATCTCTCCTTTTATAATTGATTTATTTTAACTGATGCAGGTCTAATTACTCGATCCTTTAATTTATATCCTTTTTGTAATACTTCTAGAACTACTTCATCTGGATAATCTGGATTAGATTCAGCTACCATAGCTTGTTCTAGTTTAGAATCAAATACTTCTCCTACACGATTTATTTCTTCTACACCATATTTCTTTAAAATATCTACATAAGATGTATACATCATTTGGAAGCCTGTTAGATATTTAGAAACTTCCTCATTATTACTACTGCTAGCAAGTTTAATAGCTCTTTCAAAATTATCAATTAATGGAATTAACTCACTAATTAAATCTTGAGAAGCATATTTTAGTAAGTTTTGAGTTTCTTCATCTTTTCTCATTCTATAACTAACAAGTTCTGCTTGAGAATATTTAATTTGTTCAATTAACTCTTCTTTTTCTTTTTGTAATTTATTTACTTGTTCAGTTAATGCTTGAACGGGATCTATTTCTGGAGTAGTTGGTGCCTCACCATTCTCCATTTTAATTTCCTGTTCTGGTACTTGCTCTGTTGTAATATTTTCTTCTTTTTTCTTCATAAAAGCCTACCTTTCTATATTCTCTTTAATGTATTCTAGCATTCCAACGACTCTATCATATTCCATTCGTTTAGGCCCAATTATTGCAATTGTTCCTTCTTGTCCATTTTGCTTATATTTAGTTTGAATTACAGTAACATCATTATCTATATTATTTTCTTTACCAATATAAATCTTGATATTCTTATCATCATCTTCTGTAATATTTTGAACTAATTCTGGACTTTCTAACTTATTGAATACATTTTTTACTTTATCAATGTTTGAGGAAAATTCTGGTTGTTCTAACATTTTGCTTCGACCCATAACATTAACTTCTTGATTCGTAAAGTCACTAAATACATGATAGAAAGCATTATAAAGTTGTTCATGTTGTTTTACATAATTTCCTATAATAGGTTTTATTTCAAATTCCAACTTACGACTTACTTCATCAATTGGAGTACCTGAGATTAAGTTATTAATAAGCCCAACAGTCTTTTTAACTTCGTCCATAGAAACATCTTCTAATCTTATGTTTTTATGTTCTACATGACCTTTATCAGTAACAATAATAACAATCATACTTGCTTCATCAATCGGAACTACTTCTATTTGTTTAAGAAGATTCTCATGAGATGTACTACCTAGTACTACAGCAGTATAGTTTGTCATATCAGAGATTACTTGTAATGACTTAGTAATTACATCTGATATAGCTAGTTGCTGATTCTTAAAGACAATTTGTAACTTTAACATATCTTCAGCATTCATTTGTTTTAGTTCCATTAAGTTATCTACATAGTATCTGTATCCAGCTTCACTAGGAACTCTTCCTGAAGATGTATGAGTTTTCTCTAATAATCCTTGATTTTCAAGTTCACCCATCTCATTTCTAACCGTAGCACTAGAGCAATTTAATTCTTTAGAAATTACCTTAGAGCCAACGGGAATTGGATCCTTGATATATCTTTCAACGATTAATTTTAAGATTTTGTTTTGTCTTTCAGAGAGCATAACATCAACCTCCTAGCACTTATTTATTTATAGTGCTAATAATAATATACGCTTTATTTTAGCACTTGTCAACAAAAAGTGCTAAAAATAAAAAAGTAGTAAAATTTACTACTTTTTGTTTACACTATTTACTGAAATCTAGTGAGTATAAATAGAATCTTTCGACGTTTGTTGGAGTTGTATTTTTCTCTTGTACATCTTGTTCTTTAGTAAGTCCAATCATTACATCGTTTTGGTTATTTGGTCCTTCTCCAGAAGGTTTTGCAAATAAGAAACCACTAAGCTCATTTTTCAAGTATGATGGAACTACTGTCTTAATTGCATATGTTCCATCTTTCATTGGAAAGATATTCCAAATTTGCGGATCGTTTCGAGATAGAGAGTTAAATGTCTCTGATGCTGAAACGAAATTTAATTTATAATTTTCATCATAATAGATGTTTAATGCTTTAAATCTTGTAAGTTCCATTATACGATATTCTTTTCTTCCTGATGTATTTGGAATATTTGCAAAGTTTGTTAATACTTCTCCTGGACCATTAATCTTATCAATTGCCCATTTTTGTCTTGCTTCACCAGTTATATGTTCTATTTGTAATTTATTAGCATCATCTGCTCCATTTGATACACCAGACACTATCAAACTATCTGAATTTACTGGAATTATATAATAGTTTCCATGATCTGGAAAACTATTACTAGCACCTAATATATCACTTGTATAATGATCTTGTTGATAGGCTGAGAAATGTAGACCATTTCCACCTATTGTTACTCCATAATCATCTCCTGCTTGATATATTATATTACTATTTAATTTAACTGTTGTATTAGTTGCATTTTTCTTTTCATTTCCTGATGCAAATTTAACTGTTATCTCATCTATAATTGGTACTCCTCCAACATTACAAGGATTATTACATGATACTATATGTGTTTTATATGATCTATCTTCTTCAGTTCCAACTTTTTCTGTATATGAATACCATATTTTATCTACTGTTAGAGATGATGTTACTGTGATATTTGTAACATTTTTAAATTTTTCATTTTTTATTGGAGCATCTTTTATAAAATGTCCATCTCTTTCTGCTACTCTTTGTATTATTACTTTTCCTTCTTTTGATCCAGAAGCTCCGGCTAGGATTAATCCATCAAAGAAGAATTTATCATATGTACCTGCTGCATGTGATCCTGGATATCCGATTATAAATGATCCATCACAAGCAGTATCTAATGTTATGGAATCAATTCCATTATATGTTGTTGAAGAACTTGCAAAAGTTGTCATATTTACATTTCCACCTGGAGTTGAACCATGATAACACATTATATTTCCTCCAGCATTAGAACCGTTAGATGCCATTGCTCTCATAAGTACAGTTGAGTTTGAGGAAACTGTTGTTTTTTGATTAGATATTTCTAGATTAAAAACACTACCTTCTTTAGCAAATATAATACCTGTTGTATATGCTCCTGCAGCACTATCTGTACTTTTACCAAATGCTTCAAATCTATACCAACCAGTCTCACCATTAGGTATTTTATAGGAATAATTACCTACACCTCTATAAGTAACTTCAGTTTGGTTATAATTAATTAGGAATTCTTCTACCATTTTTGCTTCTTCTGAAACATTATGTCTTGTAGAAGATAAAGTACTCATAAGTATTGCTACTACCATAATACCTAAGATTGATAAACCATAAATAACTGAAGTAATCGCAAACCCTTTTTGATTCATATCTTCACCTACTATTCTCTTATATAATATCACATTTTATGTAGGATAACCACAAATTTATCACCATATTGTCTATCTTTAACACAAATAAAATTATCTGGATAAACTATTTTATCTATTGAATCACTTTCACAGACAATTATTCCGTTATCTTTTAATAAATTTAATTCATTTATTTTATTTAAAGCTTTTTCAATATAATTTGTTTTGTATGGAGGATCTAAAAAAATAATATCAAAGTTTCTATCTTCTTCACGTAAATAATTTAGACATTTCATATAATCCATACAAAGTACTTTAGCATCTTCAATACCAATATTTTCTAGATTAGAATTAATTGTTTGATATGCTTTATGATTACTATCACAGAAATAACAAAAACTTGCTCCTTCTGATAATGCTTCTATGCCTAAGTTTCCAGAACCTGCAAATAAATCTAAACAAATACTATTAGGTATATTATTTTGAATCATTCCAAAAAGCGACTCTTTTACTCTATCCATTGTTGGACGAGTACCATCTAGATCAAAACCTAAAATATTTCTGCCTTTATAAATACCACTAATTACTTTCATGTTTACAGCTTCCTTTCTTAGAAATAGTTTTTAATTTTTGATTTATTTCCATGATAAAAAGATTAAGTTCTGTTTCCTTAATTTTAAATTCTTGAAAAGTTTTATTCTTTATAATTTCATTCTTAATATTTTCTTTTGGATATGTATTATATTCTTCAAGTAATTTTACTAATTTTTTATCTTCTTTTACTTTATTTAATACTTCTTTTAAATCAAGAACTAAACTACTAGAATCTAACTCATTTAAAAAATTGTCTACACTATTCATTAATTCATTCATGAGATAATTGTATCATATTTATTTAAAGATATCTAAAAAAGAAGATAGAAGATTTAGTTTGTTTGATAAATTATCTATCTTATCAATAAATCTTGTTCCATATTTTTCTTTTGCTAGTTTTTGTAATTCATACACATAATCATTATTCTTGTATATTTCTTCATATAGAGATGAATCTTCTCTTAATAAATCATATAATTCTTTATGAGTTCTAATATATTTTAATGTTTCTTCTTTCATTATCTTCTACCTTTAAAACCTATATCTTGTAGTAGTCCAATAGTTTTTTGGACATTTTCTATTCCACTTTGAACTTGATTTAGATCTACTTTTTTTATTATTTCAAATAAATCTTTAAATTGATTTAGATCAATATCTTTCTTTAAATAATTATCCCATACAGTATTTTTTTCTCCATATATTTCATATAACTCATAGAGTTGTTGCCATGAAGCATCTCCTCTTAAAACTACTTTTGCTAGTTCTGGTTTATTCCTTGCGAAAGTAATAAATGACTCTTTACTCATATAATCACCACTATAGTATATGAATAAAAATAAAAAAGAAGATTAAATCTTCTTTTATTATTTTAGAAAGTCATCAATTGTCATTAATCTGTCGTCTATTTCTTCAAGAGATACTCTTTCTTTTTTAGGAACTGGTTTTTCTTCTTCTACAATTTGTTCTTCTACTGGGGTTTCTACTAGAGTTTCTTGTTCCATATTAGGTTTTACTAGAGTCGCAACTACAAATGAGTCATTTAATCTCTTTTTAGTTATTTGACTACCAGTTGAGTATCTATCTACTATTGGTAATTCTGTTACTTTAACTATATCTATTTCACCATTCTTGATACCTAAATGACATCTTGAATCACAAATAAATGTTTTTAAGACAATGTATGGTTTAGATTTAACTTCTCTTATTACTTGAACTCCTCTTCTTGTACGAGTTGATAATTCAAATTCAGTTAATCTTACTCTCTTACCAGTACCATTTTCTGTAATAATACTTATAAATTCATGGGCATTATATGAGAAATTATTTACTGATACGATATAATCATCTTTTAATTTCATACCTTTAACGCCTGATGCTTTAACTCCTACTAGAGGTATTTCATCAGTTTTGAAACTTAATCCATAACCAGTATTTGTTGTCATAAATACTGTATCATAATCTTCTGTCATTACTGAGATTACTTCATCATTATCTTTTAAGTTCATACAACTACTTGCTTTATTGTATCTTTGTAATTTAAATTCTTTTAATTTAGAACGTTTAATCATACTATTCTTTGTAGTAATTATTACATTCTTATCACTTGAGAAGTCATATGCTGGAATACATCCAACTACACGTTCTTCTGCTGGTACTTCTATTAAGTTAGATACATGTTTTGGCATATCTTTCCATTTTAGATCAGGAATCATATGAACTGGAATATGTAGGTAATTTCCTCCATTTGTAAATACAAGTAATGTATCTGTTGTATTCATTTCATATAAACCAATAATATAATCATTTTCTTTTAATGTTAAATCATCCATGTTAGATGCAGTATAACTACGATATGATGTACGTTTAATATAACCATCATTTGTAACTAATACGACAACATCTTCTTTTGGAATCATTGCAGTTTCATCTATCTTAATGTCTGTTATTTCTTCTTTAATATCAGTAAGTCTTGGAGTAACATACTCTTTACCAATATTTTGTAATTCTTTTTTCATTACATGTTTTAGAGCTGCTTCATTATTTAAGATTTGTTCCCAAATAGATATTTTTTTCTCTAAATCTGCCATTTCTTCTTCTAATAAAACTACATCTGTATTAGTTAATCTATATAATTGTAATGTAACAATAGCTTCTGCTTGTTCCAAAGTAAATTCAAATTCTTTTACTAGGTTTTCTTTAGCATCTTGTTTATTTTTAGAAGCTCTAATTACTTTAATTACTTCATCTAGAATAGATATACATTTAATTAAACCTTCTAAGATATGATATCTTGCTTTAGCATGAGCTAGATCAAATTCTGTTCTACGTCTTACAACTTCTTTTTGATGAGCAATAAAGGCATCTAATGCTTCTTTTAAACCTAATAGTTTTGGTCTTCTATTTACGATAGATACCATATTAAAGTTATAAGATATTTGCATATCAGTATTCTTTAAAAAATAATTTATTATTAAATCGGCATTTGCATTTTTCTTTAAATCTACTACAATTCTTACATCTTGAGCAGATTCATCTCTTACTTCTACTATACCATCTACTTTTTTATCTATACGGATCTCATCCATTTTCTTTACCATTAAGGCTTTATTTACTTCAAATGGTATTTCAGTAATTACTATTTGAGGTCCATTTTTTGTTTCTTCGATAGTATATCTACTTTTTATTACAATTCTTCCTCTACCTGTTTCATAAGCTTCTCTAATTCCATCTATTCCTTCTACAATACCTCCTGTAGGGAAATCTGGTCCTTTAACTATTTTCATTAGAGTATCTAACTGACAGTTAGGATTATCTATTCTATGAATTGTTGCATCTATTACTTCTCCTAAATTATGAGGAGGAATATTTGTTGCATATCCTGCAGAAATACCTTGAGCACCATATACTAGTAATGCTGGAAATCTTGCGGGTAAAACTGTAGGTTCTACTGTTGTATCATCAAAGTTAGGAGCAAACTCTACTGTATCTTTATCGATATCTCTAAGCATTTCATTACTTATTTTAGATAGTCTTGCTTCAGTATAACGATAAGCTGCAGGTGAATCTCCATCAATTGATCCATTATTACCATGCATATCAATATAAGGTAATCTTGTTTTCCATGGTTGTGACATTCTCACCATTGCATCATAGATTGATGTATCTCCATGAGGATGGTAATTACCTATAACGTCTCCAACGGTCTTAGCACTCTTTCTATAGCCTTTATCATATGTATTATGTTCTTTATACATTGAGTATAGAATACGTCTCTGAACAGGCTTTAAACCATCTCTAGCGTCAGGTATAGCACGATCTTGAATAATGTATTTAGAATAACTTCCAAATCTTTCACCCATTAAGTCTTCTAAGGTATAATCAAAGATCTTTTCAATTACCTCTTGTGTATCAAGTTTTTTCTTAGGCATATAATCACTCTTTCTAAATATTTTAATTAACTAGCAATTTTATAATCGTCTTCAAGAGAGAACTCTACATTCTCTTCAATCCATTCTTTTCTAGGAGGTACATCGTCTCCCATAAGAATAGAAACTCTCTTCTCAGCAAGTTGTGCATCTTCAATGTTTACTCTTATTAAAGTTCTACTTCCAGGTTTCATAGTAGTATCAGCTAACTGATCTGCATTCATTTCACCTAAACCTTTATATCTTTGAATTTCACATTTCTTACCTTTACTTTTTTGTTGCATCTCTTCTACTGTATAAGCATATTCTACTTCTTTACCACTTTGGATTTTAAATAATGGTGGTAGAGCAACAAATAATCTACCATCTTCAATTAATGGTTTCATGTAACGATAGAAGAATGTTAGTAATAGACATTGAATATGTCCTCCATCTTCATCAGCATCGCTCATGATTATTACTTTATTATATTGACAATCATCTATATCAAAGTTAGAACCATATCCAGCTCCTATTGTATAAATAATTGTATTTATTTCTTCGTTCTTTAAAATGTCATCTTCTTTAGTCTTTTCAGTATTTAATACTTTACCTCTTAAAGGAAGTATAGCTTGATATTTTCTATCTCTTCCACCTTTAGCAGAACCTCCAGCAGAATCTCCCTCGACTAAGAATAATTCATTCTTTGTTTTATCTTTACTTTGAGCTGGAGCAAGTTTACCAGAAAGCGATCTTTCTTCTTTCTTTTTAGAAGTTCCTTTACGAGCTTCTTCTCGAGCTTTTCTTGCGGCTTCACGAGCAATCTTACTCTTTAAACTCTTATTAATAATATCTGTTGCGATAGCTTTATTTTCTTCTAAATAAGTTTGTAAGTTTTGAGTTACAATTTGCTCAACAGCATTTTTTGCTTGAGGAGTTCCTAATTTACCTTTAGTTTGTCCTTCAAATTGGAGAATTCCTTCTGGAATTTTTAAACTGATAATAGCGGTAAGTCCTTCTCTTACATCACTACCTTCAAATGCTTTATCATTACCTTTAACAAAGCCATTGTTTTTAGCATAATCATTAAATACACGAGTTAAAGCAGTTTTAAATCCTACTTCGTGAGAACCACCATCGACAGTTTTAACATTATTTACGAAACTTACAATTTTTTCATTATAAGTATCTGTGTATTGCATTGATATTTCTACTTCAATTTTATCTTTATTTCCTTCGAAAGTAAGAATCTTATGAAGAGTATTTTCTCCTTTATTTAATTCTTCAACATACTCTTCAATTCCTCTTTCATAATGGAATTTATTATCTCTTCCATCTTCTTCATCTAATACTTCAATTGTAATACCTTTAAGCAAGAAAGCAGATTCTTGCATTCTTTCACAAATGGTAGTATATGAAAAACTTGTTGTAGAGAAAATTTCTGGATCAGGCATAAAACGAACAGTAGTACCTGTTTTGTTAGTAGTTCCTATTACTTTTAGAGGAACTGCTACATGACCACCGTTCTCAAATCTAATATATGATTCTTCTTTATCTCTTTTAATGGTTACTTCCATCCACTTAGATAAAGCATTAACTACAGAAGAACCTACTCCATGTAGACCTCCTGATACTTTATAGCCATCTTGTTCAAATTTACCACCAGCATGTAGAATTGTATAAATTACTTCAGGAGTAGATTTACCAGATTCATGCATCCCTGTAGGTACACCTCTACCATGATCTTCTATTGATACAGAACCATCTTTATGTAGAGTTATCTTAATGTAGTCTCCATATCCATTGATAGCTTCATCAACACTGTTATCGACAATTTCCCATACTAAATGATGTAATCCTCTTTTATCAGTAGATCCTATATACATTCCAGGCCTTTTTCTAACTGCTTCTAGTCCTTCAAGGATCTTAATCGACTTTGCATCATATTTATCTGACATATTCTCACTCCTAATATTGAACTCTATTTTATTATACCTAAGATTTTGTTTTATTTCAACGAAACTTTACACTTTTGACACTTAAAACCTTTTAATATCAACAAAAAAGGAAGGTTTTGTCTTCCTTTTTTATCCTTCTTTTTTATAGTTTATTGTTCAAAGCATCCTTTAGTATATAATTCATCTAAATAATCGATAAATACACCATTCTTATTAGTATTATTAATTTGATAATAACTACCTTTGAATAGCATTTCACTTGTATTTAATGTAAGAATAGTTTGTCCATTCTTAACAATTTCTACTGAAGTAATAACATCACTATCTATATCAGGTAATGATTCAGAATCATTATCTTTGAAATATGATATTTCAATTGTATCTGCAGCAGTATTTACAAATGCAGTATTATATCCATTAAATAATGACATATAATCATCTGAATATAGCATTTCTGATCCTTCATAACAAGAATCAACTGTACCTAAGAATAAATCTCCATTAATGTAAATACCATCTGGTTTATTATTCCAACAAATGTAATATACTTCTCTAAATTCATCTTCTCTAAAGTGTAGGTCATTATTTGGATCATTTAGAGAACCATCTTTCTTATAATGAGAACAATTTGCGTTATTATCAACACCTACATAATACATTCCTGTATTTTTGAAATCTCTAACAGAATCTGTACTAAACATTTCTTTATAGAATGCTACATCATGTAATTTCTTTCCATAAAAATCTATTGTTCCACCATTTCCATGAATCATTACTACATCAGCATTTTCTGATTCAACCCAACCTAATCTTAATACTGATCCATTATTTAATACTTCTGGAATTTCTGGATAAATCATATTGTAACCATTACGATATGCATTATACATATTATCTGTAAAATAATCATAATCTGCATCACTTAATGATTCAGTAAACTCTTCCATACTGCAATTAGCTTTTGGTAATCTAAAGTACATTGATGTAGATCCATCAAAGAATGTACCACCATTGGCATCAATCTTAACAGCTAATGCTGGATCTATTACTGGTTCACCATATACAAGTACATGTACATTACTTAAAGGATTTCCTTTTCCATCATTTACTGAAATAATAAATGACTTGCTCCACGCATTTGCATGATATACTCCAAACATTACTAATAGAATTGGTACTATTACTAATGATTTCTTTTTATCTTTACTAATAACTAAGAAACTTATTCCTAATACTAATAATACAATAGCAACAATAATTACGGATCTACTAGTTTGAGGATTACTTAGTCCTTTATAATTTACAAAGCTAAAATTATTAGCTTTTGATAAATCTACTCTTGCTTCTCTTAAATTAGTAGAATATCCATCTGGTACTTCTTGTAATATTCTTAGTTTTCCTTGTTCTGCCCATCCAGTTAAATATACTTTTCCTTCACTATCTGTATAACCGTCATACAATAATTTTTCTTTAATATCCTTTAACATTGAGTATGATTCAACTACATCTTCATCTCCATTAGGATATGTTAAGAAATATGTAACACCCTCTGTTGGAATTTCTTCGGCATGTACAAATGGCATAACGAAAAATCCAAATAAAAAAACAAACATAATTAGAAAATATTTTTTCATAACGCACTTCCTATCCTATATATAATTATAAGGCCTTTAAAAGTTGTAGTCAAACAAAAAAAGAAGATTTCTATCTTCTTTTTAATCAAATTTAAAATCGAAATCAAATGGATCTTCTTCTTCTGGTTCTGTTTCGTCTAGTGACATATCATTGAATTTCTTAGCATTTATTTCTCTTTCACGACTAACGCCATTACTCATTAGAATAGATTCTTCTACTTCTTCAATTGCGAATGTAGTTTTCTTTTCATCTTTACCTTTCATTACTAAACTTGATTTAACTGTTGTGACAAAACTTTCTGCATCAATATAATTAATTAAATCTAGGAGTGCTTGATTAAACTGAAAATCAAGAATACCTTTTTCTTCTGATATATGTTTAATCTTCTTAGCTAATTCTACTATCTTTTTATCTGTAGATAATTGAGCTAACATCATCTTATTCTTATTATTATTTGATTCTAATTCTAGTTTCTTTAAATTTGCTTGATAAATAACATTTTTATAAGCTTGAGTAAAGAATGATAAAGCAAATGCTAAAAATATAATAAAGTTACGTAATGATTCATTTAATAATAGATTTACTACAGGAATCTTTTCAATAAATCCTCCAAAGAATCCAAATGCTAACATTGTAAATATTGGTAGAATATTTAGCATTGTATTACCATTACTAAAACATTGAATTAAAGTTAATAATAATGTAGATAAAGCTATACCTATTAATAGTCCATTACCTGTTTCATAAAAGCATGATATAAATCCAATTACAATAATTGCAAATGCAAATGATAAAACTATACTATTATTTGTAAGTTCTCTCTTTATTTCCTCTTTATGTTCTTCCATAAAAATATCTTTTTTAGATTTCTTAACCATAAACCCACCTCTAATTGCCATTTATTATAATTCCAAACAAAAAGAAAAGCAAGTTATTCTGCTTTTACTTCATCTCTAAATTCATATATTGCTTTACTTTTTACTAAATAAATGATCATTTCTAAACAATAATCATAATATTTCTTTAATTTATAAGTACTTAAACTTTTATATTTCTTATCAATATCCCCTATTATACCCATTTTTGTAATTATAGTTTTAATACTTGAATATACTGAAGGATTATATACTTTATATTTATCATTAATTATATTATAGATTTTATTTAGAATTATTCTTTTCATCTTAATACCTTTATTTGAAGGTAGATTATAACTCATAATTAGAGGATATAAATCATTTGGTACTAGTTCCATTAAATTATCATATTCTATATCCTTATTTAATATATAAATCTTATCATCTATATCATAGATAGAATATCCTAGATTATCTATAATTATTGGAATGTTATGAAATAGAATACTACTAGCTTTATCACTAAATGTTATACTCTTATACTTTTTAGATTCTAATAATAAATTTATATTTAAAATAAACTCTAAAAATGATAAGAAGTTTTCTTCATGAATCTTTTTATTATTTAGATTTATTCCGATACTTTCTAAATAACTATATACATCTAAATATGTCCCTCTATATTCCCAATTATGAAATAGATAAGAATTAATGAACTCAAAATAAGAATAACTATTCTTTTCATATATTAAACATTTACTTGATAATACTTTAATTATTTGTAAATACTCGTCTTTATAAGTATTTTTATTTTCTTTTAAAAAGATTGGTATTCTCATATTCATCACCTAGAATCATATTAATCTTTATCGAAATAAAAATCAATCGAACATTTTATTTTTTTCTATAAGATTTTTTAATATAGTAGTATAATTAATAATAAGAAAGGAGAATAATAATGAAAAAGAAAGGAAATAAGTTATTCCCTATATTAGGAATCGTTGGTTTTGCGTTATATATTTTATTATATTTAATAATTCTTATTTATAACTTCTCTGTTGGTAACTATTTTGTTGATAATATTCCAGATATGATATTTAGATTCTTATCTACTTTAGTATTAGATGGAATTATAATTGTATTCTTAATTGTTAGTATGACAAAATATAGAACTACTACTATTACAAATATACTTTCATTAATTGCAATTGTATTATTGCTTATTTTAAATGTTAAAGATCTTGTATCACAAATAATGTTTATGTCTAAGACTGCAGAGCATATGTTTAGTTATCCTGCTTATCTTATTCAAGAAATAAGTTATCTAATGCAAGACATTACAACTTTATTATTCCATGTATGGGTAGGATTAAGTATTTTAGGATTAACAATAAAGAAACATTTCCCATATAAAATATTTACTATTCTTGCATTTGTTGCGATTGGATTTATTGCTTTATCAATGATGGGTATGCATATTGGAAGTATAATGATTTATTTAAATATTAGAGTGGTATTCTCTGAAACTTTATATTTCTTAAGAAATATAGATATATTATTATTCCTAATAGCTTTAACAATTACAATATATAAGAATTCAAAAGAGATCTAAGATCTCTTTTTCTTATACAAAAAAAGAGGCCGTTAAGTCTCTTTCCTGTTTTAAAAAGTAAATTCTAATAAATCGAACTACTCATAAAGAAAAGAAATTAATCTGTCAAATTAATTTCTTTCTGCAAACGACCATTAATAAAATATCTATGCATCGATAAATTATTAATATATCCACTTAAATAAGTTTTGACTTTCTTACTCTCATTTACTTTACTGTTTGCTGTAATGATAATAGAAGGTGAATGAGATAATATATACAGGTATTACTATATCATAAATAACTTTATCTATAGTTAATAGATTATTAATTATGTACTTTATTATTATATTGGGTAATTATTATATTAGATAATTATTATATTTGTAGTTATTATATTTGAATTATTATTTTTTTAAATTATTATTTTTTATTATATTTTTATTTATTATGTTACCATAATACATTATTTTATATAATAATTTGATATTTAATAATAATTTGTTTTTTTAATAATAATTTTGTTTTTAATATAATAGTTTGTTAAATATAATAGTTATTTTTATTAATATAATAGTTATTTGTTAATATAATAATATTTCTATATTTAATAATTTATGTTAGTACATAAAATTATAAAATATAGCTGTTAACATACTTATATATATTAATAAGTGTAACCTATGTGTGATAATATTCCTTTTATTGAAATATTATCGGGTTAGATAATATTATGTTTTTTTATTTTTTATAATATTACCTATACTATTATTGATTACAGGTATTCGATAAATATACTTGTATCTTTAATAGTAATTTAAGTATACTACACATTTATAAAAATGCAATAGTTTTTTAAAAATTTGTCGAGTGGTGCTGTAAAGTGAAATTTGTAAATGTATAATCTTACACTATTTTCCCTTTATATATCAACAAAGTTATATTTTTTA
The DNA here is from genome assembly GCA_017525015.1 of Bacilli bacterium. Next base: position 30,543 of record JAFXUK010000003.1, read on the forward strand.
CTATGTGTAAATATTAATTGACAAATTATAAAAAATTTATATAATAATGTGTCGATGGGAGGTAAATATATGGGATTTACTATAGAAGACTTATTAACTGCTATATTAAATGCAGAATTAGATACTGATGAAAAAACTCAACTACTTACAAATATATTTAAAAATGGTCAAACTGAACCTGAAGTATTTATTATAAAGAACGAAACAAAAGATCTATTTGAATGTTGGAGAAGAGTTTGGGATGCAGATAATGGTAGATATGAAGTAGTACCTGCTTATGATAATGCATTAGATACAGTTAATGCTTATACAGAGTCAGTTAGAGAAAATAAAAGAGCTAAATAATAGCTCTTTTTTTATATTCTTTTTACATAGTATCCTTTAGTTTGTTCTTGATAGCCTATTTCTTTATACATTTCAGTTAGTTTAGTACATGTTGGATGAAGAGATGAATACTCATAATTATGTTTTAATATTAGTTCTATTGCTTTCTTATGATTAAATATTTCTAGTAAGAATCTTCTACCTATTCCTTTACCACTTCTTTGATATGACTCTTTTAAAAACAAATAATAGACATATAAAGTATTATTGTATTCTCCTAGATAACATCCACCTATTTTTTCGTCTTCTGTTTCTAGAGAAAACGCAATCATCTTACCATTTTCAATATGTTTTTTAAAAGTATTAATGGCATTTTCTTTTAGATGAAATGCTTCTTTTCTAATTTGTTCTACTTCATCTAAATCAGAGTCATTACAAACTATTCTTATTTTATACATAGTATCCCCTCTTTTGGAAAGCAATATTATAACACATTACTATAAATAAAAAAAGAGAATTATAAATTCTCTTCTAAAAAGTCATTTTCACAAGTAAGATTTATCTTTAATTCTTTTAATGTTTTTCTATCACTACCTGTTACTATATATGTTGAATGAGCTTCTAATCCTTGAAGCTTTTTAATATTCTTTAATGCTTTATAAGCTACTGGGTTTGTTACTGAACAAATACTTAAAGCAGTTAATACTTCTGATAAAGTTAATCTTTCATTATTACCCATATCTTTCTTTAATTTTAGAATTGGTTCTAGAACTGTTGGAGATAATAAATAGATATCTGGAATTCTACTTATATGCTTTAGAGCATTTAATACTGCAGTACCTGCTGGGGTCATTAAATCAGTTTGTTTTCCAGTAATAATTCTATTTCCTGTATCGATTGCAATTACTGGTAATCCATTTTCTTTTTCTTTCTTTTCTAAAGCAGGTTTTATAACATCAAGATAGTTTTCATCTATCTTTAATTCATTCATTAATAATTTAATCTTTTTATATGTATCTTCATCACAAAGACCCATTTTATAATTATTTAATTCATTATAGTATCTTCTTACTATTTCTTTTTTAGATGCTTCTTCTACTACACTTTCATTTGTAATACAGAAACCTACCATATTTACTCCCATATCTGTTGGTGAATTATAAATATCTTTTTTAGATACTTTACTTAAAATATTTTTTAGAATTGGGAATGTTTCTACATCTCTATTATAGTTAACTGCAATTGTTCCATATTTTTCTAAATGGAATGGATCAATCATATTTACATCTTTTAAATCTGCTGTTGCAGCTTCATAAGCTAAGTTTACTGGATGTTTTAGAGGTAAGTTCCATACTGGGAATGTTTCAAATTTAGCATAACCAGCATTAACTCCTCTTTTATTTTCATGATAGATTTGAGATAGACAAGTTGCTAGTTTACCAGAGCCTGGTCCTGGAGCATTTACTAATATTAATTTTTTAGTTGTTTCAATGTATGGATTTGCTCCATAGCCTTCTTCTGAAACGATTGTATCTACATCTGTTGGATACCCTTTAGTGAATGTATGAATATAGGTTTTAATGCCATTACGATTAAGTTTCTTAATAAATTTATCGACACTTACTTGGTTCTTATAGAGAGTCACTACGACACTATTTACAGAAAATCCCATTTTCTTAGAATTATTAATTAACTTTAATATTTCTTGATCATAAGTAATGCCATATTCTCCTCTTGTTTTATTTTTTTCAATATCTCCGGCATTAATACAAAAGATTATTTCTAGATCTTTTTTTAATTCTTTAAACATTGATATTTTTACATCGTTTTTAAAGCCTGGAAGAATTCTTGCGGCATGAGAGTCATCAAACAATTTACCTCCTACTTCTAGATATAACTTATCAAATAATGTGAATCTTTCTTTAATTTTTTCACTTTGAATTTTTACATATTTTTTATTATCAAAACCTATTTCCATTTTTTCACCTTCTCATTAATCATACAACATTTTTTAAAACAAAAAAAGAGAAAATTATTCTCTTTCACGTTTTTTTAATAATACTTTTTTTAGAACTTTTTCTTCATGTTCTTGATATGTAATTGGAAGACCATAAGTTATTCTTGTTTCAAATGAATAATCTTTTTTATCTACCCTATTCTTTAACCAATGATAATTATGATACATTCCTGTTTTTCTTAAAAATTCATATGTTGGAGCATCTAAATAATATCTATTATTTAAGTATCCTCTAATATATGCATAATATAAATTAGATCTTGCGGTTAATAAATCATCTGTTTTTCTTTGATTCTTTAAAAAGTTTACCATATACTTCCAAGCTTTTATTTCGGCTAATCTTTCTCCTGGATCAATTTCATAGTTTTCTTTCTTATTAAACTTTAAATAAGGCCAACTAAGATTATCTAGATTTGGAAATCTATCCATTCCCATCATCATTGCATAATCTCTTAGAGAGTAATTTATTATTAGAGATTCTATATCATCTCTTCCTTCATAAAACTTTTTTAGGGCTCTGGCATGTTCCATTTCATGTCTTATTACTTCTAGAGCATTTAATTGTTCATTGCCACCTTGTCTTTCAATATTTTTTTGATTTATTCTAATTACTCTATTTTCATTTGAATATGTTCCAAGATTCTTTTCACTCGCCCTAACCACTCTAAAATCATTTATAAAAGGTTCTAATTCAGGTTCTTCTCTTATCATAATATTGAAACTATCTTCTATAAATCTTTTTGTTAGAGGAGTATTCTTTTCTTCCATAAACTTTTCATATAATGGCTTAGACATAAATACACCTACTATTTTTTATCTTCTTCTTCGTCGGAATCAATTATTCTTAATATTTTTCTTTGATTCTTTAAGATTTCTTCCATTTTATGATGAAGATCTTCTAGTATAAGTTCACTTTTCAAATCTGTACGATAATCATTTTGGTTTCTTAAACTGTCTTTAGCTGCTTGTCTATTTTGACTCATCATAATTACTGGTGCTTGTAGTGCAGCAATACAAGATAATACTAAATTAAGTAAGATAAATGGATATGGATCTACTTCTGAACCATTTGTTAATACATATGAATTAATAACAACCCAAAGAATTAAAAATCCAGAAAAGCAAATAATGAATTCCCATGATCCGGCAATTTCACTTAGTTTATCTGCTAGACGATCTCCATTAGTCATCTTTGCTTCTTCTTGTTTATCTACATCAATACTAATTGGTTGATCTACTAATAAATCTAATAATTCTTCTTCATCTTGTGCTTCTAATTCATTGTTCTTTAATAGCATTTTAACTATTTCTTTTTTTGTTAGTCTCTTTTCCATATTATCACCATAATCAGTATAACAAAAAAAAGAATGAATTTCATTCCTTTTTTTATTTTTTTAGATTTCTATTAATTCGTATTCTTTTGAGCCTAATCCTAAAGATTCAGCATATTCTGTAATATGTCTTCCACATCTTGTATCGATTCTCTCTTCAATATCTTTTGTTCCTTCTTCATGAGTTGCCCAAATAGCATCAATAAATGCTTGATCATTAGCAACTGGATCTAAGCTTCCAAATATTCCAATGTCTCCAATTACTGGATCTCCTTGATGAGCATCGCAATCACAATCTACTGAGATAGCATTAGCAACTGTAATATAAACAATTGGCTTATTGTTTTCTTTTAGGTAGTCTGCAACTGCAGTAGCAGCTTCTGCCATTGATTCAATAAAGTCTTCTTGTTCATACTTAGCACTCCAGCATAGATCTGGATCTTCTGTTTGACCACAACTGTGAATATATGCTTTTCCATTACGTGAAGCGATACCAATTGATTGATTTTTTAAGTTTGCTCCAAAACCTCCCATTGCATGACCTTTTCCATGAGCTAGGTTTAATATAGAATCATAGTTTTTAAAGTTTTCTCCAACTATATCATATTTTAGATGTTTTCCATTATGTACTGGTATTTTAAATTCTCCATCTCCATCCATAATGTCTACATCAGCAAATGAAGTAAATCCATGTTCTTCTGCTACTTTTAAATGATCTTCTTTAGTGTTTCTTGCACCTGGATATGCAGTATTACATTCAATAATAGTACCATTTAGTTTTTTTACTAACGGAGCAATTAAATCAGCTTTTAAATATCCTTTTGCTCCTTTTTCTCCGGTAGATACTTTTACTCCTACTTTTCCAGTTAATTCTACTCCTAATGCTTCATAGATTTTGATTAAGCTTTCAGGTGTAATATCTTTTGTGAAAAAAACTTTTGACATATAATCCTCCTTATTACAATTGTCTTTTTATTCTTTTTAATAAAGTTCTTTTGTTATGTAATAATACATAAAGTAACTTTTTAATACCTTTTGCTTCTGAATAGTTATAGTAAATTAATGTTTTACTTGTTTTTGGTAATAGACCAAATTCTCTATCGTTTTCTTCATTCATACTTATAAAGTTAAAATATTCATCTGCATTTATATTATAAACTTTTATAAAGAAGTCTTTTACTGAGTAATCAAATTTAACACTAAAACTATCTGTATAATCTAATCTTATATCTTTTGGTTCTACAAGACCATTTGATTCTATTCTAATATTAGATCCTCTTCTTACTTTAAAATTAACTTCTATTTTATGTTCTTTATGATAAATATGTCTTAATGTATAATACATTATTTTTTTCTTATGTACTTTTCTTCTTCTATTTTCAAAATACATTAAACTATTATAAGCTTTTAAATAATTAATTTTATTACTTGTCATTAAAGCTGTTTTTATTCTTTTTGCTGATTGTTCACTTGAAAAGTATTCTTTATATTTACTTGAATTTAAAAACTTTTCAATATTCTTTATATAATGTTCATATGTTTTTTCATCCATATTTACTAAATAATTATATAAATCATCGTATGTTTTAAAGTCTCTTTTATCAATAAAGCATTCTTTTGGAATATAATCTGTTACATTATCTGCACCTAAATAGATTGGAACTGTTTTTGCTTTAAAACAGTCAAATATTTTTTCTGAGATATATCCATTTTGATTTGTATATGAATCGTAACTAAAAGCAAATTTATATTTACTTAGAATATCTAATTTCTCTTCTCTTTCTACATAGCCTTTATGAATCTTATTATATTTTTTACTCCATAAACCACCATATAAATCAAAATCATCTTTATGTTTTTTTAAGAAATAATTTGCTACTTTTACTCTTTCTAGGTAGATTGAATGTTCATCTTCTTTAATATTTGATCTATTAAAATATTTTGTGTAATTATAATAATTTAATAGTTTTATTACACTATCTTTAGTTGTATTATTAGAAATCATTGTGATTAGTCTTCTATCTTTAAAATCATGTTTATATTCTTTTTCTTTACTATAGAAGTTTGCAATATTTCCTTTAATAAACTTTTTGTTATCTACTATATCATCATCAAATGTAATTATTTTACTAAATATATTAGCAAGATTTTCCATACCTTTGGCATCATGATTTTTAGCATGACCTGTTACTGGCTCATAATTTATATAGACACTTTTTTCTAGAAGCTTTTTATTATATAACTTCCACATTATATCTAGATTTTGATAAAAGATATTATCAAAGAATAAAACATAATCTACATTATCTAAATCTACTCTGTCATATGTATGAATTTCTATATCATCTTTTTCTAATAAACATTTTAAATAGTATTCCCATGATGCAGTATTTTTAAACATACTATCATTTAATTCTGTACCTAAAAATGGATAGTAACATACTATTTTCTTTTTCATCTACTTCACCCCAAACCTACATGTTATTTAAGTTCTGTAATATTAATTACTTCTTGTTCTTTATTATATTCGATTTCTACTTGTTCTCCTTCTTTTAAGAATGGTAATCTGTTTTTATTTACTTTAATTGATACTTTATATTTTTGATTATTTTGATCTGTGAAATAGTAAACTGTATTACCATCAATTATTACTTCTTTGATACCATAAACATTAATTGTCTTAGTATTTTTACTTGTTCCTGATTCTTCTCCCATTTGAGTTAAATAAGCATCAGCTGCTGCTTCTATTCCTTTAGAGGCATCAGTTACTACTACTTTTTGATAGTCTACTACATCTACAAAGGCATACATTTTAACTAGTCCAGCATTATCTTTTAGACTTATTAAATATGTTGGCTGTCCATTTAAATTAATTAATAATGGGAATGTTGATGTATACTTCATTTGTTGTACTTGACCTTTTGCAGAGTCCATTGCAGAGTACTCTTCTGCTCCAGCAACACTATAGAAGTTTGTTTCTTTAGTTCTCATATTTGTAAGAATAAATCCAATATTTGATTCATCTGCTAAAACTGATGTAATACCAGTATAAAGATATACATCATCATTAAATGCTAGATAGTTATATCCTGTAGTAGTTGCGACTACATCTCTTTGAGTAAATACTGAGTTTAAATATCCATTTTTATATGCTCCCCAGTCATTTACTTGTTCTAGAATTAATTCTGCTTCATATACATGATCTACCCATGAAGGTACATCTTTTAATTTATAATATTTTGATTCTCCATTAATTGGATTAAATATTACTACTCCAGTTACTTCTCTTCTTTGATTAATTCCATGATATTTAACTACACTTGCAACCCAATATGGATTACCAGAATTATCTATTTCAAAGTTAATTGCATCAAAGTTTTTAGTTGGATAACTAAATTGTAATTTACGATATAGGTTTTCATTAAATAATGCTGAAGGTGCATATTTTAATCCTTTATCTAATTTAATTAGTTTTGCTTTACCTGTTGTAGAATTAACTGTAATATAGCCTGTAATACCTTTATCACGGTTTGTAAACCATTTTATTGTTCCATTATATTCTAGAGGTGTAACTCTTATAATTTCGTCGTTATAATTGATTTGAGTGTACTCATCTGATACATCATACTGTGATACTAATTCACTCATACCACCCATTACACGATCTCCTAATTTAGATGATGATTTTTTATCTAGTAATGGTAATTTATTAAAGTCTACTTCTGGTAGATCTTCTTGGAATGTTTTAGTTGTATCTATTTCAATTCTCTTATAATACTTTTTGGCATTTAACATTGCAGAGTTAAGTATTGCGACTAAAACTAAAATAATTATAATTGCTGGTACTGCTAACCATAATTTCATTATCTTATGATTTTGTACTGATATTTTTCCTGTTTGTAAATCTTCTATTACTAATCCTGTATGGAATACTGTTTGACATATTAAAAATACTACTAATACTGAAATAATATATACCCACAAACCTAGATTATGAATATCTAATGCAGGATAAGAAATATAGTAATAAATACCTGCGAATAAAAGTGAAATAATTATACTTTTTAATAAACCGTGTTTCTTAAAATCTTTCTTTTTTCTTTTCATAGTATCAACTCCTTAATCTATTATAACAAAAAAAGCGAGTAAAACCTACCCACTTTACTTAATTATTTCTTCTTTCTAGTTACTAATACTATTATTAAGACTGTTATTCCTACTACAAATAGTATTCCAACTACTCCTACTCCAATTAGTATGGGTAGTATTTTCTTTAATGGTTTTAGATTATCTTTTTCTACTACATAGTCATCTAATGAATCATTATAAGCATCGTCTGCATATGAATCATCTGAATTATTCTCCGGTATATTAAAATCATATATTGAGTTTTCATTATTTTTTTCTCTTTCATATATTTTTAATACATCATATCTATCTGCTGCTTTTTCTTTATATAGTTTTTCTATTTGAGTTTCAAAGTCTTTATTATAGCTATCTAGATAGCCAATCCAAGATTTATCTCCAATAACTATGTATGGAACTCCAGTTGCTTCATCTTCTTCTCCATTTATTACAGCGAAAGCATACATTAGTCTTGCGTTACTTTCATCATTCCATACTTCATATGGTTTAATCTCAAACATATTTCCATATTCAGTAGACTCTAGAGAGTCAAAAAACATTTTTGCTTCGGCACAATGTGGACATCCATCTCCATGAAAGAAGTATACTGGTACTTTTTCTTCTGCGAATACTCCAAATGGTAAAATAAATAATCCTAATAATAATGTTAATAATAATTTCTTCATAATCATTCTCCTTACTCTTTTTATATTATATCAATAATAAATTATTTTATAAAGATTTATATTTATAAGTTAAACAAATTTTGTTGGTTATCTTTACATTTGTTGGGAAACTGATATAATAAAGCTAGGTGGTGTTCTTATGGATAATAAAAAAGAAGATTTAAGAATTGTAAAAACAAAAGCTAGTTTATATAGAGGTCTTATGGCTCTTATGAAAGAAAAACCTTTTGAGCAAATAAAAGTATCTGAAATATGTTCTTCTTCATATGTTAATAGATCTACATTTTATGATCATTTTAATGATAAGTTTGAGTTATTACAATCATTATTACTTGATCTTAGTTCAGAACTAACTAATACTATGGTTATTACTAATCCTACAAATAATCCTCAAGAATATTTTAAGGAGATGCTTACAATACTTTTAAATCATGTTAGTGAGAATCTTGAAATATATTCTGCTGTTGCAAAAATAAATGGTAATTCTATTGCGATAGATATGACAATGGATACTATTGTTAATCTAACTATAAAAGATATTGAAAAGAATAATATTAATAATACTGATTTACCTACAAGAACTTTTGTCTTATTCTATACTTCTGGATTTATAAGTGTAATTGCAGACTCAGTTAAAGATCCTAAGACATTTGATCCTGATAAGATATTAAAAACATTATTAATGTTTATTCCAGATAATAAATAAAAAAAGACCAATTGGTCTTTTTATTTTTCTATTTCTAGTGATCTTAATATATCTAAGATCATATCATCTGTAAAATAATCTAATTTATAGAATGTTAAACAATATAGTTTATCATTTTTTATTATACATACTTGTTTATATGTATCAGTTTCATACATATATCCAGTTAAATCTCCTTCAATATAAGTTACATTATCAAGACTAGGAAGATTAGTCTCCACAAAGTTAAAGAAATAATTTTCTTTAATTTTTATTATTGGAGTAGTAAATTTACCATCTTCTTTTTCTCTTTCTCTAATAAACTTAATTAATTCTACATCGTTTGTAATATTATTTTTATTTAAATAATATTCTCTTAATAAATTAGATATATATAATGGGAAATGATTAAATTCATAATAATAACTTGATTCATCATAATTCTTTATACTATGAATTTGTGTTTCAAATTGACCCATCATAAATGCTGCATTAATTTGATTTTCTGCATCATATAATAAATAATATTCATAATTTGAATCAGAGTCTCCTGCTTCAAATTCAGTAAAATAATTCTTTATTTTCATTTTATAAGAATCTGAATATGATTCAAAATATTCAGTATTTGCTTTTTCTTCTTCAGTATATGAATTAACTGTTAAGACTTTACCAATATTATACTGTTTACTATATACATCATTATCCATAAATAAATCTTGAGTATATACAATAAATAGTTTTACTACGATATAAATAATTATATAGAATATAGCGGTTAGAGCAATAAATTTTGTACGTGACATTTTATTTTCCATAATCTAACCCCCTTATATAAATAGCATAACTGTGAAGATTGCAATAGCAAATAAGTATATTGAGAATCTCCATAATTTGCCTCTTTCTACTATCTTTGTTAACCAATTATATGAAATATATGTTAATAATCCTGCAGCTATCATTCCAATTAAATAATATAGGATCATATTAATATCAGCACTTTGTGCTTTAAATTCAGTAAATCCTGAAATCATTGTTCCTAAACTAACTGGTAAATATAACATGAAAGAATATTTTAAAGCCGTTTTATTATCGAAACCATTTAATAAACATCCTACTAGAGTCATACCACTTCTTGAGATTCCTGGTACTATAGCAACTGCTTGATAAATACCAATTAAAATTGCATCTTTAATAGTAATATCTTTATCTTGTTTTTCTCCTTCAGAGTCCATTGCAAGTAATAAAGCTACTCCTGTTACAAAGAATCCTAATCCAACTAAGAAAATATTTCTAGCTAGAACTCCTTCTAAGATATCTTTTGTAAAGAATCCTAATACTGCTACTGGAATAGTTCCAATTACTAATAACCAACAATATTTAAATTCTTCTTTGCATTCTTCTCCTTTAGTTTTAATGTACTTAAAGAATCCTTTAATCAATTTAATTACATCTTTTTTAAAGATTAATAGTATTGCAATAAAAGATGCAAAGTTTAAGAATATTTCTAGACTTAAATCATTAAAGATAGTTGTATTAATAATAGCTTTAATAATATAGATATGACCACTACTAGAGATTGGTAATGGTTCTGTAATACCTTGTAAAATTCCTAAAATTATGTATTTAATTATGTCCATATTCTTCCTCCTACTATGTATTATAACATAAACTTCTTATATTAATATTAAAAATATACCAAATATTATAATTGAGGTCAAATCAAATGATAATATTAATTTATTTTGTAATAATCTTCCTAATAAATGATTAATATAAAATCCTATTATTGATACTATTCCTAAACCTAATACTACTGATATTGGGTATAAATATAATAAGATAAATATTAATGTTATTACTTTAGATGCTGATAATAAATATTTTATTTCTATTACTTTATCTAATGAATCTATTATTATTTCTAAGATACATTCAAATATTAATAATCCAAATAATATCCATTTAAAACTATTAGGTAATAATAAACAAAAATTAATTATTACTAATAGAGATACTACATCAAATATAGAATTTGATAATCTATCTAATACTATTTTAGATGTAGATTCATCTTTATGATACATAATACTTTTTAAAATATAATAAGTTATTCCTAATCCCCCATAAATACTTAATAATACTCTTGTTAGTGTATTATTTTGAAATATTAATGATAAAACCATTATTGGGACTATAAGTACTGCGGTAATAATTGAAATAACCATATTGTAATTACTTTGTTCCATAATAATTCTCCTATAATACTTCTTTTAATTTTTCTATTGCTCTACTTCTATGAGATACACTATTTTTTTCTTCTTCAGTAGACTCTCCAAATGTTTTATCTAAATCATCTGAATGGAACATACAATCAAAACAGAAATCTTTGTTTCCTAATTCTTCATCTATAATAGTTCCATACGTCTTTCCAACAAATATTTGCTCTTTGCCTTCTTCATCAATAAAAGCAATTGTACAGATGAAGTATGCAGTTCTATCTTTTCCTTGTAAATCTTCTCTTAATTTTGCTCTATTCTTTTCATTATCATGATCACCAGCATATCTTGCACTATATATTCCTGGAGCACCATTTAGTGCTTCACAACATAGACCTGAATCATCAGCAACTACTGCATAATCTAAATTCTTGTCATTTAAATACTCTTTAATTGTTCTAGCTTTGATCAATGCATTTTCTTCAAATGTTTTACCAGTTTCTTCAATATCTTCTGTAAAACCGATACTTTCTAATGTTAGTATTTCTACATTACCTAACATTTCTTTAAATTCTTTTACTTTATGCTTATTATTAGAAGCAAGTACTATTTTTCTCATAGAAAACACCTCAATTATTATTTTAACATAAAAAAATACAAATCTCTTTGTATTTTTTATTTAAATGCTTTTATTAAGTTATTTATTAAACCTTTTTGTTTTACTAATGTATATAAATTAGGATCATCTATTACACATCTTAGAGCTGATGATAAGATATCGTTTGTTTCTCCTGGGGCTAAATAGAATTTTCCTTTAGGATATGTATAATCAAAGAAGAATATTGGTATTTGCATTTCATAGTCTATTGTAACTAATTCTGAATTATAATCTGCTAAAGGTATATCTTTTTTTAGTCCATATAGAGATGTTATAAAGAATGAGTGTTTATTTTCAGAAACATCTGCAATTAGTCCAATAATTGGATCCATCTTTTGTAATCCTTCTTTTAATTTATTAATATTACTTGATACATCCATATGATAATCAAAAATTATTAAATCATATGGTGTAGTATTAATTAATTGTTCAATAAATTCTTTTTGATATAATCTATCATCTTTTAAGATAAAACTTATATTAGGATTATTTACACTATTCATTCCATTAGCATATAAATTAACTAAATTTATATTTTTTTGATCTGTAATAATTAGAGCTTTTTTATTATATTTTTCTAAAGTCTTTGCTAAAGAATTAGTATACTCAATACTTTCTAAGAATGATGGAATATTGTATTTAGTATCTAATTTTAATAATGAATATATTGGTAATGTTACTTCTGTTTTATATACTTCTGGAGCCATTTGATATATTCCTGTAATTAAATTATCATAATTATTCTTTCTTGTATTAAAGAATAAAATTGTATCTCCATTGGAAATAAAACATTCATTAGTTGCACAGAAACCTTCTACTTCACAAGGTCTTATTTTAGCATCTCTCAAATTTTGTAATTTTTTTTCTGTTTCAGTCCATCTTTCACAAGAACAATAGAATAATAATCTTTTTAAATAATCTGTTTCTTTTTTAGTTAATTCATCTGGTAAATATTCTTTACCCATAATAAATCCTACAGTCATATGATTATGTAAATGGAACTTAATATAATTTATAATTTGTGTTAAATTATCATATTCTGAAACTGTTTGTTGGGATAGAACTAAATGTAAGAATATTTGTTGATTAGCTCCAATAGTTAATGTATTAACTAAGTTATTAATCTCTTCTATTACTCTATCATTAGTTGGTTCTAAGAAAATATGAATCTTAGAGTTTTGTCTTTTAATTGATTCTCCAAATTGTTGATATGTTGGATTAGTTAAAATATTTTGATTCATAACATTATTATGAACAAATTCTAATTCATATTTATATGTTTCTCCTAAGAAGAATCTTTGATATGCATCTTTATATTCTAGAGAACTTGTTATAGCAGTAGTAAAATATGATGTTTCTTTTACTCTACCTAATTGTGGCATAAGTTGATCTAAATCTATACTATAACTTCCTGGTTTCTCTATACCTAATCCATTAATTAAAAATATGATACTTTTCTTCATATTATCACCTTATTCTTATTATATCTTTTTTTATATATAATTGTAATAAAAAAACGTAAAAACTATTTGCTTTTACGTTAATCATCTAATCTTGGAGTTAATATTTCATATCCATCTTCTGTTACTAATATAGTATGTTCATAGTGAGCAGCTGGAGAATGATCTTGTGTTCTTACTGTCCAACCATCATCTTCTTGATAAATAAATCTATGACCATATGTTAACATTGGCTCAATACAAATTACCATTCCTGGTTTTAACATTGGACCAGTATTTGGAATACCAAAGTTTGGTACTTCTGGCTCTTCATGCATATCAGAACCAATTCCATGTCCACAAAGTTCTCTTACTACTCCAAGGTTATGTTCTTCTGCATATTTTTGTACTGCATAAGAAATATCTCCTATTCTGTTTCCTGGCTTTACTTGTTTTACTCCTTCATATAGAGCTTTTTCAGTATGTTCCATTAAGTATTTCTTTTCATCACTTACTTCACCTACTGTATATGTCCATGCTGCATCTCCTTGATATCCTTTATAACCAATTACAACATCTATTGTAATTATATCTCCATCTTGTAATACATCTTTTTTATATGGAATTCCATGAACTACTACATCATTAATACTTGTACATAATGTAGCTGGAAAACCTTCAAATCCTTTACATGTAGGTACTGCATCATGATCTCTAATAAATTTTTCACATAAAGCATCTAATTCATAAGTAGAAATTCCTGCCTTGATATATGGTTTAATAAATTTATGCATTTCTGATACAAGCATTCCTGCATGTCTCATTAATTCTATTTCTCTTTCACTTTTAATTGTAATCATAAAATCACCGAAATAATTGTATCACAAAAAGAAGACTATTTCTAGCCTTCTTGTTTTTTATTGTCACATATCATATTACTCATATCATTTACTTGTTTTTTCATTTTTTTAAGTTCTTCTGGATGATCTTTAAAATAGAGACAACCAATGACTGTTAGTCCTACTCCTAATCCTAACATCTCTAACATGAGCATTTTCATTTAATCACCTCAGTATTAGTATGAGTAATTATTTCTAAATTATACCATTTATTAAATAATCTTTAATTGTTGTCCTACGAATATCTACTTCAGTGTTTTTAGAGGCATATTTTAAAGCATTAATATCTCCTATTAGATATAGCTTCTTTTTAGCTCTTGTTACTGCAGTATAAATTAATTTTTGATAAAGCATTCTTTGATATCCTTTAACTAATGGTAAGACTACTACATCAAATTCTGATCCTTGAGACTTATGAATACTAATTGCATAAGCTAATCTAAAATTATCAAAATTAGCTGGAGTATATTTAACTACATTACCATCAAAATCTATTCTTATTTCTTTTTTAGTATTTGTAGTTATTTCATCAATTATACCTATATCTCCATTATAAACGTTATCATCTGGCATATTAGTCAATTGGATTACTTTATCATTTTCTCTTAGGACTACGTCACTTTGTTTTAATTCTTTTAATACTTTACTTTTAGGATTATCTATTTCTTGGACTTGTTTATTTATTTCATCTATTCCATTTAATCCTTTATACATAGGTGCTAGAATTTGAAATTTCTTATAATTTAAATCTTTATATGTAGTCGCAATCTCAGATATATAATTCATTACTTCACTATCTAAACATTTAATAAATGTTAAATCTTCATCTACGTTAAATCTTGATTCATCTATTTCTTTTCTTCTTATATCATAAGCTAAATTAATAATATTTGATTCTTTGTTTTGGCGATATAGCTCTTTTAACTCTACTACATCTAAGGCATTACTTTCTATTAAATCATGTAGAACTTGTCCTGGACCAACGCTAGGCAATTGATGATCATCTCCTACAATTACTATTCTACAATTGCTTGATAATCCTTTTAATAGATTAGCAAATAAATATGTATCTATCATACTAGATTCATCTATTATTACTAATTCTACTTTAGATTTATTATACTGATTTACTTGAAATCTATTTGTTTCTTTAGACCATTTTAAAAATCTATGAATTGTTGATGCTGGAAGAGAAGTTGCTTCACTCATTCTTTTTGCTGCTCTACCTGTAGGAGCTAGTAAAGCAATATTTGATATTAGTTTTTCATATGATAGTTTATTCATCATACGATATAGTTCACATATTCCTTGAAGAATAGTTGTTTTTCCTGTACCTGGGCCTCCAGTAATAATAACTAGATCTTTAGTAATACTTTTCTTTATTGCTTCTAATTGTTCATTATTATACTTAATTCCAAATACATCTTCTAATGCATTTAGATTATCATCTAACTTCTTTTCTACTCTTTCTTTATTATTATTTAGCATTCTTAATCTTTTTACTATTAGAGTTTCTGCTTCATACATTTCTTTTAGATAATATCTATTCTCTTTATGCATAATTAATAAATCTAACTCTAATTCTTTTAGACATTCTTCTACTCTAGACTCTTCTGGAATAACTCCTAAAACTCTAGGAAGGTATGATACTAACTCATCATAGAAATAATAACTGTGTCCATAAGTATTACTTACTTCATCCATTATATAAAGAAGAGCTGCTTTAACTCTTTTTTTATCATCTTTTGCAATACCACTTTTTAATGCAACTATATCTATCTTCTTAAATGTTATTTCATGAATATCTAATATTATTTTATAAATATCTTCTTCAATTATTTCTTTTGTTTTCTTTTTGTATGTATTATAGACAATCATTGAATCTTTTGTATTAAATCCTAAATCTTGAAGATAAAGAATCGTTTCATAACTTTCTTCATATTCTTTTAATTTATTGTGAAGAGTATCTATATCTTTTTTAGTTACACTAGGAATTAATATTAAATTATTTGGTTCATCTAGAATTATTTTTAATGTATCCTTACCTAAAGCTTCTACTATTCTTGTTGCTTTTTTTTCACCTATTCCTTTAAATAGTCCACTTGTTAGAAAGTCAATAATTGAATCTTTTTCTTCTGGCTTACATCTTTCATATGATTCTACTTGAAATTGTTCTCCATATTTTTCATGATTTATCTTTTTACCATAGAACATATATGTATCTATATTATTTAGTTCATGAAAGTATCCAGTGAAGGTAATTGTTCTACCAATAAAATCACTTAATGATTCATCGTTTGTATCTATTACTCTCATAATACCAATATGATATCCAGCACTTGATTCATATATTGATTTTGAGTATGTTCCTTTTATATAAGTAGCCATTATCTTCACTCCTTTCTAGACTATTATAACATTTTTTATAGTTCATAAAAAGCAAGATTTCTCTTGCTTAAATTTCATCAAAAATTGATTTTAGACAAATATTTGGTTTATTTTCATCAAAATTCCATGTATGGAACGAATCACCTAAACAATATTCCCAATGCTTACATTTTTTACATTTAGAATTTGATGTTCTATTCTCATTTCTAAATTCTTTATATCTAGTTTCCCAAACATCTACAAAACTATCTTTTTTAATATTTCCTTGAATTAGTTCTTTTCTTCTTGGAACATTTGGACATACAAAGATATCTCCATTACTTAGAATACTTCCTACTGTTAAGCCTGTAGTACAAATAAAATAGAAGTTTCTATATTTATTTTCTCCATTTATTCCTAAGTAATGACTACATCCATAAGTAATTTCTTTCATTTTGCCTTCTTTTTGTTTTTCTTCTATAAAATGAAATAAATATTTATAATCATCCATATCTAAGAAAATATCTTTATTATCATTAGCTCGACCTATTGGATCACAATTAACTACTCTCCAATATTTAACATTATGTTTTAAAAGTAATTGATATAAATCTTCTAACTCATTAATATTATTTTTATTTGCTACTGTTGTGACTTGAACTATTTTAAATACAGGAGATGCTTGCATCATATCTATACCTTTTAAAATATTTTCATAACAATTAGGTACTTTTCTAAATTTCTCGTGAGTTTCTTTTAATCCGTCAATACTAATAGAAACTGTTGTCATCTTTGCTTTTTCAAGTTTTTTTATCATTGTTTCATTTATTATCATTCCATTAGATGTCATACTCCATTTAAAACCTAGATTTGTTGCATATTCCATTATATCGAATAAATCTTTTCTCATTAATGGTTCTCCACCAGTAACATTTAAGAATACTTTTTTAGGATCATAACACTCTGAAATCTCTTTGAGTGTTTTCTTTAAATATTTTGCTTCTATTTCTTTTCCTTGTTCATTACCATCACATCTACTTCCACAGTGT
Organism: Bacilli bacterium; assembly: GCA_017525015.1. The sequence continues at coordinate 48,339 of JAFXUK010000003.1, forward strand.
TCACACCTTGCATTGCATCTTGATGTAACTTCTAGGAATAAAAATCTTAATACAGGATGATCATAAAGATATTTTCTTTGCATAGATAAATTCTTTAAATCATTCTCTTTTTCTAAATTGGTTGTCATCTTAACACCTCTAGTTTAGTATATCATAACTTATTTGAATTACTTCTCTTTTTGTCGAAAAATCTATACAAATCACTCTTTTAATATGATACAATTATATATATTAGGAGGCTAAATTATGGCTATAGAAAAATATCAAGGAAAATATGTTATTGCTGAAGATGCTTTAAAAGTAATTGATATGCCAACTATTAATAATGGATGTCGTATGTTAAAAGATGCATCAGAAAAATTAGAAAATTTATCTAAGAAAATTGAAGTATTAAAAGATTTAATTAATCGTGATAGTTTATCTGTTTCTGATTCAAATATGGAAGCAATAATTGAAGAATATGAAAAGAGAACTAGAGATTTTTCATTATATATAAATGATTTATCTGAAACAGTTAATACTACAACTCAAAGAGTTGTTAATCGTAAACAAGTAATATTTAATGAAGAAGCTAAAAGATTAGATGAGCAAGAAGCTCTTCTTCATCTTGATACAACTCCACAACAAACTACTGATATGGGAGGTGTTTTAAATGAAGGGGAATAATGCTAATGCTACAATAAAATATGATGAGGCTAAGGTTTCTGAAGCTCAAGCTTTACTTAATGAAATTAAAAATGATTTATCTGAGGTAGATAATACTTTATATGATGCAGTTATGAAGATATCTAATGCTAATGGTATTGAATTTGTTGAAGTTGATGATTCTGCTATTGATATGAGAATGCCTGAGAGACTTATGACTCAGTGTAGAGAAGATACTAAAAATATTTCTGATACAATTAATAATCAAGTTCGTGCAATTGAATCTTTCATGAATGAAAACAGTGTTAGTGCTGGCGGAGATACTTCTAGTAATGTTCAAACAGGAAATGAAAATGTATCTGGTGTTACTGCTGAACAAGGTGAAAGTAAAATGATGATTAAGGGCCCTGATGGTAAGTTAATTGAAGTTAGTGAAGATGATTTAAAGAGAATGACTTCTAACGGTGGGGGTCTTAATATTAATACAACTCAAGATACTACTCCTCAAACATCAAGCGTAACTACTCCATCACCTACAACTGCTCCATTACCTACAACTACTGCTCCATCTGCACCTGCGCCTACAACTGCTCCAAGAACATTCCCAACAAATCCGCAAACTAGTGCGCCTACAACTGCTCCAAGAACATTCCCAACAAATCCGCAAACTAGTGCGCCTGCAAGCACAGCTCCTATTACAGAAGCTCCTTCTAACAATAAGGATAATCTTCCTAGGGCAAATACTATACCTAAACCAAATCAAGTTGTATATGCAGGACCTAGCTACTTTGAGGATACTAATCCAGTAAATCCTAGTGATCATTTAGCTGATATTAAAGTTCCTACTAATCAAGTAGTATATGCTGGACCTAGCTATTTTAATGATACTAATCCAGTAAATCCTAATGGTCATTTAGCTGATATTAAAGTTCCTACTAATCAAGTAGTATATGCTGGACCTAGTTATTTTGAGAATCAAACAACACCTGTTACTATTGCACCACCAGCTTCTGTACCTAAAATTCAGGTTTTATATGCTGGACCTCCAGATTCTATAACTAATCCACCTACTACACCTACTGTTCCAATATTTGATAATAAAAAGGGTGATGATTTAGGAACTATAATTATTAATAATGATACTATTAATAATACTCAACCTATTTCTAATAATCCAATTACTAATACAGATATTGTTAATACAACATCTGCTATTCAAGAAAGAGTTAGTGATAATGCTTTATCACAACATGCATCACCTATTTTTTCTAATTTAGATAATAGTGTTGATAGTGGTTCTTCTACAGGTTATACTGATTCAACTCCTCAATATTCATCTATTCCTGAAACTGGAGTTGGAATGAAAGATTCATTTGGAGATTATATTACTCCAGCAGCAATTGGTGCTGCAGCAGGTATTGCTGGTATGATAGCAGCAAAAGCTATGAGAAAAGATAAAGAAGAAGAAACTGAAGAATAAATAAAAAATAGGACTTAGTCCTATTTTTTTTATGCAATACAATATGGATATTTAATATCTTTTATTCTTACTTTTACTATTTCGTTATGAGGATATTCTCCCTTTATTTTTACATGTAAGTAATTTCCAGTATGTCCATATGAATATCCATCAATTGTTTCTTCTATTAATACTTCTACATCTTTATTTAGATAGTTTCTCATATAATTCTCTTCTAATTCTTCTGATACTTCAATTAATTTTCTTGCCCTATCTTTTTTTATCTTATTATCTAATTTACCATCCATTTTAGATGAAGCAGTACCTTTTCTTTCACTATATGGGAAAACATGTAATTTAGAGAATTTTATATTTTTACATGTTTCTATTGTCTTACTAAATAATTCTTCTGTCTCTCCTGGAAATCCAACAATAACATCAGTAGATATTGCGATTTCTGGTCTAATTGATCTTATTTCTTCAATCTTTCTAATAAATTCATTTAAATTATATTTACGATTCATTCTCTTTAATATTTCATCAGATCCTGCTTGAATAGGAATATGAAGATGATCTACTAGTACTTTAGAGTTTCTTAATACATCTAAAACATCTTCATTTAACTCTGTACATTCTATTGATGATATTCTTAATCTTTCTAAACCTTTAATACAAACTAGTTTATTTAATAAATCTGCGAAAGATGATTCTAGATCTACTCCATAACTTCCAGTATGAATTCCAGTTAAAACAACTTCTTTATAACCATTTTTAACTAATCCTTCAATCTCTTCTATTACTTTTCTTTCATCTTTACTACGACATTTTCCTCTTACATAAGGAATAATACAATATGTACAGAAATTATCACAACCATCTTGGATCTTAACAAAAGCTCTTGTTCTACCTGGAAAATCTTTTATATACATATCTTCAAAGTCTTTTATACGATCTTTATATTGTACTTTTATTATTTCTTTTGTTTTAAAATATTCATTTAATAATTCTAATATTTTAGATTTATCTTTATTACCTATTAATATATCTATACCAGTTTCATTATATTCTGGATTAGCTGCGATGAAACATCCCATTGCGACTATACAAGCATTTGGATTTTTCTTTATTGCTTGTCTTATTATTTTTCTTGATTTACTATCACTATTATTTGTGACTGTACAAGTATTAATAATATAGACATCACAAATATCATCAAAGTCTTTAATAATATATCCATTATCTTTTAATAGACTCATTATATACTCTGATTCATAGGTATTTACTTTACAACCTAAGGTATATATTCCAACACTTTTCATAAAATACGTCTTTTCTCCTTTTTTGTCTTACATATTATAACATATATATTAATAATATTAAATAAAAAAACTCGATTTCTCGAGTTATTCTGTTTTTCCTTGTAATTCAGAGATCGACATATAGAATTCATTATTCTTACGCATAGCTGCATCTAATTTATCATAATTAGCAGTATTCTCTAACGATAATGCATTATCCTTTGAAGTATCTCTTTCTATTCCAAAGATTGGAGAAATAATTGGGCTTGCTTGAAACTTTCTTACTTCTTCTTTTACTACTGGATTAACAGTTTCTTCAGAAATTGTATTCATATCATCAACATGTAATACTTCTTTTTCTTCTTGAACGATTTGCTCAAATGCTTCATTAATTCCTTCTTGTAATTCTTCTTCTGGTACAACATTAGCTATAATAAATGGTTCGTCATATGTAGCAGCTTGTCTTTGTACTTGAATCTCTAAATCTTGAATTGATATAGGTTCATTACCTTCATCTTTATATTGAGTTAACTCATTAGCTTCATACATTTCTTTGCTTTTTGCTAATAATTCTTCTAATGAGATGATTGCTGTCTTTTCTTGTTCTTCTTCATATTCATTTACTGTTTCAATTGCTTCTATTTGAGGTTCAGTTGTTTGTACTGGTTGTACTTCAACTGGTGTAGGTTCAACTACTTCTTCTTGGTCTCTTAATTCTTCTCTTTCTAGTTGTTCTTTAAGTCTTTCTAATTCTAATCTTGCAGTTTCTTGATCTGGTTCAATTGAAGTATATTCTAATTCATCTTCAGGTTCTTCTTCAATTACTTCGTCTTCATATTTTTTTACTTCTTCTACAACTTCAGATAAATCTACAGTTTCTTCTACATTAATTGGTCCAATTACCATAGGTTTTTCTGGTTGTTCAATAATATTTTCAAGTACAGGAGTATCATATACTTCTTCTTTTGCTTCTTCTGGAGTCAATGCTTTAATCTCCTCTACTAATTTATTTAATTCTCTAGTATTGTGTCTAAGTCTTAATTTCTCGTTATTCTTCTCTACTAAATATACAATAAAACAGATAAGGCAAGCCAAAGCTGCTATTATATAAACAATTATTATTTCTTGTGATGTTAAAAAATCTAATAAATCGTTCATTTGTGTCACCTCTATCATATTCATTTTATCATAACTTCCTATTTTGTAGGGGATTAAATTCGACAAATTTCTACTCTTTGACAATACTTTACCTTCGGGTTATCTCATCTTTATTTAACTATACCATAAATTCAAAAACATTGATATATTTTTTTTACTTTTTTCATAAAAATTTACTATGAAAAAGAAATTTATTACTTCTAGTTTTTTACTACTTATTGGTGGGCTTATTACAAAGCTTTTAGGAATGATTATAAAGATTATAATTAGTAGTAGAATTGGGATTAATGGTCTTGCTTTATATATGCTTGTTCTTCCTACATTTTCATTACTAATTACTGTTTCTCAAGCTGGAGTTCCTTTAGCTTTATCTAAGTTAGTCGCATCTTCTAATAAAAGACCCCATGAATTATATTCTACCCTACTTTTATTTTTAGGTGTATATAATATTATTTTATTGTTTTTAGTTTTAATATCAGCAAATTTTATTAGTACTAATTTACTGCATAATAATAGTTGTTATTTACCTGTTATTGGTATAGCTTTTGTTATACCTTTTACTACTTTATCTAGTATTATTAGAAGTTACTTTATAGGTATAGGAAATATGCTTCCTCCAGTGATTTCTAATTTAATAGAGAATTTCATTAGATTTATATTTGCTTATTACCTTTTAGGTTTCTTTACTGATTACTCTACTTCGATAATTGTTTTTATAATTATTATTTTTAATATAGTTAGTGAACTTATTTCTACTTTATTTCTTTTAATATTTATTCCTAAAAGAAAGAGAAGAATTACATTTAATAATTCTTATTTAAAAGAAGTAATGTGTTTAGCTATACCTAATTTATTTAGTAGTTTTATTGGTAGTTTTACTTATTTTTTAGAACCTATTATTTTACTATTACTATCTAGTTCTAATAATATTTCTATAGATTATGGAATTCTTACTGGATATGTTTATCCATTATTATTACTTCCAACTTTTTTTGTTAATGCTACTGCTCAAGCTTTACTTCCAATTCTTTCTAATAGTAATAATAAAAACACAAATAAATTATTAAGATTTATCATTTTTATAATACTTTTATTTAGTATTGGTACTACTTTTGTATTTCTATTATTTGGCGATAAGTTATTACTTTTTATTTATCATAATTATTTTGGATTTAAATATCTTAGAATTCTTTCTTTATTTTCTTTCTTTTTATATATTCAACCAATTTTTTCTATTATATTTTTATCTATTGGAAAGACTAAATATATTTTTTATACTACTCTTGTTAGTTCATTTATAAGACTTAGTACTATGATTATATTTTTATTATTTGATTTTGAAATATATAGTTTAATCTATTCTTTTTTAATAAATGTTTTTTGTACTTTTATATATCAAATTTATTTAATAAAAAAAGAGGATATACTCCTCTTTTAATAATTTACTACTTGATCTTCTTCCTCTTCTTCTTTTTTCTTCTTACCAAATAAGAATCCAAAGATTGATCTTCTATTACTATGATATTTTTTATCATCTATATTTCTTACATTTACATCTAAACTTACGATATTACTCATTGTTTCTTTCTTTAAATCTTCTAGTAAATATAAATTACAACCATAGTTATTTTTATCTATACCATTTTCTTCACAAGTACTTAGTATTTCATTTTTTAAATTATATCTAAAGTCTTCATTCTCAGAATAAATATATTTTATTTCTTTTTTTCTTGCCATATTCAAAATATCTTTATCTATTTTTAGATATCCATCTACAAATGGAATTGTTCTTTTAAAATCATCATTTCCTGTTTTATAGTAGTCCATTATATTATCTATATGATCATGCATGTATTCGTTTACTGCATCATAGAATTCTTCTGTATCAAGATCTTCTTTTGTATAACCTCTAAATCCTTTATAAGTACTACTGCTTCCAATATAGTTTTTTATTTCATCTTTGGCAGAATGAATTAAAGTATTAATTAAATGTTCTTTACCTCTATTTTCTATCCATTTATAGAATGTATTATTAAAACATTTTTCTAAATGATCACTTCTATTTTGATTGAATGATTCTACATCTCCTCCAATTTCTGGATCTGAACCATATCCTAATTGATCATCAATAGTACTAGTACAGATTGGTGGTCTATGAATATTGGATGCTAGATGTTCTTCTTTAATTACTCTTTTTAATATCATTACATATTTTTCTAAGTTTTCTGAATCTGAGTAAATTACAAAATTATCATCTCTTTTACCAAAATCATCAAATTTAAAATAATATGTTAAATCTTCATCATTACATTTCTCTACAAATAGTCTTGCAAGTTTATGAGTTATTGTAGAGTCACAATTTATATATATTCTATGACATGGAGATGGAGCTTTATGTGTACCAAATTTTACTTTAGATGATGCTATATGATTCCAACCTGTATCTTCTCCTAAATTATTCCATCTAAATATATTTAATATTTCATTTAACTCTTCATCATCTTTATCTTCAGATAAGATATCTATTACATCTTCTTTTGTACTTGGAACTTTATTATTTAAATAATTAATTAGTTTATCTAATATTTCTTTATATTCTTGTTTTACACCTTTCCTATTTGCACAAGACAACAAATTATTATACCAGTCATAATATAATCTTAAATAAAACTGGTTTGATTCATTTTCATTATACTTTCCATAGATTTTATCTTTACAATTTGCTCTTACAATAGATTTATACATAGAATAATTTTTAGAATTTTCATCTACTATTTTATCTAAATTATAAAAACTATCTAATGGACTTTGTAACATATTATATACTGACATAATATTCTCCTTCCTAATTATAAATTATTAGTTCATGTTGACATCTTGTACAAGCAACATACAATAAATTTCTTTCATTTCTTCGATAAGAATTATCTCGATCATTATAAATAATTACACTATCAAACTCTAAGCCTTTTGCGGCATATGCAGGTATAACGATCGAATCTTTTTTAAATTTCTTTGAATCTGCATCAACTAAAGATATTTGTGTATCATCTTTTATTAAATCATAAATCTTTTCTGCTTCTTTATCATCTTTTGTAATGATTGCGAGAGATTTATATTGATCTTTTAAATAAGCAATATCTTCTATCATTTTATCTTTAATATTATCTAAATCTTTTCTAATAATTACTGGTTTATTATTATCTTTTCTAATTGCATTAACGTGTCTTAATCCTAATATCTTATTTGTATAATCTATTATTTCTGGACTAGAACGATATGTTTTTAATAATTCAATATATTTAGTATCTTCTCTAAATAAATCTTTTAAATCTTCTAGGGAATTATAATGATAATATGGATTAATATTTTGATTAATATCTCCTAAAATAGTAAAATCTGCTTTTTTAAAGATATTATTTATAATTATATATTGTAATCTATTATAATCTTGAGCTTCATCTATTACTACTTGTTTAATAGTAGATTCATATAAGAATCCTTCTAATGTACCTTTTAAATAAGCAAAGATTAAAGCATCTTCATAATGAAGATTATCTGTATAGATAAATTTATCTATTTCGACATCTGATACTCTATATCTACAAAATTCACTTTTATAGAATTCTCTCATTATTTCTTTATAGTCTTTTTTAAAGTTAGCATTTTGATATAAAAGTTTTTGAAATGTAGCTTTCTTTTTCATTGAACCTTTATAATAGTTTGAACTTAGTTTTTCTGACATTTCTTCTATTCTTTCAAATAAAGGTAATCTTTCATATCTATCATGAAGCATTTCATTTAAATCATCTTTTAAAATATAATTAGCTTCTCCTTCTTTAAAATCATTAATGAATTTACAATTATCAATATAATTTTCACAAAAAGCATCTAAATCATCAATAATCTTATCACTTTGTTTATATTCAACAAGTTCTGGATTAGTTTCTTCATAAGAATAATATCTTCTTACAAAGTCTGAGAAGTTTTCGACATTTTTATATTCTTTTATAAAACTATATAAGTAATCAGCAAATGTTGTTTGAAGAGTATTATCTTCTCCTAAAGATGGTAATACATCTGAAATGTATTCAGTAAAAATATTATTTGGTGAAAATACTAATATATTATTACTATTTAAATTTTTTAATCTATAAAGTAAGAATGCAATACGGTGAAGAGCAACTGTTGTTTTACCTGATCCAGCAATTCCTTGTACTATTAAGTTATGATCTTCTAAGTTTCTTATAACTTGATTTTGTTCTTGTTGAATAGTATTTACAACATTTTTCATTCTATCACTAGATTCTGTTGCGAGTACTTCTTGTAGTATTTCATCATCAATATTTAAACTATTATCAAATACTCCTAAGAGTTTTTTCTTTTCTATTTTATATTGTCTTTTTCTTTTTAGTTCTCCTGTGTAAGTACCTCCTGGAGCTTTATATGAAGCTGGTCCTGTTTCATAATCATAGAACAAACTACAGATAGGACTTCTCCAGTCATATAAAATATTATTTGCATTATCATCTTTTAAATATGTTAAAGACATATAAATATTATAGATTTCACCTTTATCGTCTTTAAAAACGATACTTGCGAAATATGGTTTATCTTTTATACTACAAAGTCTTTTAAAATATTGTTGTTTCTGGTAGGCTTTATCTGCTTCTAATGCAGTTGCATACATTGCTTGATGAGCTTCTGCTGCATCAAAGTTATTGGCATTTTCCCACATCATCTTTTTAAACTCTACTAAGTTATCTTCACTTTCAATTACTTCTTCTCCAAGCTCAGATAAAGTATTTCCTAATAGTTTATTAATCTTATGTAGTATTTTCTTTTCTTTTTGAAATTCTTCTTCTGAAATTGCCATAAAAAGTCCTCCAGTCTAATCTTATTTAATCATATCATACTTTACTTTTTTTGACTCTTCCTTTAACATAACTTTACACTAAAATAAAAAAGAGTTTTGTAAACTCTTTTTATTGATTTAATTTTTCTATTAGATCAGTATATTCTTTCTGAATCTCTTCTAATCTTTCTTTTGTGCTTGCTTCAAATCTAGCTGTTATATTAGGACCTGTATTACTTGCACGAACTAGTGCCCAACCATCATCATATAATACTTTAATTCCATCAATATCTATGAATTTTAATCCTTTTGTTCTTACATATTCTCCTATTTCATCTATTACTTCAAATTTTATATTATCAGGAGATGCAAACTTTAATTCTTCTGTAGAATAATATTCATTAATTCCATCTAGAAGATCTTCAACATTCTTATCAGTATTAGACATTATTTCTAATAGTCTTAAACCAGCATATAATCCACTATCAAATCCAGGCCAACGATCTCTAAAATATACATGTCCTGATAATTCTCCTCCAAATGGTAAATTATCTTCTCTTACTTTAGCTTTTGTATAAGAGTTACCTGTACGATAAGTAAATGGTGTTCCACCTAACTTTTCTACTTCATCAGTAAAGCTCTTAGAACATTTAACATCACATAGGAATGTTTTCTTTTCAACTTTATTAATTATATCTCTTACGATAATAATCATATATTTATCTGTTGGGATAAACTTAGCATTTTCTGATACCATTCCCATACGGTCTCCATCACCATCGAATGATAGACCAACATCTGCATTAATTTCTAATACTTTTGCTTTCAATTGATCTAAATTCTTTTCTACGCATGGATCTGGATGGTGATTTGGGAAGTTACCATCAGACTCTTCATTTATGAATGTTAAATCTATTGGGAATAGTTCATATATCTTTCTAGCAATAATACCTGTAGTACCATTTCCAGGGTCAATAACAGCTTTTACTCTTCTTGGACCAAAATGAAGATTTTCTTTAAATAGATTAATATAATCTTCAGTAATATCATAGTTTTCTACTGTACCATTTCCTTGTTCAAAATTTCCTTCTTGGATTTCTGCTAAAAAGTCTTGAATTTCTTGACCTTTACAATTACCTGATTCATCAAAAGCAAATTTAAATCCATTATCATCTTTTGGATTATGAGATGCTGTTACCATTACTCCACTATATACTTGTAATTTTATACAAGCATAATAATACATTGGTGTAGTACATAAATCTAGGTATATTACATCTATCCCTGTTTCAGTAATACCTTTAATTAAAGCATTTGTTAAAACTTCTCTACTTAATCTATTATCATGACCAATAACACATTTTGTTTTACCCATTCTTTTGATATGGGTACCAAAACCTAATCCTATTGTGTATGCAGTATCTTCATCTATTTCTGTAGGATATATTCCTCTAATATCATATCCTCTAAATATATTTGTATTAATATCTTTTTTATATTCCATATTATTCCTCCTATTTTTATTTTAACATATTACTTATTAAAAAAAAAGAATAGATAAATCTACTCTATTTTAGTTTGCATGCATTATAGTCTTTTTCATTTAAATGTTGTTCTTGTGGAAGGGTATAAAATATTTCTCCTGAGGCATTTGTAAGCATAGAATTATCATCATGTACGTATCCACAGCCTAAGTAGTATTCATATGAATATCTATCTCTTTTTCTAATTACTTTTATAAATGTGCTTTCAGTATTACATGTAATACCATTTTTTGAATAATCTTTTATTAATTGATGCTCTGCTAGATCTGCATAACTTATATAGGCACATTGTCCTGCTTCTTGTTGTGCTGGAGTTAAGTCATCTTCATAATAGAAAACATCTTCTTCATAAGCATCTACATAAAGTTTTGCACCTGCTACAAGGGACTCTCCATATTTTTTATAATTTGATAGTTCATTGTTTTCTTGAACCTTTGTAAGAATAGGCCAACTCATACCGGCAATTACACCGATAACTACAATAACTACTAATAATTCAATTAGAGTGAAACCATATCTATTTTTCATACTCTCACCTCTATTATTAATTATATATAATTATTTAATTTTTGTAAAAGAAAAAATAGGAAAATATCCTATTTTAAATTACATTTGATAGTACTCCAAATGATAGTATCATCATTATAATACTTGCGATGAATATACCTATCATTGCGGCTAGAAATGCTTTTTTTCTATCCATTTCTAATACTGCTGCGACTAAGCATCCTGTCCATGCTCCTGTTCCTGGAAGAGGTGTACCTACAAATAATACTAATCCCCAGAATCCATATTTCTCTATCTTTTTTCTATTCTTCTCTACTTTTTTATCTAACCATTTAGCAATCTTAGATAAATGTTTTCTAGTTCTCATCCATTCTAATATTTTATTTATAAACCATAAAATAAATGGTACTGGAAGAATATTTCCAATAATAGAAATTATATAACTTTCTACTGGATTTAGTTTTAATAAAGCAGCAGCTATTAATCCTCCTCTAAGCTCTAAGATTGGCATTAGAGAAATAATAAATACCATAAGTTGTTTTCCAAATGCTAGTCCTCCTAGACCACTTAATAGTCCTAGAAGTCCTTCTACTATTTTTTCTACCATTTTATCTCCTAATTCTCAACTATTTGCATAATGATTGGAACGACGTGTTTCTTTCTTGATACACATCCTTCAATGAACTCTCCTTCATGAATTTCTTCATCATATGCTAAGTCCATAATATTTTGGGCTTTTCTATTATATATGACATAACTACCATTTTTAATAATATCTGTTACATATAATGCGACTAAAGTATAATTATTACCTTCTGCAGTATTATCTAAGATATTAATATATTCATCTAATTCTTTTTCTATTTCTTCAAAGTTCATAGTAAAGAATTGTCCGATACCAATTGTCTTATCATTAACTGTGAATAATTTATAATCATTATATAATACGTCTTCTTTAGATAATCCTTCTAGAGATGTACCTGATTTTAATAATTCCATACCATAAGACATGTAATCTATTCCTAAAATACTTGATAATTCTTCTATTGCTTTTCTATCTCTTTCAGTAGCAGTAGGACTCTTTAAGATTAATGTGTCTGAAAGAATTCCTGATAACATCATTCCAGCCATATCTTTTGGAATTTCTGTTTTAGTTTCTTTATATAATGTATAAACTATTGTAGATGTTGATCCTACTACCATATTACGATAATTAATTGGATTATTTGTTGTGATACTACCTAAAGCATGGTGATCGAAGATTTCTTGAATTTCTGCTTCTTCTAAACCATCTACACTTTGTAATTTTTCATTATGATCTACAAGTATTACTTTCTTAGGATTCTTTTCTGATAAATCTGTTATTTTTAATAAACCTAAACATCTATTATTTTTATCTACTACAGGATAATTTGTATGTTTTTGTTTATTATTAATATCGATAATATCTTGAACATAATCTTTTTCATTAAATGTAATTGGTTCTTTTAATTTAATCATTGTTTTAATGTAATTAGATAAAGCTACTAGTCTTGATACTCGATAAGTATCATATGGAGTACGAATTATATTTACTCCATTTTTCTTAGCAATCTCTATATGTTCATCTTTAATATAAGAATCTCCTGATAGAATTATTAATTTAACTCCAGCATTTACTGCATACTCAATAACACTATGTCTATCTCCGACGATTAATATATTATTCTTTTCTAATTTAACATTACTAATAAATGTAGTAGAACGATATGCTGCGACAACTAATTTACCAATGATATCTTCACTTACTCTTACTATTTCTTCACCTTTTAATACTCTTAAAATATTATCATATGAAGTATATAAGTCTTCGACATTTTCATTTACTAAGTTATATGATAAATCTTTTAATGTTACTAAGCCTGAAAAATCTCCATTTTTCTTGCATACTGGAATTCCAGTTAACTCTGCTTGTAGCATTTCTTGATATCCATCATAAATACTCTTAGTATCTTCAATCATAAATCCTTTATGATAATTAATATCTTTTAATTGTAGTTTTACATCATTTAAGTACTTAGGTTCTTTGACATTAAAATAATTCAATGCGAATGTTGTTTCTTTATTTAAATTACCTAAGACTCTAGCCTCTGTATTATCCCCTAATTGATTCTTTAAGTAAGAAAGAGCTATGGCTGATGTAACGGAATCTGTATCTGGTTTTTTATGACCAAATATATATGTTTTTTTCATAATATCCATCTTCTTTCTAGTACATTATAACATAATATTTTGAAATAAAAAAGAGCTTACGCTCTATCTTAATAATCCTAAAAATATAAGTGCTAAGATGTTAGCAACACTGTGTTCATTTCTGGTAATAGAATATGCTCTTTCATAAACTGATACTACATCATCTACTATATCTACTATCCAACTTTCTAAATATTTAGGTGGAGTAAATGTTACTGGGAACATATGAGTCTTAATAATATCTTCTTCCATTGGAGTTAAAGTAAAATACTTTTTAGAGTTTTCTACTGCAACGTTTGGATGAAGTCTAAGACTTCTTACCATTTTTCTATCTTTTAACTCATCTGTAAAGAAATCATGTAACATTGCTGCTTTAGTAGCAGAATAAACATTTAAATGTAATTTCTTAGTAATGATATATGTAAAATATGCTACTCTTTTAGAATGATCAAATCTATCTATTCCATGATGTGTACAATTTTTTAATTCTTGTACTTTAGGATGATTAGCATATTCATTAATTATATTATAAAATTCGTTGTCATTATACTTTGTCATAGGCTTTTTCCTTCCTCTAATAGGATAACATAAAAAACTCTTACATTATTAATATATGAGAAATTAAGCCTTTTTTTTACATTTTTTTACAAATATATTTACTTTTATTTACAAAAAAAGAATTAGACTAATTCTTTTAAAATCTTATCTAATTCTTCTACTTCTTCATCTGTAGTATCTGTAATATCTTGATCAGTTTCAAACCATACTGGTAATTGTTCTTCTTTTACTGGTTTTTTCTTAATATCTTTTTCTTTTACCATTTCTTTCTTCATACGTTTATGGTATTTCTCAGCTATTTTCATTGCTTCTTCTACTGTTTCAACATTAGATCTTTTCCATTGACCAGCAATTGTTTCTACATAGCTTTTCTTTAATTGTTCGTTATTAGTTTTTAAAACATAACTTATTAAGACATTTACTACTCCTGGATTTAGTTTTTGATCTATAAGTAGGCTTTCTACTAATCTTTTATCTCTATCAGTTGGTTCTGCTCCTTTATATTTTGCTTTTAATAACTGATATGGAGTTATATTTTCAAATGTATAGATCATTTTTGCTAATTTAGAGTTGTCTCCTTCAGGTTTCTTTAAGAAGTCTGGTTGCTTATTATAAATAAGTGATGGAAGATTACCTCCATTTTCAAATTGATAATAATCTCTACAACTTTTTCTTAAAATAGTTTTATCCATATAACCTTTTTCATTTAGTGAATTTCTTATTATTTCTTGCATATCTAATGTTGATAATTCATAGATATAACTTAATTGATTTATTAATTCTTTTATTTCTGTATTAAAACACTTATCACTAATTTGTGTCTTTGGAATACTTTGTTCTATTAAATCAAAATCAATACTCTTTTTAATTCCTAATTTATTAGAATTCTTTTTGATTAAATCTTCTTCTATTTCTAAAGTTGATCCTTTAACACTTTTAAATACTTCATCAAATGATGATGTAATATCTTCATAATCTCTTAATGTAATAGTTGGTATTTTAAAAGAATTTAATACTTTTTCATATTCTTTTTTACCAATATTATTATATAAAACTATATTTAATACTGGGTGATTGAAGAAGTCTGATGCTTGTAATGGAGAATATACACAATAAACATATTGATTAATATTATCTTTTTTCATATATGTTTTTAAGAGCCCTATTGCTTCTAATTTTTCTCTAGCAATTACTATATCTTCTAATTTTAATTGCATATTAGACATTAAATGATGATGAGTTAAATCTTCGCTCATTAAGTCTTTTTCATTTAGAGAATCTATTAATGTGAAATATAGAGATGTTGCAGTATAACCAATAATTGGTTGATATAGAATTGATACAATTCTTCTATCTTGTTCAGTGATAATACTTTTATTGATTACTGTATATGTATCTGCTGGAACAATTGTAATATTCTTCATACTTCCTCACCTACTCCTATAATAATATAATTTGAAAAAAAAAGAAAGAATATCTTTCTTTAAATTGATTTAATAAAATCTATAATCATTTTCATATCTAATCTTGTGAAATATATTAGAAGAAAACCTATTAATAGAAATGGTCCAAATGGAACTAAATTCTTTTTATCTTTCCATAATATTAATAAAGATATTGGTAAAGCTAAGAAGCTTGCGATAAAGATTGATACTATTCCTAAGAATGGATTTAGTACTAATCCTACTACAAACATTAGCTTTATATCTCCTCCACCTAAAGTTTCCTTTTTAAATAACTTATTACCCAAAAGCATAATTCCATACATAAAGGCAAATAAGATAATTCCTGATAATAGATGTTGGAGTGTTACTATTACTCCTTCTGAAATTGCTTCTACTATTAGGAAATAACCTGAGAAGAAGATTAATATTTCATCTGGAATTATATAGTATGATATATCGGATACAGATAGTGTTGATAATAATGATACTATTCCTAAAGCAATAAATAATTCACTTGATAGACCAAATGTATAAAATGCTAAAGCATAAAGTATTCCAGTGAAGAATTCCATATATGTAGATAGTCCATCTATTTTTTCATGACAATATCTACATCTTCTACCTAAGAATAAATATGATAAGATTGGAACCATATCTAATAGAGATAATTCATGATCACAATTATCACAATGACTTTTTCCTTTAATAAAATCTTTCTTCTTAGGTAAACGTAATCCTACTACTGTGAAAAATGATCCCATGCAAGTTCCTAAAATAAAGAAGATTATTGTATATGTTATTTTCATAATGCAATACCTCCCTTATTTAATTTGACTATAAATAGAGAACATTGGTTGAATTATAGATACTAAAATTACACCTACGATTGCAGCTAAGAAGACAATCATTATTGGTTCAATTAAACTCTTCATTTGATCAATTACGTTTTTATGTAACATTTGGAAGTGTGCTGCGACTTTTTCCATCATAGCACCTAATTGACCAGTAGATTCACCTGTAACAATCATTTCATAAGCTACTACTGGAATTGCCCATTCTCCTCTAAATGCAGAAGATATTGAGTCTCCTTTAGCTAGGTTTTCTAGAGTCTTATTAATAATTCCTTTATATACTTCGTTTTCAGTAATCTTTGATAGAATCTCCATTGAGTCAGTAATAAATACACTGTGATTTAATAATGATGCAAAAGTCTTTGAGAAGTTTGCCATTTCATTATAAATAATTACATCTTTAGTAACAGGCATATGCATTAGTATTATTTGTATTGCTTTTCTAAATCCTTGTACTTTAGTAAATAGTAAATAGAATATAGCTATTACAGCAGCAACTCCTATTAATAACCAATACCATTTTTGAATAATGAATCCACTGACTCCAACTATGGCTTTAGTTAATGCTGGAAGTTCTGCTCCTTGATCTTCAAACATAGAAGTAAACTGAGGTACTAAGTATGTTAACATGAAGATTAAAACTCCAATTGCAATAGTCAATACTACTGCTGGATAAGTCATAGCAGATTTCATTTGTTTTCTTGTTTGTTCCATTGAAGTATAGTACTCTGCCATATCATCTAGAATAGATGGTAAGTCTCCTGTCATTTCAGCAGTCTTTACCATATTTATTAATAATTTAGGGAATACTTTTCCTTGCATTTCCATAGCGTCAGATAAGTTTTCTCCTTTTAGTAATTGATATACTAATTGATTATAATGGTGTTTTAAGTTTGCTTTTCTTGATTGTTTAGCAAGAATTCTTACAGAATCTGATAATGGGATACCAGCACGTAAATAAGTAGATAATTGGGTTAGAGAGAAGGATAAGTCACTTGCACTAATTTTTCCATTTCCTCCAATATCAATATCTGATTTAGATCTTTCTTTTACTTCTAAGACTTGATAGTCTTGCATTTGTAAGAAATTTCTTACTTCTGCTTCTGTTTCGGCTTCAAATGTTCCTTGTTCTTTCTTACCTACACCATTGATAATTGTATAACGATATCTTCTTACTGGTCTTGCGACTCTTTTATTTTTATCTTCTGGATCTGTAGTAGGAGCAATTGTTGATCCTTCAGAACCTGGAACGGTATTATTATAATTTGTTACTTCTTGACCTCTATTAATATCTTGACTTGCAACTTGTTCTGCACCTATTACATTAACTTGTTGATCTAATTCTAATTGTTCTACTGTTGTAGGTGGAACTGTTGGTTGAGCTGATACTACTGCGGCTATTGCGGCTGGATCAATTGTTGCTTGAGGAGTTGCTGGTTGTTCTACAATAGGAGCTGTAGCTGGAGGTGCAGTTTGTTGTTCTTGATTAATAAAACCAGATTGGGCATTAAAGCTACTTCCTGGGTCATATATTTGAAAAGCAGGATTATCATAGGCTAGTTCTTCATTATCTTTTCCTTTTTTCTTTTTCTTCTTGTCTTCTTTTAAACTCATTGTATTTGGATTAGTATTATTACCACCAAACAATGAACCAAATAGTGCCATTGATACTCCTCCTCTCTCTATTCTTATACTATTTTATTTTAACATAGTTAATTTTAATTTTAAATACTATTTTAAACTTTTCTTTATTTTCTTCATATAATATTTTGAGGTGTTCTTATGATTCCTAATGGAAACAATTTATTATCTTTAATTAAAGGCTTTGATTATGCTGGATTTTTAGATGGAGCTTCTAAAACTTTAAATTTAGTTAATCAAGCTATACCTATTTATAATCAAGTGAGACCTATGATTGATAATTTTCATGTACTTAAAAATATTACTTCAATTATGAATGAAAAAGATGATAATACTACTCAAGAAAATCATAATAGTCCTATTTTTTACATATAAAAAAGCAAGTATTACTTGCTTTCTCCATAGTATTTCTTTATAAATTCATCACGATACTCTAATAATCTGTCTTCTTTTATTGCTTCTCTTATTTCTTCTGTTAATCTTATTAAGAAACGAATATTATGAATAGATAATAATCTTTGTCCAAATGTTTCTTCTGCTCTTATTAAGTGTCTAATATAGGCTTTAGTATAATTTTTACATGCATAACAATCACATTCATCATCTAATGGTGTGAAATCTTCTTTATACTTAGCATTCTTAATATTAAACTTTCCATGCATTGTATGGAAATGTCCATGACGAGCTAGTCTAGTTGGGGCTACACAGTCAAATATATCTACTCCACGAATCACATTTTCAACTATATCGATTGGATCTCCTACTCCCATTAAATATCTTACTTTATCTTTTGGTAGATATTTACAAGAGTATTCTACTTGCTTATATTGAACATCTTTTGGTTCTCCTACAGCAGTACCTCCAATACTATAGCCATCAAAATCCATTTTAACTAGTTCTTCTACACAGTGTTTTCTTAAATCTTCAAACTCTGCTCCTTGAACTATTCCAAATAGAGATTGTCTTGGATTATTAAATACTTTTTTTCCTCTAGCAGCCCATCTTAATGTACGTTCAACAGACTCTTCAATATATTCTCTTGTATGAGGAAAACCTACACATTCATCAAATGACATTGCAATATCACTATCTAATTTATTTTGAATTTCTATTGATTTCTCTGGAGTTAATAATAATTCATCTCCATTATAAATACTTTTAAAATGTACTCCTTCTTCTGTAATATCTTTTGGTTTAGCTAGTGAAAATACTTGGAAACCACCAGAGTCTGTTAGAATTGGTCCATCCCAATTCATAAATTTATGTAATCCTCCAGCATGATCTACTACATCTTCTCCTGGACGTAACCATAAGTGATAAGTATTGGCTAGAATTATTCCAGGCTTACATGCTTTTACTTCTTCTGGAGATAAAGTTTTTACTGTTGCTTGAGTACCTACTGGCATAAACATTGGTGTTTCATATGTACCATAATTTGTTTCTATTGTACCTAAACGTGCGCTAGTATTTTTTTCTTCATGTAATAAATTATATTTTATTTTCATATCAATCCCTCAATTCCACCTTATTATACAGGATTTTTTTATTCTAAACAAGAAAAAAGAGTTATCTAACTCTTTTCTTATCTTCTATTTCATCTATGCTTTCTATTACTCCACCTATATACCAATTATTATTTGGTAAACGGAATGGATCTCCTGGACTTAATCCATATATTTCATTTCCAAAATCAGATATTCTTTCAATATATTCACTATCAAGTTCAGTAGATACTGCTCTATTAATAAATTCGTATTCTTTTGTGATAAACTGACTATTTTCAGTTACAAAAGTAATAACAATTTTACTTCCTGCTTCTACTATTCCGTTTGTTGGTGGAGAAGCAATTGGATATTCTTTTATAATTCTTTTTATTTCATTAATTCTTGATTTATCTTCTGGATTTCTAAAATCTAATTTTTTTAATTCATCATATAATAGTTCTACTTGACTTTCAGTGATTGCTAAAGCTTTTTTATATGCTTCGTCTCCTTCTTCTGTTTTTATTTTTGCCATTTGTCTTTTAACAGGAGCACATACTCTATTTTTATATGTTTTTTCTTTTATAAAGTGCATGTAATGATCTTGTATTCTATCAATATCTGTTATTTTAGCTGTCATTTTTCTTCCTATTTCAGAAAGTATAAATGTTATTATATCTCCTTCTTTGGCACCTAATAAAACAGAACCTATTTCACTATCAGTAGGTATATAATTATGATTTGGATCATACATAGTATCTTTATCTACTAACATAGATGGATATTTATATCCATCTCCATAGTCTAGTAAAAAAATTGTACCAATATCTACCATTTCAAAATTTCTAGTCTTTACAAATTCAGCTTCTGTTAACATTTCATTTATAGCTTCAACATCTTTTCTATTTTGAGAGTCTTTGTAAAAGTCTTCAAATGTAAGACGATTCCTTGATTCTGAACTATTATTAAACTCCATTATTTTCCTTTTCATTTCTCTTCTTAGTTTACGAAGATAATAAATTTGTTCTGGTACTAATTTCATAACCACACACTCCCTGATAGCTTTTTATACTAACAAAAAACATCGATTATGTCAATTCGATGTTTCTTTATTATTTTATAAACATTGCATCTCCAAAGGAGAAGAATCTATATTTATTTTCAATAGCTATTTTATAAGCGTTTAAAATATGTTCTCTTCCTGCGAGAGATGATACTAACATTACTAGTGTTGATTTTGGTAGGTGGAAGTTTGTGATTAAACAGTTAATAGCTTTCCATTTATACCCTGGATATATAAAGATATCTGTCCAGCCACTACACTCTCTAAATTCATTATATTTAGAAGCAATTGTTTCTAGTGTTCTAGTTGATGTTGTTCCTACAGCAATAATTCTTTTACCGTTTTTCTTTGTTTTATTTAGAAGATCTGCTACTTCTTTTGTCATAGTATAAAACTCTTTATGCATTTCATGATCTTCTACGCGCTCTACACTTACAGGTCTAAATGTACCTAATCCAACATGTAATGTTACATAGGCAATATTAACACCTTTGTCTTCAATTTTCTTTAATAGTTCTTTAGTAAAATGAAGTCCTGCAGTTGGTGCTGCAGCACTACCTACTTCTTTTGCATATACTGTTTGATAACGTGATTGGTCTTCTAGTTTTTCGTGAATATATGGAGGTAAAGGCATAGTCCCTAATTCATCCAATATTTCCATTAATATACCATTATAAATAAGTTCAAAATGTCTTAATCCTTCATCTAACTCTTTAATACATCTTGCTTTTAATTTACCTTCTCCAAAGCTTACTATAGTTCCTACTTTGATACGTCTTGCTGGTTTTACTAAACATTCCCAATTATCTTTTTCTAGGTTCTTTAATAAAAGAATTTCTATTACAGCATTAGTCTCTTCTTTTACTCCAATTAATCTTGCAGGTAATACTTTAGAATCATTTAATACTAAAGTATCTCCTTCTTCTAAATAATCAATAATATCATAGAAATGTTTATGTTCTACTTCTCCTGTTTCTTTATCAAGTACTAATAGTCTTGATGAATCTCTTTGTTTTAAAGGAGTTTGAGCTATTAATTCTTCTGGTAAATCATAATCGAAATCTTCTACTTTCATTGAGATCCCCTCCACAACTACGCATAATTATAACATATTTTAATAAATAAAAAAAGAGAAATTACTTTCTCTTTTCAATTCCTAATAATTCATATGCTGCATCTGTTACGACACGTCCTCTAGCAGTTCTTTTTAATAATCCAATTTGTAATAAGTAAGGCTCATAAACATCTTCTATTGTAGTTACTTCTTCACCTATTGAACTACTTAGAGCTTCTATTCCAACTGGTCCACCATTAAATCTATTAATGATTGCGAGTAATAATTCTCTATCGGTACTATCAAGACCAATTTTATCTACTTTTAATCTTTCTAATGCTTCATTTGTTATATCTAAAGTAATTTCTTTGCTTTTCTTTACCATAGCAAAATCTCTTACTCTTTTGAATAATCTATTGGCTACACGAGGAGTTCCTCTACTTCTTTTGGCTAGTTCTAATGCTGCATCTTCTGCAATTGGCATTTCTAGTACTCTTGATGTTCTTTTAATAATATCTCTTAATTCTTCTACTGTATAGAATTGTAATTTAGATATAATTCCAAAACGATCTCTTAAAGGAGAAGATAAGTCTCCTGCACGAGTTGTAGCACCTACTAATGTAAATGGTGGAAGATCTATTTTAATATTTCTACTATTACCTTCTGAACCAACAATTATATCTAGAGAAAAGTCTTCCATTGCAGGATACAATATTTCTTCAATATATCTAGGCATTCTATGAATCTCATCAATAAATAAGACATCACCTGGTTCTAGAGAAGATAAAATAGCAGCTAAATCTCCACTCTTTTCAATGCTAGGACCTGAAGCAGTTTTAATATTAGTTCCTAATTCATGAGCAATAATAAATGCTAGAGTTGTTTTACCTAATCCTGGAGGACCATAAAGTAAAACATGATCAAGAGACTCTTTACGCATTTTAGCAGCATCTACAAAGACTCTAATATTTTCTTTAACATCAGTTTGTCCAATATATTCATCTATTGTTTCTGGTCTAATTGTATTATCTATTGTTTTATCATCCATTAATGAAAAATTCCCAATAACACTTTCTTCTTTCATAGAGACCTCCTATTTTAATAATAATTTTAACGCATCCTTTATTTGACCTTCAATTGAAAGTGATGTATCTACTTTAGCAATTACAGGTATAATTTCTTTTTCTTTATATCCTAAGGCAATTAATGCTTCTTTTAGTTCATTTTCTACTTTTATTTCATCATCACTAATTCCTACACCAATAAACTCTAATTTACCTTTTAAATCTAGAATTATTTGTTTAGCTAATTTATCACCAATCTTAGGGAATTTCTTTAAATATAATATATTCTCTCTTTCAATAGCATCCATTATTCCATCAACTGAACCTACTGCAAGAATTGGTAAAGCCATCTTACAACCTAATCCTTTAACACTAATTAGTTTTAAGAAGAAATCTTTTTCTTCTAATGTTTTAAAACCATATAAACTATTCTCATCTTCCATTACATGTTGATAGATATATACTTTGCATTCTTTATTTAATTCATAAGAATATGGATTAGCAACATATACTAAATACCCTATTCCATTATTTTCTAAGACAATCGCATTATTCTTTATTGTTGTTACTATACCTTTTATATAATCGTACATTTAATCATCTCCAATTATTATTATAATCTAAAATAATATTTAAAGCAAACAAAACTAAAACATTTGTTTTAAATTAACATTTTATAAATAAAAAAAGACTCTTAGAGTCTTTTATTCTGTTTCTTTTAAATTATAGTATACATCTTGAACATCATCTAAATCTTCTAGGGCATCAACTAACTTCATTACTTTTTCTTGTCCTTCTTCATCAAGTTCTACTTCCATATTAGGCATATATGTTAATTCACACTCTAAGAATTCTTTTACATCAGCGGCTTCTAATGCATCTTTTACAGCAGTAAATGATGTAGCATCAGTAGTTATCATGTAACTATCTTCTACATGCTCAAAATCAAGTGCTCCTGCGTCTAATGCAGCCATCATCATAGTGTCTTCATCATATTCTCCTGGAATAACAATAGAACCTCTGCGCTCAAACATATAACTTACTGAACCATCAGTTCCAAGGTTTCCTCCAGCTTTAGTAAATGCAGCTCTTACTTGTGAAGCAGTTCTATTACGATTGTCTGTTAAACAATCTACCATAAATGCTACTCCTCCGTGACCATATCCTTCATAACGAACTGATTCGAAGTTTGCACCATCTGCTCCTCCAGTTGCTTTCTCAATTGCTTTTTGTATGTTTTCTTTTGGCATGTTTTGAGCTTTTGCCTTATCAACTGCCAATCTTAGTGATGCGTTTTGATTCGGGTCAGGACTTCCTCCTTTAGCTGCTACCATGATCTCTTTTGCTAACTTTTGGAATACTTTTCCTCTTGCAGCATCAAGTAAACCTTTTTTACGATGAATTGTAGCCCACTTTGAATGTCCACTCATACTAATACCTCCATTTCCTTTTATATAATACCATATTAATCCAATTTTTTAAAGAAAAATATGTTATAATGAACTTAGGTGATTTTATGTACCTTAAAGTTAGAAATAAAAAAATTGAAATAAAAGAGTTAAAATCTTTTAAAGAAAGATTTAAATCTTTGAAATTTAACCTATATAAAAATGAATTATGTTTATTCTTTCCTAATAAGAAAAAACTTAGTACTTATTTCTTTTGTCAAAGAGTAGATGCTTGTTTTACTGATAAAAATAATAAGATTCTTTATCTTCATTCAAATGTTAAGAGTGAGAAAAGAATAATTCATTTAAAAGCTAAAAACTTATATATACTTCCACTTGATACTGCTGATAAATTAATTATTGGTGATACATTAAAATTTGTAGAATAAAATAAAAAAGAAGGAAATCCTTCTTTTTTTTATAAATCATTTCTCATTAATGTTTTTTCTACTACGATTGAGATAGAACTATCATTAAATGGTTTACTTAACATATCTACAATATTATAAGTAAATGCTCTATCAATTGTTTCTTTTGATGAATCTCCTGAAATAATTGATACTGGAATCTTTTCTAATAGATTATGACTTCTCATATGTTCTAGAACTCCAAAACCATCTACTTTTGGCATACTTAAGTCTAATAGTATTGCTTTAATATGTCCATTATCTTTATTCTTTTCAATTAAGTTAATTGCTTCTTCTCCATCATTTGCAGTACCAATATTATACTTTTCTGCGAATACTCTTTTAACGAAGTTCCTAACAATATTTGAATCATCTACAACAAGGATTGTATCTTGTTCGTATGTTTCAATTGCATCTACTGTCTCAGCATATTCTTTCTTAATTTCTTCTCCACCATTCAAATATTCTTGAATAGTTACAATTGCACTATTTGTCTCTTGTATTAAGTCATTAATATGTTCAGTAACATAATATAAGTCACCAACCATACTCTTTTCTTCATGTTCTGCAGCCATATCTGCAAGTTTGTTAAATCCAAAGAATCTTGCATCATTCTTCATAGATCTAACACAATTTGAATAATTTGGCATATCTGGTTTTTGCATAAATACAATTAATTGTTTAATTTTAGTATGAATTCCTACTAAAAATTCTCCTAATTTTTCTGTGTATTTGCTTTCGTCTCCAAATAATTCTAGACTTGATTTTACATCAATTCCTTTACTCTCTAAAAAATGTATATCTTTCATTTTAACACCCTCTTCTTAGTGTATATTCTAAGAAAATTATAACATATTTTATAAAAAGTCTACAATTATTTTTTACGTTGATTGTAAATGATTGGATAATCTGAGTAATCTTTTAATTCTAACTTATGTAATTCACCCATATTATTATCCTCTACTCCTCTTCTTGCAGTGTGAATAGTACTATCTAACCACTCTTCATCTGATTCATAGAAGTCAAATGGTTCTCCATGAGGTCCGCCTTCACACAACCATAGAATAAAGTCTATTTGTTTTTGTGTTGCTTGCATAATTAAAGGAGTTGCTCCTTCACAAGGCATTAGACCAATTAGTAAGTTTGCTTCTGGAATTTCTGTTGCACTACTAAATTGTTCTCTTTTTAAAGTCATTCCTTCAGTGTCATCTATATCTTTAGCAAGACGCGGATCATATACGGTAATAGTACCATTCTTTTGTTGTAGTTTTATTCTTTTAGCAAGTCTTGGAATAATTCCTCCACCTACTTCTACAATATTCTTATTATCTAATCCATATAATTGTCTTATTAATTCAATAAATGCAATATAGATATTTTTATTTTCTGGAATAAGACCTAATTCATCATATATTTCTCTTGTAACATCTTTAAGATATGCTTTATCATCTAGTTTACTTGCATAGTGATCGATTGATAATTGTTCATCTTTTGTAAAATAATCTGGATGTTCTTGTAAAAATCTTTTTACAGCTAAATATTCAGCTATTTTCTTGTAATTATTCATATTGTCCCCCTGAATTTATATTAGTCTTTGTAATTGAAATAGAAGTCTAAGATTCTTACTTGATCGTTGTCTTCAGCTCCTAGTTCTTTTAACTTGTCATCAATCCCCATTCTTTTAATCTTTTTAGCAAAACGATATGCTGCTTCATCTGATGAAAATTTAGTCATCTTAAAGATTTTTTCAATTTCATCTCCAGCTATTACCCAACAATCATTTTCCTTAGTAATTGTGAAAGGTTCTTCTTTCTTAAATTTATATAATACATTACTTTCAATTTGTGATTCATCATATAATGGATTCATTGGTATTGTATCTAGAATGTCTGCTAGACGATCTACTACTTGTTGTAAACCCTTATTCATAGCAGCAGATACTTCAAATATTTCACAATCTACTTTCTTTTTAAATTCTTCTAGATTTTCTTTTGCTTCTGGTAAATCCATTTTATTTGCTATTACAATCATAGGTTTATCTAATAATTTTTTATTATATTCACCTAATTCTTTATTAATTAATAAGAAATCTTCATATGGATCTCTCATTTCAGATCCAGCCATATCTACTACATGAGCTATAACTCTTGTTCTTTCAATATGTCTTAGGAATTTATCTCCTAATCCTTCTCCTAAAGATGCTCCTTCTATTAATCCTGGAAGATCAGCTACTACAAAACTTCTTCCATCACTAGATCTTGTTACTCCTAGATTTGGACTTAAAGTAGTAAAGTGATATGCTGCAATTTTTGGCTTAGATGCAGATATACAAGAAATAATTGTTGATTTACCTACACTTGGTAGTCCTACTAAACCTACATCTGCTAACATTTTTACTTCTACTTTTAAGAATTTCTTTTCTCCTTCTTCTCCATTTTCTGAATAATCTGGAGCTGTATTAGTTTGTGTTTTGAAGGCTGTGTTTCCACGACCTCCTCTTCCACCTTTTGCTATTATCTCTTCTTGGTCTTTATGGGATAAGTCTGCTAGGATAAACCCTGTTTCCATATCAGTAACAACTGTTCCTAAAGGAACTTTTACTATAGTAGGTTCTGCTCCTTTACCGTGTTGATTCTTTCCTCTACCATTTTCTCCTTTTGGACCTTTGATTGTCTTTTGATATCTTAAATCTAATAATGTATGTAATCCTTCATCTACTTTAAAGATAATGTCTGAACCGTGTCCTCCATTACCACCATATGGTCCTCCCATTGGTACAAATTTTTCTCTTCTAAAGGCAGTACATCCATCTCCACCATTACCGGCTTCTACTCTTAATAATACCTCATCAACAAACATACTATCCCTCCTTTTTTCTTTCAATTGTATTGTATCATAATTTATTTTTAGTGTATATTTTTTTAGCAAAAAAAAGAGCCTCAATGGCTCTTGATTTCTACTATCCTTCTACTGGATAAACTGAAGCTTGCTTCTTGTCTCTTCCGTAACGTTCAAATTTAACGATTCCATCAATAGTTGAATAAATAGTATCATCGCTTCCACGACGAGTATTTGTTCCTGGGAACATTTTAGTTCCTCTTTGACGGTATATAATTGAACCAGCTGTGATGAATTCACCATCTGCTGCTTTAGCTCCAAGTCTACGTCCTGCAGAATCACGACCATTAGATGTTGATCCTTGCCCTTTGTGGTGAGCAAATAATTGAATATCTAATTTTAATAATTTCATAATTCTCCTCCTTATTTCACTTCTACATTTTCTGGATATTGTTTTTCCAGATCTTTTAATAGATTAACCATATTATGAATTAGTAATTGAGTTGTTTCATCTTCGCTCTTAAGCTCGATTTTCATTCCTTTCTTACCAACCATATATGATAGACTTCCTTTATTTAAAGTTAGAATTCCATTTACTGTAGTAATAACTATACTACTTACAGAACTACATACAATATCTTTTCCTCTATCGGCATACATTGCATGTCCTAGAATACTAATCTTCTTATACTTTTTATTCTCTTTTTCTACATTAACTGTAATCATAAATTATCCAATTTTTGTAATTTTGATTTTTGTATAAGGTTGTCTATGTCCTTGTTTTACACGGTTTGATCTATCTTTGCTTTTGTATTTGAAAACTTTAATTTTCTTAGCTTTACCATTCTTTAGAACTTCTCCTTGAACAGTAACACCTGTAAGATAAGGATTTCCGATTTTAGCATCAAGCATTAAAACTTGATCAAAGCTAACTGTGTCTCCAGCGTTGCAGTTTAGTTTTTCAACATAGATTTCTGCTCCTTCTGTAACATAGTATTGCTTTCCACCGACTTTAATAACAGCGTTCATTTTTTTACCTCCTTTATTAAACTTAAGACTCGCTTTTGAGGTACGAAATTCGTTTATAACCTTTTCAATGCGGTTTGAGCATGAGGCGTCAAACACATAGATTATAGCATATAGAGCATATATTGTCAAACATTTAACTTTATTTTTTCCTTATTATTTGGCATTTTCCTTGACATGTGATAAACTACATTTTAGGAGATGATTTTTTGAAATATAAGAGAATACTTTTAAAACTTAGTGGAGAGGTACTTGCAGGTGAAAAAACAACTGGTATTGACTTTGATAGAACTATTGAAATTGCTCGTGAAATCAAGGAATGTGTTGATTTAGGCTATGAAATTGGTATTGTTGTTGGTGGTGGAAACTTCTGGAGAGGTAAAAGCAACGAATATATGGATCGTGCTACATCAGACTATATTGGTATGATGGGTACAGTTATGAATGCTTTAGCTTTAGGAGATGCTTTTAAACAAATTGGTACTCCTGTTAGAGTTCAAACTGGAGTTGAAATGAGACAAATTGCTGAGTTCTATATTAAAGATAGAGCTACTCGTCATTTAGAAAAAGGAAGAGTTGTTATATTTGGATGTGGAACTGGTAGTCCATTCTTCTCTACTGATACAGCTTCTAGTTTAAGAGCTGCTGAAATTAAAGCTGATATTTTAGTTAAAGCTACTAAAGTAGATGGAGTTTATGATAAAGATCCTAAGAAGTTTGATGATGCAAAACGTTTTGAAGATATTACTTATATTGATGTACTTAATAAAAAATTACATGTAATGGATTCTACTGCTATTAGTTTATGTATGGATGAAGATATTCCAATCTTAGTATTTAACATAAATGAAAAAGGTAATCTTAAGAAAGTACTTGAAGGTAAAGGTACTTGTACTTTAGTACATAATTAAAAAAGAGGTTTAAACCTCTTTTTTTTATCTAATCATTGCAATATCTTCATTATTGATAACTTTATCAAAATTACCTTCTAATAAGTTATGAACATATTCTTTATCTCTATTAAGCCAATTTAGTTTTCTAACTAAACTCTTTTCATTACATTTAAATTCATGATGAGCATCACTACCTAAGAATGATATCCATCCTTTTTTAATATAATATTTTAATAGCTTTTTAGGTGCTCTACCATACTTTCCAAATAATGAAGTGTAATTTCCTTGAAGTAATACACCCATTCTTAAATACTCTTCTGCAAGATCTGGAGTTTCTTGGAACTCTTTATATCTTTCTGGATGAGCAAGTATAGGTACGTATCCATGACTTATCAAGTTGGATAAGATTTCACCTGCTTTAGAGTGAGGATTACGCATAGGAAATTCAAATAATAAATATTTACTATTATTAAGTGTTGCTATCTCACCAGTTTCTAATAATTCTACAAATCGATCAGTATAGAACACTTCATTTCCTAAGTATAGTGTTACATCTATTTTTTCAAACTTTACTTCATTTTTTAAAATATTAAATAATTTTTCTTTACTTTCATTATTGAAAACATATTTACTATTTTCGATATAGTGTGGCGTAATTATTATTTCTTTTACTCCAGCAGCGCTCATTTTTTTTAATAATGATAGAGATTCTTCTATTGTTTTACAACCATCATCTATACCATAAAGTAAATGACTATGTAAGTCTTTTAACATTATTTCTCACTATAGTAATCATTATTATAATAATAACTATAATAATGACTTCCTGCTGGATGAGATTTATTTAGGATAACACCATCAATTTTAGCATTTGCTTGTTCAAATAATTTAGCAGTTCTCTCTAAATTTTCCATTCTTGTTTTCTTAACTGATACTGTTACTAAGTTAATATCACTTAATGTTGAAAGAATTAAAGCATCACTTAATCCAATGATTGGTGTACAGTCCATAATAATTAGATCATATTTTTTCTTTAATCTATCTAATAATCTTTTGTTATTTTCACTACCTAATAATTCTACTGGGTTTGGTGGTGTAGGTCCTGTAGGTAAAAGATCAATATTTTTATCAAATGTTGGGAATATAAATTTTGTAAAATCCATATTGTCTTTATAATTTAACATTAAGTTTGTATAACCACCACTTGTTACATTCATTACTTCAAATATTTCATGTTGTCTACCTCTTCTTAAGTCAGCATCAATTAATAATACTTTCTTACCTTCTTGAGCATAGGCAATTGCTAGATTTGCTGTAACGAAACTTTTTCCATCTCCTGCTTCAGGAGAAGTATTCATAATTATTTTAACTTCTTTATCTAATGATGCAAAAGCTATATTTGTACGGATGGTACGAATAGATTCTGCAAATAATGATTTTGGATTTTTTGTAATCACTAAATCTTTACTTCTCATATACTTCTACTCCTTTCCAACCTTTGGTACAATACCAACTACTGTTAATCCAAGTTTCTTTTCTATTTCTTCACTTGTCTTGATTGTTGTATCAAAGTAGAAGAATATAAAGATAATTCCACAAGATAATACTAAACCTATCATTATATAGATTGCATTATCTTTTAAATAATTTACATTATATGGAACACTATTATTCTCTGCTCTATCTAATACACTAACGTTATTTAACTTATAGAATTTATTAATTTCACTAACAAATACTTTTGCTATTTCATTAGCAATCTTTGTAGCTACTTTTGGATCAGAATCAGCTACTGCAATACGAATAATTTCTGTATTATTTACTGAACTTACTGTAATTCTATTTTGTAATGTAGTATAAGAATAATCTAAATCTAAGTTTCTAATAACTGCATTTAGAATAGTTCTTGATTTAATAATTTCTGAATAAGTTCCTACTAAGTTTTTATTCAATTGTTGCTCGCTTGTATTATAGCTAGCACTATCTTTGTTTTCACTTACCAATACTAAAGTAGTAGTACTTCTATACATTGGTACTCTAGTAAACATAGTATATACATTACCTACTGCTACAGCTAATGCTACGGCAATGATAATCCATGATACTCGTCCTAGAAAATAATCAAACATCTCTTTTAAATCTATTTCTTCCACCCTTTAAACACTCCTTTATGCTACTTCATTATAACATATTTTTTTTAATCTCAAAGACTATTTTAACTTTTTATATAAATTAATTCTGTCAATAATTCTAGTTTTTCCTAAAATCTTCATAATACTAAATAGATCAGGTGATTTTAGTCTTCCTGTAATCATTACACGAATTGCTTCACAGATATCTCCAACATGACCTTTATATGCATCTGGATTATTTTTATAGTCTTTTGGACTTGCTGCATATCCATTAGCTGCTGCAAATTCTTTAATACTATTAAACCATTCTTCATTTTCAACATCTAAGTTTAATACATTATTTACATAGTCTAATACTAAATCTGTATCATATGTTTTATCTCCATCAAATTTAGCATAAGCTTCTTTTTCAAATAAACTATCAATTGCATAACTAAATTCTTCTCTTACTTCACTATACTTAGAAATATCTTTTCTAGGTCTAGGTCCATCTTTTTCAATACTGAAGAATTTAATCATATCAT
The DNA here is from genome assembly GCA_017525015.1 of Bacilli bacterium. Next base: position 80,462 of record JAFXUK010000003.1, read on the forward strand.
CTTTATTTTCATCTAATAATTTGGCATACTCAGGATCATGTTTTAATGCCCAAGCATGAGTTTCATTAAATACTTCTTCTCCACTCTTACGTGAGAAATAAGTCTTACATAAATTAACTAGTTTTGCTTCATCAAATGAAGTTCCACCAATTGCTTGCTTATCAAATGAGAATTCAAAATCAAAGATATCTTTATCTGGATTATTTAAATACCACTCTTCAAAATTAGTATTTGTAATTGTTGCTAGATATAGATGTAATGCTTCGATTGGAATACCATTCTCATCGTAGTATTTTACTCCAAACCATGGATCTTTTCTTTTACTGATCTTTCTAATATTTCCAGTTTCTTGATCTTTAATAGTTATTGGAGCTATATGAGCATATTTTACTGGCTCAAATCCTAATATTTCAAATAATTGATGATGTAGAGGTAAGCTTGATACCCATTCATCTCCTCTAATTACATGAGTTGTATGCATTAAGTGATCATCTATTGCATGAGCAAAGTGATATGTAGGAGTTCCATCTTTCTTTAATAAAACTGTATCTACATTATGCTCTGGGAATTTCATTTTTCCTTTAATACAATCTACTACTTCTATTTCTTTATTAGCATCTCCTGGACTTTTTAATCTAATAACATATTCTTGTCCATTAGCAATTCGTTCTTTAACTTCATCTAAAGATAAATCTCTATCTACAGCATATACTCCATAAATACCAATTTTAGTTTTATTAATTTCTTGTTCTTCTCTGATATTTTGGATTTCTTCTTCTGTCATAAAGCATGGATATGCTAAACCTCTTATAATTAAATCTTTAATATAAGTTTGGTAGATTTCAGTTCTTTCACTTTGAATATATGGATCATAGATTCCACCAAAAGAGAATCCTTCATTTGGTAGGATATCAAAATCATGAAGTACACCAGTAATATTTTCAATACCGCCTTCAATCATTCTTTTTTGATCAGTATCTTCAATTCTTAAATAGAAGCTTCCTTTACTTTGTCTTGCATATACCATATCAGCAAAAGCAGATAATAAGTTACCTAAATGTACGCTTCCTGTTGGAGATGGTGCATATCTTGTTACCATTGCTCCTTCTGGTAAATCTCTTTCTGGATATCTTGATTCATAATAAGCAATATCATGTTCTAGATTTGGATATAGTAAATCTGCAAGTTCCTTTCTTTCATTTTCTGTCATAATAAACACCTCTTTACTATTTATACATGATAAATCATGTTTTTACTTTAGTGGCTGCCCCAGTTAGATTCGAACTAACGCGTGATGGAGTCAGAGTCCACTGCCTTACCGCTTGGCTATGGGGCAATATATGTCTAATATAAGCGACAATACCAATAATATTTTACAACACCTTTTGTTTTTTTGAAAGCAAAATATATAAAAAAGATATAGATATTTATATAGATAATAAACATTTTTTAAAAAGTTATTGTTTATCACTGTAAAATCATGTTTTTTAAGGGAAAAAGGTTTGTATAAGGAATTCAATAATGCTAAAATGATAATAAGGAAGTGTTTTATTATGGCGAAATTTTGTAATAAATGTAATTCACCTATTGAGGAAGGCGGAGTATTTTGTACAGAATGTGGAAGTAATGATATAAGAGATGATTCTCCTGTTACTACTGCTGCAGTTACTGTTCCTGTGACTGAACCTGTAACGCAACCTGTGACTGAGCCTGCAACTCAACCTGTTACTGTTCCTGAGACTAGTGCTCCTGAGACTGTTCCGGTTATTGACTCTGATTTATTGGGTCCTAATTCTAACTCAGAAAATGAAGTTTTAGAAACTGAACCTGAAACTACTCCAGAGACAACACCTGAAGTTACTGCTCAACCAATTGAAGCTCCTGAAGATCCTAATGAGACACAAATACCTTCTGCAATGGAGAATTCTTATACAAAAGAAGAAGCTCACAGTTCTGGAGCATTTGCTGAAGTTCCTGAATACATGGGTGGAAATGAAGCAACTACTACTCCAGTAGAAGTTAAACCTCAAGAAGAAAACATTGCACCTGCGGCAATTACTACTGCAAATCCTAATGCAATGATTAAAGGCCCTAAAAAGAAAAATAATAAAGTTATGATTGCTGCTATTGCTGGTGTTGCAATTGTTTGTATAATAGTTGGTATAGTTATGTTTGTATTACCTAATAATTCTGCTTCTGGAGATCCATTCTCAAGTGGTGATTTAACAGGAACTGGTAATGGTAATAATTCATTTGATTATACAAAGATATTTACTCCTCAAAACTCATTTAGAGTTGGAGATAAAGTATTTGGATTTGTATCTATTCCAAATACATGGGCACAATTTGCTCAAACTGAAGGCAATAAAGCATTACAATATACAGATAGTGAAGATTGGGTTGTTACTTTATATGCTATTCCTACTTCACAATCATCTGCATACGAATACGCTAATCAAATATATAATTCAGTATTACAAACTAAAGCTGAAGATATTAAAGCTAATAAAACTAAAGTTGCTGGTTATGAAGCATTAAGTGTTTCTGCATATTATCCAGAACAAGCTAAATACTTAACTACATGGTTCTTTGAAACAAAATCTGGTTATACACATTATTTAGCAATTGAAGGTCCTGAAAAAGATGGAGATAATTACAATATAATTTATAGTTTTAAAGAAGATGAATAAAACAGGTATTAAACCTGTTTTTTTATACAAAAAAAACACTTAAGCGTTCTTAAGTGTTTTATTTATCATCCATGATTATATTATATCATAAAATCATGATTTTTTCAAATAATGTTACCTAACCCCTATTTATCACTACATGATTACATTATACCACAAATGTTGGTTATTGTCAATTTTAGCTAGTAATCATATTATCACTACATGATTATATTATATCATATTTTGGCCATTTTTTCAAGTTTTTGGCCTTTTAGTGACCACACTTATCGCAATATGGGCAAATATCACAACATTTATGTTTTCTTTTTATTTTTTTTGATACATCAAGTTCTAGCACTTTTGTTTTATCACCAATTTTTAATTCATCAGCTGTACGTCGCTTTGATTTATCCATATCATTTACTTCCTTAATATGAATTATCTTTCATATACATTAGATTCCTCTATTTTTTATAGTTAATATCAATATGAAACATTGTTCATATTTTATATATTTATTTAATTTAAAAAATATGCTAATATAACGCTAGAGGTGATTGTATGACTTTTGGAATGCCTTCTTTAGTAGGTTTTGATACGATACAAGAAAATGTAGATTTTGCAAAAGAAAATGGTTTAGAGTTTGTTGAACTTAATATGGATCTACCTTATTGCCAGAATATGGATAATCTAGATTCATATGACTTTTCATTTACAGTGCATGTATCTGAAGAGATTAATGTTGCGGATTTAAATGAGAATTTAAGAGAAGCTTATTTAAATGAAGCTATTAGACAAATTATGCTTGGAGTTAAGAATCATATTGATAGATATACTATTCATATTGATTCTGGAGTATACTTTACTCTACCTGATGGTAAATTTTTCTTAAATGAAAAATACTCTGATATATATAAAGATCATTTTGATAAGAGTTGTGAAGTACTTGAAAAAATTGCTGAAGAAAATAATATAATGATTAATTTTGAAAATACTAAGATACAAGGATTTACTCCTTTAGCAGTAGAAGTTATTAAAAAATATCCTCATTTAGGATTTACTTTAGATTTAGGTCATAATGCGAAGAACGGAGATAAGGCATATCCATTATTCTATCCTACTGGAAAGATTCGTCATATTCATATGCATGATACTGATGGTAAAAGTGATCATTTAGCTATTGGTTCAGGAAATATAGATTTTAGTAAATATAAAGATTTATTAGAAAATAATTATGTAGTAATTGAAGTTAAAGTAAAAGAAGAATTACTTCAAAGCATTGAGACAATAAAAAAGGAGTTTTAAACTCCTTTTTTTAATACTCTGTTTTTTATATTTTACTTTCTATTAGGTATAAAAAAACTCTAACGATTGTTAGAGTCTTAAATTCAAATGGTAGCGAAAGAGGGGATCGAACCCCCGACCTTTCGGGTATGAACCGAACGCTCTAGCCAGCTGAGCTACTTCGCCATTTCTCACGTAAATTGATTTTATCAAATTTGAGATTTTTTTGCAATAGTTTTTTATTATTTTTTCGTTTAAAAATAAGAAAAAAGAATGATTACTCATTCTTTTTAATTAATATCTTTTTTAACTATTTCTTCAAATGCTTTACCCTTCTCTTCAAAGTTTTTAAAGAATTCATAACTTGCGGCCGCAGGAGATAAGATACAAGCTTTACCTATTTCTGTATTATTTACTGCTTCTTTATAAGCTTCTTCTAAAGTATTAGCATATAATATTTTCTTATTTGTATCTTCTAAGGCTTTACCTATTTTTATTCCTGTTGTAGGCATACAAATAATTGTTTTTAATTTTGATTCTTTTAAATAATTAATAAATGGTTCGTAATCTATTCCTCTATCTAGTCCACCTAATATTAATGTTTCAATATTTGGAATAGAATTAACTGCATTAATTGTAGCGTCTGGAATAGTTGCGATTGTATCATTATAGAAATCTATTCCATTAGCATTTCCAATATACTCCATTCTATATTTTAAGCCTTTAAAATTATCAATTACTTTTTTAGCTCTTTCTAAATCTAAATTCATTATTTTAGCTATTGTTAAGACAAACATAATATTTTTTAAATTATGATCTCCTAAAAGTAATCTATTATTATCATGATAAATAATCTTATCATTTATAATTACATCTTTATTTAATAGTCTTGTTCTATTACCATTTAAATTTTCATTATCAAATCTTACTGTATAACGAATACCTCTATATGGATAATCATTAATCTTTTTATTTAAATCAGGATTATCATCTGAATAAATATAATAATCTGTATCAGTTTGATATTTAAAAATATTTAATTTATTTTGATGATAGTGTTCTACTGTACCATCATGATCTAGATGATCTTGATATAGATTTAAAATAGCGGCGACATGAGGACTACGTCTTACAAACTCTAATTGATGTGAACTCATCTCTATTACTAAAATTGTTTTATCTGTATACTTTTCTACTTCATCTAATACTGGTTTACCAATATTACCTAATAAAAATACATCTTCTAATTGATCTTTTAATACTTCGTAAGTAAGAGATGTAGTTGTTGATTTACCTTTTGTACCCGTAATACCTATCATATTATTACTATTTACTTCTAATAATAATTCTAGTTGAGAAGTTATTTTATCTTTAATAGGATTTATATCTATATCTTTTAAACTTATTCCTGGAGATTTAATAATAATATCATAATCATTTAGATTATCTAGGTAATTCTCACCTATTACTTTTTTACAATCTACATCAATATCATTTTTATCTAGTATTGTAATATCTTGATTATCTAGATGTCTATTTATAAAGTTATATGTTGATTTTCCTTCTCTTCCAAAACCTAAAATAGCTATTTTTTTATCTTTAAGTTTTTCTATTATTTTATTAAACATAAAGCATCAATTCCTCTTTTACTAATTTGTTATAATACTCTCCTAAATTATTATTATCATTATACTTTTCTATCTCTTCTTTTTCTAATTCTAATGGATAGTTATCTCGATAATAATCTAGAAGTCTTCCTTCTTCACCTTTTTCGATTACTTCACTTACTGCAAGTCTTGCTTCTTCTATTGTACCTACACACTCAAATGGTTTTGTATCAGAATATCCTATTATTTCTTTAAATGTATCTAATAGGTCTTCTCGATCATATAAATCTTCTCCAAAAATACTAATGCGTTCTTCTTTAGTTATAAATGGACTTAGAATAATATAGATGAATAAACATTTAGAACAATTACAGCACCATACCCATTCTTTTTCTTTACTTCCTAAATTACAACTTTTAAATACTTTATGATAGATTCTATAATGAGCAAATAATTTTGCAATATTATATTCTGATAATCCTCTAAGTAAACTAAAGTAATTAATATCTAATGGAATATTATTCTTTACATATTCTCTAAAATCATTTTCAAATTCGATTGTTTTAGAATATTGATGATTTATATTAGTGCCTTTTACTGTTTCTTGATTAGCACTAGCTTCATTAGATAAGACAATGTTTTTCTTACCTTGTAGATAAGCACATAAAAGTGCAGTAAAAGCAATTACTGATGATAAAGGTGTATGACCATTTAAGAATCCTTGTTCATTTAATTCAATTATTTTTCGATCTAATACTCTTTTAACTTGCATAATATCTGTATCTTTATATCCTGCTACTGTGGCAGTTGCTAAAGATGGAGTTTTTGGATTAATTATTAAACATGAATTATTTTCTTCTTTCTTTAATAATTCTAATGTTACACATGAGTCTTTTCCTCCACCTACACATATTAAATTACCTAAACCTTGATAATCTGTTACTGGTAACTTCTTTTCTTCATGAGTACAAACTATATTAAATAATTCTTCTTCAGATACATTTATATTGTTTATATATAAAAATTCTCCTAAACCATTGTAATAAAGTTTTTTAAAGAATTTTATTTGTTCTTCATTAATATATCCTGCTCTTATTTCTATATTTTTAGAGCAAGTAGCTTTTACATAACTAATTAGTTCTACTAAACCAATTTGAAATATTAGATATTCTAATATATCTCTATTTGGAACTATTTTTATATTTTCTCTTTTTATAATTATTTGAGGGCGAAATTCACAAAGATTTGGTATTTCAAAATGATATTCTATTTCTAGATTATCATCTAATCTATATTTATATGAATGATATATAAAGTCTTTATATTTCTCTCTAAATTCTATAAATTTTGGATTCATTATTTCACCTCTTATCTGAAATTAACATTGCGATCAAATTTATCTATGATACGCATTATTCTTTTGGATGTATCTCTAATTTTATTTAGAATTAATCCTCTTAATATTTTTTTATTTACATATTTTAATTCTAATTCATATATTTCTTCTAATAGTTTTATTAATTCTTTATATGAATTTTCTTCACCTGTAATATCATCAAACCATTTATTAATATTATATACTTCTCCATTTAATCTTAGATTTGCTAGTGTATTAATAAATGTTCTATTAGTTAATATTTGTTTGCATATTCTACTTTCTAAATTATAAGAATTAGAATTATATTTATGATTAGTTTCTGCATTAATTGCATAAATTGTATTACTTATATTACTATTCTTATCATCAAATGATTTTATAATATCTATTATTTCTTCTGTTTGTTTTGTATTAATTATTTCTTCTAATAGATATGAAGAATCTTTTTTTATGAATGATAAATCTTCTTTACTATAAATTCTATATGTTAGCCCTGTTCTTAAATAAATATATTTTTTAGTTACTTTAATCTCATTAATAAAAGAGTTAACTGCATGATTAAATTCATGGACTAAGTTATCTAATAGATTTAAAAGATCTGTTTCTTTATAGTTTTGAAGTACCATATATTTTTTTGTTTTATATTCATTATCTTCTAATACTGGTTTTGATGAATAATAAGCTTTAATGTATTTATCTTTTTCGTTTGATGTGATGATTTTAATATCTCTAAAAGCATTTAATATTAGTTTTTCTTTGTTTATACCATATTTTATGACAAAGGCTGGGATAATAACATAAAGTAAATGTCTAATATTGTTGTCATAATTATATTCATTACTGATACGATCAATAAAATCTTTTTCTCTTTCAATTACAACATTAGAGTTCATATCATCACCTCTTTTATTATAACAAAGAATTCTCTTCTTGAGTATCAATTATGTCAATCTTTACAATATCTCTAAGGGCTATTTTAGTTTTATCTTTCATAATAATTTTATTTTGATAGGAATCAATTCTATGAATTGTTCCTATTTTTTCTAAGTACTTTCCTCCGTCTTTTCTAGAATCAGGAATAAAATATGTTATTTTTACTTCTAATGATGGATTATCTATTACTACTTTTATTGTTTCATCTAATTTTTGTTTTGCTTCTTCATCTAATACTATTTTTTTAGATGTTATTCTTTCTGTTTCTTTAATTTGTTCTTCATAACCTGTTAAGGCTGCAAAAGGAGAAAACTGTCCTGCACGATTTAATAGAGACATTCTTTCATGATATCTAGGATTAGGATGATCTAAATACAAAATATCTTCATAGGGAAAATTATCCTTTGTGTCCTCCAACTTGACTGTTCCTTTCAATCATAGTCCCTCCTTCCTCTAGATTCATTCCTTTTAATATGGCATTTTTACCATATTTATATTTAATATTTAATAGAGTTTTTTCTAAAGTTGTTTCTTTTTCATCTAATTCTTTTTTATTTTCTTTAGGGGCTTCAAATAAATTTAATTGTTCAGTTCTCACACTATTATCTATTTTTTTCTTTTTTTCTAGATTACCTACTACAACAGTTATTTTTCTAGATGATAAATCTTTGTTAATAATATCTTCAAAGAGATTAATCATTGATTTAGATATATCTTTACTTGATGATGTGTATTCTTGAAGACGATATGTACCGTGAGCATGTTTTGGTACTTTTCTTCCATAGAAGTCAGTTGTAACTTCTCCTTTATAAAAATCTAAGTTAGATGTGTCATAGGCAATATCTAATACTATTTGATTAGTCATAAATCCTTTTTCTACCATATCTAGAACCAAACTATCAATCATTTCTTTAACTATTAGTCTTGTGTGTTCATAGTCATATGGTTTATGAAGAACTTGTCCTGATGATAATGATCTAATTTTTGGTCGATAGTTTTTTACATCTTTCATTGTACAAGGTTCATATCCCCAAGCATGATCAATTAAAGTTTCCGCATTCACTCCAAATAATTTATAAAGTAATTGTTCATTTTCTAGAGACGTTCTAGCAATATCTCCCATTGTATACATCTTATGTTTTTCTAAAGTTTTAGCTATTCCTTTACCTACTCTCCAAAAGTCTGTAATAGGCACATGAGTCCACAACAGTTTTCTATAAGACATTTCATCTAGTGATGCAATACGTACACCATACTCATCTGCATCTTTTTTCTTTGCGACTATATCCATTGCAATCTTAGCTAGATACATATTAGTACCTATTCCTCCTGTTGCAGTAATACCTGTTGTTTCATAGACATCTCTTATCATTGTTGTGATTAATTCTTTAGGAGTTTTCTTATATGTCTTTAAATAATTTGTAATATCACAGAATACTTCATCTATTGAATAAGCAAAGATATCTTCTTTGGCAACATACTTTAAATATACATTATAAATCTTTGCACTATAATCCATATATAATCTCATTCTAGGAGGAGCTACAATATAATCTAGTTCATAACTATAATCATTGTCTAATTCATCTTCATAAATACTTTTTTTAGTAAATGGTCTTTTGTTTTTTAGTCTTCTTTCTTTATTAACTTCTTTTACTCTTTGGACTACTTCAAAGAGTCTTGCTCTACCTGAGATTCCATATTTCTTTAGAGATGGTGATACTGCTAAACAAATTGTTTTTTCGGTACGACTTTTATCTGCTACTACTAGATTTGTATGTAGTGGATCTAGTCCTCTTTCACGACACTCTACAGATGCATAAAAACTTTTTAAATCAATGCAAATATAGACTTTATTCATAGTATCACCTTTCTTAGTTGTATTATAGCACTCAAACATTTGTTTGTGAAGACATAAAAATAAAAAAGACTAGAAATCTAGTCTTTAATTGACGCTTCGTAAATTTCATCAATTGCATCTTTTAATGCATTATTAAATTCTTCTTCACTTTGATATGCAAATAAGTTTTGTAATAATGCTCTTGAGAATGATGCAATCATTCTTTTATTTTCTCTTAGTAAACGACAAGCTTCATCAGTTTCATATCCACCTGATAATGCAACTATTCTTACTAAGCAAGGATATTCATATAAGTCTAAATATAAATTTGCTTCTGTTGGAATAGTAAATTTAAACATAATTAAATCATTTTGATCCCAATTATCTAATACAGCTTTAATTTCTTCTTTTAGAATAGCTTCTGCTTCTTTCTTATCTGGAATATTAATATCTACTTCAGGTTCAATAATTGGAACTAGTCCATTATCACAAATAGTTTTTGCAAAAGCAAATTGTTGTTTAACTATTTCTCTAATTCCTTCTCTATTTGCTCCTAAGATAACACTTCTCATCTTAGTACCAAATACTCCTCTTTCACGAGCAACTCTTAATTGATCTTCAAGATCTGGAATTGGTTTCATTAATTTAACATTATTGTTTTCTTCTTCTAATCCTTTATCAACTTTTAAGAATGAAACAATATTCTTATCTTCCCAAAGATAAGCAGCAGTATATTTACCATTTACTTGTGATTCCATAGTCTTATAGAATAAAATAGTTCCTAAGATTTTTTCACTTGTAAATACTGGAGATGTAAATACTCTTTTTCTCATTTGATGAATAAGTTCAAACATCTCTTCTTCTGTTTCCCAACTATCTTTTGGAATTCCATATTTTTCTAGTGTCTTTGCAGTAGAACCACCGCTTTGATCTAGGGCTGCTACAAAGCCATCTCTTTCTCTAACAATTCTTAATTTTTCTTGATCCATATAATCTTTCATAATAAATCCTCCTATGTTTTTATTATACAATTTTTTTATTAATATCTAAATAATAATCTTAATTTTTTTATTTTTTTACCAATCTGAACCCCAGTCAGATCCTCCACTATCCCATGAGTCACTGCTATCCCAAGATGATGAACTATCCCATGAAGAATCATTACTACTGCTACTCCACCAACTATCATCATCATCATAGTCATATGAACTAGATGCATAGTAATCGCTATCTTCAAAATCATAAGTATCACTTATTGTCTTATCAGAATCATAATATGTATCTGGATTATAAATTATATCTCCAGTTGGATCAGATGCTGATACCCATTCATCATTATTTAAAATATACCATCCATAGTAATAATAATATATTTTATCATCATAATTATAATAACCATTTTCTGGTGTAGGTGGATGTAATTCTTTATACCAATCACAATCATAATATTGTTTGTTTATATCAAATTTTGTATATAGACTATTGTATGAATCCCAATATAATCCACCAAAGATTGGTTTCTTTACTGTTTTATTATTTAATACTAAAGACCAATCATCTTTTTTACTATCGTATCTATACCACTCGCATTTTTCTTGATTAAACTTTGAACATCTATCATATAAATAATAAATAGTATCATTTGAATTATAATATCCTTTTTTATAATTAGATAATGAATATGCTGAAAATAAAACTACTGGAAATAGATTCATGCATAAACAAAATACTATGAATATAATAACTATTCTTAATGTACTCTTTTGATTCTTTTTAAATGCTTCACTTGTATTCATTGTTCTTCTAGCATCATTCATTGTTTTTTGATGTAGAATCTCTTCTTTTAATTTTAAATATAATTCATTTACAGCATAAGCTTCATCTTTACCTTCATAACGAACTGCTCTAGCACCAGTATCTTTATTTTTATATACTACAAAGTTCTTTGTTTTTTCATCTTGATAGATACCAAAAGCTCTTGCTTCTTTAATATCTTTACCAATAAAGAATCTTGTTGTTTCTTCTGGAGGTAAGTTATGATCTTCATACCATTTCTTTAATTCTTCTATTGTAGTTGGTACTTCATTACCAACTCTTTTTAACTGCTCATTTGGAGCTTTACAATTAGGACATTTTTCTTCAGTATCAGAAATATAACTTCCGCAATAACTACACTTAACTTTCATACAATCACCCTATTCTTTTTCATTATAACATATAAAGAGCTAATTTAGCTCTTTATATTTCTAATTTAATCGGGCAATGATCAGAACCTTCTACATCATCTAAAATAGTTGAATCTTTTATTTTTTTAATCATTTCTTTATTTACTATAAAATAATCTAGTCTCCAACCTATTCCTTTTTCTCTTGCATGACCTAAATAACTCCACCAACTATATTTAATCTCTTCTGGATAAAAATATCTGAATGTATCAATAAAGCCACTATCTAATAATTCTGTCATTTTATTTCTTTCTTCATCAGTAAATCCTGCACTTCTTCTATTTGCTTTAGGATTCTTAATATCTATTTCTTCATGAGCTACATTTAAGTCTCCACAATAGATTACATTTTTCTTACTTGATAAATCTTTTAAATAATTCTTCATTAATTCTTCAAAATGCATTCTAGAATCTAATCGCTCTAATTCTCTTTTAGAATTTGGTACATAACAATTTACTAGATAAAAATCATTATATTCTGCAGTTATTATTCTACCTTCATTATCATATTCTTCTTCACCTATTCCATATTTTACTGAAATTGGTTTTTCTTTAGAATAAATCATTGTACCAGAATAACCTTTTTTCTCTGCTGGATATAAGTATTCATGATATCCATAAGGATGAAAAGGATTTTGCTCTTCTAATACTTTTGTTTCTTGTAGACAATAGATATCTGCTTTTTCTTTATCAAAAAATTGATCAAAGCCTTTATTTAGACAGGCACGAAGTCCTGCAACATTCCAAGATATTATTTTCATGTTATCACTCCTATAGTGATTTTATCATTTTTCAAACTTTTCTTCAATTAAACGTATTGGAAGTGATTTATCTCTTAGTAAATCTGTTATTGAAATATCATTATGAATATTATAAATAATTTTGGCTAAATATTCTGAACAATCGCAGACATGTAACCATTTTTCTTTTTTATACTCTTCTGGTATATAAGATAGGTTTGTTGTATATAATCCGTGTAACATATCTTTTTCATAGTACTCTTTAAATTTATCTATACCTTTTGTAAATAAAGCATAAGTTACTACGACAATAACATGTTTAACTTTATATTTTTTTAATTCTTCTATACATTCAAAAATACTTCCACCTGATGATACCATATCATCTGAAATAATAGCGGTATATCCTTCAAGATCACTATTACCTGAATAAACATGACTTATTACTGGGTATTTTCCATCTACTAAATTATTATAGTCTCTTTGTTTATAAAAGCTTCCTGCTTCTCTATGAATATATTTTGAGTTAAATGAATTTAAGTAAACATTTCTTCTTCCAGTTGCGCCATTATCTGGGGCGATAAAAACTATTTTTCTTAATCTTGCTTTTGGAAGATCATTAATTAATTCTTCTAGAATAGTATTAGTTGGGAAGAAATTATTAAATTCCATATTATGAATTGCATGTTCTACTCCTTGATCATGAGCATCAAAAGTAATGAATCCTTTTATTCTACTCATATCATCTATTTCATGAAGCATCATTCCACAAGCTAGATTTTCTCTTGTATTTCTTCTATGTTGTCTTCCTGCATATAGAAGAGGCATTACGATATTTATATTTTTGGCATGACAGTTACAAGCCCCTATTCCATCTTTTAATTGTTCTATTAGATCATTTGGACTAGTATGATTGATAAATCCATGCATTTTATATTCTAATGAATAATTACCTATATCAGTAATCATAAACATATCTTTACCTCTTACTGTCTCATCTATTTCGACCTTTAGATGACCATCTTCAAAGAAGTTTTCTTTGATTGGGACAATAAATGTATCATTATCAGGGTCTAAGTGATACATTTCTAGAAGGTGTTTATCTACCTTCTCTCCGAGTTCTTTGGCACTGTCAAATACCATTAATCGCAAGTTATCTTTTTCAATTTGTTTTTTCATATTTCCTCCTCTACACTAAAAAAAGAGTAATCTTAAATCACTCTTTATTTACAAATCAAAAAGTATAGTAAAACTAGAATTCCTAATGCAATTCTATAATATCCAAATACTTTGAAGTTATGTTTACGAATATAATTTATTAGGAATTTAATTACAAACATACTAACAATGAATGCTGTTATGGTTGCGACTACAAGAATACCTACTTCTAGTCCTGTGAAGGATAGACCTACTTTAACAATGTACTTTAATAGTTTTAAGAGAGATGCTCCGGCCATTACTGGTATTGCTAAGAAGAATGTGAATTCTGCTGCAGTAGCTCTTTCTAATCCTATTAGTAATCCTCCAATAATAGTTGATCCACTACGTGACGTTCCAGGAATTAAAGCAAGTAATTGGAATGTTCCAATTTGTAGTGCTTGTTTATAAGTTATTTTATTTACATCTTTTGTTTTTCTAGAACCAATATTTTTATTTTCAATTACGATAAAGATAATACCATAGATTATTAATGCTAATGACACTACTATACTGTTATAAAAATGTTCATCTATCCAGTCATCAAATAATAATCCAATTATAGCTGCTGGTATACAAGCTACTAATATCTTTCCCCATAAGTTTAATACTGGTTTATCTAATTTAACTTTATTATTTTCTTTTTTGAGTGGCCAAATACTTTTAAAGTAAATAACTACTACTGCTAGGATTGCTCCTAACTGAATAACAACTTCAAATAATTTATAAAAATCTGCAGAGACATTTAACTTAATGAACTCATCTAGTAGAATCATATGTCCTGTTGAGGATATAGGTAACCATTCTGTTATACCTTCTACAATTCCAAATAAAAATGCTTTTAAAACTTCAATCATGTAATCTCCTCCTATCTCATTGTACCATAATTATTTTTTTATTATGAGTCTTTTTTAGAAAAAAAGTAATAATTTACATTTAATTTTGTTTATTCTTTGGTAAATACTTTTTAGCTCCATATAAACAGTACATTTCTATGTATTTTGCTAGGTCATCTGTAGGAGTTGAAAAATCATTTTTAATCCAATAATTAATTACTCCTAAAGCACCATTAAAAATAAATACAACAGAGTTTTCTAATTCTTCACTATTAATATCAGGTTGTAATTCTTCCCATCTACCCATACATTTTTCATAAGCAGCATCTAATACTTCATTTAAGAAATAGACATTATTATCTGTATTAAATAGAATTTTTACTAATTTCTTATTATTTTCAAAAATTGATAATATACCTTTAGTAAAAGAATAAATTGAATGATCATGAATATTTTCTATTGATGGAGAATTCTTTATTTCATTAATGAATTCTTGTTCAATATTTTTAAGTAAATCATAGACATCCATATAATATCTATAAAATGTTCCTCTATTAATATCTGATATTTCACATATTTCTGTTACGGTAATATTTGCTATATCTTTTTTCTCTAATAAGTTTAATAAAGTATCTTTAATTACTTTTTGTGTATATTTTATTCTTCTATCCATAAACCCTCCATTATTAAACAAAGTAATAATAGTTTGTTCAACAACTAACACTTTGTATTTATTTGATTATTGATTATCAACTAATTTAAATTATACAATATATTTGTTAGATATTCAACAAGTGTCTATTAAATGAGGTGAACTATGAAATTTTTTTTATTTAAGAAAAAACATAAGATTTGGGAAAAGTTTTATGCTAAAGATAAACGTAATGTAGATATGCCTGAGGAGTCTATGTATGAATTTCTATATAATCAAAATGAATATAGAATGCGTAATACTGCATTAAACTATTTTGGACGTAAAACTACATATCAAGAATTATTTGATGAAATAGATTTATGTGCTAAAGCAATGAAAAGTCAAGGTATAAGAAAAGGAGATGTAGTTTCTATTTGTCTTCCTAATGTACCGGAATCTATTATTGTATTTTATGCAGTTAGTAAGATTGGTGCAGTAGCAAATATGATACATCCATTATCTGCTGAAGAAGAAATTAAACAATCTATTGTAGATACTAAATCAGTTATGTTATTTACTATTAATTTTAATTATAAGAAAGTAAATAATATTTTAAGTGAGACAAATTTATATAAAACAATATTAATATCTCCGAGAGATTCTATGCCTAAACCAATGAGTACAATTTATTACTTATTAGAAGATAGAAAAGTTAAACTTCCAAAGAGTAATGAAAGTTTTATGTTCTATAAAGATTTTAGAGATAAAGGTAAAAATTACAATAGAGATGTTCTTAATCCTACTAAATGGAATGATGCTGCAGTAATACTTCATTCAGGAGGAACAAGTGGTACTCCTAAGAGTATAGTTTTATCTAATGGAAATATTAATGTAGTAATTGGACAAGCAAGAATTGCTTTACCTGAAAATGATGATCGTGATAGTATGTTAGGAATACTTCCTATGTTTCATTGCTTTGGATTAGTAGAATGTACTCATTATCCTTTAAGTATAGGAGCAACTCTAATTCTAATTCCTAAGTTTGATGCTGGAAGATTTGATAAGATACTTAGACAATATAAGCCTACTATTATTCCTGGAGTACCAACTTTATTTGAAGCATTAATTGGCAATAAACATATGGAAGATATAGATTTATCTAATGTTAAATATGTAGTATCTGGTGGAGATTCCTTAAATGAAGAGAAAAATCTTGCGGTTAATGAGTTCTTAAAGAAACATAATTGTCGTCATGGTGTAGTTCAAGGTTATGGTATGACTGAAACTTCTGGAGGATGTATATTTAGTACAACTGCATCTTATACTTTAGGTAGTGTTGGAATACCTCTTCCTGGAAATGATATGAAGATAGTTAATCCTGATACTAAGGAAGAAGTAGATATTGGACAAGTTGGAGAAATTCTTATTTCTGGTCCTTCTGTAATGATGGGATATTTAAATGATGAAAAGGCAACTAATGAAGTACTTGAAAAAGATAAAGATGGAAAGATCTGGGTTCATTCAGGTGACTTAGGTTATATGGATAAGAATGGATGCTTATTCTTTGTACAAAGACTTAAAAGACTTATTATTAGTTCTGGATATAATGTTTATCCATCACATATTGAAGAGGTATTAAACAAGCATCCTGCTATACTTAATTCTTGTGTAGTTGGAGTTCCTCATCCATATAAAGTACAAGTACCTAAAGCTTATGTAGTACTTAAAAGTGAATATAAAGAAAACATGAAATTAAAAGCAGAGATTAAAGAGTATTGTGAAAAGAATTTATCTAAATATATGATTCCAAAAGAATTTGTATATCGTGAATCTTTACCTAAAACAATGATTGGTAAAGTTGATTATAAACAATTAGAAAAAGAAAATAAAAAATAGGATTTAATCCTATTTTTTTGTCATTTCAATTATTTCTTTCTTTAATTCTTCTACTAAATCTTCTTCTTTTACTTTTCTTATTATTTCACCTTTTTTAAAGATTATTCCTTCACCTATTCCACCGGCAATACCTACATCTGCTTCTCTTGCCTCTCCAGGGCCATTTACAGCACAGCCCATTACAGCTACTTTTATATTTGATTTAATGCCTTTTAAAAACTCTTCTATTTCTTTTGCCATTGGAATTAAATCTATTTGTGTTCTACCGCATGTAGGACAAGATACTAGAGTTGGCATATCTTTTATTAAACCAAAATTCTTTAGTATTTCTTTGGCAACAATTACTTCTTCTTTTGGATCATCTGATAGTGATACTCGAAGTGTATCTCCTATTCCTTCTCTTAATAAAATACCTAATCCAATACTTGATTTAATTGTTCCACTAAATGCAGTTCCTGCTTCTGTAATACCTATATGTAATGGATATGGGAATGTTTTGCTTGCTAGTTCATAAGCTTTTAAACATAACTCTAAATTTGATGATTTTAAAGATAAACATATATCATAAAAATCTAATTTCTCTAGAATCTCAATATGACGTCTTGCAGACTCTACCATTGCTTCAGCTGTAGGATGATGATACTTCTCTAATAAATCTTTTTCTAGAGATCCAGCATTTACTCCAATACGAATAGGAATACCTTTTTCTTTACAAGCATCTACTACTTTTTTAACATTTTCTTCCTTACCAATATTTCCTGGATTAATTCTTATTTTATCTACTCCACTATTTATTGCTTCTAAAGCAATCTTATAATCAAAATGAATATCGGCAACTATTGGAATATGAATCTTTTCTTTTATTTTTTTTATTGCTTTAGCATCTTCTATATCTAAGCAAGCAACTCTTATTATTTCACATCCTAGATCTTCTAGTTCTAATATTTGTTTTACTGTACTTTCTACATCTTTAGTTTTAGTATTACACATAGACTGAATAATTACTTTATCTTGTCCACCTATTAATACATTTCCTACTTTTATTTGTCTTGTTTTATTTCTTTTCATAATACCTCCTAAAAAAAAAGACTATTGCTAGTCTTTTATTTGTTCACACTCTTTATTAATTCCCCTGCTATACTAGTCATTTTATTATTCTCTCTGTTTTGTGGAAGTGATTCATAATTATAGAATTCTTCTCCACTTTCAACATTATATACAAATATTTTATCTGGCTTTTCATCTAAATTAATTGATACTACTGGATGTGTTAATAAAGCAATTGAACTTTCAGTAGCATTAGGTTGTTGTTCCTTAACATAAACATAGTAGTCATTACCTTTTTTAAAAATATTAGTTACTGATAAAGAGAATCCACTTGTTGGTTTTTCTCCCATCGCAATAGATAATACTTTACTATTTCCATTTTCTACATATAAGTAACCTCTTTTTGTATAGTTACTCATTTGTTCATAATCAGATACTTTATATTTACGGAAACCATTAAACTTTAAGAAAGACTCTTCATTATTAATTAAGCTATACATACATCTTCTACCAAAACCAGTTCTAATATCTTTTGCTGTGACATCTTTAGATGTTGATTGGAATAAGAATTTTGTGTCCATAAATATTTTAATAAGAGTCATTGATGCTTCTCCAAATTTAATCTCTGTTTCTTTTTCTGTAGTATAATCGCAAGGTGGAATTGGGCAAGCTTGTTTTTTACCTTTTATAACAATAACACTATCGGCATTTCTTTCAATAGTATATACATATGAATCAATAGAATAATTTAATGTTTGATGAGCTACTTTAGAATAATCAATATATTTACTTTTTAAAAATACTGCGAGTAAGATAACAATTAATAATTCAGGAATAATTAATAATTTTTTAAAGAAATTCTTTACTTTATCTCTTTTCTTCTTTTCTTCTAGGGGATCATATACATCTTTTCCTAGTGAAATATCATTCCCATTAGTTTCTTCTTTATAAATTGTGTCATCTTTCTTTTCATTTAAGATTTTATTACGTTCTTTTATTCTTCTTTTTTCTTCTTTTTTGGCTTCTCTTTTTTCTTTTAATCTTTTAAAGAAACCTTTCTTTTCTACTTTAACTTCACCATTATCAGAGTTTATTAACTCCATCATAGTGTTGTTGTCGTTACTACCGGTGTTTATTCCCATCATATTATTGTTATTATTCATATACTCTCACCTATTATAATAATATCATATTTTATATTTAAAACAAATTAATTTTTCTTATCTATCTTTTCTTTTTTTATTTCTTTAATTTCTTTTGGTTCTATTTTTAAATCAACTTTTAAGTTTTTTTGTAATTCTTTCTTTTGTTCTTCTTCTTTATATTTTTTTACTAGTTTTTCATTATGATAACTAAGTATTGCTATTACTAAGGCTGCTAGTATTAATGGTAAGTACTTCATATCCTCACTCTCCTATTATTCATTATAACATATTTTTCTTCTCATTTATTTTTTCTTATATTATAATTTAAGAGAGGTGTTAAGATGAAAAAACTATTCTTATTATTAATTTGTGTTATTTTAATTTCTGGTTGTGCTAAGGAAGAAGTTAATACTAAAGAAAAAGTAAAAAGACCTGAAGTAAAACCTGAAGAAGTAACAAAATACGAAGATAAAAACAATACTCCAATTGGTCTATATTCTTTAAATGGTAATACATTAACTAAATATACTACTATTACTAAAAAAGCTGTTATTGAAGAAGATTTAGGTGTATTTCAAGTATATCCTTCTAACGAAGATAAAATAACTTTAAATAAAGGATTTGGAGAATCTTATTATGATACATTTAATAATTATAAAAAAGATACTAATTTGAAAGTTGGATTTAATTTAAAATTTCATTTATCTAGTACTGGAGAAGATGTATCTTACAATATTTTAAGTCCAAATGATTGTATGAACAGATGGGAACATTTCATGAATTATTTATATGATGATTATGCTAATAGAGGTAAAGGTTTCTACTCACATATTGAAAATAATGAATATAATTCTAATACACTATTTACTGCTATAAAAATACAAAGTAGTTATCAAGTTGGAGAAGTTGATTCTAAAATACTTCTAACAGTATTTACATATGACACAGAAGATGATTTTGATGAAAATAAAGAATATAGAGGAAATAGTAAATATACAATGACTATTTGTTTAGAAGGAAGAAAATGTGAATAAAAAAAGATGTCTAAGACATCTTTTTATTTTTATTAAACAGCAGTATATCCACCATCTACTGGTAAGATTACTCCAGTAACATAACTTGCTTCTTCACTTGCTAAGAAGATTGCAGCAGCATTTAATTCTCCTTCTTTACCATAACGTTTCATTGGTACATGGCTATTAGCAAATGCTTGGAACATTTCTGTATCAAGAACAGCTGTTGTTAGTTCTGTATAGAAATATCCTGGACAAATACAGTTAACTGTAATTCCATCTTTTGCTAATTCTGCAGCAGCAGCACGAGTAAAGTTAACAACTGCTCCTTTAGATGAGTGATATGCAATTGTTGGGATTTCAGTATTTCCAACCATACCATACATAGATGCAATATTAATTACTCTACCATAGTTATGTTTTTTCATAATATTTCCGAATGCTCTAGTCATCTTAAATACACTAGTTTCATCTGTTGCGATAGTGAAGTCCCATTCTTCATCATTCATATCAAGAACTCCTTTATCTTTAGATGATCCAGCACAGTTTACTAAAATATCAACTTTACCAAAAGTCTCTTCTGCTAATTTAGCAGCATTATCAATATCTTCAGTTGATGTTACATCACACTTAACTGGTAATACTCTTACTCCATATTGTTCTAGTTCTGCTTTTGATTCTTCAAGACGTTCTACACGTCTAGCAAGTAATACTAAATCTGCTCCTTGTTTAGCAAATCCTTCTGCCATTTGTTTTCCAAGTCCTGAACTTGCTCCGGTAATGACAGCAACCCTACCTTTTAAATTAAACACAATTTTTATTCCTCCTATTTTCTACTCTTTAATTATAACATGCAGAAAACGTTGTAGAGCCTTATTTTACTTATGTTTACATTATTTAACTTGTTTTATTGCTAAATCGAGTGCTTCTTTGGCAGTACTGGCTGGAATACACTTTAACCTACACCTTTCATCTAAATATAGGTTAGCCAACTCTTTTGACCATCCACCGAACTTATTTACAGTGATAATTGGGATGCCTGCTTGATAAGCTATAGCAATCTCAGTAAGAGTTCCTGATCCTCCTCCTAAAGCAATTATTACATCACAAGATAAGACTAGGTTAAATTCACGTCCTCCTCCTATTTCTTGCCCTGAATTAATAAGGATTGTTGGACGGAATTTACCAAATACTTTTTTACTTTTTCCTCCCGCAACTCCTACTGTTATACCACCTTTTTTACTTGCTGCCTTTGCAGCTTCAGTAGATAAAGAGGTATACTCTTTTTCTGCTCCATAGACTAAGATATTGCCAGAATCTGCAATTAATTCTCCTAACTCTTTAGTAAAGGCTAAAGCCTCATCACTATAATTTAAATCAGCAGCCGAACCCATAACTCCTATTTGTATTTTTTTCATAAACTTCTTCCTTTCAATTTTAATACTTTTACTACTTCATCATTTTCTTTAGTACCAACTATTTTTTCTGGTAGTTCAGACATTTTTGTTTTTTCTCCTTTTAATTTATCTATCTCTTCCCAAAGCATTATACTTCTTTTAATACATCCTTCTGAGAATGATTTAGAATCTTTTTCTGGAATAGATGCTCTTTCATTTGGATTACCAAATGGTTCAAAGTATGGTGCTTTCATAAATCCTTCTTTAGTTTTTACAACTATACCTGAACCAGCAATTCCAAAATAGAAATCTCTTTCACAAATTTGATCTATGACATCTTCTTCTAATAAGATATTTGTTTTTAATCCATATTTTAAATTCTTATTAAAATAGTCATATCCTTCTTTTGTACAAATACAAGATACTACTTGTACTACTTCTATTCCTTGTCCTTTTAATAAACTAATTATTTTCTTTAAAACACTTCCAGAGAATACTACATCATCTGCAAGTATTACTTGTCTAGATTTAATTCTATTTCTTAAATCTTTTACTTGTTCTTCTAAACTACCTTTAGTTCTAGTTGTTAGTTCATCACTACCATTTATTCTAGTACAGTCTAAGAAGAATATATTTTCTTCATCTGGTTTAATATAAATCTTATCCAAAGTTACGATGGGGATATCCACCTTCAATCAAATTATTTACTTCTAACATTTCATCTTCTGAAATAATAGATACTTTATCAAAGATTTTATTTACTTGTTTTTTAAAGTCATATCTTACCTTTCTTATTGTATCTTCATTTGGTATATAATCATACCTAAAGTCTAATGAATTAACTCCTTCTAGTATTCTTTTTATATCGTTACTAAAGACGATACCATTTTTTATTGTTTTCAAATTCTTTTCTCCTTCATAATCATATTTTTTTCATTTTTCTAATAAAAAAATGCTATACAGATAGTACCTGTATAGCATTATAATAGTCATCTATATTTATAAGCGATACAAGCACTACAAATAGCACTTGTACCTACGAGCTTTTAATGTCGTATTAACAAGTGCAGACTATTATGATGATGAATTTGATTATATGAATATTTCATAATAATCCTCCCTTTCATTTAATTGCGATTATTTTAACATAAGTTTTGATATTTGTCAAAATCTCTTTACTTTAGGATTATCTTCTACTTCTTCTTCTGACTTAATATAACCCTTTTTCTTAGCAATTTCTATTACCTTTTCTTTACTAGCTTTTTTTATTTCTTCAAATTCTAGCATTGCTCCACCAAAACCTCCAATAAAGAAAGCTGGCTCTAAATCTTCAATCATTTTCTTTCTTAATTCTTCTACTGTCATATTACTCCTAATATAATGATGCGAACGAAGCTATTCCTATAATTAGGAATACTATAAATAGCACCACAAAGATTGCAGCTAAAATAGCTAGGCCAATATAAATCCACATTAATACTTTAGCAAATGTATTATTAGGATATTTAACTCTAGCAACTATCATTAAGACAATTGCAGCTATTCTTGTTGCGCCTGATAAAGCACTTATAATTGATCCTAAAGATCTAGATATTAAACTAGAGAATAAAGCAATAATAAATATAGCTAAAGGTCCTACAAAATATAGAAGTACTGAGATAGTACATAATAGATTTGCTTTTTTATTATCTTCTTCTTGAGAATTATTTACTACTACAACTGTAGGTGTAACTTCTACTTTATTTTCTTCTTTTTCTTCAACTTTATTAATTATCTTTTTAGGAGTACCACAATTAGTACAAAAAGAATTTCCTTCTTTTATTTTTTCTCCACATTTTTCACAATACATATAATCACCTATTCTTAATATAATTTTACCATACTATATAAAAAAGCAATAAAAAAGAATTACTATTTTACGTAATTCTTTTCAATATATGAAGCACTATATTGCTCACTTAATTTATTCTTTTTATGATTAGATCCTGCAGCCATTGTAGTCTTACCATAATTTAAAGCTTTACGATAAGTTTCTAATTCCTTATCACCTTTTAAAGTAGCTTCTTGTACTGCATAAATATAATCAATTGTATTCCAGATTTCTCCTACTCCAACTGGTACTCTATAGATGTCATCTCCAACATGAATTACATAATCTTCTGGTTCTTTTGAATAGAATTTAGCTGGAATAGTAATCTTAGAATAATCTTTTGTAGATAATTCTAATTCATCTGCTACACTACCTTTAACTGCAGCCATCATGTATTCAATAGAAATATCTCTACCATTAGTTTGTACCCAGTCTTGTGTAGTTTCTTTTAAATGATATAAAGTTTTTAAAGCAAATAATTTTCTTTCAAATTCTACTAAATCTTTACCATTATATGTAGCATCTTCTTTTAATAATTCAATATCTTCTGTTGTTAAAGCTAAAGCAGCTTCTTTTTGTTCTTTTGTTAATGAATCAAGTTTAGATACATCTTTAAAATCTACATCTTTTAACTGATCTAAAATATCTAATGATTTTTCTAGCTTTTCAGCAGCTTCAATAATATTTAAATCATCATTATATGATAATTCTTCTTTTTCAAGCAATTCATCTACTAAAGTTACATCTTTAACATCTTGAATTTCAAGTATAGCGCTAGGTGATAATTTTTTCATATCTACTCTACCAGCACATCCTGTTAAAGAAAATGCCATAGAACTTGCAAGTAAAACAGCAGTTAACTTGTGATAAATATTAATTTTATTAATCCCCTTCATATTCTTAACCCCCTACACTCAATGTGTATAAATTATACCACAAATGTTGGTTTTTGTCAATAATTCGTTATAGTACAACACTTTTAATAAAAAAATAGACAACTAATTGTTGTCTACTTCTTTAGCTACTACTATTTGAAATTTAGTCTTTGCAGATACTCTTTCATCAAAACTACAAGTTTGTAAAATTAATACTTTAGAGTCATCGTTTAACTCTATATCATGTTTTACAAATGACTTCTTTCTCAACTTATCTAAATGTTCTTTATAAGTAAGTCCTGAAAAGCTTTCTAAATTAACATAATCAAAGTCTTTTGTTTCAATGTAACTTGAGAATACTTCATATTCTCTTTTTCCATCTTTATCAATAATATATATGTATGGATTATCTTCCATAAACTTCTTATCATTATAATTTGTTAATTTAACAAATGGTAATATTCCATATGGATCACTATGACCATATATTAATAGTTTTTTAGATTCTCTAATTTTATTTCTATAGTCTAAGAAACTAGTACCATTATCATCATAATTATGATGTATATCATGTTTTAAATAATAATCATTGTCACTTGTTTGAACAACTACTTCTTCTAATACATTAGGTATTTGTACTACTGCGACAATATCATTATTACCATAAGTATTTTTTAAATTATTAAAATAATCTTCATAGTTATACTCTACTACTTCACTTACTGGAATAATAATCTTTTCTGGTTCCTTTGGTTTAGGAGTATTAGGTATTGTTGTGTTATAAATTACTAAACCTAAGAATACAGTAATTAATACTACTAATAATATTTTTTTATCCTTCATAGTATCCCTCAATTCAATTGCATATTATAGCATAAAAGGCTTATTTTTTCAATAAAAAAGAGCGGGTTACCGCTCGATTTTATTATTCATTTACTTTTCTTAAAACTACTACTGTATAACTTGTAGCAAGTAATGTAAGAATCATTTCGAATAAGATGTTTCCATTTTCCTTAGTCATAGCTACTC
Organism: Bacilli bacterium; assembly: GCA_017525015.1. The sequence goes on from JAFXUK010000003.1 coordinate 106,079, forward strand.
CTGTATTTGGAGGAGTGATTTCAGGAACTGGTCCATTATAAGTATTTGTAATATCAAATCCTTCGATTTCAGTTTGATAGAATGGTACAGCTACCTCTTGGATAGAATATACTATTTCTACTCCTACTTCTCCGTCTTTGATCATATATTTTGGAAGATTTTCGAAAGTAAATGTCCAATCATTTGCTTCTGATAATTCAGCAGTTGCTACTACTTCATCAAATGCAAGTAAGTTAACTGTAATACTTCCTGGTCTCTTCTTATACTTATCATTTTCATCATACCAATATTTGTTAACAGTGATTTCACCATTTTCATTATATGGAATCTTATCATGTGAGTTTGTAATTTCATTTGTAATCTCTGTAGTTTCTTCAGTATTTTCTACAAATGTAATCTTTTCTGTTTCATATAAGTCAACTTTATCTTCTGTTAATGTATATTGTACTAACTCTTTATTGTAGTATTTTGGTAAGTTAGTGAATGCATATGTCCAAGGTTCATTTTCGAATCCTGCATTGATTTCATATACGTCCATTACTTCTTCTTTTACTACTGTATCTCCTACTTTACCTACTAAACGTACAGTAATAAAGTCTGGTCTCTTACCATCATTATTATCAAAGTCTTCCCAGTTCTTAGTTACTTTGTAAGTAATAGTTGCAGGTTCATGAGAGTTTGTAATTGTATATCCATCTACTGATGGTTCATATCCTTCAGGAATATTTTCATCTGTTTCAGCAACAGTATATTCAATTGGTTCTCCCACTTTTCCTTCTCTATTTACTGGATAATCTTTGAATGTTACTTTCCATTGAGTATCTTCAGTAGCTTCTAATGTTTCTTGTTCTACTCCGTCTGCATATAATGTAATCTTAACGCTTCCTGGTCTCTTACCATCATTATCATCATTATCGTCCCATGCTTTAGAAGCAACGATATCTTTTAATAAATGAGAGTGAGAGTTTGTAAGTGTTATTGTTCCATCTGCTGCAGTTACGTTTGTAGTATTTGGATACATTTCAGTATCTACTCCTGATTCTTCAACTGTGTAAGTAATCCATGTACCTTCATGGAAGATTGGTACATTTTCAAATTTAGATACCCATCTATTTGCATCATTTGCATCTACGTCAGCTGTAGAAATTGTAATTGAATCAGTATAAACTGGATCAGTCTTACTTGGTACAGTTCCCTTTAATGTAAATGTAATAGATGTAGGTCTAACTTTATCACGATTATTTTCATCATCCCATACTTTTACAACTGGAATTTCTTTAGATAAGTCTTTAATTGTATTAACAATTACTAATCCTTCATCTTCTCCAGTTTCTGGATATGTTACATCATAATAATCTTTAATTTGTTGTGTTTCTACTTCTTCAACAGTATAAGTTACTGTTCCAGTACCATGATTTTTATTTACTGGTAAGTTTTCAAATGTATGTTTCCATTCATTTTCATCACTTAATACAGTTTCATCAACTTTTACACCATCTGCTAATAAGTTAACAGTGATTGATGTTGGACGATAATTCTCGCCTTTTTCATCTACCCATGTCTTAGATACTGGGATATTTTTCTTTTCAGTATTATAAGTATTAGTGATTGTAGTTCCATCAATAGCTTTTGTATATCCTGCTGGTAATACTTCATCTACTACGTAGTTGATTGTCTTACGTTCACCATTTACGTTCTTATATTTATTTAATCCTGAAATTGTATATGACCATTCTTCATCTGTATTATTTCCAGATACAGTTTCTGATTTAACAATTGTTGTCTTATCATCTTCATCATATACATTGATTGTAATAGATGTTGGTCTCTTACCATCTCTATCACTATCATCTTTCCATACCTTCTTACCAGAGATTTGTGTAGGTTCTGGTGTATGTGTATTTGTAACTGTTGTACCAGAGTGAGATTCTGTATATCCTGCTGGTACATCTGTTTCTGATTCAGAAACAACTTTTTCTTTTGCAGTATAAGTTATTACTTTTCCTTTATCATTTAATGGTAGATGATCGATTGTAATCTCCCATTCATTTGCATTAATTGCATCGTTAATTGTTACTGGATATTGTCCATATTCAGCATCATTAGCGTAAAGTGTAATTAATACTTGAGTTGGTCTAATTAAATCTCTATTGTTATCATCAGCCCATACTTTCTTAACTTTTACTGATGTTTCAGAAGGTTTATGTGTATTCTTAACGTTATATCCGTCAACTTCTGGATCATTATATCCAGCTACTTTTTCTTCTGAAATTGTATATGTAATTTCATGACCTTTATTGAACTTAGGTAAGTTTGGCCAACTCCATGACCAATTATCAGCTGCTGTTACTGTCTTAGTTTCAGCTTCTTTAACTGTTTCAGTTACCTTATTACCATTTTCATCTTCATATTCAGTTGTTCCAGTTAATGTGATCTTAATAGATGTTGGTCTAATACCATCTCTATCTCCATCATCATCCCATTCCTTAGAACCATTTACATCTACAACTGCAGGTGTATGTTCATTTGTATATGCGATAGTAAATGTTTTTGCATTAGTTTCTGCATTTACTTCTTCTGTTACAACTGGTTCATTATCTGAAGCAGGTGTATATCCATCAGGTCTTGAAATTTCGATAACACTATAAGTAATTTCTTGTCCTGCTGCACGTCTAGGTAATCCAGTCTTAGTATAAGTCCATACATTACCTTCATCAGCAGTAAGTCTTAATTCAGTATCATCTGTAAATCCTGGGATCATTAATCCCTTGTCATCTGCTACTCTAAATGTAATAGCATCTGGTCTTAATCCATCTTGGTTATTTCCATCGTTCCAGTTCTTAACAACTGTTACTGTTGTTTCAAATGGAGTATGTGTATTTTCTACATCATATCCTGTTACTGCAGATTCGTAATAATTTACAGCACCTTCAGTAATTGTATATTCAATTTCATGTCCTTGATAGTATTTTGGAAGTGGATCCCAACTCCATGACCAGTTTTCTGCTGCTGTAACTGTCTTAGTTTCATCAGGTCTTGCAGTTTCAGTTACTTCTTGACCATCTTTTGTATATTTAACAACAGCACTTAATGTAATATCAATTGATGCTGGTCTTAAACCATCTTGGTCATTTGTATCTGTCCAAGTCTTCTTACCTTCAACCTTAGTAGTTTCTGGAGTATGTGTATTCTTAACATTATATCCATCTACTACTGGTTCATTGTAATCTGTAACTTGTGTTTCAGAAATTGTATAGATAATTTCATGACCATTGTCATATTTATCTAATCCTGGCCAACTCCATGACCAATTATCATTTGCAGTTACTGTCTTAGTTACTGCTGGTCTTACAACTTCTGTTACTTCTTGACCATCTTTTTGATATTTAACAGTTCCAGTTAAAGTGATTGAAATTGATGTTGGTCTCTTACCATCTTGGTTATTTGCATCATCCCAAGTCTTAGAACCTGCAACATCTACTTTTCCTGGAGTATGTGTATTTGTAATTGTTCCATCTGCTGCTGCAACACCAGTACTTGTATATTCTGGTACAGCATCTTCAGTAATAACATATTGAATTTCAATACCATCTTTATATTTTGGAGCTGGATTGAATTCATATGCCCACTTATTATCATCATCTTCTGTTGCAGTTGCTGCTGTTACTGTAATTACATCACTGTAAGCTTCAACTGTTCTTCCATCTTTTGTAATTGTACCAGTTAATCTAACTGTAATACTTTCTGGTCTCTTACCATCTTGATCATCATTATCAACCCAGTCTTTTAATCCATCAAATACTACTGTTTCTGGTACGTGTGTATTCTTAACATTGTAACCCTCACTTGTTGTAGTATATCCATCAACTGAGTCAGTTACAGTATAAGTAATTTCACGAACATCAGGATTTTCAACAGTACCTAAGTTAATATTCTTTTGTAATCCTTCGAACTTATAAGTCCATCCTGCTTCTTCTGATAATGTAGCAGTCTTTCCTGTAGTATCAATTGTAGCTAATACTGTTTCTCCATCTGTATCTAGAACTTGTCCAACTAATTGTACGGTAATTGATTGTGGTCTTATTCCGTCTTGGTTATTAGTATCGTCCCAAATCTTTTTACCTTCAACATCGACAGTTTCAGGTATTAATGTATTAACTAAATTCATACTATTATTTGTTGCACTATATCCGTTAACTGTATCAGTAACAGTATAAACAATTTCTTGTCCATGATTTGCATATCTTGGTAATCCTGCAAATGAGTATGACCAAGCACCTTGTGCATTTGGTACTACATCGATAGTTCTTGTTTCAACTGTTTGTTCAGTTGTAGATCCATCAGTATTTGTAACTGTAATCTTACCAGTTAATTGTACTGTAATACTTGTTGGTCTCTTACCATCTTGGTTATTATTATCTTCCCAAGTCTTTGTACCAGATTTTGTAATTGTTTCTGGTGTATGAGAGTTTGTAATATCATATGTATTTGGTCCTTGTGTTTCTGTATATCCACTTGGAACTGCAGTCTCTCTTACAGAGTATGTAATATGACGACCAACATATCCATCTTGATACTCTGGCATATTACCAAAGTCATATGTCCAACTTCCATCAGCATTTGGAAGTGTAGCTGTTTTTCCAGTATTAATTGTTTCTAATACTGTTTTTCCATCTTCTGCATAAACTGTACCAATTAATTCTACTGTTAATGATGTTGGTCTTAAACCATCTTGATCATCATTATCAGACCAATGTTTTTCACCACTGATTGGTACTACAGAAGGTGTATGAACATTTGTATATTCAATTGTGAATACTTGAGCACCTAATTCTGTTGCTCCCTTTTCAACTGTTACAACAGGTTCGTTATCTGCATCTGCAGGTACATATCCAGTTGGTCTTGTAATTTCAACAACACTATAAGTGATTTCTTGTCCAGCGGCTCTTCTTGGTAATCCTGTCTTAGTATATACCCAGTTACCATCAGTACCTTCAGTTAATGATAATTCTGTATTATCAGTAAATCCTGGAATCATTAATCCCTTATTATCTGTAACTTTGAATTTAACTGATTCTGGTCTTAATCCATCTCTGTTATCATCATCATTCCAATTCTTAATAACTGTTACAGTTGTCTCAAATGGAATATGAGTATTTGTTACATCATATGATCCTTCTGGAATATCTGTTGTATAGTTTGCAACAACATCTTCTGTAATTGTATAAACAATAGCTACATAAGTTTTTGTTGCTTCATCATATTTATATTTTGGATAGTTATTAAATGCATATGTCCAAGATCCATCTTGTGCTGGTCTTACAGTTGTTTCTGCAATACCATTTCCATCTGCATTTAAATGAATTGTAATAGTTTCAGGTCTTAATCCATCTTGGTTATTTGTATCTGTCCAAGTCTTAGTACCTGAAATATTTACTCTTTCTTCATTTGTAATTGTATTTGTTTTATTTGTTAATGCATAGTGAATTTCTGCACTACTTGTTGAACGTACTGAAACATATTTAATTGTTCCATCTTCATTTACATAATTAACTTCTGGAATTGTTACTCTCCAGTTGTTTTCTTTATTTAATGTTACAACTTGTGTTTCTGTACCGATTGTTACATTTACATCAATTGATTCAGTATTTGCTGGAATATCTGTAGCACTTACTACGATATCTTCTTTTCCTTCATATGTTGTTACATATGTTCCACCAGTAATTTCTGACTCTTCTGTAAAGTAATCATATACTCTATTATTTGTATCATATAAATCTAAATCTTTAAATGTATATGTCCAATTATTAGCTGCATTTAATGTAACTGGATTAGTTAATCCTGTTTGTGTAACTTTTTGCTTTTCTCCACCACTTACTGATCTATATAAAGTTACTTCTACAGGTTTTTTAGCATCTTCTGCTACATTCCATACTTTATTAACTGTTAAATGAGTTTTTGGATAAGTATTTGTAAATACTGCACTATATGTATTGTTTGGTGCAATAATTTGTCCAGATAGAGTTCTGTTTTGTACATTTGTATTAGGAGTATATTCATATTCATAATGATCTCCTACTGCTTTATATGTTGTTACAGTTCCATCTGCTGCTGTTACAGTATAAACTCCTTCTGAAGTTTGTACTGCATTTGCAGGTAATTCTGGAACACTAATTGTTACTGTTCCATCAATATTTGTTAAAGTGAATGGTGATTCTGGTGCAGATTCAGTAATGTTATATGTAGAACCTGTTCCAATATTTGTTACACGAACATTCCATCCATCTTTTATATTTAAAGTAATATTTGTATTATCTGGTGCAAAGAAGTATCCAGTGTCTCCTTCTTCTGCTGTAGCACCTTGAACACCTATTTCTCTTTCATAGTATGTGTTTGCATCTGCATCTTCACATGTTTTTCCTAATGAAGCTAATTTTGCAGGATCACATACTGAGAACCATACATCTTCATTTGTTGTATTATCAACTTTAAATGTAAATGTAAATGCTTCTCCACCAACTGGATCTCCTTCTACTTTCTTTGTAAAGTTAAAGTTACTCTTACGGATGTTATATGCATTTAATTGTGCATTTGTTTGAGCTTGTCCAGCAGTTGGTACTACTTTGTCATAATATACTTTTCCATTAAATCTATAGAAAGTATGTCCATTAAATTTATAAACCTCATCAGTTGAAGCCATTCCAGATGGGATTTCATTTGTTGGTACTTCAATTAATGTTGTTAATTGTCCATTGATTATCATTGGGTGAACTGTTTCCATTTGTAGTTCCCATTGATATGACTTGAAGTCTGGTTGATTAATAACTGGTTCTGTTAAAGTATAATCATGTCCTTTATCTAATACTTCAACAACTGTTTTTCCATCTACAACTTTTGTTCTCATTAATCCTGTAGCAATTGCTACTGAATCTTTCCAGTTATTTGATTTTTTAACTTCAACGCTTAATCCAGATACTTCAACGTTATCTCTTACAACGTTCATGTTTAATGTTAAATTGTCAGGTGCTGCTTTTGCATCTAATTGATTTAACCAAACTTTTTCAACATCCATTTCAGATGCTACTGTAACTACTGGATCTGGATTTCTATATTTCTTAGTAGTTGGAGTTGTATTTCCATCATGAGTATCTGTATATGTTAATGTTGCATTTGTATTTGTTTCAAGAGTAAATGTTCCATTTTCATATTTTAAATACTTCTTAATATTTGCATCTAAATTATTATATGCAGTTTGAGCATTATCTGCATTCTTAATACTTGCAACAGTATCATATGTTTCTTGTGATGGGTATACATCAAAAGTAACAGTGTATTTTACACCATCTAATAATGTTCCTACACCTTCTTGAATTACTGTTCCATTTTCTTCTACTTTACCTAATGGCCATTTAACTTGTCCTGAACCATCTGGATTTGTTTCTTCATCATATTTATCGAATGTTGCTGCTGGAGGATTAAAGTTATATAACTTATTAGCTGTTTCCCATTTATATTTAAATGTTCCAACACTTAGTTCTCCATCAACTTCTATATCAGAGTTTTCTCCCCAATAAGTAGATGATGCAATGATTTTTCCTGTTGCATTATCTTTTCTTAAACTTATTTCATATTCAGTACCTGATAGTGGGTCAACTCTTGTAATTTTATTATTAGTAATTGGGAACTCCATCCAATATTCAAATGAGTTTTCATCTACTTCTAGTAATGTTGAAATATCACCTGATGTTGTTTCAACTTTTTGAGTAGTTCCATCTTGAATAAATGCTTCTCCTAAACCTACAGTATTTACTATAGAGTTAAAGATGTCTGCTAATGATGATGTTAAAGCAGCACTATCAGAAGCATTATAGTAATTTGTAGTATCTACAGTTGCTGAAGTTTCTCCACCTTGTGAAGCAGGTCTAGCAGTACCATCTTTTGCATAATAGATTAAATCATCTAAGAAGTCTGCTTCATCACCAAATGCATATACACCATATAATGTTGTATTTCCACCTGTTGCAACTACTGAACCATTGTTTTGACCATTTTGAGTCTTAAAGTGATTTAAATTGTAAGCAGGAGTTTTTGCATATGGATATGCTACATCTGGATTTACTTTATCGCTTGTTCCATAATTAGTTTGATATACAGTTGGTGCACCATCTGTTACGAAAACTACGAATGTTTGATCACCATCAGCATCTTCTAATACACTACGTGCTTTTGTTAATGCTTGTTGCCAGTTTGTTAAACCAGAATATGATCTCTTATAAGATGTTCCTGTATTACTAAATAAGTTAGTAAAAGTAGTCTTGCTACTAGTCCATCCTTGAGCAGGATCTGATGATCCTGAAACAGGAGAATTTGTATTAAATGTTACTAAAGCCATCTCTACAGCATCAGTATCTTGTCCACTTGTTGGATTCTTACTTAATAATGCATTAGCAAAATCATATACAGTTTTTTCTGCACTTGCTGCACGAGTTATTGCTGAATATCTATTTCCACTATATTCTGTACATCCACCTTGCCCATTTCCATTACTGTCATAATATAATGTACCAGTATATTCTTCTGCATCTGTTATTGGATTGCTACAAGTATAGTATCTACCATAACCACTTCCATGAGAAACACGTGTCTTATATAATTGTTCCCAACCAGAAGATTGTAATGTTCCTGTGTGTCCAAATGATCCTTTGCTAGATGCTAAATGTGCTAGCATTGATCCAGATTGATCATATACTATTAAGATATTAGCATGTGGTGTTCTAGTATCAGTATCTGCATCACCTGTAACACTTAATGATAATTTATATGTACCATCACCGTTATCTGTTCTTTCCTTTCCGTCGATTTCTTCATTATCTGCGAATCTTTTTTGTAAATCAACTATTGCAGATTGAACTCTGTTCCATCCGCCAAAAGCAAAAAAGACCACACTTAAAACAGCTATTAAGACTAATGCAAAAGTCTTATAGCTTAAGGCTTTTTTCTTATTATTGCCCCCTGAATCTTTCATTAAATTCACCCTTTCTTATGAATGCACCCATCGGTATGGCTTTATATAATAATCATTTGAGCTTTTAAAGTCAAGAAAAATTAACGATTTTTGCCTAAAAAAACGAAAGATTTTTTCATTTTCTTTAGAGCAAATTATTTTTTTCTTTCTAAAAAGGTTATGAATTTAATTTTTTAGTTTTATACAACAAAAAAAGCGACATATGTCGCCTTTTTAATCAATTTTTGGTCCAATAATCTTATTTGGATCTTTTGCTTGTAATTGTCTTTGGTAGATTTTTTGAATTTGTTTAGGTTTATCTCTATCAAATATAGTTGCTTCTTCAGTCATACATTTTTGAATGAAGTTTTCTAAGCCAATTTCTTTAATATATGGATTCTTGATTTGATACTTATCTAGGAATTTAGTACCGATTGTTTCCATTACAATTCTACCATCTGGTAAGTATCGTTCTACTACAAATAGTGGTTGACTACTATATCCTAAGTTTTGTTCAAATCCAGATTGTCCTGCACTAGAACCTGTAATTGTAATTAAAGTATTATCAATTACTGATGTTTCAAATAAATGGTAATGTGCAGAGTTTATTTTATCAATTCTTGGAAGGTTTGGAGCCATGCTTCCTAACCATTTAGAAATAGATACTGTTGGAGATGATGTTCCTCCTCCACCTTTAAAGCAGTGAGCATAAAGGTTATTATAACCATTTATTGTTCTAAAGCCATATGGAGCATTTACAAAGTCTCCTTTACTATTAACTAAGAATTCTGTAAGTGTAACATCAATGTCACTACCACTTGCATCTTTTAATGTATCTAATTCTTGTCTTAGTAATTCTATTTCATTATATCCTTTGTGATCCCAGTCACTATTCCATTCATGGTTACCTTCAACGATATCCATAAATTCAAGATTAACTACTTTAGATAATTTATCTCTTATTGCTTTTTCATATGGTTTTAATTCTTCTGGTAATTTTAGATCTACTTTCTTGTAATCTACTCCTCGTTTTACTCTATCTACTTTTCCATATAATCCATCAAATTTTTCAATTAATTTTGCATTTGTTAAATGAGCCATAATCTTTGCAGTAGTATTAGGATCTGCTTTATCAAAGTCTCCAGATACAACTCCAAATCCACTTCTTAGATATGGTCTCATTAATTTATTAGCACTTATCATTTGTTGTGTCATAGAAGTTGCGGCTACATGACGAGACTCATTTGGATATTTTCCAAAGTTATATCCTTGTTGTAGATCTCCATTTACAACTATTCCTGTAGGATTGCATTCATAGAATAAATAATCTAAGAATTTAACTGCATATTCTGGACGTTCTGTAGTAGAACCAATATGCCAATCATTAATAATACCTACTGTTTTTAAATCCATCTTTTTACCTGTCTTTTGGACATGATCCATTACTTCTTTTACTCTCTTATAGTATGGAACTATAAGCATACGATCACGGATATCGCCTGAAATCATCCATCCTCCAGGATAATTTGGTTTTGCATTTACTTGAGTAACTCTTTTATATGTAGGATCTCCTATTACATGTTCTTTAATACCTGCAAGTAGATCAGGATGTTCCATATAGAAACTATCATTTATCATAGGTGGAACATTCATAGTAAATTCATCACCTTCATATGCTATTTGCATGAATGGTTGTTTACTATCTACAAATAATTGTGGAGTTTGTTTTAATTTAGCTTTATCTACTACATCTGATTGATATAGTCTTAAATTCTTAATAACACTAGCATTACCTTTTGTACTTCTTCCGTTTGATGCGATTAAGTTAACAGCAATTGCTGGATCATCTTTACTATATTTATCTATTGTTGAATAAACTACTCTAAACATATCTGTATCTTCTAGGAATTCTGGTTTAATTAATCCAGCTAAATCTCCTAAAGGAAGACCTTCTCTATATCTTTTAATTGCATGACATAATTTAGATACATTAGTTCTTGTTTCTTCATCAGTATAAAGATTTGCTACATCTTCTCCACTTCTTATTAAATAAGGAATTAATTCTTGAATTATAACTGGTCTTACCCAATCGAATTTGCTTCTTAAATCTTCTCTTTTTAAGAAGTTATTTCCTTTTACTCCTTGTTCTCTTACATAGATTCTAAATAAGTCTTGATATAAGTTATATTCTTCATCACCCATTTGATATACAACTTTAATTCCAGCATTATTTAATTTTTTAATTACTTTTTGTGCTGCTTCTAGTCTTGAATCTAATGTTTCATATGTAGGATCTGTTAATAATCTACGAGAAGTTTGATTATGATAATATGTTGAATATATTAATCCTTGAATATAAATAGTATCAACATGATTTGCTATAGCCATATCAATCATATTATTAGTATCTACTTCACTATGATAAATATTACCAAAGTTAGAACCTGCCATGAACATTAATAATGGGTATCCATCACGTTCTTCTATCTTTGATAAATTCTTTAATTCTCTTCTATTTTGTCTTTCATAATCAATAAATGCTGCTCCTATACTTTCTAGAGTTTTTTCATCTAGAGTTGCAGTACTATTTGTTACGAAATAACTTGTTTTCTTATCTCTATAGACCATTATATAGTCTTGAACATTTTGTTTAATTAATGGATATGCTTCTTTTAATTGAGTCATATGAGGAACAAATGCTAAGTCAATTGGGAATGAATTTTCTTTAATATTTTCTGGAATAAAGCCGTCTCTTCTTAGTACTTCTTCTAGTTTCTTAACACCTTTTTGAGTACTAATATCAATTCCAGATAAGAATTTAACATAGCTTCCTCTACCATTAAATAGATTCTTATATCCTTTAAAGATATGATCATTTGCTAAGATATGTTTATCTCCGTTTTTCTTAATATCTTCACTTAGATAATGAACTAGGTCATGATAATTTTCACCTCTAGCAAGATATTTAGTCATATGAGTTGCTAATCTTTCAAATACTTCATATTCTTTTTTACTTAATCTTTTCTTAGTATGCTCAGTTAATAATTCTAAGTGTTTTGCATCATCATAAGGTCTTGATAAAGCATACTTATTTATCTTTGTTAAATTAAAGTCATTTTCTATTAATTCTACAATTACTTCATCTTTTACATATTCTTTTTCTATTTTTGCATCTATTTCTTTTGCATTCTTTTCATATAAAACTTTTAATTTTTCTTTCTTTTCTCTTTTATTTAATCCAGTAAAATCATTTTCTTCAGATAATACTTCTTCTACATAACCTACATATAAAGAAGGTTTTAATGCTTTAATAATATCTGTCTTTGAAAGATTAAATAATCTACAAATATATTCTTCTTTTGACTTACATGTCTTCATCAATAATGTGTCATATAAAGCATTCTCTACATTAGCATTTTTTCTATCAAAAAATAATACATAAGGTTTTGTTTTTGAAATATGATCTGATAGACCTGCAAGTGAAGCGGTAACATAAAAACCACCTACATGTCCTATCATGACAGGTGCTTTCTCGCCAGTATATTTGTCTTCGAATTCATCCACTACCCCTGTGAAATCATCTGATGAGCATAATTTTACTCTTTCGCTTTTTGGTATTTCCGTATCAAAAGTCATACCATTGTTCTCTAAATAAGTTGTTAAATTTGTTTCTCTAAATTTCTTTAGATCTTGACTCCTAGCCATATTTTCCTCCCTAAAAAAAACGGCACTGGTAGCGTCGTTTAGTAATTGTTAAGATTAAGTTGTCCAAAAATGATATTACGGCTCATATCATCAACCTACTCTCTATACCATAATTGTAGCATTTTTGGATTTTTTTTCAAAGATTTTTCGTCAATTGTGTCAACGATTTTACAAACTTTTTTCCACAGGTTTTTTCTTCTGGATTATAAAGTATTGATTTTCCTTGCTTTTCTTCCCATTCAAAACAATTTTTTTCATCATCATCTAAAAGTATAACTTTACGACTTGGAATGTAAACATCTGCTTTAGACTGTTTTGGTAGTACATAATATACTGGTACTTTAAAGCCTAATTCTCTTAGTAAAATACACTTTTCATTTCCCTCTTCAAATGAATGAATTCTTGTGATAAAACCTCTTAATATTTTTAGTCTTTCAAGTTCTGTGAATGTTTCTAATGCTCCAGGCATAAATTCACATTCTCTTAAGAACCTTCTCCAGTTTATTCCATTCAAAAACTCAATCCACTTATCAAAGTCAGTTTCTTCTTTCATTACTTCATTAAATCTTTTTTGGGAATCTAGGAATACCCCATCAAAATCAGATAATAAAATATCTCCTTCTTCAAAGTATTTCATACCGAACACTCCTTTTGGAGTTACTCTTCATTTATATCTATTAAAGAGAATAAATCTTTTTTATCATTTAATTCTTTAATATTTATAATAACTCCTTCTCCTACTACTTTTCCCCCTAATTCCTTAATACATTTTTCTATAGCATTCATAGTATTACCTGTTGCATATATATCATCTACAATATAGAACTTTTTATTTTTATAATCTTCATTAACTAGTTTTGGTAATTCTAATACATCATTACCATACTCTTTATTATAGTTTGCTGTTGCGACTACTGTAGTTGGTGGTAATTTACCTTTCTTTCTAACGGGAATAAAACCTACTTTAAGTGATGTAGATAACATAGATCCTATTAAGAATCCTCTAGCTTCAGGTCCAACAATATAATCTACTTCATATTTTTTAATTTCTTTTTTAAATAAATCACTCATTTCTTTTAGAGTTTCTTTTTGTAAAAATAATGGAGTAATATCAATAAACTCTATTCCTTTTTTAGGAAAATCTTTTTCTGTTCTTATATTTAATTCGTTTTTAAATTTATTCTTTAAAATTTTCATAAGTCTCCTCCTAATCTCATTATACATATAAAAATATTAAAACAAAAGAAAAAATAGTTCTTTCGAACTATTTTAAAATCTTATTATTTTAGGTTCATCTTCATCTGTAATTACTTCTACAGGATCTTCAATAAAGAAATCTCTTTTCTTTTCACTTGTATCGATAATTACTTCTTCATTAACAACCTTTAATGGTTTATCACCTAATTTAGTAATTACATCTTCATTCATTAATACTGGTTGAACATCATCATTTACTAATACTTCTACCATAGTTGGTTTATCTTCTAAAACTTCTGTAATTACTGGTTCTTCAGTAAACATTTCAACTGGTTGATTATCAAATAATAATGTTTCTTTCATTAATCTTCTTTTTTTCTTTTCATTATGTGCATAAGCTTGTAATCCTAAACAAGTTAATAAATCCATTGATAATAATACTACTGGTATAGCAGCACGACTTGTTTCATGATAATTAGTATATGTTTTTACTGGCTCTACTTTTGTTGATAATGGAGCAACTACAATTTTTGCTTCTTTATCAAATAATTTTTCAGCTTGAGCTTCTGCTGTTACTTCAGGAATATCTTCTGCTTTAGAAACTGTTCCTTCTTCTACAGGTTGTTCTTCAACTGGTGTTTCTACTGGAGCTTCTACTTGTTCTTCAGTTTTTTCTTCTTCAAGAACATTAGTAGACTCATCAATAATATGTACAAATCTTTCATCGAAGTCATCAACATTTTCTCTTAAATAATTATATACTTCTTCTTTGGCATATACTCCTGGAATAAATTTATTATGAGTCATTATTAATTCATAACGGTCAAATAAATCATTAGCATGTTCTTTTGGTAAAGCAAATTCAATTGGTGTTTCACCATAATCAATTCTTAAATAAATTGGGTATGATATTTTCTTACCAATTAACTGACTTATCTTAACATGACTATATCTATACTCGGCATATTTAGTAATATCGCTAGGTGAATTATTATAATATGTACTTAAATTATTAGTAACGAATACACCAACTTCTAAGCCTTTTTCTCTTGCCTTTTTATAGTTTTTCTCAAACATTTCATCGTCTTTAGCACCTGTACCAGCATGAATTAATACGAAGTCATTTTCAGCAGAAATACTATCCCAGTTAACATCTAATGTTTCTTCTGAAATTGCTACACCTTTCATTGGATCTTTTACTTCTACTATTCTAGGTGTTAAAAAAGATTTACTCGATAATAAAATACCTGCTGTCACAATTGCCATACATTTTTTAGTTAAACTTACATTTAACATAAACAAACCCCCATTGCTAGTAGCTAATTATATCACAAACATACAAAAATAGCAAGTTTTACTTGATTATCACATAAAAAACACTCTTATTAGAGTGTCATTTTTTTATGGTGTACCCGATGAGAATCGAACTCATGACCTACCGCTTAGGAGGCGATTGCTCTATCCTACTGAGCTACGGATACATAAAAGGAGCTATTTGTAGCTACATTTAGCTCCTGATTCTTCATACATTTTTTTAGTAGCTCCTACTTTTAATGATTTTTCTTTGTTGGTTACTTTATTTCCTATAGAAGCCATTTTCTTATAATCTATTCTGTCGTAATCTATTGTTGTAACTGATGTTAGATGCTTACCTTCTAGATTAATATTTCTTTCATAAAAATCTAATATTTCGAATTCTTTATTAATATCTTTTTCTTGTTGTTCAAATATTTCTAATATTTTTTTATTCTTTGATGTAATTACTTCTTCAGTTACAATTTTATTTACTTTCCAAAATTTGAAATAAGCTGTATATGTATAATCGGCATGTGGATCTCCGGGAGCGCTAGATAATGTACAAACTAGTTTTCCATTAGGTGGAAAATAGACTGCAATTATTATCACAATTAAAACAACTAAAATTATACCTACTGGTATTAATTTTTTTGCTAGATCTCTTGTAGACACACTATCACCTCTTTTTAAATTTCTTGAATTACAGTTATTATCATTGGTTTAGATTCAGTTTCTTGATAGAAGAATTTTCCTAAAACATCTCTTACATCATTTTTAATTAATGTGTAATCTACTTTATTGCCGTTTGATGCTATTGTATTTTCAATGACTTCACGAGATATTTTCTTTGTTTCTTCTAATAAATCTTGACTTTCTTTTACGTAGATGAATCCTCTTGTTAGTATTTCAGGACCACCTAATATTTCTTTGGTATCTTTATCTAGTGTACAACTTATAATAACAATACCATTTTCTCCTAACATTTCTCTATCTTTTAATACTAAGTTTCCAATATCACTTTGACTCTTACCATCAATTAAGATATCTCCTGTTTCAATATGTTCTAGAGAGTTTGTATTTTCTCCAGCAACTAACTCTAAAACATCTCCATTTAGTTTTAAAATGATATTTTCTTTAGGTAGACCTAATTCTTCAGCAATTTCTCCATTAGTATATTGATTTCTATATTCTCCTTTTACAGGAAAATAATATTTTGGATTCATTAAATCAATCATTAACATTAAGTCTTCACGTGAAGAGTGATGCAATAAATGTTTTTTACTTGATAGAGATACAGCATCTGCTCCAAGCATTGCTATTTCATCCATTATTACAGCAGTTCTTTTCTCTATTCCAGGATAGCTAGGTTCTGTAATAAATATAGTGTCATTTTCTTTAATCTCAATATATTTATCGAATCCTTTAATAATTCTATCTAAGTTTGCAAATGGTTTTTCTTTTTCATCTGAAATTAATACTACTGAATTATTACTATCAATATCAGCTAAAGTACCAATCATACTCTTATCAATTTTTAAATATCCATCTTCTATTGCACTATTAATCATTTCTTGTAGTGGTTTACCCATTACTACAATCTTTCTATGAGTCTTTGATACTTCATCGAAGATTTCTTGAATACGATAATAGTGAGCTGGGAAGATAGTTGCAATAATACGATTATTAGTCTTTGCTAATACATCTCTAATAAATCCTTTTACTCTATTGTTTGGAGATGTATGTCCTTGTTTATCTGCATAGAATGATTCACATAATAAACATAATACTCCTTGCTTTCCAACATATGCTAATTTTCCAATATCAGTTTTATATGGTCCAATCATAGTTGAATCAAATACAAAGTCTCCAGTATACACTATTGCTCCATCTGGAGTATATAAAACATAACATACTGCTTCTGGAATTGAATGTGTTACACTTATTGGAAAAATTGAATTCTTTCCAAAATCTAATTTTACGTGTGGTTTTATTTCAATTAATTTTACTGTTTTTAATAATTCATCTGAGATATCTTTTTTAGCTATTTTTAGAGTTAATCTTGTTCCATAAACTGGTACTTCAGGTAATTGCTCTAATACATCTGCAATACCTCCTATATTTCCATCATGTCCATGTGTTAAAAAGATACCTTTAATCTTTTCTCTATTATTTATTAAATAATCGATATTTGGAATAATATAATCTATTCCTAAATTAATATCGTTATCATACTTTAGACCAGCATCAAATACAAATATTTCTTCATCTACGTTTACTACGTACATGTTTTTACCGTTCTCGTTTAAACCGCCTAAAGCAAATATTTTAATTTTACTCATAATTTCTCCTTTCATATATTTTTTTATCTTTTTTTTATTATATCATGCATTAATTACAATGATAAGCACAAACAGCAGTATCATTATATCAAATTATTATAAAAATTGGAATAAAAAAAGCTATCTTTTGATAGCTAATTTTTCTAAAGCTTGTTTTGCAGCTTCTTGTTCTGCTTCTTTTTTAGAAGGTCCTACTCCTGTACCATAAACAATATTATCGATCATTACATCTGTTGTGAATGTTTTATTATGGGCTGGCCCTTCTTCTTTTGTAACTACATATTCTAAAGATCTTTGTTCTGTTTGAACATATTCTTGTAAGCTACTCTTATAATCACTAAAGAATGTTATATCAGGATTTTCTATATAAGGTACAACTATTTTTAATATTACATTTCTAACAGTTGCATAACCTAAGTCTAAGTAGATTGCTCCCATTAGAGCTTCAAAAATATCTGCTACTATGGCTTTTTTAGGAGAAGGTCCATCTTTTAATTCTCCATTACCTACTAGAATATATTTTTGAAGTCCTAAGTCACTAGCATAACTAAAGTTTGCATTTTCACAAACATAATTAGCACGTACCTTAGTCATTTCTCCTTCTGTTTCTTTGTAATGTGTATATAAATAATCAGCCATTACTAAATCAAGTACTGCATCCCCTAAGAATTCTAATCTTTCATAATTACTTTTTACTTTATGTTCATTAACATATGAACTATGAGAAAAAGCTGTTTTATATAATTCTAGATTTTTAGGTTTAATACTAAGTCTTTTAAATAACTCTTCCATAAAATCACCAACAACATTATATCAAAAAAAATATGACTAATAAAGTCATATTTTGTTATTAAGATGTTTCTTATATCACTATTGTACTCTGTTAAGACTACAAATACTATATCCATTGTTTATGGCACACACGGCACTTGCGTTTTCTAATGATTCTTCTCCTATTCTTGCCACTACTCTAACATTTCCATTTTTAGATACTTCAATTGGATATTGTGTGTATGCTCTTACAGCTTCTTCACATTTAAATGTATCACTATCTTTTACACCACAGTTTTCACTACCAAAGGCATTTATTAGTGTTTCAACATTTTCTTCGTATGAAGCTCCACTATCTCCACCTTTCAAATAGTATACATTATTATTATGAACAAATCCTATATACATTTCCTTGATAATACCATTTATCACTTTATATTTTATAAATGTGTTTGCTCCAAAATTGTCAATCGCATCTTGATAATTATCATATAAGACATATTCAGCTGAATCTGGATAATAAAAACTATCTAATCCTACCATATTAGAATTTGTACCATATAGGTCTTCTCTTGGTGGAAAAGCATGACTATCTGCTTGAACATATTCTATTTCAGTTATTAATTCAAGAGAATAATTAGTTGATGGAAGTTCATTTGGCTCTATGTCTGTCTTATACCTTATTGTGAATTTATATGTTTCTGTCGTTGAAGCCGATAATAAATGATGAGTATACAACTCAATTCCATCTGCATATGTTAAATTTATTTCTATATAATTAGGTAGATTTCCCACAACTGATCCACCATTTAATGTTGTGCTCATTGATTCAATCATTGCATCTATTGTTCCTGCATTTACTGCATCTACAGTAAATTCGTAAAAGTCTCCTGGTTCTTTTAATCTTATATGATATGTTACTGTAGTTCCATTTCCAGAGATAGTTGGGGCTTGTGTTACTTGTGCACCTGATACTGATCCACTTTGTACTTGTACATTTGCCCAATGCACATCCCAACTGGCACTATCTATATCACTTATACCATCTATACTTAAAGTGGTAGTTAGATATGCATAACCTATACCCATACTTAATATAAGTAATATGATTATGAAAATAATTGTTTGTTTTCTATCACTTCTCATATATATTCTCCTATACTACATTATAACCTTTTTAATATAAAAAGAAAAGACTGCATTGCAGTCTTTTATATTTCATGTTCTTTAACAAGTCTTGCTTCTATATACATCATTTGTCTTAATAGTGTTGAATCAATATATTCTACTAGACTTATTAATCTTTCATCATCTTCTAAATCATCTGATGTAAGAGATAGTATTTTTAATTCTTGTGTTGCTTCTTCTATTTCTTCTTTAGAATATCTATCTACTCCATTTTGAAGATCATTTAATCTTTCTTGATATAATTCTTCGTCTCCTGATGCTTTAGCTTCTTCTTTGGCTAAATGTTTAAATACTACTTCATAGTTATGTTTATCTACTTGTTCTTTTCTTCTACGATCATCTTCTAAGTAATAATCATTTAATGCTTTAGGAGATAAAGATAACATATAAGCAATTTTTACATTTAATTCTTTTTCTAAGTTTTCTCTATCATTTTCAGAAACTTCTAATAATTTCAATCTTTTCCATTCTTTGAATGTTTTATAATTCATATTATATTGTTTTCTTAAAATATTAAACTGAGTACGAATCTTATCATATTTTTCTTTTTCATCTGGAGTACATTCAGTTATTATTTGTACTTTTTCTCTAAATTCATCAATTGCTTCTTTACCATAACCTCCACCTGGAAGTGTAGCAAGTTCTTCTGCTCTATTATCAATGTATTTAGCAAAGTTCATTCTATATCCAACTTTGAATTTAAAATCTCTATCAAATTCTTCGATTGCTCTTTGTTTTTCATCTTCAGATAAATGTCTATCGTGACTAATACGTTCAGATGCATCATATAATTTTCTTAATTCTTCTTTATATTCTTTAATTAGATGTTCTTGGAATTCTCTAATTTCTTTTAGGGCATCTCTTATTTCTACTCTTGTATTAACATCTTTTAATCTATCTAAAGATTTTCTCTTAAATTCATCTATTTTAAGATCTCCATATCCTCCTCTATCTAGTTTTTTTAATTCTAGAATCATTGAGTTTAATCTTTCTTTATAATCAATTGGTAGACCCATTTCATCATGGAAATCTTCTAATAAAATAGCTTTTTTCTTGTCTTTTTCTTGCATTGTAAGATTTGATTTATCAACTGATGCGACTTTTTCTTTCATTCTTTGTAAATGAGTTTGATAGTTTTCAATTAATCTTTGATAATCTGCAATGATATCTTTTCTTACTTCGTCTTCTGGTTTTCTAATTCTTTTTCCATCAGATATCATTGTCTCTGCTCTTTTAGAGAATTGATTAATTATTTCTTCTCCATAACCGCCATATTCAAGTAGTGATAAGTTTTTCTTTAATTGCTCTAAATTACCTCCTACTTCTTCATTATGACCATTCATTACATTGAATTCTTTTATTACTGTATGTTTATTTTGTTCTTTTTCAAATTCTGAAATATATGGAGACTCATCTATCATTTGTAGTTTTCTTTTTAAATTTTCTACATCTTGAAGATATCTATTTTTTCTAGGAATAAATAACTCACTATTTATTCTATCTAATGTTTGAGTTGTATCTGCTTCTATGATTCTTCCTTCTTCAATCATTTTCTTAGCTGCATCTATAAAATTTTTAATTTCAGCTTGTCCATAACCACCATATGGCAATTCTTGTAGTTCTTTTACCATTTCAGTTACTTTAGTATCTAATGGTACTGGATAACCTAATTCTTGTTCTTTAAATTGTTTCTTTAGATTTTCTACTTTATCAATTATTTCAGTATAACTATTTGTACTTTCTTCTGCTTCTTTTAAAGCATTATCAAATTTACTTAGTATATTTGCATATTCTAGTATTTCTTGATCTATTAAAGTAATTATTCCATTTAATATATTTGTACTTGGAACTCCTTCTAAAGATTTCTCAGAGGCAATAGCTTCTAGCTTTTTTCTTATTTGATTTAGCTTAACTGAGCCATAACCAAATTTAGCTTTACCAAAGTATTTTCTTAGATATTCTAGATTTTCAGGGGAATTAATATTAAGTTTATCTAAAATACTTTGATCGAAATATTCTTTATCAGAGATTCTTTGTCTGATTTCATCTTTATTCATAAATGATAAGTTTTCAAGGATCGATAAAATACAATCTATTTTCTTAGTGATTTCGATTGGTGTTTCTACTGGTTGTTCATTTATCTCTTCTTTATGAGTAAAAATTTTGTCAAATATTCCCATATCACTTAGCCTCCTCCTATCATAATAATTTTAGCACAACAAATATTTTTATTCAATTACTTTCTTAACATTTAATTGGACTTGTAAGATTTCATTTTTCATAGTAAAATTATAATGGTGATTGTATGAAGAAAGTATTAATCGCAATCATTCATTTATATCAAAAAATGCCTTTAAAAAGCCATTCTCTTTGTAGATTTACTCCTACTTGTTCAGAGTATGCTGTAGAAGCAATTGAGAGATTCGGGGCAATTAAAGGTAGTATTTTGGCAATAAAAAGAATTGGGAGATGTCGTCCTCTAGGAGGTTCTGGCTTTGACCCTGTACCAATGAAGGAGAAGCGTTATGAAAAAGATTAAATTTATTTTTATGTTTTTATTAATTATAGGAAGTACATTATTACTTACAGGATGTAATAATGATAGTATGGATAATATTGAGATTGTTGTTACTAATTATCCTAATGAATATGTAGTAAAAAAATTGTATGGAAATCATGCAAATATTACTTCAATATATCCTGATGGTGTTGATATTA
This sequence comes from Bacilli bacterium, assembly GCA_017525015.1. The sequence goes on from JAFXUK010000003.1 coordinate 128,297, forward strand.
ATGCCTATAAGATTAGTACTAAACAAATAAATGATATTTCTAAGACTGATTTATTTGTATATAATGGATTGCTTGAAAAAGAAAGAGATTTAGCAGTTGATTTACTTGCAAAGAATCCTAATTTAAAGATAATTGATACTGCTTATGTTTTAGAGACTGACTACTCTCCTGAAGAGTTATGGTTAAATCCATCATCACTTTTAATGATGAGTCAAAATGTTAGAACTGCTTTAGAGGAATATATTTCAAATGCATATCTTAAAAAAGAAGTAGATGATGCATATGATGAATTAAAGATTGAATTATCTGAGATTGATGCTGAATATAGAGTTGCAGTTGATAGTACTGATAATAAAACAATTATTGTTGCTGATTCTGCTTTAAAATATTTAGAAAAGTTTGGATTAAATGTTATTTGTATTGATACTGATGCTAGTCAAAAAACATTAGTAGATGCAGAAAATGCTGTAATAAATGGTCAAGTAAGTTATATTATTTCATTTAAAGAATTAGAAAATAATGAAAATGTTACTTATTTACTTGAAACATATCCTTCAATTACTAAATTAGAATTACATAGATTAGATAATATTAGTGATGAAGAAAGAAGTAATAAAGAAACTTATTCTTCAATAATGAGATCAAACTTAGAAATTATTAAGAAAGAATTATATCAATAAAAAAAACGAGTCTAAATTGACTCGTTTTTATCTTGTAATCTTTTTACTAGTTTTTTAGATTCTACTTTTTCTTCTTCTGTTGCTTCTCTCTCTATAATTCTAGATACTCTTTCTTCCCAAGTATTAGTATGGTTCATTCTTCCTACTCGTGGATGTTTCATAAGAATTTGTTTATCAAACTTTGATAATGTTTCAAAGTCACTTACACTTAAATGATATATTGCATCACCCATAGCAGTAGATGGAGCATTTTCTTGATATTCACGATCTAATACAACTTCTCCATTTTCATAGATATAAGCAATATAACCATTATATTTTCTTAAACCAATAGCTTTTACTAAGTAAGGAGTACTTTCATAGAAAGCTCTTTTTCTTTCACCTTTTTGTCTTAGTTTCTCTACTTCTTCATAATTCATTATAGTAGTAGATTCTTCTTTTTTCTCTCTTTGAGTTCTTGTAAAATCTCTTCCTTCTGGAATTAAGATCCACTCTACTTGACTATTATTATCACTAACAATACGTTTTAAGTTTTTAAGACGTTTTTTAATAGATTCTAAATCTACTTTTAATCCTGCATCTGTTCTAATAGAAAAGTCTTTCTTTCTGTTTGACTCTAAATATTTATCAACTAAATTAATGTAATACTCTATTTCTTCTTTATTTTTACTACCTTCTGCTTTAACTAAATATTCATTAATAACTACCATATAGAACTTATCTAAATCAAAGTTTTTTGCGATATAACCATTATATGATGTTTGTTGTAATTTTTCTTGGAATTCTTTTCTTCTTGTAATAAATCTTGTATAAAGTTCTGCTTGTGTTATTACGAAGTTATGTAATCCTTTTTTCATTGCACAACCATAGTAATAATGTTCTCCATCAGCAAATTTTTCTGGAGTTATTCCTTCATTTTTCTTTAATCTTTGAAGATCATGATAGTATCTTCTACCTGCTCTTAAATCTTCACATAATAGAGGGAATTCTTGCTCTAACTCATATTCTGAAGTAACAGTTTTTAATTGCTCTACTCTTTCAAGTAATTTCTTAGTTAATTCTTCATCATCTGCAACTTTACCTTTTAATCTTAAATTTAAAAGTCTTGTTACTTTATTTATAAACTCTGAATATGATGGTCTAATCATACCAATTAAATTTGTTCCGTCATTAAAACAATCTAACTGACTAGCAAAGTCATCGTTAAATTTCTTATATTTAAATACTTCATGGACATTCTCTCTATTTTTTAGAGAAAAATAGGTGGAATGATCAAGTGATAAGTTTGGTTCTTTCGAACATTCACGTATAACTGTACCTAATGATATGCTTACTGTTTTCTTTTCCATACCATCAACCCCCATTGGTAGACATATTATACCACAAAATGAGAAAAAAATAAAGAGGCAGGTGCCTCTTTACCTATTTTATGTCCTAATTAGGACGTTTGCTGTCGTTAAATTACCATTTTTATTTAATGTAATACTAGCATTTGCTCCAACATTATTTATTATCCAACTTTGATCTGTTGCATTTTTAACATATATCTTTTGGCTGGCCAAAAATGGTGCATTGTTTGACATATTTGTTGCTGTTGTACCAAACATTCCTGTATAACTAGTAACATTGGAAAAATCAAATCCTCTTAAATCTAAAACAAATGATGGATTACTATGTGCAATTCCATTAAACATATAAAACATCTCAGTAACATTACTTGTATCAAAATGTGAACCAAAATTTAATGTAAATGATGGATTACTATATCCTGTGCATTCAAACATATATGCCATTTGTGTTACATTATTTGTGTAGAATTTATTTCCTAGATTTAATGTAAAATTAGTACTATATTTCCCTGTACTATCGAACATTTGGTACATGGTTGTAGCACTTGATGTATCAAAGTTGTTACCTAAATCTAATGTGAATGTATTACTATTATAACCGGTTGATCTAAACATACCTTGCATAGCTGTGACATTACTTGTATCAAATAGATTTCCTAAATTTATACTAAAATTAGTACTACTATATCCCGCATTAGAAAACATATATGCCATACTAGTTACATTACTTGTATCAAATTTATTGCCTAAATTAAGTGTTAAAACAGTACTATTCCTACCAATAGATTCAAACATACTTGTCATCGTTGTAACATTACTTGTATCAAATTTATCTCCAAGGTTTAAAGTAAATACTGGACTTGTATATGCACATTCTTCAAACATACTTCTCATCGTTGTAACATTTTCAGTGTTAAATTTCTGGCCTAAATCTAAAGTAAATATATTACTTTTAAATCCAGTACCTGAAAACATATGTTCCATACTTGTTACATTACTTGTATCAAATTTATTACCTAAATTTAAAGTAAAGTTTGTACTACTATGGGCTATAGAAGTAAACATACAGTACATCGATGTAACACTACTTGTGTCAAATTTATCACCTAAATTTAAGGTAAAAATAGGACTTTTATATCCGGTATAATAAAACATCATATACATGTATGTTACATTTTCAGTATTAAATTTTTGACCTAAATCTAGTGTGAAATTTGTACTACTATAGCCTGTTTGATAAAACATACTATACATTCTTGTTACTTTACTTGTATCGAACTTAGTACCCAAATTTAGTGTAAATATTGTACTACTGTATCCAGTTGATGAGAACACTTCATCCATATTTGTAACATTTGATGTATCAAAATTTGAACCAAGATTTAGTGTAAATACTGGACTTTTATAGCCTGTTTGACAAAACATAGATTTCATTTTTGTTACATTACCTGTATCAAAGTTTGACCCCAAATCTAGTGTAAAAGTTGTGCTACTATATCCTGTACTATAAAACATTGAATCCATATCTACGACAGTTCTTGTATCAAAACTATTCCCCAATGTTAAAGTAAATATAGGACTATTATATCCTGTTTTATAAAACATAGAATTCATTTCAGTTACACTACTTGTATCAAAACTGTTTCCTAAATCCAATGTAAAAGCTGTACTATTATAACCAGTTGAAGAAAACATGTGTACCATTTTAGTTACTCTTGAAGTATCAAGATTGTTTAATCCATTAATTTGATCTACACCCTTCAAGTCTTTAAACAAATAAGAACTGTTTTCATTTGCATATAAATGTCCATCTCCTTGAATGTATAAATCATAGTACGTATTATCATTTTGATTAGCAGTTATATACGCCATCACATTACCTGTTTGCGATACTCCTATATCCCAACTTGCAATTATATTTGCTGGAGGATTTAATTCATCATCCAGATTTATTATTTTTATTTTCTCTTTGTAAGTACTACTTCTAAATGCAGTATTATCAGAATATGATGAACTCTTTATTATAGGCTCTCTCGGTTTTAAAATGTTTACATCTCCACTTAGTAGTAGATTTTGTTCTAGAGCTGAGTATCCTACAGATACAAGGCATAATAATACTGTAACAAGTGATAAATAAATTGTATTTAATTGTCTTCTTGTCATATTATCATCTTCTATCTATAGTATTCCTTATTTTAATTATAATATATATTTAATACCATATTATATAAATGTATTTATTGTTTACATTTTTAAACAACAAAAAAAAGAGTCTTTTGACTCTTTTTATGTTCTTATAATTACATTTGATGTTGTTAGGTTACTACTTCCACCGTTTGCAATAATCCAACTTCTATCTGATGCGTTTTTTACATAAATTTTTTGATTTGTTTTCCAACCATAAAACATATCTGAAGAATTAGTTACATTACTAAAGTCAAAGCCTGTTAAATCTAATACTAAATTTATATTATACCAACCTACTCCTTCAAACATTTCTCTCATATATGTAACATTACTTGTATCAAAATGTGATCCAAAAGTTAAAGTAAATGATGTACTATTGTATCCTGCATAAGCAAACATATTATACATATTATCAATGTTACTTGTATAAAATTTTGATCCTAAGTTTAGAGTAAAGCTTGTGTTACTATAACCTACTCCGTAAAACATAGTAGACATACTTGTAACATTACTTGTATCAAATTTTGATCCTAGATTTAATGTAAACACTGTACTATCATGTCCTACATTCCAGAACATACCTTCCATATTTGTTACATTACTTGTATCAAAATTACTTCCTAGATTCAAAGTAAATACTGTACTACTATATCCTGTATGACTAAACATCCTGTCCATAGTAGTTACATTGCTTGTATAAAACTTTGATCCTAAATCTAGTGTCATTACTGTACTACTATATCCTGTTTGATCAAACATACTTCCCATTACTTCTACATTACTTGTATCAAATTTTGATCCTAAACTTAATGTAAAATTAGGACTACTGTAGCCAGCATAACAAAACATACAATACATAGTTGTGACACTTGATGTATCAAAGTTTGAGCCTAAGTTAAGAGTAAATGCAGAACAATATCTTCCCGTACCATAAAACATAAAATTCATTTCTATTACGTTACTTGTATAAAACTTTGATCCTAAATTTAATGTAAAATAATTACTATTAAGTCCTGTATCCATAAACATTGCATACATGTGCTCAACATTTGATGTATTAAAGTTATTTCCTAATGTTAGAGTAAATGCTGGACTACTATAACCACAATTTTCAAACATGCTTTCCATATCAGTTACATTTATAGTATTAAAGCTTGAACCTAAATTCAAAGTAAATACTGTACTTTGGTGTCCTGTGTCTTTAAACATTGCATTCATGTTTGTTACACTTCCAGTATTAAATAAACTTCCTAGAGTTAGTGTAAATGATGTACTCCAATATCCTGTTCCTTCAAACATGGAAGACATATCGTTTACGTTTGATGTATTAAACTTTGAACCTAAATTCAAAGTAAATGTTGTGCTATTGTAACCTGTCTCATTAAACATTTCAGCCATATTGGTAACATTACTTGTATCAAAATTATTTCCTAAACTTAGGGTGAAGCTTGAATTACCTGATCCAGTCCATTTAAACATACTTCCCATATCGGTTACATTTATAGTATTAAAGTTTGATCCTAATGTAAGTGTGAATGATGAACTATTTGTTCCAATAAGTGCAAACATTTGATACATGTCTGTTACATTACTTGTGTAGAACTTGCTTCCTAGATTTAGAGTAAATACTGTACTATTATAGCCTGTTTTTAAAAACATACTATTCATATCTATTACATTACTTGTATTAAAATTAGATCCTAAATTTAATGTAAATACTGGGCTTGAATAACCTGTATCACAAAACATCTGCATCATACTAGTTACTTTAGCTGTATTAAATTTACTTCCTAAATTAAGAGTAAAAACAGTACTCTCATACCCACAGGTATCAAACATCATATCCATATCTGTTACATTTGCTGTATTAAAGTTTGATCCTAAGTTTAAAGTAAACACTGGGCTATCATGTCCTGTCCAATAAAACATTCTGGCCATATCTGTTACATTTGTAGTATCCCAATTATTTGGTATTGTAAGAGTAAATGACTGACTATTTGCACCTGTTGACCAAAACATTTGAGCCATATTTGTTACTCTAGATGTATCTAGTTTATCTAATCCATTTATTTGATCTACTGCAGTCATTTCATAAAACATAAATGAACTATCTTCGTTTGCATATAAATGCCCATCACCTTGAATATATAAATCATAATAATTGCTATCTGATGAATTTGGCTTAATATAGGCCATTACATTACCAGTTTGAGATTCTCCTACGTCCCAACTTGCAGTATATCCAGAAGGTGGACTTATTTGATCACTAAAATTTATTATTTTTATTTTATCTTTATACTCATAATCTCTAAATGCATAATCATCAAAATATGATGTAGACAAAAGTACTGGATCTCTTGGCTTTAAAATTGTTACATCTCCACTTATAGTTAAAGTTTTTTGTAGTGCAGAATATCCTATAGTTACGAAGCATAATAAAACTGTTACAAGAGTTAAACAAATAGTATTTAATTGTCTTCTTGTCACATTATCATCTCCTATCTATAGTATTCCTTATTATAATTATAATATATATTTAATACCATATTATATTAATGTATTTATTGTTTACATTTTTAAACAACAAAAAAAAGAGTCTTTTGACTCTTTTTATGTTCTTACTAGGACATTTGATGTTGTTAAATTGCTGTTTCCAGCATTGCTTATTATCCAACTTTGAACCGTTGCATTTTTTACATATATCTTTTGTGTTGTTGTCCAACCATAAAAAACAGAAGAATATGATGTAACATTGTCGAAGACAAAACTATCACCTAAATCAAGAGTAAAGTGAGTATTATTCTTTCCTGCTCTAGAGAACATACTCTCCATTTTTGTTACATTACTTGTATTAAATTTATCTCCTAAATTAAGAGTAAAATTAGTATTACTATAGCCTTCTTGATTAAACATTCCTTCCATATCTGTAACTTTACTTGTATCAAAATTAGATCCTAAATTTAAAGTAAATACTGTACTACTATAACCTGTGCTATCAAACATTCTGGACATAGTGGTAACTTTACTTGTATCAAAATTAGATCCTAAATTTAACGTAAATACTGGACTACTATAGCCTGTTCTATAAAACATATTAGCCATACTTGTTACATTGCTTGTATAAAACTTATCTCCTAAATTTAAAGTAAATGTTGTACTACGGTAGCCTGTATAATAAAACATATAATTCATATTTTTTACTTTGGTTGTATCAAATTTATTTCCTAAATTAAGAGTAAAACTAGTGTTGTAACTGCCTAAATCATAAAACATACTTGACATACTCGTTACTTTACTTGTATCAAACTTATCTCCCAAATTCAAAGTAATTACTGTACTTTTATAGCCTGTATCATTAAACATAGATGACATACTTGTAACGTTACTTGTATCAAAATTAGGCCCTAGATTTAATGTAAATACTGGACTATTATAGCCTGTATAAAAAAACATACTACCCATATCTTTAACATTACTTGTATTAAATTTATTTCCTAAATCAAGAGTAAATTTTGTACTACTGTATCCTGTATATAAAAACATATCATACATTTTAGTAACATTATTTGTATCAAAATTAGGTCCTAAATTTAAAGTGAATACTGGACTACTATATCCTGCAAAAGCAAACATTTGGCTCATTTCCCTATTAACATTGCTTGTATCAAACTTATTTCCTAAATCTAGAGTAAATTTTGTACTACTATACCCTGTATAATAAAACATTCCTTCAATAGTAGTAACTTTGCTTGTATTAAAATTATTTCCTAAATTTAAAGTAAACACTGGACTACTATATCCTGTCTGAGCAAACATCCAGGACATATTAGTAACATTACTTCCATCAAAATTATTTCCTAAATTTAAAGTAAATACTGTACTACTATATCCTGTATATTGAAACATTCTTTCCATATTTGTAACATTACTTGCAGCAAACTTTTCTCTTAAATTTAAAGTAAAATTAGCATCATTATAAGCTGTTTGATAAAACATACGATCCATCCTAGTAACATTACTAGTATCAAAATTAGATCCTAAATTTAAAGTAAATACTGTACTATTATATCCTGTATTTTCAAACATACTATCCATTCTTGTTACATTACTTGTATAGAACTTATTTCCTAAATTTAAAGTAAATGCCGTACTACTATAGCCTGTAGAAGAAAACATTGCTGTCATATCAGTTACTTTACTTGTATTAAAATTATTTCCTAAATTTAAAGTAAATACTGTACTATTATATCCCGTATTATTAAACATACTTTTCATACTGGTTACTCTAGAGACATCTAAATTATCTATTCCATTTATTTGATCTACACCTTTAAGACCTCCAAATAAATAGAAACTGTTTTCATTGGCATATAAATGACCATCGCCTTGAATATAAAGATCATATTTTGTGTTATCATCTTGATTTGCTGTAATATATGCCATTACATTTCCATTACCAGTTTCACCATAGTCCCAACTTGCAATTATATTTGCTGGTGGGTTTATTTCATCGTCAAGATTTATTACTTTAATCTTTTCTCTATATGTATTACTCCTAAATGCTGTCCTATCAAATGATCCCAATATTCCCACTTTTTTTATAATAGGCTCATTCGGCTTTAATACTGTGACGTCTCCACTTATTAATAGATTTTGCTCTAAGGCAGAATAGCCAATAGATACTAAGCACAATAATATTGTTACTAGTGATAAATAAATTGTATTTAATTTTCTTCTTGTCACTTTATCATCTCTTGTCTACAATATATAATTATAGCAGTTATTTAAAACTTTTACAATTATTGTAGGCTTTTAATTACATAGCCTTTACAATTATTAACAAAAAAAGAACCATTTGGTTCTTTTTATGATCTTATAATTACGTGTGATGAATCTACTGTAGATGTATCTCCTGTATGTGCTAAGATAAAGTTTTTATCTGATTGATTCTTAACATAAATTGTTGGATTTGATGCCCACCAGTATTGGAACATATTCTCTGCTGTTGTAACATTATTGAAATTAAATCCTGTTAAGTCTAGTACTATATTGTTGTTGTTTCCAGCTGCTTGGAACATCCAGTCCATATTCGTAACATTACTTGTATCAAAATGTGATCCAAAGTTAATTGAGAACACAGTACTATCACTACCTGTTTGTAAGAACATATATGACATATCAGTAACATTACTTGTATAGAATTTTGATCCTAAATTTAAAGTAAAGTTTGGATTTATTAGACCTGTTGACCAGAACATACCATTCATATCAGTAACATTTGAAGTATCAAAATAGTTTCCTAGACTTAAAGTGAAACTTGTATTAGCGGCTCCTGCTCCATAGAACATATTAGCCATATTTGTAACATTACTTGTATCAAAATGTGTTCCTAGATTTAGAGTATATACTGTACTTTCTTCTCCTGCTCCACTAAACATGTGATCCATATCTGTTACATTACTTGTATAGAAATATGAACCTAAAGTTAATGTGAAGTTTGTTACAAATCTACCTGTTTGATTAAACATATATGACATATCTGTAACATTACTTGTATTAAATTTTGATCCTAAATTTAATTGGAATGAATTACTATTCATACCTGTTGAAAAGAACATATGACTCATATTTGTTACATTACTTGTAGCAAACTTAGATCCTAATGAAAGTGAGAAAGCAGTACTATTTGATCCAGTTTGATCAAACATATATTGCATATCAGTAACATTAGTTGTATCAAAGTATGATCCTAAACTTAATGTCATTACTGTACTATTAAATCCACAACTATCAAACATAAATGACATATCTGTTACTAAGCTTGTATTAAATTGACTTCCTAAAGATAGTGTAAATACTGTACTTGTATATCCACAACTTGAAAACATAGATTGCATATTTGTTACCTTAGCTGTATTAAACTTACTTCCTAAGTTAAGAGTCATTTGAGTACTACTATAACCACAATATGCAAACATACTTTGCATATCTGTTACATTTCTTGTATCAAAATATGATCCCAAAGTTAGTGTGAAATTTGGAACTTCCCATGCACAGTTACTAAACATACTATTCATATTAGTTACATTAGTAGTATCAAAGTGTGTTCCAAGATTTAACTGAAATGAATTACTATAGAATCCTGTTGCACAGAACATGCTTTGCATATCTGTTACATTACTTGTATAGAATAATGATCCTAAGGATAATGAAAATGCTGGGGAACACCATCCACTACCATAAAACATAAATGACATATCTGTTACATTACTTGTATTAAATTTACTTCCTAAGTTTAATGTGTATGACTGACTATTCATTCCTGTAAAGGCAAACATCCAAGACATTGTAGTACAACTTGCTGTATTAAAATTACTTCCTAAACTAAGTGTAAATGCACTACTCGTATAACCTGTTTCATAGAACATTCCATACATGTATTCAACATTCTGAGTATTAAAGGAATTACCTAAACTTAATGTCATTACAGTACTTTCATGACCTGTTGCATGGAACATAAATGTCATATCAGTTACATTAGCTGTATTAAATAAACTTCCTAATGTTAAAGTAAACACTGGACTGTTATAACCTGTTTCATCAAACATAGAATTCATATCGGTTACATTAGCTGTGTTGAATTTTGATCCAAGATTTAGTGTAAATGATGTACTACTATATCCCGTTTGTCTAAACATTGATCTCATATCTGTTACACTACTTGTATCAAAGAGATTTCCTAAGCTTAAAGTAAATGATGTACTTTGATGTCCTGTTTCTTGGAACATCTCTGCCATATCTGTAACTTTCGCTGTATTAAATTTGCTTCCTAAATTTAAAGTAAATCCAGGACTCCAATAACCAGTATTACTGAACATTCCATTCATATCTGTTACATTTGAAGTATCAAAATTGTTTCCTAATGTTAAAGTAAAGTTAGTACAATCTCGTCCTGTATACCAAAACATTTCTTTCATATTTGTTACTTTACTTGTATCAAAATATGAGCCTAAATTCAAAGAAAAGTTTGGATTTCCATCACCCATCCATTTAAACATAGCTTCCATATTGGTTACATTACTTGTATTAAAATTATTTCCTAAAGTAAGTGTGAATGATGAACTGTTTGTTCCTATAAGAGCAAACATTTGGTACATATCTGTAACTTTACTTGTGTAGAACTTAGAGCCTAAATTTAATGTGAAAACTGTACTATCATGACCAGTCTTTAAAAACATACTAGACATATCAGTAACATTACTTGTATTAAAGTTTGATCCGAGTGTTAATGTGAATACTGGTGAAGAATAACCAGTATCACAGAACATTTGCATCATACTAGTTACTTTAGCAGTATTAAACTTACTTCCAAGATTTAATGTCATAACTGTACTTTCATGTCCACAACTATCAAACATCATTTCCATACTATTAACATTACTTGTATCAAAGTTTGTTCCTAAACTTAGAGTAAATACTGGACTATTATATCCAGTCCAATAAAACATTCTATCCATATTTGTTACATTAGTCGTGTCCCAATTATTTGGAATAGTAAGAGTAAATGATTGGCTATTTTCTCCTAAACTCCAGAACATTTGAGACATATCTGTAACACGAGAAACATCTAATTTATCAAGACCATTTACTTGATCAACAGCTGTCATTTGATAAAACATAAATGAACTATTTTCATTAGCATATAAGTGTCCATCACCTTGAATATATAAATCATAATATCCACTTGTTGCATTATTTTTAATATATGCCATGACATTTCCTATTTGTGGTACTCCTACATCCCAACTTGCTATAAATCCAGAAGGTGGACTTATTTGATCATTGAATGTAATTGTTTTAATTTTATCTTTATATACAGGGTCCCTAAATGCATATGTATCTGCATATGATGTTTCAAGTAAAACTGGATCTCTGTTTTTTAGAACTTCTACATCTCCACTTACTGTTAGAGTCGTTTGCAATGCAGAGTATCCTATGGTTACAAGGCATAACAAAAATGACACACATATTAAAACAAATGTGTTTAATTGTCTTCTAGTCATTTTTATCGCCTCCTAACTACTATTATTTAAATGCACAAAACGCCTATTATATTAAGATATAATAGGCTTATACTTTTAATTAATCACTTTCTGTATTGGTGCTACCTTGTGCTAACATTTCTGATAGTGCTACAGTTGGCCATCCTAGCCATCTTATTCTCAACTTAACCTTCCCTACTATACTTTCTTTGGCAACATACCATGCATCTACATCGTTATTTGCATCACCTTTTGTGATGTAATAATTAACCGTTTTGAAATCTTTTATATTAACCATTCTATGAACAACTATTCTTCCTTGTTCATGGAAAGCAATTACGTCATTTTCTTTTGGTGTTTTATCATGTTTATCAATTATTACTATATCTCCTTTATCAATTGATCCTTGCATAGACGTAGAACCAATTGCGAGAGAGGTAAATCTAAATAAATTACAGTTTAAATAGATCATTATAAGTACTATTAATACCATTAATACATTAAATACTCTAATTAATATTTTTTTATGTCGTAGATTCCTACTATTAATAACTTTTTCAAATTTAATTGTAGAAATATTCATTATTAATAATAAGATAAGTATTGGTAAAGTTATATTAACAACTATACTAATAAACTCTCCTAAGTTAGGAAATACTGGCACGTAGTATGCAGGTATTGTTAATAATGCTTGATATAAAATACTATTCTTTTTATTTGATTTATAAGTTATATATGTTAACGTGAAGTTTTTTATTAATGCTGGTAATAGTGTTACTAAAAAAGCACTAAATATATCTACTCTTGTATGAAATAATCTAAAGTTTACTAGAGTTGGAACTTCTAATAAGAAACAGATTATTGGAGTTAACCATACAATTGATTTATGATAAGCATTGTTTTTTATTAATACTTCACGAATGTTTTCAATAGAAATAATAACAAGTAATCCTGAAATTGTATTTATGATCATTGTTAGAATCTTTCTACTATAGCTTGTATAATAGAATCCAGAGAAGAATCCTAAGAAATATGTAATTGCATAGTAGAAAAGAATTGAAATTGTGATAATTAATAAGATATCTAGGTCAAATCTTTCTTTTACTCTTTCTGGTTTTAATAAGAAATACATTCCTATTGAAAGAGCAACGATTATACCCAAATATACATAGTAATTAATTGAAAATGCAAACATACAAAAAAGAGAAGCAATTATGAGACCTACTTCGATACTTAACATCTTATGAGAATTTTTCATAATCACTTCACCTCTTTTTAATTCTGTCCATATTTAATTGTGTATGCAAATCCAGATTGATTATAATCTGCAGTTGGTGCTGCTGAACCAGTATTTTCTATTGTCAATACGATGGTTTTAGTTGTAGGTGTTGATCCACTCTTTGGAGCAATTGTATTACCTACAGCAACCAATGATGTAGAAGTTGCACTATCATAATGCAATTTATATGTTATATCTCCACATACCATTGTACTTCCATTTACAGAACATGATTGTCCTGATGGTTGAGTTACACTAATGGATGCAATCTTACCTCCAATGGTACCATTATTTTTTACTGTAAATGTATAAGCACATCTATCTCCTACATCTGATAAAGTAGTAGAAATACCTGATATTGTTGTTGATGTAGCAGTCGCAGTTCCACAACTTGCTAAGTTATTTGTCGTTGTAACAACACCAGTTACTGTTCCTGTTTGAAATCCTATATCCCATGTCATGGCATTTTGCGTAATTTGATTCATTGTAATTGTTAATGTTGTTGATAATGCAGCATAAGCTATAGATATACTTAGAAGCATTACAATTGCTACTACTAACGAAGTTATAACTATTTTCTTTTTTCTAATCATGAAAGTCCCCCTACTGTTTTTCTTCAAAATCAGATTCTTTCATTGTAAACTTATATGTTTTATTAATATCTTGTACATAAAATTCAGATTTAATATTGTTTACTTTATGATATAAAATTGGTTTATCAATAGTATCTCTAACATCTAGTAATTCAAGGAATGATTTAACTGTATATACATCTTGATCTGGATTAACTGTATTCTTATCTTCTAGAGTAATAATAACTCTATCATATGTATTAAGAATTTGTTTTAATTTCTTATCATATGCTGATTCTTTTCTTCTCATCTTAGATAAGAACTTTCCTAAGTCATATACTGAATATAAAATCAATCCTAAACCTAAAATTATTAATGCTGTGAATAATATTCTTAGAGCTAGATTTGTAGGAACTTTATATTCAGAAATTTCATTTACTTTTTCATTTTTAGTTATATTATAAGTAATTTTTGTTAATGGCATAGTAACTGAAGATAAAACAGTTTCTTCTTTTCCGTCTTTTAATATCAATGAAACTTCTAAATAGCAGTTACTTACTAATGAATAATCATTTTTATATTTTTGAGCATAACTATTATATTCTTGGAATGGTATATCTATTGTTTCAGCAATAGTCATAACATTTCCATTTAATTCTATTTTTTGTTTTTTAGTAAGATTTTTTTCTTTTTTTAATAATTCCTTTTCATTATCATCATCTGTTTTAATAAGAAGAGTACTCTTTACATAATATTTATAATCTTTCTTTGCTATTTTTTGATAAACAGCATTATAAGAGTAATCTAATCTTATTGTTTCTGTTGCAGATGAGATATATTCTTTTTCCTCACCAATACATTGATCTTTATAATAATCATTTTCTTTTAAGCATACTTGATAATTTACTTTTGCATCTTCTGTATATGTTGATGTGTCTTTCTTAAATTTATTAAATCCTACAATAGCAATTGTTAGAAAAACTAAAGAAAGAATAGTAAATAAACCATATCTTAGCATTCTATGTGAAAAGCTTTCATATTTTGGTGCTTCTTTTATATTATTAGGAATTTCAGGTTCTTCTTTAATCTTTAATTCATTACCAGAGAAAGGAATTCTCTCAGGTTCTGGAATTGGATCAATGTGTTTTGGTTCAATGTGCTCTTGTTCAATGTGCAATGGTTCATTATTTTGTTTTTCAATGTTTTGTTGAACATTATTATTTTGTTGTACGTCATTGTTTTGATGAACATCATTTTCTGGTTTATTATTATTTTCATTATGTTGTTCATTATTGTTTTGTTGTACAGTATTATTTTGTTCAACTGCTTTATTCTCATTAAATTTATTTTTGTTTTTGTGTTTATTCTTATGTTTATTATTCTTTTGCTCATTGTTATTTTGCTCATTGTTCTTTGGTTTAGAAGGAGTTGGACTTTCTCCGAACATCATTCTTAATTCTGCTGTTCTAGATAGTTCAACATCTGCTGGTACTTCAGTAGATCCTTCTACCTGTGATTCCTCTTTTTCCACTTCAAAGGTATTATTAGAAAGAATATTTGGATCTTCGTGTTCTTCTTTTGGTTCTTGTGTTTCTTCTATAGAAGACTCTTTTGGTTCTTCGGATTGCAAGTTTAATTCTTCAATAGGATTTTCATCTTTTATTTCTTCATCTTCACTTGCATAAAATTCATCGTTAATTTTATCGTTTTCCATAATGACCCATTCCCTTTCTTTTTATTCTTTTTATTTATTATTTTTGTGTGTAATTAAGAGTGAATCCTCCACTATTTTGACTACTTGCTCCACCAGTTGAAGTACCAGTGTATTCAGCAGTTAAATAAACATCTAATGTTCCTGTATTAGCAACTAATGTATTATTTGCTCCTAATAAAGAAAGACCAGCAGAATCGCTTGTTAAACGATAAGTAATATTTGCACATACCATTTGTGATGTTTCAGAAGTATCACATGATACTGAAGATGGAGTCTTAGCTGAGATTGATGATAATAATGCATCTACTGTTCCTGTATTTTTAACTACAAAGTGATATACACATTTATCATGTAATGTAGTTAATGTAGTATTTGCAATTGATACAGTACTTGCAGTAGCTGTTGCTTCACCACATACTGTGTTTGTACCAGTTTTTGTTCCTTGAACAGTTCCTGGCTCAAATCCTACGTTCCATGATAACGCGTTTTGTGTTACGTTACCAAAAGTAATTTGAAGTGTAGCACTTAAAGCTGCATAAGCTATTGCTAATCCAAATAAGCATGCACATAGGATTGTAACAATAATAATTGTTTGTCTATTTTTCTTATTTTCTTCTTCCATTTTAATTAACTCCTTTATGCTTGATTATATGTTAAGGTGAACTTTGCACCATTATGTGTAATTGCAGATGATTGTAATCCACTTGCATTATATTTTGCAACTAAGTAGATTTTTTGAGTAGCTCCCGAATTAAGTGCTCCACCTGTTGTTAATAAAGTAGAGCCACCTGAATCAGTTGTTAAGTTGTATGTAATATTTCCACATACTAAGTTTGCTCCTGATGCAGTACCACAAGTTATACTAGTTGGTGCTGTAGGTGTAATTCCACCTAATGTAGCATTAACTGTACCATTATTAGCAACAGTTAATTCCCAAGTACATTTATCTCCAGGTTTTGATAATGTAGTGTTTGCAATTGTTACTGAACTTGCTGTAATTGATGCATTTCCACATGTTCTTCCTGTTGCACTAGTTCCACCTGCAGTTGCAGTTGCGGATGTTCCTGTAAATCCAACATCCCATGTTAAAGCATTTTGAGTAATTGTTCCAAATGTAATTGTTAATGTTGTTGATAAAGCAGCATAAGCAATTCCGATACCTGCTACCATAATTACAGCAACTAACAATAAAAATTTGTAATCATGTCTTTTTTTCATATTAATTTTCTCCTTCTATTTTTGTCCATAAACAAATGTGAATTTTGCACCTGTTTGTGTTGTGGCACTACTGTTTAATGAAGTACCTGTATACTTAACTACTAAGTATGCATTTTGTGTACCAGTTGATGCTGCAAGAGTTCCTCCAGTTTTTAATGGTGTAGATCCTGCTGAATCTGTAGTAATTTCATATGTTAAATTACCACATACTAATTTTGCTCCTACTGATGATGAAGCATCTTGTTTTGTTGCGCATGTTGTTCCACTTGGTGCAGTTGGTTTTAATGATGATAAAGTAGCTGCGATACCACCAGTATTCTTAATTACTAGTGCATATGTACATTTATCATCTGGTTTTGATAGAGTTGTTGCTGCAACAGAAACACTGTTTGCTGTTACTGTAGCATCTCCACAGCTTCTTCCTGTACCACTAGTTCCAGCTGGTGTACCTGTAACTGTACCAGTTGTAAAAGCAACGTTCCATGTCAACGCATTTTGTGTTACGTTTCCAAATGTGATGGTTAAAGTGGTTGATAACGCTGCATAAGCAACCACTACTCCTACTACTAAGATTGCTGATAGTAATAGTAAAAATTTTAAATTGTGCATTCTGTCTTGCATTTTAATTTTACCTCCTATGCCATTAGTGGCTTTAACTTATTGTTGGTAGGAACAAATGTTTATCATCACATTCTACATTTCTTCCTACTATACTAACTATAGTTTACTATTTTTTTTTGCTTGATACAAGTTTTATGTCAATTTTCTTAATAAAAAATTATGTCATTTCTTTATATTTCAACGTTTTTAATAACATTTTTAATTAATTGTTTACACTACTTTACAAAATAAAACATAATGATTTCATTATGTTTTTAATTATCAATAGAATCTAACAATTTTTGTAATACTTTATTTACGGCTTTCTCTATTATATTAGAGCACTTCATACCTATCATATTTGCTTTATTATGATAGTCTTTCTTTGGCGTTAAATAATTAGATGGGATTATTTCTTTTCCTTCTTTTAAATCTTCTTCAAATCTTATTATTGATTCTTCTGATAAAACATTATCACCGATATTCTCATTGTTTCTATTTAGGAATATAATTACAAATAATATTATTAATATGAAGAAACATGGTTTAATTAATTTCTTCATTAATAACCTCCAAAAAAATTTCTTTAAAAGCAAGATCTGTATTTAATATTTCAGTTGTATTATTCTCATATCCACCAATTTCAATAAGAATAGTATTTGGAGAGAAATCTTGATTATATACTCCGTTTACTCCTGCTCCTTGTTTTTTATATATTCCTTTACAAAGATTTGGATATTTCTCATCTAATTTATTTACTATTTTTTCAGTAAATTCTAAATTATATTTATAATTCTTATTTTCTAATCCTACAATAAATAATACTTTTGCGTATTCTTTATCATTTATTACAACTGTAGTCTTATCTTTAGTTAAACTATCTCTATGAATATCTATAAAATAAGTTAAAGAATTATACTCTTGTTTTCTTTTCTCTAAAAGTAATCTACTTGCTTTATAGCTTGATGCATAATTCCAATTATTATTATTTAGAATATTTGTGACTGATTCTTCTTCTACATATGTATAAAATCCTTCTTTTTCAAATAATTCTTTTAGAATATAATTATTCATACTAACTGTAGGATTTAATGTATAATTACCTATTGTTTCAGATTGATACTCTTCTATTGGATGTGAATTATATAAATATATTATTGGAGATTTATCTTCTTCTACTTTTGTCTCTTCTTCATACTCTTTTAATAGCGGAATATTCCATTTTAGGGAATAGCTTTTTATTTTATCTTTTAGTGTTTCATTAGAAAATCTTGTATTAATTATAAATTTAACTATATCTTGATTACTATTTAATGTTTTTTTCTTACCAAAATATTTATATCCAACATAAATACTTATAATAGAAATAATTAATAGTATAATAATTCTCTTTTTCATTGAATCACCAAAATAATTTTAAAATACTATTACATTATTATTTGTCGAAGATTTTGGGATTAATTATATGATTTATTGTTGTACCTAATAGATGAGATAACTTTTCGACCATAAAATCTATATTTGTAGGAGTAACCATAAAGTTATCATCTGATACTTTATTAATCATTGTATTTTTATCTACTACTGTAGGAATACCTATCGCAATAATTTTACAATTCATTGTTTTTTCACTTATTTCACCTTGATCATTAAAAATACCACTTCCAGGATGTATTCCAGAATTTGTTATTTGTATTGTTTTTACTAATCTTTCTATGTGAGATGCTTTTAAGGCATCTATTATAATTACTTTAGTAGGTTTTACTTCTTCTATTACTTTTTTTATTAAATTTACTGATTCAATACCTGTATTACCACAAACATTAGGTTCATATATAGATACTGATGATACATTTAAATCTAATTCTCCTAATAAATAAAGGTATCTTGTTACTAATATTTCTTTAATTGTTTTTGGTCCTAATGAATCTGGAGTAGATTTTGGATTACCTAATCCAATTATTAAATATGAATCTTTATCTTTTGGATCAATATACTCTTTTAATACTTCTTTTAATTTTTTTTGTACTAAAATATATTCTTCTTTATCTGTAATATCTTTAAAAAGAAGTGTAGTATATTTATCTTTTCCTTTTACTAAATCTACTTTTTTAATAGGATTATTATCATCTAATTTTAGACTTTCTTTAGATGATAAATCTTCTTCTAAAACAAGATCTGTACGAATACTATTGCTTGGTACATTTACTTTATGCATAAAATCACCATTTTTATTATTTACAAATATGTACTTTTTATTTGCATTTTTTTAATTTTTTTGATAGAATTAACTTGTTTACAAAAAGTGAGGTGAAATTATGCCAAATATTAAAAGTGCTAAAAAGCGTATGCGTAGTAATGCAAAGAAAGCTGATGTTAATACTTTAGTATCTTCAAGCATGAAAACTGCAATTAAAAAATTCGAAAAAGAAGTTAAAGCTGGAAACAAAGAAGAAGCTGCAAATAGCTTAAATATAGCTTTCCAAAGAATTGATAAAGCTATGGGAAGTGGTTTAGTTCACAAGAACAAAGCTGCTCGTTTAAAATCAAGATTAATTAAGTCAAAAAACAGTATGGAGTAAACCAATTCAAGTAATTGGTTTTTTTCATGCTTGACAGTTTATCTAAAAATATTTGTTTACTAAAATCAAACTCGGATTTAAAATATAATTAGGAATGGTGAGGAAATGAAAAAGATTATAAAAGGGATCCTAACCGCTGGTATTGTATTGATATTTTTAGGTGTTATCTTCAAGTATAAAGATTCTGTCTTTGTATATGTAGATCAATATCTTTCTCCATATAAGTATGTTACTTTAGGAGATGTTAATGAATACTACCGAGATTATGATTTTGAATTTGTTCAAAATACTGAAAGATTTGTTCCATTAGATGAACAAGATATTATTAATATTTACTATACTGTTATCAATGCTGGTAAATCTACTTTTACATTCTATTGTACTGAAGATTATCCTGGATGTTTAGCAGATGTACAAGCTATCGCAAATGATAGAACTAAATTATCTGATATTAATAATTATGTTCATCCATATAATGGATTTTCTCATATTGAAACAGAATATGATAGTTTAGGAAGAGTCACAATTAATATTGTTAGAAGTTATACTCCTGAAGAAATTGATCAAATAAATCAAAAAGTTGATGAGCTATATGCACAACTTTGGAAAAGTAATGATAGTAACTACAACAATATGTTAAGAGTTCATGACTGGATTGTTGATCATGCTCAGTATGATACAAGTCGTTCTGAGAATGGTGATAGTGCATATGATTCAGATATTGCTTATGGTCCATTATTCCAAGGTAAAGCTGTTTGTGGCGGATATACTGATTTGATGCAATTGTTCTTAGAAAAAGCTGGAATGAAGAGTTTTAGAGTTTCTACAGAACATCATATTTGGAATGCAGTTTACTATAATAAATGGTTACATATTGATCTTACTTGGGATGACCCAGTATCAAATGGTGTTACTCCTGAGAGAACACATGAATTCTTCTTATTAACAACAAAACAATTACTTGAGAGTGATAGAGATAATGGAAAAGCAGACCATCAATTCCATCAACCATATTATCCAGAATTAAAAGAAGCATAAAACTATGCTTCTTTTTTTATATCATTATATACTTCTTCTATTGTATTATTAAAATCATTAAAATCTACATCATACCAATTAGTATTAAATTGGTGTTTAAAAAATGTAAATTGTCTTTTAGCATATCTTCTTGAATCTTTCTTTATATCATCTATTACTATATCTAATGGTTTATTATTAAATAAGTAATCATAAAACTCTTTATACCCTATTCCAGTATTTAATACTCTTGACTTTTTATATGAGTCTTTTAATGAATTAATTTCATCTAATAATCCATTTTTAATCATAATATCTACTCTAGAATTAATTCTTTCATATAAATAGTCTCTATCTGTCGTTAGTCCTATTACTCTAATAGGATATAAACATTCATCTTTATCATATGTTAGTTCTTCATTATTTTCTAATTTATTTAGAAGTCTTACTAATCTTTTTCTATTTTGTACTTCAGGTAAATATTCTACTTGATATTTTTTTATTTTGTCTAAAATTTCTACATTAGTTAATTCTTCATATTCTTTATATGTAGTACCTTCAGTAAATTTATAATCATATAGAGCGGCTTTAATATAAAGTCCTGTTCCTCCAACAATAATTATTCTATTACCTCTACTTGTTATTTCATTAATTAACTTTCTTACATCTTTTTGATAATCATAAACAGTATAATCTTCTTCTACATCTCTGATATCTATTAGGTGATGCGGAATATTCTCTCTTTCTTCTACTGTAGGTTTAGCTGAACCAATATCTAATTTTTTATAGATTGCGACAGAGTCTCCATTTATTATTTCGGCATCTAACTTTTTAGCAAGTTCAATACTTAGTTTTGTTTTACCTACTCCAGTAGGACCTACTATGACAATAATATCTTTCATAATACCTCCTAATCTAGTTGTCTCTTAAATAACTTTTCTAATTCATATTTAGTATAAGTAATAATTGTTGGTCTTCCATGAGGACAAGTAAATGGATTATCACAATATCTAATGTTTTCTAAAATCCATTCTTGATCTTCTATAGAGATATAGTCCCCTGCCATAACTGACATACGACAAGCAGCTGTTGCGGCCATACGCCAAACAAATTGATCAAAATCAAAATCTTTTTTATCTATTATTAAATCTACTAATTTACGAATAATATCTTCTGCTCTTGTTTCATCTACCCATACTGGATGAGATCTAACTAATATTGTATTAAAACCAAATTCATCAAAGACAAATCCATAATCTTCTAATAAATGCAATCTTTCTTTGGCAAGAATAAACTCATCTTTTCGAAGTTCTATTTTAATTGGAATTAATAAATCAATTACTTGTTTTTCTTCTTGTAATTCTTTTAGTATTTTTTCATAATTAATACGTTCTGCGGCAGCATGTTGATCTATTAAATACATTCCATCTTCATTTTCGGCAACAATATATGTAAGCATTACAACACCTATTGGATGCATCTTCTTTATTCTTGCGACTTTTTCATCTTCTACTTCTACTTCAAATGGTAATTCTTCTTTTAGTTCTTGTTCTTCTTTTTTTAGTTCTTTCTTTTCTTCTTGTACATCAAAATCTAATTTAATTTCTTCATATTTTATTTCTTCTTTAGGTTCTTCTACTTCTTCTTTTTTATTATAGATTTGTTTATGTACTTCACTTACTGAATAACTATCTCTTACTGATACTTCAGGGATTAGAGTTAATCCTTCTAAAGTTGTTGTAATGGTTTTTATTAGTAAATCTTTTAATGTATCTAATTTAGAAAACTTAATATCCATTTTAGTAGGATGAATATTTATATCTACTAAAATTGGATCTACATCAATATTTAAGATAATCACTGGATATCTATCTTTATGAATATATGTGTGATAACAATCTACAATACATTTATTAAGTTCATTATTTTTAATTACTCTTCCATTTACTAAAGTAGTAATAGAATTACGATTACCTTTAGTTACTTCTGGATATGAAATAAATCCATGAATATAGTAATCATCATTTTCATTACTTATTGGAATCATCTTTTTAGTAATATCTACTCCATATATTTCATAAACTACTTTTAACTGATCTCCATTACCATCAGTTTGCAATAATACTTTATCATTATTAATCAAAGTAAATTTAATATTTGGATATGATAAAGCCATTTTATTAACATATTCAACTATATAAGATAACTCTACATATAAGTTCTTTAAATATTTTAATCTTACTGGAGTATTATAGAATAAATCAGTTACTGTAATAGAAGTTCCTATTTGTAAATCACTTCTTTTTACTTTTAAATCTTTTCCTCCAGAAATAGTTACTTCTGTACCTACTTTACCATCACTAGTTTTTAATCTTACATTTGATACACTGGCAATAGATGGTAATGCTTCACCTCTAAATCCTAATGACTCAATATTAAATAAGTCATCTAGTTTTTTTAATTTAGAAGTTGCATGACGTTCAAATGCTTTTTTAGCATCTTCTTCATCCATTCCAATACCATTATCTATTACTGTTATTTCTTTGACACCAGAATCTACTAAGTTAATGGTTATTTCTGTTGCTTCGGCATCTATTGAGTTTTCTACTAGTTCTTTTACAACATTCATACATTTTTCTACTACTTCTCCTGCAGCAATTTTGTTGGCAAGAACTTCATCCATAACTTGTATTTTACTCATGGTATCACCTCTTTCTTATTATATCATTAATTAATAAATAAAAAAAACATTGTTTTCACAATGTTTTTTATTAGCATAATGGTGAATTAAAATCTAAAAATTCATTTTCTTGAATTACATAATTCTCATCATGTGTAATTAAACTTACAATATCATCTAATACATCTTCTTTAACACTTTCTCTATAGTAATCCTTTTCTGCTGGAGACGCACCCCATCTTGCAATATAATCTACAAGTGCTTCATCAAAGTACCCACTATTTACCCACTCTTTAACTGTCATACCTTTTCTAAAATGGTATTCTCCATTTAAAGCTTGAGAACAAGTAACAATTCTTAATTTGAATGTGGGAGCAGATACTGATGTTCCTTCTAGATATAATTCTTCTTTAGCAATTGTAATGTTTGCTTCTTCTACAGATTTATTTTTACCATCTGGTGTATTTTTAAATGTATAAAGATAACGACCATTTCTATTAGCACAACTAATATCTACTTCATAAATGTATTCATCTAAAGCATTTTTATCATCAAAATCAATTAATCCTATTCTTACACTACCCTTGCAGTTAGTTCCTTTATTATCAGGATCTTGAGCTCCATTTAAATAGCCTTTTTCTATTAAATCTGTAATATATATAGGATTTGCATAAGCTGGGTCAATATAGTATTCTATTGAACCATCTTCTTTTTCTTCTCCAAATGTTTTTGTTGCAGCACCTGGATTATCCATTACATATTCTTCTGCTGCAGTTGAAATAGATTTAGCCATTGTTTTATATGAATTCTTTTTAGAATACTCTAAGTAATTTGTATACCATCCTATTGCTAAAACTGATAGAATTCCTAATATTGTTACTGCGGCTAAAATTTCAATTAATGTGAAACCTTTTTTATTCATTTAATCATCCTCTTCTCTATTATTTATTTTACTATAGTTCTTTTAAATATGAAAAGAGTTTTTCAGCAATTTCGTGTCCAATAACTGTCTCAAGTTCTTCAAAACTTGCTTCTTTTAATTTTTTTAGAGAACCAAAATGTTTTAATAATTCTTTTTTTCTTACTTCACCTATTCCAGGAGCAGCATCTAAAAGACTAGATAAAGCTCCTTTGGCTTTAATGTTTCTATGATATGTAATAGCATATCTATGGACTTCTTCTTGAATTCTTGTTAAGAAAAGGAAAAGTTTAGAATCTTTTTCTACTTCTAGTCTTTCATAGTTTTCATTCATAATATAACTAGTTCTATGATTCTTGTCTTTAACAAGTCCAATTATTGGA
Organism: Bacilli bacterium; assembly: GCA_017525015.1. The sequence goes on from JAFXUK010000003.1 coordinate 153,519, forward strand.
ATATATAAGTTTAATGAGTTAAGTATTTCTTTCGCAACACTAATTTGTAATTCTCCACCATCCATTACAATTAAATCTGGTTTATAAGATTCATCCATAATAGTTTTAAAGTATCTTCTATAAAGAACTTCTCTCATTGCAGATAAATCATCTTTTACTTCTGTAGATATTTTATATTTACGATATAAATCTTTATTAGGTAGGAAGTCATCAAAAACAACCATTCCACCTACATAGAATGTACCAAATAAATGAGAGTTATCAAAAGACTCCATACGATGTAATTCTTTTAAGCCTAAAAGTACTCTTAATTCTTCTAAGGCTTTTGTTCTTTCATCATCATCTCTTTTTAGAGTTTCTTTTTCTAAATCCATTTGTTCTTTAGCATTTTCTTTAGCTAAATCTACTAAGTTTTTTAATTTTCCTTTTTGAGGTTTAGTTACTTTTATTTCAAAATATTCTTTTAATAAATTTTCATCTAATTCTTCAGGTATTACTAATTCATTTGGTAATACTCCTTTATCATAGAATTTAACTAAGTATTCAGTTACTTCGTTTTCTATATCTCCTAAAGAAGTAATTATCTCATTATGTCTACCAAATAATAAACCTTGTCTGATAAAGAATATTTCTATTCCTAAATAGTTATTATCATAGTAGTAGTTTACTAAATCAAAATTGGCATTATTATTAAGATCAATCTTTTGTTTCTTTAGAGTAGTATCAATATCTTCTAACATATTCTTTAACTCTAAAGCTTTTTCATAGTTTAAGTTTTCACTTGCTTTAACCATTTCTTCATTAATCTTTTTAGTAATCTCAGTTGCATCACCTTTTAAGAAAGAAATTATTTCTTTTTTCATTTCATCAATTGTTTCTTTACTAATGTCTTTGCAACAATACCCTAAACATTCATGAATGTGATAGTAAAGGCATAATTCTTTCTTTAATTTGTCACATTTTCGAAGTGGATATATACGATTAATCATATTAACTGTTTTTCTTGCAGCTTGAACATTTGGATATGGTCCATATAAGTGATTTTTATTTTTCTTTCTATGAACATTTCTAACTATTTTTAATACTGGATATTTATCATTAGTTAATTCAATATAGGGATAGGATTTATCATCTCTTAGTAAGATATTATATTTTGGATCATATTTTTTGATTAAAGTAATTTCTAGTATTAAACTTTCTAGTTCACTTGATGTAACAATGTAATCAAAGTCATCAATATCTTCTACTAACATTTTAGTTTTTCCTGTTACTGTTCTAGTAAAATAACTTCTTAATCGTCTTTGAAGATTTTTAGCTTTACCAACATAAATAATTACACCATCTTTATTTTTCATTTGATAGCTTCCGGGCTTAGTTGGTACTAAAGATAACTTCTCTTTAAAATCTTTCATCCTATCACCTCCGAATTCACTAAGATTATATCATATATCTTTTAATTTTGTTATAATTATTATGGTGATTATATGATAAAAGAAAACATACTTAGAATTAATGATGAAATTAAAGATTATAATGCTAAACTAATTTGTGTTTCAAAGACTAGAACAAATTATGAAATAATGGAAGCTTATAATGTTGGTGTTAGAGATTTTGGTGAGAATCATGTACAAGAATTAATAGAAAAAAGAAAGTCGCTTCCAAAAGATATAAACTGGCATATGATTGGTCATTTACAAACTAACAAAGTTAAAGATTTATTAAAGGATAAGGTATTCTTAATACACTCTGTAGACTCTATTAAACTAGCAAGTGAAATAGATAAGAGAACTATCACCAAACAAGATATTCTCTTAGAAGTGAATATTGCCAAGGAAGAATCTAAATATGGATTTATACCTGAGTATAATGTAATAAAAGATGCTTTAGATAAGATTAATAAAATGAATAATATTAATTGTATTGGACTTATGTGTGTAGCACCTAATACTAATAATCCTGAAGAGAATATAAAATACTTTAATAAACTAAAAGAGTTAGCTAATAAATTTAGTTTAGATGTATTATCTATGGGTATGACAAATGACTATTTATATGCAGTTAAGTGTGGATCTACTTATATTCGTGTTGGAACTGGTATTTTTGGTCCGAGAGATTATACAAAATAAAAAATAGGATTTCTCCTATTTTTTTATTGTATTTTTATTTTCAATATATTCTACTTTTACTTTATATTTATCAAATATTCTTGTTACTAAATCACGTCTTACATAAACACCTACACGAAGAGGTTCTCCTGCATAGTCTTCAGTATAATTAGTATCTAACTTCTTTAAATCTGCAAATGAATTAATTGTTTCTTTAAATAGATCTTGTCCGAAACGCATAGCTCCTCTTTGTCTTAAGATATCATATGCTTCTTCTAATACTTCTCTTAATGGTCTTACTAATCCATCATCTCTTATAAAAGTCATTGTATTAGATTCAGGATATTTATTCATTAATTCATCTAACATATTATCAATATAATCTTCATAGTTAACATAGTATCCAGAATCTGCTTCTACACTATTATTTAAATATATTTCTTCACCTGTTAATACATTAGTCTTAGCATCATGATAATATAGGTGAACTCTATTTGTCTTATCTTCTCTTACTACTGCAAAACCATTCATTTTATCAGCAATTTTTCTACTAATTGAAACTAATTTACTATCAGATAATTCTTCATCTAATAATTCTTCTATTTCTTCTTTTGTTGTTTTTTCTTGTTTTCCTTCAATTCTTTCAGTCATAGATTTAGCAAAATACTCTACTACTTTATCATCTGTACTTGTATATAGTAAGCCAATATCTTCTTGTTTTATAAATGGGTTTTGTTTTTCAAAATCTTGTAATTTATAGTTATCACTATAACGTATGTGTTTAGCAAGTCTTAAATAATAATCATATAAACTTATATTATTTTCTTTAGTATATTTTAATAATCTTTCTATATATCCTTTTTTATTCATTCTAATACCCCCTAAAGATGTCCTATATTATATCACATAAGTCTATTTTTATCAACAAAAAAGAAATATCTATTGATATTTCTCCATTGCTTTCATCATTTGATTAATTTGTTTTTGATTTGGTTTTCTACCCATCTGCATCATTAATGCTTTAATCATATCTTCATTAATTGGTGGATTTTTCTTTAAATAATCTTTCATAAAGAATCTAGATAGGAAGAATCCAATTAGGGCTCCTAATAGTAGTCCTACTACTAAGATTATAATATCTTGTAACATTGGGTTCATGTTTTCATCTCCTTGTCTTTATTTTAACGAATAATACTTAATTTAACAAGATTTTTTAACATAATCTTCTAAAAAGAAGAAATCTGTATATTTAAAATCACAAGCAAATAAATCATTTTCTTTATTTAATAAGACTTTATAAAAACTTGAAAAGTCTTGTTTAAGTTCTAATTTCATATAAAAATTATTTATTAATAATTTACTAATTTCATTCTTATATAGATTATGAATCTCATGAATATCTTTTATCTTTGTATATGGAATATCTTGATGCATATCAATATATAGATCTTTATCTAATTTATATTTATCTAAAGTATCTATTAACTGATTAAATAAATGATACCCATACTCTACTGAATCTTTATCCATATAATAAATATTTTTTAAAATTGTATATAGTACTGAAGGAGTATCTTTATAGAGTTTTACAAATTCTTTTTTTATTTTAAAAATATAATAGACTTTCATTTTATCACCATATTTAGGTTAACAAAATTGAAAGTCTATTTTTGTTTTATTTTAATAAATTTTCTATTTTTTCTTCAATACTCTTAGCATCAAATCCATACTTTTCATAAACATCTTTATATTTACCTGATGCACCAAAATCATTTAATGTAATTAAATATTTATCATAGAAGATTAATTGATTCCAAGACATTGAATTAGATGTTTCTACTACTATCTTTCTAACTTCTACTGGAAGAACCATTTCTTTATATTCTTCATCTTGTTTCATAAATCTACCTAAGTTAGGCATTGATACTACTCTAATATTTACACCTTTTGTTCTTAAGTTTTTAGCAGCTTCTAATACTTGATGAATTTCTTCTCCACTACTTATTACTATAGCATCTGGTTTAGTCATAGTATCAAGTAATACATATCCACCTTTTTCTACATCACTTGCTTTTGTATATTCAAGTATTGGTAATTTATTTCTAGATAGAAGGATTGTTGCTGGGCCTTCTTCTTTAGCAAAAATTGCTTTATAAGAGCCTATTACTTCATTAGCATCAGCTGGACGGAATACATCAAAATTAGGAAGTGATCTCAATCCTAATAATTGTTCTACCGGTTGATGTGTTGGTCCATCTTCTCCTACACTAATTGAATCATGAGTAAATACATAAATATTTGGTAAATTCATAAGTGATGCCATTCTAAGAGTTGGTCTTAAATAATCACTAAAGGCTAAGAATGTAGAACAATATGGTCTATATCCTGATAGAGCTAATCCATTTGTAATTGCTCCCATTGCATGTTCTCTTACACCATAATATATATTTTTACCTAATCTATTTTCTGGAGTAAAGTTTCCGCCATTTTCTATGTATGTTTTATTTGGTCCAAATGTATCTGCTGCTCCACCTAACATATATGGTGTATTTGGAACTATTCCATTTAATACTTTTTTAGATGTATCTCTAGGAGACTCCATATTATCTTCTGGAGCATCATATATATAATTCTTAAAATCTACTTTCTTATTTGGATTCATGAAGAACTCTAATTCTTCTTTTTCTGCAACTGGCATTTTTGTTAGAGCTTCTTCAAATTTTTCTGATAGGTTTTCACATCTATCATTAATAATATATCTAAACTCTTCTAAAGATTGTTGAGATACTTGGAAGAATATATCTCTTACTCCCATTTTTTCTTTAATCTTTGTAATATCTTCTTCTTTTAATGGAGATCCGTGTACTTTAGATGTTCCTTCTAATTCAGAATATTTACCGATTGTTGAATTAATTTCAATTAATGTTGGTTTATCAGTTGAACTTTTAGCTTGAGTAATTGCTTTTGAGATTAGTTCATAAGCATTACCATCTTCTACTGAGATAACATTCCATCCTTGAGAGATAAATCTCATTGCAACATTTTCTTTAAATGAATCTTTTGTTGGACCATCTAAGCAAACATTATTTGAATCATATAATACTATTAATTTATTCAATTTTAAATTACCTGCGATAGATGCAGCTTCATAGGAAATACCTTCCATTAAATCTCCATCTCCACAAAGTACATAAGTATAATGATCTATTACTTTATATTTTTCTCTTAACTGAGCTTCGGCAATAGCCATACCTACTGCTGTTGCGAAACCTTGTCCTAAAGGACCTGTTGTACAATCTACTCCTGGAGTTACTCCTACTTCAGGATGTCCTGGAGTTTTAGAACCTAATTGTCTAAATGCTTTTAAATCATCTAAAGTTAAATCAAAACCTGCCATATATAAAGTGGCATATAATAATGCTGATCCATGTCCCGCAGACATTACAAATCTATCTCTATTAAAATAGTTTGGATTTTTTGGATCAAATTTTAAATGATGAGCATATAGTGCATATATTGCTGGAGCTGCTCCTAAAACAATTCCAGGGTGTCCTGAATTTGCTTCATGAATCATATCGATTCCTAAACATCTAATTTGGTTTATAATTTTTTCTTCATCAATTTCTTTTGCATTTATTGCATTTATCATAAAGGTTCCTCCTTTTAGACTTTATTATAACACTTAATTATTTTTTGTGATATCTAATTATTTTATACAATTCCATTACTACAAATATAATTAAACCTATACAGAATAGTCCTGCTATATGATTATATGGTAGTGATGTTGTCTTTAAGAATATGTTTAATCCTGGAATTTCTAATACAGCTAGACCTAATATAATAGATCCTAATACTCCAAATAGGAATATATAGTTACTACTAATTGGTACTGTAAATGCACTCTTTCTTTCACTACGACAGTTAAAGGCATGAATATTTTGAATTATAATCATTAAGGCTACTACATATACTCTTGCTAGAGGTGTACCCATCTTTAAGTATTTTAATAGATATACCCATAGTGCAAATACTATTAAACCTATTGTTATACCTGAGATTAAGATTTCAGCAAGTAACTCTTTATCAAATAAACTTTCTTTTGGATCTCTAGGTTTTTCTTTCATTATATCTTTTTCTGGTCTTTCAAAAGATAAAGCAAAGTCTTGAATACCATCAGTTACAACATTTAACCATAATAATTGAATTGCTACTAACGGCATTGGCATATTTAATAGTACTGATAAACAGAAGAATAATACTTCAGCTACTCCACAAGATACTAAGTAATAAGTAATCTTACGAATATTGGAGTAAGCAACACGACCTTCTAAAACACCATTTACAATAGAGTTAAAGTTATCATCCATAACAATCATCTTTGCTGTTTCTCTTGCAATATCAGTTCCACTACCCATAGCAATACCAATATTGGCACTTCTTAATGCTGGAGCATCATTTACTCCGTCACCTGTAACTGCAACGAACTCTCCTTGACGTTTAAGAGATTCTACTATTTTTAATTTTTGAAGAGGTGTAACTCTTGTAAATACTTTTTTACTTTTTACAAACTCATCAAATCTTTCTAGACCTTTATTTAATTCTTTATCTACTTCATCACCTGTTGTTACATCATCATAATTATCTGTTAGTTTTAAGTCTTTAGATATTTTAAATGCTGTTAGAGGATGATCTCCTGTTATCATTAATACTTTAATTCCAGCAGAAGAACATTTCTTAATAGCACCTATTACTTCTTTACGAATTGGATCAATAAATCCTACCATTCCCATGAAAGTTAATCCTTTAATGTCAGATTCTTCATAGTCATCTTTATCTTTTATTTTTCCGTTTGCTACTGCAATAACACGATATCCATCTTTAGCAAGTCTTTCGTTTTGTTCTTCTAGACGTTTCTTATCAAATGATTTGATTAAATTAACATCTTTACAGAAAGACATAACTACTTCTAGAGAACCTTTAATAGTACAATATGATTCTCCATTTTTCTTATAGAATACAGCTGAATATTTATTTGCTGATTCATATGGAATAGTTTCAATTATTTTACAATTCTTTGTATCTACTTGCATTTTTTCTCCTAAAACTAGGAATGCAATATCAACAGAATCTCCTATCTTTTCATCTGCAGTAAACTTTGCTTCATTATTTAATACTCCTAATGTTGCTATTTCTTTAGCTAAAGATAATTTTTCACCAGCAACAGTACCATTTACTTTATATCCTGTTCCTGTAATTACATATTCGTTATCATTTGGTAATAATATTACTTTGGCAGTTTGTTCATTAACTGTTAATGTACCAGTCTTATCACTTGCTATAACTGTACAACTTCCTAAAGACTCAACTGAATATAATTTTTTAGCAACTACTTTATGTTTTGCCATCTTATTAGATGCAATTGTTAAGGCCATTGTTAAAGCTAGTGGTAATCCTTCTGGCATAGCAGATACTGATAAAGCTATTACTGATAATAGTATTTCTTCTGCTGGTAGGCTTTTAGTTGCTAAGATAATAGCAATTACCATACCAACCATTACTATCATTACTGTGATATCTTTTGAGAATTTTTCTACACGAATAGTTAATGGTGATTTTTCTTCTTTTGTATTATTAATTGTTGTTGCAATAACACCAATTTCTGTATTTTTACCAATTTCTACAACTATTGCTTTTGCTCTACCTGTTGTAACTGATGTACCTGCAAATAACATATTTGTTTGTGATGTTACTGGCATTCTTTCATTTGGTAATACTTTATGATTTTTTTCTACTGGTAGACTTTCTCCAGTTAGAATTGATTCATCTATTGTAAAGTTATGAGATTCGATAATTCTTAAGTCTGCAGATATTTTGTCACCTGACTCTAAGTATACTAAGTCACCTACAACTAATTCTTCGGAATCTACTAAAACTTCTTTTCCATCTCTTTGTACTTTTACTTTTTCACGAACTAATTTAGATAGTGCTTCTGCTGTATTGTTTGCTTTCTTCTCTTGTACTGTACCCATTATTAAATCGATTGTAATAATTACAGTAATTGCTATAGCATCAACGTATTCTCCTACACTTAGAGATGCAAAAATAGCTACGACTAAAAGCATAACAATAGGATCTAATAATTCTGTTATGAATATTTTTAATAAGCTATCAGGCTTTTTATGTGGTAATTCATTTCTTCCATGAATTGATGCCCTTTTATCAGCTTCTTTTGTTGTTAATCCTTCTAAACTTGTTTGAAACTTTTGAAAGATTTCCTCTTGTTTCATTGCATAGTATCGATTTTCTTTCATAAAACCACCTCTAAATCTTATCCTACTAGTATATTATATCAAGATTTTTTTACCAAAAAAAGAAGTAAATCTACTTCTTTACATTTATTGTCCGTTATTTGTCTCTTTTTTAAATAACTTCACCAAAATAGCCTTTAGTCCATCTACTATTCCTAGAATTATTCTACTATCTGATGTGAAGAATAAATTTATAATTGCAACTATAATATCTACAATATTAAATATTAATACAGAGAAAGCAGATGCAGCTATTGCAAAAAACTTAGCTTTAGAACTCTTTTTTAAATAGAATAGTATTGTTGCTAAAAAGCTTCCTATTTGACCGATAAACAATATAAAATTCCAACGATTACTCATCATCATTGTTTTATCTTGCATCATTGATAGTTTTGATAAAAAGACAATTACTAACATAATTATTGTGAATATAATTGCTGCTCTTCTAAATTTTGCATCTTCTACATCATTTTTAAATTCTATGATTGGTCCTTGAGTAGTATCTTTCATTGCTTCGAATTCTTCTTTTCTTTTAGCAATAGCTTCTTCTTTAGCTATTTGTTCTTCTGTTTTATATCCTTGTAAGTCTTCATCTTTTAGAACTACTATTGGTTCCCATTTTTCTCCATTTTGTCCTGGATTTATACCACAACAAATCTTTAAGTCTGGTCTATGTAATTGCTCTTTCATAGTAAGACCCATTTTAGATGCAAATTCTATTACTTCATTATCATAATTTAAATTGTCTTTAAAAAAGATAATCATATCTTTTACAATATATCCTCTAATAACATTATTATAGTTTTCTATATTTCCACCTAAAGATAAATACCATTCTCTATGATCCATAGTACTATTTTGGAGAAACTTAATCTCACCATTGATAACTATAAATAAGATTTTGTCATTCATAATTACTCACCTTCTAACTCATTATAACATAATAGTTTTTATTGTGATATAATTAATAATAATGAGGGATGTAAATGAAAAAGATATTTATTATATTATTAATACTTTTATGTTTTGGTTGTGGGAAAATACAAAGTCCTATTACATTAGAAGAATTCCAAGATAGTTGTGATAAAAATGAATTATATTTTTATGATATAAGTGATAATTTTAAAGAAAGTCAAAAAGTAATACAAGCTGGAATGGCTTCTACTTCTGTATGGCATATAGAGTTTTATATTTTTAATGAAGAAGATGATGCTATAGAAGCATATGAATCAAATAAACAAAACTTTTTAGATGTAAAAAAAGAAAGTACTACTTTTACTGATAGTGATAAATCATATAACAATAAAGTAACCTATTCTTTAACTACAAATACTACATACTATTATATTAGTAGAATTGATGAAACAATGATATTTGTACAAGTACCTGTTGAATATAGAGGCAGAGTTAAAAAATTTCATGAGAGTTTAGGATATTAAAAAAAATAGTCATTTGACTATTTTTTTATTAGATATCTTTTATTTTGTGTTACTAACCAGTCACACTCAAATTCTATTGATATTTCTTCATCATTTTTTAAAGTAAACGTATAGATTGTTGTATTATCATCACATGCCATATCTGTTTCTTTTCCAACTTTTGTTTCTTTTAATTGATTATAAGTATATTCAATATCTTTTTTAAAATCATATAAAGTACTTTCAGAACCACCTTCTGTATATTTTGTCATAGTTATACTTTTAATATCTTCTAAAACAATTTTGTTATAAGGTTTCATCTTGAATAATGACTTAGTATATGAATCTTCTTTTTTATAAAAAGATAAGATTACTAATACCCCTATTATTAATAGTAAAATAATAAGCCAAATTATTATTTTTTTATTTTTCATTTTATTACCTCTAATCTTTTACTTTAACAAAATATGACATATCAGCAGTATCTACATTTAATACTTCGGCTTCTATTCCTTCGTCTTTATGATTTATTAATGTCCATACAAATTTCCATTTTGTTCCTTTAGGAATATTTGTAGAAGATTTATCTTCTCCTCCTGATACAATCTTTTTAGGAGTTAAGATTATAGAATAAATATCACTAGCTGAAACATTTCCATCATTTTCATCCATAATTGCATCTAGTCTACTTTCTTCTAGTCCAACTGATGCAATACCTCTTTTTCCAGTTTTAACACTTATTGTTCCATACCAGTAATTATCATTTAGATCTTTTTCACTCTTATACCACCAGAACTCTCCATTCTTAAATACCCAGTAACTGGTATCATTTGATAGCATTCTATATTCTCCATATAAAGTCTTCTTTCTTCCTGCTGCATCACTTCTTAAGTCTTTATATACATTCCAGTTACTTAAGTTATTAGCTGGATTATCTGGATCATCTATATTACTTTCTTCTATTTTAATTGTTTTTAATAATTCTATTACTTCAGGATTTAGTGTTGCTAAATTAAGTTCATCTGCTTCTGAATAGAATGATAAAGCAGAGTTCTTATCTACTGAAATAACTATATAGTATTTTCCAACTAATTCTCCACTAGATACTAATGAATAATTATATGTTGCATAATAAATGTCATCTTTTAAAAGTGCAAATGATGAGTCTCTTGTAAATAAATATTTTTTAGCATCTATTTCTTTAGACCAATAATTATAGAATTCATCATAAGTTTGTGACTTACAACTTATTTTAGAAAAGTCACAATCTATTGTTACACTTAAATCACTTTGTCCTATAGGACCAAAATATGATTTTTCAGAATTATATTGTAATACTTTTCCAGTATCATCTCTTTTTGTTACATTCCAAGAAGAATTATATGATAAGGTATAACCTTCACCATAAAACACTTTAGTATCATCTGGTTCAATTACTGGATCTTTGCTTCCTATTTGTCCAGTAAATACTAGAATCATTGCAATAACACCTAATACAAAAGTTAAGGCATTAATAATCATTGATAGTGTTCTCTTTTTACTTTCTGGAGATTTATATGCAAATTCAAATCCAACTATTGCTAGAGGCCAAACAACACATAAACATAGTGAACCAATTCCTATCATAAGAGATAGATTAGTTTTGTCTTCTAGATCTTCTTCTTCAGTAGGAATAATATAATTTCCTATTGGTATTTCTTGTGTTGCTTGTAGAGGTACCTGTACAACTTGAGGTTGTGGTGTTGGAACTGGTTGCATTATAGGTGCTGTTTCTGGCTGTGTATAAACAACTGGGGCTGTTACTGGAACAGTTTCAGGTACAACAATCTGTGGTATAGTTACAGGTTCTGTTATAGGCTCTGTTACAGGAGTAGTCTCAGTAATTATTTCTTCCAATAATTCATCTGATATTATTTGTGGCTCTTCAATAATTTCTGACGCAGTAGCTTCATGCTTTGTCTCAGATTCTGTTACTGGTTCTGTTTCAGGTTCTGTTTCAGGAACAGTTTTTGGCTTTGTTGGAGCTTCTGTTTCAGGTTCTGTTTCAGGAACAGTCTCTGGCTCTGTTGGAGCTTCTGTTTCTTCTGAAATAGTTTCAATTTCCTCTGAAATAATCTCTGGTTCTTCTACTGGTTCCTCTTCTTTAGGCTCTTCTTTTGGTTCTGTTGGAGGAGCAGTTTTTGGTATAGTTTTCGGAACCTTTTCAGGTTCTGTTGTAATTTTTTCTTTTTCTTCTTTGGTTTTGGAGGCTCTGTTTCAGGAACAGTTTCTGGCTCAGTTGGAGCTTCTGTCTCTGGTTCAGTTTCAGGAACAGTTTTTGGCTCTTTTGGAGCTTCTGTTTCTGGTTCAGTTTCTGGAACAGTTTCTGGCTCAGTTGGAGCTTCTGTCTCTGATTCTTCTTCTATTTCTTCTTTTGGTTCTTCTACTGGATCAGTAGTTATTTCTGAAACAACGATATTGGCATCTTCTAATGTTGGTGTCTTTTCCTCTTCAACCTTTTCTTCTTCTATTTCTTCTTTATCAGTTTTTTGTTCTTCTTCGTAGGCTTGTTCTAACTCTGGCTCTGACTGAAAAAATGATTTTCCTCTTTCTTCTAGTTGTGACTTAGCTTTTTCTGGTTCTAGAGTTTCAGGCTCATCTAATATTTCAGGTTCTAATAATTCTACTGGTGGAATTGTTGAAACTTCTTCAAGAATTTCTTCTTCTGCCTCTACACTTTCTAGAGATGATCCACACATATCGCAGAATGCTGAATTATCTGACATAACTTTTTCACATTTTGGGCATTTCTTCATACCATCACCTACTATAATGATTTTACAATAAATTTAAGTGTTTTGGGAGTAGTTTTTTGAGATTTTTGTAAATTCTTGTCTAATAAAAAAATCAAACGTTATGTTTGATTTTATTTTTAATGGTGCCGTAACTAAGAATTGAACTTAGATTAAAGCCTTACCATGGCCTCGTAATACCACTATACTATTACGGCAGATGGTGCCGATTAGGGGACTTGAACCTCCGACCTCCGCATTACGAATGCGCTGCTCTACCAACTGAGCTAAATCGGCATGTACACTAATATTTTAGCATATATAATATAAAACACATAGTGGTTTTATTATTTTTTCTTTTTAATGTATAATATACTTTATAGGGAGTGATTATATGAAGACACATAAGATTATTGCACATAGAGGAGTATTTGATAATGAGACTATTATTGAGAATTCTCTAGATAGTTTTAAGAAAGCTATTTCTCTAAAATACCCTATTGAATTTGATGTTCAATTAACAAAAGATAATAAATTAGTTGTATTTCATGATGATGATTTAAAAAGACTTTGTGGAAGAGATGATATTGTTCAAGATATGGATTCTTCTGAAGTAACTAGAATGAAACTACTTGGAACTAAACAAGAAATACCTTATTTAAAAGATGTATTAGAACTTAATAATGATAAAGTATTTATGGATATTGAAATTAAACATACTAAAAGAATAAAAGATACAGTTTATTATTTGATGAAAGAACTTGAAGAGTATAAGAATTATGTTATTATTTCTTTTGATCCTAGAATTATAAGATATATTAAGAAGAATTATCCTGATGTAGAAGTTGGATTATTAATACAAGGAGATTATGGAAATATCTTTAAAAACTTTATTTTACATAGAAATATAACTTTAAAGTATTCATTATGTGACTTTGTATCTATTTCTAAAAAAATATATAATAATAAAAAAATGATGAAGAAACTTGATAAGTACCCTATTCTATTATGGACTATTAAAAATCCTGAAGATATTAATTATGATGATGATATTAGTTATGTTTGTAATAACTTACCTTATACAAATAAAAAAGACTTATAAAAGTCTTTTTTTTTATTTATATTGGTGTTCAGAATGGGATTTGAACCCATATTTTCTCCGTCGGAGGGAAACGTTTTATCCAGTTAAACTATCCGAACATAAAGAGCTTATGCATTACTGCATTTAGCTCCAGCTTTCTTTGCTAGTTCTTTATATTTAGTAAGACTAGGTTTATTATTTTCATCAAAAATATTTGTTTCTGTACCTTCAATTTCAATTAACTTATTTATATCAACATGATCATAATCAATTTTAATATAACTAGAAACTGTATTATCAGTACGAACTACTTCTGTTTCATAATACTCTACATCTTCATAATATGAATGAATTGTACGATATGAGTTTTCATATGTATCTAATGTATTTCTTGATGGTGAAGTTACTTTTTCTACTGATTCAATCCTATTAATAATATCATTTGTATAATATATTTCATAACTCATTTCTGCACTAGACTCATCATTAATTACTCCTACTCTTTCACAATGAAGATGTCCTTCTGTACTCGTATTATTTCCTTTATTGTCATTTTTCTTTTCACAAGCAGTTAATGTAACTACCATAATTATTAATAATAAAAATATTCCAATTTTCTTCATATACTTCTTCCTCTCTTTTATATTATAACATAAAAAAAGAATAATGATATTACTCATTATTCATAAAGTTCTTTAGTGATTTAAGATATTCTCTTATTATTTCTTTATCTTTTGTATTTAAGAATCCATGATAAGCAAAATCTAATATTTCTAAATTAATGTTTTCATTTTTACTTGCGAAGTCTTTTGCTTCATCTATTAATGGATCTACATTTCCACTTAATAATAATGTTCTTGGATAATTAATCTTTTTATTTACGGCTAATGGGAATACATCTTTAGAAGTATTTTTATAATACTCATTTAATTTAGGAATTAAATTATAATTTACACTTGTATTTTCTTTAATACTTAGATATTTAGTCTTACCTTTATATTCTCCTGATAATACTGGATAGAACAATACCATTTGTCCTACTATAATCATATCTTTATTCATCTTTTCAATTATATTTAGAAGAATATTTGCTCCTGTAGAATCTCCCATTAATGTAATATTATTAATACCAATATTTCCTTCTCTTAATTCTTTATAAATATAGGCAACTGTTTCATAGATTTTATCTAATAATTCTTCATAATTAGATACTTGTTTTTCATAGTCTATTGAAATAACCATTTTATCTAATTCTTTAGAAATATTTGCAGATATATCAGAATATAATCCTTCACAATCTGTAATATCTCCTTCACCTGGAATAAATATAATTACATCATTAATATTTGATACTTTTTTTGGATAGAATACTCTTAATAAAAGTTTATTTTCATCTACTACTATTTTATAATTACTAATATTTCTTTTAGAGATGGTTGGATGTAATAATTCTTTTACTGTTCTATATAGTTTATACTTTTCTTCTAATTCGAATTCATTTTGTTTCATACTATCACCATCTTCATATTAACATAAAAAAGAAGCAAATAGTTATTTGCTTCTTAAATTTGACACTATTTACCAGTCTTTTCTAAATTTTCTTTCATCATTTCAATCATTGTTTCTCTTAGTTCTTGATTAGCTATTCCTAAATCTTCTCTAGGAGGTAGAGGTTTTCCAATACGAACAACTAGATTTTTACTTCTAAATTTATAGTCTCCTGTAATAACAAATGGAACTATAGGACTATCAGTCTTTTTAGCCATTGATACAGCACCAAATTTAAATGGTAAGAAGATATGTTCATAATACTCATCTCTTGTTATTCTTTTTTCTTTTAATAACATTTCCATAAATTCATTGGCATTAGCAAGATTATCTATAAATTCATCTTTAGTAATTACTTCTTTTTGCATTAATTCTTCTAAGTAATTAGTAAATGATGTTTTATTCTTTTTTGCTTTTTTATAGAATTCATCAAATTCTATATTTTCTTCTGTTAAATACTCATCAAATAATTCTTTAGCTCTTGTTTCTTTTAGTCCATTTCTTGTTCCTTCTGGGAATAGTCCTAAAGCATGATCATGTTCTAGTACTTCTAATGCAGAGTGTACTGCTTCTTCATCTTTAATTGTTCTATCTACTGGGATACAACCTGAACTTCTAAAGAACCATCCATGATGACCCTCTTTATATTTAGGATCAAAATATTCTTTTTTTGCCATATAATGAATTACTCTTTTAGTTGGTTTAATTACATTACATTGATCCATTATATGAATATGATTTCCTACAATAATAAATCTTCCTGTCTTTGGAATGTTTTCGGCACCTATAATTTTTGGATTATACCAAAGTTTATAAATTGGACCAAATATTGTTCTAAAGATCTTGTAGGCAGTTGCTTTTTCAGTTTTTGCTTCCATTTTCCTTTTCTCCTTTTTCTATATTTTTTCTTACAACATCCATTAATTTTTTATTTGCATCATCTAAATTACCTTTTACTTTCATTGGCTTTAAGAATTCTATAGTTGCCCCTCTAAAGATTTTATAATCTCCTGTAATAGTAAAAGGTACTATAGTGGCATTTGTCTTTTCTGCCATTTTTACTGCACCTATTTTAAAAGGCATAATTGTATCATCTGTTTTATTAATTGTTCCTTCTGGGAATATTCCAATACATAATCCTCTGTTTAATGCTTCTATTGCGTATTCTAGGGCATCATGATCATGAATCTTACGATTTACTGGGATTGCTCCCATACCCCATGTAATAATACTTGAAATACCTTTAAATAATTCTTGTTTTGCTAAGAAATGAACTTGTCTTTTCTTTACTACTGCACAAACCATTTCTGGATCTACCCATTTAGCATGATTTCCAGCAAAAACAATTGGACCTTCTTTAGGAATATTTTCTCTACCAATTACTTTTGGTGGATATAGTAAATATATTAAGAAAATTAAAAGTGGCTTTATAAATGTATAAAACCAACGATCTCCATATTTGAACTTTTGTTTTTTATTATCTGTCATACATTGTCACCTATTCTTAATTATACTTTATTTCTTATGTGATTTCAATTTAAGTTCTAAATTTCCGACATTTTCTAATTTTCTGTTTCTCTCATATGACTTTTTAATTTCATCTTCTATTTGTTTAATATTATAAGTGTGTTCTCTTGTAACTGTACCATCTACATTATAAGTTACAATTGTTTTAGGTCTTTCATCTACCATTACTTTTTGAAACATAGATAATTCAATATCATCTAATCTAAAATACTTAATAAATCTTTTTACTCTTTCATTTGGTTCCATACTTAGAAACATTCTTAGAATCTCATCTCTTGTTAAGACATGATCTATTCTAAGTTTATTAGTTGCATACATATCATAGAAACCACCATATTCGTCTTCTCCTTCGGCTAGGTCTCCATAAGCAGTAACTTCTGCAATATCAACTTCTTCTTCAGTTGCATTAAAATATCTTAAAGTGTCTTCTAGTCTTTTACAAAAATGCATTCCTCTACCATCATTACCAAATCTTGGGGTTACATCTTCTTCATATGAAGCACCTTCTATAAACACTTTTCCATAACGATTTACTAGACCTTTATCAAATGTTTTATATCCTTTTATCGCCATAGACATCACCTGTTTTTTATTATAACAAAAAAAGTAAGCTTTAAAAAGCTTACTTTATGAATTTATCATTTATCTTTTTAATGTAGTTATAATCTTGTTTTCTAATTAAATGTACATGATTTTTAATATGTGTTTCTACTTTTGTAACTTCTGTATAGAAGTAATTTCTACCATCTGTAGTGATTAAGAGATTATCAGTACCTGATTTAGGAACTATAGTAATTGTTTTAGTTGATGGAATTATAACTGAATTTGCTAAAGATCTATAAGTTTTATTAGACATTGGTGCAATAGGAGTAATTTGTAATGTATCAAAAGCATTATCTACAATACTTCCTCCATAATTTAAGTTATAAGCAGTTGATCCAAAAGATGTAGAGATTAATAATCCATCTCCTACGAAGTTTTCAAGTAATACTCCATCAATATATGCATCTAAATGAATTGTATTTAATTCTTCTTCTCTAACTAATATTTCATTTAAAGATTGGAATTTAGTAGTACCTTCTTTAGACTCTATTAAAACTGTTTGTACTCCAATATCTTCATAGAAAAATTCATTCTTTTTAACACTTTTAATAAAATCTTTTACTTCATCTACTCTAATATCTTGAGCAAATCCTAAAGTACCAGCATTAATTCCTACATATAATGCATCTTTTTTAAAATCACTTTCATTTACCATTCTTAAAAATGATCCATCTCCACCAATAGCAATTCCTAAGTCAAAATCATTTTCTTCTACTATTTCAAAACCTTCTTCTAAAAGAATTGCTCTTGTTTCTTTTTCTACTTCTCTTGATCTACTATTATGATTAACAAATAATTTTACCTTTTTAATCTCTTTCATTTTTCTTATACCTGAATAAGTAAGATGGTCTATGACCTTCTCCTTTTTTCATCCTTTCTGTTTTTTCTACTTTATTCGATATCATTCTACGAAAAGCAGGATCTAATAGTTTTTTATTTAGAATTACTTCATATACTTGTTGTAGCTCACCTAATGTAAAATACTCAGGCATCATATTAAAGACTATATCTGTATAACTAATTTTGTTTTTTATTCTTTCAAGTCCTGAAATAATTACTTTAGGATGATCAAATGCAAGATAATCATTATTTACAATTACAAAGTCATATCTATCTGTTGTTTTTTCTCTTAAGACTTTTTTTATTGTAAACTCTATCTTTTCAGTACCATTATCTAAATAAATATCTACTAGATTATTTCTATTCTTTATATCTATTATATCAAACCATGAGGCATGTTCCACATGTTCTGTTAATTTATTTTTGTCAACTAAGGCAACAAAGGCAGTTGATACTATTCTCATTCTAGGATCTCTATCTAGAGAATCAAAGGTATATAACTGTTCTATATAAACATTTTCTAGATTTGTTTCTTCTTTTAATACTCTTTTTGCACATTCTTCTAATGTTTCACTTTTAGGATTTAAAAATCCACCAGGCAAGCACCATTTATCTTTAAATGGATAATCTTTTCTTTTAACAAGTAAAATACTCATACTTTTTTTATCTGTTTTACGATAGTTATCAGTATCTTTAGATGAAACACTTACTATTAAAATATCAGAAGTCATAGATAATTTTTCAAAACGAGTCGAGTCATAGTCTTTTAAAAATTCTTTTTCTGATTTATACACTAAATCACCTTCTCTAACTCATCTATTATTCTATCTATTACTAGTTCTTTATTTAGTTCTCTAGAAGAAGCTTTTGCTTCTACTTTAAATGTATTATATTCATCTTTATCTTTATCATAGATAGATATAAATACTACATTATCTTCTCCATATGGATTATGAACATCTACTCTATTTAATTTTCCAGTAATACCTATTCCAATATTAGAATTAGTGAATTCAGATATTTTCTTAGACATTTCTTTAGCAGTTTCAAAACTATAAACAGAGTATTTATCAATAATATCTTTTGATACTCCCATTTTTATTTTATACTCATTTGAATAAGTTACTGCACTAAACTTAATTACTTCACTAGCACCTTCAATATTAGTTAAAGCATTAACTACTCCTCCACCAGTACAAGATTCCATAGTAGAGATTGTTTTATTAAGTTTAGTGAATTCTTCTATTACTTTTTTAAATGTTTTCATATAGATTATGCTCCTCTATATATTTTTTAATATTATTATCAATATTTTTATTATTACCATTTCTAATATCAGTAGATGATACTTCAATATAATCAAAATCATTTATATAGATAAATTGATTGTTATAATTTTCTAAGTACTTATTTTTTATTATTTCTCCTCGATTTAAAACAATTACTTTGTTTTCTAATATTTCATCGATATTTTTCCATTCATGAAACTTTTCTAAATTATCTGAACCTATTACTAAATATAATTCATCTTCTGGATAATCTTTTTTTAGACTTCTTAATACTTCATAAGTATATGGATAGTTATTGTGAATACTATCTACTATAATATTTTCTTCTTCATAAAACTTTAACATTTCTATTCTTTCATTAACATTAACTAAATCTGTTTTATCCCAGTAGTTAGGAGTTGGTAGTAAAAGTACTTTATCTACAAGATTTTTTTCTAGTAGATATTTCATTACTTTATGATGTCCTTCATGAGGAGGATTAAAACTACCTACATATATACCTAATCGCATTTTTTATAAGTTGGAATGTTAAATTTATGAAGACTATTTTTATGAAGACGTTCTATTTTTTCTTTTATGTTCTCATCTAATGGTTCATTATTAATTACTTTTTCGATATCACTATATTTTACTCCTAATTTTTCTTCATCAGACATTCCTGATAAACCATCACTAGGAGTCTTATATAATACTTCTTTTGGTACATTTAGTACTTCTCCTATTTTAATTACTTCAGAGACTGTAAGATCTGCTAGAACATTTATATCAGATACTCCGTCTCCTCCTTTAGTGAAGTATCCTACATATATTTCACATTTATTACCTGTACCAGCAACTACATAAGTCTTATTCTTTAATGCAGAGTAAAGAGCTGCTAAATAATATAGAGAAGTCATTCTAAGTCTAGGTTTAATATTAATATCACTATTTTTTAATTCTTCTTCAGTAAAACTTCCTAGATTATTAATTTGTTCTTTAAATGAATCATAGGTATTTGTTATATCAAGATTAATCATTTCAAATCCATAATAGTCACTTACTAATTTAGCATCACTACGATCTATTTCTTTAGAGTGACATGGAAGAGTTACTCCTAGTACATTTTCTTTACCTAAGGCTTCAGTAAATAGTCCTGCGACTACTCCTGAATCTTTTCCTCCACTAATACCAATTACTACTCCACCTAAATTATGTTCTTTAAAATAATTTCTAATAAACTCTACTATTTTATTCTTTTCTTTTAAGGCATCAAACATATTAATTCTCTTCTTTCTTTGTATGTATTTCGATTAACTTATTTTTTAATTCTCTTAAAGTATCACTTAAATCTACATAGTATTCATGAGGTTTATTAATTCTTGTTACTTCTGGATACATAGAATTATATTCTTGTTCACAATATTTTTGCTTTTCTAATAATGATGGATCATTATATACTAATTCTCCATTTATATAGATTGGTACTTGTAATTCTCTTAAAATATAGTTTTTAATTTTAGTTTGTTTCCATGTCTCCACTGGATGTACTAAAGTATATTCATCATTTGGAATTACTTCTTCTCTTAAGGTAATTACATCTCCTAATGCATAACCTGTTTCTTTATCATAGAAACGTACTATTTTCTTAAATCCTGGAGTAGTTGTTTTAATATTATCATTACTTACTTTTAATCTTGGATATATATCATTATTTTCTTCTACAGCAACTAATTTATATACTCCACCAATACGCTCTTTTGCGGCAGCAATATTATCTCCTACTCCTAAGGAATTAAACTTTGCTCCTTGTTCTAAAAGATCTCTTATTGTATGTTCATCTAAGCCATTACTTAGACAGATTCCTGCTTCGGGATAACCTGCTTCATCTAGCATTTTTCTTGCTTCTTTTGAAAGATATGCTAAGTCTCCACTATCAATTCTAATACCTTTAAATTTATAACCATTTGGTTTTAAATAATCATTTGCAACTTTAATAGCATTAGGTACTCCACTACGAAGAGTATCATAGGTATCTACTAAGAATAAGGCATTATCTGGATTAGCTTTGGCATAACCTAAGAATGCTTCATATTCTGACTCTTGTTCTGTTACTAAAGAGTGAGCCATTGTACCTAAAACTGGAATACCATATTTCATACCAGCATAAGTATTACTTGTTCCAACACAACCTCCTATAATTGAGTTTTTACTTGCTTCTACCGCAGAGTCTATTCCTCTTGCACGTCTAGCACCAAACTCCATTACTGGTACACCTTTTGCTTCTTTAGTAATTCTTTTAGAAGCAGTTATTACTAAAGATGCGTGATTGAAACATGCAAGTAGTGCTGTTTCTAATATTTGAGCAGTTACTGCATCTGCTTTAATAGTCATTACTGGTTCATTTGGAAATATTATAGTACCATCAGGTACGGCATATAGATCTCCTTTAAACTTTAAATTACTTAAATAGTTTAAGAAGTTATCATTAAATTGATTTAGACTTCTTAAATAAGATATTTCTTCTTCTCCAAAATGAAAATTCTTAATATAATTAATCATTTCATCTAATCCACCACTTATTGTGTATCCACCATTAAATGGATTTTCTCTAAAGAAGATATCAAAGTACATTATTTCATTTTGTTTACCTTCTAAAAAGTAAGTTTGAGCCATTGTAAGTTCATAAAAATCTGTCATTAATGTTTTATTCATATTATCACCTATCTTTTCTTTACTAATTCTATTCCTTGTTGGGCTAGTAATAGTTTTGATGCTTCTACATAGTTTTGTCTTTCATTTTCAGAGTATGTTGCGATTGCATCTTCATGTACTCTTATTTTATGTGGAATATTATGTTCATCTAAATAATTGGCTAGTCCTAAAGTACCATTTACTACACATATATCTGTACAACAACCAATAATATCAAACTCTCTTAAAGTATTTTCTTTTTCTATTAATCTTCTAAACTCAGGAGCTTCCATAAAGCTTGTAGAATTCTTTCTAATACTAATTGTGTTTTCTCTTCCTTCATAACTTGCTAGTTCTTTAACTAGTTCTGATTCAGGAGTATTTTCTAGGCAGTGAAAAGTATTTCCAAAACGAACAAACTCTACAGAATCTTCCCTATGAGTATCTTTAATAAATATTACTAGTTTTCCATCTTTTAAAAACTCATCAATTAATTCTATTTGTCTTGGAATTATTTGTCCAATTCTTTCATCATGTAGTACTCCTTCAGTTACAAATCCATTAACCATATCTACTACAATTAAACATTCTTTATACAATTTTAAATTTGATATTTTATCCATAATTATTCTCCTTATTATTAATTATTATCTGTTAATAACATTTTATTAATAACAAAGATTTTTGTCAATAAAAAAGCAAAATAATTTCTTATTTTACTTTATTAATTTCGTCAATTAATTCTTGATCATAATAAAGGGTAATACCTTTTGGAATAACTTTAATATCAAATGTTTTACTCTTTAATTGTTCTCCATCAATATTTGCTTCTACTTCTTCTTCGAACTCTATTCTTGCTTCTTTAATTTTTGCTTTTGTTGTATGCTTAGAGTTTTCGTGTTTACCTTTATTCATACCAGTAATTAAAGTAGCCATTCTAAGTTTATTCATTTTATCTATTAAGTATAAATCAACACTACCATTATTTAGTTTAGCAGTATACCCTACTTTATATCCTCCACCATAGTATCTTCCATTACATATTACAATAGTAGTCATATCATTAATCCATTCTTTATTATTATAAGTAACTTTAACTTTTTTAGTTTTATATTTTAAGAAATGAGCAACTAAACTCATATTATATCTTTGACTCTCTGGAATCCATTTACTATGAATCATATCATCATTATTACCAATTTCAGCATCTATTCCAAAACAAGCGACGTTTATAAAATATTTATCATTTATTTTTACTAAGTCAATTTTATTTTCTTTTTCTTTTAATAATTCCTGACATGATCTATATAAATCATTTCCAGTACCATAAGGAATAAATCCTAAAATATTTTTAGTCCCAACTATTCCATTTAAAACTCTATTAATAGTTCCATCTCCACCTACTGCGAGTAAGATACAACTTTTCTTTTTATATCTTTCTACAATATCTTCAGTTGATTCTTCACGACTATTAATTTCTATTTTATAATCTAGTTTTAATTTTTTTGACGCTTCCTCTATTCTTTTTACTAGAGGATTAAGTTTCTTTTTTAGACTAAATCGATTTAATAAAAATATATATTTCATATAAATCACCTACTTATATTATACAACAAAAAAAGAATTATCTTTTCTTCTTTAATAATTCTTTTTCTCTTTTTGTTGATTTAATATGAGTACCAATTATATCTGAAACATCTAAGATTGTGACAAATGCACTTTCATCCATATCTTCTACTATTCTATTTAACTCGTATACTTCTAGTCTTGTAAGTACACAATATAGAACTTCTTTTTCTCCACTTATTAGACCTTTACCTCTAATTGTAGTAGTAGTTCTACCTAATCTCTTATAGATTTCTCTTGATAGATCAGTTCCTTTATCAGTTACAATTAAAGCTGCTTTTGCTTGTTCTAGACCTTCTGATACAAAGTCAATTACTTTAAATGTTATGACATATGTAAGTAATGAGTATAATGCACGATCTAATCCAAATAAGAATCCTGCTACTCCAAAGATTATTATGTTAAAGAATAATACTACTTGTCCAACACTAAATGATGTCTTCTTACTAATTACAATTGCGACAGACTCTGTTCCATCAATACATCCACCAAAGTGAATTATAATACCTACTCCTAATCCATATAAAGCTCCACCAAAAACTGTTGCGAGTAAGATTTCTTCTGTGAATGCTTCTACTAGTTCAAAGTAAGATAAGAATAAAGCAAAGCATCCCATAGAGAATAATGTTCTAATTAAGAAACTCTTACCTAAGTTTCTATATCCTACATAGACAAATGGAATATTAATTGTTATTACTAATAACCATAAAGGTATTCCAAATAGTTTATGAATAATGATTGATATACCAGTAATACCTCCATCTAAAATAGTATTTGGTATTAAGAAACATTCTAGTGCAGCAGCAGCAACAAAGCTACCAATTAATAACATTATAAAAGTTATTACATATCTTCCTGTTTTATTTTTAATTCTACTCATATATTCCTCCTTTATGTTTTTATTAAGACATTTGATGTTGATAAATTTGAAGATGAACCACCAGCATTCGCAATAATCCATGCTTGGTCAGCAGCATCTTTAACATATACTATCTGACTTGCTTTAAATCCATACAAAAATGACTCATATGTAGTAACATTACTAAAGTCAAACGATGATACATCTAGTATTAGGTTATTATTTGCTGATCCTGCACCATTAAACATATGACCAATATCAGTTACACTTCTTATATCGAATTTATCTCCTAGATCAAGGGTAAAGACTGAACTACTAAGACCTGTTCTAAAAAACATTTGATGCATATCTGTTACGTTACTCGTATCAAATTTGTCTCCTAGGTCTAATGTGAGGGATAAACTATTTTCACCCATCCTGTCAAACATATATTTCATATTGGTTACATTACAAGTATCAAATTTATCCCCTAAATCTATGGTAAATACTGGACTATTAAATCCTGCTAAATTAAACATTCCTGTCATATTAGTTACATTACTGGTATCGAACTTATCACCTAAATCCAGAGTAAACACAGTACTACTATATCCTATATTTTGAAACATGTAGGACATATCTACTACGTTACTTGTATCAAACTTGTCTCCTAAATTTAATGTAAATACTGTACTACTATAACCGGTAGATGCAAACATATTGGACATATCTGTTACATTACTTGTATCAAATTTATTTCCTAAATCTAAGGTAAAACTAGTACTACTATATCCAGTACGAAAAAACAATTTTTTCATTGTTGTTACATTACTTGTATCAAATTTTGATCCTAAGTTTAATGTAAATGTACTGCTATAATATCCAGTTTCTGCAAACATCTGATACATATTAGTTACATTGCTTGTATTAAAATTTTGCCCAAGGTTTATTGATAGTGTTGTACTATGATTTCCCATTTGATTAAACATACCACTCATCATCGTAACATTACTTGTGTCAAAATTATTTCCTAAATCTAGCAAAAAATTTGTGCTATATCTTCCAACACTAGAAAACATATTGGTCATAGTCGTTACATTACTTGTATCAAATTTTGAACCTAAATTTAGAGTAAATGTTGTATTTTTACCACCTACTCCTAAAAACATATTTGTCATATCAGTTACATTACTTGTATCAAATTTGTTGCCTAAATTTAAGGCATATATAGTACTTTCTGTTCCTGCAATAGCAAACATACTTTTCATTGTTGTTACATTGCTTGTATCAAATTTATCTCCCAAATCTAAGCTGAATGATTGACTAGAATATCCGGCACTTGAAAAAATACTCTCCATATCAGTTACATTACTTGTATCAAATAGATTTCCTAAATTCAAGGTAAACGTTGTACTTTTATATCCTGTTTGAGAAAACATTTCCTTCATTGTAGTGACATTTGAAGTATCAAATTTATTGCCTAAATCAAGCGTAAATGATGTATTATTGTATCCAGTATAATAAAACATTCTATGCATGTTAGTAACATTACTTGTGTCAAATTTGTCTCCTAAATTTATTGTGAAATTTGCACTGTTTTTTCCAGCTCCATAAAACATTTCCGACATATTTGTTACATTACTTGTATCAAATTTATCGCCAAGATCAAGAACAAAATTTGAGCTATACATACCAATACTATAAAACATACCATGCATGTCAGTAACATTACTTGTATCGAATTGAGTTCCTAAATCTAGGGTGATAGCCCTACTATCATCACCTGTCATATGAAACATTTCTGACATATTTGTAACTTTGCTCGTGTCAAATTTATCGCCTAAATCTAAGGTAAATACCGAGCAATTAGATCCTGTTCCGTAGAACATCCTGTTCATATTCGTAACATTACTTGTATCAAATTTATCTCCTAAGTCCAAAGTAAAAACACTACTATATTCACCCGCTCCTTTAAACATAGAATCCATATTTGTTACTTTTGAAGTATCAAATTTATTTCCTAAATCTAATGAGAATGATGAACTATAATCTCCCATGCCACAGAACATACTACTCATATTTGTTACGTTTGATGTATCAAAATTGTTTCCAAGACTAATTGTAAATGAACCATCTTCTTTTCCTGTGTAAAAAAACATTCCAGTCATATTAGTAACATTACTCGTATCAAAATTATTTCCTAAATTCAAATTGAATCCAGAACCATTAAAGCCAGTGTAGTAGAATAAGTATGACATATTTTTTACTCTTGAAACATCTAAATTATCTATTCCATTTATTTTATTAACTTTAGTTAAATTTGCAAATAAATAACTACTATTCTCATTTGCATATAAATGTCCATCCCCTTGTATGTATAAATCATACATTGTATTGTCATCTTGATTAGTGGTAATATATGCCATTACATTTCCATTACCTGCTACTCCTATATCCCACGACGCAATTACATTATTTGGTGGACTTATTTCATCATCTAAAGTGATAGTCTTTATTTTTTGTTTATATGTATTACTTCTAAAAGCTGTTGTGTCCGATGAATATGTTGTTCTTATAATTGGTTCTTTATATTTTGAAAGTGTAATATTTCCTGATATTCCTAATCCTGTGTTTAGTAGTGAATATCCAACGGTTAAACACAACACAAAAACTAGAATTGCAAAGATTCTATATTTTTTATTATCAAATCTTCTTTTTCTTCTAGTATGTTTCATATTATTCTCCTATATTAATTTTATCATTTTTGAGACTCTTTCTCAATTAATGTAAGACAATTAAACCTTTACTTTACAATAATAAACACAAAAAAAGAACCAATTGGTTCTTTTATGTTTTTATTAAGACGTTGGATGTGGATAGTGATCCTCCAGCATGTGAAATTAACCAGCTTTGATCAGCAGCATCCTTTACATATATTATATTTGTAGACTTCCATCTATAGAGCATACTATCATATCTTGTAACGTTACTGAAATCAAAAGTAGAAAGATCAAGTTCAAATGGTGTTGTAGCTAAATAACCAATTTCTTCAAACATATGATACATTGTTGTAACGTTGCTTGTATAAAATTTATTTCCTAGATTTATAGAAAATGTTGTTGAATTTCTTCCAACTTCACTAAACATACTCTCCATATTAGTAACATTGCTTGTATCAAATTTGTTGCCTAAATTCAACGTAAACGATGTACTTCTATATCCACAACCATCGAACATGTTTTTCATCGTAGTTACATTACTTGTATCAAATTTGTCGCCTAGATTTAATGTAAATACTGGACTTGAGCGTCCTGTGTCATAGAACATCCACGTCATATCAGTGACGTTGCTTGTATCAAATTTATCCCTTAAGTCTAATGTAAAGACTTGGCTACTTTCTCCTATATCTTCAAACATGAAACTCATATCGGTAACGTTGCTTGTATCAAATTTATCTCCTAAATCTATTGTAAAAGAGGTATTAGCTGCACCTGTACCATTAAACATATTTGCCATATTTGTTACGTTACTTGTATCAAAGTTGTTGCCTAAATCTAGGGTAAACACTGTACTGCTATATCCACAACCTTGAAACAAGCCATAATTTGTTCCAATTGAAGAATTTGCTGACGTTCTAATGTTTTTAGCTGTCATTTCTGTGACATTTGATGTGTCAAATTTGTTGCCTAAATCTAAAGTGAAGTCTGTACTGTAATATCCCGTATTTGTAAATAGTCCACCCATATATATTACATTGCTTGTATCAAACTTGTCTCCCAAATCTATTGTTAGACTGTTGCTAGAATAACCAGCGTATGCAAACATTCCTCTCATATTTGTTACATTTCTGGTATCAAAGTTGTCTCCTAAATCTATTATTAATGTAGGAACTGCTCGGCCAAACGAATAAAACATTGATTGTAGTGAGTTTGTATTTATAGGATTAAAATTATCTCCTAAGTCTAAAGTTAGTGTTGAACTATTATTGCCTGCTGATGCAAACATAAACTCCATGGTTGTTACGTTACTGGTATTAAAATGATCTCCTAAGTTTAAAACTAAATTATTGCATTGTTTTCCTGCGGTTTCAAACATCGAGTTCATTGCTGTTACATTACTTGTGTCAAATTTGTCCTTCAAATCTAAAGTGAATGATGATGACACTTTAGCTATTGAATAAAACATATATGACATGCTTGTAATATTACTTGTATCAAATTTATCTCCTAAGTCTAAACTACAACTAGAACTATTTGAACAAAGACCATAAAATATTTTATCCATTCTTGTTACATTACTTGTATCAAATTTGTTTCCTAAAGACAATCCAAAAACAGAATTTTTTGATCCAGTGTTGTAAAACATTTGATTCATATTTGTTACATTTGAAGTATCAAATTTATTTCCTAAATTCAGATTAAAAACAGATGATTCTTTTCCTAGTGTAGAAAACATATTGGACATATCTGTTACATTACTTGTGTCAAACTTATCTCCTAAATTCAAAGTAAAAGTTGTACTATTGCATGCTGTGCTACTAAACATTCCGGACATACTTGTTACATTGCTTGTATCAAATTTATCGCCTAAATCTAATGTAAAATCTGGCGAGTTATATGCTAGTGAAGCAAACATAGTACTCATAGTTGTTACATTACTCGTATCAAATTTATCTCCTAAATCGAGCGTTCTTATGGCTGTACTTGAATAGCCAAAGGATTGAAACATACCATTCATATATTGTGCATTACTTGTATCAAATTTGTCTCCTAAATCTAGTGTTATATTTAAACTTGATCTTCCTGTATTACTAAACACCCATCTCATCTCTTCAACATTACTTGTATCAAATTTATCTCCTAGATCAAGTGTCATTATTGTACTCTTGTAGCCAGTATTTTCAAACATATCATTCATATTAGTTACATTACTCGTATCAAATTTATCTCCTAAGTCAATTGTAAAAACTGTACTGCTATATCCTGTTTGCCAAAACATTCCATACATACTTGTTACATTGCTTGTATCAAAATTATTTCCGAGATCTAGAGTAAATGATTGACTGTTATATCCAGTAAAATGAAACATAAAGTCCATATTAGTAGTTCTTGATGTATCTAAACTATTTATTCCATTAATATGATCTACTCCTCTTAAGCCATATAGTAAATATGAACTATCTTCATTTGCATACAAATGTCCATCACCTTGTATATATAAATCATACATTGTATTGTCATCTTGATTAGTTGTTATATATGCCATTACGTTTCCATTTTGTGCTACTCCTATGTCCCATGATGCAACTACATTATTTGGTGGATTAATTTCATCATCTAAATTAATGATTTTTATTTTTTCCTTATATGCACTATTTCTAAATGCTGTTGCGTCATACTTACTTGTAGTTCTAATAATTGGTTCTTTATACTTTGATAGATTAATTGATCCAGTTATTCCTAAACCTGTTCCTAGTAAAGAATACCCCACTGTTAAACACAACACAAAAACTAGAATTGCAAAGATTCTATATTTTTTATTATCAAATCTACGCTTTCTTCTAGTATGTTTCATATTTTTCTCCTATTATAATTTTATCATTTTTGAGACTCTTTCTCAATTAATGTGGAACAAATAAACCTTTACTTTACAATTATAAACACAAAAAAAGAACTAATTGGTTCTTTTATGTTTTTATTAAGACATTTGATGTTGTTATACTTAAATTTCCAGCATGCGAAATTACCCATGCTTGATCTGAAGCATCTTTAACATATATTTTATTTGTAGTTTTCCATCCGATAAATATATTATCATAATATGTTATATTACTAAAATCAAAGTTGGATAAATCAATCTCGAAATAGTCATTACTAAAACCTGCTTCATAGAACATTTCTCCAATAGAAGTTACATTATTTGTAACAAATTTGTCTCCTAAATCTAATGTGAAATTGGGATTGCTATAACCAATTCTGTAAAACATATCAAACATATTGGTTACATTACTTGTATCAAACTTATCACCCAAATTAAGAGTAAAAACAGTACTTTTTGGTCCAGTAAAAGCAAACATTTGAGACATATCTGTAACTCTGCTTGTATCAAATTTATCTCCTAAATCTAGTGTGAAAACTGTGCTACCAAATCCGGTACAGTTAAACATTTCATACATATTTGTTACATTTCTTGTATCAAATTTATCTCCTAAATCTAATGTGAATGATGCATTTTTGTATCCAACATAAGTAAACAATTTATCCATAGTGGTAACATTACTTGTATCAAATTTATTACCCAAATCTAGGGCCATCACTGTACTATTACGTCCTGCCTCATCAAAAAGACTTCCCATATTTGTAACGTTACTAGTATCAAATTTGTCTCCCAAATTTAAAGTAAATACAGGACTGCTATGTCCTACACAGCAAAACATCGCTGTCATATCTTTTATTTTACTTGTGTCAAATTTGTCGCCTAAGTCTAAAGTCATTACTGTACTACTATAGCCTGTTGAATAAAACATTCCTCCTAAATATCCTCCGCTATGACCATTACCATATTGAACATCCGCATTTGACATCTTTTCAACATTACTTGTATCAAATTTTGAGCCTAGATCTAAGGTAAACACTAAACTATTATATCCTGTTTCAAAAAACATTTCTTCCATATTTGTTACTTTGCCTGTGTCAAATTTATCTTCTAGATCTAAAGTAAAGACTGTACTGCTATATCCAGTATATTCAAACATTTTAGACATATTTGTGACATTGCTTGTATCAAATAGATTTCCTAAATCTAATGTGAAGACAGTGCTATTATATCCTGTTGAATAAAACATTCTTTGCATATCTGTGACATTGCTTGTATCAAACTTATCTCCTAAATCCAAAGTAAATACTGGACTTAAATAACCAGTTTGATTAAACATATGGTACATACTTGTTACATTACTTGTATCAAACAGATTTCCTAAATCTAAAGTGAACCTTTGACTACGATATCCTGTACTTCTAAACATTTGGTACATATTTGTAACGTTACTAGTATCAAATTTGTCTCCTAGATTTAATTCAAACTCTGTATTACTATAGCCAGTATAATTAAACATGTTAGACATATTAGTTGTTTTACTTGTATCAAATTTGTCTCCTAAATCTAATGTGAATACTGGGCTTTTATATGCTATATGATCAAACATGTAAGACATAGTTGTGACATTGCTTGTATCAAATTTGTCTCCTAAGTCTAGGGTAAATACTGTACTACTATATCCTGTTTTATTATACATAGAAAGCATTTTAGTTACATTACTTGTATCAAATTTATTTCCTAAGTCTAGGGTAAATACTGTACTATTATAGCCTGTATTATAAAACATAGCAGACATAGTAGTTACTTTACTAGTATCGAATTTATCCCCTAAATTCAGAGTAAAAACAGTACTGCTATAACCAATATAATTGAACATTTTATCCATATTTGTAACATTACTAGTATCAAAATTACTGCCAAGGTTTAATGTAAAAGATGTACTATTATATCCCGTGTGATCAAACATATATGACATGTTTGTTACTCGAGAAATATCTAATTTTTCTATGTTATTTATTTCATCAATGTATTTTAAATCTGCAAATAAATATTTACTATCTTCATTTGCATATAAATGTCCATCACCTTGGATATATAAATCATACATTGTATTGTCATCTTGATTAGTTGTTATATATGCCATTACATTTCCATTTCCAGCTACTCCTATATCCCATGATGCTACTACATTGTTTGGAGGATTAATTTCATCATCTAAATTAATTGTTTTAATACTATCTCTATAAGTATCGCTCCTAAATGCTGTTTTATCGTTATCATAAGTTGTTCTAATAATTGGTTCTTTATACTTTGATAGATTAATTGATCCAGTTATTCCTAAACCTGTTCTTAGAAGTGAATATCCAACAGTTAGACACAACACAAAAACTAGAATGGCAAAAATTCTATACTTTTTATTATAAAATTTTCTTCTTCTAGTATGTTTCATATTATTCTCCAACTATAATTTTATCATTTTTATTGTTATACCTCAATTATTGAAGAGTAATTATGCTTTTACTTTACACAAAAAAACAGGATTTCTCCTGTTTTTATTTCTTTGTAATGATGAATGATACCCCATTCTTTTCATTTTGAATTGTAATATCATAACCCATTACATTTAATGTTTTTTTAACGATAGATAATCCTAGACCAAATTCTCCTTTAATTCCTTTTCTAAAAGGAGTAAATATTACTTCTAGGAAATCTTCATCTATCTGATCTCCGTCATTATATAAAACTAATTTATTTTGCTTTGCAGTAATTGTGATCTCTTTTTTAGCATATCTCATAAAATTACTTAACAAGTTGTCTAGGATAGTTTCCCAGTTCTCTTCTGAACCATAATACTTGGACTTCTTATCAATATTTACGGAGAACTTAAGCTCTTTCCTGTGAAACTTAAACTTCTCCACTTCTTCTTTAATTATTTTCTCCATATCTACTAATTCAGAAGAATTATTTTGTGAATTTTTAAGATAATCTAATTTATTTAAGTAAAGAAGTGAGTGTACTTTTTGTTCTAGTTTGTCAGTTTGTTCTTTGATAGTAGAAAGGGCGGTAGACTCGCTTTCTACTCCATCCTCAACTGCTTCTATATATGATTTTATAACGGTAAGAGGTGTTTTAAAATCATGTGATATATTTTGGTACATTTGATTACGATATTCCTCTTGATTAATTAGAGAAATACGCATATCTTCTACTGCTAAAGCGAGTGACCTTATTTCGTCATCTGCTTGAAAATCAATTTTATGATTATAGTCTGGATTATCTATGTTATCAATCTTCGTTTTTAAACGTTCTATTTTTCGAACAACAATAGTGGACCAACATACAATCATTAGTCCAATCATTAAAAATGTGCCCAACACCAATGGGAATATAGCACTGAGTATTGATGTTTTTGTTTGATT
Source organism: Bacilli bacterium (assembly GCA_017525015.1). The sequence continues at coordinate 187,163 of JAFXUK010000003.1, forward strand.
TATATAACGATCATTAGTAATTGCAATCTTCGTTATATCATCATTTGTAAGTTTATAATAGTAGTATGTTTTATGTTTATAAATAAATTTGCCGTAAGATTTGGTCATTTTAAAAATAACTTTATCTAAATTGTTTAAATCAATTACTTCAGTGATATTTAAACTTGTAGCGACAGTATCATTTGTTATATAGATATAAGCTATCTCTGTATTTTGTAGCTTATTATCTGTAACTGTATAGACTTGTAATGGTTCTCTTAAATAATTATAAATATTGGCTTCTGCTACTGGTATAAGTAGTCTTGGGAGTATTGCTCCTAAAGAGATAAATAATAGTAAAAAGGCAATCCCAACAACAAATAATAGTTGTTTACTTAGTGTGTTTTTCATAACATTCTATAACCGTAGCCATATACGGATTCTATTTTTAATTTAGAACATTTCTTTCTAAGTCTTCTTACTAAATCATCTACTACACGATCAGTTCCAAAATAATCTTGTCCCCATACGTTAGATAGTATTTCTTCTCTTTGAAAGCATTTACCAATATTTTGTACAAATAGTAATAATAAGTCAAATTCAAGGGTAGTAAGTTTAAGTTCTTTTTCTTTATCTAGAACAATTCTTTTGTCTAGATTAATATTGTAATCTCCGTGCGTAATTATATTATTTTCTTTATCTTTATAAACTCTTTTAATTATATTGTTTACTCTTAAAACTAATTCTTTGCTAGAATATGGTTTTGTCATGTAATCATCGCTTCCTAGTTCAAGTCCAAATATTTTATCTAGGTCTTGATCTCTTGCAGATGTAAATATAACTGGTACATTTTCATCTTTTTCTCTAATTGCTTTGATTACATCATAGCCGTTAATATCATCTCCTAACATGATATCTAAGATCCATAAGTCTACTTTATTTCCGATATAGTTAATTGCTTCACTTCCTTTAGTGAAACATATTACTTCATATCCTGCTCTTTCTAAATATGCTTTTACAACATTTGATAGAGCAATTTCATCTTCTACTAAACATACTGTGTACATTTTTATCACCCATTATTAGTATAACATATTCTTTTTTTAACTTATACTTTTGGCCTCCTTTTATAGTAAAACATTTATTATCATATCTTTAACCTTTATGACCTTATTAGCATCCCTCCTTACAATTCCATCTTATAAAATAAATGTCGAAGAAATGTCTTATAATTATGGGAAATTATGGGATTATTATTTATTTCCTTTAAATACAACAAAAAAAGAAGTTTACACTTCTTTTTATTTATACATATTATGTAAATCTGAGTCATCTAATAGATCTTTTTCATTTTGAATTCTTTCTTGTTCTATTATTTCATCTGATTTATTCTTTTTTACCTCTTTTGGTTTTGGAGGATTTTCTTTAGCATCTTTTTCTCTTTCTTTTCTTAATTCTTTATTGATATAAGTGTATTCTTGTCTTACATCTTCTCCATCAATATTACGATATGCTCCTGTGAATAAGAATTTATATAAGAATCCTACTACTAATACTACTCCAATCCATTTTATAATATTTACTACAAACATTTCTTTAGCATTTAAAGTATTGTTTCTTGCCATACCAATTTGATCTACTGTTTGTCCTAAGTATTCAGTTGATCCATCAGTTCTACAATTTTGATTTTCTCCTAATACGGCAATATATTTGATATCTGTTAATACTTTTTTAGGTACTAAGTATTTTTCTTGTACTTCTAAAGAAATATTATCTTTACCTTGTTTAGAAGCAATTTCTTCTTCTATACAATAATTAACAGTACCAATATTTTTCTTATGTTTATCAAATAATCCTACTGATATTGCTAAATTATGTTCTTCTTTTGAATTATTCTTAATACTTTGTAATCTAATAGTTCCTGATTGATAAGAAATTTCTTTATAAAGTAAATGTTCTCCTCTTACCGTTGTTTTGGTATTTTCAGGAATTAGTTCTTTCATAGAATAATTTGCAGCATGAACTGGTATTACTATACTTAATAACAATATCATCCACAATACTTTCTTCATATTAGCGATTCCTTTCTATATACTTTTCTACTTCTAACCAATTATTGTAGTAGTTCTCCTTTAGCATATATTTTTCTCTATCATCAAATAAGATACAATTTGTACCTAATCCTGTAATCATTTTAAAATTATATGGATCATTATCTATCATTAAATCTATCTTATTTTCTTTTACTATCTCTGCTCTAGTCTCTCTATATACTGATGTTATTATTTTATCATACTCTATACCATTGTTGTCTAGCCATTTTTTTGTAACTTCATAAGCTGTTGTTTTACTTGACGCAAAATCATCATCTCTTGAAGTAATAATATATATTTCATTTCCTTTATGTTTTAATCTATTTAATACGTCTTTTACATTTCTTTTTATTTCGGCATTAGAATAAATATCTTCTGCATAGATTGCAAAGAAATTCTTTTTTAATTCTTCATCATTCATAATATCTAGAGGATTTATATTTAATTCTTCAGAATATTTAGCTAATCTATCATGAACTATTTCTGTTGTTCTACAGATAGTATCATCCATATCTATTCCAATTCTCACTTTAATTCCTCCAATTTATTAATTGCATCTTCAATTGAATCTACTTTTATTAATTTAATCTTTAATTTCTTTTCTTTAACATATTTTTTTGCATTTTTATAATTTCTTCCATTTGGGCATAAGAAGATATCTGCTTTAGCAGTTACGGCTCCTAATATTTTATGTTCTATACCACCAATTTGCCCTATTGTTCCATCTTCCTCTATAGTACCAGTACCTGCTATAGTATATCCTTTTGTAATATCTTTTTCAGTTAACTGATTATATATTTCTAGAGTTGTGATTAATCCTCCAGAAGGTCCAGATTCTTGTCTTTGGAACTGAATATCTACTGGTGGATCAGTTGTATATTCTTTTACATATTGAAGACTTACTCCAATTATTTTTCTTTCTTCTGCTTCATAAATATTTGTTTCTACTTCTTGTTCTTTATTATTACGAATTATTTTTACTGTTACAGTACTTCCTACATCTCTTGTTTGAATATAATCAGCATATTCTTGTACTGTTTCATAATGATTACCATCAATACTTAGGATTTCATCTTTTGCTTTTAATGTTGTTTCAAACTCATCATTATATGTTGCAATTACATATAATCTGGCAGAAGATAATTCTACTTTTTTATTTGCTAATGTATATGCCCAATATGTAGCAGTTCCATTAGCAGTTTTTAAATCTAGGTCTCCTCTAAATGAAATATCATTTAAACTTTCACTTTCAGTATACTTATAATCATTTGCATTTTCTCTTTCCCATGTTGGAATTATATAGCTTAATCCATAAAAAAGCACATTAGCATTTATTTGTGTTACATAACTAATGTTTAAACTACCTTTACCTTTATTGCTATCTTCTACTTTTACTCGAGATGATACATCATCTATTCCTCCACCCATTACAATGTAATAATTTAATGGGATATTTAATACAATTAATAAAAGGATATTAAAAAGAATAAATTTCCATTCTTCCTTGATAGTATCTATTATTTCGTTCCATATTTTTTTTGCCATTCTATCACCTTATATTTATTATAGCAAAGAAAGGAGTAAATATGAAAAAAAACTCTAAAAGAATACTATTACTTGTCATTTTAATTACTTATTTTATTCTTTGTTTTATTAATAGTAAGAATATATCTATAGAAGTTTATAAGTATACTTTATTATTTGTTAAAAATGTATTTCCTAGTACTTTTATTTTTTTATTACTTAGCTATTTATTATTTAACTATAATCTTTTGTTTTTTATTAGTAAAATCTTTAAAAGAAAAGATATTTGTTTTTACATTTTTTCTATTTTTAGTGGTTTTCCTGGAGGAGTATTATTTTTAAAAGAAAGTTTAGATAAAGGAACAATTACTATTAGTGAAGCAAATAAAATGGTTTTATATACTCATTTTCCTAATCCTTTATTTCTTTTATTTCATACTTCTATTTTATTTGGTAATAAAAAAACAAGTTATGTTTTTTATGGGATAATTTTATTAAGTCAGGCTTTAATATTACTCTTTTCTAGATGTAAAAATAGTTTTAATTATGTTCAAGATAGAGAAATACCTTTTTCTAAAAACTTAACTAATTGTAGTTTAAAAGCAATTAAAGTTATTTTTAATATCTATGTTACTTCTATTTTTTTCTATTTAATTTCTTTTCTTTTAAACAAATATTTTTCTTTTACTACAATTAGCTATGTATTAATATCTGGAATATTTGATTTAACTAATGGAGTATTAAGTACTTCTTTAATTACTAATAATTGTTTAAAGGGAATATTTCTTTTATTATTCTTTGTATTTGGATCTATACCAATTCATATACAAATAAAAAGTATCCTTTCGGATACTTCTATTAGTTATTCATCTTTCTTAAAAGGAAGAATAATTTCTTTTGTTTTATCATTCTCCAACTGGATAATATATTGCTGTTTGACTTGACGGATCAGATTCTGATGTTGGGAATGATCCTTGTTGGTCTACACTACTTGTTTGATAATCTATTGGAGCAACAATATTTATTGCATATTTAGTACCTAAGTTTGAATGATAAAAACCAATATAAATATTTAAAACGTGACTTTCTATTTCTGGGTCTGCTTCATTAGTAATACTAATTGCAATATTGTTTATTTGAAAGTCTTTTGCGACTAAACAATTAGCAACTTCTGCACCAGTACCATCAGCATTCTCATAGCATTTTCCATCACTATATGCTGGTACATATGTGTTTGTCGCAAGATTATAATGACCTTTTGTTTCACCTAGATTTGGTAATTCATAACGGATCATGTCTGGTGTTAATCCAGCTGTATTATCAGCAGGAACACCGTACTCTATATAGAATGTATCATCTTGATTTCTTGTACCTTCTATACGATAAGCTGTTTTTGTAAATCTTTGATAAACAATTAGACGTTTTTGAATACCATCTCTAAATGTTAAATCTACAGTATATTTTTTTCCTACGTCATCTCCTGGAGAATAATTATTGTCTGTAATTTTAGCATAACTTAATCCTCTTTTTATTAAATCTTGTTGAATTGTATTTGTTAAAGAGTTTTTAAATTCATATACTTTTGAACGATATGTTTCTTGTATTTTCTTTTCATTAAAAGCTGATATTGTTGAGAATAAAGACATCATAACAACTGATACAACTACAAAACATACTAATACTTCTACAGTGGTGAATCCTTTATTGTTCATTATTTAATCACCTCCATAGTTGAAAATGAATAATAATCATTATTATCTTTTTTATGACGAACTACAACAATTACACGATAATCAGCACTTGTTGTTGAGTGATTTATTGAATAATTTGGAAGTGATAAAACATAGTCTTTTGCTGGAGAGGTAAAAGCTTTTTTAGTTAATCTATCATTACAATATTTTGCAATATTTGTTTTATCTTCTGTCTTTGTATCGTCTGAATATAAAGATTCATAACTTACTTCCGAACTTGTTAATACTGGATTTTCACAAGAACTTAAACCTTTTTGTCTACAACATTCTTTAAATGCATTAGCAGCACATGTTGTTGTTGCTGTACTTGCAGCAAATGGATCACTTGTACTAATACAAGCTTCATTCCATCTTTTAATTGATGTTGTTCTTATTGTGTTCTTAAAGCTTATAGTTCCTAAAGGTGAATCTCCGATAGTATATCTTGTAATGTATGCGTCACAACCATTACCATAACTATCACAGTTTGATATTTCTAGTGAATTAACTAAGCTTATACACATTTCTCTTTGGTTATTTTCTGTTGACATATCTGAACATTCAAAACGAACATAACCAAATTTATTCATCATATTGATTCCATCAGTATCTAGTTCATAACCGCTACTTTCAACTAACTTCTTAATCCAATATGCTGTATACTTTCCGTCAACATCATCATAGTTCTCTCTTTTTTCATATTCACCAATCAATGGATAGAAGTTTACATATATCATTGTGAATATTGACATTAGGAAAACAGACACTATGAGAGTCTCAGCAAGAATAAAACCTTTGCTGTTTATTTTTTTCATTTTTCATTCTTCCTCTCCTTGCTATTCTTTCAAAATTATTATATACTATATTATAGTAAAATACCATAGAAAGTAGACAAAAGGGGTTGAAATGATGGTCCAATTTGATGTCAAACGAGTTCAAAAAGGTACCGAAAGTTTCATGGTGTCATTCGATTTTACGAAAACACCTGTTACACAAATTGCAGATTACGTCATTATTGCCGCTGCAAAATACGGTGCTTCAGATATTCATTTCGATCCAAGAGGAGAAGGAATGATGATTAGATTTAGGATTGATGGTGATTGTCAAGACTATACCTTCGTTCCTAAAGCTTATGAAAAAAATTTAACGACGAGATTAAAGATTATGGCTAATATGAACATCACTGAGTCACGTCTACCTCAGGATGGTGCGATTAAAGGTAACTTCGGAGATCAATACTTAGATATGCGTGTGTCTTCACTTCCATTAAATGAAGGTGAGAAAGTCGTTATCCGTATCTTGGATTACTCACGAAGCTTAGATGGTTTGGATACATTAGGTTTCCATCCAAATAACTTAGAAAAAGTAAAAAGAATGATGACATTACCAAATGGTATCATTTTAACTACAGGAGCTACTGGTTCTGGTAAATCAACCACTACCTACTCTATTTTACAAGGTTTAAATAAACCCGAAACAAATATCATTACTGTTGAAGACCCAATAGAAATGAACATTGAAGGAATAAATCAAGTTCAAGTTAATTCTGATATTGGTATGACCTTTGCAGCAGCACTTCGTTCTATATTACGTCAAGACCCCAACGTAATACTTATCGGAGAGATTCGTGACTCTGAGACTGCTCAGATTGCTGTTCGTGCATCTATTACTGGTCACTTAGTTTTGTCTACTATCCACACCAATAATGCTTTAGCTACTATTGAACGTTTACTTGATATGGATGTTGAAAGATACTTACTTTCTACGGCTCTTTCTGGTATCATTTCTCAGAGACTTGCTAAAATGCTATGTCCAGATTGTAGATATCAAAGAGAGACTACAAAATATGAGAAAAAAGTATTTAAGAAGTTTATGAATATGGATGTTACACATGTTTGGGATGCTAATCCTAATGGATGTGAACATTGTCGTAGAGGATATCATGGACGTCTTGCTTTCCATGAAGTATTGGAACTTGATGATGATATTCGTGCTGCATTAAATAATGAAAAACTTGAGAAAAAAGATCTTGCAAAGATGGTATATACTGGTAAAACTATTACTATGTTACAAGATGCTTTAATAAAATGTTTAGAGGGATTAACTTCATTTGAAGAAGTATATCGTACAATTGAAATTGAAAATGAAGATGATGATAACTATGAGAATGAGATTGCTACTGAGATAAAAGAATCTATTCCTGTTGTTGAAGAGGAAGAAGAAGATCCTAATAGTTTATCTGAAGATCCTGTTGCTTCATCTAATACATTAGAAGAAGAAGGAACAATTGTATTACCTGATGACTTTGTTGCTCAAACTGATAGTACTGATGCTACTGCTAGTGTTGATACTACAACTAGTACAGAAGCTAGTACAGATACTACAATTACTCCAGCATATACTCCTAGTACAGATACTACAACTACTCCTGAGTATACAACTAGTACAGATACTACAACTACTCCTGAGTATACAGCTAGTACAGATGCTTCAATTAGTACTGATTATGCTACAACACCACAAATCACTGATGTTGTTCAACAAGCACAAGATGCATCTGCATTTACTAATACATATGTAGTTCCTGGAGCTGGATCATTAGATACAGTATCACCTGTTGCTCAACAAAATGCTTATGAAACTGGAAGTGTTGCTGTTCCTGAAACAGTACCTCCTGTTACTCAAAATACTTATATTGATCAAACTCAAATGGTTAATTATGTAACACCTCAAGTTATGACTACACCTTATGTTCCAACTACTGATATGAGTACTGTTCCTCAAGTTGAAGCTACTATACCTCCTGTGGAGGCAACTATTCCTACACTTGATTCTTCTATACCTGTAGTTGATCCAAGCTTAATTGATGCAGCTGTACAAAATGTTGTATTACAAACACCTATTGCTGAAGCATCTACTGAAAATGCACAACCTGTACAGCAAGAACAAGTTACATATAATACTCAAACAATGTAATAATAAAAAAAGCACATAAGTGCTTTTTTTTTACATATCTTTAATTACATTTAATATTTCTTCATTAATATCTTCTATTGATCTTAATTCATCATTTTTTATACATTCTATTCTATGCCAATTATATAATTCAGATAACTCTATATATGCTTTTTCAGCACTTTTTAAATGCTCTTCTGATTTTTCATGTTCATCAATAAACTCTCTATTTTTTCTTAATTCAATTGTTTTTTCAAATGGTACATGAAGAAATATTGTAATATCTGGTTTAGGTAATTTTAATAACCAATATTCTAATTTATCAATCCATTGATACATATTAAATCTTTCATCTGGATCTTTTATTTTACTTCCTTGATGAGCAAGATTTGATGTAGTATAACGATCAAGTATTACATAATAACCTTTTTTTAAATATTCTTCTATTTTAGGCATATTATATTTTCTATCAGCAGCATAATAAAGACTTACTACATGAGGATCTACATTAACTGCTCCTTCTTTAAATAATGATGGGGATATTTCAGGCTTTCCTAAGTAACTTCCTCCAACTATTTGTCCTGTTGGTGTGTCATACATTGGAAAACTAAAACGAATAACTTTCTTTTTTTCTTTATTAAGTTTTTCTTCTAATAGTCTTGATTGTGTTTCTTTACCTGAACAATCAGTTCCTTCAATTACGATTATTTTGCCCTTCATATTATCACCTAACTTGTCTTTATTCGTATTTCATAAGATATATTATTTATTTCTTCTTGATATTCTTTATCAACCCACATTTTTAAGTTCCAATTTTTTCCTTCTTCAATTGTCCCTTCGTAGATTATTCTTCCTCCATCTTTTGTTTCTTGAGATTCTTTAACATTTCCCCCTACTTTTTTCCCTCTATCATTTAAAAGATAATATTTAATATATTTTTCATCTATCTTATTTCCTAAATGATATAGCACTATTTGATATCTTAATCCTTTTTGTCCTGTTACTTGGAATGTTTTAAAAGTACTATTACGATTACTCATTCCTTTTTCATCAGTAAGTTTTCTTAAATTATTAATCTTTAATAAATCAGTGGTACTTTGATTCTTTAGTGATATATAACTAGCAGATAATTCATTTATTTTAGGTCTTAACCATTCTGCATTTAGAATAATATATCCAAAAAGAATAACTAAAGAAACTAAGAAAAAAGTAATTATTGATTGTTGAAAAACTTCTTTTTTGGTATATCTCTTTTTACCCTTTTTCATTCTTTACCACCTTCCATCTTTATATTATCATTTTTTTACTGTTAGGACAATAAAATAAGTGTCTACTAGACACTTATTTTGTTCTCTTCGTCAAATGGAACTAATAAACATTTTCTTGATGCTAAAAAGTCACACATGTGAACAAAATTCTGATATTTTGTTTTTGGCGGTTCTAAGACTTCATTACCATTATAGTCTGTAGTCCAATTACCCATATGAGTTTTTATTACATCTTGCATAAACTTAGCATCTTCTTCTGATAGACCAATTTCATCTTTATGATCTACAACAAATTGTCCCATAAGAATTGGATGATCAAAACGAGTATATTTTTCTTGAGGTAATCCTAGTTTTAATCCATCATGTACTAGAAGAGACATAAGCATTAAGTCTTTTTCACGAGCTGTATATTTACCACCGATTGCTGGGTTATTTAATAGCTCTAATCCTATTCTCATTGCGGCTTTAGAATGTCTTAATAATCCACCTTCTCCTAATGCATAATCAGGATGATATTTGCCAGTTGAAGATGCTGGTTCATGTAACCAGTACTCTGGTAACATTTCAATTATCTTTAATAAAGCTTCACTATAATCTTCATTATCAATGTAACTTAATTCTTCTAAAAACATTTCTTCTCTTTCCATGTTATACCTCTTTTCTCGTTTGTAATAATTTTACTATTATTTCATTACTTACATATAAGTATTCTTCTTTAATTCTTAAATGATTATTTACTATCTCTAATAGATTATTATTTACTAATTCTTGATAATCAAATAATTCGTTAAAATCTTTATTATATTTTTCTTTAAATCTAATTAAATCAATTCCTTCTAATAATCTTAGATTTAATATTACTTCATATTCTATTTTAGAAGATTCATCTACTTTTTCTTCTTCTAAATATTTATTTGGATAATTAGTTAAAGATCTAGTATTTGTTTTTCTAATATTATTTATATACGATGCAGCTCCTAATCCAAAACCATAATACTCTTCATTATGCCAATAACACATATTATGTTTTGACTCATAATTTGGTTTTGAAAAGTTACTTATTTCATAATGAATATAACCTTTTTGTTCTAATTCTTTTTTTATTAAATTATACATTTCTTCATCTAATTGATCATCAATATTCTCTACATTATTTATCTTCAATACAGTATGATCTTCTATTATTAGAGAATATGTTGAGATATGTTCTACATTTAGACTTGTAAGAAAATCTATATCTTTTAATAAATCTTCTTTAGACTCTATTGGTAGAGCATAGATTAAATCCATATTAATATTATTGAATCCTAAAGATCTAATTAACTCTATTTTTTCTTTTGTTTCATTAATATCTAATTTTCTATTTAAGAATTTTAGATTGTTTTTATTAATAGATTCTATTCCAATACTTAGTCTATTTACTTTATGTTCTTTCATTAAAAGTAATTTTTCTTTTGTTATAGAATCAATATTTGCTTCTATTGTAAACTCTAAATTATCTTTTGTATTTAGAGAATCAGTTATTTCGAATAACTCAGTTAATTCTTCTAAACTTAAAGAAGTTGGAGTTCCTCCTCCAATATAGATTGTTTCTAATGGTTCATTATTATAGTTATTATCTATTTCTTCTTTTAATTTTTTTAAATAATCTTTTACTTTCTTTTTATTATAGTATTGTTTACAAAAGTCACAATATGAGCAAATTGTATTACAAAAAGGAATATGTATATAGCAGTTCTTTACCATACATTATTTCTTCTTTCAATATAATCTTCTTTACTCATTTTATGACGATTTGCTTCGGCGACTAAATCTAATTGCATTCTTTTATCTTCTGGTATTAATTTAGAATGCATCATATCTGATAATGTAGATGTAGGTATATCGAATTTGATACTTGCTTCTTCATATGTTGCTTGTTTAGAAATAATATACTCTGCTATTTCTAGAGCTTCTTCTTTGGTATAAGTTACTCCTCTTTTACCTTTTGCTCCACCCATTCTTCTTCCTTCATTCATATTTGATTTTTGTTTATTAACAACCATTTTATGAAGATCAGGATTTATTTCTAATAATTTCTTTAAATGTAATTGAAATGATCTTTTACTAATTCCAAATACTTTGGCAGTTTCTGCTACGGTCTTATCATTTTCAACATATTCAAGAGCTTCTTTTTCTATTTGAGTATTATTCATAGACTACTCCTTTGTAGATAGAATTGAAAGAAATGCTTCTTGTGGTACTTCTACACTACCAATTTGTTTCATTCTTTTCTTTCCTTCTTTTTGTTTTTCTAATAGTTTTTTCTTTCTTGTTATATCGCCACCGTAGCATTTTGCAAGTACATCTTTTCTTAAAGCTTTTACTGTTTCTCTAGCAATTATATGCATTCCAATAGCAGCTTGAATTGGAACTTCAAATAATTGTCTTGGAATTATTTCTTTTAGTTTTTCACAAACAATTCTTCCTCTAGAATAAGCAAAATCTTTATGTACTATTACTGATAAAGCATCAACTACTTCTCCATTTAATAAAATATCCATTTTTACTAAATCACTTGCTTTATAGCCTATTACTTCATAATCAAATGAAGCATATCCTTTAGTACAACTTTTTAATCTATCAAAGAAATCATAAACTATTTCTGATAAAGGTAATTCATAATTAATTGTTACTCTTTCAGTATCAATATAATCAATGTTTAAGAATGTTCCTCTTTTATCCTGACATAATTCCATTAATGGTCCTATATACTCGCTTGGAGTAAATATACTACATTTTACAAATGGTTCATATGTCTTATTTATAAACTCTCTTTTAGGCATCTTAGAAGGGTTATCTACTATTACTTTTGACTTATCATTTAATTCTACTTCATATACTACTGATGGAGATGTAGCAATTAAATCTATTCCAAATTCTCTTTCAATTCGCTCTTCTACTATTTCCATATGTAGTAATCCTAAGAATCCACATCTAAATCCAAATCCTAATGCTTTTGATGTTTCTGGTTCAAAAGTTAAGGCAGCATCATTTAATTTTAATTTATTTAATGCTTCTCTTAAATCTTCAAATTTATTTGATTCTATTGGATACATTCCACAATATACTGTGGGTTTCATTGGTTTATATCCTGGTAATCTATCTTCTGCAGGATTATCAGCTAAAGTAATTGTATCTCCTACATGAACATCATTTATACTTTTAATTGCTGCATATAAGTATCCAACTTCTCCTGCTTTTAGAACACTAACTTCTTGTTCTTTAGGATTATTAATTGATAGACCTACTACATCGTATGTAGCATTAGTCTCCATCATCTTGATGATGTCTCCTTTATGAACAGATCCTTCTTTAATACGAATACTTGTAATTATTCCTCGATATGAATCAAATAAACTATCAAAAATTAAGGCTTTTAATGGCTTATTTTCTTCTCCTTTAGGTGAAGGAATTTTATCTATAATATGTTCTAATAAATCATCTATTCCTACGCCTGTTTTAGCACTAGTTAAGACAATATCTTCTCTATCAAAACCAATATTTTCTAATTCTTTAGTTACTTTTTCTGGATCTGCTGATGGTAGATCTATTTTATTGATAACTGGAATTATTGTTAAATTATTATCTAAAGCTAAATATAAATTAGCTAGAGTTTGTGCTTCTATTCCTTGAGCAGCATCAACTACAAGTAATGCTCCTTCACAGGCAGCTAATGATCTAGATACTTCATAAGAGAAGTCTACATGTCCTGGAGTATCAATTAAATTTAATTGGTAATCTACATTATCTTTTTTATAGATTAATTGTACTGCATTTAATTTAATTGTTATTCCTCTTTCACGTTCTAGATCCATTGAGTCTAACATTTGATCTTTTAACTCTCTTTTATCAATTGCTCCTGTACGCTCTAATATACGATCTGCTAAGGTACTCTTACCATGATCAATATGGGCAATAATGCAAAAATTTCTAATGTTTTCTTGTTTCATAGTAGAGACCTCCTTAAACATTATTATTATATCATAGAATAAGAAAAAAGACTCATATTATTGAGTCTTTAAAGAATAATTCTACTACTTTGGAAGAAACAAGTTTGCCCATTCCATCCAAATGTATATTCAACTATTGCAGTTGCAGGATAAGATGTTGGATCTACAGTAAATGAACTTAAATCATTTTGTGATAATCCACTCTTTGTATCTAGCTTTTGAGTTTTTTCAGGATCTTTATAAATATCTACTGCATATTTACCATTATCTGTTCTTAGAACAGTATATACTACTCGTTCTTGTAATACTATAGATCCATCAGTTTTTCTTAAAGCATTAATTAGTTTTCCATATACTGGTTGTACTTCTCTACTTCTTGCAGCTACATCTACTCTTGATTTAAATACAGTATCATAACCATTATTTTCATTATCATGAGTCATAGTACCAACGTTTTGTCTATTAATAGAGAATGTAAATGGATACTCTAAACTAGGTTCAGGAGTCATTGTTACTGATGCTCCAAAATAATATTTCATATATTGATGAATTTTAGAATCTGGAATGAAATATATTTTTCTTCTTGCACTATCATATTCTCCAGTAAATTCAAAATCTTCTACTTGAGCAAATTGTAATGCATAATAAATTAACTCTTTATTACTAAATGATGTTATATCAACATTTCTATTTAAAACAAATTTAGTATTTCTAATTCCATCTGCTCCATAAGTTACATAATCATATAATATTTTTATATTTTCATCTTCAACACTTATTGGATCTCCAATATAGTCTCTTACTTCTGGATTCTTTTCTTCCATTGCTTTATAAACAACTCTATATACTACAAATCCTAGAACTATAGCACCAATAATTACAATGATAATGGCTACTTTTTTATTAGGAATCCATCTACGCATTCTTTGTTCTTTTTTCTTCTCTTCATAGTATTCATCTAATTCGGATAAACTCTCTATCTTAGCCATAATATCACCTACCTTTACTACTATAATTCTATTATAATCTATAAAATTATTAATTCACAATTATTTTTTATTACTTGTGTCTAATCTTGTTCTTTTTTGTTTTTATTTAACATTTTTATAATACTTCTTTTAGATAAATCTAATTTCTTTATTAGTTTTTCCATTTCTTTTATATCCATATTTCTAATACGTTCTACTCTATCTGAAATAACTTTATCATAATTAATAATATCATCAAATAAATAACTTTCCATTCTATCTAAATGGTCTACTAATTTTACTTCATTAGCAAGCCATACTTTTTTAATTCTTTCAAATGTTTTCTTTGGGATAGATATATGACTTAATTCATACTCTATTTCTTTTATTAAATCATCTGGAGTAGTTGTTGCTGCTAATAGATAGAATGTCTTATATGAATGTTCATTTTCCCATTCCATATAAATATCATTTAATTGTTTAGCTTCTCTTACTCTTTCTCTAAATTCAGATGATGCCCCAAAAAGAGCTGTAGTTAACATTGATAGATATAAGTCAGTTTCTACATCATCTAAAGGAATAGATTTTTTTGGTATTTTAATACCTATTGCTATTTTAGGTATTTCTATACTTTCATATAATGTTTCTTCTTCTTTTACAACACTAATAGGTTCTTTATCAGATAAAACTTTGTTTACTAAAGATATTTCTTTATTTTCTAATTCTTCTTTAATTATTTCTAATGCTTTATCCATATTAAAGCATCCAGTAATCATTATAAACATATTGTTTGGAGCATAGAATGCATTATAACATTTGTATAAATCTTCTTTAGTAATTTTATTTATTTCTTCTATAGTACCAGCTATATCTTCTTTTCTAGAACTCTTATGATATAAATTCTTACGTAATACTTTTTCTAATTTAAAGTCTGGTATATCATTATACATTTTTATTTCTTCAGCGATAATACCTTTTTCTTTTTCAACATTTTCTTTTGTAAAATAAGGATTATTAACAAACTTTATTAAATATCTTAAGTTTTCTTCAAAGCATTTATTACCCATACAAACATACTGTGTATGATCATATGAAGTATACGCATTAGAATCACTTCCACTACTTGAGAAAAAAGTAAATGGATCTTCTTTAGATGGCTCTTCAAACATCTTATGTTCTAAGAAATGAGCTACTCCTAAAGGTGGAGTATATTCACCATCTTCTGTAATAAACTTTAAAACATCTGCTCCATATTTTGTTGCATATGAAATAGAATAATTCTTCTTATCTTCATATGGTACAAAATATACTTCTAATCCATTTTTTAAAGTTTCTTGATATAAGGTTTTATCCATTCCAACTAGATTAATTTCCTTCATCTTCTTCACCTTCTAACAAGAATATTGTATCCATTTTAATCTTTTTTAGAGCACGTACTATTTCACTTTTCTTTACTTTGTTCATTTTCTCTACTCTTTCGTAGTATGGCTCTATACCAGTCATCTCTTCAGTTAGTATTTCTCTTATAATATTCATTGGAGATTCTTCTATTGAAGTAATTGACGAAGAGTAGAATTCTTTGGCAACTTTAACATCTTTTTCAGTAAATTTACCCTTCTTCAATTTTTCTAAAATATTTGTAGTTAATTCTACTGTCTTATCAAAATTATCTCTATCAATTCCTGCCCAAATCATCATTAGATTATCTAACTTACTATAAACAGAATATATTGAATAACATAAGGAATTCTTTTCTCTAATTTCACTAAATAATTTAGAATCAATTCCTCCTCCAAAAATAATGTTTGCTAAAACCATTGGATAATTCTTTTCATAATCTTTCATTTTAAGAGTTGGACAAATAATTCCTAATTTAGACTGACTATTATCACATTTTTCTTTTGCGATTAATCTTCTTTTTCTAATCTCTTTGTGTTCTACTTCTAATTTTATTTTTTTCTTTTTTATTTTTCTAAATTTAAAATTATTTTTAATAATTCTTAGTAGATCTTCTTCATTAAAGTCTCCGACTACATAAATATCTACAAAGTCATCTTCTATCATTTTTTTATAATATAAATATAAATTAGATTCATTTATATTTTCTAAATCTTCCATATATCCAATCATTCTATATGATACAGGACTATCTTTATCATAAGCTTCTTTTAGACGAATAATGGAATAATCTACTGGGTCTTCTTTAATAGATGAAAGTGATACTTCACAGTTCTTTTTTACTACATCTAATTTATCTCTTTTGAAGCAATTATTCTTTATATCTGGATGAAACAATATTTCATTCATAAATTCTACTGCTTTTTCAAAATTACCCTCTTCAGTATATTTATCATTTAATACTTGTAGAATAAAACTTGTCATTACATAATTACCTATTCTATGAGTATTATTATAAATATCTGCTGCATATAAATCTTCTGCTTCAATAATCATACTTCTTTTAGATGAGTATTTACTTGTAGATTGTAGTAAAACATCTGATAAAACATTTCTTTTTGTAATTTCATCTTTTTTTATAGGACTATGAAAAACAATCCTCATAGTGATTGTTTTAAACTTTTCAGTTTTAATCATATGAAGATTGAATGCTCCTAAATCTTTCTTTATATATTGCACTATATCACCTCTAGTATTATTATGGATTGATTTTACTTAAATTATTGATTCTAAAGCTATTTCTACCATCTTATTAAATGAGTTTTGTCTTTCTTCTGATGTTGTTACTTCTTTAGTAATTAAATTATCAGAAACAGTTAAAATAGCTGATGCTTTTTTATTTAGTTTTCTTGCATTACTAAATAAAGCAAATGTTTCCATTTCTGTTGCATAACAATTATAGTTATCTCTTAGATTAGGAATAGCTACTTGATTGTAGAATACATCTGTACAAAATACATTTCCATGATGAATATTTACTCTTAGTCTATTTGCAGCATTTTCTAACTTCTTATTAAGTTCAATATTGCTTGGAAGTACATGATCTTCTTCTCCAGTTAACTCTTGAAGATAATTAGATACGGAATAACTATTTTCTACTAATAGTACTTCATATAGATTTAAATCTTCTCTAAATGCTCCACAACTTCCAATACGAATTATTTCATCTACATCATATTCATTAAATAATTCATATGAATAAATTCCCATACTAGGATTACCCATACCTGATGAGAATACTGTTACTCTTTTACCTTTATATGTACCTGTATAAGCTAATATATTTCTAACACTATTTACTAGTACAGGATTTTCTAAATATTTTTCTGCAATCATTTTTGCTCGAAGTGGATCTCCGGGCATTAATACAGTTTTTGCGATATCTTCTTTTTTACTTTCAATATGAGGTGTCGCCATTTTCAAACCTTCTTTCTTATACTTTTATTATATAAAAGATTAATTACTTTTTCAATTAAAGAAAAACAGATGGTTATTCGCCATCTGTATTGTCATATTTATATAGAACTTCTCTTGGTTTAGAATTTCCTGTTGCCGGTCCTATAATACCATCTTCTTCTAGTTGATCAATCATTGTAGCGGCTTTATTATATCCAATTTTGAATTTTCTTTGTAATAGAGATGCAGAGGCTTTTTGAGATTTAATAACGAAATCTTTAATCTCATCATATAAAGTGTCTCCTTCAGGTTCAACTGATTCAGCATCAACACCATTATTCTCTTCTTTCTTTTCTTCTTGTAGATTCATAAATGTATCATCGTATGATGACTCTTGTTGTTTCTTAGTAAAGTCTATTACTTTTTGAATTTCTCCATCTGTAATATATGAACCTTGAATACGAGTTGGAATATTTTGTCCTATTGGTAAGAAGAACATATCTCCTTTTCCTAATAGTTTTTCTGCTCCTACTTGATCTAGAATTGTACGTGAATCAATTCCTGATCCTACAGCAAAAGCAATACGAGATGGAATGTTTGCTTTAATTAAACCAGTAATTACTTCTGTAGATGGACGTTGAGTTGCAACTATTAAATGGATTCCTGCAGCTCTTGCTTTTTGAGTAATTCTTAAAATAGAATCTTCAACTTCTTTAGCTGCTACCATCATTAAGTCAGATAACTCATCAATAATGATTACAATATAAGGCATCTTATCCATAGGTTCTTCAGGATGCTTTTTATTATAATCTTCTACATATTCATTATAACCTTCAATTTTCTTTGTACCTGTTGCACCAAACATATGATATCTTTTTTCCATTTCATTAACCATCTTTTGTAATAGGATGGCTGCTTGTTTTGGATCAGATACAACTGGACATACTAAATGAGGTACTCCATTATAAACTGATAATTCAACTACTTTAGGATCTACTAAAGCAAGTTTTACTTCATCTGGTTTTGCTCTCATAAGAATAGAACAAATAACACCATTTACACAGACTGATTTACCAGAACCAGTAGTACCAGCAATTAGTAAGTGTGGCATTTTATTAATTTCACATACTCCAATGTCTCCCATTATAGATTTACCTAATGGTACCATTAATTTCTTATCTTGATTTTGTAGCATTGCTTTACTTGCCATTATTTCATAGAAACTTACATTAGATGGAGTATCATTTGCAAACTCAACTCCCACTGTACTTTTTCCTGGAATTGGTGCTTCAATACGAACATCTTTTTTTGATAAAGCTAGAGCAATTTCTCTACTTAATGTAGTAATTTTATTAACTCTTGTTCCAGCAGCAATTTCTAATTCATATTGAGCAACTGTTGGGCCAATATGTACTTCTACTACTTTAGCAGTTACTCCAAAACTTCTTAAAACATCTTCTAGTTTTGTAATATTAGCTTCTATTGCAGCATTATCCATTCCTTTAGACTTATTCTTTGGTTTATCTAAAATATCTAACGGAGGTAATTGATAACTTGGATTAACTGTATTTTGATGAGTCTTTTCTTCTTTAATCTCTTCTACTTGAGCAGGTTTCTTTAAATCATCAATACTCTTAATAGTTGGCTTTTCAACCTCTTCTATTTCATTACCATTACTAATGATAACCTTCTTTTGTTCTTCTTCCTCATCATCTTCATCATCGTCGCCACTTAAGCTCTTCTTAAGATTATCTGTTTTATCTTTTACTTCAGTCATTGTACTCTTAAGGAAATCACTAATTGAGAATCCTGTGAATAAAATAATTCCACCAACTAAGAATACAATTGATACTATCTTCATACCTGTATTAGAGAATAATATAGAGAATAAACTAGCAAATAAGCATCCGATAAATCCTCCACCTACTGTTACACTATCTCCTACTGTACCTGTTTTCATTAACATATTAAATCCATTTGATAATTGTTCAATAGTAGCATTAACAATAACACTTATATTTCCATTATTTAATTCTACAAATTCCCAATGCATAAATGCTAGTAATCCAATTACAAATAAATAGAATCCTAAGAATTTTGTTGAGAAAAACTCAGGCCATTCTCCTTTTATAAAAACATATGCTCCTAATATTAATATCAATACTAGTGAAACCATATATACTGAACCTGTTAAAAATAAAGAGAAGGATGCAAATAATCTACCTACTGGTCCTAATTTACCTAAACCAATAATAGCTGCCAAAATGAAAAGAATAGCATATATTTCTTTTTTTATTTCTAATTGTTCTTTTTTATGTGATTTTCTTCTTTTTCTTTTTGCCATATTCTTACTCCTATCTTCCATTATTATTATACTACATTAATAAATTTTACACTAGTTAATTGTCAAATTTGTCATAAAAATAGACAAAAAAAAAGAGCTTAAGCTCTTGATACATATTTTCCATCAGCAGTAGAAACAATAATAGTTTCTCCTTCTTCGATGAATAATGGAACTCTTACCATTAAACCAGTTTCACACTCAGCATCTTTTAATGCATTTGTTGTTGTATTTCCTTTAACAGCTGGTTCAGTATGAGTAATTACTAATTCTACTTTATCTGGTAAGTCAATTCCTAAGATTTCACCTTCATAACTAGTGATATATACTTCTAAGTTTTCTTTTAATAATTTTGCTTGATCACCAATATGAGATGCAGGAATTTCTAATTGTTCATAACTATCCATATTCATAAAATAGAATGTATCATTCATATTATATAAATATTGCATTAATTGCTTATCAATACGAGCAGTTGCAACTTTTACTCCGGCATTAAATGTTTGTTCATATATAGCACCTGTTCTTAGATTTTTTAATTTTGCTTTTACGATTGCAGCTCCTTTTCCAGGCTTAACATGTTGTGTATCCATTACAACAAAAATATTTCCTTCATATTCAATCGTAATTCCATTTTTTAAATCATTTGTACTAATCATAAATTCACTCCTAACAAACTAAAAAATAAGTAATAAACTTATTTTATTTCTTTTCTTTATGTACTGTATGTTTTCTACATCTAGGACAGTATTTGTTCATTTCAAGACGGTCTGTTGTATTTCTTACATTTTTTTCTTCTCTATAATTTTCTTCTTTGCATTCACTACATACAAGAGTTTTATATTGTCTATTTCCTACTTTAGCCATTTTCTAATCCCTCCTTACACGTCTATCAGTATTTTATCATATTTTTCTTATTTTGCAAAAGATTTTTATTCTTTTACGATGTTTTTTATCTATTTTCAAACAAAAGAAGCTTTTATTTTGAAAATCCAGCTTCTTTTTCTGTTTCTTCGGGTTTAATTAATTCTTCTAGTTCTACTTCTTCTATTACGAAATTTGATTTTTTAAATGTTTCTTCAAATGTTACTATGTTGTTTTCAATTATTCTTTTTTCATTTTCTTCACGTACTTTATCATTGTGATATGTCACTAATGATATTGCTACTGCTATTGCAAGAAATGCAGGCCATGAAACTTTTAAATCATTTACAAATTTTTTCATATTCTTTTCCCCCTCAACTGGCTATATTATACCACAAAAACTTTATTTTTTCAAGAAAAAGAGAGTATCACTACTCTCCACTTATTGTTTTTAAGAATTCTTCTTTTAATGTTTCACCATATTGTTTTAATGAATCATTAAGTGTTTTATATTCTTCATCATCTTCTAAACCTAGATGAATTATTTTTTCAATGTCTTCATGATTGAAGCCTATTCCTGTACTACTATCAATTAATCCTTCAGGATAACGGCATCCACCGTAATCATACATCTTTTTATCTTTTTCTTCTCCAGCAGAGAATATTAAGTATGATGTAATCATTACTCTTTTATTTCCACCTTTTAGTAATACTACTGTTCCAACTGGTAAATATTTCTCTTTATCTATCATATTTATCCTCCTTACTCTTCTACTTTATCGAAAAAGTCATCATCATAATCATGTGACTCATCATCATCGTCATCATTGTTTTCTAGGTATTCTGCATTATAATTTTCTCTCTTACTTGCAATTGCTGCTCCAGCTAATCCTACTGCTGCTCCAGCAAGAGCTGGTGCAATGTAATCTGTAACAGATTTCTTGCCAACCATTGTATCTGGAATTGATTCATATTCTGGAATAACTTTTGGTTGAGTAGTTGGAGGAATTGTTGGTGCTGTAGTCACTGGTGTTGTTGGTGTAGTAACTGGAGTAGTTACTGGTGTTGTTGTTGTAGGTGTTGTAACAGGAATAACTGTACTTCCTCCTCCAATATTTCCTCCAGTATTTCCTCCGGTTGTTCCTCCAGTATTATTATTTGCAGGTGCACCAGAAATTGGTGTTGTTGCAACTGGATCTAATGTCATTGATGCTGTCTTTAATTCAGCTGGTGGCATAGTTCCAGGATCAGTATATGGTGGCACCGGTATAACAGGTGTCTTTGCTATTACTGGTGTACTTACATTTGGTACTGGATCTATAACTGCAGGTACTGCAGCAGTTTCTGATACTACTGCTGGTACATTAGATGTTTTATCTATAACAGCAGGTACATTAGATGTATTATTAACAACTGCTGGTAATTGTACTTCATTTTGTGCAACTACTAAGCTGTTTGGTGTTTGTTTTACTACAGCAGGTAGAGTTTGTGTCTCTGCTACTACTGCTGGTACATTACTTGTAGTAGCTGTTTTTGAAACTACTGTTGGTAATGTTCCACTATTAGAAACTGTTGCAAGTGTATTTGAAGCAACTGCTGTTTCTGTTATTACTGCTGGCACAGCTGAACCAGTTACTATAGGGGGTTTGGCAACTACAGTTGGTACTGCAGGTGTCTTTGCCACTACAGCTGGAACTGCTGGTGAATTTGCAATTGGTGTAAGAGCAGTTGTTCCTTGAACAGCTGGTGGATATTGTAAATTTGAAACAGTAGGTGTCTTTGCTACTGTTGTTGATAAATTAGTTGCTGCTGGAGCTTCTCCTATTTTTGCAGGTAATTGTGTTGCTGCTGTAGGTGTTTCACTTATTACTGAAGGTGTATGTGAAGCAACTGGTGCTTCCCCTACTTTAGCAGTTAAATTAGTTGCTGCTGGAGTTGGCTCTGACATAACTGATGCTGTATTTGATACAGCTGAAGTCTCTCCAGTAAGTTTTGTTGAAGCTTCTGCCACATCATCCAACTTAATGCTTGATGCATTTCCAGTTGGTTTAGGCTCTGTCATTACACTTTGACCTGCTGTATCTGGATGTGTTGCTTTTATTCCTCTTGAAAAATCTGTTCTTGATATTTGACCACTATCACGCATTTGCTTTAACATCTTAATTTTTTCACCTGTTGACATAGTTGTATTATTAATTACATCATCAGCTGTGTTAAGAGTAGCAGTTCCTGCTCCTCCACCTGAAGTTCCTGTAGGACCTGATCCTGTTGAGCCTGATCCTGTTGGGCCTGAACCTGTTGGTCCTGATCCATTTGCTCCTCCAGTTTTTTCTAGAGAGGTTCCTGCTTTTTTTGCTTGAATTTTATTTGAAACAGCTTTAATAGCTTGGTTTAATATGATAACTGTTCCAGCTGACATTATACCATTTCTTACTCCTACTTTAAAGGCATCATTATAACTCATTCCCATTCCTAAGCCAGCTTGCATTGTTCCACCCATACCACCTATTCCAGCGGCAGTTGCGGTTACTGCTAAAGAACTACTTGCAGCTGTTGCACCGGCTGCAAAGGTTCCTCCTCCGGCCACTCCGGCGAGTCCTCCGGTTAGATAGATTGCTCCGGCATAACCAATAGCTGTTCCTATACCTTTTGTGAAGTTAGCTATTTTGCCATCTTCTTTTATATAACTAGATTTAGTAATTGCTGATCCTAAACCTGTCTTGTAATAAAATTTGTGGAAAGCATCTCCTACATAATCTTTCTTAACAAAGTTTCCAATTTTTTCTTGAGCACCTTTGAAGCCCAATAATCCTGCTCCCCAACCAATTAGTGATGCAAAACCATCTACTAATTGTTCTCCAGCAGTGAAAACTCCTTCTATTGTCTTTGAACCTATCATGCCTAGAGTTCCTAAGCCTCTTTGTAAGAAATTCATCTTGCTTACATCGCCATTATATTTTATGATTTCTTCTGCTGCATTTGTAATGTTGTCAATCATGTTTTGAATTTCAATAGTGCAGTTTTCTGGTAGTTTTATTCCTTCTTTTAAAGCATTTGTATCTACATATGAAGATCCTCTAGCTCTAGCAATTAAATTTAGACCAGATACCATTCCATCTGTAACATTACTTAGGGAGTCTTTTGCACTGTTTAATTTTTCTATAACACTCTCAACTTTTTCCTCATCAAAATCAAGCTTTGCCATAATATCCCTCCCTAACTTCTATATGCTTGTTGCTCATAATATGCATTTAACTCTGTTACTTGAGCGTTATAAACATTAACTGCTTGAGTATTAACATCATTAACACATTCTGCATATTGGCTTGCAAGATTAGCAATTGCTTGAGCAAGTTCTATTAAAGTGGGTTGAAGTGATTCACCATTTACATTTAATGCTTTTTTATCACATAATTGAGCTGCTTCCATAACAGTTTGAGCTGCATCTTGAAGACGCTCTAAACCACTCATATATGTAACACATCCATTATGGATTGTATTATAATCGATTAATTCATTTTCATTAGTAATTCCATAGGCCATATTTACACCCTCTATCTATACTACCTTATCATAATAATTCTTTCATAAATCAACAAAAAAAGCAAGTGTATCGCTAAAAAACACTTGCACTTTACTGTCATTTTTCTTTACAAAATACTAATAAGTATGAACCCATAGGATCATAATGACAAACTTGTAATACTAGTAGATGATCATTTGCAGTAAACTCAGCATCTTCACTTCTATATAATGTTCCAGTTAATAATTTATTAATATGTTGCAAATAATCAGTATCTCCAGAGAATACTAATTTCATGTGTTCGTTGTTTCCATCTTTTAATATTTTTGTCGCAACTACTTCATAATGAATTTGTCTCTCATCAATACTTAAATAAACATCTTTATAATTATCAAATATGCTTTTATCCATATAAGCTTCTAAGTTTGTAAATGGAAGATCTTTATAGAATTGCTCTTTTTGAGTATTGTGTCCATAAATATTTATTTGCCTATCATTATTTAGATTCATATTTCTATAGTCAAAGAATGGTACTCCTAGTCCATCCCATTGTCCATATAAATTATAATTTAAATAATAACTATTATCATTTGATCTTACAATTACTGCATCAATATTTAGATTAGGTATTTCTAATCTTCCCATAATATTTCCATTTCCATATTTTTGTCTATAAGCAGGAAGAGGGTTACTATAATTAGAAATATCTATCTTATTATCATCTTTATCTTGATAGTTATTTTTCTTCTTTTCTTCGATTAATTTATTAACACTTGGAATTCCAGGCTGTTTAATATAATTATCATAGATATAATATCCACCAATACATAGTAGTATTGGAATAATAAAGATTAAGATATTTTGTAATAATCTATTTTTCTTTTTTTTCTTTTTCATAGAATCACCTATTCTAAATACACTATACACTTCTATACATTTACTTGTCAATTTATTTTACTATGGTAATCCGTATAGTTCTGTATACTTTCTGGCGATATCTCGTGTCAAGTAATATGTTACTAAACTACGATAATCGATATTTGAATTTGGATGTGATGAGTCTGGTGAAGTTACTACAAAAGATACTTTTGGAGCATATGCTGGGGCATATCCAATAAAAGTACTGGTAATTGTTTCTGTATCAATTACTCCATCATTATTGGTATCAATAAAACTTTGAGATGTACCTGTTTTTCCTGCGGCCTCCATCCAATCATCCATATATCCTACTCCATATCCTCCAGGACTATGCATAACGGCATAAAAACCTTCTCTAACACGATTCATGTATTCTGGAGTAGTACTTATATAGTTTAAGACATTTGTTTCAAATTTAGACTCTAAAGTACCAATTTCTTCAGTTTCACTAGACGAATGAATTTCTTTTAATAAATGAGGTTGAAGTCTTGCTCCTCCATTTGCAATTGTTCCAATATACTGTGATAGTTGAATTGGTGTATATGTTTCATATTGTCCCATTACAAAGTCTAACAAATTACCTGCAGCCCTATCAGTAGAAGTATATCCTTTACTTTCAACAGGTAAATCTATTCCTGTTTTTACTCCTAATCCAAAGGAATGGTACATGTTTCTATATGTATCAAAAGCACTTTGATTAAAGTTCATTTTCATACCTCTATAATATTCTTGTCCATTAACTCTAATTGCTATTTTAAACTGATATACGTTACTTGATTTAGCTAAAGCAGTAATATCATTAATTACTCCTAAATCATTTACTGATGAACATTTTTCGGCTACTCCGGCAACTTTAACACATTCATCTAACATCGTCTCACCAATATGAACTGCTCCTGTATTATATCCAACTAACATTGATCCGCCTTTTACAATAGATCCCGGCATTATAGGAGAAGTTAAAATGCTTGTAGTATAATCCACTATTTCTCCATTAACTAATCTCTTAGAAGCCATTGCTAGTATTTCTCCGGTAGTAGGATCTGCAATTACTACAGTTGAATGATCATAATACTCAGTATTTGGTTCATATTTAGTTGCTAAAACATATCTTGTAATTATTTCTTCTACTGCTTTTTGAAGATTAATATCTATTGTTAAAACAATATCTTGTCCTCTAGTACCTTCTTGTACAAGTTTAGATTCATGAGCACTTACTATTTCATATACAGGTTTTTCACCTTTTAAATACTCTTCATATTCTTTTTCAATATAACTAATTCCTACTCTATCATTTAAGCTATATCCTTTTTCTAAGTAATAATCTTTTTCTTCTGCTGGTATTCCTTGAGTAGTAGTTGAAACTTTACCTAATATAGTCTTAAATGTATCACCATAAGGATAACTTCTTTCCCAATCAATCTTTGTATTAAATCCAACTAAACTTTCAACATGTTCTGATACATAAGCATATTCTTCATCACTTACATCACTTTTAATTATTTTTTCTTCAAAAGTATATCCTTTATTCATTAAATAATATAAGTATGCTAGTTTTAACTCTTCATCTGAATAATGTAATTCTTCTTCTGGAATTCTTTCTAATTTTAGTTCTTCAATATCTTTATTTGTTAGTTTTCTTTGTTTTACTTTTTCTCTTTCTTTTTCTTTTATATATGAGTTACAAGTTTCTGGATTTTTTGCACAGAAATACTCCTTTTTACTTCTTAGAGTAACTCTTGTATAATCTAGGTAAATATGAGGAGATAATCTACTTGCAACTTCTATCATATCTTTAGCAGTTGCTTTTTTAGGTTTTTGATAAGTAATAGTCTTTAATGATTTATTATCAACAATAATATTGTAATTACGGTCATATATTCTTCCTCTAGGACTAGAAGTACCTGTAACTTTAGTATAAGTTAAATGTTCTAGAGAGTCTTTATACATATCTTCTTGAAATAACATAACATTAGTTATTTTTATCATTACTATTCCAAATAGAATAACAATAATACTTAATAGTATATAAAATCTATTTCTAATAATAAGTTCATAACTCTTATTTGTCTTTTTTCTCATACTCCTCACCCTAATAATAGTTTATCACATAAATCTTTTAATAATTCATATAAATTTAATAGAGGTGATTATAATACAAGATTTTATAAAGAATCATATTAATTATCTTACTATTAATGATTTAAGAAGAGTTGCGGATAAATATGAATTAAAATATAGTGAAGATGAACTTTTTACAATTTACTCTTTTATTAAAGACTATTATCAAGATTTACTTATGAAAAATGATAAAGTATTAGTTCTTTTAAAAGATAAAATTAATAAGGACTTATATGATAAACTAATAGACTTATATGTAAATATTAAAGATAAATATTTATAAAAAAAAGAAACATTACTGTTTCTTTATTTTCTCTATTAAATTCTCATCAAATGTTTTATTTCTAATCATTTCAATTTCATACTTATATGGAGGATATTCTTTATCTACATATGGAGTTTCTAATATCTTTGGAATATTTTCTAATTTTTCATTATAAATAATATTCATTAATGTATTAAAGCCTATTGTCCCAAAGCCAATATTTTCATGTCTATCTTTATGAGATGCAATTTCATTTTTTGAATCATTTATATGAATACAACCTATTCTATTTATACCTATTTCTTTATCAAATTCTTCTAAATAATCATTAAACTTAGTTAAATCATAGCCTGCATCATTTAAGTGACATGTATCTAAACATACTCCTAGATGTGAATTATCTTCTACATGATCAATAATATATTTTATTTCTTTTAGATTTGATCCTATTTCTGACCCTTTTCCAGCCATAGTTTCTAATAATATTGTGACGTTATTATTATCTTTCAAATTCATAAAGGCAATATTTAATCCTTTAACAATATTATCTAATCCTTTTTCTACTCCTAAACCTATATGACTTCCTGGATGTAAAACTAAATATTTAACTCCTAAAGCATTTACTCTTTCTAATTCTTCAGTTAAAAATCTAGTAGAAAATTCAAAATTATCTTCATTACAAAGATTAATGATATATGGTGCATGAACTATTATTTTTGACAAGTCCATTTTTTCTTCTTTCATTTTTTCTAATGCTTTTAAAGTTAGACCATCTTCTATTGGAGATCTAGCTGTGTTTTGAGGTGCTCCTGTATAAAACATAAAACAATTAGCATTATAAGATAATGCTTCTTCTAAACTTCCAAGCATTTGAGTATTTTTATTAAATCCAACATGACTTCCAATATATAACATACTATCACCTATTTCAGTATAACAAAAAAAAGACTTCTTGCGAAGTCTTTAATATTTATATTCTATTATGCTACTTTACAAACACCACGAGGAGCTGCGAATCCATTGTTTGATGATTCGTCACCTTTAACGTTAGTTTTGATGTCAGTATTTGTTAAGTTAGGTAAAACATTTGATCTCTTTAATGCTTTTGAAGTTTGTTCAGCATTTAATCCGTGTTGTCCAGAATCTTGTAGTAAAATTCTGTATTCAGTTTTAGATTTACCACTGTCTGTTTTCTTTTCCCATGTAACATATCCATATACGTCAGCATTACCGAAAGAAGATTTACCACCTGACTCTAGGATATCTAGAGTAGATTGTTTAATTGCTGTTTCAGTTAATGCTGCTGGTGTTGATACTGCAGTACATACTGTAGATCCTTCAGTAGTACAAATTGGGAAGTAATAAATTCCATCTGGTAATGCAGATGCTACAACATAATCAACTACTGTTGTATTGTCATCTGCTAAATAAGTACAGTGAATTTCATCAGCAAGAACACCATTTCTTACTGCATTTAAATATTCTCCTGCAACGTCTGCAAATGTATCACGACGTGAGTTTTCAATTGTTCTTGTAACTGCTGGTATAGCAACTAACATTAAAATACCCATAATTGTGATAACTGCTAATAATTCGATCAATGTAAAACCTTTATTTGACATTTTCTTCATCCTTATCTCTCACTTTCTTTATCTTTCATAATTTTATGTTAGCACAACTTTTTTTCTTGTGCAATAGATTTTCATTTTCTTTACATTATTTGATATACACTGCTAAGACTTTACTACATAAGTCTCCATCTTCCCAAACGTTATTTAATATTTCTTTCATTTCTTCTAAATTAGTTTCATAATTTTCTGTATCTAGTCTATTTGTAAACTCACCAGTTACTAGTTTTGGAAAGTTATCTTCTGGATTATTAACAAAGTCATCATAGTCAATTATTGTAGGATCTCCATAATCTGTTGTTGTCATAAAAACACTTCTGTTGCCTCCATCATCTTTTGTTTCATATAAGTGAATATAATACTTGTATGAACTTGTTGCTGCTTCACCTTCTAGAGGTTTTCTTGCTGCGACAACAAATGTTCCTAGGGGATCATATACACCGCCATTTAATCCTGCACCAATATCATCATTAGTATCAGCACTTTTTAATGTGAATACAACGCACTCATTAACATTAGGCTTTTCTACTTTTCCAGAATCTAATTTTGCTTTTACATTACTTACCATCTTGTTAACGTCTTCTATTGCTTGATCCTCTCTATTCTTTTTGATAATTCCAGAAATATTTGGAATTGTTATTGCCATAAGTATTCCAATTACAACCATCATGGCAATTAGTTCTACTAATGTAAAACCTTTTTTATTCATATAATCACTACCTTTATATTAATTATAACAAATTTTTTATGAAACTAATGCTTTTTTCATGTTTTCAATTTCTTCTTGACTTGATTTTGTCACATTTTCAGAGAAAATACTATCATATCTATAGAGAACAAATCCTTTATAATGACTTAATGTTCTACTATGAATTATTTCTTTTTCTATAATATTATGATTATTAATCCATTCATTTTTTCCACTTTTAGCATAATTATCTTCTACTCCTGTTTTATAAAAAGCTAAAGCAGGAATTAATGGAATATTATCTTTAATCATTTCATCCCAATAATTAGATGTTTCTACAAATGGTTTTGTTTCATTTTCAAAGCCATAATAGAGTTGTGGAATAATAAAATCTACATAGTCTTTTGTACTTAACCATTTTTTAACATCTGCATAGTTCTTATGATAATTATTCTCAATATTTCCTTCTGGAGATATTCCAAATAATACTTTCCTTTTACTACAAGTATCATGAACATTTTTTACCATATTGTTTATTGTATTTAAATGATATTCTTCTCTGCTTAAATTTGTTTTAGAATCTAAATATTCTTTTTCATCTACATTATTTCCAGGATAAAAATAATCATCCATTATTATTCCATCTACATCATAATTTAAAATTTCTTCTACTCCATTTATAATTAATTCAGTTGATTCAGGCCTTGCAGGATTTAAGAATACTCCATTATTCTCATAAAGAATATCTGTACCAATATATTTATAAGTTGGACTGTTATTTGGAATATCATTTATAGTACCTTTTGTTAGAACTCTATATGGATTAATCCAAGCAATTATCTTAATATTTTCTTTATGAGATTCATTAATAAAATAATCTAAAACATCATATGAATAATAGTTATTATCAGAAAGGTATTTACTTATCGGAAATATTTTAGACTGATATATTGCATCCATTGCTGGTCTAACTTGTAGAATAATTGTATTTAGATTTAATTCTTTAATATTATTAATCATTTTATTAATATTATTTTTACTTTCTATTTCATTTTTATCTTTTAAATATTTACTAATTTCTATATAACTTATAAATACTCCTCTTGTTTCTTCTTCTATTTCTTTTTCTGGTAATAAGATTAGAAGAAATATAAATATAAAAAATACTATTATTATCTTTTTCATGTTTCACCCATTTTATTTTAATTCAGGTATATAAAAAAATATGTCATTTTTCTATAATGTATAATTCATTTTCATCATAGAATGCATATAATATTTTTTCTAAAGATGTATTTTTTAAATCTTTTTCTAATTCTTTTTTTGTTTTATTAATTTTTGTTAAAACTTCTTTATCTATTTTTCCATCTAATATTACAGGAAATGGATATCTTTTATTGTCCTCTTTTTTAAAGACTGATAGTTTACCATTAGATTCTAAAATAGCATAATCTACTTCATTAATAGAACTAATTGATTCTGATCTTAATTGAATTAATAGGTCATCTAAGTTATAACGAAGTCTATTCATTTCTTTAATGTTTAATTTACCTTTTTCAATAATAATAGAAGGTTTTCCATCTATTAAATCTCTTATTCTTTTATTTTTAAGAGAGATTTTCGCTGTAATTATTTCTAATGTTACTAAAAGGATTATTGGGATGAGCGATATTAAAATACTTTCTTTATAGTTTTCTATTGATATTGCGACTAATTCAGCAATATATATTGATACTACAAAATCAATTATAGATAATTCACCTATTTCTCTTTTACCCATTATTTTATATACAATCATTATTACTAAATAAAAAAAGATACTTCTAATTCCAATAATAAAATAGTTCATAGATTCACCTATTTTTATTTTTTCCTAGAATAGTTTTTTTATACTATTCATATTAATTATTAAGGTGATTATTATGTATCGTAAATTTTTAATATCTCTATTAGTATTCTTTATTACATTTATTCTTTTTTCTACTTTTTATTATTATGAATTATTATCAAAAGAATTATTTCAAATTATAAAATTATTTTTACTATTCTTCTTATTCGCTTCTTCTGGATTATTCTTAAGAAAGAATAAGAATAAGTTTTTACCCTATTCTTTTTCGATTGTTTTTATAATTGTTTCTATAGTATTACATCTACTTAATAATTCTTTTAATATTAAATATTTTATTTATTATTTTTTAATTTTATTTTCTACTTTTATTGGTACTTTAATACCAAAGAAAAAAAGAAACTAATGTTTCTTTTTCTTTTTATATAAATACATAATTCCGATAAGTATGATTATTATTCCAGTAATAATTAGAATAGTTTTACTATCTTTATCTTCTACTTCAATTACTTTATCTTCACTACTTACTAAGAATAAAGATTTAGCATTATAATCACAATTATCATCTTCAGGACAATTAATTTGTCCAATGAAATATAAGACATTATGATCAAATGAAAAACCATTCATATCATAATAATCATTCTTTAATTTCTTTACTTTTTCTACTACTACACCATCTAAATCAATACGAGAAACTTCAATACTATTATCATTACTATTAGTATGTAATAAATAATAATTATGATTTGTTTCATTTAATTTAATTAGTTTGTTTTCATCTACTGGTTCATCTCCAATAGTTTCCCATAGAACTTTATCTACTAAATTATATCTTATTATAAAATAACTACCACTATTAGAATTATTTATTTTAACATCATTAGTGTATCCATAAACTAAATATGAATCATTTCCTTGTAGTAAGTGTAAATTTGTAGAATCAAAATCTTCTTTTATTACACTTAAGGCATTTCCTTCTGTATCAAATTTAATTAGTTTATTTACCTCATCAGTTTCTACAATTGCATAGTATCCTGCTTC
Organism: Bacilli bacterium; assembly: GCA_017525015.1. The sequence goes on from JAFXUK010000003.1 coordinate 220,264, forward strand.
ATATTCATCAATTAATTCATTTATCTTTTTCATATCTTCGTAAGTTTTAATCCATACTAAATTAAGACTTCCATCATACTTTGCGATAAATGCTTTTGAGTCTAATTTTCCATATAGAAGATAACCCATTTTATCAGATGATTCTATGAATGACTCTAGTTCAATTTCTCCAAATAAATTAGTTTCTTTTTCTTCAACAAATTCTCCATCTAAAGAAATTTTCCAAAACTTAAAGGTATCATTTTTAACAACTAATAAAAAGCCATCAATTCTTCCATCTTCTCCATAAGAATAAGTAATGCCATATAAATCAGTTGCATCATATTCTTTTAGTTTTAATTGCCATTTAATTGAACCATCTTTTTTATAATCAACTATTAAAATATGATTTTCTTTTTCTGTTTCATAAATACCTGCGGTTACATAACCTTTATCTTGATCTTTAATTATATACTTATATTCTTCTTTATCATATTTATTTAATGAATAAACAGTATCTTTTGCATAAACGTTAGTTCCTAGAAGTAATAAAATGATACTAATCATTAATACTACATATTTTTTCATTTCCACACCTCAAAGTCCTTAAAAGTATTATAAAACAAAAGAAGACTAAATACTAGTCTTCTATCTCTTTTTTAATCATATCAATTTCTTTAGAAATTTGTTTTTTTCTTAGGAAATATTTATTAGGTAAAATACTAATTAATATTTCTCTAGTTTTTAATTCTCTTTCATAATACTCTCTAAATAATGGCCCTTTTTTAATTAAGAATACTGGTCCAAAGAAATATTCTTTATTAGTATATTTCTTTTTACCTTTCTTAAAGATTATTATTTGATAGATAAATTTTTTATCTCTTACAAATTCTTCATTTTCAATATAGAATCCATTCTTACAAAGATATCTTTTAACATCTTCTTGATAATTATTTGGACTTATTATTAAAGTATTAATTTTTTTTAATACTTTTGGAGAATCTTTACAAATACCAATTATATTTCTTCCACCCATTCCAGAAATAATAATTGTATCTATACCTTCACTATATGTTTTAAGACCAGGTCCTAATCTTGTTTCTATTTCGTTCTCTAAATTTTCTCTTATAATATTTTGTTTTGCTTGTTCTAGAGGTCCTTCTGCAATATCAGATGCGATTGCTTTTATGTTTTTGTTTTTCTTTACTAAATAGATATCTAGTAATGCATGATCACATCCAACATCTAAACAAAAGGAGTTAGCTTCCACTAAATCTCCTATTCGTTCTAATCTTTCATTAATTTTCATTAATCTGTTAAGAAGTCCTTTAGTTTACGAGAACGAGATGGATGTCTTAATTTTCTTAGAGCTTTTGCTTCAATTTGACGAATACGTTCACGAGTTACTCCAAAGATTTGTCCAACTTCTTCTAGAGTTCTGCATTGTCCATCGTCTAGTCCAAAACGTAATCTTAATACTTTTTCTTCTCTTTCAGTTAAGGTTGCAAGTACACCGCGTAATTCTTCTTTTAACATTTCAACAGTTGCATATTCTTCTGGACCCATAGTTCTTTCATCTTTTATGAAGTCTCCTAAATGTGAATCATCTTCTTCTCCAATTGGAGTTTCTAATGATACTGGATCTTGTGATATTTTATATACTTCACGTACTTTTTCAACTGTAATTCCTAATTTCTTAGCAATTTCTTCATCTGTTGGTTCACGATTTAACTCTTGTGTTAATTGTCTTTGTACTCTTGCTAATTTATTGATTGTTTCAACCATATGTACTGGTACACGGATTGTTCTTGCTTGATCGGCTATTGCTCTTGTAATAGCTTGTCTAATCCACCATGTAGCATATGTTGAGAATTTATATCCTTTTGTTGGATCGAATTTATCTACTGCTTTCATTAGACCAATGTTTCCTTCTTGGATAAGATCTAAGAATAACATTCCACGTCCAACATATCTTTTGGCAATACTTACAACTAAACGTAGGTTAGATTCAGCTAGCATTCTCTTTGCTTCCTCATCCCCTGCTTCTGCTCTTTTAGCATATTCAAATTCTTCATCTGATGTAAGTAAGTTAATACGTCCAATTTCTTTTAAGTACATTCTTACTGGATCATTAATTTTAACATCTTTAGATAATGTTAAATTTTCAACTGACATTTCTTCAGTTATTTCTTCTCCAGAAGCATCATCTTGTCCATCTTCTGATACGATGTCAATATTGTTTTCTACTAAGAAATTATATAATTCATCTAATGAGTCACTATCAACATCTAGTCCTTTTAGTTGATCTGCTAATTGTTCATAAGTAATGAAACCTTGTTTCTTACCTACTGCTAATAACTTTTCTTTTCTTTCGTCGAGAGTCTTTATTTCTTCAACCATACTAACTATCTCCTAACCTTAACTTTCTAATCTTTTCAACTATTTTAGCTTGTTCTATTGGGTCCGTCTCTTTTTTCATCTTATTTGTGAGTCTTGTTATTTCTTGTTTCTTTATATATTCTTTTATAACTTTAAAGTACTCAAACAACTCATCCTTTGTGGTATCCTCTACATAGTCCTCAGCTAAAATACTATTCAAGAATGTTAGAATATTCTCTTTATCTTGCACATAAGTATAAAAATCTGCGACATTAATTATACCATACTTTTTATAATAATAGATGATTTCACTACAAGTCGTTCTCATTACTTCCGTTGGGAAGATTATTTTTTCTTTTTCGACTTGTGTGATAACCCAATCTTTATTAAGCATAAAGTATAATATTTGTTCATATGCTTTTGTATACTTATCTTTCTTTGTACTCTTTTTCTTTGGTATTACTATTGCCTCTTCTTTAGGTTTATCTTCTAAGAGACTATTCATACGCATTTCCAGTGTATTATAACCTATATCAAACTCTTTTGCAAGTCTTTTTAGGATTACTTCACGTCTTATTGGATCAGTTAATTTTGCTGTTTCTGCAATGACTTTATTGATATAAAGAGCTTTTTCTTCATCACTTCTAAAATCTACAGATTCTTTCATCTTCTGCATTTTATAATCTGAGAAATTTATTGCTGAATCAACTAGTCCTTCAAAACGCTCTTTTCCATTTTTTAAGATATAAGTATCTGGATCATCAGGATCAGGTAAAACTATTACTTTTACTTCTAGTCCTTGTTCTAATAAATGGTCACCAATTGCTTCAGTTGCGTGTTGTCCTGGACCATCACCATCTAAACATAAAATAATATTATTTGATAATCTTTTTAATAAAGATATTTGTTCTTTAGTTAATGCTGTTCCCATTAAGGCAACAGTATTTTTAATACCTATTGTAGATGCTCTAATTACATCCATGAAACCTTCCATTACAATAACGGATTTCTTTTCCCGACAAACTTCCCTTGCAATGTGATAATGATATAACATTTCACCTTTTTTAAAGATATCAGTTTCTTTTGTATTTAGATATTTATTTTGATCTACATCTTTATATATTCTTCCACTAAAACCTACTACTCTACCATTAACATCGTATAGTGGAAACATAATTCTATCATTATAGATATCATGATCATCACTAGATAAGCCAATTCTATTTAGAGTAACTAAATCATAATCTTTACTTGTTAATAATTTAGTTAAGTCATCTCTTTTTTCTAAAGATAGACCAATTTCAAACTCTTTAATTATTTTTTCATCTATACTTCTTTTTGCTAAATAAGCTTTAGCTTCTTTTCCAATTCCACTATTTAAATTATTTTGGAAATATTTTAATGATAGATTATAAGCATCATATAACTTATCAAACTTAGTAGATTTTTTTGCTATTTTAATACTACCTGTATCAATTCCAACTTTATCTCCTAAATACTTAAGAGCTTCTTTAAAATCGATATGTTCGTAATTCATTAAAAAAGTGTATACATTACCAGTGGCATGACATGAGAAACAAGTATAAATCTGTTTTTCACGAGATACACACATGGAAGGATTTGTATCATCATGGAATGGACATACTCCAAAGAAGTTCTTTCCTTTTGATACAAGCGGTATTCTCTCTCCAATAATATCAACAATATCAACTTTACTACGAATTGTATTTGCTAAATCATTGTTCAATCTACCACCACCTTAAATACACACTATATTAAATACCACATTTTTTATTTTTTTTCTAGTTCTTTTTCACTATTTAGGCCTTTTAATTTATTCTTTACAAATTGCATTAACTCTTCATGATTATATTTATATCTTTCATTAACAAAATCATATCCTTCAGGATGATAAGAAATTGTTTCTATTTTGTTTTGATAATGCTTAACATTATCTGCATATCCTGTAATCATAAAGTCTAATAATTTAACTAATTCACGGAAGTTATTTTCATCAATTACATCTTCCATAAATACTAAAGCACCAATATTCTTATCGATTATTTCAAGAATCTTTTTGTAATAAGATCTAGTATTTTTTAAATCACGTAAATTTGTTTTATAAATTGTTTTTCTTCTTTCTTTAACTATTTCTTTTTCAGATAATTCTAATTCTGCAAGAACTGCTTCGATGTTTAAATAAAGTGTAGTTGGATCTTGAATTCCAAATTTTACTTCTGGTCTTACAATATATGTTTCATAATCATCTTCAACATTATAATGTTTCTTATCTGATTCAATTTCTTCAATACTATATTCTTCTATTTCTTTTAATTTTTTATTCATGAATTCTTTAAATACTTCACGAGTATCATAAACATTTGGATTATATACTTGAATGTGACTTGCATGCATTTCTAATTGTTGTCTTTCATAGTCATAGAATTTTGCTTGTTTATTATAATACTCTGTAGAAAAATCAATTAATCTAGTTAGTTCTAGAAAATTAAATCTTGTCGCAATACGTTCCATAGTTCTATAGTAATCTTGATATTCTTCAGTATGAGAAATCATATCTTTAATGATATTAATATCTTCTCCAATATAATCTATTTCATCTTCTAAAGAAATAAAATTAATAAAGCAATTAACTCTATCAATTACTCTTGCGGCTTTTTCACCTTTAATCTCATCATTATATACCTTGATTAATTCTTCAGCATCTTCTTGTCCTACTTCAAGATAACCTATAAAATAGTCCATTGACTGTACTTCTTTTGTTTTAATATCAAATGTTTCATACTCTTTTTCAATTTCTTCTAATGTTATCATATATTCCACCGCTCTTCTTGAGTTATTATTATATCAAATATGTAAAAAAAATACACTTATTTTCGTGTTATTAGTTAAAAAAACAAGAATAATATATTAGGAGCATTTAATGTTAGGTGTCACCGGATTCCAAATGGAAGGAGGTGATTTGATGAATAAGAAAGATTTTTTAGTCTTTTTATTAATCTTAACCAATTTCCTTTTAATTTATCTATTAATTATAGTTTTAAATTAAAAGAAAAACACCTAACACAGTAGTGTTTGGTGCAAACCATAAGGTAACACTTAACTCTACACAATTAAGTGCTCCTACTTATATTATATATAATTAGTTTATAATTTCAACTAGTTATTTATTATTCCTCCGGGTTTAACTTTACTTATGGCAGATAATATTTCATCTTTGTACTCAATAGCAACACCTATTGGCTGAGATGCATCTTTCATAATAAATGCAAGTGTTAATTCTGTTTCAAATATAAATGCAATTTGACTCCAGTTTACTGTTAAATCACTTCTACCTTCTAAATGCGATGTTACACCATCTTTATCTATGATTATAGTTCTTTTATATGGGAGCATACTTTTTATAGTTTTTTTAAAATTAATTTCTGCTCTTATCAAAGTTATAAAAATTATTAATAAAATCCAAAAGAACGTAAGAAGGTAACTTGTAAATCCTACATATAACATAATGCCCAAAAGAAATATTAATGATAAAAAATAAACTCCAATACTTAATATGAACTCACTATACTTCTTTACTTTATAATTTCTTTTTTTTAATATAATTTTTGAATTCTTTGCTATCATAAGATAATCATAATAGTATTTTGTTTTATTAATATTTTGTTTGTCTATCTTAATTTCAATCATGATTATCATCCTTTTTTTTCTCGTAAACTTTTATGTTTATTTTGTTTTTTTTCAACTCATTCTTAAATTCATCTTTGTTTTCTATAGGAATTGATATTATAAAACTGTCATCTTTTGGAACTGCATATATACCATAAGTCTTAAACAAAATAAATTCTATATTATCCAAATAAATAGAAAATGATTTTATATCTTTGATTTCATATATCAATTTATCTTTTGCAATATAAACATATGTTTCTTTGTATGTATCTTGCATTTTTTCTATAGATTCAATTCTCAATATTTGAATAAAAGATAATAAGATAAGATATAAGAATACTAACATTATAAAAGCATTATAATTTGAAATAACAAAACCAATTATCATAAGTACATATAGTACAGGTGCTATAATTATTTGTTTTTTTATTTGCTTATAAGACAACAAAGTGTGATTAGGCTTTTTCTTTAATTTTTCTTTTTTGATAATTATTCTACTTGCTTCCCAACAATATTCTTTCTTTGCTTCTCTGTCTTTAGGAAAAATAACTTTCATATAATCACCTATTTTTATTATAACAAAAAAGAAGTGTTAATTACACTTCTTTTTATTTTCTTAATCCTCTATTGTTAATTTCATCTGTGATTAATTTAACAAATTCTTCTTGAGATACTGTTTCAGTTTCTTGATGACCGAATAATCTATAAGAGATTTGTTTATTATCTTTTTCGTTATCTCCTAAGATAATTGTATAAGGAATTTTATTTACTTGTGATTCTCTTAAACGATATCCTAGTTTTTCATTTCTATCATCAATTTCTACACGAATATGATTTTCTTTTAATAAGTTATATACTTCATTAGCATATTCTCCTTGGAATTCAGAATTAACTGGCATTACAATTGCTTGTACTGGAGATAACCATGTTGGGAATGCTCCTTTAGTTTCTTCAATAATAAATGCAGTAAATCTATCAAATGTTCCAAAGATTGCTCTATGTAGAACAACTGGTACTTGTTTTTCACCATTTGAATCAATGTATGATAATTCAAATCTTCTAGGAAGTAAGAAGTCTAATTGACAAGTAGATAGAGTTACTTCAGGTCCTACAGCAGGTTTAACTTCAACATCTAATTTTGGTCCATAGAATGCAGCTTCTCCAATTGCTTCAAAATATTCTACTCCTAAATCATTTAATACTTCTCTTAATTTTTGTTCTGCTTCATTCCACATATCATCATCATCGAAGTATTTTTCTTTGTCTTCAGGATCTCTCAATGATAATCTGAATTTATAATTTTCAATTCCGAAATCTTTATATGTATTTAGAATTAAGCTAACTACTTTTTTAAATTCTTCACCAATTTGATCTGGTCTTACGAAAAGGTGTGCATCATTTTGACACATACATCTAACTCTTTCAAGTCCTTTTACTGCTCCTGATGCTTCATAACGGAAGTCAGTTGCGAATTCTCCAATACGAATTGGTAAATCTCTATATGAATGTAATTTGTTTCCATAAATTAACATATGATGTGGACAGTTCATTGGACGAAGTACAAACTCTTCATCATCAACTTTCATCATTGGGAACATATTTTCTTTATAGTGATCCCAGTGTCCTGAAGTTTTATATAAATCTACTGTTCCAACACATGGAGTATATACATGTAAGTATCCCATTTCTTGTTCTTTTTCATAGATATAGTTTTCTAATTGTTTACGAATTAATGCTCCATTTGGTAACCACATTGGCATACCAGAACCAACAAGTTCATGATTCATAAATAATTCTTGTTCTTTACCTATTTTTCTGTGATCACGCTCTTTTGCTTCTTCTATTTCTTTTAAGCAAGCATCTAAATCTTCTTGATTATCAAAACATACTCCATAGATTCTTTGAAGCATTTTGTTATTAGAGTCACCTTTCCAATAAGCTCCTGAGAATTTTAATAATTTGAAGTATTTTAATTCTTTAGTATTATCTACGTGAGGTCCTCTACATAAATCAGTAAAGTCTCCTTGAGTATAACAAGAAATAGTTACTTCATTTTCATCCATTCTAGATATTAAATCTATTTTATATGGATCATCTTTAAATTTTTCTAATGCTTCTTCTTTTGAAAGTTCATGACGAACGATGTTTTTAGCAGATTTTGCACATTTCTTCATTTCTCTTTCAATTTTCTCTAAGTCTTCTTCTTTAATTACTTCATCACCTAAATCGATATCATAATAGAATCCTTCTTCGATTGCAGGTCCTACCCAAAACTTAGCATTTGGATATAAGTGTTGTATTGCTTGTGCAAGTAAATGTGCACAAGAGTGATTTAATTTAAATAATCTTTCATTTTCTTTTATATTTATCATAATTATTCTCCTATCTTTATTTCTACTTTTATTTCTTTATTTACTTTATCTTGAAACTCTTTTCCCATTGAAAGATCTCCCGTTATCATTCCATAATGAATTGGGATTGCAACTTGAGGTTTCAAATCATTTATATATTCTGCTGCTTCATCTACATCCATGGTATATGTTCCACCAATTGGTACGAAGCAAATATCCGTTTTGACCATATCGGTCTCAGGTGTTCGATCCGTATCACCCATAATGTAGTAATATCTATCTTCTAATAGAATGTTATATCCTACATAATATTTTTCTCTAGGATGGAATTGTTTATTAATATTATATGATGGTATTGTTGTGAATTTAATTCCATCTATTTCATAATATCTATAACCATCCGCAAGTAAATGATGTTCTTTATCTTTTAGACAATATGGCACAACAATCTTGGTATGATCATTTCTAACCTTTTCTATTGATTCTGGATCATAATGATCATAGTGATCGTGTGTAATAAAAATATAATCTGCATCATGAAACTCTTCTTCAATTTTATAAGGATCAAAATATATTATTTTATCTCCAGTTAATTTAATAGATGCATGATGTAATACTTCTATTTTCATATTAATTCCCTCCTTTTTACAAAATAAAAAAGGATCGTACAGGAGTGCTTGCGCACGGTACCATCCTTTTGTTTACTTTCTTTAAATAACGGTTCTTCACCGGAATTACTTTTCATAATTCTACTCTAAAGGTAGTAACTCATAAATAACTTGTTCTTTTCCACCTACCAAGAACTCTCTATAAAGACTTTTTATGAATCTTGTCCTTTGTCAATGTATTTCACAGATATGAATAATATATCACTATTTTCTCTTTTTGTAAATTATAGATTTTAAATATTCAAAAGCTCCTCTGTATCTATCTCTAATATATGTACCTACTTTTGGCATTACCCATGTTGATATCATAATTATAAACCAAACAAATCCATATAGATCTCCAGATAGTACAATACTTAAAGCATAATTAAAAACTATAAATAAAATAATTGATATAAATGATGAGATTATTAAATTATTTCTACCATTCTTTTTACTTAGTGTGTCAAAATCAATTTCATTTTTTTCTAATAAAATATCTACATCTTGTTGAAAAAGTAAAAATCTATTTTCTAGTTCTTCTCCTGATACTGGATCTTGGGTAGTATACTCTTCATCTCTCATTTTTATATTTCCGTTTTCTAATACTTCAATATCAATATTTAAAAAGTTCTCATTTGGTAAATCTACTAAGAAATGTTTTTCTACTAATTTAATTAGTTTTCGTTTACATTTTGTAGAAATACCACTTGCTTCATTTACATCAATTTTCATTTGCTTATTGATACTTGCTAATGACATATAACCAACTCCGATTATATTATATCATATTTGTTATCTGCTATTCCATGAATGTGGAACATACATTAATACTCCTAATCCATAGAAATTTTCAGATAATCTTTTTTTATCGTAACGATACCAAGCATTCAAATCATAACAGTTTGGATCTTTGGGATCGAATAATGCGCAATCTAGGACAGCAATATGTAAATGTGTGCCTGTTGACCAACCTGTTGAACCCATTTGTCCTAATGGGTCATTAATTGATACATGTTTTCCTACATATAATCCATTTGCATAACGAGATAAATGAACATACTGGGAGGTATACTTTTTACCATTTACGTTATGCAATACTGTTACTATTAGAGCTCCATAGGAATCGGTATACATTCCTGATACAGTTCCTTCAGCAACTGGATATATGGTTTCTGCTGTTCCTCGCCAACTCGTAATATCATAGGCTACATGACCCATATTAGGATAAGTGGTTATGCTTCCAATTTGGGTAGGTAAATACCATATACGACTTGGCTTTCCACTATTAGTGGTATCGGTTGCGGAAAGATTTAAACTTTCCATTTTTACTTCCGCTACATCCCCTAATTCTTTATATATTTCTTCTTGACCTGTTTTACTAATTTTAGTTGATATGTGTGGTTCAGTCATATCTCTAATATTAACAGATTCATAACTTATCGTATAGGGTTCTTTGTTTGCAAGATATTCATCTACTTGCAAGAATATGGATATAATTAAGAAGGTTAAGGATATTACTACGATTAGTTGTTGTCTTTCTGTTAACTTGATGTACATCGAACCACTCCTTGATATAGCCAAAGTAGATAGTATTATACTCGTTCTTCCATTTTATGTCAAACTTTATTTAATAAAAAAATCGTCATCTACGACGATATTTTTTAGAATACTCTTTAACAAAATAATCAATTGGTGCTTGTCTTTCGTTTATCATTTTTTGTTTATTAATTATTTCTTTTTTTAATTCTTCTAATTCTTTCTTAGTTGGTTTTTTATCATAACAAACTTCTAAGGCATGTTCTACTAAAATGTCTGCTGCTCTTCTTAATGCAGAAGTACAGTGACAATAATGATCTACTCCAAGGCCGGAGTGTTTTCCTTCCATCGCATACCAACCTTTTGGATATATTCCTTCAATTAATTGGTATAGATTTTTAAATTGATCTCCTCCGTAAGTCTCAGTTAGATTATCAATTAATGCTTGAAGTTTTTTATCGTTTGATTCATTTACTTCATGAACTCTATATAAACAAGGATAATTATTTTCTGCAAAGAAATTAGCTACTCTTGTTCCTGTTAATAACATTGCTTGATAGACTATACTTTCTGATCCTACATTCTTAACTCTTAATTCTGCATTATCTCTAGTATTTTCCTTTACCATTTCATAAAGTTCATTACCTTTATATTTTCTACTAAGAATAGATGCGACATCATGAAGATTTTTAATTGTTGTTCCTAACTCTGAATCATCACAACCTCTATCTAGCATTCTATTTACTTCATTATATGTTAATCTTTTATTATTCTTAGTTATTGTCTTTAAGAATTTTTCATTTACTACTTCACCTTTATTATTTATTTCAAAATAATAACTTCTAGTAAATCTATTTTCATTTTCTTTTAATGAAGCAATATCTCCAGCAAACTCTATTGGAAATAATGGAATCATACTCTTATAATCTTCTCCATCTTTTTTATAAGCAAATGGTAAATATATTGATTGATTTCTATATACTGCTTCTTGAATTATTTCAGAGTTATATGGAAAATAACCTAATACTGAGGCAATATGTACTCCTAATAAATAATTACCATTTCCTAACTTCTTACAAGATAGTGCATCATCTATTTCTACTGTTTCCTCTCCATCCATTGATACTACATAATCTTCTACTAATACTCTATCATTTATTTTACCTGCTTGAGGTTTATTCATTACTTTTAAGGCTTCATAATATAGTGGTGAGAAGTATACATGAATATTATATTTACTAGCAATTTCTTCTACATCTTGTTTTTTAGATGTATTTTTTATTTTTTCTACTAAATTATTTACTCTTTTTATTTTATATTGTCTTTGTTTTTCTATTTCTTTACTTCTACTTAAATCATTTAAATATCTATATATTTTTTCTAAGCATTTCTTCTTTTCTTTATCACTTAAATGAAAACTCTTTTGGGATAAGAATAAAGAAATCATATTATCATAATATGGAATATCTTCTTCAGATTTTTCTTCTATACTTCTTAAATATTTATCTACTACATGTTGAAATATTGGTACTTCATTTTTACTTCTTACATTTGCCATGCTAGGCATCTTTTTAAAAGTATATTCTAAATAATTAATATTTTTAGTTTCATCTATTAAGAATTCTATAAAGTCATATTGTCTTGTGTCTTTTGCTTCATTTATTTGTAATAGTCGTTCTAATTCTTTATCAACTTTATTTAATTCAGTTTTTACTTTACTTACATTTTTAAATCTTCTTTTTCTTTCAAATATTACTCTATCTATTTTTTGTTGTAGTCTAAATATTTTTCTTGCAATACTTTTTCTATTTAATCCTTCTTCATTACGAAGTACTATTTCTCCATATTTTAGAATATCTACTACTCTATCTAATTTTTTAGAATCAGTTAATGAATTAATTTCTTCATCAGTTAATTTAAAAAGAACATTGATACAAGCATCCCCATTACCATTAGAGTATACGAAAAAATCTTTTTCTTTTACTTTAGGCCCAGTGCCTTTTAGGTAACTTTTTAATGCTTTCTCAATGTTCATTTCTAATCCCTCCTGTTTTTACTAATTAACTCAAGATCAATCGTTAGTTGTTTAATTCTTTCTACGATTCGTCGTGCCTTTAATTTGTCTACTCCAGAAGTTGTTGTCGCTAGAGATTTTTCTAATTCATCTAGTGTTAAGTTTGAAGTAAAGAATGTTGGCAGATGATTTTCCATACGATATTGAAGTATTGGTCCTAAGACTTCATCTCTTGACCAGTTACTTACATTTTCTGCTCCTATGTCATCTAGTAACAATAATGGGACTTTTTTTATTTCTTCGAATTGTTCACTGTAATTTGTTTGGAAGGAAGATTTTAATTTTCTTAAGAATTCAGGATAATAAATTAAAATACTTCTTATTTCTTTTTTTGCGAGCTCATTAAAGAGAGCTGCGATTAAATATGTTTTACCTGAACCAAAAGAACCATGTAGGTATACTCCTTTTGGTTTATCTTCTTCTTTATAATTACTCATAAAGTCTTTAAAATACTTTAGTATTGGTAATCTTGCTTTATCATCTTTATATACTTCTTTAAATGAAGCATTTTTTATATCTTGATTAATATCAAATAATTCAAGATTCTTTTTATAAGCATTTTCTTCTTCGCTTTTTAATTCTTTATCACATGCGACATATTCAAATGTAATTATCTTTTCTTTAGCTGTTGGTGTATATCTATATCCAACCACTTTATTCTTACAAGATTCTAATGATTTGCATCCTTTACAATTTTGGCATTCTAAAAATGCATCTTCTAAATTAGAAGTATACTTCATTAACAAATCATCATTACAATTTAAACCGTCTACAAATTTTTTAAAATCCTTGTTTGCACAAGCATCTGCGTAAGAATGAGCAAGGGCAGTTAAATCTACTTTTGGAAGTTCTTCGATTTTTTTCATATAACCACCTCTCTTATATATAAAGTGTATCTAAAATAGACAAAAAAGTCCATAGTGTTTACTTATTTTTACTATTATTTTCTCTGTCTTTATATGTATAATCTTTAACATATTTTAATACTTTTATATCTTCTTTTTTTAAATCTTCACTAAGTAATTCATCTATTGGATTATGTTTATTTTCAATTTGATTGTAATACTCAGCTATTTCTAATCCAGTTTTTCTATCTACAAAGAATCCATTTTCAGTTACAAAGCCTTGAATTGCATTTCTAAGTACTCCCTTTTCTTCCATAGGAAATATTGCATGATGCCCTAATCTAGACATATAGATATTATTGTCTTTTTTTAGTGCTGCACAAATTACTCTTCCATATTCTTCATAATCCATAGTTATTCACATCCGGTAATTATTCTATCATATTTTTTATTAAGGTCAAATTTTAGACTTCCTAATTTATCTGTTCTACAAATAAATGAATTATTAAGATTATCTAATACTTCTCTATTAGGATGTCCATATTTATTTTTTTCTCCAACACTTATTATTGTATATTTAGGATTTATATAATTAATAAATTCTTTAGAAGAACTTGTATTACTTCCATGATGACCAGCTTTAAAAATATCTATTTCATCTAAATTAAATTCATTCATAATGTCTTTTTCTTTTACTACTCCAGCATCTCCCATAAGAAGTATTTTATAATTATTTAATTCTAGATATATTACATTACTATTATCATTTTCATTAGAATAGTCATTTGTATTTAAAAAATAAATATTTGTTTTGTTCCAATTTAATTCTTCGATATTTTTATAATATTTTATTTTTTTCTTTTCTAATAATTTTATTAAATCTTTTTCTAAATAATTATAGTCTCCAATATTAAATATAACTCTTTCTACTTTAATATTATTAATTACATTTTCTGCTTCACCTATATGATCATAATCTCCGTGAGATAGTATCAAATAATCTATCTTTTTTATACCTTTCATTTTTAATAATGGATTAATTGTATTATAAAAAATATTATGATCAGTATCACTTCTTTTACCTCCAGTATCAATTAATATATTATGATTCTTATTATGAATTAATATTGAGTCTCCTTGCCCTACATCTATTGCTTCTAGATATACTGAATTGTCAAAGATTGGTAATAATAAATGAATTAATAATAGTACCGAATAAATAATTATTACTTTTTTATTTTTTGTATAAAGATAGATAAAAACTATTATTAAATAGATTATATAGAAAATTATTGGTATTTTTTTAAATACTAATTTACCTATAGTAATTTTTGATAAAAACATAGATGTGTTTTCTAAGATACTAGTAAATACATTATAGATTGGTTCTAATGGTCTAAATATAAATACTATTAGTGTTAATGGAAAGAGAATAATACTAACATATGGCACAAAGAAAATATTATAAATAATACTTAAAAGATTAAGCTGATAAAAATTCTTTAGAGTAATTGGACTACTTACTAGAAAAGATAATCCTGATACTTTTAAAAGTGATAATACTTTATTATTTGAATTTAAAAGATTAGAACATTTAAGTAGTGAAAAACTAATAAGATATGAATATTTAAATCCTATATCATAGATATAATTTGGATTTATTAATAATGCAATTGATAAGATTACTAAAAATAGATTTTCTTTTTTTATATAAAAATAATAAACATTATTACAAGTAAATAATATATAGAATAATACTCCTCTTAGAATTGATGGAGAAAAGCCTACTAAAAGTAGATACATAATTAAGAATAAAATTATTACTTTAAATCTTTGTTCTTCTCTTAAATGTTTTTTTAATAGTTTATCAATTATTGTAGAGAGTAAAGATATATGCATTCCACTAATTGCGAATAAATGAGAAATACCATTTTCTTGATAGGAACGATAGACATCTTTTTTTATATAAGATTTATCTCCTAATAAAAATGTATTTAAATAATTATTGTCTTTTAAATAATCTTTTGTTTTTTGTTTTAGAAAATAAATTATGTTTTTATTCTTTTTTATTCTTTTAATAGATTCTATTTGCATAGTAAAAAAGATATTATTATGTTTTAAAAATTCTTCATAATTAAATAAGTCTTTTGTTTTATTTTTCTTTGGAGTAGATAATGTACCTATTAGTAATACTTTATCTCCTAAATTATATTTATTCTTTTCACTTGATTTACATATTACTTTTTCTTTTCCTTTAACAATATACTCTGTATAATCTTCTTTTTCTTTTATACTTATAATTATTCCAATTACTTTTGTATCAGTTATTGTATAGAGAGTTTTATGTGGAATACTTAGTCTAATTATTGTGAGTAATAAAACAATAATAAATAATCCATAAAACAAATAATTACACAGTAATATTTTCCTTAATGTTAGCATATGTTGATTCTCCTATACCTGATACATTTTTAATGTCTTCAATAGTTTTAAATGGACCATTTTTTTCACGATAAGAAATAATATCTTTTGCCCTACTTTCACCTATTCCATTAAGAGTCATTAATTCAGAAATAGATGCAGTATTAATATTTACTTTTCCAGATACTACATTAGTTTGTGAGTTAGAAATGCAAGCATCATTTCTTAGAGAATTATCATCAGGAGATATACATTTATTTTGTAAGTACTCTTCTTGTTTTTTTGTTTCTTCAAAGTTTTTTACTTGTTCTTTACTATAGATAATTATTACCATTTCATCTATTACTTTTTTACTTAAATTAATTACTGATGTATCAGCATTTTCTGTTAGACCCCCTGCTTTATCTATTACGTCTATTACTCTAAAACTAATATCTACTGTGTATGTTCCAGGACTTATTACTTCCCCTTTTATATCAACTGATACTTTTTCTTTTACTTCTTCTTTTAGCTTTTTCTTTGTCTCTTTCTTTTCAGTAATTACAATATCTTCTTCATCTTCCTTAAAATAGAAATAACTAAAGACAGATACACCTAATAATAAAACAATTATTAATGAAATAATTATCTCTTTTCGATATCGATATTTGAATGTTATAAAACCACCTCCTAATTTATTATTCAAAAAAAAAGAGACTTTTCGCCTCTTTTATTATATTTTTTTTATTTGTTTTAATTTTATTATCTTTGGTTCATCAAATATATTTTCTTCATCTGATAGACCACAAACTATTTTTTGCATTAACTCTTCTTCAACTTTAAAGATATCATCTATTTCTATTCTTCCACCTGCAGCTTGAGGATTACCTCCTCCACCGATTGCTTCCATAATATTTCCAACATCTACTTTTTTATTACTTCTGGCAGATACATGAACTACTCCAGGCTCGACAAATCCTAAAGCAAATGATGCATCAATTCCATTAAATTTCATCATACGATCTGCTGCTTTTGCTAAATCTTCTTTTAAATATATTTGATCTGGCATATTTCTATTAATAGTAAATGATACTTGTATTGGTGCAAGTAAAGAGTCACTGTACTTTTTAATAATTGTACCATTAATAATTAAATTACTAATACGGCAGAAACTTTCAAACTCTTCTAAGAAAAGATTATTAACATAATCAGTATCTGCACCATGCTTTATTAGTTTTTCTGCAATTTCATGAGTTTTATCTGTAGTATTAATTTTAAATCTTTTAGTATCTAAACTAATTCCTGCGAGTAAGTAATTAGCTACATCTTGATCAATTGGTTTTCTAGAATATAAAAGTACTCTTGAAACTATTTCACTTGCACTTGATGCATCTAATGAAATATATCTATCTTCTACAGGAATTGATGTTTCATCTTCTTGATGATGATCTATTACAATAATATTCCAAAACTTATCTAAATCATCTTTAACTGAAATCATAGGTTGTTTATTAACATCAGTTACAATTAATAATGATTTATCACTTACTAAATTTAAGAATGTATCTCTGTGAATAATATTAAATTTTCCTTTTGCTTGATCAATTACTTTTTTTACTCCGGGCTCTATTTTTAATTCATTATCATCTACAATTATAAAAGCATCTTTTCCTAATGAATCTACAAAAGAAGCTAATCCTATTGCAGAACCTATTGAATCAAAATCAGGTCCATTATGTCCTACTATAAATACATTATCACAGTAATCTATCTGTTCTTCTAAGGCTGTTTTTAATTCTCTTATATCATCTAACATAAGGTATCACCTTTTTTCTTTTGCGATTTATATTAACATATCTTATTATTTTTTTCAACAAACAAAGAAATTAGAACTCATCGTTCTAATTTTTTACTTATTTCATCATAAACTTTTTCATCTAATTCTTTTAATATTTCTTCTGTTAAGTACTTACATTTATCTGTGTTTTTCCAAGAATTAATCTCTTTATCTTTCCATCTTAATAATTCTTTTTTAGAAATATTTAAAATGTCATAAGACTCATTATTACTCTTTAGTATTTCTTTTATAGTATCTAAATCAGTATCATAATAATTATCCATATCTTTTCTCATTGCTTCATGAGATTTTTCTAAAGGTATTTCTTTTACTATTTCATCTCTAATAGGTATGTAAAAGAAATCATCATATACTATATCAGTAATTACATGAATGTAATAACCTAAAAGAAAATCTTCTGGATAATACTTTTTTTCCATATCATAAAACTTAGTTATTTCTTCTCTCCACTCATCATAATCTTTTCTTCTTTGATGAGCCATCCATCTTTCTTCTTTAGGAGCAAAGCCATCTACATTAGGAGAGTCTGGAGCAAGTAAACCTAAATAATAATCATATGAATTCTTGCCTATTTTTTTACCAATATAATTTCCTACTCTTTCATGGATTTTTACATTTGGCATATTATCAACTCTTTTCTTTTAAAAGACCATTTTCAATACTTACTCTTTGTACTATTGTAAGAGCAGCAACAAGACAGATTGTGAAACTTCCTCCATAACTCATAAATGGTAGAGGTACACCTGTCATTGGGATTAATCCCATAATACCTAATAAGTTTACTGCTATATGTAAGAAGATATAAGCTGCTACTCCATAACAAAGAATTGCTCCTTTATTAGTTGGAGATCTTCTTCCTATTACTAATATTCTATATAGAATATAAAAATACATTAATAATATTATTACTCCTGTTACTACACCTAACTCTTCTACAATAATTGCGAAAATAAAGTCTGTGTATGGTTCTGGAAGATATAAATATTTTTGAGTAGAATTTCCTAAACCTACTCCTGTTAATCCACCATTATTCATGGCAATATAACAGTTACATACTTGATTACCATCTTCTAAGATTCTATCACAAGGATTAGCTATATTAAATCTTTCCATTTGACGGTCTCTTAAAACACTTTTACCCATTCCAAATATAGCAAATAATCCTAATATGAAAATTGCTAAAGCAATAAATACTACTTTATATTTTATTTCTTTTGACATTGGAACAGCTAAGAATATAAGTCCTACAATACATGAATATATTATGGCAGTACCTAAGTCTGGTTGAATTACAATTAATGCCGCAATACCAATACAGATACCTATTGGATATAAACATTTTAACCAACCATTTAATTTATTTTTGTTTACTTCATAATATTGTGCTAAAAATACTATTGATATTACTTTTATAAACTCAGATGGTTGAATTGTAATTGGTCCTAGTTCAAACCAGCTTATGGCATCATTTTTAGCACTACCATAAACTAGTAATGTAACTAAAGCTACTATATTAATAATCATCAATAAATGGGATGTTTTACCATAGACATTTGTATTAAAAGTTATCATTACAAAGAAGAGTAATACACCTGCTCCTAAGAAGATAGCTTGTCTAAAGAAATAATTATAAGGGCTTACTGCTTTGGTCATATATGCGGTTACATTAGACGCAGAAAAAACCATAACCAAACCGATTATGAAAAGAATTAAAGTTATTATTAATAAAGGTTTATCAAGATATTTTAATTTCTTTATCATAACAATCTCCCTTCTATAATAAATATATCATAAGTTTTGAATTAGACCCAAAGAAATACGTACGTTTTACTCACAGATAATGTAAAGTAGCATAGCATATTAGTAAAGGAGGAAGAATATGTATTACTATGGAAATGGACAAGGATGTTGTCCAAGCCAAACTTCCTATTATTACCCTACTAATTCTAATAATCATTATGCTATTGTTTTAGTATTATTTATTTTACTTGTTATTATATTAGGATGTAGAGTTAATAATTAAAAGAACGAATTTCGTTCTTTTTATTTTTATAAAAATAGTATATAATATGCATCAGGTGGTTTTATGGTCGAATATTATAATCTAGCTATACAAACTGTTTCTAAAAAAGTTGATGAGAAACATCCAATGTATCCTTTTATGGTATCTGCATTGTATGGATTATTATCAAAATATGAAGGATATGAAAGTGTTATTATTCCTTTATTTAGAAAGACTGATATTATCTTTGAAAAAGGATATGTACAAGATATATTAAAAAAATATAATCTTGGAGAAGATTTAGTAGATTTTGTTCATGATGATGGATCTAATAAAAGTTCTACTCATGGAGTATCAAATCAAGGACATTCTTTTATAACTGATGAAGAAGGAAAAGTTCACTATTTAAAAGAAAGACCATTTCTTGCTTGTAGTATTAGTAATACTAATATGAGTATGTTACTTAATACTTTTTGTCATGAAATGGGTCATTTAATTAAAGGTGAAGTAAATGGATTCTATCATACTAAAGAAGATGGTAATGATATTTATGTAATTAGAAATGGATTATCACATTATGTTTATAATTATCAAGAAGATTATACAAAACTATTATTTACTCAGTCTGCGGCAATACTAGATGAGGCCATAAACTGTATTCAAACTACTGATGTAATGAAAGAGATATTAAGCTTAAAAGATATTACAAATGATAAAAGAATATTAGAATTCTTAAACGGATTAGATTCTTCTTATTTATTAGAAGATCATGGATATGAAGATATATGTATCTTAGTTAGAGAATTTTGGAGACATCCTACTTATCGAGATTCTATTGAAGATAATATTGTAGTTGGTAATGTTGACCAAATAGTAAATGATTTTGATTCAATATTAGGAGAAGGTTCTTTTGAACAAGTATCATTAATACTAGATAAGATATATCATTTACCTGAAGATGCATCAGAAGATGAATTTAATAATCTAATAGATAATTTTGTTAAGTATTCAAAAGAATACAGAGAAAGAGTAAAAGATGTTGAAAAAAGAAGATAGATTATTTCTTTTACTTTTCAAAACACTTATAATTTGATAAAATATTGGTATTGAGGTGGTATGCGTGTTATTAACTAGCGATATATTAGATGAAAAGGATCCTATACTACGTACTGTTAGTGAGGAAGTTACTTTTCCACTTACAAAAGAAGATAAAGAAACAATGAATACTATGATTGAGTATTTAAGAAATAGTCAAATTCCTAAAATTTCAGAAGAATATAATTTAAGACCTGGATGGGGAATGTCTGCAATACAACTTGGAGTTCCAAAAAGATACTTTGTAGTTGTATCAGAACTTACTGGTCCTGATGATGAGAAAAAAGAATTTGAAACTTATGTAATGATCAATCCTAGAATTATTAGTAACTCTGTTGAACAAATATATGTTGATGAAGGAGAAGGATGTCTTTCAGTAAATAGACCTGTTGAAGGTATTGTTCCAAGATATGCTAGAGTTACAATGGAAGCATATGACATGGAAGGTAGAAAAATACATGTTAGAGCTAGAGAAGATTTAGCAATTTGTTTCCAACATGAATTAGATCATTTAAATGGTATATTATTTGTAGATCATATTGATCCAAAAAATCCGTACAAAGGAAAAGACCAGATGCGAGGCATCTAGTCTTTTTTTTATATTACTTCGTGAGCATCTTCTAGTTTAACACTAACTATCTTTGATACACCTGACTCTTGCATTGTAATACCATAAAGTGTATTTGCATATTCCATTGTTTTCTTCTTATGTGTAATTATTAAGAATTGTGTTTTATCTTTATAGTGATCTAGATATTTACCAAAGTGTTGAACATTTGCTTCATCTAGAGCAGCTTCTACTTCATCGAATAAGCAGAATGGAACAGTTCTTACATTTAGTATGGCAAATAATAAACTTATTGCGGTTAAAGTTTTTTCTCCACCTGATAAAAGTGTTATTGTTGTTAACTTCTTGCCTGGAGGAGATGCAACTATATCTACACCAGTATTTAAAATGTCTTCTGGATTAGTTAGTTTTAAGTCGGCATGACCACCACTAAATAATTCTTTAAACACTTTTTGGAACTCTACTCTAATTTGTTCAAAAGTATTTGCAAATTCTTCTTTCATGACATCATCCATTTCATTCATGATATCAAGTAAAGTAGTTTCTGCATTTAATAAATCTTCTCTTTGCTTAGTTAAGAATTCATAACGAGTATTTACTCTTTCATATTCTTCTATTGCATCTAAATTAACCATACCAATTCGTTTAATATTAGCACGATAAACATTAACTTTCTTACGAGCTTCTTCAGGTTCAATATCAAGTACATATTCTGCTTTAGCTCTTTCATATGTTAATTCATAATCTTCTGATAATATATTTAACATATTATCAAGTTTTACATCAGAACGATTAATACTTATTTCTAATTCACGAGATTCTTTTTCTAAATTACGTAATCTTTCTCTTTGTAATTTATCATTTGCTTGAGACTCTTCAATCTTAGATTTTAATCTATCTATTTCTTTAGATAATGATTTAATATGAATCTCAATCTCTTCTTTTAGTGCAGTTTTTTCATGATACATTCTAATTAGTTCTTGTTCTTTCTCACTAATAGAATTATTCTTGATAGAGTCTAAGGACTCTTCTTCTTTTTGTACTTTATTTAGACTTTCAACAAGTTCTTCTTTTTCTTGTTTTTTACTATCTAATCTTTCTTTAATATTTACTCTTTCTTTAGATAAAGTAAATAATTTTTCTTCTATTTCAGTTGATTCAGTACTATTATCTTGAAGTTCTTGTTCTATCTCATCTTCTTCTTTCTTTAATAGAGATTCTGTTTCTTCTAAGTGTTTTAATTCTTGATTTAATATAACCGCACTCTTTGTAATATTAGCAGATCCTCCTGTAAGAGATCCTCCTACATTTACTACGTCTCCTTCAAGAGTTACAATTTTATATTTTGCTTTAATCATATGAGATAGGCGTGTTGCGCTATCCATATTTGTAGTTACTACTACATTTCCTAATTGATTCTTAATTACATTATCATATTCTCTATTATATGTAATTAAGTCTGACATTACTCCTAAGTAATCAACACTATTTTTTAAGATATTAATTGATTCATTATCTACATAACGCTCTTTAATTACTGACAATGGGAAGAATGTTGCACGACCTAATTTCTCATCTTTTAAATAATTAATTGCTCGTTTAGCTGAATCTTCATCTTTTGTAATAACAAAGTTCTTACAAGCTGAAATTGCAGTATTTAAAGCTTTTGCATATTCAGAATCACAATCTACTACATTGCCAATAGTATTATAAATCCCTGTTAAAGAAGAATTCTTTAATACTCTTCTAACACTATTAGGCATATCAGTACCTTGTTCTATTTCCATCTTCAAATTTTCTATTTTATGTCTTGTAGAAATAAGTTCTTGATTATGTCTAGAATAATCATTAACTAATAAATTCTTTTTAGTTTTTAATGTTTGTAAGTCTTTTTCAACAGTAGATAATTCTTCTTCTATTCTACTCTTTTCTTTTTCTATTTCTTCTATATCAACATTTAAAATACTAAGAGTAGAATTCATCTTTTCTTTTTTATCTAATACTCTACGTATTTCTTCTTTAACTTCTTCTTCCTCTTTTGTTGTCTTACTCTTTTCTTCTAATAAAGATTTTTCTCCATCGATTCTAGTTCTCTCTTCTATTACTTTTAATAATTCTCTATTATAATTAGCTTTTTCAGTTTCTAATTTTTCTAAAGTATTATTATCATCTAAGTAATTAGCATCTGTCTTACTAGACTCATTAGAAATAGTCATTATTTCATTATCTACTTTTTCTTTTCTCTTTTTAGAGTTTTCTACTTCATTATTTATATTTTCAATATCATAAGCAAGTATTGCCACTTCATATTTATCTAAACCTTCTTTATTTTCTAAATACTCTTTAGCTTTCTCACTTTGAATTCTTAATGGTTCTACTTGATTTTCTAATTCTACAATAATATCGTTAACTCTATCTAAGTTATTATGAGTTCTATCTAGTTTTCTTAAAGCTTCTTCTTTTCTCTTTTTATATTTTAAAATTCCTGAAGCTTCTTCAAATATAACTCTTCTATCTTGGGCAGAATTAGAAAGAATTTTATCTACTTCACCTTGAGAAATAATATTGAATGATTCTTTACCCATACCAGTATCTAATAATAGATTACTAATATCTTTTAATCTACATCTTTCATTATTTAAGTAATATTCATTTTCTCCACTACGATACACTCTTCTTTTAATAGATATTTCAGTATATGGAACATTTAAATAATGATCAGTATTATCAAATATTAATTCTACTGAAGCTACATTTAGAGGGTTTCTAGATTTTGATCCAGAGAAGATGACATCTGTCATTGAGCCATCACCACGAAGAGACTTAACGGATTGTTCTCCAAGTACCCAACGAACGGCATCTACAATATTACTTTTACCTGAACCATTTGGTCCAACAATACAAGTAATTCTACCATCTAAATTTAATTCAATTTTATCTGCGAAGGATTTAAATCCACTTGTAACTATTCCTTTTAAGTACATACTCTTCACCCTATCTAATATTATATACTAT
This sequence comes from Bacilli bacterium, assembly GCA_017525015.1. The sequence continues at coordinate 244,706 of JAFXUK010000003.1, forward strand.
AATCATTTATTTCACAAACAATAAATAAAAAAAGAACCAATTGGTTCTTTTATGTTTTTATTAAGACATTTGCTCTTGTTACATTTGTGTTGACAGCTGCATCAGGATCAGGATTCTCATTTCCAACATGTGTTACTATCCAATCAACATCATTGCTATCTTTTACATATACTTTCTGAGTTGTTTTTAGATAATTGCCACTAGAAGAATTACCATGTTTATATCCTAACATGTGTCCATAATTAGTTACGTTTGAAAAATCAAATGATGATAAGTCTAACTCTAAGTTATCATTAGCAAAGCCTATTCCTGCAAGCATCCATGTCATATTTGTAACATTGCTTGTATCAAATTTTGATCCTAAATCAATAGTAAAGGTGGAATTGCTCTTTCCACAATCTTTAAACATACAATACATTGTAGTTACTTTACTTGTATCAAATTTGTCACCTAGATCTAATGTAAATACTACACTATTATAACCTGTAGACGAAAACATATGTGACATTTCTGTAACATTGCTCGTATCAAATTTATCGCCTAAATCTAATTCAAACACTGTACTGGTATTACCTGTATTTGAAAACATCCCATTCATCATAGTAACGTTACTTGTGTCAAATTTGTCTCTTAAATCTAGCGTGAAAACTGTACTATTATAGCCTGTAGATGAAAACAATGATTGCATATTAGTTACTTTGATAGTTTCAAATTTATCTCCTAGGTCTAATGTGAACATTTGGCTACTATAACCAGCATCTTTGAATAAATAACTCATATTTTTCACATTACCCGTATCAAATTTGGAACCCAAATTCAATTGAAATGTTGTGCTATTATAACCAACTCCAGAAAACATATAGCTCATATCAGTAACGTTACTTGTATCAAATTTTGAGCCTAAATCTAGTGTGAACAATGTGCTGCTATATCCTGTAGATGAGAACATATAACTCATATTTGTTACATTACTTGTATCAAATTTAGAACCTAAATCCAGTGTAAATATTTGACTATTATGACCAGTGCGACAAAACATCCAACTCATATTTGTAACATTGCTTGTATCAAATTTGTCACCTAAATTTAGTGTGAATACTGTGCTTGTATAACCTGTTGATGTAAACATTGACTGCATATTAGTAACACTGCTTGTATCAAATTTTGAGCCTAGATTAATTGTAAATACAGGACTGCTATATCCAGTGTATTGAAACATAGCTCCCATTTTAGTAACATTACTTGTATCAAATTTAGAACCTAAATCTAAGGTAAAGACTGTACTTTTGTAACCCGTTTGATAAAACATAACACCCATATTAGTTACTTTACTAGTGTCAAATCTTGTTCCTAAATTCAAAGTAAAATTAATGTTAGAATAACCAGTATTATAAAACATTGATTGCATGGTTGTTACATTACTCGTATCAAACTTGTCTCCTAAATCTAGTGTAAAAGCTGTGCTTTCTTGCCCCGTATATCCAAACATCAGCTCCATACTTGTAACATTACTTGTATCAAATTTAGAACCTAAATTTAATGTAAAGATTGTACTTTTATTTCCCGTATATGCAAACATATTATACATATCAGTTACATTGCTTGTATCAAAGTTGTTGCCAATGTTTAGGGTAAACATAGGACAATTCATTCCTAAATTTTTAAACATAGAATTCATATTTGTGACGTTACTTGTATCAAATTTATTCCCTAAATCTAATGTAAAGACCTGACTGTTCTTTCCTAAAGACATAAACATTCCTTCCATATTTGTTACTCTAGATACATCAAGAATGTCTATTCCATTTAATTGATCAACATATTCAAAGCCATAAAATAAATGTTTGCTATCTTCATGGGCATATAAATGTCCATCACCCTGTATATATAAATCATACATTGTGTTGTCATCTTGATTTGTTGTAATATAGGCCATTACATTTCCATTACCTGCAACACCAATATCCCAACTGGCAACTACATTGTTTGGTGGGTTTATTTCATCATCTAATGTGATTGTTTTTATTTTTTGCTTGTATTCACTGCTTCTAAAAGCAGTTGGATCACTTACAGATGTTCTCCTTATAATTGGCTCTCTATACTTTTTTACTACTAAGTTTCCAGTTATACCTAAATTTGTATTTAATAAAGAATATCCAACAGTTAGACACAACACAAAAACTAGAATTGCAAAGATTCTATATTTTCTATTATCAAATCTACGCTTTCTTCTAGTTATTTTCATATATAGTACTCCTAGTTTAATTATACTATTCTTAGCATTATACCTCAATAAATGAGAGTATATAATGCATTTACTTTACAATAATAAACACAAAAAAGAACCAATTGGTTCTTTTATGTTTTTATTATGACATTGGCTGTTGTTAAGTTTGTATTTGGATATTCAGTAGCTAAATATCCTACATTAGTCAATATCCAATTTTGATCATTAGCATCTTTTACATAGATCTTTTGAGTTGTAGCCCATCCACTAAACATTCCAGCTGGTGTTCCTGACACATTACTAAAATCAAACGTAGATAGATCTATTTCGAAAGATGTATTACTATGTCCTGTGTTATCAAACATAGAACTCATGTACTCTGTATTGGCAGTATTAAACTTGTTTCCTAAGTCTAACGTAAATGTTTGATCAGAGTACCCTGTGTCATTAAACATACTTCCCATACTATTAACATTACTTGTGTCAAAATTAGGCCCCAAATTTAATGTTAATGACGTACTATTATATCCAACATAGCTGAACATACTGGACATATCATATACATTTTCAGTATTAAATTTATTCCCCAAATCTAATGTAAATATCATACTATTATACCCTACATCACGAAACATTTCTTCCATTGTTGTTACATTGCTGGTATCAAAATTTGGTCCTAAATTTAAAGTGAATAATTGACTATTTTTTGCGGCTTCTTTAAACATCATGCTCATATCATAAACGTTAGATGTGTCAAAGCATGAAAGATCTAAAGAAAATGGTTGTGTATTCTCTGCATTAATTCCATAAAACATATTGGACATATTTGTTACGTTACTAGTATTAAATTTATCTCCAAAATCAATTGTAAAAACTGTACTAACATTTGCTGTTCTACAAAACATACTTGACATATCTTCAACATTACTTGTATTAAATTTATCACCTAAATCTAAAGTGAATGAGGTATTTGAATAACCAACTGAAGTAAATAGTGCAGCCATATTTGTTACATTACTTGTATCAAATTTATCACCTAAATCTAGTGTTAAAATAGAACTGTTAAATCCTATGTCACAAAACGTAGCGGACATATTTACTACACTGCTTGTATCAAAATTTGGACCTAAATCCAAAGTAAATACTGGGGAATTGAACGCTGTACTATAAAACATATTACTCATATCAGTAACATTGCTTGTATCAAATTTATCGCCTAAATCTAATGTCATAACATTACTGTTATATCCTGTAAATGCAAACATTTCTCTAGTATCTGTTACGTTGCTGGTATCAAATTTGTTTCCAAGATTTAATGTAAAACCTGTTGATTCATATCCAGTTTCGTAGAACATTCTTGACATATTTGTTACATTACTTGTATCAAACATAGGGCCTAAGTTTAGAGTGAATCCAGTACTATTATGGCCAACTCCATTAAACATATCTGACATATTAGTTATTTTACTGGTATCAAATTTATTTCCAAGATCAAGTGTTATAACTCTACTTTCAACTGCTGTCCTATGAAAAATTCTAGTCATATTTGTTACTTTGCTTGTATCAAATTTATTTCCTAAGTCTATGGTAAAAACTTGACTGTAATATCCTGTATAGGCAAACATCTCAGTCATATTTGTTACATTACTTGTATCAAATTTATCTCCTAAATCTAATGTCATTACTGTACTTTTATTTCCTGTAGAATAAAACATCCTATACATATCTGTTACATTTGATGTATCAAAGCTATTACCCAAATCTAATGTGAATCCAGGGCACAAACAGCCTGCTTGATAAAACATTTGCCTCATAGTTGTAACACTTTTAGTATCAAAATTATCACCTAAATTTAGGTTAAATGAAGTACTTGCTTTATATCCTGCTCTATAAAACATATTCTCCATAGTTGTAACATTACTTGTATCAAATTTATCCCCAAAGTCTATGGTAATTGTTGAACTTTCATATCCTATTTGTTCAAACATGTGAGACATATTTGTTACACTACTTGTATCAAACTTATTTCCTAAATCTAAATTAAAATCTGTAGCTGTGTAACCTATATTATAAAACATATAACTCATATCTGTAACATTACTTGTATCAAATTTATTTCCTAAATTTATTATTAAATTTCTATTACTAGAACCAACGCGGAAGAACATCCAAGACATATCTGTAACATTACTTGTATCAAAATTATCACTTAGATTAAGTATGAACGAAGAACTACCTATAATATAAAACATATGAGACATATTTGTGACTCTAGAAGTATCTAGTTTATCTAAACCTTCTAAAACATTTACGTTTCCAAAACCACTAAAAAGATAGCTACTATCCTCATTGGCATATAAATGTCCATCTCCTTGTATGAAAAGATCATAACACCAGTTATCTTCTTGGAACTTTAAATATGCCATTACTCTTCCATTACCCGCCTCACTTATATCCCAAGAAGCAACTACATTGTCTGGCGGATTAATTTCATTATCCAAATAAATTGCTTTTATTCTACTTTTATAGTTACTTCCTCTAAAAGCTGTTGTATCAGATTCTGATGTTTTTCTAATAATAGGATCCTTTATTCTTGAAATATTTATTGCTCCAGAAATTCCTAAACCAACACTAAGAATAGAATAACCTACTGTTAAACACAACACAAAAACTAGAATGGCAAAGATTCTATATTTTTTAGTATCAAATCTACGCTTTCTTCTAGTGAATTTCATATACAATACTCCTAGCTTAATTATAATATTACTGGGAGTGTTTTACAATTATATATTGTAAATAGCACTGTTAATTTACATTACTCTGTAAGTAAAGTGTTTACAGTAACGAATCTATATCCTTTTTTATTTATATAGTCTATAACTGTACTTAATTCTTCTTCTGTATAAGAGTTTATTGTGATAGATATAATCATGCCATTTTCTAAGTTTTCTTTTACTTGTTTTAATAAATTATCTTTAAATATATATTTTGGTTTAATTGTGTGTTTATTCTCTTTTCTACATAGATTTAATAATTCATCATTTTCTTCTTCTGTATAACAATAATTTGTTTTTTCCTTAGTTATATTTTCTAAGTAAGACATTGATGTTTTCATAAAAGAGGAATTATATTTACCTTTAAATGATAATATTTCATATTGATTGTTTTTATTTTTATTTATGATACTTATGAATCTATCTAGATCATTTCCATCAATAAAAAAAGTAGCTGGTACTTCTTTTTCTTTTAAAATACTTATTACTTTTGATATTTCTTTCTTTTCTTCTACTTTAAATATTATTGAGACTAGTCTATTTTCTTTATTTCCACTACTAATATATTTATCATAATGATTATTTACTGAGATAGTTGGTTCTATTTCTTTTAGAACAGTCATTGCTTCATTATATGATCCATATTTTTTCATTTCATTAAAACTCTTATTTATATCTACTTCTATTCCTTTTAATCCTGGAATAATAGTATTCTCTATTATTTCTGCATTAATTGGTTTTATTTCATATTTTGAAATACTATCTTCTATTTTTCTCATTATAGGATCTTTCTCTCTTAAAACACTTATTGAATAATTTGTATAATAGATACTTACTAGTAAGAATAGTAATAATACTATGTACTTTGTAATTTTCATAGAATCACCTATTCTACTATATGAAAAAAGAAACTCTTTTATGAGTTTCCTTTTACTGTTCTACATTTATAAATATAACTTGCTCCAAAGCTTAGGATTACTACTCCTAATAAAGTTTCTACTAATCCATTTGAAGCTGTATCTGGTGAATCTACTGTATATGATGTTTCTGTATAATCATCTTCAATTGGTTCTAGAGAATCCTCTTCATCTAGTTGTTCTTCTTTTACTCTGTTATTTTCTTTTTGAACAATGTTTACTTTTGGTTCTTTAGATTTAGTTGAAGAATTTTCATTACGATGTGCAAGCTTTACTAATAATACAATTATTAGAACAAAAATAATTGCGATAACGATCCACTTTAATAGTAATTTTAAAAATTCCATACAATTCCTCCGTTTGATGCAATATATTCTAGCACAAGTATTATAAAAATGCAAAAGAAAAGAAGTGATTTCACTTCTATTCTTCAGTTTCTGGAACTGTTTCTTCTACTTTATTTTCGTCTTCTTTTTTAGTCTTTTTTTCTTTTGGAGCTGGAAGAGCGTCTTTTCTTGAGAAGTTTTGTCTTCCTCTCTTATCCATTCCTAAAGCTTTTACAATGATTTCGTCTCCAACTGAAACTACATCACCAGCTTTTTCAACACGTTCATGAGCAAGTTGTGATACATGTACCATTCCTTCGCATCCTGGCCATAATTGTACGAAACATCCGAAGTCTTCTACTTTAACTACTTTTGCTTCATAAATTTTTCCAACTTCTACTTCACGTACGATTTCTTCAATCATTTCACGTGTCTTATTAATTATATCTCTATCAGAGTGGTAAATAATAACTCTACCATCATCTTCTAATTCTACTTTAACAGCATTTACATTTGTAACTTCTGTAACATTTGATGCTTCGCAAATGATCTTAGTAATCATTTCTCCACCCTTACCAATAACATCTTTAATCTTAGCAGGGTTGATCATGAATGTTTCCATCTTTGGAGCATACTTAGATACTTCAGGTCTTGGTTCTGGAATTTGTTTCTTAATTACATCCAAGATTTGTAATCTTGCTTTCTTAGCTTGAGCTAATGCTTCTTTTAAGATTGATTCTGTGATACCACTGATCTTAATATCCATTTGAAGTGCTGTAATACCTTTTTCTGTACCAGCTACTTTAAAGTCCATATCACCTAAGTGATCTTCCATACCTTGAATATCTGTTAGGATTGTATAATCATCTTCATGAGTAATTAATCCCATTGCGATACCTGCAACTGGAGCTTTAATAGGAACTCCTGCAGCCATTAGTGACATACATCCTGCACAAATAGATGCTTGAGATGAAGATCCATTTGATTCTAGAATTTCTGATACAACTCTTATTGTATATGGGAATTCTTCTTCACTTGGAATAACTTGAGCTAAAGCTTTTTCTCCTAAAGCACCATGACCAATTTCACGTCTACCTGGTGAACCATATCTTCCTGTTTCTCCTACTGAGAATTGTGGGAAGTTATAATGTAACATAAATCTCTTTTGATCTTCTAAACCTAAACCATCAATAATTTGATGTTCATTTAAAGCACCTAATGTTGTTACAGATAAAGCTTGAGTTTCACCTCTTGTGAATAATGCAGATCCATGAGTTCTTGGAAGTAAATCTATATCTGTTGATAATGGCCTAATTTCATCCATCTTTCTTCCGTCTGCTCTCTTACCTTCTTTAACAACGATACTTCTGAATAAGTTATATTCAATATCAGATACAACCATTTGTACTTTAACAAGTAACTCTTTTAATTCTTCTTCTTTCATTGAGTCTTCATTTTCTTTTGTGAATAACTCATTCATTTCTTCTTTGATTGCATCAATAGCGGCATATTTCTCTAATTTTTCTTTAATTCTTAGAGCTTTATCCATCTTATCAGTTACTAATCCTTTAATTCTTTCGATTAGTTCTGGTTCTGGAGTAAGAGTTTCATATTCCATTTTCTCTTCTCCAATTTCATTAATAATTTTTTCTTCGAAACTAATTAATTTTTTAATTGCTTCATGTCCAAACATTAATGCTTCTAACATTACATCTTCAGATACTTGTTTAGCTGAAGACTCAACCATGTTAATAGCATCTTTTGTACCAGCAACAGTTAACTCTAATTCAGAAATTTCACATTCTTCTGGAGTTGGGTTAATAATAAATTCACCATTTACTCTACCTACTTTTACACCAGCAATTGGTCCATTGAATGGAATCTTTGAAATAGATACTGCTAAACTAGATGCTAACATTGCAGTTAACTCAGGAGAACAATCTTGATCTACTGATAAAACTGTTGAAATGATTTGTACTTCATTTTTGAATCCTTCTGGGAATAGTGGACGCATTGGTCTATCAATCATTCTTGCAGCTAATGTTGCAGCATCACTAGGTCTACCTTCTCTTTTAATAAATCCTCCTGGGATTTTACCAACAGAATATAACTTTTCTTGATAGTTTACTGTTAGTGGGAAGAAATCTGACAATAGATTAACATTTTTTGATACAACAGCAGCAGTTAAAATAACTGTGTCATTGTAACGAACTAGAACTGCTCCATCTGCTTGTTTAGCTAATTCTCCATGTTCTACTACAATTTTTCTTCCATAGAAATCAAATTCATATACTTTCTTTTCCATATTTACTCCTCTTATGTATAATTAATTGTCTACTATTTAGTTCTGTTCCTTATATGAAGTTCCATAACTTTGTCCTTTGGCATTAATCCTTCTTCTACTTCTATTACTTCTTTAAAAGGTTTTAGATTAGGTCCTACTATAATGTCTCCTTTTTGTAACATTCCATCTTTATGAGATATCTTTGTATTTGAAATAAGACATATGTAATCAGGATCTTTATTATCATTATCTACTCTTTGTAATAAGATGTCTTTGGCAATTATTTTATATGAGTATTTATAATCAATTATCTTAGGCATATACCAATCTTCATTTATCATTGGTATATTACAATATGCACACATAAACTGCATGTATGGTTCTAAATTAACTTTAGTTATGCTTTCTTTAAAACCATAAACACTAGTTACTTCTCCTAAATCTCCTATAAATAACTCATCTACTCTAATTCTTTCATTTGCATCTTTTTGATATTTCTTTTTTGCTTTCTTTTTAGAAGCAAATCCTTTTAATGAAATAAATCTATTATAAGGTAAGATTGTTGTTTCTAATAAATCATCTACTGTATATTTAGTATTTGTTTCTAAATCAACAAAACTATTTTCATCTATTTTATATAATAAACATCTTTCCTTATCTTTATTAAAGCCAATAAATATATTCTTCTTTTTCAACTTAATCCCCTCTAATTAAAAAAATAGACACTAAAAATTGTGTCTACTTTCTTAAACCTAATTTTTTAATTACTTCACGATAACTTGGAAGATCTTTCTTAGCTAAGTATTGTAACATATTTCTACGTTGTCCTACTTTCTTTAATAATCCTCTACGTGAATGGAAATCGTGAGTGTGTACTTTTAAGTGTTCAGTTAATTCATCAATTTCTTTTGAAAGAATTGCGATTTGAACTTCAGCTGAACCAGTATCATTTGCACTCTTAGCGAAATCCTTAATGATCTTTGCCTTTTCTTCTTTTGTTAAAGCCATCATTAACACTTCCTTTCTATCAATCCACCGTAACTAAGTAAAAAGTCGGAAATTCTATTTACCTGGAAACGGTAAGTACTTGTATTATACTATTTGTTTACTTAAATTGCAAGTTATTTTGATTTTACATTCTCATCTTCTTGGTCTGGTGTTCCATAGAACATTGATAGATATGCATTATATTCTTCATCAGTTTCATCTTTTCTTTGTTTTCTTTGTTTAATAACATTTTCAGCTTTTACTGAATCTAGAACTTTTTTATTTAAAATACTATCTTTTAATAATTTAAGATATTCTTTATCATATTTTTGATCAGAATGTTTTTCTTCTTTTGGTAGAATTACTGGTTGTTGTTTTTCTTTTTTGCTTAAGTTTTCTTTTTCAGGAATTACATTAAACATTCTATCATAGTATCCTTCTAGATATGCGGCATATAATTCATCTGATTCATTTTCTCTTCTAAGTCTAGGTCTAGGTCTATATTCATCTTCTTCTTTTTTCTCAACTTGCTTTTCTTCTACTTTTTCTTCTTTAATAGGCTCTTCCTTAGCTTCTTCTACAGTATCTTCTTTTTCTACTGTTTTATCATTATCAAATTCAATTGCTACATACTCTATTTGATATGGAGCATATTTATTTGTACTATTATTGATAATATTAATTGCTTCTGTTGGATCTATTTCATATACTATGAAATCTCCTAGTAATACTTTATGATGATCATCATCTAAATGGAATCTCATCATTACATCTTTTGTTACAAAAGCTCTTTCTGATCTATTAACATCTCTATAGATTTTAATAACGTCCATTGGTTCTTCCATTTGTCTACGAACAGTTTCTTGTGTTTCATCTTCTAATTCATTATTAAAATCAAAGTTTTGATAACGAATATCATAAGGAGCAAATCTATTATCGGCATTTTCAATGATATAAATAGCTTCTTCTGGTTTAATCTCATATAATTCATCACCATTGTCTAAACATAATTTATAGTAAGGCATTTCTATTTTGAATTTATCTAGTACTGGCTTAGTTACAAATACTCTTTTTAAATCATCTTTGTCTCTATAAATTACTACTTCATCCTTTTTATCTTCTACTATTTCAAATTCTTCTAATTCTTCCATTTATAACACTCCTTATCCTACTATTAAAATTATATTATAAAAAATAATAAAAATCAATTCTAGAATTAGACAATTAGACAAGTATTTTTAATCTATTTTCTTTATTATTCTTCTATTTTATGATATTTTATAATTGGTGATAGTATGAAAATCTTGAATGATAGAATCGACAAGATTATAAAAGGTCTAATAGTTTTATGTTTATTCTATGGATCAGTTTATTTTCAATACATTCCTTTTAGATTATTTAATGAACAATTAAGTAATTTTGCTGGTAATACTAGAATAAGTGTCTTACTTAGTGCTTTTTCTGATTTAATATTATTATTTATACTTATATGTATTTATTATAAAGATTTAAAAGAAGACTTTAAGATATTTAAAAAAGACTGGAAGAAAAATATGGATACTGGTATTGCTTGTTGGGTTGTTGGTCTTATAATTATGGTTTTATCTAACAGTATCTTATTAGTATTCTTTCATGCAAATGGTGCGAATAATGAAAATTTAGTTAGATCTATGATTCATTCTTTACCATTAATTATGGGTCTTAATGTATGTGTACTTGCACCTATTATTGAAGAAATAGTTTTTAGAAAAACTTTATATGATGTATTTAAAAGAAGAGAAATATTTGTTATTTTATCATTTTTAATGTTTGGTTATGCTCATGTATCTAGTATGGCTTCTACATTTGTTGATTGGCTATATATTATTCCATATGGAGCTTTAGGTGGAGCATTTGCATTTGCATATCACAAAACAAATACTATTTATACAACTATATGTCTACACATGATGCATAATTTATTTACATTTTTACTTGTTTTAGTGATATAGAAAGGAGTATTTATGAATATTGTCAGTAGCTGCTACGACTATGCATTAGTAGGTATTTTGGCAGTTGTAAAAAGATTATTAAATCTTTTTCAGATTATTGCCCCTATTTTATGTATTGTTAGCTTATCAATTACTTTTATTCAATTAGTAAGAGATCCTGATAATAATAAATTAATTAAAAAGGTAAAGAATTCTATAATTGCTTTATTTATGGTTTTCTTTGTACCGGTTATTGTTAATGTAGTTTTAGGTGCTTTGGGAGAGACTACTTCTATTAGTTCTTGTTGGGAATTAGCTGGTAATGTTCATATGAACTCTACTTATATTCCAATTGATGATAGGAGTAAAACTTCTATATTATATGATCCTGATATGTATTTAACTGGTAATGTAAAAGTACTAAAAGAATTAGTTTATTATAGTCAAGGAAATTATCCTAATGATTTATTCTGTAGCGGAGAAAATACTATCGCAAATTCTGGATGTGGAGCAGTATCTTTCGCAATGATTGCATCTTCTTATGTTCATCCATCTTATAATCCACCTACTGTTGCGAGATGGTTCTGTTCTAATAAATATAGTTTATCTGATGGTGGATTACATGAAAATGCTGTAATGTCTAAAGATACATTAGATAACTTTGGTCTTACAGGTGAAGCTTTATTTAATAAAACAGGACAAAATGATAAGAACTATGGCACAGAGTATAATTCTATTGAAGGTTCTAGAATACTTAGAGCAGTTAACTCTGGTAAATCTGTAATGTTTGGTATGCCTGGACACTGGGCAGTTGCAGGACCTAATATACAATGTTCTAGTGATAAGATTTATCTATATAATCCTTCAAGACCTACATCTAATGGTTGTTATTCACCTGAAGAATTATTCAATTATACTTATAACTACAATAATCGTTGTAGAACTGCTAATTGGTGTGGATGGGATGTTGCAATATCCCTATCTAGTAGTTAGGGGGTAAAATATGAAAAAAATAATTATATCTTTATTTGTAATTGTTTTATTTGTTACTGGTTGTTCTTTAGGAGAAGCAGAACATGATGTTAATACAATATTCTATAGTCTAGATATTAGTAATTATTATAAAGAGAATATTACATTTACTTTTCCATCAAATGCTTATGAACTTGCAGTTAATAGTATGGATTCTGATTATGATTCACTTGAATACATATTATTGATAGATAACTTCTCAAGACCAATTCATAATAATGTTTATACTTATTATGGTAAGAATATTAATCAATTTAAAAAAGCAGTTGAAGCTCAACTTGACTTCAACTACTTAGAAAAAGATTTTGTTAATTCAAATTATATTAATACATGTTTTGAAAAGCCTTCTATTAAAGATGAAGATGATTACTTAGAAATTGATTTAAAAGGTGCTTTCTATTGTTTACAAGATAAGACAATGGTTATTGAAGTATCTTCTATCTATCCTGATCAATATAGTAATGGAACTTATATTGATGGTAAAACTCAATGGGTTATTGATAAATATAATAAAGATAATGTAGATATCTATTATAAAGTTATGCGTAATAAGAAAAGTATGGCTACATCTTATGGAGTATTACAAAAACATATTGATCATGATACTTTAGCAATTATAGAATTCTTTATTATAGTTGGAGTATTAATAGTTGGATTCTTCTTCTATAAATTCTTATACAATAGACAATTTCATGAATAAAAAAAAGAGGTATTAAATACCTCTTTTTATTCTCTTATCAATCAAGGCAACTACTAAACATATTACTGCATCAATACCTATTGTGATAAAGTATTTTAACCAGTATCCATCTTGTATTACTAAGTTTAAATACATTAATGTATAAATCATATAATAAACAATAATTGAGAATATATAATTTAATAATACTAATATATATGGACTTCTAGTATTGTTTAGTAAAAATACATAAATCATTAAGTTTACAAATTGACTTACTACATATCCACAAAAATCACCTACTAGAGTAGATAGTACTAATCCTTTACCTAAAGCAAATTCCATAGTAACTATAAATCCTACAAAGATTACTCCAGAGATAGCTATTGCGGCTATCGCTTTTTTATAGTCATATTTCTTACAAATATAATTTGATAAGAAATAAATTCCTGGGATTAGAAAAATATTATATCCTAATTCACATCCCATAAACATAAACTTATAACTTTTTACTGATTGAATTAATATTGTTAATGTTGTGAGTAATAGCACGTAAATCCAGCAATCGTTGTATTCTTCTACTAATTGCTTTTTTTTCATTAACATTCCACCTCTTATTCTTTTTCCTTGATTTCTTTAATTAGCGACTCAATATGTTCTCCATAAGCAATTGATTCATCATAGATAAATCTTAACTCTGGAGTATGACGTACTTCTACTTTTTCGGCCAATTTAGTACGTATAAATGGAGCTGCCTTTTCTAAAGCTTGTTTGGTTGATTCTTTTTTCTCTTTATCTAATACTGTGTAGTAAACTTTAGCAAAACTTAAATCATTTGTTACTTCTACTCCCGTTACTGTAACAAATTTAATTTCCTGATCCTTTACTTCACGCATTAGAATAGTACTTATTGCTTCTTGATAAGTATGATTTAATCTTTCTATCTTGATACTCATTATATCACTCCTTATCTTTTATTTGGTTTTTTTGAATATACTAAAGCTTCTCCTTCTTGTTTAAAACTTTTTTGATATTCTAAGTCTGTAAATTCAGGTATACCAAATTCATGATTAACTGTATCATATACATCTTTTAATTCATAACCATTATCAGTTGGAAGATAAGTAGCAATTGCGGTTCTGTCCTCATTTACTCTGATAAGGTTATTTTGATGTTTCATATAATCTACAATATTCATATGAATTAATGTATGTTCTCTCATTCCTGAAGATGGACTTTCTATATAGCGAACTACTACATTCATGAAGCCTTCTCCTGCGACAAACTCTAATAGAGAGTTATCATTTAATAATTCACTATATAACACTAATCTTTCTTGATCTTCTTTTATTGTTTTTTTCATGTTTATAATTTTATCTCTTGATCTCTACTAATTCGTATACTTCAATGATATCTCCTTCTTTATAATCTTGACAATTCTCTAGAGTCATACCACAGTCCATATCCTTTTTAACTTCTTTTACTTGATCTTTTTCATGTTGTAATGAATTTACTGATCCATTATAAACAACTATATCATCTCTGATAATTCTTGCTTTTAAATTATTTTTAATAACACCACTTGTTACATGGCATCCAGCTATTAAACCTACTTTTGAGAATTTAAAGATTTGTCTGATTTCAGCAGTACCAATAACTTTTTCTTCAAATTCTGGTTCAAGCATTCCCTTCATAGCATTTTCAACATCTTCTACTACCTTATAGATAATATCATATGTCTTAATATCAATACCATATTGTTTAGCAGTATCCATTGTAGAAGCATTACCTCTAACATTGAATCCAATGATAATTGCATGAGATGCACTAGCTAAAACTACATCACTTTCAGTGATTGCTCCTACTCCACCTCTAATTACAGATACTTTAACACCTTCAACATCAATCTTTTCTAAAGCATTTTTAACAGCTTCTAGAGAACCATTAACATCTGCTTTAAGTACGACATTGATTTCTTTTTGTCCTTCTTTAATTCTACCGAATAAATCTTCTAGACTCATTCCACTAAAGTTAGTATCTGCTTCTTTACTTCTTAGCTCTCTTTCATGAGCTATTTCTTTTGCTTGTTTTTCAGATTCAAAAGCCATGAATTTATCTCCAGCTGAAGGTATTTCAGATATACCTGTTACTTCTACTGGAATAGATGGTTTAGCTTCAATGATATTGTTTCCTTTATCATCTTTTAGTGTTCTTACTTTTCCATAATAGTTACCAATTACAATTGGATCTCCTAAACGTAGAGTACCATTTTGAATTAATAATGTTGCGACTGAACCTACTTTAGAATCTTTCTTAGATTCAATTACTGTTCCTGTTGCATATCTATTTGGATTTGCTTTATATTCTTGCATTTCTGCTACTAATAAAATATTTTCTAATAATTCATCAATTCCTACACCAGTTTTAGCAGAAATCTTATTTACAATAATATTTCCACCCCATTCTTCTGGAGTAAGACCATTTTCTACTAAGGCAGTCATTATACGATCTGGATTAGCTTCTGGCTTATCAATTTTATTAATAGCAACAATTATTGGTACTCCTGCAGCTTTAGCATGATCAATTGCTTCTACTGTTTGAGGCATTATACCATCATCTGCTGCGACAATAATAATTACGATATCTGTAATTTGAGCACCTCTTGCACGCATTTCAGTAAATGCAGCATGTCCTGGAGTATCAATAAAGGTAATTAATTTACCATTACATTTAACAGAGTAAGCACCAATTGCTTGAGTGATTCCTCCTGCTTCTCCAGCAACTACATCAGTATTTCTGATTGCGTCTAATAGAGTTGTTTTACCATGATCTACGTGACCCATAATAGTTACTACTGGAGGACGTTCTTCTAAGTCTTCAGCTCTATCTTCTATTTCATAATTTTCAAAGTTAGAAATATCTTGAGTTTCTTCTTTCTTTAATACTTTGTCATATTCAGATGCAATTACTTCTGCAGAATCATAATCAACTGGTTGATTAACTCCTGCCATTACTCCTAGTCCCATAAGTTTTTTAACCATTTCAACAGGAGCAACTTCTAAAGCTTCTGCAAGTTCTGTTACTGTCATTCCTTTTTTATAAAGAATTACATTTTCATCTTGCTCTACTTCATTACTTTGTAATTTCTCTCTATGCTTATAGATTTTCTTTCTTTCTTTTAAGAAATCTTTTTTAGTGTTTTCTTGTTTCTGAGAGTTCTTTGGTTTAACTTTTGTAAAAGATGTAGTTTCTAAATCAATCTTTGTATCATATGCAAGTTCTTCAGCTTTATCTTCTACTTCTTCTTCAATTCTTTGCTCTTCTAGATCTTCAGAGTCATCTCCAATATAATCCTCAGCATCTTGTAATTCATTATCTAATAGAGTAATACTTACATCATCTAATAATGAATTCTCATCTTGATAGGAAATTCCAACTTTATCACATAATGCTTCAATCTCTTCTACTGTTTTTCCAACATCTAATGCATAATCTTCTAAAGTCATCATATTATCCACCTCACTTTTCTATACATTCTTTTATTTTTTCATAGACACTATCCTCTATTGCAATTTCTAATCTTTTTTCTAAGATTTTTGACTTTTTAGCTTGTTCTAAAACATTTAAGTCTTTTTTAATATATGCACCTCTACCATTTAACTTTCCTGTTTCATCTACTTCAATGTCTCCATATGGAGTTCTTACTATTCTTAGTAGATCTTTTTTAGGTAGTGATTCTTTTGTTACTACACAAGTTCTTAAAGGTATTTTTTTAGTTTTCATTATCTAAAATTAATTCCTGCTTCTCTTGCTTGTTCAGTTGTCTTAATATCAATCTTCTTGAATTTAGTTAAACGTGTTGCAAGACGAGCATTTTGACCTTTCTTACCAATTGCTAATGAGAAGTTATCTCCATCAGCTATAACCATTGCTTCTAATTTCTTAGGATCTGTGATAGCAACTGTTAAATTCTTTGCTGGTGATAGTGCATTTTCAATAAATACAGCTGGATCAGTGTCATATTTAACAACGTCTAATTTTTCACCGTGTAATTCATTAATAATTCTAGCAATTCTAGAACCTTTTTCTCCAATACATGCTCCAATTGGATCAACATTTGGATTTTCTGAGTAAACAGCAACTTTACTTCTATTTCCAGGATCTCTAGCAACTGAGTAAATCATTACTGTTCCATCATTAATTTCTGGAATTTCAAGTTCAAATAATCTTTTAACAAAACCATAATGAGCTCTACTTAAAAGAATTAATAAACTCTTTCCATTATTATCTACTTTAGATACATATACTTTAATTTGTGATCCCATTTCGATTTTTTCTCCTGGGATACAATCTTTCTTAGGTAAGATACCATTAGTTCTTCCTAAATCAATAAAGTAATTATCTGTATCTTCTAGAGCAACTGTTCCGATTAGTAATTCATCTTGTTTGTCTCCATATTCTTCCATAATACTATTTCTTTCAGCTTCTCTAATCTTTTGTGTTACTACTTGTTTAGCTGTTGAAGTTGCAACTCTACCAAAGTCTTTTGGAGTTACTTCTGTATCAATAGTATCTCCAATCTCTAGAGTCTTATCAATCTTCTTAGCATCACTTAATTTAATTTCAGTTTCAGGATTGAAGAATGTGATAGTTTCTTTTTCTTCTTTCTCTTCTCCTTCTTCTCCTTCAGCAACCTCTTCTACTTCTTCTTGTTTAGTATCTAACTCATCATCTTCAGCATAACGTTCAAATAATGCGTCATCATACTCTTCCTTAGTCATCTTATCATCTGCTACTACTGTTAAGAATGAGTATACTTTAATCTCACCAGTTTCACGATCAAATAATACTTTTACATTTGTTTTAGAATTAAAATTCTTTTTGTATGCAGATGTAAGAGCTAATTCCATTGCACTATATACTACTTCTGGATCAATATCTTTTTCTTTTACGATGTTATCTAGTGCAGCTTTAAATTCCTTTCCGTTCATTTTTTCCTACTTATCTCCCTTCTCTTTAGAGTAAATGTCAAGTTCATCAGCATCTTCTAATAAACTTTCATTTGCATCTATTATTTTATTTATTATTCTTGAGGCTTCTGTTACTTTATTTAAGTCAATTACTTCTTCGCTATCAAGGACAATATTAAATATCTTTTTTCCTTCCTCTGTACTTATAAATGCATCATCTACAAAGACATTTAATTCCTTAATAGATTCATCTACAAGACTAGCAATTTTTTCTTTCATAAGTCACCTCCTAATAAATAAGAAGAGTGGGTAAATTTCTTTCCCACTCCTTTCAGTTTGTATTATAACACATTTTCTTTAAAATACAAAGAAATTTTAATAAAAGTTTTTCCACACTCTTAAGTGATTTTCTTCTACTTCATAAATACCTAATAGTTTATTATCTTCACTTTTAAATAATACTTTATCTACTATACCCCAATTATTATGAAGTTTTTGTCCATTTTTGATTCTAAACTCTAAATCAGAATCTACTACAATTATTGGCATATCTAATACTTCTTCTATACTTTTTAATTTAAATTTACCTTGTTTAAACTCTTCTAAAGTACATGATTCTTCAATACTAGTACTTCCTTGTTTAGTTCTAATTAGAGATGTCATTGTTGCTCCTGTACCTAAAGATTGGCCAATATCATGAATAAGACTTCTGATATAACATCCTTTAGTAACAAATGCTCTAAATTTAAATGTTTTATTGTTATTTTCTAATAATTCTATATCTTTAATAGTTACTTCTTTTTTAGGTAATTCTACTTCAATATTCTCTCTTGCATATTCATATAATTTCTTACCATTTACTTTTACTGCAGAATAAATTGGTACTTCTTGAAGATATGTTTTTTTGTATGAATCTAAAACTTCTTTTATTGGTAGATTGTCTCCTACTTCTTTTTCTTCTAGAACTTTTCCTTCTATATCATAAGTATCAGTTTCAATTCCTAATTCTACTCCTGCAATATACTCTTTATCATAACTTGTTAGTAATTCAGCAATTTTAGTAGCCTGACCTACACAGACAATTAATACTCCTTCTGCTAAAGGATCTAGAGTACCAGTATGCCCTACTTTCTTTATTTCTAAAAATCTACTAACTTCATGTACTACATCAAATGAAGTAATACCTTTTGGTTTATTAATTACTATTACACCGTCCATAATATCACCGTATTAATTATATCATAAAAAAACACGTATTATTAACGTGTTTCTTTTGTTTTAATCTTTTCTTTTATCATACTTACAAAGATACCTAATCCAAAGCCAATTGATAAGAATTCAATAATCCATCCTAAGTATGGAATTGATTTTAAGATATACATACATAATAATGATACAAATACTAATAAGTAAGCATTCTTAATCTTATCTTTTAAGAATAGATTTCCTAAATAATATGATGTTGGAATAATTGATAAGTAGATTAGTACTCCATAAAGCATTAGAACTAAAACACTTAATGGAATACCAATTAGTGTTAACATTACAAAGAATGATAATACTGGTACTACTATTAAAGTAATTAGACCAATTCCAATTGTTTTTAATAAGCTATCTGCTTTTGCTTTTATTTTTATAAATTCTTTAAATAATTTCTTAGAAATTGCATATAAAACAAAGGCAATTAGTAACATTGATACAAATGATATTATTGTACTTACAATATTACTTATAATTGGAGATGTTTTATTTACTTCTACTTTTTCTCCTTTATAAGCTTTCTTTTCTTTAATAATTGCTGTTTTTGAAATTGTTATTTTAGACTCTTTTGGATAATTTAATGTACCATGAATAACTGCTTGATCTCCAATTCTAATAGTATCTCCTGCAACATAAGCATCTCCATCTATTTCAGAGTTAATATAGACATGATCTCCTCCTAAATATAGATTATTTGATACTCTTGACTCTATTCTAATAAAGCTAGCAGCTGCATATAGATCTCTTACATTAGAATCTTTTACTACGATATTGTTTCCTGCTAAAAACATATCTTTTGTAGTTACTTTATCAATGCTTAGACTATTACCTGCAGCAAATAAATAATCTTCACTTCCTGATACTGATACTCTATTACCAGCAACAAAACCAATACCGTTGATTCTACTATTTACCTCTACATCATTTCCAGCAATAAAAGATGTTTTTGTTACATCTTTATCAAATGTTACATTTCCTCCTGCCATAAAGTTATCTACTTTAGCATTTACTGGTACATAGATAAATGCAATAAGTATTAATAATAATGTTAAATATTTTTTCATAAATCCTCCTATAAATTTATTATATCACTAATAAAAAAAAGAAGATATATATCTTCTCTTTTATATTCCAAAACAATCATTTTCATCTAGAACAGCAATATAGTTCATTACAATAGGTCTCTTATCATCATTTAAAATATAATAATTACCTCCATCATACTCAAAATCATCTTCTGTAAGAGATACTACTGTTTCTCCATTTTTAACAATTTCTAATTTTGTTATTTCTTGCTTTCCATCATAATCAGGAAGTGGTACTAATGGATTATTGTAGTTATTTAATATACCAATTATTCTTTCTTTTGTTAAAACTAAGTAGATATCATCAAGTGTATAATCACCTATATATAGATTTGATCCTTCATTACTATATAAGCTAAAGTCATCATTATCACCTAATTTTATGCTTGCATTAGATTCTTTGAAGCATGTGTCATTTGTTCCAATAAACAATTCATCATTAACATATATTCCATCTGGTGATTCATTCCAACATGCATAGTATATTTTTGAATCTTCAACGTTTTCATCACTTTCAGAATTGTTATTATTTTGAATACCATATGAATTAAATCTACTACATGCTGCTTTAGTATCATAACCAATGAATCTTTTATTTCCATTTGTAAATGATGTAGTTATTTTATTCAAAACGTATGATTTTGTAACTGAATTTAAAAATGATTTTTCTATTTTCTTTCCGTGATAATTAATTACTCCACCATTTCCATTTACTTCTACTATAGTAGATTCCTCTTGTTCTTCCCAATCAATTTTTAAAACCATTCCATTTTTAAGGGTTGTTGGTATTTCACTTGATCCATTATACGAAGCTCCTGACATTCTATATCCATCTCTGTATACTAGAGCTAAGTTTTCTTGTAGGTATGAAAAATCATCTATTGTAAAAGAACTATAGAATTCTTCGCTTGTACAATCATCATGAGGAATACGTATATACATTTTTTCTTTTCCATCAAAGAATTTTCCACCATTTGCATCGTATACGATTGCTGGATATGCCTCAATTTTATTTGGCTTAGCATATACATCTATATGTACATTTGCTAAAGCTTTTCCTGAACCATCTTTTACTTGAATACAGAAACAAGTTTCTGCTTTTACATAAGTTACTGCTAAAACTCCTACTATTATAGGAATTATTAGAAGTGACTTTTTATTTTTTCTTGATACTAAAATTGTTATTGTTACTACTCCTATTATTCCTAAGAATACTAGAATTGATCTTCCTGTCTTTGGATTATCTAATCCTCTATAGTTAATAAAACTAGCTACATTATCTCTTGATAAATCTACTTTAACTTCTTTTGTAGTTGTAGTATATCCTGCAGGTACTTCTTGTACAATACGAAGTTGTCCTGTACTAGACCAATCACAAAGATTGATTTTACCATTTGAATCAGTCATACCACTGAATATTAATACTTCATCAGGGTCATTTGCCTTATCATATTCAAGAGTTACTTCTTCTTCTCCATTAGGATAATCCATAAAATAAGTAACACCTTCTGTTGGTAAATCTTCTGCATGTACCATTGGAATAATCATGAATCCTAATAAAAATACAAATAATAATTTAACTATTTTTTTCACAATAACACTTCCTATTCTTAACAATAGTATACATTAACATTTTGTTTACGTCAAAGTAGAATGTAAACACAAATGTCTTTTAATGTAAAGAAAAAAAGAAGATTTCTCTTCTTTTTTAGAACAATGTTAATTGATTAGAGTCTGGTAAATCTTTAAAGATATCCATTTCTTTCATCTTATCAATAAGAGTTCCTGATACTTTTCCTCTTTTTTGAACATCTTCAATACTTAAGAATTTACCTTTTTCTCTTTCTGCAACTATGTTTTTAGCAACTGTATCTCCTAATCCTTCAATTGCATTAAATGGTGGATAAATATCTGTATCATTTTTAACTACCCAAACAGTTGCATCACTTTCATATAAATCAACTGGTAAGAATTTAATTCCTCTAGCAGTTGCTTCTAATGCTACTTTTAAAGATTCAGCTTGACCATTTTCTTTATTAGATGCTTCATAGCCTTTAGCTTCAATATCTTCTATTTTTGCTTTAATGGCATTATATCCTTTAATCATGCTTTCTACATCTATATCTGTTGCTTTTGATGATAACCATGAAGCATAGAAGTATACTGGCATATGTACTTTATACCAAGCTATTCTGAATGCTGAAATTACGTATGCCGCAGCATGAGCTTTAGGGAACATGTACTTAATCTTTTGACATGATCCTATAAACCAATCTGGAATATTTGCTTCTTGCATTGTTTTTACATGTTCTGCCCAAGTTTCTGGGTCTTTTGAAGCTTTTCCTTTACGAACAAACTCCATTATCTTGAATGCTTTAATTGGTTTTACTCCATGATACATTAAGTAAACCATAATATCATCACGACAGCCTATAGTCTCTTTAAATGGAACAATATTATTTTTAATTAGTTCTTGAGCATTTCCTAACCATACATCTGTACCGTGAGAAAGACCTGAAATTTTAATTAATTCGGCAAAGGTAGTTGGCTTTGTGTCTTCTACTAAAGAGATAGTAAATGGTGTACCAAACTCTGGAATACCTAATGTACCTGTTGGACACATTATTTGTTCATTAGTAACACCTAAAGCTTTGGTAGATGTGAAAATACTCATCGTATCTTTATCATCTAATGGTACTTTTAGAATATCAGTACCTGATTGATTTTGAATTAATCTTAATTGTGTTGGGTCTGAGTGACCTAAGATATCAAGTTTTAATAAACACTGATCAATTGAGTGGTAATCAAAGTGTGTTGTTCTCCACTCTGCTGTTGCATCTTCTGCAGGGAATTGGAAAGGTGTAAAATCTGAAACATCTTTGTAATCTGGTATAACAACAATTCCTCCTGGATGTTGTCCAGTAGTTCTTTTAACTCCTGTACAACCTATTGCTAGACGCTCTATTTCAGCAGTTCTTACATCTGTGATTTCTTTATCTTCAAAATATCCTTTTACAAATCCAAAGGCAGTTTTATCAGCAACTGTACCAATTGTTCCTGCACGATAAACATTATCTTCTCCAAATAATACTTTGGTATAAGCATGAGCTGATGCTTGATTTAAATCTGAGAAGTTTAAATCAATATCTGGTACTTTATCAGCATTAAATCCTAAGAATGTTGCGAAAGGCATATCTTGTCCATCTTTTATCATTGGAATATGACAATTTGGACATTCTTTATCTGGTAAGTCAAATCCAGAATTATATGTTTTACCTAAAGGAAGACCATCTTCACCATCAAAGATACTTAATTTACATTTATCACATCTATAATGTGCTGGAAGTGGATTAACTTCTGTAATACCCATCATTGTAGCGACAAAGCTTGAACCAACAGATCCTCTTGAACCAACTAAGTACCCTTCATCATTTGAGTGTTTAACAAGTCTTTGAGCAATTAAGTAAATAGGATCAAATCCTCCACCTATTACTCCTCCTAAAGTCTTTTTAACTTTTTTTGCTAAGGCTTTTTCATCTAGCTCTTCTTCTGATGTTTTCTTAACATACTCTGTTACCATATTTTTGATATTTTCAGAGCCTTTTATTATTTCATCATGTAATTCTTGATGTACTTTCTTTTCATACTCTTCTTTGTCTAGATTTTCGCCTTCATATTTTTCTGTAATAATTTTAAATACTATATCTCCATAAAGTTCTGTTGCGATACGCTCTTCAATCATATATGGAAGAGGTTCTCCATACCAATCTTTTGCTTTGGTATAGACAAGTTCTGTTACTACAACAGGACAATCTAGGTAACTTTCTCCATCATCTGCTTTTACTCTTGGAGAGAAAGGTATACCTCCAGTATCTGGAATAACTTCAACAATTTCACACATATCAGCAATTTTATTTGTATTTTCAATTACTATTTCATGTGCTAATTCATCACCTAAGAAATTAAAGTCTTCTAGCATTTCATTTGTTGTTCTAAAGTGATTTGATGGTATTTCTTTTATTTCTCCTCTTGCAAGTGGATGACGTCCTCCTCCTGGAACTTTTTGATTTACAATTATTTCTCTATAAATCTTATCTTCAGGATTAATATGATGAACATCTCCTGTTGCAACTATAATTTTACCTGCTTCTTTTGTTACTCTAATTACTTTTTCAATATTAGCCATTACTTCTGCAGGTGATGTAAAGTCACTTGTTTGAATTAAGTGATTATAACACTCTACTGGTTGTACTTCTACATAATCATAGAATCTAATAATATTAGATAACTCATCATCACTTTTTGATTTAGCTTGATTCCATACTTCAGACTCATAACAACCACTACCTACTAATAATCCTTCTCGAAGTTCCTCAATAACACTTCTTAGAATTCTAGGAGCTTTATATAAATAAGTTGTGTTTGCTAAGGAAACAAGTTTAAATAAGTTCTTTAATCCTACTTTATTTTTTACAAGTAAATTAACATGATGAGCACGACCATATTTATGAATTTCTGATTTATCTACTAATTTATCTAAATCAGACATTTTATCTATATTACGATTGGATAATTTCTTTAGCATTTTATGGAATACTAAAGCAGTTCCTTCAGCATCATAATCTCCTCTATGGTGTGCTGATTCATCCCATGGAACTTCATATCTTTTAACTAATGCAGACAAACTATGTCTTGCATAGTTATTATCTAGTGTTCTTGATAACTCTAGAGTATCGATTACAGGATTTGTAAATGTTCCTAAATCATACTTTTTATATGCCATCTCTAAGAATGAAACATCAAACTTAGCATTATGAGCTACCATTGGGCAATCTCCAAACCACTCAATAAATCTTTTAACAGCATTTTCTTCGTTATCTTTATCTTTTAACATTTCATCTGTAATGTTAGTTACTTCTGTAATTTTTTCTGGTAGAGGTCTTCCAGGATTAATTAATTCATCATACTTTTCTAGTATTTCACCATTCTTAATCTTAACTGCACCTATTTCAATAATAGAGTCTGCTCCACCGGCATTAAAACCTGTAGTTTCAAAGTCGAATACTACATAAGTTTGATCTAACATTATTTCATCATTAGGTCTGGTTACTATATCTACAGAGTCATCAATCATTGTTAATTCTGCTCCATAGATAGCTTTAAATGGTTCTTCTCCCTCTTTCAAATTCTTATTATGATCAGTTACCATACTGAATACATGAGGGAATCCTTGTACACCATTGTGATCAGTAATTGCTACTGCTTTCATACCAAACTTCATAGCAGTTTTTACAAGATCAGTTTCTTCTGCTACTCCATCCATTTGACTCATTTTACTATGAGCATGTAGTTCTACTCTCTTTTCATCAGATGTATCTTTACGACTAGAGTCTTTTGAATCTATTTTTAAAATATCTCTAGCATTAATAACTAATTCTTTAGAGTACTTATCATTAACAGAAGCTCCTCTAATCTTATACCAATTACCTTCTTTAAATTCTTTAGAAAGACGTTTATATTCATCATTATCTCTTACAAATATCTTTGAATAAATACTATCAGAATAATCAGTTAGTTTTAATGTAATAATCTTAAAATCTGTTTTAGGGGATTCAAAGAATTCTGTTCCAAAAACTTTTGCTTCTATTACTACATTGTTATCTTCTCCAATAATTGTTTTAATCTTTATTGGATCTTCTTTGATACCTCTTCCTATAACATTATTCTCTTCTACAGCTTCTCTTCTATATTGTTTCTTTTCAGGTTGTTCTACTTTAGGAGTTTCTTTCTTATCTTCTTTTTTTGTTTCTAAATGATTTATTTCATTTTCTAATTCTTCTTGAATCTTAGCTAGAACATGTTCTTCTCTTTTAATGATATCTAGTTCTTCATTATAACCCATTTGTTTATAAAACTTATTAATCTTTGGAAGAGCTTTTTCCATTGCTTGGAACTCCATATCATTAGTAACAATAATTGCTAATTTATCATCTTCTATTTGTAAAGAGTCTTGATATATTTCTAATACTTTTAATTCTTTCTTTAAGTTAGGTAATAAATACTCATAATATGTTTTATATACATTTATATCTTTATTTTTTATTTCAAAAACAAATTCAATTGTTTTAGCATTTTCATCTAATAAATGTTTCTTTTCTTCTAATTCTTTTAATACTTCTACAGGTAATAGATCTTCTTTTTCAACAATAATGTTATAGCTCTTTGTTTTAGGACTAACTTTAATCTTTAATATTTTGGCATCATTAAAATATTGGAAAGTTTCTTCTCCAATATTTATTTTGTCTAATAATATTTTGATTTTATCGTCCATAAATCCCCCTGCTTTCTAGTTATTGTTGTTTTGGATCTCTAATAATATACCTTTTATTACGTATACAGAAATCAATAAATTCTTCTAGGTTCATTTTCTTTAATTCTTTTTCATAAGCATAACGCTCTGTATCAAATGATACTTTATCTCTTGCCATATAAGTATGGAAATCTTCTTTAGCTACTCCTAAATACATTAACCAATATGGATAAATCCATCTCTTTAAGGATAATAATTTTGGATCTCCACTTAAGTAACAACTTCTTTTATTTAAGCCAGTTGCGTATTCATTTAAAACAGCTAACTCAACAATTGCTTTTTTGAAATCTTTTTCTGATTCATTATATACTTTAATATTATTCATAACGATATTCATCATTATTTCATATAACATCATGAATGGATTTCTACCATCAATTGTTTTTCCTAAAACCATACTACCTCTAGTAGGATGATCAATTATTCCTAGTTCTTTATTCACTACAAAAAAAGTGTATTCAGGGATATTAAGTCTAGTAATCTTTGTAATAAGATTATCTGCTTCTTTCTTATTTTTATCCCATAATTTCATTACTTCTAAACGATATTTTTCTGCTTGTTTTTTTAATTTATCATATGATTTATTTTCTATAACGACATTATAAATTGTATCATCATTTGGAATAAAGTTTTTATAATCTTTCATAATAGCCATTTTATCTTTATATGTTTGATTATATTCTTCTTTATATGTATTCCATAATTTAGCTTTTTCTTTAGAAAAACTATCATCTATGGCAGATTGAAACAATAAATTCCATATTAATGCATAATCATTTACTATAAACTTTGTGTTCATTTTTTGCTTCACCACTCTCAATAATATCATACCAAAAAAAAAGAAAAAGTTGAATAACTTTTCTTTATTTTAGTCTTAAATAAATAAAATAAACTGCTACTGCGATTATTGATAATATTAAGAAGGCAATTAGTAGTTTAACAATTACTGGTAAGCCTTTATCTTTGAAGTCATCTGCCATTTCAAAATCTTTTGTAGATAAATCCATACTCTTAGTATAGAAGTCTTTATCTACTAATTTATTTTCTTCAGTATTTGTTGGTTCATCTTCTCTTGCTAGTAACTCTTCCATCTCTGCTGTAGACATAGTGTTTTCTTTTAATGTTTCATCTAATTGCTCATCAAGTGGAGCTGTATGATCAATAGTTATTTCTTGAGTAGATATAATTAATGGTTCAGTATCCTCTTCTTTTTCAGGTTCTTGATCTCCCATTTCATCTGCAGGTACTACTTTATCAAGCATATTAGTTGCCATTAAGTCACTTAATAAATCTACAGTTTCTTCTTTAGATAATTCTCCTGCTAAAGTCTTAGATGCAATTGTATCCATTAAATCATGAATTTCTTCTTCTTCAGGAGTCTTTTCTCTCTTACTCTTTTCTTCTCTATATTTAGCTAATTCTTCTAAGTTAATTCCAGCTAAAATATTATAACTTGTGTATTTAAGTTTTCTTTTTTCTTCTAGTTCATCTTTTTCTTCTCTATTTTTTCTAGCATCTTCTAATACACTGTTAATATCATAAATTCTTTTTTCTTTTTTTGGATATAAGTAATTAAAATCATCTAATTCTTTCTTTACTTTTGGAACTTCTTCTACGCCTCTATATTTTAACATTTGTTGATATGATTCTCTTGATGATGTAGCATCTTTCTTTTCTCCACCTAATTCATAAGCATTGGCATTTGTTACATCTGCAATATTAGTATATTTTGTATTACTAAACAAATCTTGATATAGTTCCTGATTTTTTTCCAAACGATTTACTCTATTCGGTTCTTCATCTTTATAACGATCCATTCGTCTCATAAGATTCACCTTCTTATTATAAGTTTATCACATATCATTTTAAAACAAAAGATTATTTGATTTTACTTTACGTTTTAGTAGAAAAAATGCTTTACGAGAGATTTGTTTTTCGTTATAATAATCATTGAAAGGAAGGTATCAAAAATGAAAGTTAAAGTTAATCAAGAAGCTTGTATCGGATGTGGAGCTTGTACTGCTGTTGCTGAAGATTTATTCGAAATCAATGATGAAGGATTATCTACTGCTAAAGTAGCTGAAGTACCTGCTGATAAGGAACAAGCTGCAAAAGATGCACAAGAGACTTGTCCTACAGGAGCAATTGTTACTGAATAATAAAAAAGGAACTTAGTTCCTTTTTTTATTTCTTTAAACTATAAACAATTGCTACTTCTTTTGGTGTAAGTTTTCTAAATTCTCCTGATTGTAATCCTTCAGTTGTAAATATTCCAATTCTTTCTCTTTTTAATTTTTCAACACGGAATCCAACTGCTTCAAACATTCTTTTAACTTGATGATTTTTACCTTCATGAATTGTAATTTCGACAATACATGTATTAGTTTCATTATTTACTTTTTTTAATTTAACACGAGAAGGTATTACTTTTGTATGATCAAGAATAATTCCTTCTTTTAATTTGTTTATTTGTTCACCTTTAATGATACCTTCTAGTTTTGCAAGATATACTTTATCTACTTTATTCTTTGGATGAGTAAGAATATTTGCAAAATCACCATCATTTGTAAGAATTAAAGCTCCAGTTGTATCATAATCTAATCTTCCAACAGGATATATTCTTGCTTCAGTAGGAATTAAATCAGTAACAATCTTTCTATTCTTATCATCATCAGTAGATGTAATAACACCTCTGGGTTTATTAATCAAATAGTATTCTTTAGTCTCTTTTGTAATAATCTTATTATCGATTACTATTTCATCTCTATCAAAAACTTTTGTACCTAATTCAGTTACAACTTTACCATTTACTTTTACTTTTCCTTGTTTAATTAATTCTTCTGCTTTTCTTCTAGAAGTATAACCAGATGCAGCAATTACTTTTTGTAGTCTTTCCATATTATCCCTCTTTTTCTCTTTAAATTATATCGTACTTTTTTATCTTTTACTAGTATAATAACAAAATTCTCAATCTTGTATAAAATACTATGAGGAGGTATTTATGTATAATCAATATCCTGTAAATTATGGAAATCCTGAAGATGAAAGATTCTTACTTGCTCCTTTTCTTTTAGGAGGAGTTGCAGGTACTGCTTTAGGTTATGGAATAAGTCAAAATAATAATCAACAACAATATTATCCAGTACCAGTATATCCAGTTTATCCATATCCACAATGTCCAAACTGTAATAACAATAACTATTATTACTATTAAAAAAAGAAGAGATTGCCTCTTCTTTTTTTATAATTGTGGAAAATATCTTACTTCTCCATTTTCATAAATATAATAATTTGCTTCATAAGTGTCTGTAATTTTTACCAACCCTTTTTCATTTGCCGAACCAAATAGTCCACCAGAATTACATTGATACTCTTTAACCGATTGAACAGTTTGTTCCATACAATTAGACTCTCCAAAAAGACTTTGCAGTTCTTTTTTATTGTTCTCATAGTATGGACTTTTTTCTTCTAATTCACCTGTTGTATCGTTAAATGTTGCACCAGCTCCTCTAACATAATGTTTAGTTCCATTAACTTCAAAGCCAATATATGCACTGTTAACCTTATATCCTCTGCCTTCATACTTAAAATGTACATAATTACCACTAAACATCGAATTATTATCATATACATTATCTGTATACATAATTGTTGTTCCGATGGAAAATGTACTGTGACTATATAGAGTTTGCATAATCTCTTTTGCATTACTATCAGCTTGGACATATTCTACATCAAACGATAATGTAAGTGACTGAGCCGTTGATGGTAAGTCATCTGGATCTATATCTCGTCTATATTCTATAAATACATAATATGTTTCTAAGGATTCTTTTGCAAGTAAATGATTATTTTCAATTGGCGTTCCGTCTGAATATACAATTATATAGTTTAAATAATCTGGAATAGTTGCTAAACCATTTATTTTTTTACTAAATGTATTTATCATTGCATCTATAGTACCATCATTTTTTGCATCTATTGTAAATGCATAAAAGTCTCCTGGTTCTTTAAGTCTTATATGGAACTCTACTTCTGTATCACTTGTAATTGTTGGGGCTTCTATAACTTGTTCTCCTGAGACAGATCCTTCAGTTACATTAACATTATCAAAGTATACATCCCAATTATTACTATCAATATCTGTTGTTCCATTAATAGAAAGAGTTGTTGTAAGATAGGCATAACCTATACCAAAACTTAGTAATAGTATTGCTATTAAAAATACTAGTGATTTTTTCTTTTTTCTCATATGCTCACCTACTATATGTAAATTATAACATAGAAAAAAGTTGTTTTAGATGTTCATTGTTTCCAATTTACAAATATGTACGTTTTAGTTTTTACTATTTATAGTAATCTTTGGATTTTTATTTTAATAATAAAAAAGACTTTAAAAGTCTTTATTTTATTTCATCTATGTACTTCTTTAATTGTTTTGATTCAGATCCTAAAATAATCTTTAATTGATTATCTATTTCTACTATACCTTTTGCACCTAATTTTTGTATTCCTTCTTTATTTGCTTTAGATACATCTTTTAAAGTTACTTTAAATCTAGACATATTTGTTTCAGTAGAAATAATATTGTCTTTTCCACCTAATAATTCTACTAATTTATTAAAATCTAAGCCAGCATCTTTTTTTGTGGCTTTAATAACAGCAAATAATATTACAACCATTATTGCCGCTATTATAATATACTCAACATAATTCATATTATCACCAAAATCATTATATCAACTTTTTTTATAAAAGAAAAGTTTTTATTTATTTGCTAGTTGATTTATCTTCTTTATAAAGTCTTTACTTTTTACATATAATCCTGTGAATCTATCATAATAATCATCTAAGAATAAGTTTATTTCTTTAGTTACTTCATTACTTACATCAAGTTTAGTAATACTTGAAATATCTACATAATAATACATTCTAATCATCTTAATAGTCTTTTCAGATACTAATGGTTCATTGTCATAACAGTCTTTACAAATATAACCTCCATCTTCTGAAGATAAAGTTACTATTCCTTTAGTAGATCCACAATGACAACAAGAATCAACATTAGGAGCAACTCCTAAATAATCTAATAGTTTTAATTCAACAATATTAGTAAGTGGTAATGATGGAATGCCTTCTTCTAATTTAATAAGACTATTCTTTAATAAATCAAAAATTTCTTCAGACTCTGTTTGTTTTACTACTTGATATGTTAAATCTAATATGAAAGAAGCATATGATATTTTTTCTAAGTCCATCATTGTTTTAGAAAATGAATTAATTACATCTACTCCAATTAATGTAGATAGACCATTTTCTTTATAATAAACATGAAGAGTTCCATAGATTAATTTTCTACTTACTCCTCTTAATTTAGATTTCATGTTTCTACAACCTTTAGAAATTACTCCAATAAGTCCATGTTTATCTGTTAAAACATTTAGAATCTTACTTGACTCACTATAATTTGTTTCACTTAGAATAATACCTTCAAAGCTTTCTATCTTCATATTATCACTTCTTTTTTATTTGCATTAATAAATTATAATACTTAATATCCCCTGTTTTTTTAAACAATTCCCAAAGTATTTTTTCATTCATAAAATCACCTCTATAAATATAGTGGTGATTTCTTTTATTTTTTATTCATCTTCATCTTTTAAACCTAATTCAACGAAGTATCTTTCTTGATCTCTCCAGTTCTTTAAGGTTTTAACATATGTTTCTAAGAATACTTTCTTTCCTAAGAATTCTTCCATATCGTGTCTTGCTCTTGTACCTATTTCTTTTAACATAGATCCTTGTCTTCCAATAATAATCTTTTTAATATTATCTCGGTCTACTACAATTAGTACTTGAACATGTACGACCTTATCATCTTCTTCAAAGTTTTCTGTATAACATGTTACTGTATGAGGAATTTCATCATGAGTAAGTTCTAATACTTTTTCTCTAACAAATTCTGCCATAATGAATCTTGTAGTAACATTAGTTAATTCTTCTTCAGAATAAATTCTATCCATTTCTGGTAAATCTCTTTTTAGACATGCTAATAAGACATTTATGTTATCTTCTTTTTTAGCTGAGATTGGAATTATTTCTTTAAACTCGAATTCTGATCTGATCTCATCTATTTCTTTAAGTAAATTTTCTTTATTCTTTACTAAATCTATTTTATTTAATAATAAGTATACTGGAATATTTTTATCTTTTAATCTTTGTAGAACAAATCTATCTCCTTTACCAAAGCCTTTAGAAATATCTACTAAGAATAAAATAATATCTACTCCTTCAGTATTATTATAAGCTTTCTTATTTAAAAGATTTCCTAACTTATCATTTGGTTTATGAATACCTGGAGTATCTACAAATATTATTTGAGACTCATCATCATTATAAATACCATTAATTATATTTCTAGTAGTACCTGAAACATTTGATGTAATTGCAAGTTTCATACCTAAAATAGAATTTAGTAAAGTACTTTTACCTACATTAGGTCTACCTACTATACTTACAAATCCACATTTCATATTAAATCTTCCTCTCCAAATGGATATGGACATAATTCACTTACTTTAAATATTTTATATTCTCCAGTATTGGCATAAAAATATAAATCTACATCTTTATCAAATAATTCAGATATTACTTGTCTACATGCAAAACAACTTGTACTTATTTTATTACTGTCTGCACATAAACAATGCATTTCCTTAAAATCTCCTTTTTTATATCCATTAGAGATTGCGGCTAAAATTGCACTTCTTTCAGCACAAATAGATGATCCATAAGCAGAATTTTCTACATTTACTCCAACAAACTCTTTTCCATCTTTCATTACCACAATTGTTGCTACTCTATAATGTGAATATGGGCTATATGAATTTTCTGCTAATTTCATTAATTTTTCTATCATAGATATCCTCCTATAAAATCAATTATTTTTGGAATGAATATAACTAATCCAATAATTGCTGAGATAATTGCCATCATTAATACTCCTGCACTTGCAGTATCTTTTGCTGCTTTTGCTAAAGGATGTACTGAAGGTGAAGCTAAGTCTACGACATATTCTATAGCAGTATTAATAAATTCTGACATCAACACTAAACCAATCAAGATTAAACATACTAGCCATTCTATATAACTGATTCTTAAGAAGAATCCAAATACTATTACAAGTATGGCAATAAATGTATGAATCTTTAAATTTTGTTCTCCTCTATATGATTGAACTATACCAGCCCAGGCATATTTAAAACTATTTGCTAGTCTTTTTCGATCTATTCCTAATTTTCTTTTTACTTTATTTCTAACTTTCTCTTCTGATTCCATAAGAATCTAATACCTCCTCTTGACGGGTAAACATTACTTTTTCTTCTTCTGGAGTTTGATGATCATATCCTAATAAATGATAAAAACCATGAACTGCTAAAAAAGATAATTCTCTTAGTAGTGAATGTCCATATTCCTTTGCTTGTTCTCTTGCTCTATCAATTGATATATAAATATCTCCTAATATTCTTTCTTCATTTGGTAGAACAATTGTATCTTCATCTTCTAATGCAAAAGTA
Organism: Bacilli bacterium; assembly: GCA_017525015.1. Next base: position 279,164 of record JAFXUK010000003.1, read on the forward strand.
ATGACATCTGTTTCCCTATCAATGTGACGATAAGTTTTATTTAACTCATGAATATAATTGTTATCAACAATAATTAAGTTAAATGAAACATTTTCTAACTTCTCTTTTTCAATTGCACTATAAAGTACTTTTTCTACTGTTTCTAACTCTTTAATATCTTCATCTACTTGTACAAATATTTCTATATTACTGCTCATTCTTCCTCCTAAATCAAAAACATAAATAAACCAATTAATACAATAATTGCACCTATATCTAATACCCAATCATTATGAAAGAACTTTGGTAGTTTTTCTCCAATTTTTTTCAAAACACTATAAATACAGAAACCAACAGTTCCTCCCAAAAGATTAAGTAAAATATCATCTACATCAAATACTCTACCAATACACATTTGAACAAACTCTACAGCTATTGATGCCACTAGAGTTAAGATAAGTGGTAAAGTAATTTTTTCTACTTTTAAATAATAACTAATAAAGAATCCAAATGGTAAGAACATTATCATATTACCAATTACATTTTTCCAGAATAATCTATCAGTTATTGAATATCTAAATATTTCTCTAAATGGAATAAAATTATTGCTAGACCATGTTACATCATCTTGAAAAGTAACAACTTGGAATAAACATAAAATATAAATTGCAAAACTTAACATTAATAGTTCTTTATATATTACTATTTTTTGTTTTTCTTTAATTAAATAAGTTAATCTTACAGATACCATAATTACTATAGATATGATTAACATAGGCCATGTGAAATTAACTACACCATGAATTGTATCAGTTAATGGTCCAAGCATTCTATCCCTCCTCATTAATGATATCTTGATATGAAGTAATATCTTCTTCTACTGCGAAGAAAACTTCTACTATTATTTTACTATTTTTTATGCTCTTTTTCAAAACTTTTTTCCTTATTATCTTTGGTTTAATTAAAAGTTTCATTTCTAAGTCTTTTTTTGCTTCTTTTATGGCATCTTTATCTTTTGTTTTTATGTTATAGTTTTTTACTTTTCTTGTTGCTCCACTAATTAGATTTAATTTAATATCATATAATGAAGTATTACTTTTTATAATATTGAATTCTTGTTTTATTATTCCTAAATCTTTATTAGGAATATTTTTATTCTTTAAAGATAGTTGTAGATAATACTTATTATTCTTTTTTATTTCTTCTAATTTAAATGGAAAAGATACTGTTACTTTATACCATACTTCACCTAATACTTTTCCTTTGGCACACACACTATTTACAATATCTTCTTTCTTATGAATATTACCACTTATTATTATTTCTCCTTTTTCCACATAATCATACTTCTTTTTTACAATTTCTCCACTAGATGATTCTATTTTAGTAATCATTGCATTCTTTTTTGAAACAATATTTCTTAATCCACAGGATTCTTCTTTTACATTTTTCTTTTCTTCCACAGTTACTGTGTATTTTGTACCTGATCTTTTTATTTCTAACCACTCTATTTTATCTTTATTACTATCCAACAATTTTTCCTTTATTATATTTTCCTTTTTTCTATTTAGAATAAAATGATATTTATTTAAACCTAATTTTTTTAATTCTATTTTTACTTCTTTTTCTAAATCTTTATTAGGTGTTTCTACTTCTATTTCAAATATTATATTTGATAAAAGTAGATTTAATATTATTCCAACTAAAACACATATAAGTAAAGTTTTATATCTTTTAAACATTATTTTTATTTTTGTCATTCCATAATAATCAATTATTTTATATTTTATGGTTTTAATTTTATTAATTTTTTCACAATCTATTT
>JAFXUK010000021.1 GCA_017525015.1 Bacilli bacterium
ACAAATTTGTGTATTCACATCTGAATGTTGGTGGACATTTGCTTTAGAAGATGTTTTTAGAAAAATAAAACAAGAAGGAGATAAATATGCCATGAAACGTGAATTAGAACGTCAAAGTAAAGGTTTATTAGATCTTGTTGTTATAGTACGTAAAAAAGATATAACAAAAGAAGATCGTCTTAAATTAAATAATCTTATAATAAGAACAGTTCATGGAAGAGAAATCGTAGATAAATTTGTACGTGATTCAATTTTAGATGCAAGAGAATTTGAATGGGAATCCCAACTTAAATTTTATTGGGATAAAGAAAAAGATGATTTAATTATACGTCAATGCAATGGTGAATTTAATTCATGTTATGAATATCAAGGTCTTGAAGGACGTTTAGTTGTTACACCACTTACTGATAGATGCGTTATGACAATAACTACAGCCTTGACTTTCTTTTTAGGTACAGCTCCTGCAGGACCAGCAGGTACTGGTAAAACTGAAACAGTAAAAGATTTAGGTAAAGGTATGGGTATAAGAGTAGTAGTACAAAACTGTTCGGATACTTTAGATTATCTTTTTATGGGTCAATTCTTTAGTGGTTTATCACAAACAGGTTTCTGGGGATGTTTTGATGAGTTTAATATGATTAATAGAGAAGTATTATCTGTAGTTACTACACAAATTAATGCTATAGAATTATCTCTTGCACAACATAAAGAAAGTTGGTTCTTAATGACTAAAGAAGTAAAATTACTTCCTACTATAGGTATATTTATTACAATGAATCCAAACTACGAAGGAAGATCAGAACTTCCTGATAACTTAAAAGCCTTATTTAGACCGGTAACAATGGTAACTCCAGATTTCTTACTTATTTGTGAAAATATTTTATTATCTTTTGGTTTTGCTGATGGTAGAAAATTGGCACAAAAGATTTGTAAATTATATGAATTAAGTCAAGAACAATTAAGTAAACAACATCATTACGAATGGGGTTTAAGAAGTATGAAAGCAGTTTTGAATTCAGCAGGAACATTAAAAAGAAATCATTTAGATTGGGCTGAAGATTTAATTTTAATGAAAGCTATGAAAGATTTAAATATGCCTAAATTTATAAAAGATGATAGTATTTTATTCGAAGGATTATTAAAAGATTTATTCCCTGATTTAGTTTCTGATGTTCCAGAAAAAGGAGGTGATACTGTTAGAGAAATAATGAAAAATATGGGATTAAAAGTATTAGATGGTCAAGTAGTAAAAGTATTACAAATGTATGAAGTTATGAATATACGTCATTGTACTATGATTTGTGGACCTCCAATGAGTGGTAAAAGTATAATTATTGATATATTAAGAAATGTTTTCCAAAAATTTAAATCGATTGATAATATGGTATCATATTTAATAAATCCTAAAGCACAAAGTGTCCCAAGATTATTCGGTAAAAAGAATGAAATAAGTGATGATTTCGAAATAGGTATTTTATCTAATATTTTCCAGATTGCAAATGCTCCTTTACCAAATAATGGAAAATCTGAATTAAGATGGATTATACTTGATGGTGATGTTGATCCTTTATGGATAGAAAAATTAAACTCAGTTATGGACGACTCCAAACAGCTTACTTTAGAAAATAAAGATCGTATCTTGATGCAAAGTTATTGTTCAATGTTAGTCGAAGCTTATAATATACATCATGCCTCCCCAGCTACAGTTTCTCGTTTAGGTATGATATATGTAGATTCATCCTTATTACATGGTGATGCAGTATACTATAAATGGTTAGAAGCTAAAGATCCTAAAGAATGGGATGAAACTATTAAAGGATATATGAATGATAATTATACAAGAATGATGCCACCATGTTTGAAATATATATTAAAAGGTGCAAAAGGAAATGAAGAAGAAGGTATACCATTTAAATTAATAGTACCTCAATATGAAGCCGCTATAATTAATCAATTAACTAATTTAATCGATTCATGTCTTGTAGATTTAGAAACAATCCCAACCGAAGCAGCTCAGCTCGAATCAATTTTCACATTCTGTTTAGTATGGTCTGTAGGTGCTTGTTTAACTACAAACGAAGACAGAGAAAAATTCGCTAAATTCTTAAAAGATTTACCAAGTGGTACAGCTACACCTCCATCAAAACCTTACGATTCTATGTATGATAGTACTACAGGTAGATTTATTGAATGGGATTCTGAAAATTTAAATAATACTATAATTCCAGAAAATGACGGAAAGAATCAAACTTATAATGAAATAATTATACCTACAAGTGATACAAAGAAATTCACTTATTTATTAAAGAATTTAGTACATATTCATAAACCTGTTTTATTCGTGGGTGAAAGTGGTACAGGAAAAACTGTTACTATTAATAATTATTTAAAATTCTTAACAAAAGAAAAAAATTCACCTTATGTTATTTTAAATATGAACTTTTCTTCAAGAACTAATAGTACAGATTTCCAAAATACTATGGAAGAAATATTAGAAACGAGATTTTTAAGAACAATGGGACCTCCAAGTGGTAAGGAATTAATTATATATGTGGATGATTTAGGTATGCCGAAAATTGACAGATTTGAAACACAACAGCCTATTGCTTTTATGAAATTATTAATAGAAAAGAAATGTTATTATACTAAAGATAATAAAGATTTGATTAAATTAATTGATACTAATTTCGTTGGAAGTACTTTACCTCCAGGTGGTGGTAATAATGCTATAGATCCAAGATTTATATCATTATTTAATGTATTTAATATCTCTATAGATAATAATGCAGTCAGTAAAATATATGATATTATTTTAACAAATTATTTATCAGGTTATGATGAAGGTTTAGATATGACCTCATTTAAAGATAAATTGATTGCTGCAACGGTTCAATTATATTCCTCAGTAAAAGCTGAATTACCTCGTACTCCTATAAAATTCCATTATGTATTTAATATTCGAGATGTATCAAAAATCTTCCAAGGATTTTGTTTATTAAATATTGCAGATTATCCCGCTAAAGAAAATCTTCTTAAATTATGGAGACATGAAGCTTTGAGAGTATTTAGTGATAAATTAAGAGATACTAATGATCAAAAAAGAGTAGAAAGTTTAATCGAAAAAAATATTAATTCTAATTTCTCAGATTTAGCCGAAGTAGCTTTAGCCAAACCATGTATACATTGTGATTTTATGAAAGTTAATTTTTATGATGAAGAAGTTGACCCTGTAACAAAATTACCAAAAAGTGAAGATAGGGGTTATAGAAATGTTCAAACATATGAAGAAGTCAAGAAATTTTTAGATAATGCTTTAGAAGCATATAAAGATTTAGAAGGTCAAGCAATGAATTTAGTATTTTATGATGAATGTATTGATCATTTAATACGTATACATAGAATTATCCGTATTCAAAATGGTAATGCTTTATTAGTAGGTGTTGGTGGTTCAGGTAAACAATCTTTAACAAAAATTGCAACATTTATTGCAAGATATGATTTATGGGGAATA
>JAFXUK010000022.1 GCA_017525015.1 Bacilli bacterium
ACTAATGAACAATATATAAATAAAAGTATAAATCCTAATAATAAACCTAATATAATTAACATAGCATCTCCTTTTTCTCCAGTATTATATTTATTCTTTATTATTAGTAAAATGTCCAAATATTAATATTTAATACAAAAATAATAGTAAAAACAAAAAAACTAATAAAGAAAAAGACTATTTTAAATAGTCTTTTTTATATCAAATAATAAGTTCAAAAAAAAGAAGAGAAATTAATGTTAACCTATTAAATCTCCTCTCATGATTACATTATACCATATTTTGGTATTTTTTGCAAGTTTTGGGCCTATTATTGAACTAATGGTCTACCATCAGCATCAGTATTAATTGATCCAGTAAGGATTAAAATTCCTTCAATGAATCCCCATAAACCACCAAATCCACAAGTAACTAAAGTTACAAGAATTTGTGCAACTCCTCTACCAGTATTTCCTAAATAGAAGTTATGAACTCCCCAAGCTCCTAAGAATAATCCTAAAAGACCAGCAGCCATTTTAGATTTTCCTTCTTGTGCAGGTGCAGCAGTAGTTGTTCCTGCGTTTTGTGCAGCTCCACAGCTTGGACAGAATTGTTGATTATCTTCCATTTGTGCTCCACAACTTATACAAAATTTTGCCATATTTTTTCACTCCTTTATTTTATTCTACCACACTTTTCTATTTTGTGTAGTCCCTATTTTTGAAATTGAGAATTATATAGTTTTGCATAAAAACCATTCTTCTTTAATAACTCTTCATGAGTCCCTTGTTCTACAATATTTCCTTCATTCATAACAAGAATTAAATTAGCATTTTTAATTGTCGATAATCTATGAGCAATGATAAATGAAGTTCTACCCTCAGTTAACTTATCCATTGCTTTTTGAACTAATTCTTCTGTTCTAGTATCAACGTTTGATGTAGCTTCATCAAGTATTAAGAAAGGTTCATCTTCAATCATACCTCGAGCTATTGTAAGTAACTGTTTCTGTCCAGATGATACTGAGTCATTCTCCCCTATTGTAGAGTCTAGCCCTCCAGGAAGAGTCTTAATAAAATGATCTACTCCTACAGTTTTACAAATATCCCAAATATGTTCATCTGAAATATGTTTTTTATTAAATACTAAGTTTTCACGAATAGTACCTTCAAATAACCATGTGTCTTGTAAGACCATTATAAATAAATCATGAATATTTTCTCTAGTAAGTTCTTTTATTGACTTACCATCTATTAATATATCTCCTTCTTTAATATCATAGAATTTCATTAATAGATTTACCATTGTAGTTTTACCTGCTCCAGTAGGACCTACAATAGCTATTTTTTCACCACTTTTTACTTTAGCACTAAAGTCTTCAATAATAGTTCTCTTATCATCATAACTAAATTTAACATTTTTAAATTCAATATTACCTTTAGCATCTTTTTTATTTACTTTTTCTTTTAAATTAGATTCATCAGCTAATTCTTCTTCATCCATAAATTCATATACACGCTCTGCAGCAGCCGCAACAGATTGCATTGTAGTCATTGCTTGAGCAATTCTAGTTAAAGGATTAGTAAATAATCTAATATAAATCATAAAGGCAACTATTGTACCAAATGTAGTTTGATTATTCATAACAAGTAATGCACCAACTACACATACTGCAACATAACCAAAGTTACCAACAAATCCCATTACAGGTTGCATAATTCCAGATAAGAATTGACTCTTTCTATTACATGTATATAAGTTTTCATTTATACGATCAAATTCTTGTAAAGCAGATTCTTCTCCATTATAAGCTTTAACAACATTATGTCCAGAATAAATCTCTTCAATATGACCATTTAAATCTCCTAATTCTTTTTGTCTCATAATAAAGTATTTTTGAGATTTCTTTAGAATAATAAACGATCCAATAAAACCTAAAATACTAGCAGCAATAGCAGTAAATGCCATTATATAGTTAGTAATAAACATCATTATAATAGAACCTAAGAATAATGTAACATTTGTAACTAAAGAAGTAATAGTATTACTCATATTAATACCAATAGTATCAACATCATTAGTAACTCTAGATAAAACATCTCCAGTTTCATGATTATCAAAATATCTTAAAGGAAGTACATTAATCTTTTTACTAATACCATTTCTTAGTCTCTTAGAGTACCCTATTCCAACATAAGCCATTAATATACCTTCAATATATACAAATAATGAATTAAGTAAATAAATAACTCCAACAATTAATGCTGCTACATAAAGTTTATCCATATCAAGTTTAGGTTCAACTAAAGATTTAATAGATGCAGGTAACTCATCTAATTTAGTAAGTAACTCTTCAGGATCTGAATCTTTACTTAAACCACTCATAGCATCTAAATAAACTAATTGATCAGATACGGTAATATTCTTATCCTTAATAATCATAGGTTTTAATATTAATTCTTTTTCATTCTTAGTTAAACTCATAAATTCTAAGAATAACTCTGATGCATCTGCTTCAAATATTTCATTATTATTATTTTTTAATTTATATATACTATAATTTTCAATAATACTTTTATTTATTTCAGTTGCAACTAACTCTATATTTTCAGTATTAGGTTTAATACCATCACTAATAACATCAGTAACATCTGCTAATTTATTAGGTGCAACTGCAGATAACATAGCTGCAATAAAAGATAGTACACAAGCAATTACTAATATATATTTCCATCTATTTAAGCTCTTAAAGATTCTAAGTAGTGTACCAGTAAAATCTTTAGCTTTTTCTTGTTTCTGATTACGCATTTTGTAACTCCTCCTCACTTAATTGAGATAAGGCAATTTCTTTATATACTTTGCAAGATTTTAGTAATTCTTTATGAGTACCAATTCCTACACATTCTCCTTTATCTAATACTATTATTTTATCTGCATTCATAATTGTACCTATTCTTTGAGCAACAATTAAACTAGTAGCATCTTTTGTATATTTCTTTAGTTCACGTCTTAGTTTTGCATCAGTTTGATAATCTAAGGCACTAAATGAATCATCAAAGATATATATTTCAGGGTCTCTAGCAATAGCTCTTGCAATAGATAATCTTTGCTTTTGACCACCACTTACATTAGTTCCACCTCTAGCGATATGAGCTTCATACTTATCATCCATTTTTTCTACGAAGTCTTTTCCTTGAGCAACTTCAATTGCTTTTTTTATTTTTTCAAGAGTTGGTTTTTCTTTACCATTATCTCCATAAGATATATTTTCAGAAACAGTACCAGTAAACATTACTGCAGTTTGTGGTATATAACCAATCTTATTATTTAAAGCTTTAATGTCATAACTCTTAACATTAACTCCATCTACAAATACTTCACCATCAGTCGCATCATAAAGTCTAGGAACTAAATTAATAAGTGTAGATTTACCAGAACCTGTAGAACCAATAAAAGCAACTGTCTCACCCTTATTAGCAGTAAATGAAATATGTTTAAGTAAATATTCATCTGCATCAGGATATTTAAAACTAACATCTCTAAATTCTACAGTACCAACATCTTCAGTATCTCCATCAAAAGTGCCAGAGTGAATTGATACTTCACTATCTAATACTTCATTAATACGATTTGCTGATACTTGAGCTCTAGGAAGTACCATAAATATCATAGTAAGCATTAAGAATGAAATAATAACTTGCATTCCATAACTAGCAAATACAACCATATTACTAAATAAATTAATCTTATCAATCATTCCACTATTAACAATTAAGAATGCACCTACAATATATATTCCTAAGTGTTGGAAATGCATAACAAAGTTCATCATAGGATCCATTAAAGCAAAAGTCTTAGTAATCTTTAAATGAATTCCAGTTAATTCATCATTAACATCATTAAATCTCTTTTGTTCAAACTTCTCTGCATTAAATGCATGAACAACTCTAATACCAGTAATATTTTCTCTTGTTGCTCCATTAATCTTATCAGTTAATTTTTGTATTTTCGCAAATCTAGGAGAAACAGTCTTAATAATAAACATATTAGTAATAACTATTAATATAACTCCTACTCCAGTTACTAAACTTAATTCTCCACTCTTACCAATTATTTTTAAAAGTGCCCATACTGCCATAATTGGAGCTTTAATTAAAAGTATTAATCCCATACTAAGTAACATTTCTACTTGTGTTACATCATTAGTAGTACGAGTAATTAAACTACTAGTAGAAAATTTCTTAATCTCAGCAATACCAAAACTCTCAACTTTAGCAAATATCTTTCTTCTAATAGATCTAGAAAATCTAGCAGAAAGTAATGAACTAAAGTAACCAACTACTATAGTACAAACTAAACTACCTACTGCACAAATAATCATATGAGCCCCAGCTATTAATATTTCATTCATAGTAGAAGTCTCAGTTTGTACAAGTCTAGTTATTTCACTCATATATTCAGGCATTCTTAAATCTAAGAATACTGAGAATGCTACAAGTACAATAATAGTTAAAATAATAATTAAATCTTTCTTTTCAAAATTTTTAAATAACCGTATCATCTTTTACCTTCTCTCTTCAAGTATATTTTTAAGTCATCTAAGCTATTTTTAGCGTCTTCTACGCCCAAATCATACATTTCTTGTATTCGAGTCCTATCATGTTCAATTCTCTTTATAGGGACAAGTTTAGATGGTCTAATAACAAATATTTTATCTCTATCTAATTTAATAATATCTTCTTTAGTTTTATTATATGTAATCCATCTATTTTCAAGAGTATTAATAAAATTAGGATAAGATTTATATTTTAATTTAAATAATGAAGTATTACTCTTTTTCTTACGATAATCTTTTACTCTTGTCTCTACAATAATAATCTTATCGTATCCTTGTTTTAATGCCCATTCTAGTGGAACACTATCACTAACTCCTCCATCTAAATACTTCTTACCATCAATTTCTACTATTTTAGATACTAATGGCATAGATCCAGATGCTCTTAAATATTCCATTTCATTCTTAATATCAGTAATTAATTTATATTCAGGTAAACCAGTCTCTAAATTAGTTACTACACAATAAAACTTAGTCTTAGAATTATTAAAAGTATCAAAATCAAATGGATCAGTTTCATATATTAACTTATTAAAACAAAAATCTTCATTCATTATATTACCAGTCTTAAATAATGAATAAAATCCCATATAATTCTTGTTATTAGCATTTTCTAAATTATAACGAAGACATCTTCCTTTTTGATTTGATACATAATTAATCCCAAATAAAGCTCCAGCAGATACTCCTACTATTGCATCTATCTTAATATCTGTATCAAGTAATACATCAAGTACTCCAGCAGTATAAATACCTCTTAAAGCACCACCTTCAAGTACTAATAATGTCTTCATAAAAATCACCTTCTATATTATAACATAAAAGCAAGAATTAATCTTCTTGCTTTATCGTATTATACAATAATCATTTTCCATATTATCATTCATCGTAATATAAATGTCATTAGTATTACCCCTACATTTATATACAGTTATCTTTTTACTGATAAAACTATCATCTAAGTTTTTATATACCATAGTAGTACCATCACTACTAAGTCCAACATAAGATAATTTATTTAATAAATTATTAATAAATTTATCATTAATTTCATCTTTTAAACTCTTACTCTTCTTATCATTCTTATATTTAACATTAATCTCATCAATACAATCTAAATATATCTTATAATCATCTAACTCTTTATATAATAAACTATTATTACATTCATTGTCTTTAACAAGGATAATATATTCTTCATAATTCTTTTCTTTACTATAAGTAACTTCTCTATTTATAGTTAAGAATCTAAATACTACTTTTCTAGATAAATCAAATCTCTCTTCTTGTTTCTCTTTTAAAGTTCTCTCTACTATGTAATATAAACCTCTATAAGATTCAAATTTATTTTTCTTATCAAAACTCTTAATACAGAATACCGGTTGATCACCTCTAGATATACGATAATAATCATATCCAGCAGTAACCCATCCAAGTATTAATATAACAATAAGTATATTTCTAATTCCTTTAAGTACTTTCATATTATCCCTCTTTATTATCTATTTCATTATATCAAAAATACTAGTCAATTGACTAGTATTATTTAATGAATTAAATCAAGTAATTGTTCTTTAGAAATCATTCCAACAGATTTATCTATTAGTTTTCCATCTTCAAATACAAGTATTGTTGGGATAGACATAATTTCATATTCTTCAGCAATATTATCTGCATTATCCATATCTAATTTATAAAACTTCATATTAGGTGTCTTCTCTGCTACTTCATCTACTATAGGAGATAACGCCTTACAAGGTCCACACCAATTAGCATAACAATCAATTATTACTTTTCCAGTTTTAATTACTTCATTAAATTTATCTTCAGTTAATTCTTCTATCATATCAATTCTCCATTTCTGTTTCTTGATTAATCATAAATTGTTTTGCTTGTTCTTCAGCCTCTTTAAGTTGTTCAGGTGTTAAATGTGTTCTAGCATATTCCATAGCTTCTTCTCTAAGTTTTTCATAATCAACATTTTGATATTTATTCATTATATCTTGTAATCCTTTATCATGTTCTTCCTGCATTTTTCTATTTTGTTCTTCTATTTTACGAGCTAACTCTTCCTCAGTAGGTTCATAAAAATCTGGAAGTGTTGGCTCTATCTCAGCTAACTTCTCATCTATTTCTTTAATAATATCTTCTTTCATAATTATCCCTCATTCCTATGTTATAAGTGTATCATATTTTTAATAATTAAAAAACTAGATTACTCTAGTTTCTTATTATTTATCTTTTACTTCTACTTTTATTGTATCAGTATATTTATATTTAATACATTTATTATCAACTAATTCATATTTCTTTTCACAGTAGTATTCTTTTTCAGTCATTGATTCTTCTTCCTTAGTACAAGTTCCATTAATATCACTATATCCTTCAGGACAAAGTTTTACAGTTTTAGCACTCATAGAAACATTTTTACTACAAACTGATCCATTAAGTTTATAATCAGAATCACAACTATAAGTAGCATGTGCAGGAGTAGAAACAGTTACTAAACAAGTTGATCTATCTACTTGTTCTCCTCTTATACAATAATAATCTTTAGTAGCCCACATAGAACAAGTATATCCACCAGATCCTTCAGTAAATCCAGCTCTACAACTTTCACTAGGAAATTTCGTATAATAACACTCTACATTATTTCTAGTAGTACCTGCAGGACAAACATAACCATAAATCAAAGCTTTAGTATCAGCAACCTTTTGAACACAGCTTGATCCGCTTAAAGTTCCAGAAGTACATGAATATGTTGCTTTAGCATTCATAGTAATTGTCTTAGAACAAGTATCACCACTTAAAGTATAACCTTCATCACATACTTTTACATCAACCTTTTTAGCAGTTAATGTTTGATAGCACTTACCATCTCTAAGTTCTTTATTATCTTTACAAACATCTTTAGATAAAACTTCTTTTTGTTCTACTACTTTTCTACATTTTCCATTATTTAAAATATAATCTTCTTTACAACCTTCTTTATATTTCTTACATCCTGCTAGTAAAAAAACAACAAGTAATAACAATAATACTTTTAAAACTTTCTTCATAATTTTACTCCTCATATGCATTATAAGATGTTTCTATAATGCATTCATCACCATCTAAATAACCACTATAGCAAGTGTAAGAATCAACATCTGCATTAAATGCAATAGATGAAAAACTATAACTTACACATTGATTTCCATTTAAATAAGTTCCAGGATGTCTCTTGCATGTATAATTAGGAATAGCTGGTGTACTGTTCTTCTTTATGCAAGTTGTACCCTTTAATTCATCACCATCATCGCAATAATATGTCTTTTCTCCAATAGAACAAGCTGTACAAAACATTATGATAATTAATAATAAAATCTTTTTCATATATACCTCTCTATTTTAACTAATATAATTATAACATATTATTTAAAATAAAATAAAAAATCGGATATAAATCCGATTTATTTACAAATGGTAGCCTGTACGGAATTCGAATCCGTGAATGTTACCTTGAGAGGGTAATGTGTTAAGCCACTTCACCAACAGGCCATATAAAAGACTATTTAATAATACCACAAAAAGTATTATCTATCAATAGTCTTTTTAATTTTAATTATCTTCTAAAGAGTTAACATATATTTTAAAACTATCAATTAAATGACTAATAGATGCACAACTCATAAAACAAATTACTGAGTCTAACTCTTCTCCTAATTTAGAAATAGTCTCTTCTGAAATCATATCTCCATCTCTAAGACCCTCTACAATCATTTTAGAAGTTACTCCAGGATAGTCAATTGCATATTCCCTATTACTATCTATCTCAGTTAAATAAGCTTTATCTGCTACATTTAAAGCAGTAATAAAGTCATCTTTAAAGTCTCTAGTTCTAGAATATGTATTAGGTTTAAATACTACTACAATTCTCTTATTAGGATATTTTTGTCTAACTGCTTCTAATGTAGATTTAATTTCAGTTGGATGATGAGCATAATCATCAATAATAGTAGTATTACCTACTTTACTAATAGCAAATCTTCTCTCAGCATTTTCAAAGTTCTTTAAAGAATTATAAATAATATCTTTTTCTATTCCTAATTCTTTAGCCATTATAATAGCAGCAGTAGCATTTTGAACCATGTGTTTACCAAATAAAGGTATTTCAAATGATCCATAAAATTCTCCTTTAATTTCAATATCAAATCTAGATGCATCAGTCTCTAATTTTAAATTTCTAATAACTACATCATTATTAAATCCAAATCCATAGTATATTGCTTTAGGTAAGAAATTAATCTTTCTAACTTCTTCATTATCTCCATTACAAATAACAAGTCTACTAGTTTGATTAGCAAATTTTTCAAAAGACTCTCTAATATCATCAATATCTTTATAACACTCTAAGTGTTCAGCTTCAATATTAGTAATAATTGCATACATTGGATGATAATCTAAGAAATGTCTATTAAATTCATCAGACTCTACTACAAAGTATTCTTTCTCTAAAGATGCTTTTCCATCTCCTGCCCCTATAAAGTAATTACATCCAATACTATTTTCTAAAATAGTTTTAATCATAGTAGAAGTAGTAGTTTTTCCATGAGTACCAGATACTCCAATAGATTTAAACATACCTACTACATCACCCATAATTTCACTATATTTCTTTATCTTAAGTCCTAATTCTTTTACTCTTTTCATCTCAGGATGATCTTCAGGTACCGCAACACTATAAGTAACAATAGTATCTTTATCAAGTGGATGTTCATGATCATAATAAATTAGAATCTCTCTTTCTTCTAATCCCTTCTCAGTAAATTTATAATCTCTCGCATCATCATAACCAATAACATCATTTCCTAAATCAAATAAGATTTGAGCTAAGGTAGACATACCAGTTCCTTTAATTCCTATACAGTAATATTTCATACTACTCACATCCTTTATTAAATTATAATTCAAAATAAAAATGATGTAAAGTTAAGCAATTTAACTTTACACCATATTATATGTTTATTCAGCTTCTTTATCTCTAATAGAATAAATACATCCACAATAATCTTGTCTATATAAATTAAATTCTTTAGATAATTCAATACTTCTCTTATATCCATTCTTCTTTTTAAAGTCAGAATATAAATATGTTGTATTATACTTCTTATCAAGATCTTCTCCTATTTCATTAATCCAATTAGCATTCTTATGAGGAGATAAAGTTAATGTTGTACAAAATAAAGGAAAACCTAACTCTTCAGCAACTCTAGCAGTCTCTTCAAGTCTCAAAGTATAACATTTAAAACATCTAATACCTCTCTCAGGCTCCTTCTCAAGGCCCTTAGCTATATCAAAGAACTCAGTTGGGTCATAACGGCCCTCGATCAAAGCAACATTATATTTTGGACTAATACTATTAATTAATCTCTTTAACTCAAGAATTCTCTTCTTGTACTCTTCTTCTTTAGTAATGTTGGGATTATAGTAAAGAATTGTAACTTCAAAGTAATTTGCGATTCTCTCTAGTACTGCACTACTACAAGGTGCACAACAAGCATGTAATAATACTTTAGTTCCTTCTGGAAATATTTTCATTTGTTTTTCCATCTCTAAATCATAATTCATACTAATCCCTTCTCTCGATAACAAATTATACCATAAAACTAGAAAATAAAAAAGAAGAGATTATTTCTCTTCTTTCTTTTTCTTACTATTTTTTTCTTCTTCTTTTTCTAATTCTTTATAATCTACTTTTCCATATAAAGTCTTAGGTAAAGATTCTCTAAATTCATAATACTTTGGTAAAGCATAAACTGATAGTTTTTCTTTACAAATATCAATGATTTCTTTCTTAATTTTTGCAGTAGGTTCAATCCCTTTTTTAAGTACTATAAATGCTTTTGGTACATGCATCTTATATTGATGAGGAATACCTATTACACATACTTTATCTACATCTTTGTGTTTTGATATTGCTTCTTCTATTTGTGATGGATATACATTAAATCCAGATACTACAATCATTCTCTTTAATCTTTGAGTGTAATATACAATTCCATTAGGAGCAATATAACCAATATCTCCTGTATG
This sequence comes from Bacilli bacterium, assembly GCA_017525015.1. Next base: position 10,670 of record JAFXUK010000022.1, read on the forward strand.
TAACCAAATAGATCCATCTTTATGTTTCTTTAAAACATTATCAGTCTCTTTTTGATTATTTAAATATCCCATCATTAATGTTGGTCCTTGAACACAGATTTCTCCTTCTTCTCCAAATGGAAGTGTCTCTAATGTTTCAGGGTCACAAATTTGATAATTGTTTCCAACCATTGGAATACCAATACTTCCAGGTTCATTAGTTCCAGGGAATGTATAACAAGTAGCCGCAACTGACTCAGTCATACCATAACCTTTTCCAATATTAACATGTGCTCCATGTTTATGTAAGAAATCATTGATTCTAGCTTCAGCTGTAACAGTTAAATGATCTCCTCCAGAAATAATATATTTTAATTGTGACATATCTACATTATCAAATTTAGGATTAGACATCATTCCTTCCCATAAAGTAGGAACTCCTAAAATAACGTGAGGTCTATCATTTTTCCAAATCTTATAAAATCTATTCGCATCATATTCAGGCATTAAAATAGTTTCAACCTTTAAACATAATGGAGTATGAATACAAACACCTAATCCAAATCCATGGAATATTGGTAAGATTGTAACTATCTTATCTTTTGGTCTAACATCAATTACATTAACTGCAGATTGTTGAGCAATAGCATTAAAACTATAGTTAGAAATCATTATTCCCTTAGGTGTACCAGTAGTACCTCCTGAGTGAAGAATAACTGCTAAATCATCCTTTTTAACATCAGCTCTATAACTATCATTACTAGTAAGTCCTACTGCCATAAAGTCTCTCCATGACATATAGTTGTTATTTGCAAGACTAGGACGTTTTTGAGTAATACTACGAGTTAAAGTATATCCAATAGTTAATCCTAAAGGCATAGACTCTTTAGGAGATACTAAAATAGTCTTATATACTAAAGTTTGAGGTATTACATCTTTCATTTTGTCATAATCAAAATCTACTAAGAATAATATTCTAGATTTAGATTCTTTTAAATAATGAAGTAATTGATCTGGACTAGATAAAGGATGTACCATATCTGCTACTGCCCCTATTTTATTACATGCATAGAATGCATATAATGCTTCAGGCATATTAGGCATACAAATAGTTACAATATCTCCATCTCTTACTCCAAATTCTCTTAATGCTTTAGCACAGATATTAATATTATAAAAGAATTCATTATAACTAAATCTATTACCAAAGTAGTTTAAACAAATATAATCTTTATCTTCCCCTACTTCATCTACCATATAGTTATAAATACTTTTAGTAGTAAAATCTATTTTTCTTTCTTCTCTTGAATAATACTCTAACCAAGGTTTGTTAGGATCATCCTTCTTCTTAAATAATTTAGTGAAAAAATCACGTATTGGTGTCAATATAATCATCCTCCTATAATTATCTACATATTATATTTTACTATTATCATTCAAAAAAAACAATTACAAATATATGTAATTGTTTTTTTACTATATATCAGTTCTTGCTAGTATCTCAGCAGGTCTCTTTCTCATTGTATTAAATACAGGTATTAATCCAACTACTAAATTAAATAAATATAAAAGTAGAATTGTATATAATACAACAATAGGATTAACTACAAGATAATCTTCTAAGAAATCTACCTTAGATAAAATATTTAAAACATAGGCAGATAATACTAGTCCAGGTATTGATGCTAGTGTGGTGATAGCGATTATCTCTCCACTAAACATAATATAAATATCTTTCTTCTTAACACCTATAGCTCTATATATTCCTACTTCTTTTACTCTAGATAAGAATGAAGATCTAATCATTAATAATATTTCTATAAGAGAAATACCTAAGATAATTGCTGAAGTAATTATAATACTTCTAACATAATCTTTATTTTCTTCTACATATCTTTCTCTACTAGACTTATAACTATCTTTAATAACCATTTTATATTCATTTTGAACTTTATCTAAAACATTTTCCTTATTCTTTGGATATATCGTAATATTTTTAGAAGTAGAAATAACATGATACTTTAGTGTTTCTGTAGAAACAAAGTATACATCAAATCTCTTTTTAGAATAATAGTATCCTACTACTTTAAGTTTATGACCATTCACTTTACTATTAATCTCAGTATTAAGTTTTACAACTTCTTTTTGATCAATAGGAAGTATTGTCTCATATAAATTAGTTGGCCATCTGCCTTCTTTTAATTCTATATTTTTTAAATAGAATCCATAATCATCATATTGTAAATTATCATAAGAATCATCACCATTATAATATATTCCTTGATCTGCTTCATTATCCTTTGTATGATGAATAATCCAAATGAATTGATTCTTATCAAAATATATAGAAGGAGATTTTAAATCAGTAATCCCAACTATTTTCTTATTATCCATCCTATCAATTAATATTTCTCTATCTAGGTAATCATCAATATTGATTATTCCATACATCTTAGTAGTTTCTTTTTTTAATTCTTTATCTAATACCATTTTATCTACTACTATTTCGTTAGGATTTTCTGGTAATCTTCCTTTAATAATATCTTTATTAGATATTATATTAATATCAGATAAACTACCAGTAATAGATGAAGATACATTAGTTAATTGATAATATTTATCTAATTTAATTTTTATTGTAGTAGTTGAATCTGTTGGAAGTAAATAATTGATATCTTCTTCTTTTTCTAATTTTAGATAATCATCTACATTTATTTTCTTAGTATTAACTATTAAATAATTCTTATTCATAGTAACAAACTTCTCATCTTTTACTATTAAAGCAGCATTAATTGTACTTGTCGCAAACATAATAAACATACCAGATGCGAAGAATCCAAGTAATAATAATTTCTTTAATACTGAGTAATCTAATACTTTTTTAAATCCATTTGTAATAAAAGTAATTGGATTAAATATAGATGAATATCTTAATTTCTTACTCTCATTAATAATATTTTTAAAATCAAATGAGTATTTATCTATATCATTCTTAGATATATTACTATAATGATCATTAATCATTTCTATAGTAGAATCATCATTTATTACTTCTATCTTTTTATCACTATTAGTTTTTATATAAATATTATTATTTACAACAGCAATATCTAATTGAATCTTTTCTTTATCGTGAGTATAGATATTAATATTATTCATTATTTGTTGATATTGAAAATCTTTTAAGTAAATATTATTACCTACTCCATAGTTTAATTCATCTTGTATTTCATTACTTGTATCACTAATAATTTTTCCATCTTCTAATTCAATTATTCTAGTAGCATAAAATTTAGCTAAGTCTTTTTCATGAGTTACAAGTATTACTAGTTTATCTTTAGAAATAGATTTAATAATATTCATTATTTCTATAGTATTCTTACTATCTAAGTTACCTGTAGGTTCATCTGCAATAATGATATTAGGGTTCTTTACTATTGCTCTTGCAATACCTACTCTTTGTCTTTCTCCTCCAGATAACATACTACAAGGTCTCTTCTTAAAACGAAGCATACCTACTCTATCTAAGATATAACAAACTCTCTTATCTATTTCTTTTTTATCTTTAATACCAATTAATTTTAATGATAAAGCTACATTATCATAGACAGATTGATTTTCTATTAACTTATAATCTTGAAATATATATCCAATATTTAAGTTTCTTATTTTATCTATTCTTCCCTGACTACAACGAGTTATTTTTTTACCATTAACAAATATCTTACCTCGTCTTACTTTATCAAGTCCACCTATTACATTAAGTAAAGTAGTTTTACCTGATCCAGATGGACCAAGTAAAGCAACTAATCCTTTATCTTCAAAAGAAAGAGTTGTATTATTTATGACATGTATTTGATTCTTTTTAAATCTATTAAAGTATTTATCAATTTTTTCTACTCTTATCATAATTACATCTCCTCTCTATAAGTATTCATAACACTATCTTTAAATAGTTTTCTAGAATATCTTAAACTGATTAATAAAGACATAATTGTAATAATTAAATATAAGATTATATAGTCATTACGAGTAAAGTAATTATTAACAGTATTAATAAATCCAATATTAATAATACCTTTTCTATTAATCTCTGCAATAATTAAAAATATAAAGTAACTTATATTAGATACTACTAATAATTCAGTCATTAATAAATCTAAACATACTTTTTTACTTGCTCCTAACATTCTAAGTATAGAGAAATAAATATTTCTAGATTTTAATATTATTTTAATAACGAAATAAGATATAAAGAATAATACTACTACTAAGAATACAGTAACAAATATCTTTAATACTCTAACAATTCTTGAATATGGAGAATTATATAAAGTATCTTTCATTTTTAAAGTATTATAACCCATCTTTTCTAATACTTTATTAGTATTATCAATCTTATTAATATCTTTAACATATATACTCATTTGATATGTATCTTTATTAAATAAATTATTATAATCATAAGGATTAACATATATTACATTATTATATCTAAAATCAAATTCTTCTTTATTATAATTAGGTAGATTAAGTACATAATTAATATTCTTTTTATTATATGTTTTCTCTACTCTAACACTTAAATAATCAGTGTAATAAATATTATTAGCAGTAATATTAATTGTTTTATTAACACAATTATCTTTCTCGCATCTATAATTATCTTCTTCTGGAATAAATGCACATCCTGCACATACCCAATCATTTGGAACTACTCTTAAATTCATATTATAGATATTAGATTCTACTATTTCATTGAAATAATCTATTGTAAGAGTTGAATAGAATCTATGAGTATTATTCTTTATACTATCTAATACTTTATCTTTAGCATAAACTTTTAATTGATCCATATATGGTTCATCTTTAGCTCTATATCTAATTCCAACTACTACATATTTATAACTCTTATCAATTCCACCATTCCAAGCATCATATAAATATAATTCTTTTCCAATTAAATCTTCGTTTTGTTGAAATATATAGTCATCTTTTTCTCCTTCAATAACTATTTCATTATCTGCTTCAGGTACTCTACCTTTAATTCCATCTTTTTTAAATCTAGTATCACTTCTAACTAATGCAGAAATCCAAGTTTTTTCATCTCCAGTTACAAATTCATTATTTTGGTCAGAAGTTAAATCATTTTCTATAACATAATCTATATTATTAAGTTTCTTAATATTATCAATTTCTTCTTTACTAAATGAAGTCCCATCATTTTTATTCATAATTATTCTATGATCATCAGTATCATAAAACAAATAATTAGAACCTTCTTTAGATGTTTCATATTCTCCTTGTTTAAAGAAAGAATATTCTCCCATTAGAGCCGCAACAACAAAGGAATAAACCGCAAGTAATAAAATAAACTTAGTAAGAATATTAAATGTATTTCTAAATCCTAAATGAATCTTATCAAATAACCCAATATTCTTAAAATTATATTTATCTAAAGCATAATCTTCCTTCTTAACAGGAGTTATTTTTTTATCTTCTAAGATCTTACCATCATGCATAGTTATTTTTCTTGTTACATAGTTTTCTACTTGTTCATAATTATGAGTAACAATAATTATTAATTTATCTTTAGATATTTCTCTTAATAATTCAATAATACTCTCTGCAGATCTCTTATCAAGATTACCCGTAGGTTCATCCGCAATAATTACTGGTACGTCTTTTGCAAGAGCTCTTGCAATCGCAACTCTCTGTTTTTGTCCACCAGAAAGTTTAGATACCTTAGTCTTCTTATACTTAAGCATATCTACTCTTTTTAAAAGCTCTAATATTCTCTTTTTTCTTTCTTTTTTCTTTATACCATTTAAAGAAAGAATTAAATCAATATTTTGATATACTGTATAACTATTTATTAAATTAAAATTCTGATAAATATTACCAATATATTTTCTTCTATATACTTCCCAGTCTTTTTCAAGATAATGACTTGTCTCGGCACCTTCTACATACATTTCTCCTTCTTCATATGTATCAAGTCCAGAAATAACATTTAAAAGAGTTGATTTACCAGAACCAGATTCTCCTGTAATCGCAACAAACTCACCTATATTAAAAGATACATTTATCTTAGAAAAACCTGTCGCGATGACTCCTTTACTATAATAAAATTTAGAAACATTCTTTAACTCTATCAAGAATATCCCTCCCTATTCTCTATAATCATATCACTTTTTCTTTATTTTTAAAAGATTTTATGATATAATATAACCCGTTAAAAAGAAGGGGATTCTATATGGATATAACAAAAAAGGAATTAGAGCATTTAGAACGTTTAGGATCAGGTACTTTTGGAGCAGTATATAAAAAAGATTCAAAGTATGCTTTAAAAGTATATTTTCCAGAAATTAAAGATGAACAATGGAATTTATATCATAATCCATCTTTAAGATTACCTAAAAGAAGATATAAAGAATTAATTAGAAGAAGTAAATATTTAAAGTATACTGGAGGAGTTCTAGATATGCTTTATGTAGATGGAGAGTTCTCTGGAGTAGTTGTTCCATTCTATGAAGGTAAAACTCTATCTAAGATGATTGATGCACCTCTAGAAGACAAATTACCACTTGCAAAACAATTAGTAAGAAACTCTAAAGAATTATCAAGACACTTTATTTATCCAACAGATTATAAATTAAATAATATGATTAATCATAATGGTAATATTGAGTTAATTGATTTAGATGATGTAAGAACTCATGTATGTTATAAACCTAGTATAATCTTTAGATCAATTAGTTTAGGTGCCTTAAATGAAACAATACAAACATTCTTTAAAGAGTATATTCACTTATACTTTCCAAAGAATATTGAAAAGAAACTAGGAAGAGCACCAGCAAACTTTACTATTAAATATAAAACTATTGAAGGATATATTAATAAGAAAATGATCCCAAGAGACTTCTTAGTAATAAATAAAGATACTGATTTTGAAGAAGTAAGTAAATTAACAAAAGATAAAGATTATGCAATTACATATATAATAGATAAACCAACAGACGATTATAGAGAATATGAATTATTACTATATGAATTAGAAGACTTTGGAATTAATCTATATGATATTACTACACAAGATAGATTTGATTGCTACAACGAATGTGAAATGATTAATAGTATATCTTATATAGAAAATCATCAATTAATAAAGAAGTAGATTTCTCTACTTCTTTTTTATTTAGCAATTACAGGATTATATTTCTGATATAGTTCAGAATTATAATTTATTTTTTTATCTTTAGCTAGTCTATAAACCAAAAAACACTTTATTTCACTATTATTATCATAATTCTTGTTAATGACTATATCTTTATAATCATAATAGTTTACCATCCAATTATAAGCAGTATTATCAGCTCTTATTTCATAATCTTCTTCTGAAGCACTGTTTTCTAAACTTATAAAACTACCACTTTTAGCTCTATTAAAATCACTTTTACAATGAGCAAGTTCATGAAGTATCGCAAAATATATATCAGCATATCTCTTATATTTAGGAGTAATATATATTGCCGGTTTATTATTTAACACTCTAAATGCACCTCTAATCTTTGCTCCTTTAAGATCAGGTTCAATAGCAAGAAATATACCATTCTTATTAAATTCTTTTATTAATTTTTCTTTATCAAAATCTAATTGACTAGCCTCTAATCTTATAAAAGAAACTAACTTATCTATATTTTCTTTTTTATATTCACCAAGTTTTTGTTCTTTAACTGTTCTATAACAATGCTCTAACCATAAAGCAAGCAATTCAGGTTTATCATTTTTACTCTTATAAAATATAGTATTATTTTCTTTATATATTTGTTCAGGATTAGTAATTCTTAAATATTTAAGAATACTTCTCGCAATACTATAATCATTTAAATCATTTTTAAAAGTAATATTATAAGTTTTATTTAAATCTTTATAATGATAATTATTAATAAATTCTCTAATAGATATGCCTTTATCTTTCAAATAATTATTAATATAATTATCTATTTTAAAGTTTTCTTCCACATTTGATATATAATTTACAGGTATATCCGAAACAAAAGAAATATTACAAATAAGATTAAAAGATAAAGATACTTTTCCACTAATTATATCAATAAGATTTTTAGAAGTTGTTCCTATTCTTTCAGCATATTCTTGAATACTAATATGCTGAAATTCTAATAATTCTCCTAACTCTTCACCAAATTTATTTAATCTTTCACTCATAATAAATCACCTTCTTTGGATTAAAATCTAAATAATGATCATAACTAATATCTATAAGAAATACCTCTATGATATTATCATCTTTAGGCTTAACAATAAGTCGAATTTTACCACCATTCTTTTTAGGATTAAAAGAATAATAATCATTCTTATCATGTTTTAATCTCTCAAATCCATACATAGATACTTGAGGTAAATTAGATAATTGTATAAAATCATCAGCATTTTCAATAATATCTAATATTTTAAACAAATTGTCATATTCTAAATGATGTCTCTTTAATTTTTTTAAAGAAGAATCAAAAGTCTTAGTATGTATAATAATCATAGAGTTTCTCCTTATATACATATATTAACATTTAAGTTAATATATGTCAATTATATTATTTTATAAAAAAAGAGTAGTCTCCTACTCTCCTACAAAATGTGTATGTTTAGTTTTCCATTTCTTCAATGCTATACTTACCCAGAAACCATATATACCAAAAGTAATAATAGTAAGTAATAACCATTTGATCCAGTTACCAAATAATCCTATAGCAGTACCATCAAATCTTAATCTATGACCATTAATAACAGTATGTTTAATTTCCCAATTATACTCCATACATACTGCACAAGAGTTATATATACTAAGAGTCATTATAATAAGACATCCAAGAAGTTAAACATCAAAATAAGAGCAATAGTGTTTGGGAGCCTAGAGTTGCATAATATATAGATAAAATCCTAGAGTACCATCTAAGATATTTATAATAAAAAAAGCAAGAATGAACTTGCTTTTTACCATACATTTATTCCATTAATAGTTAACCATTCCTCTAAATCTTCATTATCAGTATTAAACGAAACAGTTTTTCCATTTGAAAAGAACAATTCAAATCTATAGACACTATTCTTATCTACATAATAATTATAAATAATAATACTCAAGACTTCTTCATTATCAAGAGAATATTTATACTTACCAAAATTATTATCATGAGACTCCCAATAAGAATAAAATGAATTAATAAAATTATCAATAATAGTTTTATCATCTATAAGCCTATATTTCATATCATTTTGATTATCAATGATATACACTTTTTGAGTAAAGTCATCATAATTATTATTGATAGTTTTAACTATCAATGGAATTGAAAAAGACAACAATGTAACTATAGACAATCCAAAATAAACTTTCTTAGCAAAAGATTCTTTTCTTACAAAAGTATTATTTTTAAAGTACTCACAAATAAATAATATTGAACTTAATAGTAACCATGTACATAGTAATCCAATAGGAATAGCATATTCAATTGGGACATGTACAAGTATTGCCACCATACTAGATACAATAGATATTGTCAAAACAATATTTAAAAATGTTGCTCCTAAACTTTCTATCTTAGAGTTAGTATCAGACATCTTTTTTTCAATTGCACTTTGTCTTTTACTTACATTATTAGATCTATCTATAAATTCTTTTGATGTTTGATTATTTTTTTCAAACATATAATGATAATACTTTAAAGATAAAGTACGATAGTTCTTTTCAAGATTTCTTCTTACACCTTTAAAGCCACGAATCTCATAACCCATTTCATCTTCATTAATACCAAGACCTGCATAATAGTCTAAAGCATTATTCAAGTTTTCTATTTCGCTTAACACTTCTTCATGATGAGTACTTAAATACTCATTATCATTAGTAATACACTCTATCAACTCATTAGATCTTTTTATTCTTTCTGTCCAATTCTTTTCTAATTCTTTATATAAATTATCTCTATTTTCAAGAACAATCTTATTAATGATATCATTATTACTAATAGGAATAGAATAATATTTCTTACTATTCTTTTTCATTTGATTTATTATTTCCTTTTTTATTAGTATAAAGAAAGTTAAAGGTATCTTTAAACCATTTAACAGACTCTTTCTTATCAATAACAGAATCATTTAGTTTTTGAAAATCATAATTATTAGAATTAGAATTACGTATTTTATACCAAGGAGATGTACTTAGATGAGTTAAAGTTACCAAATCAAATGCACTTAAACTACCAAATAATTTATACACCTCATCAATATATACTTTGTCTTCAGAACAAATATCATTTCCCCTTTTTATTTCTTCATCACTAAGAGTAATATCCAAACTACCAAACTTTTTAAAATAATTATATAATTCTTTATTTACAGGTCCATAATCCCAAGCACTCCAACTAGAATTAAATAACTCTTTTTCTTTTTCATTTTTTGATAAATAATATATTTCAACAAAATACATCAGTTTTTGTAGTTTTAAATTACTAATAGTTCTACGATTAATAATAATATATCTATCATATCTTTTAGCTTTTTCTTCACTAGTTTCATTCTTATTATCAGATATCAAATGCATAGATTCATCAGATTCGTCAAAATCATCAAGTTTTTTACTTCTAGCATCCATAAAAAGACTAATCATATAAAAAGAATAATCAAGTATACTTTTATTATTTTCTTTTTTCTCCATACACCCTCCTAAATATATCTATTAATATTATAATCTATTTTTTCTTATAAAACCACATTTTTCTATAAAGTAAAAAGAGATAGCAAATCTCTTTTTTAGTTAATTAGTTCTTCTAAATTATAAATAAAATTATAAAAAGACAATTCAGAATATTTGTCAAAGTCAATACCAATTTGTCGATAAATATTTATAATTACAACATCTTCAATGAAATAGCAAATTCTAAACAATTTATCTGGGCGAAGCTCTACACCATTTCTTACATAGTGAATATAATAAGTTCTAGCATCTTTAATGATCTTAGAAATCTTCAAAATATCATCTGCAGTAAAATTAAAAATACTATTTGCATTTTCTATCAAAGAATAAACCATATCAACAAATTGAGGCTCACTCTTTTTAGGATTCCTTTTCTTAGTTCTTTTTAAAGGTTTTTCTTTATCATACTCTCTTGAATAGTATTCTAACATTGTAATATCACTAATAAATCTTGTAAGATTAGGAATACGATTTCTTAAAACATTCCAATATAATTCAATTACTGGAAATAATTTTTTATATTCTTTTTCAAAATTTTCAAGAACATTTGAAAAATCTGAAAAGTCATCTATTTTAAAACAAATTTTATTCATTATAGAAGAATAAAATTCATCAATATTTTTAAAAGCGTCTAGATCAACAAAACCATCAATAATATTAAAACAATTATCACTATCATGAATAGACATATTACATACTTCAATTTTTATTTTACCCATAATCATTAATAAGTTTTTAATTAGATAAATGTATTGGATTGCCTCATAAAAATTCTTTTTCTTTTTAAAGAACACAGTAAACTCTCTATTTCCAGAAACAGTAATTTTATCATCATTGCTTTCATAAGCAGGGAGTAATGAAAACGTAACAGTTTTATCTTTTAAATTAAATTCTTTATATAAAGTATTGATTACAACTTTATCATGAAAAAAGTCTCTATTATAAATTGATGAATCAGTTAACCAACTAGTATCTTTATACGAAGCAGTTATACAACTGATAAACAAATCTCTAATATTTGAAATTGCATATCCAACAAGCACTCTATCAATAGAATAACATGTAACAAATTGTCGAACTCCATTTGGTCCCGGCTGAGAATAAGCTTCCTTGTAATTACAATTAATCAAAGATAATTCAGTTTCAGTATCTACCATACTTGCAGTTAAACAATCAAAATCCTTAGTAGATTCTTTCCATACATCAAAATCATTATAAAAAACACTAAGTACTAAATATTTATCATTTATTGAAAAAGTACCATAATACTTCTTTTTATTATAATTAACATTAACACTTCTATTATCTAATTCTTCTCGTTTTTGAATAAAGTCCATTTTTAACAACCTCACACACCCATATTACATCTCCCCAACTCCAAAAATCAACCTTTTTCGCCAAACGCAAGTAATACTTGCTCTTTTCCCACTAGCAATCCTTCCTTTCCACCTCCAACAAAAAAAGAAGCACCAGCTTCTTTATCATTATTATATATAATACATTATAAATACATCTATATTAACTATTAACCTTATATATAAATTATATTATTTATAATACAGGGTTGGAGGGGTCCTAGTTTTTGAACCTAGTGTTGAGCCTAGATAAGAATATTATATTTATAAGATCATTGAAAACCATCTATGATAGTTATATTGAATAAAAAAAGCAAGTAACTCTACTTGCTTTATTACCAAATAATAATTCTAGTAGCAAAACTAATGATTGCAAACATAAATTAATTTTTAAAAGAAATTTGTTTCATTTATTATTAGTCATTTTGCTTATATTTTTTTACTCTTATCTTTTCATAATTAATAGATAATTTTGCAGCAAATACTGGGCTTATAAAAGCAATTATATATAAAATTTTCTTTTTTGTTGGTATATTTACTTTAAGAGGAATCATTATGTTTTTTCTTAAGTTTTTTTTGCACAAAATATATTCATCTCTATATTTTTTTTGTGCTTTAATTTTTATAATTCCAGTTAAAATACTAAAATTGAATGCTCTCCTATGATACTCCCATGAATTCTCAATTTCAATAGTGTTTTTTTTCCATAAACTCTTTTGAATTTCCAAAGACCTGATTCCACATAAATTGCTTTTTAAATTAAATGATCTCATTGCACTATTGACATTAAACACTTGATGATAAACTTTTTTATATCCAACAACAACATTATCAGTATATTGTAAACACACTATATTAAATAGCATTCCTTCTCCAAACCAAATTGATTCATCAAATCTTATATTATATCTATCTAAAAAAGATTTTCTATAAATTTTATTCCAAACAGCAACATTTAATCTTTCAGCATATAGATCAACAATAATTTGCTTTGAGTCGCGAACTTTAATATCATCATTTCCATTCTTTTTATCACTAATACTATATTTAGAATAATTAATACCAATATCAATATCAACGCTTTTATTAATAAGATCATAAAAATATTGCACAAAATCATTATCTACATAATCATCACCATCAACAAACAAAATATACTCTCCTGTTGATGCTTCAATACCAACGTTTCTAGCACTAGAAACCCCACCATTCTTTTTGTGAATAACAATTATTCTATTATCTTTTTTTGATAGTTCATCTATTATTTTAGGACTATCATCAGGTGATCCATCATCAACTAATATTATTTCAATATTGCTATATGTTTGCGTAATTAAGGAAGTAACACATTTATTTATATATTGTTCAACATTATAAATCGGAACAACAATACTAATTTTATCTTTTTTCATTTTATCACCTTATCTGAATATTATCATTTAAATATTTTAAAACTTTATTTTTTTCTTGTTGCAACATCTTATATGTCACATAACATATCATAACTATAACACCTTCTTTTTTCTTATTAGTCTAATAAACGATAAAACCATTTTTTTCCAAAAATCAATATTAATTGCAATTTCTAACAATAATAATAAAGAAATAACGAAAAAAATAATATTACTATCAAGATAAATAATTAAAGAAGAAATAATAAGGGAAACAACTCCTACAATCTTTTTAAAATCTAATATTAGTAGTTTCACATATTTTTTGGTATCAAAATACCTAAAAATATAGACAGAAATATAACTAATGCAAGTTGCAAAAGCCGCACCAAAAGCACCAATTTTAGCAATCAAAATAAAATTTAATATAAGATTAATGATTGCACCAGTAAATGAAGATTTTAAAAAACCAAAACTATCTTTATTAGCAGTATATTCATTTGAAATAAATGTGCCTAGAGTAAGAAAGAATGCGCCTATTATAAGTATAGGAATATATTGCCATGCCGTATAAAAATCCTTTCCAACATAGATTTTCATCAAAGGCTTAAGAATTAATAATATGGATAACGATAAAATTATAACTATATTAAATAACCCAGAATAGATCACATTCGTATACTTACTCTTTTCTTCTTTAGATGTTTCGTTCTCTTTGATAGCAGAAAACATCCATGCCTGATTAAAAATCGTTGTTAAAGCAATCAATATTGTAGGGATTTTGTAAGAAACAGAATAAATTCCATTAGTTTCAATACCTATCATTGAAGTAACCATAAATCTGTCTAAAGAATTCATAATCCACCACATCAAAGAATTTGGAATCAGAAAAACAGAATATTTTAACATGCTTTTTGCAAGTATTGAATCAAACGAAAAATGAAATTTTCTAAAAATTTGTCCTCTAAATATACAAATGATTGATGTGATAACATAAGCTAAAATATACGATAGAATATATCCATTTATATTTGTTTTTAGAAAAGCCAAAAAATAAATATTAAACCCTGCAATCAAAAAAGATTGAATTATTCCTATTATAGAATAATCAAGCAATCTTTCTTTACCTCTAATATAGCATAAAAATATATTTGAAATAGAGAAAGAAAACATATATATAGTTAGTAAAAAAGAATAAGAGGATGTAACACTAACTACTCTAAATATGGGATACATAATTAAACATGAAATAAATGTAATAATTATCATAGTTAAACCAACACTTAAAATGTTATCAGGATTAGAATCCTTATCCATCATAAATCGCATAACCGCTTCATGAATATTTAAAGTTATTATTGGTACAAGAACTGTAGTAAGGACAGTTATTAAATCAACAATACCATATTCTGATAAAGATAAAATATTAGTATATAAAGGTACAAGCAAAAAAGTGATCAACTTTGATCCAAAATTTCCTACTGATAATGCTATTGTATTCTTTAACAAGTATCTATTCTTACTTTCGTTCAAAGAAAATCACTCTCCTCATCTATATATTATTCTTTAAAAAAACTATCGCTTTTTTCTGTTCTTCTTCTAATATGCTATATGTTTTATTAAAATCTGTTTGTAAATTAAACAAACTTTCTATGTCTTCAAGATTATTAACCATCCTATTTTCTAGTGATAGTTTTTTTAATAAATCTGTAAGTTTATTTGAATTAGACTTTCTAATAATTGTACAGAAATTTGTTTTTGTTTTAATCGCAAATATACTACCATGAAAAGTATCAGTGATAACAAAATCTGCTTTTTCAAAATATGAGAAAAGCTCCAAAGGATGAACAATTTTAATTTCATCTGCAATTTTTTGATAAGAGCCTAAACTCAAAATTTTTTTATTATGCTTTTTGGCAAATCTTTTTATGTATTTTTCTTCTCGACTGTTTAATCTTCCAGAATATGCATACAAAATAATGTAATTTTTAATATTAACGTCCACACTTTTTCGATCATCAAAATTATATATAAGAACCGGATCTAAGTTTATTTCAGGAACTTTATTCGTTAACTTATACACAATATCTTTGCTATTATTATCTCTTACAGAAATTGCTTTGAAATTTAATAAAAAGTTTGATATTTCATTAACTATATTATATTTTTCTAACATTTCATATGTAGTATGTCCAAAACATGCTGCATATGAAATTATATTTGATTTATCATACTCAAATCCAAACAGGTTTCTTGAATATCCAACTGGATATGGCTGAAGGCAATTAAAAACCTCATCACTCCCTATTATC
Source organism: Bacilli bacterium (assembly GCA_017525015.1). The sequence continues at coordinate 26,478 of JAFXUK010000022.1, forward strand.
AAAGTATCAATATTCTTATTGTAATTTAACTCATTTATTTCCATTTCTGGTAAAAACAAATTATCATATGCTTCAGCAAATCTTTTTATTGACCTTCTTTTCTTTATAAATTGAATTATATTTAAATTATTTTTGATTTTAGATATCAATTCATTATTATCTGGCAACAAACTTTTTTCAAATTTGTAGTCTATAAATTCAACTTCATTGCCTAACGATTCTACTATTTTTTTTAAAGCATATGCTTGCATAAAAGAACCATAATTTCTAATTCTTTGCATAGACATTATTCCAATTTTTGACATAATACTCTCCTTATATAATCATTAATTAAAAATAAAAAATTTAAATCCACACAGATTTCCATAAATACCAGCAATAAACAATATAATTGCACTAATAATAAACATAAATGTAACACCACCACGTTTTTTTAATAATGATAGATATTTAGCCATTAAAGGTATATTAATCAAAAAATGTAGTGTCCCAATTCTATGGAAAATAGAATATTCACCTATGTTTAATAAAATAATTGCCAAAAGAATGAATGAGAAGAAGTTTATATATTTCAAAGAATCATCCACCATAATTGATTTCCAGTGCATTAATTTTATAAAAACAATATAAATTGTCATTATTGACATTAAAATGAACTCCGGCAAATATGAATATGTAACATGTTCTTTATAGTATGATTCAGTAAACAAAATCTGATTAACAAAGCTTGGATAAAAAATATAAATAATTCCTAAAATAGTTATAGGAATAAGCGAGTAAAAAATTTTCCATTTCTTTTTTTGCAATGGATAAATTGCTACTCTAAGAATAATAATTGCTAAGGCAGCTAAATGAATAGTTCCTGCAATGAAATAAATTGGTAAATGCTTAACTAAACTTTTTTTATTAAATACTTCATTATAAATACAATATGTAATCATCGCAAATGCTGTCATACATCTAATATTTGTTATAACTTCTAAGTATGTACCCAAACTCATAATAAAAATTAAAAATAACGATCTTTTATATCCATTAATATCATATTTTTCACATAAATCATTATATATGCTGAAAACACATGAATAAAAAATCATAGAAACAGTAAAAGGAGCAATTCCATAAAAATCAGTTTTACTAATAAAATAATAGAAAATATTAATAGTAGGAGTAAAAGATCTAGTCAACAATTCAATCAAAGCATATGAATTCATAGGCTTATAATATTGAGACAATGTTATATATATTCTCTCCAAATCATATCCGGGGTTAGGAATATAAAAATATGCCAGAATACTTAGTAATACTGTATATATCATTAATGCTTTCTTGGGAGATTTTTTGCTTTTTTTCACAACAAAAGCAAAGAACAATAATAATATACCATATGTTAATACACCAATTATTCTTTCTTTATAATACATACTTATCCTCCTCTTATCATTCTACTGTATATTTTTTTTCTAATAAAACTATTTTTTCATCAAAAAATTTAAAAATGCATTTATCAAATAATAATTTTCTTACTAATTCAATAAAAAGGCAAATACAACATACAATCATTACGCTAACAATTATGTGTATTATCAAATAGTCCGATGAGAAAAATTTATTATTTTTAAGTAAATCACACCATATTATACTTCTTAAATATTTATTATCTGATATAAGATAAATGCCAAAAACCAATGAGGAAATATAATTAATAATATTATTAAAACTTGGTTTCATCGTAGAAAAAATACAAAAAATTGATGAAGATAACATTAAAGCAAAAATAGAATACATATTTAATAAATATGTTGAATGATTACCAACATAGCTAATTTTTGTACCAATTAAGTCAAACATTATAATAGATAATGCGATTATTGTAGCAGATAAAATCATTATTTTAAAACTAGTATTGCCTTTACAAAATTGATTATCTTTATATTTAGAAAAATAAGCACCTATAGAATATAAAAATACGAAATATACTAATTCATTACCATAATAATCCATAGTAGTTAATGTGCAGAAAATATAGAAAATAGATACTCCAAATAGAATAAACTTTAAATGATCATTTCTTTGAATAGAATTAAGAAATTTATTAATGAATGGATGGAATAAGTACAAAACGAAATAAGCAGTTGCAAACCAATATCTTTTAAATGTAATAGGAAATAAGTTTAATACTAATGATTTAATATCAAATGTTTCAATTTTTAAAAAGATTAGTAAAAGATATATAGTTATAGAATAAAAAGATACTTGTGCTAAAAATCTAAACAATTTTTTAAATCTAATCTCATTTGAACTAATCAAAAAATAACCAGAAATCAAAACAAACAACATAGTTCCAATATTGCCTAATATGCTTATTTCTAAAATATATCTATTAAATCCTACAGGTAAATGGTGTATATCATACCCACTATGCATTACATAGTGACTCAATACTATTAAAACCATAGATATAATTCTTAATATTTCTAATTTAGTATTTCTCTTTTCCATAGCAACAACTCCTTTCTATTATTATTTTAAAACTCCTTTACCTTCAATCATTTTTCTTAAAGCTCTGAATGAAGATATTTTTTCCTTATACTCTTTTCTTTTTCTAATTATAAATTGCAAGCATAGTAATAACCACCAGAATTTACTAATTCTATAAAAGCATGCTCCCTTAATTATAAAATATTCTTCATCATAACCTTTAAACCATGTTGATTCTCTATTATCCAAACGAGCAATTTCTATTGGATATGAATATATTTTTAATCCAGATCTAATACAATCTGAAAGAAAAATGTTTTCCTCGCCCATATATAAACTGCTACCTGCTCCAAATCTATCATCAAAAATAATATTATATTTTTTGATTGATTCGACTTTAAAAGACAATTGTACTGATTGAATTTTAAAGGTTTTTAAAGCACTAACTTTTCCTTCTTTAAGTTTAGGCTTGACATTATTCGGATTATCACTACTCACAAAAAAAGCAATTATATCAGCATCATTATATTTTGTATAAGCAGCTTTAATTATTTGTTCATAATTATTTACATAACTCATATCATCATCTGCTAATAATGCAATAGATGAAGAACATTTATTTAAAGCTAAATTTCTGCTCCTACTTAATCCTTTTTCACGATATGAAAATAATTTGTTCTTACCATTTGAAATATCATGAACTAATACTTCACTATTAGGGCATTGATTTATAACAATAGAACTACCCTTAATATTCATTTTATCAATTAGTTTTTCATATTGCTTTTTACTATTAATATTCATTGTTGATATTAGCACTTCTATATCCATATAGTCACCTATATTCTCCTTATAATTTCATTTAAATTCTTTATTGATACACAACACTTTCTTGTAAGTATTTGAACAGTGAGAAATGATTCTGATGAGCAAGAATAATCATATTCAAATTTGAATGGTGAATTTATTAAACAAAAATTCATTTTATCATTCTCCTTTTTTTATTCTATGATACTTTTTCAAATTTCTAATCACGTAATAGGACATGTAATAAATAGATTGAAAGACATTAAGTTTAAGGTATCTATAAGTATTCCAATTCATTTTAAAAGCTCTAAATTTATTGCCACTTTTAGAATTTGACGAAATACGATAGATTAATAATGGCTCATTAATACCATATGCATTTTTTTCTTTTTTTAAAATAGAAAGCCATGTAGCATAATCTTCATGCATGTAATCACCTGGCATTTTGTTCTCCAACAAAAAATCTTTCTTTATCAATACTGAAGAACAAGCAATTATGTTTTGTTTTAATAACTTCTTATAGCATGTCTTTTCAGGCACTTCAAAAATAAATGAATTATTTTTCCCATCTTCATTAATATAACTAACTCCAGTATAAGTAAAATTAGCGTCTTTATTCTTAATTAATTCCATTTGCTTTTGAAGTTTTTTAGGATCCCAAATATCATCTGAATCCAGAAAAGCTATATATTTTCCCTTTGAATTTAGAACGCCTGTGTTTCTAGCAATAGAAACACCAGAGTTCTTTTCTAAATTAATTAGTTTTATTTTTTTATTAGATAAATAATTATTAATTATGTTTTTACTATTATCAGTGGATGCATCATTTATTAAAATCAATTCCCACTTTTTATATGTTTGATTTATTACACTATCAATACTTTCTTTTAAATACTTTTCCGCATTATAGACTGGTATAACTATACTTACCAAATCATTCATAAAACTACCTCTTTCAAACAATAAACATCTAAATGTCTTTTAGATGTTTTTACTTATTTTATTTTGTTTTTTCAAATCATTAAGTTCTCTTTCAATATTATTTTTGCCTGCATCTGCCCCTTTAGCACCAAATACAGCAATAAATGTATAAGTAACAACAATTAAATCCATCCATAAAGAATAATATTTTATATAATCAAGATCATATTCAATCTTTTTAAAAATATCTATATCATTTCTTCCTCTTGTTTGTGCAAGACCAGTAATTCCAGGTCTAACAATATTTCTAAATCTTTGGGCTTCATTCATCACTTCATAGTAGTCTGGAATCCAAGGACGAGGTCCAATGAAACTCATCTCACCTTTTAAGATATTAATTAGTTGTGGAATTTCATCTAAAGATGTTTTTCTTAAAAAAGTTCCAATTCTTGTATGTTGATCAGCTTTTGAAAGATCATGAACATCATTGTTTTTTTCCATAGTTCTAAACTTATACATATAGAATTCTTTTCCGTATTTTCCAGTTCTTAATTGTTTAAAAAAAACAGGACCATTACTATCAAGTTTAATAAGAATTGCAATTATAAGCATCAATGGTGATGCAACTATTAATCCAATAATAGCTAAAATACGATCAGAAAAAAATTTAATAGCTGCAAATGTTTTAATAGATATTTGTTGAACTAAATTTCTATCACTAACATTTCCTTCTAAATCAACATATTGTTCTAAATAATTATTTCTCATGTACATCTCTCACTCTATTATACTATCTTCTAACATTATACCTTAATTCGACAAATTTCACAATGTAAAAAACACTTTTTTACACTACAAAATATTTGCCCAAAAGCATTGAATATTCTACCACTAAATTCATTATAAAACAAGAAAAAAGACCTTTTTATAGGTCTTTTTTATAAATATTTCTTATTCCTCTAGAAAATTCTTGTGTACCAATACATGTAAATCCATGCTTTTCCATATTTCTAATACAATGTTTATTATCTGGATGTACTGTAGTAAAAGCATACTTATATCCTAAATTTCTAGCATATTGATCCATATCTTCTAAAATATGTAATTGTATTCCATTACCTCTTACATCTTCTGATACAGCTTCTGGTCCATAATCAATTACATAAGTAAATGGTATATCACTAAGTCCAAACTTTACTAAATCTTTTTCTCTAGCAGGAATAATCATACTAGATGCATATAATAATCCATTACTCTCATATAAGAATATATGTGACATATTATCTAAACAGTCCTTTAATTCATTATATGAAAAATCCCCTAACCATTCAGGATGTTCCATCCTTGACTTTATACTTTCTACAAAATCATAATATAACTCTAAGTTATCTCTTCTTACATCAATTCTATTTAATTCAATTCCCTTTTTTTCAATTCTACTCATCTTTTACCTCTCTGTATGTCTCATCTAATATTGAATATAGGTAACAGTCTACACTCTTACCTGTAATTGATTTTATATAATTCCTATATCCATTTAATTGTTTATTATAAGCTAAATCATCTATATTCTTTAACTTATAATCAATAATAGTATAAGAATCATTATTATCAATTAACAAATCTATTATACCATGATTTATAGTATTATCCTCTTCATAATAGAATTCATATTCTTTATACATTGTATAATTTAGTCTACTTTTCATTAAATCACTATTTAAGAACTTAGTAATCTTATCTTTAATTCTAGTATTATATATTTTATCTAATAATACAGGATTACTAAAATCTAATTCTTCTAAATATTCATGTACTTTTGTACCAAATTCCATTACTTCTTTTTCTTCTTTAGTAATTATATGATTATTCTCTTTAGAGAAATGTGCATCTTTTACTTCTTCTAATTTAATTTCTAAGTTATTTACATTTATATTAGTCTTATTAGAAATATATTTAGATACTTCAATTGCTTCTTTATATTTTGTAGTCGCATCAACTTGACTTTCTTTAGTATATGGAAGAAGTATTGTAGTAATACTCTTTAATATATTGTAAAAAGAATTATATTTACTTCTAACTACATCAGATACTTTATCTTTTACATAAAACTCTTCAACTAATTCTGGTACTACAAATATCATTTCTTCTTTAGCTCTTGTTGTCGCTACATAGAAAAGTCTTATTTTCTCTGATATTTCTTCTAGTCTTACCCTATTCTTTAATAGTATTTTTAATATTGTATCTTTATAATACTCATTTACTTTAGGAAGTATTAATCCATACTCTTTATCAAATATTATTCTAGAATGTAATTCACTAAAATTAAATGTAGAAGTATATCCTGCAAAATAACATATTGGGAACTCTAATCCCTTAGATTTATGAATAGTCATAATTCTACAACTATTACTATTCTTACTACTACTATTAAATGTTAAATCTAAGTCATTATCAAATACTTTATCTAAATAATCTACAAAATCATATATTGTATTACCTAACTTCTCATAAGATCTTGCTAAATTATAGAAATACTCTTCTCTAACTCTTTTAGCATTAATATCACTAGTATTAAGTATAATCTCATCATACTTAGTATAAATAAACACTTGTCTAATAAACTCAGATAAATTAACTTTATCAATTAAATCACTTAACTCTAATGCATCTTTATATATACTAGTATCTTTATAACTCTTCTTACTAAATATCTCATATATATCTAAATCACTATATTTATATAAGAAACTTCTAGCTAAAGATATAAAATTATACTCAAACTCTTTATTAATATTATCATTCTTCACAAGCATTATAAATTTAAGTAAATTCTTAAATATAATACTATCATCATCTCTACTAAAACTCTCATCTTTAAGTATTTGTAGAGGTATATGTAAATATTCAAATATCTTTTTGTAAGTATCAAACTCTTTAGTTCTGTCTAAAAGTATTGTAAAGTCAGAGTATTCTGCGACTCTAAGAGTCTTTTGATCTTTATCAAACACTTGAAAATGTTTAGAAATCTTATCTTTAATATCATTCGCAATTATAAAAGCTTCTTCTTCAGCTTTAGTAATATTTCTATCTAATTCTTTAGAATTATATGTAAGAACATTCATATGATACTCTTGATCAGTTTTACCCTCTTCTTCATATGAAGTATTACCAAAAATCATTTGATGAGATTCTGGATACTCTGCTCCACCTATTCTTAAATCCATTACTGGATTAAATAATAAGTTAATATCATCTAATACTTCTCTTCTACTTCTAAAGTTCTTTAATAAATCAATCTTAGTACCATTTATATTATCTTTATATAAATTATATTTCTCTTGGAATATATCAGGATTAGCATTTCTAAATCTATATATAGATTGTTTAATATCCCCTACCATATATACATTATTCTTGGCTATTAATGATATAAACTTCTCTTGAATATCAGATGTATCTTGATATTCATCAACTAATATTTCAGAGAATTTTTCTCTTAATTCTTCTTGTACATCACTATTTTCTTCTACTACTTTGATTGCTAGTCTTGCAATATCATTAAAGTTATAAATATAATTCTTATTCTTATAATGATCTAATATAGAATCAAACTCTTTTAATATCTCTATTATAACTTCTTGGCTACTTATAGTAGATTCTATATCTTCTTTAATCTCTTCTACTGAGTCATATATTAAATAACTCTCTTTAAAGTCCTTTAATAAATCAGATATCTGGCTCTTTATAGCTTTTCCTTCTTCTGAAGAACCTCTTGGTGCATTAATCTTACCAAAATTCATACTATTTAAGAATTCTTCATAAGTATTAGCCTTTAAAAAACTACTATAATTCTCATTCATTTTGATGATGAAATCATCATCAAAGTGATTTTCTAACTCTAAGAACAATTCTTTTATCTCTTTTTGCTTTTGTTTTAATAATTCTAAATATTCTTCTATAAATGAATTAATTTTGTCTTCATTATAAATATCAAAGTAATTATTTAAGAATTCAGTCTTATCATATTTTAATTCTATTTTAGAATATACATCTAATATTTGTTTCTTTAACTCTTCATCATCTTTTAAACAAAAGTCATGAATTAATTTTTCAAACTCTTCTGTAGGTCTTTCGTAATAGCAATCCATTAATTCATCTAATATCTCTTGTTTCTTAAGTCTAAGTATTACTTCATCAGTTATTTCTACTGCTTCTGGTATATTAAGCTTAGTATGATACTTTTTAACGATAGATAAAGCAAAAGAATCAAATGTAGTAATATAAGCACCATCTACAAGATTTGCTTCTTCTTCTAATCCTGGAGTACTTTTTAAAGCTTTTCTAATTCTTGTTTTCATCTCTGCTGCTGCAGCATTAGTAAAAGTAAGTACAAGTAAATTCTCTACACTAGTACCATTTAATACTTTTCTTTTAACTCTTTCAGTTAAAACTGCAGTTTTACCTGATCCTGCTCCAGCAGATACTAATATATTAGTACCCTCTTGGTTAATAGCTTGTAATTGTTCTTCTGTCCATGCCATTATCTATCACCTCTTATGTTTATTTCAATTCTTTAAAATCATTGTATTCATAATTTAATACATTGTTATTAGTAATAACACTCTCTCCTAGTGCATCTTCCAAGTCTTGCTAACCATTGCTTTATTGGTTCAGCATTCTTACTTGGAATTGATTCAATAATACGAAACATTCCTTCAATATCAACAACATCAGTCATGTAATATTTGCCATCTGATGATTTTAATTTCAGTTGGTGACAATTTGTCACCGACTGATTTCCTTCCTCTTTAAGTCTTTGTTTTAATTTATTCCAATACTTTCTTCCATCTTTACTTTCAGAAACAATACTAACTATATCAACTACACTTATGAAGTACTTTTCTACTTCTTTATCCCATACAGTTCTTATTGTTTCATTATTAAATAATTTGTTTACTAAGTACATTTTATCTTGATTCATTATTTATTTTCCCCTTCATTATTTAAATCAAGTTTTATATTATCTTTTTCTAATTCTTTTATAGATTTCTTTGGAGTTGGTAAATCTTCAGGCATTGTACCACCCAAATCTTTTATTGTTTCTCTTACTTTTTTACCAACTTCATAATGAGTTCTAATAGCATTACTCTCACCTGTAATGTTATCATTCTTTAGTTTTTCATCTGTTTGTACTATTCTAAACAAATTATCAACTAATTCTACACTTCCCATATTATCTAAGATATCTTCTCTATATCTTAATCCTTTTCTTTTGGCTATATCATCAGCTGTTTCACCATTATAAAGCCCTTTATATCCAGCATTATGAAACTTATCATAATTCTTAACTCCTGCGTTTCTTGCAGTTCTATTTAATGAATAATTTCTTCTTCTAGTAATCTTTCTTTGATATAGTCTTTTCTCATCTTCAGAAAGATTATCGTAATTTTCTTCTAAGATCTCTTGTTTTCTTGTTTGAACTGCAAAATATGTTTTTGCAAGAGCAATAACTTTCTTTCTATTGTCACCACTTAATGCTATTAAGTAACATGCATATCTAGAAAGATGATAATCTATTACTTCTCTAACAGAGTCTCCAGTCTTAACCATTTTCCTGACCTCAGGAAAATGGTAATATACATTATGATTACTTTTTTCACAAGCAATAATTGCTAACTTAATAACCTTATGAAAATTTTCCCATTTTGAATAATCAAATGATAGCATTAATTCTCTTGCTTCCCAGTATTCATTGCCATCTAGATCGATATGTTTAATATCTTCAAATGTTTTTTTAGAATAATATTCTAAAGTGTTCATATAGAACCACCCCTTAATATTATTCTCAAAATTTTTAATTTGTCGTCTCTAAGAAACTAAAATCATCTACTTTTTCTAAGTATGTAACATCACTTTCTCTTGTATAACACAAATCATGATACTTACAGTACTTACAAGAAATATTCTCTTTATTATAAACTTTTGGATTTATAGAAAAATCTGCTTTTAAAATATTATCTGTCGTATCTTTAATTACTTTTTCTGTATACTTTGTAATGTTATAAACGTCTTCATCAGATAATACTTTACTAAATCTATCAAACTTCTCGTCATATTTCATAGATTTAATAAGTTCACTTTCTCTAAATGTAGAATCAAATAAAGATAAATTATCTATATTATCAGTACTATATCCTTTTAATTTATAATTATCTTTCTTTTCTTTATCAATTGTTTTACTCCATGTAGGATAACTAAATAAAATATTTTGATAATAAATTCCTGTAAATATAGGACTATCAAATACTTTACTATTATGAATTAAATATAAATATATTGGTAACTGCATATGTAATCCATATTTCATAGGTTCAATATGAGTATCAATTGTACCAGTCTTATAATCTACTATTGTGAAATATGTATCACTTATTTTTTGATAAGTCATAATCTTATCTACGAATCCAACAAACTCTACCGCAATATCATCTCTTACATTTACTTTTAATTCTTTCTCATAATACTCTGTATCAAACTTTGTATATTGTTGTTGATCTTTTAATACTTTTATTAGTTCTTCTAAATCTTTTCTAATTCTAACTAAAAGTACAGTGTCTTTAAGACTTAAATCTTTCTTCTCTAAATAACTATTCCATTCTTTATCTAGATCAAAATCATCCCTTTTGTATAACTCTAATACTTCATGATATAAAGATCCTACTATAGTCGCAAAAGTCTCTTCATAGTCTCCTAGTTTTAATACATAATTTACAAAGTATTTAAACTTACATTCATTATATGAATTAAGTGATGTGTAAGAGACTCTTAAAGGATAACTTAAATTATTTAAGAATGTATCTCTATTTATTCCTGTAAACTTATGATCATAAGATAAATAAGGTAAATCATAATAACCATTTAATTTATCTAATAAATCATTCTTTTCTCCGTAATTATAATAATTATCAAGTAATTCACCTAATCTAATTTTATTATATAGATCAGAATACTCTGTATCATTAACTTCATCTCTAATTATTTCTAAATTATAGTCACTTATTAAAGAAGATGGATAATACTTCTGAAATGGACTAGATAATTTATAAGTAATAGTTAAATTAGGTATTGTAGATAAAATATATGCAATTATCTTCTTTTCTCTTTTATTTAGGTATTTTGTTGTATATAAGTCTACCTCGCACTTTTCTTTGTCTGATACAAATTCTATGTCTTTACAGATACTTGGAAGAGCATCTTGATTAAAACCTAAAACGAATACATGAGAAGACTCTTGAAAAGGAGTATTCTTTATGTCTTTTATTTGTACTGCATTATTTAATTTAGAATTAGGTAAATATGTATTCTTACATATTTCTATAAATATATCTTTCTTTATAGAATCATCTTCTAATTCTACTAATTCTCCTAATGTATTTATTATTTTATTTGTTACAGGATCATCACTATTTAAATCTAATTCTCCAGTCTTTAAATAATTTTGTAGTGTTACAGTACTATAAATACTATTTCTAAATGGTATTTCTATTGGTATTCCATAATAACTAAATAATTTATCAATTATGAAGTAATAGTCATCGCTTACATTACATAAATAAATATCATTTAAGCTTATTCCTTTATCAATTAGTTTTCTAATCTCTACACAAATAAAATGTACTTCATCTTCCATAGTCTGAAATTCATGTACTGGTACATTTAATTCTACTTCTGGAATATCTATCTTACCTACTACATTTTCTTGATATAAATCTAAATCATAATAATTATTTACTATTTCTTTATTATTAATATAATCTCTAAATAAATATGAATAGTTTATAAGTTTATTTTCCTTTAATTCTCTCTTTAAATCTCTTAAGAATAATAGTTTCTTACTTTTATACTCTTTATCTTCTATAAAATATAAATTATCTAAATATTCTTTCGCAATAGAATATGGATAATTATATTTCTTCATTAAATAATAAATTGCTTTATAGTCATAAGAAAAGAAATATGATTTAAAGAAATCACTTTTAGAATAATATTTAATATTATTTAAAGTATTATTATCTAATAATAAACTCTTCTTTATATCACTAGAACAAATCATTATCTTTTCAATATTTATCACCAAATCTATTATATCAAATAAAAAAGATGATAACAAAGTTATCATCTTATTTTTTATTATTTCTTATTGATTGTAATTACTGGTCTTAGATATACCTCATAATCTTCTTCTAATGTTTTATCTTTAGAAAATTCCCAGTTATAGACAACTTTAACTCCAATATCTGTTTTTCCTTTAACATTTTTTACTGTATAAGCAAAAACATCATAATAATCAGCTGAGAATGGATTAGAAGACATAGTCCAATATTCACCATTCTTCCTTACTCCATCAATTAACCATTTAGGTAAACCTTTTTTATCAATTACTAATTCATTAATTTCTTCAATAGTAGCAAGTCTAATTCTTAAATTAACCATTTCAAATTTATTAGTATAAACTAGATCTTCCATTGTCTCCCAACCTTCAAAATCAGGTTCAGGCATATTATAAAGAATAGTTAATTTACCATCTTTAACAGTGAAGTCTTTATATCCTGCATAAGCATTACAATCAAATTTTTCATCTTTTACTGTCTTATCAACACAAACATCTAAATAGTACTTATAACCAAAATCTACATAATTATAATCTGTAATATAAGGAACATTAGTCCACTTCTTAACAAGCTTATTAGCATAAGTTAAAGCAGTTGTTGGTCCTTTAACATTAGTTACTTCTTCACTCCAATAAGTACTTTCACCAATATTATGTGCTAAAAGAAGATTTATTTTATTCTCATCATTAGATAATACATAAAACTCTTCTGTATCTGTTTTATTAACTTTATATTTAACTTTAATACCTTCTCTTAACTCATCTGTTGTACATACTTTTCCTTTTTTCAAGCACTCAACATCTTCAATGTTTTTAGTAGGAATTGATACATTTGCAGTTGAATTGTTTCTTGTTACAAAGAACCCAATTAGGAATAAAACAATAAGCAAACATCCAGCTAATATAAAATATTTTAAATTTGCAGTAGAAGGAGTTCTTGTAACAGAACTCTTTTCTACTGTTGTATTTTCTTTATTATTCTTTTTCATACTCTCACACCCCTTCTTCTATGTACAAGCTCCACGGCAGTGACTACATCCTCCACAAGGAGTACAATGTCTACCACTACACCAATAAGTAGTCCATGAACAAGCATCTGATTGTGTTCCGTTCCATACATAAATACCACTTTGGAACCATACTTTAACCCATGCAGATCCAGAAATATAAACTCTTAATCTATTTGCATTTTCAAGTGTACCTGTATTAGCTCTAGTCATCTCACAACCACTATTAGTCCAGAAGTAGCAGTTTTTACCACTTGACCAACCAATCTTAGGTTGACAATAATATTTACCTTTATTAATACAAGCTTGTGTATTACATGCAACATTATATTGTGGACAAGATTGACCATTATAATTTGAAATATTGTAAACTGTTTTAGTTCCTCCACCACAACCTCTAGAGCATCCTGTTTCCCAAGAATAGTGAACTGAACTACAGCAATCACGTCTATTACATGCAGATCCACCAGAACCTTGATTTACACAAACTTGTCCATTATATGGAGAATTCTTATGACGATCAAATGTTCCTTCCCATCCACATTGTTGAGTACATGTAGTACCATCTTGCCATGGCCAATTATCAACACCTTGACAACATCCAGGAACAACTACACTACCACCACAAGCTCCTGTTACTTCATTACCAGCATTATCTATAATTTTAACACTAGCAGTAGCAGTTCTTTGATTTGTTTGACATGTAAGTTTTTTAGAACTGTTAGATCCATAAGCTCCACCATCTAAACTATAAGTAATACTCTTAATACCACTTGTTGCACCATTAACAGTTTTATCATAAGAAGAGTTAGCGTCTACAACAAAGTTATTATCATTATCTGATGCATATCTAGGATTTGTTAAACTACATTGAACAACTGCAGGAGTCTTATCAACTCTTACTGTAAATGTCTTATTACAATTACAATAGTTTCCAGCTGCATCATATACTCTAGCATTTTCAGAGTATGTAGTAGTGTTGTATCCAATATTTGCTGAAGTATCAGCAGTTATAGATACACTCTTATTTCCTTTACATCCACTCTTAATATTACCAGTTTCATTACAGATACCATTTAAGAATACTGTCTTATTAGTCCAATTTCCATTATAAGCAGTACCTGTAATAGCAGTATCTGTAGTAGCAGTTGCTGTACAAGTAGGAGCAGTATAATCAATTCTTACTGTTTTATCAGTAGGACAGTTTTCACTACCATTGCCAGCAACATCGTAAATCTTACCTCCACCATTACCAGAACCACCAGCTCCAGCAGTAGTAGTATTAATTTCACTAGCATAGATATAAGATTTTTCTCCACCAGCACATCCACTACCAACACTATTTACTGGATTTTCAGTACATACTTGACTTACTTTAGCCATTTTCTTGTTATTTGTATTATTATCAACTAAACCAAGCCATCCATCAGCAGTACGAAGATCACTGCCAGATCTTACATAGCTATTTGCATCTTTACCTGTACCATATTCAATTGATGTAGTACAAGTTGGTGCTTTATGGTCGATTTTAACAGTCATCTTACCACATTCATCACTAACGTTTCCTGCGATATCATAAGCTTTACCACCATTACCATTACCAACACCTAAAGGTCCAGCTTGTGTAGTATTAATATCATAGTCATAAACTTTCTTTGCTTTATTACTTTCGTTGTTTCCATCACATCCAGAAGCAACACCATTTACTAAAGCATCATCACAAGCAATACTAACTGTAACAGATTCACCAATCTTTAACCAACCAGCTGAGTTTGGTCCATTAGTACCACTATAAGTTGGTTTAGCATTACAAGTTGGTTTCTTAGTATCAATCTTAACTGTTTCATTTTTAGGACACTCATCACTTCTGTTTCCAGCATAGTCATATACGTATCCACCTTTATTATCATCCTTAACACCAGCTTTAGTGGTATTAATATCATAATCATAAAGTTTCTTTTCCTCTTGATATTTAGAAGGATTACATTTACTTGCAGTAGCTTGATCATCTTGACATGTATGTTCAAATAGAACTGATTGTCCTTCTTTTAACCAACCAGCACCATTTGGTCCTGTAGTACCATTATATGTTTTCTTGATACCACAAGTTGGTTTAGTTAAGTCAATCTTAATATATTCTAATCTACTTAATCCAGAACAGTTTCCAGCTTTATCACAACTGTAATAACGATTAGTATGTTTACCTTCATCATTCATTTCATTACCTAAACCAAAAGTATAAGTATTGATTGTTGTGATTTCTTTTTCTGCTTGTCCTTGTTGTTTATATTTATATACAAATTTATCCCATCCAGATAAATCTCTTCCTGTATTATTAGGTCCTTCAGCATCTGTCTTTTGATCTTTAATATATGCATATAATTTATGATTAATCCAATGAGTATTTTCACCATCATTTGGAAGAGCTGCATAATAAGCAGTATTTGTATCATCTTGATATGCATAAGATACTTCAGGAACAGGAGGAGCAGTACGGTCTAAGTTAGCATAAACATGAATTATAGTCATATTACCAGCTTTATCATAAACTGTTAATTTACCATAACGTTTACCTTCCATATATAACTTAACACCATTAATAGTACCAGTAACGTCTCCACGCTCTTGTTCTACTAATTCACTATCATTAGTAACTTGATTATTATTAACATTTTCTGAGAAGTTTCCAGATACTTTAGATCCATTCTCATTGCTAACATTTGCAGCACTAGCACTTTCTCTAATATTAGTATTTGAAGTACCTCCTGCTACATAAGCATCATTTACTTCCCAAGTCCATCTATCTAGATACAAGTTATCAGTAACATCTGCATCAAATACAAGTCCTTCAGGATAATTAGCTAAATTTAACCATTTTTCATTAGTTACACCAGTATTATTCTTATAATCATCTGCTTTAATAGTTGCATTAGGAACTTCACCATTAACATTTTCTGCATCTTTAGCAGTTACTTTAGCAACATTACCAGTATTTGGATCATTTCTATCAGTACTATAAGTCTTAGCATTATAAGCATATAATGTAACAGTTGGAGCTTGTAAGTCAACATTTACTCTAACATAACACTTAGTAACATTATTTCCTTCACTACCATTAACAGCATTATCAGAAATAGTTATATAACCCCATCTAGCACCATATTTGTAGTTAACTTTGCCACTATCACTCATATCATTATTTGGCCAAGTTTTAGTAAATAGCTCTCTCTTACATCCAGATCCAGCACCATCACTACACTCTACAGATACTCTACCTGGATATACTCTCTTATCATCTGCAGATGTATTAGTACCAGCTGCAAATGTAGCTTTATTAATCCAGTCATTATTATTCTTATCATCTCCGTAGATATTACCACAAATTGGTGGAGTATTATCTTCGAATCCATCAGTAGTCTCTAAGTCACTAGACCACTCTAACTTACCACCTTGTTCATTTAGTACATCTACCTTTACTAAGAACATTGTATATCCAGTTAAATCAACATAACTAGAAAGTGATTTAGAAGCAATCTCAATCTTAGGTTCAAGACCACCTTTTAAGTATTCTGAGTTAAATATTTCAGTATACTCTGCATCAGATCCCTTTTTAACATAAATGACATAACGATAACTATAAATACCTACAGTATCATCATCTTTAGCACCTTTAATAGTAAAACTAAAGCTTGCATTACGAACATCACTTAAGTCTCCATTACCACTCTTATGCTTTTTATCAGAGAATGCAAAATTCTCTACAGCAGGAACTGGTACTGGATCCTCTGCAGGAACCACATCATTTCCACAATATAAATAGGTTGTATAAGAATAATCCTTATCATCGTATTTATAAACACGAACAACAGAATTCTCCATACAATCTTCTCCTCTATCATTCGTAACATCTTCTTTTAAATAGTTAGTGCTACGAAGGTCAGATAAAGGAATACGTTTAGCTTCACCAATATTCTTAGGAAGCAAATCACGATTTGACTGCAAGTAAAGTTGTGCAGCCATAGCGACATTCTTACGATTTTGGCTTACTTTTTCAGCCCTAGCACGATCAAGATATCTAGTAACACCAACAACGGCAAGTGTTGCAAGAATACCTACGATTACTATAACCGCAAGAAGTTCAACCAATGAAAACCCTTTTCTGTTTTTTAGTTTCATAACTTCTTTTCCCATCCTTTTCACCTATCTTTACTCATATTAAAATTATAGAATAAATCAAGCCCATTTGCAATAAGATTTTAAATAAAAAAAAGAGATTTTTTTATCTCTTTTTTTACTCAGATTCTTTTTTATATGATTGATATAATTCATCATATTCTTCTGATGAAAGACTAGTAATTTCAAATCCTTTTGAAAATACTAAATCAGCTTGATCTTCTTCAAAATATGTTGCAAAATCCATCTCTTTATAAGCTTTTAATCCAAAATAACAAATATCAAAATCATAAGTATCAGTAGTACCTTCTCTTAAGAATTTCAACTTAAAGCAAGTATCCTTTACTCCTACACCTTTATGATACATAATACCATATATACTAGATATATCTTCTTTATCATAGTGTATTACTACATCCTTAACACAAACATCTTCATAACAATGTTCATCTTTTAAATTATTATTAGTTATATTTTTTATTGGATAACCATTCTTATGTACAACTGCCTTATATTGTACATAAGCGAAAAAGCAAAATATACATAATAGCAATAATACTACTATCCACATTATTCTTTGTTCTAAAAGCAAATCACTAAAAAAGTTAAACTTAATCTTTTTATTCTTACTCATAATTCCCTCCTAATCTGGTATTATTACCCAACCACTACCGGTACCATAAGGATGATTAGGACAAATATAATCGTATTTATTTAATTGTGGATTTTGCTTACGAGTAACATATTTAGAACCGTCCCAACAATAATGAATATATGCATAATTATGAGGACTATCTCCAGCAGTACAGTTTCTCCATGTTGCAACCTTTTTCTTTGTACTACCTCTTATATTACAAGGCTTGCCTGGAGGAGCACAAATTTGTGTATTACAATCAATTTGAGATGAACCACATCTTATATTAGAATCAAATTTAGAAACATAATAATAAGTTATTTTTCCACCACCACAAATCTTAGAACAACTTGTTTGTGAACTAAATACTGCATTAGCTCCACAACATTGTTGTGTATTACATGCAGAACCACCACTAGATAAATCTTTAGCATTACATCTTCTACCATCTAAAGCAGAATAAGCTACTTGATTAAATGTACCACTATCACATTTCTTATTACATGTAGATCCATCTCTATAAGTAACCTCAGTACAACATTCAGGAACATTAACATAACCTTCACATTTAATTTGAGGAGAAGCATTTCCAACATTATCAATTACTTGAATCCATCCTTCTTTTTTACCACTAGATCCACAAGATAAATTCAATGTATCGTTACTTCCATATGTATTATCTCCACTTCTCCAGTACTTAACTATTTGAACTCCACTAGCAGCATTATTAGTTTTAGGATCATCCTGAGATGTAACTTTAATTCTATAACTATTATTATTATCTGAACTATAACTACCTTCTATTGTACAAGTTCCAGTTGGAGCAGTCTTATCAATTTTAACTTGATGATAACCATTACATGCAGTTTTATTATCAGCCTTATCAACTACATATTCAGTATAATGAATCATCTGATCAATATCATTTTTATATACTGTAGTAGGACTTGTCTTACACTCACTACCTCCAGTATCAGAACAAATACCTGTAATTACAACAGGATTAGTAGTCCAATCACCATTATAATTAGGTCCTGTATCTGTATTATTAGTTATCTTAGTTGTACAAGTTGGAGGATCAATATCAATATTAATCTCTGCATTCTTAGGACATTCATCACTCTTGTTACCAGCATAGTCATATACATAACCACCCTTATTAACTCCTAAAGCTCCACCTTGTTTAGTTTTAATATTGTAATTATATAAGTATTTCTCATTATTCTCAGTATTAGTAGAATCACATCCACTAGAGAAATTCTTATCATCATCTTTACAATTATGAGATAAAGTAACAGACTCACCTTTCTTTAACCAACCAGCAGCATTTGGACCAGTTGTACCAGTATAAGTCTTTTTAATTGTACAAGTAGGTTTAACAGTATCTACTTTTACATAAGCTTCACTACTCATATTTGAACAGTTTCCAGCTTTATCACAACTATCAAATTGAACAATATGTGTACCTTGATCATTAACATCAAATCCATATTGATGATTAGATCCAGATGGAGATACTCTTACTTTACTTGGATTATTCCAAATAATATCATTACCACTCTTACCAGTTTGTTTAAAGTATAAGTAATCAAAATGATCCCATCCAGAAAGTTCAGCATCACCTGAATCAACTCTTTGACCTTCTACACTAGCTCTAATCTTTTCATTAGACCAATGATTATGATCCATAAAATCATTAATAGTACCAGCAACATAATTATTATTAGATGTCTTCTTAGTAAATGTTACTGTAGGAACCTTTGGAGCAGTTCTATCAATATTAGCAAAGATATTAACTACTGTACAGTTTCCAGCTTTATCACAAACACTAAGTTTACCATAACGTTTACCTTCTCTAACTAAACGTAATCCTTTAATTTCACCATTCATTAATCCATGTTCTGCTAAAGCAAGTTCTTCATCATTAGTAGGATCATCTACAAGTGAACTTTCAAAAGTACCCTTAGCAAGTACTCCATTATCTTGTTCAGCTACTCCATTAGCTAAACTAGCAGTACTTCTAATATCTACATTACTAGTTCCACCAGCAACTCCTACATCATTAACATCCCATTCATAAGAATATAGATATAAGTTATCACTAACTTTTACATCAATAACAATTCCATCTTTATAATTACTAGAATTCATCCATTTCTCAGAACCTGTACCAACTAAATTTTGATAATCTCCTGCATAAATTGTTCCTTCAGGAACTCTAGCATTAATAGTAGCTTGATCTTGTACTACTAAAGAAGAAACTTCTTTCTTAGTACTTCCATTCTTACTATAGATAGTAACTACTACTTTTGGAGCTTGTAAATCAACATTAGTTCTTACATAACACTTAGTAACATTAGTATCTTTTGCATTATCTTCAATTGCAACATAAGCCCATCTAGTACCATATTTATATTGAATTAATCCAGAAGGACTCACATCATCATTAGGCCATGTTCTAGTAAAGAAATCTCTCTTACATCCAGAACCAGCTCCATCATCACAACCAACTGTGATTCTAGCAACACCACTTCTATCATTTCCAATAACATCTCTACCAGCATAATTAACTTTATTAATCCAATCATCATCATCTCTAGCATTACCTTTAATATCAGTACAGCTAGGAGCTTTTTGATCAGAATAGTCACCAATTATAGAAGTATAATTAGTAATTCCTCCCTGCTCATTAACAGCAGTAATAGCAACTTTAATACTACTAAATCCAGTAACAGATAAATAATTAGATAAAGCTTTAGAAGTAACAATTAAGCTCTTTTCAAATCCACCCATTAAATTATCAGATTTAAATACTTCAGCAAACTCACCTTTCTTTTCAATATCTGCATAGATTGAATAATTATAACTATAAATTCCTACAGAATCATCTATTTCTGATCCATTAATCTTAAATGAGAATTTTGCATCCTTAACATCATCAAATGAAGTTCCATTATAATTACCACCAGTAAATTTAAAATCTACTATCTCAGGTTTAGGAACTTCTACTTCTGCAGGAACAACTTCCTTACCACAATATAAGTAAGTGTAATATGAATATTCAGTCTTACTTAATTTATACACACGAACAAAAGACTTCTCCATACAATCCTCACCTTTAGAGTTAGAGACATCTTCTTTTAAGTATCCTGCCTTACGTAGAGTATTCAAATCAACTTTTACAGAATCCCCTATTAGTACTGGTAACTTATCTTTATTACTTTGCATGTATAATTTAGTTGCCATTTCAGTATTATTTTTATTTTGGCTATCTCTTTCAGCCCTTGATTTTTCAATATAACGAGAAACTCCTACTACTGCTAAAACTGCTAGTATACCAACAATAACAATAACAGCAAGTAACTCAGTTAAAGAAAAGGCTTTTTTGTTTTTCATATCCAACACCTACTATTCTACGATTACAATTATAACATAAAAAAAACAAAAATAAAGATACAAAATAATAAAAAAAGAAGCATTTTATTCTGCTTCTTTAGTACTAACTTCTACTTTTCCCTTATAAGTTCCGCATTTAGGACAAACTCTGTGTGGTTTAATCATTTCTCCACAACTTGGACATTTAGTCATTCCAGGAATTTCCATAGCGTTATGACTTCTTCTCATTCTCTTTCTAGTTTTAGAAACCTTACGGAAAGGAACAGCAAATAATTGAATGTCTAATTTCATCATAGTATCTCACTCCTTATCATAATCTTTTAATAAATCACTAAATGGACGATTTTGATGAAAATGCTCATCCTCGCTAATTAATCTCCATCCATCCCCATGAAATTTACTGAGATCGCTAACCTTAGTAAACTGTAAGGGGACCTCTAGTACAATATTTTCCCACAAAAACAGTAAAATATCAAGTAAATTTTCACTCTTTTTGCAATTTTCTTCTATTATATCATCATAATCAATAGAAAAAGGATAATCTATTTCTTCTAAAGAAATAGAATCATGTAATCTCATAGAACCTTCTATATGACAATTTATTACATCTTCTCCCTCTTCTTCTTTAATAGTTCCAGTAACCATTACAGTATGTAGAAATACCACATCACTATTCTCATATAATTCTTTTGGTATATCATAAGAACCTGTAATATCAATTGATGGAACTACACCACTATGAAGTAAACTTAAATCTATATCCAATATATCACCTACTTAATAGCAACAATATTTTCATTCTCTATAACTTGAATTATTCCATGATAATGCATTTTCTCACCAGCAGGTAACTTAGTATCTTTATTAACCCAAACTCTAACTACTATAGAATCAGTTTTTAAAGCCTTTACTTCAGTATTTAATAAAATACCATCTTTTAATTCATTTAAATTATATATTTCATTATCTCCTTTTCCAACTTTAACAGAAATACGAATATCTTCTTCAGGTATTAAATATTCATCACATTTATCTTCTTCTATTAAATCTAAATCAGGAATAATTTTAATTTGATATGGAACTCCTACAGTTAAATTATTATGAACATCTAAACTATAAGTATTAGTAGATAATCCAACAGAATCAGTAACAGGAGTAACCTTAGTAAGTGTAATCTTATCTCCTAAAGTATCATGATATACAACACTTAATGACTCTGAATTAAAATCTACATCTCTATCATTTTGAAATTTATAATATATTTTATATGTACAAATAATTGCTACTAATAAAATCAAGGAAACAAATATTCCATTCTTTATTAATTCTTTCTTTAACATAAAGCACCTCTAAACATATGATAACTATTTTTAATATCTTTTTCAATATTTAAATAATTTAAACTAATATTTTACTAAATACAGCGTAAACTGTATCTAAGTCTCTACAACTAACTAAGAATCTAGTGTTATGACAGAATGTTAATCCATCAATTCCAGATACTCTTTGTAATTCTTCACCTTCAAGACCAGCCCACTCTTCTGGAAAATCCATTCTATTACTTTTATCTTCTAAACTCTTAGGAACAGTCTTAATAGCATATCCTCCTCTATTAGATGGATAAGCAACAAATAAAATTGAATTTGCTTTTTCTTCAGCTAAAATTGTTTCTTCATAAGGTAAGAATACTGGAAGTATTAAATATTTACTTCCTTCATCTATATCATCTAATAAATCAAGAATTTGTTCCTCAGCTAAAGCTTTTCCTTGAATATAGTATATTTCTTCTTCAAGTATCATTTTAGCTAAAGCACAAGCTTTTTCAAATTGCTCAGATTCAGTTTGATTAGTTTGAAAACTAGGATTAAATGATTTAATAATTCCAGGAACCATTTTTACTTTATAGTTAGCAATGATTTGCGGAAATATACCATTATCATCAGCATCAATTCCCTCTACTAAATCTTTATCCATCATTTCAAATACTCTCTCTGGAAGTAATATTCCTCTTTTTCTTAAGAAATCTACTCCAAATTCCCTCCAAAGTAAACCAAATGCACAATAAGGAATATTATTATCTCTTCTTAAAGCATCAGTTTGATGATGATCAAACTTTCCTCTTCCAACATCATATACTAATACATTAGAAGATATATCACTAGGAACACTATTAGTACGAAATACTTTTATATCTCCTAAATACATCTCTAAAAAAGCAGATGCAAAAACATCATCTGCATGAAAAGTACCACTATGAGTAATACAATTAGCTTCTTCTATATTATTAACTACTTTTAACATTATATCAGTCCCTTCTACGTGCCATTAATACAAGTCTTAATATTTCTAGAAGAGATGTTGCAACAGCAGCAACATAAGTAAGTGCTGCAGCTGTAAGCATACCCTTACAATTAGATAATTCACGACTATCTACAATACCTAAATCTAATAATTCATATAAACCTCTACGAGAAGCATCAAATTCAACTGGTAATGTAATTAATTGAAAAAGTAATATAAAAGCTTCACAAAAAATACCAAACCAAAATATTCTTAAAGCTCCAGCAAATATACCAATCATAATTGCAATATATCCTGCCATAGAAGCAAAATTAACTAAAGGAGTAATACTCTTTCTAAATCTTAAAAATACATATCCTGTTTTATCTTGTATAGCATGACCACATTCATGAGCTGCTACACTAACAGATGCAATTGAAGATTTAGCATAAATTGAATCAGATAAACGAACTACCTTGTTCTTAGGATCATAATGATCACTTAAAACTCCACTAGTTTGTAATACACCAACTTCTTTTAATCCATTCTTATCAAGAATCATTCTAGCTACTTCTAAACCAGTAATTCCTTTAGAATTCATAATCTTAGCACATTTATTATATTGCGAATTTAAATATGCTTGAGCACCTAAAGTAATTGCAAAAGTAATAATTATAAATAAATAGTACATTTACATTCCTCCTCAAACTTAGAATATTATATCATATTTTATTTTAAAGATAAAACAATTTCCTCGGCTACTTTAACACCATCTATTGCAGCAGTAGTGATTCCTCCTGCATATCCTGCTCCTTCTCCGCAAGGATATAGTCCTTTAATAGAGGATTCAAAAGAATCATCTCTCTCAATTACTACAGGAGAACTAGTTCTAGTTTCTACTCCCAAGAATATTGTATCACTTCTATCAAAACCTTTTATCTTTTTACCAAATTCAGGCATAGCTTCAATTATAGAATCACTAACAAACTTAGGTAATATACTTCTAATATTACCAAAATCATAACTACCTTTAGTATTAGGAGTAATTTTACCAAATTCACTACTTACAGTATTATCACAAAAATCTTTATATAACTGAACAGGTATAACTCCATTACAAAGCTTATAAGCCTTCTCTTCTAATAATCTTTGATATGCCATACCAGCAAATAAATCATCTCCAAAGTCTTTTGGTGATACTGATACAACTATCGCACTATTAGAATTCTTTTCACTTCTTGCATGATTACTCATACCATTTACAACAAGTCTACCTTCTTCAGAAGAAGCATTAACAACAAAACCTCCAGGGCACATACAAAAACTATATACTCCTCTTCCCTCTTTAGTTTGATATGTTAACTTATAACTTGCTGCTCCAAGATTTTTAGAAAAATCTCCATATTGCCAATTATCAATCATACTTCTAGGATGTTCTACTCGTACACCTATCGCAAAATTCTTAGGTTTCATACTTACATGTTTATTTCTAAGCATTTTAAAAGTATCTCTAGCAGAATGTCCTATCGCAAGTACAACATAATTAGAATTAATCTCTTCATTATTATTTACTATAACTCCAGTAATTTTACCTTTATGAGTCTTTAAATCAGTAACACAAGATCTATATCTAAATTCTCCACCCATAGATATAATCTTATTTCTCATATTAATAATAACTTCTCTTAATATATCAGTCCCAATATGAGGATTATGCGTATAAAGAATTTCTTTAGGGGCTCCACACTCTACAAATATCTCAAATACTTTCTTACATCTTAAATTATCTTTAGTTAAAGTATTTAGTTTACCATCACTAAAAGTTCCAGCTCCACCTTCACCAAATTGTACATTAGAATTAGGATCTAAAACATTATCTTTAAAGAATTTTTCTACTGTATTTATTCTATCTTCTACTCTTTCTCCTCGCTCTAATATAATTGGATTAAATCCAGAAGACGCTAACATATAAGCAGAAAAAAGTCCTGCTGGACCACTACCTACTATAATAGGTCTACTATTCATCATATTAATAGTAGTAGGAAAAACATACTTCTCTTCTACATACGAAAAAATATCAGAAGAATTAATTCTATCTAATACCTTTCCTTCATTTTTAATTTCTACATCAACTTCATATACATATAAAATATTCTTTTTATCTCTCGCATCAATACTTCTCTTAGATATTTCATATTTAATAATATCTCTATTACTAATTTTAAGTTTCTGTGAAATCTTTTTTTCTAATAATGAAGGAGAATCCATATTAACATTTATTTTAATTTGTCGGATTCGAATCATCTAAATCACCTAAACTTTTTCCCGCAAGAATTCCACTTATCCAGCATTCTGTTAAGTTAAATCCTCCACAATTACCATTTATATCTAATAATTCACCTGTAATATAAAGTCCATCAATTAATTTTGATTCCATAGTATCTAAATTAATCTCTCTTAAAGACACTCCTCCATTACATACCTGACAATTTAAAAAATCTTTAGTACCAGTTATTTCAATAGGAAATCCCTTTAAATTACGACATAAAACTAATTTCTCATCATTAGTTAAATTCTCATAATAAACATCTTCTCTTAAATGACTATATTTAAGTATTATAGGAATAATCTTTTTATTTAAAAATCCCTCTAATAAATCATATAAATTCTTATCTAAATTCTTTTTACTATATCTATCCATCCAAGGAGTAATTAAAGTCTCAACAAATGGTACAAAGTTTATTTTAATAACTTCTTTTTTATTTTCTTCTAATCCTCTAGTAACAAAATGACTAAGATTAAAAGTACAAATACCACTTATTCCATAATCAGTAAGTTGTACTTCTCCTTCTTCAGAAGCAATTTCTACTCCATCTTCTTCTAAAATAAGTTCTACATCACTTCTTACTCCATCCCATTCTTTACAACCATTAAAATTACTAATTAATTGTACTAAAGCAGGTAATGGTTTAATAATAGTATGACCAAAATCTCTTAAGAACATATAACCAATTCCATCACTACCAGTTTTAGGATAAGCACAAGAACCAGTCGCAAGTACTACTTTATCAGCATATAAATCACGATCAGTCATATGAATCATAAACTGATTATCTTTCTTTACTATGTCTTGTACATATGAATTTGTATATAAAGTAACTCCTCTTCTATCAATTTCTCTTTCTAATGCATCACGAATAGTACTAGCTTGATTAGAAAAAGGATATATATAACCATTTTTATTCTTAGATACTATTCCAATAGAATCAAAGAAATAATTTACATCTTCTATATTTTTTTCAGATAAAAAATCTTCTAAATATTCTCTATTTTGACTATGATAGTCATCTACAGAGTATGAATCATGTAAGTAATTACAACGACCATTACCAGTAAGTAATAATTTCTTAAGAATCTTATCATTTCTCTCTAAAATAATAACTTCATTATTTTCATTTTTAGCATGTAGTGCACATATAACTCCACTAGCTCCTCCACCAATAATTACTATTCTCATAAGATCCAACTCCTCTATTATTTATTATAACATAAAAAAAAGACTAATAAAGTCTTTTTTTATTGTGGATCTATTGGAAATTGAGGTGTTGTAGAAGGTGTTGTATTCATTGTATTATTCATACTTTCATTATTAATAGATGTAGTAGAAATAATCTCTGGAGTATCCTCATTTTCCTTCTTCTTATTACCTTTTTTTGCTCCAAGAATAATTAATAATACAATTATAATTAAAGCTTCTACTATACATATTGGAATAAATACATTAAATGATTTCTTATCACCTATATATTCTGCTCTAGAAAGTAATGTATCTCCACCTTTATTAATAAGAACTGAAATAAAACCATCTTCTACTTTACCAGTTCCAACTACAAGCCATCTATGTCCATTAGTAAATAAATGTTTATTTAATTTAACATCATTATCATACATATCTCCTACAAAGAACTTTAACGTTGTATCATCAGGATATTTTCCATCTTTTACTGAGAAGAAGAATCCTTCCGCATAATTAGTCTCTTTCTTTATAGTTTCCATATCAACTGAATCAAATTGAACATCTAAAGGTAAATCAACAGCTTCTTTTATTTTTTCACCATCAATTATCCATGTATAAATAATATTCTTATCTTCACCATATTTAATAAAGTTAAATGTCTTCTTAGATTTTCTCATCTGTTCCATATCAGATTGTTTTAATGTTTCTCCTCCATTTAAAACAATCATAACTTCGTCACTATCAGCATCAGCAATTGCTTGTTTTAAATCAGTTAATGGAAAGAAACTATCACGACGAGTAACAGTAATTGTATATGTTTTTTGTGCACCATTTTCAGCAGTAACTACAACATTAAATTTATTCTCCCCTACTTTTAAAGATACATTACCAACTCCAGTAACACTAGACTTAGCATTATTCTTTTCAGCTTTAATAGTAATATGATCAACACTATTCTTAACACTTAAAGTATAAGTTGTATCTCCAGTTTTAGTAAGTTCAAATCCATCTACCTTTAAACTCTTTAAATTATTATCACTACTTCTAGTATCAGCAGTTTTAGGATTACTAGGAGTTGTAGGTTTAGTAGGATTTGAAGGAGTTGTTGGAGTACTAGGATTGCTAGGAGTAACAGTAGTTTGAGTCGCAACAGTAACACTCTTAGTACCACTTAAATAACTAGTATTACCATTTTGATCAGTAGTATCTCCAGATAAAGAAATAGTAATTGTACCAGTTCCAGTAGCAGTACAAGTAGTAGTAAATGTATTAGAAGTATTCATCGCATCAGCTGAAGCATCCGCAACATTAATACTACATCCAGAAACAGGACCAGAAGCATTAACATGAATACTCCAAGCTGCTGCATTATACATTGAAACAGAAGCAGTAAATGATTGTCCTGGAGTAACACTAGTAGTACTAACATTTAATGTTGCTTGAGCATTTACTCTATACCCAAACAAGAAAAACATTAATAATAAATAAATTATATAACGAATCTTTTTCATAATTACCTCCCTATGAAATTAATTTCGTACCCAACAAATGTTGTCTAATTCTAAGTAAATCTGCTGAGTTAACAGTGTTATTTTTATCTATATCAGCTGATTTAAAATAAACTCCAGTTAAGACTTTAGTACCAATTAAATGTTGTCTCATCTGTAATAAATCTGCTGAATTAGTAATACCATCACCACTTAAATCTCCAGTAACAATATTTGTATATTCTACTACCTTAGTACCATTCTTTTTAATTATTACCTTACTTCCAGTATAAATATATTGTTTATTTCCTAAATTTAAATCAATTGTATATCCTTCACCTAATTCAAAATGATCAATATAACTAGAACCCGCAGTACTTAATGAAATACCACTTATTGTTTTATTAACTTCATCTACAGTATAACCAGTTATTTCATAAGTAACATTATATTCTTCCCATTGTGCATATAAAGTAATGATTGCTCCATCTTGATTAGTAAGATTTAATACACTTTCTTTATTAGAGTAACTTGTACCAGTACCATCCCTCTTAGTATTCCAATTAATAAATTTATATCCTTCTCTTGTAAATGAATTACCTCTTAATGTAATACTAGTATCATATGTTGCCGTTGTATCTCTCATTGCACCAGACCCACCATTCGCATCATAGAAGATCGAATAAGTAATTGGAGTCCATTTAGCATATAGTTTAACAGTACTAGTAGTTGGAGTAATACTTCCTCCATCACTATAATTATTACCTGTACCACTTGAATTAGTATTCCATCCACTAAATATATATCCTTCTCTTGTAAATGTATTAGGATTTAATGTAGAAGTAACTCCAGTAGTTACTGTTTGAGTTGTATTAGTGTTTGATCCATCATTCTTATAGAAAGTAATAACTGTATCACTATGTCCAACAGTAACAGTAATATCTTTTTCAAATCCATCATATACACTATATACATGAATAGTTTGAGTACCTTTCGCAAGACCCTTAATCTTAACATCATAAGCATAATTATTTTTAGAATCACTAATATCAGTAGTTTGAATTATAGTACTAGTAATATCATCAATAAACACTCTATGAGCTGCATCAATATTAGGAGTAATATAATCAGATAAGTAAACAGTATCTCCAACCTCAATTTGAATATTTGGAATAGTTGTATAACTAAAATCTACTCCTTTTAATACTGGGAATCTTGAAATACCATTAATAGTCTTTAAATCCCAATAAGTATTGAAATTAGTCCAAGAACTGTAGTTTGATGAACTTCTAAGATTTGTAAATGTTACTCCACTATCTAAAATATTAATTGTATTAGTCTTAGTTAAAGTAATAGTAGATGACTTCATACCAATTAAAGGATCAGTTGGAACTGCATAATTACGATAGTATGAATTAGAAAAATAATTATCTAATACTAAATTTGCATATTTAACTGCATATCCTGTTATTGCTCCATGAGAACCAGTAAAGAATAATGCATTTCCATTTCTAACAGTAGAATAATCCATATTACCAACATTATCGATATTCTTCAAATTAATTGTCGGAGCATTTGTACTTGATTTATCTCCTTCAATCATACCAATTAGTCCAGAACTAATTACTCCTCCAGCATTAGAAGCATTAAATATACGAGTAATATTATAAGTATGTTTTCCATTATATCCATTAAGTGGAGAACTAATTTTACCAATTAAAGCTCCACCAGTTCCAAAGTAAGAATAAACATGTCCACTCATTATTTTTATATTATCAATTGTAGAAGAACATAAAATTGTATAATCAAAATCAGAGTCTCCAGTTAAATTACCAATTAATGCTCCAGCAGTACCTCTCGCATCAATTTCTACATTTTCTAATACTAAACTTTTAATAGCTGTTGTATTAGAAGAATTAATCTTAACTACTCCAAATAAACCATTATATTCATAATCTTTAGTAATCTTTAAACCACTAATCTTATGATTAAATCCATTTAATGATCCAGTAAATGGATGTTCTTCTGTTCCAATAGGAATCCATTCTTTAGTTAAAGTAATATCGTTACTCAAAGCATAATGAGCATCTAAATCATAATTAATATTAATTAAATCATCTTCATTAGTAATTAAGTATGGTTCACTAACAGTACCATTACCATCAAGATTATTTCCTTCACCAATAACTACTCTAGAATCAAAACTATTTCCATTATATGTAGTAGTTAAAGTATATATTCCAGAAGGAATATTACTTCCAAATAATACTTCAGCATTAATCTTATTAATAGATGAAACATTATTATTAACAGTTAAATAAGTATTATAATTAAATCCACTACTATTCTTTAATGAATAAGTAATAGTACTTCCAGAAGGAATATTCTTAGTATGAGATAAAATCATATGATTAGTATTACTACTATCTATAACATCTTCAGTCTTAATAATTGGTGTAGTATCTACATTCTTAGTAAATACAGCAATACTATCTTTAACAAAGTAAACTCCACTACTACCAGTAATTTCAATATTAAATCCAGAATCAGTAACGACAACATTATCATTACTTAAATCAATTGTATAAAGTCCTGCATGAGGAACAGTAAATGTTTTAATTTTCTTATATATTTCTTTATTAGTTGATACTGATAAATTAAATGTACCATTATCTCCAAATACATAGAATTTAATCTTTTGTATTTTTTCAGGAGTATCAATTTTCTTTTCATAATACTCAGTATCACTAGAAGTAGTTAAAATATAATAATTATCATATAAATGATGATAATTGTTATCCCAGTTTTTATTATTCATACTAGATAATGAAGTAGTAAGTCTTATATCATAATTTAATGTATCATAAGCCATATATAAGTATGAAGCTTCATTATCTTCTCCCCAAGAATTTCTAACTAACCAAGCACCAGTACCAGTAACTCTATTAGTACAAGTACTCGCAGGTTTATGTTGTTTATTACTTACACAATATGAATAATTATATTCATCATCCCATCCAATAATATGCATTGCATGATTAGAGTTTTGAGTACAATTACTATCAACTCTTAAAATAACAGATCCATCAGTATTAGTAGTTGCACAACTCTTATTAGGAGCTTGTGTCGCAGCATATACTCCACCATACTCCATAATATAATTTTTAACAGTACTTACATAATTATTTAATTCTGTTGTTCCAGGATTACTACTTAAAGAAGGAACCATAATAGTAGAATCAACCTCATATTGAGATTTAGAATAATTAAGTACTTCAGGTAAATTCTTTGTAGGACTTTCTAAAGTAAATCTCATATCAGACTCATTCCAAAGTCCAACTCCATTACTCATAGCCATTAAAGCCATAAAGTAGTTTCCACCAAATTCTAAAGGTCTTACACCATAATCATTATTATAATTTTTAATTCCATCAAAACTAGTCGCATAATCTAATTGTCTAGGAGAAAATACCTTACTACTACTAGAATAACTAGTATTAGCATTTTTCAATAATAAACTCTCAGCTTGTTCAGTAGCAGTAAATGCCCAACACAAATCTAATGTAGATTGATCCTTTAATGGAGTAATAAAATTCTTTCCATTAACATTTCTTAAATCATAACTACTATCAGTATCAGAATCAATTTTATCTCCAGATACAAAATCTATTTTATATATATCAGGAATCTCTTCAATAGAAGATTTCTCTTTATCACTTAAAGATAAGTATTCAATATAACTAGGATTTAAATAAGGAACATTTTCTTCCTTATTCTTTTCAGTTAATGGTACTTCGCCAGTTTCTTCATAAACCTTCTCAATATAGTTCTTAGCTTCTTTAGGTAAATATGAATACTCTTTTTTCTCTAGTATCTTATGAATATCTTTTTTAGTTAAATTATGATACCCAAAAAGAGAAAGGCAAATAACCAAAATAGTAAATGTAATTAATAATATTTTTTTCTTCATTTACTACACACTCCTACTATAATAATTATATCGTAAATGCCCTTTTAAATAAAAATAAAATGTCAAAAAAAGTGTATAAAATAGTAAAGAAAAAATAAAAAAATAATGATTGAGAAAAAACAATTCTTAGAATATAATAAATATGAGAATAAATGAAGGTGAAAAAGTTATGGAAGAAGAAAAACAAGAAGAAATAAAAGAAGAAGTAAAAGAAAAAAAGAAAAAGAAAAAAGTTAAAATAAAGAAGATTATTCTAATTCCAATAATAATAGTTTTATTAGTTATAGTAGGAATAGGATCATTTTTTGGATACAAGTATTATGAAAAAGATACTGTAAGAAAAATAAAGAAAGCCTATCATGAAAAAGTTTTAACTACTAAAGATGCTAAATTATATGATAAGAAAAATAAAATAATTGGAACCATTTCAAAGAACTATTCATTAGAATTAGAAAAAGTAAAGAAATTTACTATTAAAAACAAAAGATTAAGAATTAAAGATTCAGATTATTATATTAGTTTTAAAGATATTAAAGAAAATAAAAATAAAGAAGAAGAAAAAGTAGAAGAAAATTACTACTTACCTATCGAAAAAGGTATAAGTATTAATAAAGAAGTAAATCTATATGATGGTAAGAAAAAAATAGTTACATTAAAGAAATTAGATGATGTTAATGTAGTTAAAATGGATGATAAAAACTATTATGTTTATTTCTTAAATAAAACTCTATCTTTAAAGAAAGATAAAGCTATAAAAGAACATGAAATAGTAGTAGATTATGCTGTCCCAAAAGCAGAACATGTAAGTGTAATCTATTATGATAAGATTAATAATGATTGTGGTGGAGATGATACTTGTTTAATTCCAGCATCAGTAAAAGCACATCTAAAAAGATTAAAAAAAGAAGGTTATTATTTTATAACTAAAGAAGATTATATTAATTATTTAAAAGGATATATTTACTTAAAAGATAAAGCTGTATTTATTGCTGTAGGTGCAGAAAATGATAATACTAAAGCCATAAATGATGAATTAAAAGCAAATATCTCAAAAGTTGAAGAAAAAGATGGTATTAAATTAACTGTTACAAATAAAACATCTTCTCCAAAAGATGAAAAAGATAAAGTTAATTGTTATCAAGCAAAAAAATATATTATTATTGATAAATATGTAACTATGGCATCAGGAGCAGATACTCCAGATAATGGTAGAGAAAACTCTACTAATCAATCAGTACCAGTACTAAATTATCACTTTTTCTATGATGAAACTATTCCAGGAGAGCGTCAAGCTTGTAATGAATCAATCTGTTTAGAGAAAAAGAAATTAGAATCACACTTAAAATGGTTAAAAGATAATGGTTATAAAACATTAACTATTGAAGAATTTGCTGATTGGTATGATGGCATTATTGAAATTCCAGATAAATCAGTTTTACTTACTATTGATGATGGTGCACACGGTACAGGAAAACATAATGGACATGTCTTAATTCCATTACTAGAACAGTACGAGGAACATGCTACCCTATTCCTAATTGCAGGATGGTGGGATATAAATAATTACAGATCAGATTATTTAGATATTCAATCACACAGTTTCAATCTACATTATGAAGCAAGTTGTCCAGATGGTAGAGGTTTAGTTGCTTGTTCAGATTACGCAACAGTTAAAAAAGACCTACAACAATCTCTAGATGTAATAAAAGATAATACATCATTCTGTTTCCCATTCTATAGTTATGATAATGAATCAATTCAAGCAATAAAAGAATTAGGATTTAGAGTTTCATTTGTAGGTGGAAGTGTTAATGCAAGACGTAGTAATAATAGATACTTAATTCCAAGATATCCAATAATGGAAGATATTACATTAAACGAATTTATAAATATGGTTAGATAAAAAAAGATGTCATAAGACATCTTTTATTTTGCTTTAATTTTTAATTCTATAGAAAATGGAAGCTCAACTTTTTCAATTACGTTTTTAGCAAGTTCTATTTTTATCTCACCAGTACTAGCTTTACCACTCTTAATAGTTTTAGCTTCACTAGAAGTAATAGTAAAGTATTCATCTTGATAAATCTTTTCACCATTAACATAAACATCATAGTCTATATCATATGAAATACTATTATTAAATACTTCATATTTAATTAATTCAAAGTCCCCTACTTCATGTAAGTTAATCTCATCTAAAACAATTCCTCTATTATTTGGTGTTAAAGAAACTTTAGTACCATTAACAGTAGATACTTCAGTAAAATAAGCATCTACATAATTAGCCTTCGCAACATAAGAAACATCGGTATAAATAGTACCGTGTTGACTTGAATAAAAAACACTAAATAAAGATAAAACCGCAACTAAACAGCATATAATTCTTTCGTACATAACAGGACCCCCATCCTCGATCTTCACATGATTATATTATATCATATTTTGCCCCAAAAATCAAATTCTATGCACTAAAAAAGAAGGCTTTCTAACCTTCTTTAGCTTCTGTAATTGAATTAGGTATTACTGGACTTAATCCCTCTCCTAAAGAAAGATCTACTCCAAAACTAATTTCATTATTTCTACTCCAAGGTAAATAATAACTCATAATAGATGCAGTCTTTATACCTTTTTCTTCATATGGTTTAATATCAGATATAAAACTAGCTTTCTTTAAGTTATTAAGAATCATATTTACTCTAGAACTCATATTATTTTCAATATTCTCAATATTATTATCAGTCTTAGTTAAAGGAACAAATGCCATATCTTCAACAAATGATAATGTCATACTCTTCGCAAAAGCTTTATCATTTTTATCATCATGTTTTTCTTGTGCTAAATATATAAATCTTGTAGTACCTTCACATAAACCAATTCTAGAACTATTAATAAATCCATTCCAGTTACTATAACCAATTAAATAACCAATTGGAATATTAGCTTTATCATAATTACTTAAATAATCAATTAAAAGCATATCTTCACTAAGTTTAGCATCATTAATTATAACGGTAGGAATACTCTTATGAATATTATCTAAATAATGATTTATTAAATTAATAGTATTCTTTTCTTTATCTTCCTTCTTATCAGAACTAATATATACAAGTATTTCAAAATTAGGATTCTTAGAACCATCTTTAATACCTAAATCTTTTAATAGATTATTCATATATTCTTGATAAGTAGAAGTACTACCACTAATAGTCTTATTATAATCTCCAAAATATGAAATAGATATATTTATTTTCTTTGTAATAGAATCAAGTAACATATCAGTATATGCCACTTCACTTAATGTAGATACTCCCTCTCTAACAGTCGCATTAACTTTCTTACTAGAAATAAGTTTTTCTACATAAGCAATATCAGCTTCTTGAATATTAGAAGAAGCACTACTATCATTAATACCATAATATAAATGAATATTATTCTTATTCTCACTCTTAGAAATAGTCTCAATTATATATTTAGAATAAGTTATTTTTCTTTCTCTTGCGGCTAAATATTTATTTAATTTATCTAAAGCAAGAGTTGTTTGAATAGATTTACCATTCTGATCTAAATAATAATTCTCACTAATCTTACTAATAGTTAAATCTTCATCATTTAATATCTTTCTAGGAAGCTTAGAATACTCTACTAATAATTTATAATCATCACTAGTAAAATCCATAAATCCAGGAGTTACAGATAATCCCATAATAGAATCTATTAAATATACATGATTATTTTCATCTTTAATAATCTTTTCAAATGCTTTCTTCGCAGTATCTATCTTTTTACCATAAACTTCAAAATCTTTATCACTTAAATATTCTGATCCAACTATTCCTCCAGAAAATAACTGATCAAGAGAAATAATATAGTAATCACATCCATCTTCTTCCATTTCAAGTAACCAACTAGCTATCTTAATAGGATTACCATATTTAGTAGAGTATCCTACATAAGAATTATCTACACTATCTACATTAGTTTTATAATACTTTTCATCTGGCATTGCTAAAGTATATCCATTAGATTCAGATAAATACTTCATACGAGTAGTATGAATCATACGATCATCTATTGGTACATAAACAATAGTTTTACCAGCTAATAAACTTTCATAAGTACCGGGATCTTTATTCTTTTTATTATCTTTCTTAGAAAACCAATCAAACTTAATCTTATCTAACTTTATCCAATTAAAATTAATAGAATCAAACTTCATTTGACTAAGTTTAACTCCTAATTCCATATTCTCATCATAAAAAATAAAAGTTAAAACAAAAACAAGTATAAAGAAGAAAACTTTAAATACTTTTTTACCTCTTTTTCTACGAGCTTTTTTCTTAGCCAATTTAATTTGATTTTTTCTTTGTAATCGAAGGCGTTCTTGATTTGCACTATCTAAATTACCCATAACCAACACTCCACTATTCTAAATTACATTATAGCATACCAACCAATCAAAGAAAAGAACTAAGTTTTAGAAATATTAAGTAAAATACCCATACTAATCATACTAATCCATAAACTACTTCCACCATAACTAAGAAATGGAAGAGTCACTCCAGTAACAGGTATTAAACCAACTACTACCATTAAGTTTAATGCTGTTTGAAAAAGTAATTGAAAAGTAATCCCAAAAGACAAATATTTAGAAAAAGAATCACTACAATTAATACTAATCTTAATACCTCTAAATAATATAATTCCAAATAAAGTTAATACAAATATTACTCCTATTATTCCAAACTCTTCACAAATAATAGAAAATATAAAATCAGTTTGAGGTTCAGGTAAATAAAAATGTTTTTGAATAGAATTTAAATAACCCATTCCAAGAAGTCCAGAAGGACCTATTGCATATAAACTTTGTATTATTTGAAAACCAGTACCTAATGCATCACTCCAAGGATTAATAAAAGAAGTAATTCTATCCATTCTATAAGGAGCAATCAATATTAAAAGTATAACTCCAATTACTCCTACTACTCCACCAAATATAAAAAAAGATATTGGGCATCCTGCAATAAAAAGTAAAGCAAGAATACTACAAACTATAATAAAACCAGTACCAAAATCAGGTTGTAACATAATAAGTCCAAATATTACAAATGTAATAAAAAGAATTGGTATAACTCCTCTAAATATAGATTTAATATCTTCTTCACTATTAGATAAATATTTAGATACAAATATCAATAATCCTATCTTACAAGCTT
This sequence comes from Bacilli bacterium, assembly GCA_017525015.1. Next base: position 64,537 of record JAFXUK010000022.1, read on the forward strand.
CTGATGGCTGTATACCAAAACTACCTATCCCAAACCAACTTCTACTACCATTACGAATAGATCCTATTCCAGGAATCAATACAAGAATTAATAAAATAATACATAATAATAAAATCTTATTAGAATTCTTATAATAAAAAGAAATAGGTATTTTAGAAACAATAATCATAATAATAATTCCAATTATAAAAAATATACTTTGGTATTTCACATAATGAAAAGCATCTTGAAATTTAAAAGATGCCCAAATACTAGAAGCAGAATATATCATTATAATTCCAAATACTCCTAAAACAAGAATAGTAAAAAATAAAATCTTATCAAATTTCATTTTCTCACCTATAAAAATATATGTATTAAATAAAAAAAAAGAACTTTCGTTCTTTTTAAGCATCTTGTAAGAAAGATACATAGCATTTATATGCTTCATATATATCAGACTTAGCAGTTACTTCCCAAGGAGCATGCATACTAAGTACTCCTACTCCACAGTCAATAACATTAACATTTTTATTAGCAAGGATATAAGCAATAGTTCCTCCTCCACCAGCATCTACTTTTCCAAGTTCTGATATTTGGAAATGAACATCATGATTATCCATTATATTTCTAAGTTTAGCAACAAACTCTGCATTGGCGTCATTTGAACCACTCTTTCCACGAGAACCAGTATACTTACAGAATACAACTCCTTGATTAAAGTAAGAAGCATTTCTCTTATCCATTACATCAGCATATAGTGGATCATATGCAGCATTAACGTCACTACTTAACATATAAGAGTTTGTAAGTGTTCTAGGAAGTGCAGTATTCTCAGTATGTCCCATTAAATTACACATCTCTAGAATTGCATTTTCATAGAATGTAGATTGCATTCCAGTAGCACCTACACTACCAATTTCTTCTTTATCAACTAAAATACAACTAATAGTCTTATCACAAGGAGGACAATCTAAGAATGCTCTTAAAGATGCATAAGCACATACTTTATCATCTTGTCCATAAGCCATAATCATAGATCTATCTAAACCAAAGTCTCTTGCTTTACCAGCAGGAACAACTTCAATCTCTGCAGATAAGAAATCTCCATCTTCAATATAATATTTATTCTTTAGAATTTGCATTATATTCTTCTTAACTAATTCTTCATCTTTACTATCATCAATTGGCATACTACCAATTAATACATCTAAACCTTCTCCTTCAATTACTTTAGAAGCTTCTTTCTTCATTTGTTCAGATCCTAAATGAGGAAGTAAATCTGTAATACCTACTACTGGATCAGATTCATCTTCTCCAATAACAACATTAATAACTTCTCCATTTTTCTTAACAACTACTCCATGAAGTGCAAGAGGAATAGTTACCCATTGATATTTTTTAATACCACCATAATAATGAGTATCTAAATATGCAAACTCAGAATCTTCATATAAAGGATTAGCTTTTAAATCAAGTCTAGGAGAATCTACATGAGCTCCTAATATATTAATCCCATTAGTAATGTCTTCACGACCTATAATAAATAAAGCTAAACTTTTACCTCTATTATTAACATAGATTTTATCTCCCGGATCTAATCTTCTATTCTCTTCAATACAAACATCTAAATTAACAAATCCAGAATTCTCTGCAATAGCAATTGCATTTTTAATAACTTCTCTTTCAATTTTACTAATACTAATAAATTTACGATAATCATCACAAACATCATTTAATTTATTAATATCCTCATCATTATACTTTTTCCATACATTTTCCATAATCATAACCTCCTATTATCAGTATAACATATTATTAATCATTATTTATAAAATCGGTAATCATTTTTAAATAGAAAAATCTCCACACTCAAATCCATCTATTGAACGAAGAGCACAACCATATCCCCCATCAACAATTACTACACGACCATTTTCATAAATAGATGCCCCCGTATGAGAATTTAAAACACAATAATAATGATCAGAATACTCACTGCAATTAGAAAACAAAGAATCTAAATAGTTTTTATTATATAAATAGCGATACCCAGAATCTCCACCATATAAGTAATAAACATTTCCATCTAATAAAATTCCGACTGATTCTTCATATACTTTATTATCAACAAGATATAATCTAACAAAAATATTACGAGAAAAATTGTCTATTGCTTCTTGATAAGTTTCATAAACAGGAAAATTACCAATATCTCTACCTCTTCTAAGTTCAGTTGCACTTGTTGTGGTATATACATATTGTCCTTTTTCAGCTTGAGAAAAAGTAATAGTTGCTTCTATTGATAAAGATAAGTTTTCTGAAGGTAAATCACTCTCACTTAAAATATCATTATATCCAACCATAATATACATTTTTCTTCTAGTATTAGCCCACAATATATCTCCTAAAACAAATTGATTACCCCCAAAAATATCATAAGACATAGTAGACACCAAATAACTAGGTAAATTAACAACACTTGCACCATTAAGTTTAAGTCCACCACTATTAATAGCGGCATCTAATGACCCTGCATTAACTGCTTCTATTGAAAACTTATAATAGTCCCCAGGTTGATTTAATTTAATATGGTAACTTACAGTTTGTCCATCAGCACTAATAGTCGCAGGAGTAATAACTTGTGTACCAGTTATAGATCCACTTAGTACTTGCACATTTTCAAAATGCACATCCCAACTAGATGCATCTATATCACTAGTTCCATCAATACTTAAAGTTGTAGTTAAAAAAGCATAGCCTATTCCCATACTTAATACAAGTAATATGATTATAAAAAGAATTGTTTGTTTTCTGTCACTCTTCATATACTCACCTACTATTATTAGTATAACATAAAAAAAGAACTAATACAGTTCTTTTTTAATATCCAGGGAAATAATAACAATACGACTTTTTATCATTATCAATCTCACATCTATAACTATATTTATCTGAAAAACGCACCTTGCCATTATTATATATTTTTAAATCATAATCATCAATACTACAAGAATATCCATTATCAATATAATTACAATTGCTAGAACCAAATGCTTCTTGAGCAACTGCTTTGTTTGATTCATATGATGCTCCACTATCTCCACCTTTAACATAATAAATATTTCCATTTAATTCAAACCCCACTTCAGAGGTCATTACATTATTATTAGAAATGAAATGTCGTAAAAAGGCATGATGCCCAAAGTGTTCTAAAGGTTCTTGATAATTATTATAATAAACTCCTCCAAAAGGAACACGCTTATCAACAATAAAAACCTGTTCATCAGATGTAAAAAGATATAAGTTATTATAGTTTGGAGTATGATCCTGAACATAGTTTATATCCATTGTAATATTAAGAGATTGATTATCTTGTGGAAGTTCAGAAATGTTTAAATCTCTCTTATACATAATACCATAATAATAAGTTATAGTTTCTCCAGAAAGTAAATATTGTCCAATTTGAACCGGAATTTCATAATCATACCAAAAAAGTCTCGTAATAAGATATGAAGGAATATTATTCTCTTCTCCATTTACTTTAATAGATATATTATCTACTTTTGCATCAAGTGTACCATCATTAACCACATCTACAGTAAAAATATACATATCTCCAGGCTCTAATTTAATATGATAACTTACAGAAGTACCATTATTGCCAATTGTAGCTGGAGTAATAACCTTACTCCCAGTTATAGATCCACTTTGTACTTGTACATTTTCAAAATGTACATCCCAACTAGATGCATCTATATCACTAGTTCCATCAATACTTAAAGTTGTAGTTAAAAAAGCATAACCAATTCCCATACTCATTACAAGTAATATGATTATAAAAAAAATTGTTTGTTTTCTGTCGCTCTTCACAGACTCACCTACTATTATTAGTATAACATAAAAAAAGAACTAATACAGTTCTTTTTAATATAATTAGCTACCATAATTGACTACCACAAATATATGTTCTGTAACTACCAGGAGTATTTACACTACAACCATTCACAAGTTCATCATTATGAGTAACCGAAGCACTTCCATATTCAGTAACCATATAGTTATAATCACCAAATGAGCAAGAAAATCTATCAACCTCAGCAGTACTACATGATTCATTACCAAAAAGATTAAGCATTAGATTCCTATTACTTTCATAAGACTTTCCTTCATCATTACCAACTAAATAGTAAACATTTCCGTCAAAAACAAATCCTACACTTGCTTCTAAAATCATACCATCAACAACTCTATATCGAATAAATGTTGAATAACCAAAAGCATCTATTGCATCTTGATAAGTATCATAAGTAGTTAAAGAATTTGGTAAAGGAGCACCTAGTGTTTGATTAGATACATTAGTTCCTATAGAAGAATAATAATACTCAGATACAGCAGAAACCTGAACATAAACTAACTCAAATGACAATTCTAATGTTTCATCATCTGTTGGTAGATCAGAAGCAGAAACGTTTGAATTATATCCTAAGCCAAACCCAACTGTCCTCGATTGTCCAGGATATAATTTATCACCGATTCCAATATTGGTAAAAGATGGTGGTTCATAATATATAGTTTCATACATTAAATAACTAGGTAATTGGGCATCACGAACACCATTTACTTTAACAATAATATCATCTATTTTCCCAATAAGTGTACCATCATTTACTTCATTAATTAATATAACATATCTATCATTTATATCTTTCAAATGGACATGGAAACTAATAGATGTACCATTATTTCCTATCGTTGCTGGAGTTATAACTTGTTCACCTGTTACAGAAACACTTTGTACTTGCACATTCTCCCAGTGTATATCCCATACCGCGCTATCAATATCACTTACTCCATCAATAGTTAAAGTCGTAGTTAAAAAAGCATAGCCAATACCCATACTTAAAACAAGTAATATGATTATAAATAAAATAGTTTGGCGTCTATCACTTTTCATATACTCACCTACTATAAAAATTATATCATAGAAAACAAAAGAAAAAAGAACTATTTCTAGTTCTTTACACCCATACTCCAAATACTATTCCAGCCATAGCAAGAATTAATCCTGCAACCCAGAATAATTTAACGATATCTCTTTCATCCCATCCTAATTTTTCAAAATGATGATGAAGTGGAGTCATTAAGAATATTTTCTTTTTAAATGCAATCATCCAAAATGTTTGTAAGATAACTGATAATGTTTCAATAACAAAGATAAAGGCAACTACAAGTAGAGTTAACTCTCTATGTGTTAGTATTGCAATGGCACCCATAACAGCACCTAATGCAAGAGATCCTGTATCTCCCATAAATATTTTAGCTGGATTAGTATTATATACTAAGAATCCAAATAAACTACCAACAAGTATTAAACTGAATAATCCAATATCTTCAAATCCTACTGATAAAGATATTAATGCATAAGCAACAAATGCTATTGCAGAAAGTCCTCCAGCAAGTCCATCAAGTCCATCAGTTAAATTAACAGCGTTAGAAGCACCTACTAATACAAATAGAATAGCAAGTCCATATAGCCAACCTAATTCTAAATCTATATGAAGAGTTCCAACTACCCATGCAGTTTGTCCTCCACTTCTCATATAAATATAGAAAAATCCTATCGCAATTAATACTTGCATTAATAATTTTTGATAAACAGTTAATCCTTCATTATTACCTTTTTTAATAGATAAAAAGTCATCTAAGAATCCAATTAATGTATATCCAATAAATACCAGTAATACGATACCTAAATTAGATGTATATGTAATTTTATCAGTAATAACTAATCCTATTGTCGCAAGCACTGTAGGAAGTATAAATATTAAACCTCCCATTGTAGGAGTTCCTTCTTTTTTACGATGTGCTTCTCCAACAAAGATAGATATTTTTTGTCCAACTCTCATCTTCTTAAGTATTGGTACTAATACTAAACCTAATACTACAGAGGACAAAAATCCAATCATAATTGCAAAAACAGCTTTGGTTAATAATAGCATGTTTTCAACTCCATTCCTTGAATAATTATATCATAAAACATAATACAATAAGAGAATGTAAACCAACTTTTACATTTGATTTACAGCATACTCTCCTCTTTTCTTAACTTTCGCATCATTCTTTTCTAATTCTAATTCTTGTTCTCTTTTGATGCGATTCATTTCATATTCTTTTTCTTCCATTTCTCTTTTTATCTTTTTTAAGTTATTAAGTAGTTCATCACACTCAGGAACTTTACCTATATAATCACCAAACTCATCTTTAATATCTCTAATCATTTTATCAATCTGAATAGTTGTTTTTCCAAGTAATCTAATCGCATCATTAATTGAATCAATACTACTCTTTATTTGATCATGATAATCTTGAACCATAATTACTTTATATCTTGTAGTTTTAGTATTTGGTTTTATTACATTTTTCATAAAGTATAAATATGCTGCTGCAGCGGCAGATGCTCCCTTCGCAGCTTTAGGTCCAGGTAAAAACATTTGTAGAGATAATAATCTAAGAAGTCTTCTACTTTGTCTAGTCATACCTACTACTTCTTCTTTTACTCTTTCACTCTCTGTTAAAGAATTTCTAACTCTCTCTTGTATTTCTTTTAATAATCTATTTTGATCATATTGAAATTCTAATAACTGATTATTTAATTGATTTAAAGAAGAATACTTTTTCTTCATCTCTTCAAAATCAATTTCTCTTTCTTCTAATTTTTCTTTTTTATCTTCTACTTTTTTAGAAAAGTTTCCTCTCTTTTTATCTAATTCTTCTAACTTTTCTTCAAGCATTACATATAATGGAGAGTCTTCAATCTCTTCTACTAGTTTCTTATCATGAAAATCACTTAAATAACCTTCAATTAAAGTATAAACATAATTATCATCATATTGTTCTAAAGAATCAATCTTTATTTTTTTCTTTAATTCTTCAATTTTATCAATTATTTCAGATAATCTATCAAGTATTATTTCTGCATCTTTACTTAATACTACTTCTTCACTATCTTCAACTAAAACATTATATTCATATATTACTTTTCTTAGTTCATAACGAATATCTTTTAATTGTTTTTCATATTCTTCAACTATTTTTCTTGATTTTAATTTACCTAAAGTTTCTTGTGCAGATTGAGAAAGATTAGAAAAGTCAACAGTAGATAATTCTTTATCAATAAACTCTTCTAATTCTACTTGTTCTTCTCCAATACCAACTTTAGGTCCAGTAGTAGTCTTAGTAGTTTCTTTCTTTTTAGTAGTTTTAGATATTTTTTCTTTCTTAGTTTCTTCTTTTATTGGAATAAAATTATCTTCATTTTCTTTAATATTTTCTGAAACATGTTTTAAAGGTTGTTTATTAGTTTTCTTCTCTTCAATTGGTGTTTCTATATAAACTACTATCTTTTCTCCTGAAGGAGTAGTAATAATTTTTCTTCTTCTTTTTTCTTCAAACTCTTCTTTTGTATACTTTGATACATCTCCATCATACTCTTTTAATCTTAATTCGTTTTCGTCTATATCTCGTCTCTTTCCAGTTGCGACATCATGTAGAGTTTGAATTGTTCCTCCACCAATGACAATTGGTAAAGTTTTTATTAATGTATAAAATTGTTTCTTTTTGACTTTTTTCTCAAGTTCAGCTATTTCTCGTTCTTCTTCGTATTGTTTTAACTTCTTTTTTTGATTACGAGAAATGATCATAGTTCTTCTACGGTCGTTAGCCCCACCCTTTACTCCAATTGTCTCGTCCATCTGTATCACCAACAACATTTTACCATAAAACTATGTTTATTGTACGAAAATTCTTATTTTACTTTGATCTTCTACTCTTTCACCTGCTTTAGGAGATTGTTCTACTATATTTTCTCCTTCTCCCTTTACTATAATTTGAAAATTATATAATTCTTTTTTTGCTTCACTTAGACTCTTCCCAACTACATCAGGTACAGTATAAATAACTTTGTCATTCCACTCTAAATCTTTTTCTTGTCCATTATCTTGCCTAGGTATCTCTAAAGCATCAATTATATCAAGTAGTATTCTCCTAGCAATAGGAGTTGTCGTATATGACGATAACATAGCCGTATTTTTAGGATTATCTATTGCTAAATAAAATACTGCTTCAGGGTCATTTGCTGGAACTACACTCATAAAAGACATAATATAATTATTTACTAAATAAACTCCGTTTTCTTGTTTTTGAGCAGTACCAGTTTTACCACCAATTCTATATCCATCAATATAAGCACTTCGTCCTCCTCCTTTAGAGACAACACTTTCTAATGCATCTCTCATAATAGCAGAAGTATTACTACTAATAACTCTTCTTTTAAACTTAGTATTTCTCTCTTCATAAATAGTATTTTTATCATCTACTATTCTTTTAACAATCATTGGTTCATATAAATATCCTCCATTCACAACAGCAGATACTGCCATTACCTGTTGTATTGGAGTTACAGATGGTCCTTGTCCAAAAGCACTAGTTGCAAGTTCTACATTTCCTACTCTATCTAGTGGAAATAAAATACCCTTACTTTCACCATTTAAATCAATACCAGTTTTTTCTCCAAATCCAAATTTATTTATATAAGAAAATAGTCTTTCTTTGCCTAACTTTTGTCCTAATTGTACAAATCCAGGATTACAAGAATTTTGTAATACTTGTAGAAAAGTTTGATCTCCGTGTCCTCCACTTTTCCAACATCTTAAAGTAGAACCATCAACATGTACTTTACCACTATCATAGAAATGATCATTATAAATATCTACTACTTTTTCTTCTACTGCAGTTGCCATAGTCATAATCTTAAAAGTACTCCCCGGTTCAAATGATGCCCATATCGGTAAATTACGACTAAGTACTTCTTGTGAATAATTCTTATAATTATTTGGATCATAATCAGGATAAGAAGATAATGCAAGTACCTCTCCATTTTTAGGATTAACTACAATACCTAAAGCCATATCTGGATTAAACATATTAGAAATATTATTCATTTCTCTTTCCAATGACTCTTGTATCTTAATATCAATAGTAAGTTGAATATTCATACCCTGAGTCGGTGCTACATAAACACTACTCTTATTTAAATTCTTTCCATGAGCATCAGAATAATATTTAATCTTACCATTTACTCCTTTAAGTTTAGAATCATATTGTAGTTCTAATCCTGATAATCCTTGATTATCTATTCCAACATATCCTAAAGAGTGACTAAGTAAATCTTTATAAGGATAATATCTTTTAGATTCTTTAACTAAATAAACTCCATCTATTTTTAAATTTTTAATTCTCTCTGCAGTATCTGCATCTAATCTTCTTCCTTCAGGATGAACTCTTTCAATTGATGTTTTTTTTGATACATGTTTATACATCTCTTCATAACTAACTCCAAGTATTTTAGAAAGACTCTTCGCAGTCTCTTCTTTATTATCAATTTGATTAGGTACTAACATTAAAGAAGCAGTCGTTAAATTATCCGCTAGTACTATTCCATTTCTATCTAGTATTTTTCCTCTATCTGCTTCTATTACTAATTCTCTACTCCATAAATCATCAGCTAAATTATTTAATTTTTTATATTCAAATACTTGTATATAAAACACTTTAAATAATATCAAAATAAAAAATATAACAATTAATAAAAACAATATTTTAATTCTTAAATGTATACTTTTATAAAACATAGACACCTCAGTAATTTATATGAAGAAATAAAAAAAATAGAATTAAATTCTATTTTTCAAAACAAGCAAGTACTGCTCTCTTATATATTCTTTTAGCGATCTCTTCTCCATCTGGAAAATAATCACAAATATTAGTAATAACTCCACTATTTATTTCTATTATTTTTAGTTCATTATTATAAAGTTCTACTATATCAACACTAACAAAATTTAGATTTAATTTCTTAGTTGCAGAGATTGCTAAATCACTTAATCTATTATATAAATCTTTATCAGTTATTTTAAAAGGTTTTGCTCCCTTAGAAATATTATGCTTAAAACTATATGCATATTCTTTTCCTTTTTCTAAAACAAAATCTAAATCACTATGATCTATTTTTTCAAAGAATGGTTTATTAAATTCACATAATAATTCATATGTAGTATGAACTCCATCTCCTACTATAATAGCTCGCATCTTTCCATAAATAAGTTCTACATCATTATTTAATACAATAACTCTATATTCACATTTAATATCATAAAAAGGACACATACTTATAGAATAATTTTTCTTAAATAATAATTCCATTTTAGAAAATAATTCTTCTTCATCTTTTACATGAAATACACTATCTCCATAACACCCTTTATTAGCTTTTAAAACAATATCAGAGTTATATTCTTTAAATGTATTTAATACTTCTTCTCTAGAAGTATCTTTATATAAAATATGATATTCACATACTGGAATATTATTATATTTAAGAGCTGAATAACAAGCATATTTATCATTACATATCTTTGCAGAAACATAATTATTTAAATCAAATCTCATACCAATTAAATAATGAATTTGATCATCTTTTTCCATTACAATAATCCAGTCATTAGATATTAAACTAAATTTTATATTTTCTTCTTCACATATTTCTTTTATTAATAATTGAATAGAGTTCATAATATCACTCCTGTATAGAAATTATAATAAAAAAAAATAGACTTTTTCAAGTCTATTTTAATAATGATTTAAAAATTGCATTTAATCCTTTATTAATAATCTTATCAGCAGTCTTATTAGCAACCTTCTTACCTAGTTTATATTCAATACTATTCTTTCTTGCTTTTTCTGCTTCTCTCTTTTTCTTTTCTTCTAATCTTTCTGCTTCTTTCTTTTCTTTTTCTGCTTGTTTTGCAGCTTTCTCTGCTTCTTTAGCAGCCTTTTCAGCTTCTTTAGCTTCTTCTATAGCACGTTTTTCAGCTTCCTCTGCTTCATATTTTTCTTTAATCATTTTATCTAATTCTTCATAAGCAGAATCTCTTTCAACTGCTTCTTCATATTTACCAACTATTGTAGAAGAATTAATAATTCTATTACGAGAAATATCATCAAGTACTCCCATCATACTTTGAGGAGGTAAGATATAACACTTCTCTACTACAGCAGGTTCTCCATTTTCAGTTTGGAATGAAACTAAAGCTTCTCCAGTACCTAAAGCAAGAATTGCATCAGCAGTATTAAATTTAGGATTTGCTCTAAATGAATCTGCTGCTACTTTTACAGTCTTTTGTTCTGCAGGAGTATAAGCTCTTAAAGTATGTTGTACTCTATTTCCAAGTTGAGCAATAATCTCATCAGGTACATCAGTTGGACTTTGAGAAATAAAGTATAAACCAATTCCTCTAGATCTAATTAATTTAACTACTTGTGTAATTTGTTTTAATCTATATGAAGGCATTCCATTAAATAGTAAATGTGCTTCATCAAAGAAGAATACAATTCTAGGTTTATCTAAATCTCCAACTTCAGGCATATTATTAAATAAATTAGTAAGTAACCATAATAAGAATGATGCATATAAATCAGGTGATTGGAATAATTTTACTGCATGAAGTATATTAATCATTCCTTTACCATTTGCATCTGTAACTATAAAGTCTTTAATATCAAGTTCAGGTTGTCCAAAGAACTTATCTGCTCCTTGATTTTCTAGTGTTAATAAACATCTTTGAATTACACCTACACTCTGAGTAGTAATATTACCATACTTAGTAATAAAATCATTCTTATTATCTCCAACATATTGAAGTAATAATCTTAAATCTTTACAATCATCTAATTTCCATCCATTATCTTGTGCAATTTTAAATACAATTGCAAGAACTCCTTCTTGTGCTTCAGAAAGTCCTAACATCATAGATAAAATATCAGGTCCTACTGAATCAATTGTAGTTCTAATAGGATGTCCATATTCTCCAAATATATCCCAAAATCTTACAGGGAAACCTTTATATTCAAAACCTTCTAGTCCTAATTTAGCAACTCTACTATCTATATTTTCATTAGGTGTACCAGCAACTGCTGTTCCTCCTAAATCTCCTTTTACATCTGCTAAAAATACAGGTATACCAGCATCAGCAAAAGATTCAGCCATTACTTTAACAGTAGTAGTTTTACCAGATCCACTTGCACCTGTAATAATACCATGACGATTTGCCATCTTAGGTACTATAAAATACTCCTCTTCACCTTTTCCAATAACAATTCTATTATTTAAATACATATTTACCTCCAAAGTTTAAATATCTAAATTTATTATAACAAAAAAATAAAAAGAGTAAAACAAGAATTAACTTATAATACTCTTTATAGTAACTTGACTATTATCAGTAGTACTAATTACAGGACTACCCTTCTTAAATAATCTATCTTCATAATCTTCAATTGTAAATGTAACTACTACATCTTCCATACCTTGATTAGATACAAAGTATTTAGCATAATACTCTTTATGTTCACCAAATACTTCAACCTCTCTATTATTAATAACCACTCTCGGAGGTTTTCTTAAATTCTCAGTAAAACTAAATGTTAAAGTAATCTTATTTCCATACTTCGCAATAGTATGATCATCAAAATTATCACTTTCAATATGAACAGTATAAATCTTTGGAGGTTCATTAGTTGTATAAATAATTAATCCTCCTGCAACAATAGCAATAAATAAAACTACACCAATAATAATTAAAACTAATTTACTATTTTTAGATTTAGGTTTTACTTCTTCTTCATCTTCTACAGAAGTATTTTCAGTAGGAGTATTCTCTACAGGAGTAGAAATAACAACATCATCAACAATTACTTCATGTTCCTCTTCAGGTTCTGTATCAGGTACTATTATATCTTCTACATCAGGAATACTTTCTTCAATCTCTTCTTTTACTTCTTCCTTTTTCTTTTCTTTAACTTCTTCTTGTTGCTCTGTCATCTCATCTTTAACATCATCTAAAGAAAAACTTTCTTCTTCTGCGACAGGAGTTTCATCCTCAAAATTAAGAGTAACAGTCTCTGGTTCTTTTTCTTCTACATCACGAATAAAGTCTTCTGAAAAGTTCTCATCACTCATAAAGGACACCTCCTATTATTTACATTATAACATAAAAATAATTTTATCAAAGAAAAAGATATGATATAATTTTTATGAAAGGTAGGTTTTTATGAGAGACTTAGGAACAGTTGTTAGAGGTATACGTACCCCAATAATTAAAGAAGGAGACGATTTAGCTACAATAGTAACAGATGCTATTGTAAATGCTGGTAAAAATAATAATATTGAATTTAATGATAAAGATATAGTTGCAATTACAGAAGCAGTTGTAGGTATTTCTGAAGGAAATTATGTATCAGTAAATACTGTTACACAAGATATTAAGAATAAGTTTAATAATCCTGAAGAATTAGGAATAGTATTCCCTATTCTATCAAGAAATAGATTTTCACTTATCTTAAAAGCAATCGCAAGAAGTACTAAAAAACTATATGTTTTATTATCATTCCCAGCAGATGAAGTAGGAAATGGTATTTTAGATGAAGAAAGATTATATAAAAGTGATTTTTCAAAAGACTCAACTATTTCAGAAGAAGAATATAGAGAATATTTTGGAGATTGGCTACATCCATTTACAGGAATCAATATGTTAGATTTCTATAAAGAATTAATTGAAGCTGAAGGTTGTGAAGCACACTTTATATTATCTAATAATCCAGTAGATATATTAAAATATACAAAGAATGTTTTAACATGTGATATTCATACACGTTTCCAAACAAAATTCTTATTAAAAGAATATGGTGCAAATGTATTAGGTTTATTCGATATTATGAATGCTCCAATTAATGGTAGTGGTTATAATGAAAAATATGGAATGTTAGGATCAAATAAATCTACAGAAGAAAAATTAAAATTATTCCCAAGAACAGGTCAAGCATTAGTAGAAGAGATTCAAAGAAGATTAAAAGAAAAAACTGGTAAGACTATGGAAGTAATGGTATATGGTGATGGAGCATTTAAAGATCCAGTTGGACATATTTGGGAATTAGCTGATCCAGTAGTATCTCCTGCATACACAAGTGGTCTTGAAGGAACACCAAATGAAATTAAATTAAAATATGTATCAGATAATAAATTTGCTGATTTAAGAGGAGATGCTTTAAAAGAAGCAATCAAACAAGAAATTAGAAATAAAGAAAAAGACTTAAAAGGACAAATGATTACTCAAGGAACTACTCCAAGAAGATTAACAGATTTAATTGGTTCACTATGTGACTTAACTTCAGGATCTGGAGATAAAGGAACACCAGTAGTATTCATTCAAGGATACTTTGATAATCTAGCAAGTGAATAATAAAAAAACACCAAACGGTGTTTTTTTTTAACTCTTTTTCGGTATCAATAAAACATCTCTTATTCCAAGATTAACAACCTTAGGATAATTCTTATCTGTTTCAATTAACACATACTTAGAAGGAGTCTTTACAAAGTAAATGACTCTTGCATCATGAAATGTATATATTGTTTTATTCAGCCGATTAGTATCCATAAAAAACTATTCCCCCACCTTATTAGTTAAAAGTTCAACAAACTTTTTAGTTGCTGTTGTTAAGAAATCATCTACATATACACAGCATACATCTACTGCAGGTAATGTATCTCCAAAAGTAACAACTTCAAAATCATCTTTATCAATTTGATTATCAATTACATTCTTAACGAAATATCCAACACCTACTCCATCACGAACCATTTCCATCATAATTTCATTAGTCCATGATTCTACAATAGGTTCTAACTTAGTATTTTGACTCTCTAAGTATTCATTAAGTTTTAATCTAATAGATGTAGTCGCAGAAGGTAAAAGTAATGGATAATTCTTTAAATCCTCTACTTTATTTAATTTAACATCCTTCATTAATTTTTTATTATAAGCAAAACAATTTTGTAACTTAGTTAAAGTAACTTTCTTAACTTCTTTCTTAGTATTAATTGGTAATGTATCAACAATAATATCAAGTTTTCTAGTCTCTAACATCTCAACCATATCAGCTGTAGATTTACAAACAATTTCAAATCTTATTCCAGGATATATTTTTCTAAATTCTGCAATAAAATTAGATAAATAAAAACGTCCAATATATGAAGGAGTACCAATTCTAATACATCCAATACTTAAATTATTAAGATTCTTTATATGCTCTTCAGCATCATTTAATATATTAAAAGCCGTAGAAACATAAGAGTATAACTCTTTAGCTTCTAGTGTAGGCTCAATTCCCTTACTATTACGATAGAACAAAGTATATCCAAGTTGTGTTTCTAATTCCTTTAAACTATAACTAATCGCAGGTTGTGAAACATATAATTTTTGAGCAGTCTTAGAAATACTTTTCTCTTCAAATAAATATAAAAAGATCCTATATAAATTATAATCAGTATTCATATTAATCCCCTCGCGACATATTATAGGTTATCTTTATAAAAAAGTCAAACATTATAATTCATATTTATAAAAAGAAAAAGTGTAGAAAATCTACACTTTTTTAAGAACCACCAGAATTAGGTAAATATATAATTGTTAACGGTGTATTCCTACATGGCATATTACCTGTTGCAGGAGATGGTCTTGAAGGAGTAAATCCACTTATTACAGGAAGCTCAACACTATATGATTCATTAATACAAGTATGAGTTTCAGTATGAGGTGGAGCTGCTTGAGTTCCATCTTGATATATAAATCTAACTGTTAAAGTAAAAGGTCTTGGTGTATAAGTAATATCATATGTAACATCAGAGTTTAAAGTTCCCGTAACTCTTGGCAAATCAACATCATATCCATCTAAATTTGGTGTTGCAACATTATAAGTATGACCCTCATTAAAAGTACCATCAAATGTGTTATAAATGACACCATCCTTCCAATAACGAATCAGTAATCTGTATTGAGTTATTTCAGGAACAACAGGTTCTGCATCAACAATATAAGGATCAGCCATACTACCTGTACCAGATACATATTCAGTTCCAGGTATTAAAGATATAACAGGACGAACACCTTCATCTTTATAAGTATATGAACCAAATATTTGACCATTATAATTAACCTTTGAGTTGCTAACTCCATTAACATCTTCAGCATCAGGTGTTAATAACCAATACCATTTACTAGTAACATGTGCACTAGATTGAGAAAACAATCTCATCTCAGGTTTTGTCGCAAGACCAACCTTATAATTTAATTTAGCTTTATTATTACTTATACTAAATCTATCAGTAACAAGAGGGCAACTCAAATCAGTACTATTATCATCAGGGAAAGTTAATTCTTCTTGAACATCTCCACCATCAGGATTCCAACCATTTTTGTTATAGATTGTTCGATTATTACAATAAATAGTATCCTCTATATAGTTGTCATAAGTATAGAGATTTTTTTTATACCAATATTCTATGCCACTTTTTATTATAGAACTATACTTATTTACATCATCTGCATATAGCATTTTATTAATAGCATCATCAATATTCTCTCCATTATTTAAGTATAAATAATTAATTTTATAATCCGCAGCATAATAAATATATACAATAGTTGAACATTCTCCACTTGTATTAAAACAAGTATAATGTGCATTGTTAAGACTAGCTCTACTTTCATCATTCCTTAAATTTAAATAATTAATAGTATTACCACTTAATGTATATTTTCCGTTGTTATAAGTAAAGCTTTTGGCATATTTATAATTATTAGCTATAGAAGTATAACCAAATTCAGTAGTGTTGTTTTCCGCAAGCTTCCACACATTATTGCATGTATTATTAATAGCATTCTTACATATAAATACATTACCATTTCCAAGATTACTACGATTTGAATACCAATCCAATCTACTTATAGTAGATGGATTAATAATAGTAAATGTACCATCACCATTATTTGTATAATCACTTCCATAGGTATAAATGTAATTATAATCGCTAATAGTATTTCCATCTGTAATATCAATATAATAATAGGAACTATATGTAGTATCAACAACAGCAATATATTGAACCGTATCACTAGTATATGATTGAGTACTATTTTTAAATGTATATTTTCCAACCAATGAAGCATAGTCTGCAGTTGATGTTACTTTATATGGATTAACTAAAGAATATACACCTGTACTATTATCCCAACTAATTGAATCAGCATACCAATAATTTGTATTTAAATAACCATACGTATATATTTTTTCTTTATCACTCGATCTAAAATAATCATAAATTGTATTATACATATAACCCAAAAAACCAATTGATCCTGAAGAATTATAATGTAATGTTCCGAATTGAGAATAATGTGAATTAGCATCTATTGTAATAACATTGGCTCTATATTGATCATTATATGATTCAATCAAATAAAGTGTTGAACACGTATCACTAGAAGTAGTTCCTTTACAAGTATATTTTCCAATTAAATTTGAACTATTTGATTCACTCCAAGTAGATTGATTAGTTTGTCCAGATATAGAAAAAACATTATTCACACTATCATATGAATAATCCGTTCCATACCAATAATTAGAGTTTACATTTTGAATACCATAACTCTTATAACCAACATGATTACTTCTAGATTCTAAACACTTATTATCAATTGCCTCTCCATTATATATAAGTTTTACTCCACCAGTATCAGTAGTTCGATACATTTGCCAACAATGATTAGCAAAAATAACATTCCATTTATTCTTAATTTCGTTACCACCAGTACTATTATTCGCATACCAATGATAAATATTTTTACTAGATAATGAAGAATTCATAGAATCTTGATGATTGCCATCATAGGATTTTGCATAAGTACCTTTCTTTGCAGCTTTTTCTAATACACCATACAATGTTTGATCATATTTACTAACAGAAACATCTCCATTTAATCCTAAACTAGTTCCAAGTAAAGAATAACCTAGTCCAAAGAAAAGACTACAAAAAAGAGCAATGGTTAATATGATTGTACGATTAGAATAACCATAATAAACAGGTCTTCTATGTTTCATATTACCCACTCCTCTCTATGATATATCAATTTTATTATAACATAATAAAAAAAGAAAGTGTAGAAACTAATCTACACTTTTTTTATGGATCTAAAGGTGTATCTGGATCAATAATAGAACCACCATTATAAGTATACCAAACAGTTGCAGATTGATTACCGGGTGCTTTAGTTCCCGAAACAACATGATTCATAGTATCATAATTTTCTATTGTAGGTGAAGGAATACTAAATGGCTCTCCTGGCTTATAAATGCCAACATAGCTAGGTGCAGCTTCACCACCATTAGAATATCGATAATATATAGTAAATGTTGTATTTTGTATATTATCTATAACATAAGGATGATAAGTACTACCATCTCCTGATAGATATTTAGTTCCAGGTTTAAGAGATACAACCCATCTAAAACCCGAATCTGCTGCCATCATGCACGATGTATTTGTTCCACCAGAATTTGAAATACAATGAATTAAATTAGAATTTGGATTATCTCCATCAATTGTTGAAGTCCAATAACTTTTACCAACATTTCTTAAACCATCATTTCCTAATAATGATGCTTCACTAAGTTTAATTAATCCTATAGGATAATCTAATTTTGCCTTACTATTATTAATGCTATATCTATCTGTATCATTTAAGCAATTCAACCCATAATCATTAAAATCAAAAGACCATGTAAGCACACCACCATTTGGGTGCCACCCATTGCTATGAGAAGTATCCTCAGTTCTACCTGAACAAAAAACAAAATCCTCTAAATAATCACTATAAGGCATCAAGAATTGTCGATACCACGCTTCTGATTTAATCTTAATAGCAGAACTATAATTATTAACATCATCATTGTAAAGCATTTCGTTTAGAGCATCTTCAACGCTTTTACCATCATTTAATTCAATATATGCTAAATCGCCATCATAAAACATATAATAAACATAATAAATAGTTGAACATTCTCCATTATCATTAAAACATGTATAATGATGATTTTCTATGAATGTTTTTGCTTCGTTTTCATCCAGTTTCCAAACACTACCTTTATCAGTACTCAAAGTATACTTTCCATTATTGTATGAAAAACTATTTCCAAACAATTGAGGAGCAACAGTATAATAATCATATGAAATAGTATCTGTCTCTGTAATATATCTAGGCTCAGCACACAAAGAAGAACCATCTTCACATAAATAATAGTTTACATAGTTAGAGTGATCATTAAACCAATCTGATTTTTTAATAGTAATAGTATCTCCACTAATTGTATATGTTCCATTTCCATTATCAACAATAGACTGCCCCAACACAATGTTATTATCGTAATCATTAAGCATGTGACCATCAGTCATTTTATAACCATATGCATATGTACCGCCTACAATATAATAAACCGATGCACACGACGTGCTTCCGGATGTACGACATGTATAATAGCCCGAAGCAGAATTAATAATATTATTCCACGTAGATAAAAACGGATTAGTTAAAGTGTACATACCATCATTATAGGTTACACCATCTCCATAATAGTAATTACTAGGGCCATACATATAAACATCATCATAAATTGTTTTTTTCAATGGTCTAAAATACTTTTTAGGATAAATAGTATTATACATATAGCCAAGATGAGCAAGAGAATTATAAACCTCATTATAATATCCTTTACCATACATAGAATAAGGAGAATTGTTTCTCACAGGTGCGACTGTATAACTATTTCCACTTGATAATCTTACAACCATGTAAAGATTTGCACATGTATCAAAAGCATTTGTACTCTTACAAGTAAAATACCCTTCTTTTATTTCACCTTTATCAATAATACCTTTTAATCCAAATGTGCTATTAGTCTCATCATAATAATATTGAGAACTATAATAATAATCAGTTGATAAAGTAGTTGTAGTAGTATTCGAAAAACCAATATGTGTTCCCCTTGAAGATAAGCATTGTTGATTAACTGCCTCTCCATTGTATATTAATTTTACACCACCAGTATCTGTTGTTCTAAACATTTGCCAACAATGATCCGCAAATATAACATTGTTCATTTCATTTATTGTACTAGCATTAGTACTATTACTAGCATGCCAATAGTATATATCTTTAGTTGAAAGAGAAGTATCAATTGAATCTAAATGTGCATCAGTATATTTTTTTGCATAAACACCTTTTCTTCCCTCTCTAGCCAAAACACCATATAATGTATCATCATATTCACTTACAGTAATCATTCCAGATAAATCTAAACTAGTTCCAAGTAATGAATATCCCAATCCAAAAAATAGAGAACAAAAAAGAGCAATGAATAATACTATTGTACGCTTAGAATAACCGCGATATCTATGTTTTCTACGCTTCATATTACCCACTCCTCTCTATAATAATACACTAATTTTATTATATATTAAAAACATACAAAAATCGATATAAATAGCCATTTTTTATCAAAAAAAGAGCATTTTTAGTTCATCATAATAGTCACGGATGGACTTTTTTAAGAATATATGATATAATATTGCCGATATTGTGAAAAAAAGAGAGGTCTATATTAAAATGATATCAAACAAATATAACATCGGGATTGAACGAGAAGGATTAAGAACAAACGAAAAAGGTGAACTTTCTGATAAACCACACCCTCGAGTGTTTGGTAACAGAAACTGCAATGCATTCATCACAACAGATTTCGGTGCAGCACAACTTGAGTTAAGAACAACTCCTTGTCCTACAACCAAAGAATGTTATGACAAATTACTAAATGTAACAAATGTAGTTCTAGAAGAACTACGAAAAGAAGGGGAATACCTATGGCCTTATAGTATGCCTTGTATCCTACCTAATGCAGACAAATTTAATTTTGGAGAATATGGTGACAACGAAAAAGAACATGAATACGAGATGTACTTATATAAGAAGTATGGTTACGAAATGTACTGTATGTCAGGTGTACACCTAAACTTCTCAATTAATGAGAAATACTATAAGGAATTGAAAAGATTCTATAGCAATTTACCAGATACTTTAGAAGATGCTTATTTTAAAATAATAAGAAACTATCTAAAGAAATTATGGATGTTAATAGCACTTTTTGGAGCAACACCAAAACAACTAAGTACTGAATATGAAACAAAATGCTCCATAAGAAATAGTAATAAACAAGGATTTAAAAACTTACACTTAGATGAAGTAAATTATGAAAACAAAGAAAAACATATTGCCAGTCTAAGAAAGAATATCAAAAACGGTAACATTATATCTATTTCTGAGTTATATACCCCTATTCGTATTAAGGGTAAATGGAAATATGATGTAGATGATCTAGCAAATAACCCAATAAGTCATATTGAGGTAAGAGTACTAGATTTAAACCCATTTGATAAAACTACAGTACCACTAGAAGAAATGGATTTTATTGTGGGCTTTTTATTTCACTGTTTAATACAAGATGAAAAAGATGAAAAAACATATGATTTCCGTGAAGTAGCAGAAAATGGTATTAACGAAGATCAAAAGAAATTAATCTTTAAAGAAATTAAAGATATTTTAAAAGTATCTAAAGAATTAGATTTAAATTTTGATAAAAGTTTAAATAAGATTCAAAGAGAATTAAAACAAGGATTAACTCCTTCAGCTAAAGTAACTGCTTTAGTAGAAGAAAAAGGATATGTTAATGCTTTAATGGAAATTGCAAAAGAGTACAATGAAGAAGCAAGAGATGGAAAATATGCTTTCGTAAACTTAGGAAAGAAAATCTATAATGCTCCATCTGCCCTACTAAGAGATGCAATTTTAAGAGGTGTTGACTATAGAGTTCTAGAAGATCGTGATAATAATTCAATTATTGAATTTAAAAAGCATGGTAAGAAAGAATATATTGTAGGTGCAACACAAACAAGAAAAGATAATTATATAGTTCACTATTTAACTAATGATAAATTCCAATCTAAAGAAATTCTACAACAAGCTAAATTAAAAACTCCTAGAGGAATAATGATTAGTGATAAATTATCAGAAGAACAAATAGAAGATCTATATGAAAACTATGAAGAAAAATCAATTGTTATTAAACCTAGAACAACAAATGGTGGTATAGGTATTTCAGTATTTACTACCCCACCTACTAAAGGACAATTCTTACGAGCAGTAAACTATGCATTTGAATTTGATAAAGATGTTTTAATAGAACAATATATCAAAGGAGAAGAATATCGTTTCCTAGTAATTAATGGAAAATGTGTAAGTGTAGTTACTCGTCGTAGTGCCCAAGTAATTGGTGATGGTAAATCTACAATTGAAAAATTAATAGAAGAAAAAAATAAAGAAGAATGGCATGTCTTATTAGATACAAAAATAAGAATAGATGCCCCACTTAAAACATATTTAACAAAAACTGGTAGAACATTAGAAGATGTACCTAAAAAAGGTGAAATCGTTAAATTAAGAAAGAACTCTAACTGTTCAACAGGTGGAGAAAGTATTTCTTTAACTGATAAAATACCAGATAGATTTAAAAGAATCGCTGAAAAAGCTGCTAAAGCTTTTGAATCTTATGTATGTGGAGTAGATATTATTATTGATGATTTAGAAGATGATGAATATGCTATTCTAGAAACTAATGCTGATCCAGGATATGATATTAATCAATGGCCATATGAAGGACCTGATGCTCATATCGGAATCGAAATATTAAAAATGCTCGGCTTAATAACTGAGGAGGATGAAATGTATGAAGAATAATAGTACAGAAGGATTCTTAGAAAAATGTGTACTAGATGGATATCCTCTACTAGAGCCATCTACAGTATGTGTAATTAAAGCAGCATTAAAACATGATTTAAAAGTAGATATCTTAGATGAAGCTAGAAGTTTTATTAAAGTATATAATGAGGATCAAGAAGAATACATCTATCAAGCAACAAAAACTAGTAAAGATGTATCTACCTACCCTTTTGTTACTGACAATAAAGAATTAGTAAAAGATGTCTTAAGAGAAAATAATATTAATACACCAAATGGTATTATTCTAGAAAAAGGAGTTTCAAAAAGAGATTTAACTTACTATATAAGACCATTTGTAGGTAAAAGTATTGTAGTTAAACCTAATACTACTAATAAAGGTATTGGTATTACAGTATTTGAAAAACCTGTTACTGAAAAAGATTTATTAGATGCAATTAAAAATGCTTTTAAATATGATTCAAAAGTAATAGTAGAAGAATTCCAAAAAGGATTAGAATATCGTTTCTTAGTTATTGGAGATGAATGTATCTGTGTTCTACATCGTCGTGCCGCATCAGTTGTAGGTGATGGTAAAACAAACATCGAAGAATTAATCAAGTTAAAAAATAAAGAACCATGGCATGGCCTATCAGGAAGAGTTATTACTATAGATGATGGATTAAAAGATATTCTAAAAAGACAAAAATTAACTTTAAAATCTATTCCTGAAAAAGGAAAAAGAATATTTGTAAGAGATAATTCAAACTGTTCTACTGGAGGAGAATCAATCGATTTAACAGATGTTATGCCAGATGAATTTAAAAGAATCGCAGTTAAAGCTGCTAAACTATTCAATGCTAAGATCTGTGGAGTTGATATTCTAATTGAAAACTTTAACAAGTTCGAATACTCAGTAGTAGAATTAAATGATAATCCAGGAATCGGTATTTGTGAATGTCCTTACGAAGGTAAAGGTCGTCCAATTGGAGATGCAATTCTAAGATTATTAGGATTCATTAAATAATAAAAAACCAACAAATGTTGGTTTTTTTATTTTATTAATTTGTACTAATTATGTATGGATTATTTTTAGATCCATCTCCACTAGTATAGTAAGTCTTTGGCTTTAACGAAATAACAGGCCTTACCCCCTTGCTATTTGCAACTGATCCTCCATAAGATAATCTTCCAGTAGTTGATGCATAATATATAAAAGCTGTATTAGAATAACAATATGGAGAATAAATCCAATATGCAGCACCAGTTTTTAATATACTATAATCTCCTAAAATATAAACTTCATCATCATTTAGCAAACCAATTGGATAAGTCAATTGCGCTTTTGGATTATTCAAACTATAACGATCTGTTTCATATTCGCAAGTTAAATCATCATTATTTTCACTATAAGTTAGAAAAGGTGCCAGACTTCCACCATTAGGGTTCCATCCATTTTTATTATATATTGCCCTACTAAAGCAAAAAACAGTATCCTCAAGATAACTTGCATAATCTATTAATCCATAATTAACATACCAACTATCTATATAAGCTTTTATAGTCGAATCTATTTGATTAACATCATCATTAAAAAGCATTTCATCAATTGCATCTTCAACACTTTTACCATCAACTAAATTAATATATGACAAAGCTTTACTGCTAGATTTATAGTAAATATAAGAGATTGTTTCACATTGTCCACTTTCATTCCAACACGTATAATGATAATTATCTAAACTCTCAACATTACCATATATAGATTTATTCCAAAATGATACAGAATCGTTACTCAGAATATATACTCCATTATTATATGTAAATCCTTTAGCATATTTACAGTTTTCAGATGATTTATAACCATTATATCCTCCACCTGAAGCAGATACCATAAATATTAAATCATCACATGTATTATTAACAGCATTTTTACAAGCATATTTATTTGAAAGATTACTATATTCATAAGGAAAATCTAAAGTAGTAATTGTAGTGGGAGAATTGATTGTATAAGTACCATTTCCATTGTCAGTATAACTATCGCCATAAGTATATGAATTAACATAATAATTAAGATCATGCCCATCTGCTATCCTTAATATATATGTTCCAGAATCATTAACCGCCATATAATAAAGAATTGTACTAGATCCGCTAGAATAATCATTATATATAGTATATTTTCCATCTAAATCTGCTGACTGACTGCCTGATGAATAAAGAGTTGGATTAACTAAAGTATATTTATTAGTTGTAGAATCATAAGTATATGAATCAGAATAATATCTACCACTTATAGGAATACCAGATTGTGAAAATAATCCCTCTCCTCCAGAATACTTAGTATTAGGTGTATATCTAGTATTATACATATAACCTATATCAGCTAACGAGTCTGATTGAGTATTATATGCATATGTTAATAATTGTTGTGATGTACCAGTTCTATCACATTTTCCTTCATTAACTCTGCCATTATAAATCATCCTAACTCCACCTGTATCTGTTGTTCTATACATTTGCCAACAATAACCACCAAAAATGACATTATTTTTATCAAGTATTTGACTAGCTGCACTACTATCACTTGCATACCAATGATATATATCCTTAGTTGATAAAGATGTATCAATACTATCTTGATGTGCTCCAGTATATTTCAAAGCAAATCCACTACCACTTTCAGTTTCTCTCTTTAAAACATTATATAAAGAATTAGCTTCTACTCTTCTCTCAATTGCTAAAGAAGAATCTCTTTGAACAAACTCAACAGAAAACTCTAAATCTAATTGTTCAGGAGAGTCTGGCAAATCATCTGCCTCTAAATCTAATTTATATGCAACTCTAACTTTATATACAGCAGTATCACCTGCAAGTAATTGTTGATGTTCTAAAACTTCTTCACCATCTTCATATGTAATAGATGTTTCTAAATATTTTTGTTGAGCTGCTGTTAACTCTAAATCACTATAATTATCAATCATCGCATCAATAGTTCCAGCATTTACCGCATCAACAGTAAATTCATAGAAGTCTCCTGGAAGTTTTAAATTAACATGAAATGTAACAGTAGTTTGCTCAGAGTCTATTTCAGGTTCATCTATAACTTGATCTCCTGTTACGGATCCATCTTTTACTTGTACATTTTCAAAATGTACATCCCAAGTAGGTTTCTTAAGTAATGTAGATCCATTAATATTTAAACTAGAAGTTAAATAAGCATAACCAATAGTAATAAAAGCAAATATCATTACAATAACAATTGGTCTAATATGACTTTTTTGTTTTTGTTCCATATTGGTCACACTCCTACTCTATACAAATTATAACATATTTTGAAATAAAAAAAGAGATATAATCTCTTTTTAATTTGTACTAACTACATAAGGATTAGCCATACTTCCATCACCAGACAAATATATAATGCCAGGTTTTAGAGATATAACTGGTCTAACACCATGGAATGGTGTGCTAACACTATCATAAGTAAAAGTACTGTATTCTTGATTATGAACTACATAACAAAAAGCAGTTTGATCATCATCTTCATTTTTAAAACTATAAGGCGTAGCAAGCCAATACATTTTTCCACTCTTTAAAGCCCCTCTTGCATTATGAAACAAATCAACCTCATCTCTAGATAATAGTCCAACTTTATAATTTGTTTTTGCCTTATTATTTGTAGTACAAAACTGATCCGTTTCGTTTTTACATTCCAATCCTGATGAAGAAAACATTAATGAACTTGTAATTGTACCTTCATCATTCCAATAGTTTGTTGAATCAAATTCCCTACTATTACAAAACACAGTGTCTTCAATATAATTATCATAATTTAATAAATAATTCTTATACCAAGCTTCAACCCCTCTTTTTATTAAAGAACTACTTGTGTTTTTTGTTAACATATCTTCGAGAGCTTTAGATCCCTTAGTAACACCATTTTTTAAAGTAATATAATTAAATTCTTTTGAATTTCTATATAAATATAAGAAATTAACATTTTGGCATACCTTTGCACCGGCATCTTGACAAAAATAGTGATGAGTTGATAAAGCTCCAGTATCTTCAACACTAACCGGATCAATTAAGGTGTAATTAGTCCCATCCCAAGAAACACTCGATCCAAAGTAAAGATTATCAGCGTAGGTATACCCCGACGAATTAAAACTCGTAATTATTCTTAAGGAAGATTCTGAACAAACAGAACTCTCTGTATTACAAGTATACTTATAATCACTATAATTACTATAGTTTTTTACAATATCATCAGCTCTAACAACCAATGTATTTAATAAAGATAATCCATTTCTTTCTTTTGCTATTAAATACTTCTCCGTTAAATCTACATAAGTATAATTCGTTTTAGTAGTAGCAGTTAAATATCTAGGAGATGAACAAGTTGATAAACGATTATTGCAAATATATTTATTAACATAATTTCCGTAGTTTTGATACCAATTAGTTAGAGTAGTAGATTCAGTAGTACCTAATGTATAAGTATTGTCTCCATTATAAACAATAGATTCCCCAAAAACAATAGGCTCATAATCACTCACTAATTCACCATCGTGTAAATATACATAATACATAGTTGATCCATTAACACCAACAATATACTGAGCAGTTCTTGCTTTAAAATTTTGATCAGAAGTTGCAAATGTATATTTACCAACTAAATCTTGATTACCAGTACTGTCTTCTATTTGATATGCATTAACTAACGAATACCTATCGGGAGTTATATTTCCATAGTCCAAAGTAGCCGAATACCAATAATTAGATCCAAAGAAAGAAGAATATAGAACTGTTTGAGTGGTTTTACTAATACTTTGAAGATTATGTGAATTAATATAACTAGTATTGTAAACATCACCATACATATATCCAACATAGGTTGGTGAACGATAATTCAAATTATATGAAAGCGTACCAAACTGTGAGTAATGTGAATTATTGTTTAAAATTAAAACATTATAAGATGTTTCATTTGCCAAAGAATCAACATAATATAATGTTGAACAAGTTCCATCTTCTAATTCACTTTTACATGTATATTCTCCAACATTAATTGATCCGCTCATAACAGTTCCTGTAAGCGAAAACAAATTAGAATTAGAATCATATGTATAATTTGTTCCATAATAATATGTTGATGATAAAGATTGAGTCGTTTTTGATGAATATCCAACATGATTTCCTCTAGTAGATAAGCATTGCCCATTATCCACTTCACCATTATACAATAGCTTTACCCCACCAGTATCTGTTGTCCTTATCATTTGCCAACAATGATTTGCAAATATAACATTGTTTTTTTCTTTTACTACATTTCCATTTACAACAGTTCCACCATACCAGTGATAAATATTTTTTGTAGATAAAGATGTATTCATTGAATCTTGATGCTCTCCAGTATATTCTTTCGCATAAGTACCTTTTCTTGCTTCATGCTCCAAAACTCCATATAAAGTCTGATCGTGTTTCCATACATCGACATTACCAGAAACACCTAAACTAGTAGATAAAATTGAATATCCTAGTCCAATAAACAA
This sequence comes from Bacilli bacterium, assembly GCA_017525015.1. Next base: position 92,852 of record JAFXUK010000022.1, read on the forward strand.
GAAAATAAAAAGAGATAGAATGATATATTTTCTTAATGGATTTGTTTTATAAACTTTATGTTTTGCCATTATATCACTCCTCTCTACTATATCAATACTAGTATATCATAAAGCAAAATAAAAGTGTAGACTAAGAGCCTACACTAGTATATCTTTTCATCCCAGAGTAAAAAATTAAAATACAAGGAATCAAATAAAATACAACTAATAATGGAGAAAATGCAAATATTGGTGATTCCTCTTTACCTATAAAATATAGTAATGGATAGTAATTTACAAAAGCATATGGAATTATAAAAGTAAAAAACCAAACAAAACCTTTTTTAAATACTCCTATCGGATACTGTGCCATATGTTTACCACCATCGGTAAATACATTTCTAACTTCTAATCCTTGAACAGTAAAGAAGCAATATGCTGCGGCAGCTAAAAATATACCAAAGAATATGACACAAGCAGATGCTAACATTAATAGTAATGTAATTACTTTTAATATACTCCACTCTATATTTAGATTAAGTACCGCTACTATCAAAACAATAACAGCTTGAATTAATCTACATGACTTAACAAAATCACTATCACTACATAATACTTGTAGAATAATATTTTTAGGTCTTAAGAGAAGTCTATCAAAGTCTCCTCTTATAATTAATTGATCAAAGCGATCAATTCCTCTAGCGAATACTTCATTAAAAGAAAAACCAAATTGTATGATACTAAAACAAAGAAGTACTTCATACATCGTAAATCCTTTAATATGATCAAACTTTGTAAATAACGCTAGAATAATAAAATAATAAGTAAAAAATACTAAAATTTGGGATAGAAAAGATAAAATGAAATTCACTCGATACTCTAATTCTCCTTTTAGATGCATCGCAAGTGATTCAAAATATATTTTCATCTATCCTCCTTGAACTACTACTCTTTTAATATTCTTTTTCATTAATACATTACCTATCAAGATAAATATAACTATCCAAATTGCTTGGATACACATACCGAAAACTCCATCAGTCAAACTGACATTTCCAACATATAATCTAAATGGTAAATCACTTATATATTGGAATGGTAAAAATGAAGAGATTATTTGTAAAAACTTAGGAAAAAATGGAATTGGGACAACTACTCCAGATAAAATATCTGCCATAGTTATTATAATATTTACAATTCCTTTTTCACTCATAGTCGTAAGAGTAACTATAGGATAAAATACTGCTAAAGCAGTAACTAATAAAGTTCCTAAAGCTAAAGATAAAATAAAGAAAATGAAATGAGCAAATGATGCTGGTAAACCAAAATGAAATGGATCTGGAAGAAGTGATGTAACTAATATTAATGGAATAAATCTAAGAGTTACATTAGCTAACCTTTGACCAATTATTTTAAAATACCACATGAAATATAAATTCTTTGGTCTAGCAAGTTCATAAGAGATTCCTCCTTCTCTTATAAGCTTAAATAATTCTTGATCTCTAGAAAATTGATTTACTAAAGCTAAGAATGATTGATTTAACCAAAGATATGTCACTACTTGAGGAAGTTCCATAGGTAAATGTTTACCACCAGATTCATAAAACGCCACATAAACCATAATATAGACAAAACCAAAGAAGAATTGTGTCGCAATACCTGCCCATGCTGCAGATCGATATTGAAGACTACTTATGAACTTTAATTTAAAATAAGTTATATAAGCTTTCAAATCTTATAATCCTTATATAATTTTACGATAATACTATCGATATCTTCATGATCAATCTCAATATCAAGAATTGTTATCTTCTTAGATATGTTATTTAATAATTCTGAAATACTAATCTCTCTAGTATCAATTACTAAATCATATCCTTCTTTTGTCTTTGTCTTACTCTTTACGCCCTTATTTCTAATAGATAATTTATCATTAGTTTTAATTGAAACATACTTTTCTGTTTCATATTTATTTTGAAGTTTTTTTAAACTTCCATCGTATAAAACATGACCTTTTCCTATTAGAATAATTCTTTTTGCGAGAGATGTAATGTCCGCCATATCATGACTCGTCAAAATTACGGTTGTTTTCTTTTCTTTATTAAGTTTTTTAATAAAATCTCTTACTACTTGCTTAGATACTGCATCAAGTCCAATTGTTGGTTCATCTAAGAATAATAACTCTGGACTATGTAGTAAACTAGCCGCAATCTCACAGCGCATTCTCTGTCCTAGACTTAATTGTCTAACTGGAATGTTTATGATATCTTGAAGATTCAACATCTTTATTAAATCTTCCTTAGTTTCTAGATATTCTTTCTCAGGTATTTCATAAATATCTTTTAAAAGATCAAAAGTATCTTCTGCTGGAATATCCCACCATAATTGACTTCTTTGACCAAAGACAACACCAATTTTTTTAACATACTTTACTCGATCTTTCCAAGGAGTCATACCAGCAATACTACACTTACCAGAATCAGGAAGTAATATACCACTTAGTATTTTAATAGTAGTACTTTTACCTGCTCCATTAGGTCCAATATAACCAACTATTTCTCCTTTTTCGATTGAAAAAGAAATATCTTCTACTGCTTTCACATCTATATAATCTCTCTTAAAGAAAGACTTTATAGACTCTTTGAGTCCACTCTTTTTCTTAGCGACTTTGAAAGTTTTCGATATCTGCTTAACCTCGATGAATGACATTTTTTTATTTCACACTCCTCTCCAACGCAAAAAAGCCACATGTCTATATACACGGGGTATAAGTCATCTAGCTCTTTTGCAAAAACGTCAAAACGAGTATATAACAAAAAAAATAAAAAGTAAAGAACTTTTTAATTCTTTACTTTAATTTAACAGCAGTACCATAAACAATAATTTCTGCGGCACCTTGCATTACAGCAGAAGAACCATATCTAATTCCAACTACTGCATCAGCTCCTAAACTAGTAGCTTCATCAACCATTCTTTTAGTCGCAATTTGTCTTGCTTCTCTAATCATTTCAGTATAACCTTTAATCTCTCCGCCTACTAGTGTTTTCATTCCAGCCATAAAATCACGGCAAAAGTTTTTAGATTGAACAACTTCTCCTTTAACTACTCCTAAAGATTCTTTAATCTCTTTTCCTTTAATTTCTTCTGTAGATACTAATAACATATATACCTCCTAATATTTTTTTGCTTCCTCTTCTTCTCCACTTTTAATTTCTTTTACTCTAAATACTAAAGCAAGAATTATTCCTACAAGAGGAATCGATAAAAAAAGTAAAATTATAAAAAATAATGGTAAAGGAAAATCTTTTGTAAATATACCTGCAGCTGTAAAAAATAAAAATAGCGATCCAAAATAAAGAATAAATACAGATGCAGAAATAATAGCTCCCCATAACTTCTTATTCATAATAATACCTCCTCTAAAATAAGTATATACTAAACAATAAAAAAAAGATATTAGAAACTAATATCTTTTTTATTTAAAATTAACTTTTGCTCCTTCAATATCTCCACCAGCTAAGTAATCTTCCATCATATCAGTAATATCATTACCATATGTACCCTTCTTTTCTTGTGCTCTTAGCATCGTATTAGATACATTAGCAGCAAGTAATGCAGCAGAAGTAGCACAAATAATAGTTGATTCCATATCACTAGGAAGATAACTTAATGCAACCATTGGCATAGCATGTAAATCTTGAAGTGAATTTGCTAAGTTAGATGTCTCTACAATAGCTTGATTCATATCAGCAATTGCATTAGGATGAGCTACTAAATATTCCATAGATTGTTCAACTGCAGTTAAATCAAATTGTGGATGAGTAGCAGCATATGGTTTTAATATATCTAAACTACTTTGAATTACACTATTCAATGTAACATGAGCACCATTACTAATCTCAGCCATTCTACTTAATGCTTCAGCTTGATTAATTATACCTTGAGTATAATCAGCAGTAACAGCATTAATTTGATTTGTTACATCAATATTAAATTGATTATATGCAGCATGTCCTGCAGCATCAGCTGCACGATACGCATTATTAAATGTCCAATTAGTTGTATCTAAGTTTGCTCTTTCACGAACTCCAGCATTAGTTAATACATCTTGTCTTATTTGAGCTTCAATTCCATTTTGGAAAGTTTCTTGCTTTCCTGCAATGCTCTCTCCAGTTTTATTTGCATAATACATAGTAGCATTATTTTGAGCATTAACTGTATTAGCTTGAGCTTCTTGTTCGTTTGTTATACGCTTACCTTCAATTTGATGAACACGAATTGCATTAATAGCACTGATTGCAGCACTAGTTACAGCCACTGTCGTAAATAAATCTCTAATAAATGGATCATCACGATAATCAAATTGTTCTGCAACTGGACTATAGTACTTACTTCCTACACTTCTCTTACCAGCTAAGCTTCCTCTGATTTCAGTATTCTTGTAATAGCAACTCTCTAATCCCATAAAGTTTTGAACAATTGCTTCATCATCATTTGTAGCTAAAGCAGTATTAAGTCTTCTACCTAAAAGTCCTAATTGATGTTGTAAATCATTATCAAAGTCATTAGTCTTTGCAAATCTAAGTCCAACATAATTTAACTTAGTAGATACTGCTTTAAAGTCTTCTTCAATTCCATGTACTCCACCAGATAATAGAGTATCAGCTTTCTTTCTATTATCAATAATAGATCTAACATGAACTGAAGCTTCCTTCATTAATTCTTTACGTTTATTTTCTAATGAACCAGTATCTTTACCAGTCTTCTTAATCTTTTCTTCTAAAGCTTTAATCTGACCTAATAAAGTAAATAATGTTACATAGTCTTTTCTAACTACATCATTTAATTTATCTACTCTACCCATTCCATATTGTTTTAATCTATCTAAGATTAATGGGTTAATTTGATTATTCATATCAGTCTTTAATTGAGAACCTCTATATTCATCAAATAATACATCTAATTCATCAGAATCAAGTCTTCCTAAACGTTCTTCTATTGTTCTCATAGCATCTATAGCTCTAGGACTACTAATAAGTCTACTAGATAACTTACGATAGAATCCTACACCAGCTCTAATAATTGCTGGAACAATATGTACGATATTATAAGCAAAATTACCACTATGTAACTCTTCTCTAAATCCTTTAGCAATTTGTAAGTTACTAGATTTATATCTCTTAACATCTTTTGCTCTAATATCTAAATTTGTAGTTACTTTATCTAAGATATCCTCAACGTGAGGTCTAACTACTACATTACCTAAATCTTTAATTTGTACATCAATATAATTAATCTTTAATTTAGGTCCTTTACTCATCTTAGCAATACTATTAATGATTTGATTAGTATCATTACTAATCTTATGACAAGGCATATCTTGAATCATTGTAGGTATTGCAAGTGTCTTAATTCCAAATCTATCAAGTACATCATCTGGAGCATAAACTTGATTATTATCATTTAAATCTCTAAATAATGTAATCTTTTCAGTTTTTTGTCTCTTAGTACTTTCTTCTCCTTCTTCTAGAGAAGTATCATCCATTACAATAGGAGCAACAATCTCCTCTTCTACTGGTTCAGTCTCAGGTACTGTCTCAGGCTCAGTTGGAGCTTCTGTTTCAGGTTCTGTTTCTGGAACTGTTTCAGGTTCAGTTGGAGCTTCTGTTTCTGGAACTGTAGGAATTTCAGCTTCAGGCTCAGTCTCAGGTACTGTTTCTGGTTCAGTCTCAGGAACTGTTACAGGTTCAAATACCTCAATAGGTTCAGAAACTTCTTCAACAACTGGAATAGTCTCAGTTGAAGCAATCTTCTCTTCTTCTACTTCAACTTCAGGTACTGTTTCAGATTCAGTTTCAGGTACTGTTTCTGGTTCAGTCTCTGGAACAGTTGTCTCCTCTACTACCTTTTCAACATCTGAATTACTTACTACTACTGAATATGGAGAATAATCATTATTTTGATTATTCATAATATCAATAACATCTTCTGCATTAACTCTGAAAGACGCTATTCCATTAACCTTAACTTCATCAGAAGCAGGTTCAATATTAAATCTTTCAAATACAGGTTTATAAGCATAGAACTTACCATCTTCTGTATCTTTATAAATATCAATTCTTTCAATTGGTTCTTTTTCTTGAACTTCTGCTGGAGTAGTAGTCTCTTCTACAACAGGAATATCAGTATCAACATTATCTTCAAATGTAGGAATATCTTCTTCTTTGTTTTCTTCTATTTCTTCCTTAGTATCATTTACTTCTTTTTCTTTCTTATAAAGAACATAATGTGACTTAACTCCACCAGTTTCTTCATCAAATCCCATATCTTCAAAATGAATATCTAACTCATCATCGCTAGGTAATTCTACATCAGAATTTAATAGCATTTCTTTTAATAATACTTTTTTCTCATCATCTGAAATAGTAGGATCAATTACCCAATCACCTTCAGCAAATGCATCAGGATCACTAAATGTTACTGCTTCAACATTCTCTTTTGGTAAAGTAATGTTTTTAAATTCTATCTCATATGGATATTTTTTATTATATTGATTAGCAACTAATCTTTCTACATCTTCAGCTTTAATCTCAGCACCAACTTCTTCATTTAACATTACATCTTCAGAAATAGGTTCTAAGCCATATTTATCTATTACATTTTTATAAGTATATAATTTAGCATCTTCTGTATCTTTGAAGATATCAATCTTATCTACTTCTACTTTTCTACGAACTATTCTAATTGGTATACGTTCAACAATATAAGGAGAATAATCATTATTAGCATTTTCTTCAATTGCTTCAACATCAACTATATCTATTGGATAACATAATGCTCCAGCAACTTTAACTCCTTCACCAATTGGATCAATATCAAATCTTTCAAAAGCATAACGTCTTGCATAGAAATGATCAGGTTCTTCTTGATCAACAAAAATTGAATATCTTTCAGTTAATTTCTTTCTTTCTACTTTTGCTGATTCTTCTTTCTTCTTATTTCCAAAGATTTGGTCATAATAGATTTTTAAATATTTAATATATTCTGCATCAGTTTCATTAACTTTTCTATCTCTAGGTTTCTTAAAGTTAGTTCCAGGAATATATTCATTTTTATCTTCTACTACTTTGTCTTCTTCAACAACATTTTCTTCTTCTTTTGGTCTTTCAACATAAGGTATTACTCTGTCATAAAATGGCATTACCTCATCTTTTTCTTCTACCTTTTCTTTTTCAACATAAGGCATTACAATGTCACCATATGGCATTACAATGTCACCATATGGCATTACCTCATCTTTTTGAATTTCAGTATCCTCAAATTCAATAAAGTAAGGAGAATAATCATTCTTTTGATTATTTAAAATATTTTCTGCATCTTTTGGCTCTACTTCAAAGCAAAGAGCTCCATCTACATATACTGGATCTCCAACTTCAAAGATATTAAAACGATCAAATACATTCTCACGAACAAATACCTTATCAGGGAATCTCTTATCTCTATAGAAAGTAATCTTCTCATTAAGGCCTTTTCTTCTCTCCATTACTTCTTTCATGTCATCAGGTACTTCTCCAGGTTGATAAGTTAAATCAACCTTTTCAACTACCTTTATCTTTTCAGGCATCTTAGAAGCATTCTTACGAATATTTTCTAAAGAGCTAGGCTTAATAATTAATACTCTTTGTTTTCCAAGTAAATGAGCTTCAGCTTCAATTCCATATAAAGCTTCTACTAAGTTAAGAACACTCTTCTCTTCATTCTCTTTCTTAGCCTCAATTAACTCATTTAATATTTCTTTACGAATAGCTTTAATAATTCTCTTTTGTTCAGGAGTTCTTTCTTTATAAGGAATCTTAATAATATCTCCTAAACCTTTCTTATCAATAATAGCATTAACTAACTTACGACTTCTAAAGTTATCAGTTATTTCTTTATATTCTAAAGCAGATAGTCCTAATTCAACAGCAGTATCATAATCTCTCTTAATTCTATCTCTCTTTTTCTTTAGTTTTCTTAACTCTTGAACTTCATTATCTATTTGAGCTCTTACTGATAAAGATTCCTCATTTTCTGCCATTTTTTCATGAATTAATTCTTGAATCTTTTTATCAAATTCTTCAGGATTCATAGTATTCTTTAATCCTTCAGTTTGATCTCCAAGCAATTGTTTAATTCTCTCATATGAATCTAAATATTCTTTCATATGAACAGTAATTGCATCTTGAATACTATTCATTTCTGAATCAATTTCTTCTAATGTCTTCTCAAATGGAATATAATCATCTCTTCTAGATTCATTAACTAAATTATCAAGTACATCAGATACTTCTACAATTCTATTAGATAATCTAGATATCTCATCAGGATCATTAGAAGAACTAACTTTTTCTCTTAAAGAAATAAGTTCTTCATATATTTTTTGAATCTTTTCATTATGATCTAATTGATCACTAATCTTAAAAGCTTCTCCAACTCTTTCTTTCTTAACACGATAAACAGTAAATCCTGCAGTAGCAGTTTCTTTATTAACTTTATCGTATCCAATCTCAATCTCATCTTCTTTCGGAACATTAACTCCAGCATCCTTCATCATTTCAATGATCTTGCCTCTTTGCTCTAAAGGAGATGCATGTAAGTCATCAATTGTCCAATTTCCAGAATAGATTTCTTTTCTTGATATTTTATATGGGACTTTTTTATTATATGTTCTTGTTACTACATAATGAGAATTTTGGGCTTCTTTATCTTTATTTTCGTATTCGATATGGTATTCAGATTTATTTTCAACTTTGATTCCGGCTTTTTTCATTTGATTAAAAATAGATTGGTTTAATTTAGATTTTTTATTGTTAAGAGCGATGTCACCTTCAAATACCTTTTCAGTAACTCTCTCATCTTCATAGATAATACTTTCCATTGTCTTCACCACCAAAACTACTTATTGTCATCATCAAACTGAGTAAGGACCTCACCAATCATTTCTAATTCTTTTTCATCTTTAATGTCTTCCAACACTAACTTAGATTTAAATGGATCAAATGAAGAAACGTATATATTCTTACGACCATTGGATGCTACAGAATTATCAGTATATCCAACGTAAGACTTCATAGTATCTTCGGAATCAAATGTGAATAGGATATCACACTCTACTGTCTTACCATCTTTTTCTAGTTGAATTTTATCATTTTCAAAGTCAAATTCCATATCAAAAAGCCTCCACCATATTCTCATTGTTATACTATTTTAGTTTATCATTTTAACAAAAAAAAGTCAACGTAATTGACCTTTTTTAGCTCTCAACTTCTACACGAATTTTATCGCCATCTTTAACGGCTTCTGGATTCTTAACTTTGATGTAATAAATAACCTCTTCTTTTTCTTTAATACCAAAGTCTTCACCCTCAATTACCGTCCTATTTGCATCATTCATTAAGTTGTCTCCAGTATTGTTTTTTAATACCTCAATTTCTACACCAGTATCATTGATAATTGTAAGTGAGTATCTAGCCCCATCTTTATTAATTTTATTACCTCTAAAATTAGTTACTTTTAATAAATAATCTTTATTTTTTAATCCTTCTAGATCTAAATCAATATAATTATTAGTATTCTTCTCTAAAATAGAAAATACAATATTGCTTTTTCCAGGCATATCTTCTCCACCTTTAACAAAAACCAAAGCTCCTAGAATTAAAACAATTATTAAAAGTATTCCAAAAGTTACATATAAGAACTTATATGATGATACAAAGCTCTTAAAACGTACTCCAAATGGTTCAGGATTAGGTACTGCACTCTTCTCCTCTACTACTTTTTTCTTTTTTACTTCCTTTGTAGCTTTCTTTTTAGTACTCTTTTTCTTTTCTTCCATGATTATCCTCACTTTCTACTTTTCTAATCTCAATTTTATTTTATCACGATTTTCTTTTAATTTGTTAGATTCTTCATTAGTTAATGTACTTCTAAGTATAGATTCACTTACATCTTCCATTATTTTAGCAGTAGAACTGATCTTAGATTCAGCAATTATTTCACCTTGAATCTTAATTACCATATCATCCATAATCTTAAAAGTTAAATTATCAGTTCTAGTATAAGAATTCTTCTTTATATCAGTATTTTTAGAATAATAAGTAATATCATATTTATCATTTTCTAATTCTAAAGTCATAGTAAACATAAAGTTTTTCTTATCTTTTTCTACTTTTATAGAACCAATTTCATTTCTAAATTTATCATATACAAGTATATTTATTTTTTTATTATCAAAAGAACATTTAGCTCTATATTCAATTTCATTATTTTCTGAATAATAGAATAATCCTTCACTTAAATTACCTTCATATGAATAAGTTTTCTTATAATCATCTTTTAAATAAACTACTTCATATTTAACTGGTTTAAAGAAAGGTTTAGATACATAAATACTAATAGTATAACTTTCATTTTTCTTTAAGTATTTCTTCTTTTCACTTACTTTCCAATCTTCATAATCAGGATACATCAAAGATAATATTTGACTAGCTCTTTTATCATTCTTTAAATCTTTTAAAAGTCCTTTTAATAAAGTTTTATAACTCTTATTAGTTATCTTATAAGATATTTGTCCAGCTTTAATAGTATTATCACCAACAAAAGTCTCTACATCATATCCATTAAGTTCTTCTTTACCAATATTTTTCTTTAAAGAATCTCTAATAAAATAATATAAATAGTCTATATTATCTGCAGTAGTAGTATCTTTCTTGAAAGATTCAAAATAGTTATTGCCTCCATCATTAACATATTGTTTAACAACATTATTAATAAAAAAATACTCTGTAGAATTTTCTATATAATATTTACCAGAAAATATCTCTTCTTCACCTATTTTACTATCTAATGAATAAAATACTAATCCTTTATCTTTATTATGTTTAAATGAATAGTCTACATCCATTTTAGATAAATTAATAAGTTTATTATTTTTCTTTTTATACTCTAGATCAGTTTTACTTTTATTTTGATACTCTTCACTAGATAAATTCATCTTAAGATTACCTTCTACAGTAAACTTATCTCCAACCATATAATCAGGATCAATACTTAATACCTTATCAGTCTTATCAAAAACCTGATCAATCATTTTATGAAATATATAATCTTCTCTACTAATTCTAGTATAATAAACTCCATAATAAATTAAAAATACTGCTATGGCAATTAAAATAACAAAAAATAAAATCTTTAAAAATAATTTCATTTTTCGACTCATTTTAGTCACCATCCTATCATATTAATTATATCAAAAAAGAGGTAGATGTCAAACTCTCCTCTTTTATTTTCTTAGTTTTTTGATTCAGAAATTATTCCAAGTTTTCCAGTAACTTTCTTTTCTACATCTTTATTCTTAGTATTAGTAGCATCTTTATTATAGATTGCACTAATTTTAACAGTTGTTTCTTCTCCCGGTTCTAATAATTTACCACTTATATCTGAAATACTAATAGTAATTGGAGAAAGATTTTGAATAGTCTCTTTAGATCTAAAATCCGGACTAGAAAACAAACTTACAATAGATGCAGGTACTGTTCCTCTATTCTTAACTATTACTTCATAATCTATCTGATCATGTTCATGAAATAATCTAAAGTCCATTTTTAATATCTTTCCATCTTTATCAATATTTAATTTAGATTTAGGATCTTTCTCTCCACCTTTAATAGAAGACATTAACTTTGTAGAAGTAAAACGTACATCAAATATTTCTTCCTCACTACGATATTTTTCAAGTCTCATAGATAAAACCATAAAACCAATACCCATCGCAATAATAGTAATACAAAGTATTACAATAATAACATTTTTTATACTACCCTTTTTATTCATTTATACATTCTCCTTCCATAGGATCATTAGTACCTTTATAACAATAACTATAACTCTTTCCATCTCTTAAGAACTCAATATAAGCATATACTTTTCCATTTTCTATGTAATACCAACTCTCAGGAGTAGGATAAATAGTTAACTCTTCATTTGCAGGAATAAGACTAATATTAATCTCTACATTTTCTTTTTTCATAGTAGTAATATTCTTCTTATCTCTTATATTTATTAATTTATTATAAACATAATCAGCATATTTTCTTGCTTTACTATTATCAAAATCAGAATCTTTTGAAATCTTAGAATTATTAATTATCTCTTTAGAGTAAAAATCTAAATTCCAAAGAATAGAAGAATTAGAATCTTCATATATTTCAAAATTTTTTGCTATATCACTAAGACTAATTTTTTTCTCTATATTATTACAAGATACTAAGCTCTTCCAAACAATCATAAAACTTGAATAATATTCATCATTGTTTCTTAATATTTCACAACTAGATTCATCACTTAATAAAGAATTATCAGTAAGTATTTGAATTATTTTTTTCAAACCCTTATCTAGTTTCATATTCTCTATATTCTTATTATAGAGAAAAGTAGAAGAACTGTCAAAGAAGAATAAACGATTTATTTTACCTTCTTTATCAATCATAATTCCAAAATCAGTTTTCTGATCAATAACAATTTCTATCATATTATAGTAATTCTTACTATTAATAAATCCATCACTAGATCCTAAACTAGCTTTATATTCAGGTATACCTATCTTAATTACATAATATAATAATCCAATTATAATTAAAAGAATTTCAAATAATATAACCAGTTTCTTTTTCATAGGCTACTCCACTACATATTTAGGAGAAAGTGTAAGAGTAATTGCTAAACCATCAGTTATATCAGTATCAGGTGCAACTGACTGACTAGTTACATAACCTACCCCATCTAAAGTAACTGATATACCTAACTTAGTAAGTAAGTCTTTTGCTACTTTAGAAGAATAACCAACAACATTTGGTACTTTAATATTACTATCATTAGTAATTAAGAATATAGTATCATTTGTAGTAATTACATCATCTTTACTAGGAGTTTGTTTCATAACTTTAACTCCATTTCCAAGAACTACATATTTAATACCATTAGCATCTAACATAGTCTTAGCAGTATCTAATTTCTTATTAACTAAACTAGGAACTTTATAATCAGCTATAGCAATAGAAGCAGTTTGTGTATCACTATTACCATAATATTTAGATACATTTTTAACTATTTCTTTAATAGCATTACTTAATGCTTTTTGACTACCACCAGAAGGTCTCTTAACAGATGCATAAATAATTATTTGAGGATTACTCTTAGGATATATTCCTGAGAAAGACGAAATAATATCTTCTTGTCCTTGTAAGTATCCCCTACCATTTTCTGATGCAATCTGAGCAGTACCAGTTTTACCAATTAATTCTCCACCATCAATTCTAAAACCACTACCAGTATTACCATATCCATTAACAGTATCATCCATTAATGAAATCATCTTTTGTACTGTACCAGTAGATGCTACTCTCTCTATCTCAGTTCTTTTATTTTCAAGTGTTACTTCTCCAGTATCAGAATCAACAATTTTCTCTACTAAATATGGTTCAAGTAAAATACCATCATTAGTTAAAACAGTCATAGCTTTAGCATTTTGAATTGGTGTAGTAAGTATTCCTTGTCCAAATCCAGCATTATATATTTCAGTTTCATATTTAAAGTCAAGCTTTCCTTTATTTTCATTAGGAAGTTCAATACCAGTCTTTTTACCAAAACCTAATCTTCTAAAATATTGTCTTAACATCGTACTATTCATATGACGATTAATAATATTAATAACTCCAACATTACTACTATAAGCATATCCCTTATCAAAAGTAATAGTACCCCAACCATTACGATTCCAGTCACCTATTACAGTTCCATCAGATGTTTCATATGTTCCAGATCTATAAGTTTCAGATCCATTATATACTCCATTTTCCATTGCAGCCATATAAGTAAATGTCTTCATTGTAGATCCAGGCTCATAAGGAGTCTGACAAAATATATCCATATAATTTGTAATATCCCTATAATTTGGATTAAATCCAGGATCACTAGCAGTCGCAAGTACTGCTCCAGTCTTTGCATCTAAAATAGTAACAGTATACCATTCCCAATCATATGTCTTATCAGAATTTGATATAGCTTGTTCTACAAAGAATTGAATACTAGAATTAATTGTTAAATAAATATCTTTTCCTTGTACAGCATCTTCAGTATATACTGGAGTATCAGGTATACGATATCCTTTTAAATCTTTTTGATAAGTACGAGATCCATCTTGTCCTTTTAATACTTTATCGTATTGTTTCTCAATACCCATCTCACCTTTAATAGTACCAGTATCTTCTGACTCTTTAGCATAACCAATTACATAAGATGCAAATTTACCTTTAGGATAATATCTCTTAAAACTTTCAATAAAATCTATTCCAGGTAACTCTAAATCTTCTATTTGATTCTTAGTAATTTCATTAAGTCCTTTACCTTTAGTACCAAACTCAGTTTGATATACATTTTCTTTATTTAAGAATTTAAGGATTTCATCTCTTTCCATACCTAAAATAGGTGCAAGCGCATCAGCTGTAGCCTCTTTATCAATTACATGTTGAGGCCTTTTAGGATTAGTAGTTCTCTTAGGATCTAAATATGCAATTAGTTTGTATGATGCAACATTCTGAGCTAAAGCATCTCCATCAGCAGAGTATATAGTTCCTCTTTGAGCACTAATTGTATCAGTTCTAGTAGTACGTTTACTAGCTAAATCCTTTAAATTAACCCCATCTATTTCACTAGAAGTACCTAATTGTATAACTCTCCATATCATTACGCAAAATAAAAGAAGAGCTACAAAAATAAATACTCTTGAATACTGAATACTATTTTTTCTCTTCTTTTTCTTTTTCAATTAAATCACGTCCTAATACGTCTAACTATCTTCGACTACTGTTTTAATATTACTATTATTATAACTCAAACCTTGTTCTTCCGCAACAGCCTGAATCTTAGTTAGAGAAGCAAGTTCATCTATAGCCATTGCTAAAGATTCATTTGTTTTTTTCTGAACTTCAATCTCTTTCTTTTGCTTTTCAACTTCAAAGTTTACTTTAGCTAAAGTTGCCTTAGAAAAAACGATAGAAACAGGCGCAATAACTAGTAATAAAACTGCTAACGTATATAATAATTTTTCAAATTTAGATGTCTTTACAACCTTTTTCTTCTTTTTTCCCATGTTGTAGTCCTCCTATTTTATTCTTTCAATGACTCTTAGTTTTGAGCTTCTAGCTCTCGGATTCCTTTCTAGTTCCTCATCACTAGGAACTATTGCTTTATTAGTAACTAATTTAAAATCCGGTAAATATTCATCTGGAATGTTAGGCATTCCTTTAACTCTATCATCAATTTCACATTTATCTTTAAAATAATTCTTTACAATTCTATCTTCCAATGAATGGAAAGTAATAACTGCAACTCTTCCACCTACTTTAATTAATTCAAGGGCTTGTTCTAAAGCAGGTTCTATTACATCAAGTTCATGATTAACTTCAATTCTAATTGCTTGAAATATTTGTCTAGCAGGATGTTTATCCATACGAAACTTCATTGGCACTGCACTCTTAATTATTTCAACTAATTCAAGAGTTGTCTCAATTGGCTTAGTTGTTCTATACTCGACAATTTTCTTTGCAATGTTATTAGAGAATTTATCTTCTCCATATTTATAAAATATTCGAGCTAAATCTTCTTTCGAATATTGATTTACTACTTCATAAGCTGATAGCTTTTGGGATCTATCCATTCTCATATCAAGCTTTGCATCAGTATGATAAGAAAAACCTCTTTCACCATCATCTAATTGAGGCGAAGAAACTCCTAAGTCGAATAACACTCCATCAACTTCGGAAACTCCTAATTTTTCTAATTCCTCTTTCATATGAACAAAGTTGCTTTTGATGATAGTGAAGTTAGCACCGATTTTTGATAATCGATCGGTGCTATGCCGAATTGCTTCACTATCCTGGTCAAAGGCGAATAAATACCCCTTATCTATTCTCTCCAAGATGTTACTACTATGTCCACCATAGCCTAAAGTTGCATCCACAATTATACTATTTTCGTTTAAATTTAGGGAGGAAATAGTTTCATTTAGTAGAACGCTAATATGCTTTTCCATCACAGATTCACACTTTCGTTAAATAAATTTTCGGCTATGTCTGACATATTGTCCTGTGTAGAATCAAAGAATTTGGTCCAGTCCTCTAAAGACCATATTTCTAGTCGATCACCAGTACCGATAACTACACACTCTTTGGATAAATGTGCATATTCGATTAATGGTGTAGAAATATTAATACGACCCTGTTTATCAAATTCTACACTGGTAGCACCTGACATAAAGAAACGATTAAATACTCTCGCATCTTTTTTAGTGAAAGGTAATGAGTTTAGTTTGTCACAGATATCATTCCAATTTTTATTAGGGTACACGAAAAGACAGTTTTCAATACCTCTAGTAACAATGAAAGAATCTCCTAGTTCCTCACGAAACTTAGCAGGAATAATGATTCTTCCCTTTTCGTCAATTGAATGATGATATTCTCCAATAAACATATTCATCCCCCACTTTTCACCACAATCAACCACTACTTAATAATATACTACCCTAATCCCCCAAAAAAGTAAAGTTCAAAAAATAAATTTACTTAATTTTTACATCACTTTACAGCAAACAAAAAAACTGTGGAAATTTATTTTTTCCACAGTTTTAATTTTTTTATACTATTAATCTATAGCTCCACAACAACTTCCACTTCCAGAAGCAGAACATCCCCAATTCCCATCAGAAATAGCAACAAATCCATCAAAACAAACATCAGCATAATACTCTCCATCGCCAGTATCACATCTATAACAATCATTATCTATAAAATGATGAATATAACTACAATGTGAAGCTCCACCATATGCTTCTTCTAATATAGCTTTATTAGCTTCAAAATAAATACTATCTAGATAAAACTCATAAGAGTTCTTACGTGTCGCCCCACCAGCTTTTAAATAATATAAATTATCATTTAATAAAAATCCAACATAACTATTAATAACAATATTGTTTTTTAATTCACTTTTTAAGAAAAATGTACTGTCATAAAACGCAGCCATCGCATCTTGATATGTTGTGTATGTTGGAATAGATGGCATAGCACTTCCAATATAGATTTCAGGGCTAAAATTGACTGTATATAAAACATTATCAGGCTTAATTATTCCATTACTATTTGCTTGAACATAATTAACTGTAAAAGACAAAGTAAGCGATTGTGCCGTTGATGGTAAATCACTTGGATTAATATCATTTCTATATTCTACTCTTACACTATAAGTCTCAAGATCTTCATGCAAAAGCATATGATTATTCTCAATCTCCATACCATCAGAATAAGTAACAGTATAATTTAAATATGCAGGTAATGTCGTTATTTCTACTCCATTTAACTTTTTCGAAATACTATCAATCATCGCATCAATAGTTCCATCATTCTTTGCATCAATAGTAAATTCATAGAATTCTCCAGGCTCTTTTAAATTAACATGAAAACTTACTGATACATCATCATTACCTATTTCAGGAGCATCTATTACTTGAGTTCCTGTAACAGACCCAGAAGTTACCTGAATATTATCAAAATATACATCCCATACATTTCTATCTACATCAGTTACTCCATTTATACTTAAAGTTGTAGTTAGATATGCATAACCAATACCTAAGAATAACAAAACCAAAGCAATCATAAATGCTAAAGATTTTTTCTTTTTTCTCATATAAACACTCTCCATTATTAGCCTAAATTATCAAAATAACAATCAGCTTTACCCAACTGCGATACATTACATACATAACTGTCCTGTTCTTTCCAAACATTTCCACGAGGGGATGCGCCAACAAAATATGGACTTCCACAATAGTATATTAATGAAGAATCTGTACCCCTCTCTTCACAAGTCGGCTCACCAATTAAGCTTCTTAACAGTTGTTTATTTGCTTCATAATAAATACTATCATTATTATAATTTCCAGTAGAAGAATTATATGTTGCCCCACCACCTCTTAGATAGTATATCTGACTATTTAGCTCGAAACCAACATATGACTCAGTAACAATCCCATTTTGTATTACATGTCTTAAAAACATAGATTTGCCAAAAATATTCATTGCATCAGAAGGGCTTCTATAAATAGTTAAATTAGATGGTAGAGATTGATTCAAATAAACACTTATATCACTTATAACATAAATAGAATGTTCAACTGCAACAGCACTGCCAGTAGCTTGAATATAATTAATACCAAATCCTAAAGATAAAGATTGTGCAGAAGATGGTAAATCCCCTGGATCTATATCAGTTCTATATTCTATTTTTATTCTATATGTTTCAATTGTATTTGCTGCAAGCAAATGATTACTTTGAACATCTACACCATCTGAATACTTAACAGTATAGTTTAAATATGATGGTAATGTCGTTATTTCAACTGCATTTAAAGTCGAATGAATCTCTCCTATCATCGCATCTATTGTTCCTGCATTAACCGCATCAACAGTAAATTCATAATAATCTCCAGGTTCAGCTAATCTTATATGATAACTAATAGATGTATCATTAGAAATAGTTGGAGCTTGTGTAACAAGACTTCCACTAACAGAGCCAGTTGTTACTTGAACATTTGCAAAATGCACATCCCAGCTATTACTATCTACATCAGTTACTCCATTTATACTTAAAGTTGTAGTTAGATATGCATAACCAATGCCTAAGCATAACAAAACTAAAACAATTATAAATGTAATATTTTTCTTTTTTCGTATCATATGCATATTCTCCTACCATAAATTTTACTATTGTAGATAGTTTTAGTCAAATAAAAAAAGAAGTCTAAATTAGACTTCTTCTTGTAAATGTATCTACATCTTTATCGATATAAACATCGATAACACCTTTATCTACAATCTTAACAAATCCTAAACCACTTATAACTAAATCTTCATCATATTTCATATTATAAGTAATCTTATTTTTATCTTTAATAGAATTATTATGAAATATATTTAATAATCTTTTTACTTTTAAATCATTAGATACAAATAAAGTAAAACTATTCTTTTCTCCTTCAACATAATCAATTCTAATTAAATCTTCAATTACAATAGATTGATTTTTCTTTAATTGATATGTTCTAGGTTTAATCTCAGTCTTAGCAGAAATCTTCTTTACCATTTTAGGATCTACATGATTAAGTATAGATCCAGTATCTACTAATCCAGGAGTATCAATCAAAGTTAAATGATCATTAATATCAATATTAATTGTACTTAATGTTGTAGAAGGTAATGGACTCATAGTTAACTCTTGCGTATTTTCAGAATAATTTTTAATTAACTTATTAATTAAACTACTCTTACCAGCATTAGTATGACCTACTACATAAACATTCTTACTAGTTTGAAAATATTTAATTCTTTTTAATAAATAATCAATGTTATAGTTTTTAGCAGTACTAATAACAATAATCTCTTCAAAATGAATATTCATACTTTCTAAGTATGCTTTTATTTTATCTTCTTTTACTGATTTAGGTAAAACATCAATTTTATTAAGTACTAATATCATTTTATTTGGAATAATAGTACGAATTTGTTCAATATTCTTCTCTAAATTTAATAAATCAGTAATATATAAAACTAAATCTTTAGTTTTACCAACATCTTTTAATATATCTACATATTCATCATTTGATTTAACTACTACTTGATATTCTCCATAGTTTTTCATTCTAAAACATCTTTGACAAATATCATTCTCTAAATTAGTGGTATATCCTTCTTGAAGGACATTCTCATCTTGTAGAAGAACTCCACATCCCTGACATCGTTTCTCATTATTCATAATATTTACCTCTTTCAAATATCCCTCTTTTTTGATATTTTCTCATAATTATATTTTCTATAAATCGATTTACTCCAGTTATTTTTAATTCTTTCTCACCCATTGGATCAACAAGTACTGTAGTAATATGAAATCTATTACCTGCTAAAACATCAGTAAGTAATTGATCTCCTATTAAACACATTTCACTCTTGCTTAAATGATATTTGTTTTTTATTTTATTTAAACCTATAGTAGTAGGTTTTAAACTAAAACAAACACCATCTATATCCAAATCTTTTAAATAAGGTTTTATTCTTCTATTAAAATTATTAGTACATATAACAACTAAGAAATCTCTCTTTAATTCATAAATCAATTCTTTTACTTCATCTGGACATTTCTTTTGTTCCATTAGACCTAAAGTATTATCCAAGTCAAAAACAAGGCATTTAATACCTCCGTTTTTTAATAGATCATAATCAATCTCAAAAATATTTTTCTTATAAATATCCGGTCTAAATCCCATAAAACCTCCGAGAAATATTATATATCATAATACTTTTTTTGTCTATTTCATGATACTCTTTTTATTTAATACAAAATGTTCCTTTTTAGGATTTACTGTACTATGACAAAATTCACATACCTTACTAGTAATCTTAGCCCCACAATTAGGACAATATGCACTACTCTTACTATTATCTAAATCCATTACAAATTCTAAATCATATTTAAGATTAACTGTTTGTAGACTATTACCTCTAATAACTTTACCATTATCAGTTTTAATTACATAGTCTTTAAAAGAAACAGCTAAATAAGCATCAATTACAACTCTACCATCTATCTCTTCTATATTTCTAATATTAGATGAAATAAAAGTAAAATCACTCATAATATTTTTTTGACCTTTATTCTTTAATTCTTCTAAATCTGCTTCATAAGAGTCATATAATTCTAAAGAACAAAAGTTTTCTAGTTTTTTATAATCAAAATCCATCCAAGCAATTTGTACTTTAACAAAAATATCATAAAAATCATCTAATAATTTCTTCTCTGTATATTTTGGTAAATATTTCTGAATCACTTCATCATAATTAGTTTCTATTTCACTAGTACTAGTATGACGATGAGTATTTTTAAGAATTGCTTCTTCTGTCTCATTTTTCTCAGGAATAGCCATACTTCTTCCATCTTTTCTCTTAGGAACAAGTAATGTACCAAGCAGACACATTAGTATTGAAAACAATGAATATGGAACTCTTCTCCCACTACTATAAGTGCCACTATCATAATCACCATAACTACTACCATAGTCACTATCATATGAATCATACCCACCATAGCTGCTTCCATAGTCTCCGCTATATCCTCCACCATAGTCATAATCCCATCCAGAGTCAGCATAAACAGGAACAGTATATAAAAGAAAAATAGATGTTATTAATATAAACAAACTACTCTTCTTCATAACTATATTTCCATTTCTTTAATTACATAATCATATTTTTCATATTTATACTTTTTTCCACAAGTTGGACAATAACCTGTAGTTTTTAAATCAAATGATGTTCCGCATCCTTCACATGTAATAAATGTTCTCTCAGGAGCATCTTTATCTTTTACAAGTAATACTTTAGTAGAATAAAGACTTCTCTTCTCATTAGATCCACCAATTACTTTATTGTCTTTTAAAACATATTTTAAATTCTTACAATTACAAATTGTTTCAATATAATGTTTATCAGAATCATCAAATTCACGATTAACTTGTAATTCTACATGAACTTCTTCAATACATACCTTTTGTCCTAATTTACGATCATTTTCTATATCACGAATTAATTTCTTATATAAATCATCAGTCATAAAATGACGAACTGTATGTAATTCATTATTACTATATGCATATAATATTTTTTTGATTATATGTGCTTCTCTCATTAATAACATATCTTGATTATTCATACTCATCACCCTAATTATTAACTCTTTGTGTAACCATTGTTGTACAATTATCTATTTTCTTTATTTGATATCCATTCTCTTTACAATAATGAATAATATCACGAATTGCATCTCTAGTATAAGGTTTAATATCATGCATTAAAACCATATTAACACGATCTTTTCTAAGACTATAAACAACATTTCTATATACTTGTTTAGGATCAGTTGTATTACCTGCGTCTCCAGAAGAAACATTCCAGTCATAATACTTATATCCTCTATTTAATACTTCTTTAGAAAGTCTAGACATAATTCCAAATGAATATCTTCTACTTACTGTATTACTTGCTCCTCCAGGGAATCTTATAAATTTAGAGTCATATCCAGTAATTCTTTGTACTCTATCATGTATTGCTTGTAAATCATTGAAAAAAGCCTGATCAGATGAATATATCTTTGCATAATCATGTGTTTGTGAATGAAGTGCTACAGTATGTCCTTCATCAAACTCTCTCTTAATTAATTCATCAGGTCCATATCCAGTTACAAAGAAAGTTGCTTTAACTCCCTCTTCTTTTAAGATATCAAGGATTACATTAGTAGTGCCTTCATTTGGGCCATCATCAAATGTTAAATAAACAGTCCCAACAACATCCCCACTACTTACTTTAACAGTACGATTAGCTTCTCCTTCATTTCCTGCTTCATCTTTAACTTTATAAGTAATTTTATAGTCTCCTGCTAAACTATTATCAACAGTTCCTTCTACTACTACTTTACTAGTTAAATCTTTATCACAATTATCTTCTGCTTTATATCCAGGATCTTTATATACATCATTAGTACAAATATAAACAGTTTCAGTACCAGTTAATGTAATTACTGGTTTTTCTTTATCTTCATATAATATCTTTTTAGTAATACTCTTTTTATTACCATTACTATCTTTTACAGAGTAAGTAACCATATCTTCTTTTTTAGATATTTCTCCCTTTACTTTATCTGTTAAATCTCCATCATAATTATCAGTAGCTTCTACTTTTTCAATTTCATACTTAGTTCCAGGACAAACATAAATATCATCTTTATTAATCTTTAATTTAGGTTTAGTAGTATCACTTACTTCTACAGTTCTCACTACTTTTCTTTTAAATATTCCAGAACCAACTGTATAAGTAACTTGATATTCTCCTAACTTATCAGTATTTACTTTTCCTTTTACTTTAACTTCTTTTGTAAGATTCTTTCCAAGATGATTTGCTTTATATCCTGCTTCAGAATACTTTTCTTTGTATTCAACTACTATTTTTTTACCACCTTTTAATTCAATTTGTGGAAGTAAAACTAGATGTATAAAAAATGCAATCACAAAAAAGGCAATAACAAAAATGCCTCCTATTAAAAGTGGTTTAGTAATACCTATCTTACGAAAAAACTTTCTCATACGACCATCTCACTACTCTTCTTATATTATATATGAGAAATCATTTTTTGTAAATTCTTATAACTGATTATTTTTAAGGAACTCTCTTAAGAGTTTTGTAAGAGCTCTCTTCTCTATTCTAGATACATAACTTCTACTAATTCCTAGTCTTTTAGATATATGTTTTTGAGTATATTCTTCTCTATCACCCAAACCATATCTAGCATTTATTATTTCTCTTTCTCTGGAAGTTAGTACATGCATATATTCTTTTAATAATTTTAAATGATCTTTCAATTGAAGATCATCAGAAAAATCAACATCATCTACTTTTAATACATCTAGTATCTCTATTGGATTACCATCTTTATCATACCCTACCGCATCATGAATAGATACATCATTCAAATACTTATTATTCTTCCGAAAGTACATTAGTATTTCATTTTCTATACATCTAGCACAATATGTAGTAATACGAACATTATGATTAGGTTTATAAGTATCTACTCCTTTTATTAAACCAATAGTCCCAATACTTATTAAATCATCCATATCTCCTTCTTTTTTATCATACTTTTTAACTATATGTGCAACTAGTCTTAAGTTATGTTCAATTAACTTACTACGACTCAAAGGATTAGTATCTTTATCATAAATACAAGCCTCTTCTTCCTCTTTTGATAAAGGTTCTAAAAATGCATCTACTGAGTAACTCCCAGTAAAAGAAAATAAACTTCTAATTAATTCTAAAAAAAACATATAATCACCATTAGATTATATGTTTTTAATTAATGTTTTATTTTGTTTTTTATTGTAAGAAAACTATCTCTTAAAAAAGTCTTATTAGATACTACTGCATAAATACATACAATTACTAAACTAATAATATTTGTATATAAATGATTGTAATAGTATAAAACAATTGCAAAAGTAAATATTAAGAAACTCTTTATAAAGAATCCATTTTCATATTTAATTTTTACATATTTCTTTAAATCAATATGTCTATATAAAACCATTGCAAAATAAGATATTGTAGTTGATATTGCTGCTGCATATAAACCAATATATTTAATGAAAATAATATTAATTAAAATATTGATTATTGCACCCATTATTGTAGTACTAGCAACTTGTTTACTCATTTTCTTTGCTAAATATATTTGACTATATAAACATATTGCTACATTAAATACAGTAGCTAGTACTAAAGGTGGAATATAATCATATGCACCATTATATTTAGAATTAATCATAAGTGGAAATACAAAAGGCATACAAGCAATCATTCCTACTCCTAAAGCAACAAATAACTTCATAATAGTATTTGCTATATCAGAGAAGAATTCATCTCTATCTGGACTATTAATATGAAGAGATGCACTCTCACTCCAACTTAAATTAAATATTCCAGTTAAACTAGATATAATTGTTGGGAACTTATTACTAATTGCATAAATACCATTTAAACCGGCTCCTAAGATCCATGAAATAATAGTTCTATCACTAACATTAACAATCCACCAACTAATTCCATTTGGAACTAAAGGTATAGAGTATTTATACATTTCTTTAAGTAATTTTTTATCAACTAATTTAAAGTCAATTTTAGGTAATAGTTTTAATCTAATAAATAAGTATAATGCACAAATAAAATTAGCTAAAGCCATTGATATAATCATACCTTCAGCTTGCATACCACAAAATACTATTAAGAAAATATTACTACATACAGTTGTAAGTCCTGTTAAAATACAACTAATTGAAAAGTCTAATGTTTGACCAAAACCTCTCGCAATTTGTAAGAAATTTCCAGATAAAACACAAACTATTACATCTATCCAAATAATAAATCTAAATGGAATAGATACAAAACTTGTAATTATAAAATACAAAATAGTAAATAAAGTTAAACTAATCGATAATACATAAAAATTATTACTAACTAAAGTCTTAATATCATTATCTTTTCCTCTAGAATCAATGATAAATCTAAATATACTCATCTCTAACTCTAAAGTAATAATTGGTACAAATAATGTTACATAAGTCTGAATTAAATCAACAATACCATACTCTTCAGTTGCTAAATAAGCAGTATATAAAGGTAATAAGAAAAATGATATTAATTGAGTACAAACTTTACCAAAGAAAATAATAATAGTTGTTTTAGCAAACTGTTTTTTCTTGTTCATATTTCCTCCTTATAAGGTAAATAAAGTAATAGAAATAAGTACCAAATAAAGCACCTAAACTATCAATTCCTACATCTATTATACTACCACTTCTTCCAACTACAAACAATTGATGTATTTCATCACTACAAGCATATAATATTGAAAGAAGTAGCGATATTAGAATAATCTTAGTATTTAAATCTTTATATTCTTTAAATAAACTAAGTACTAAAAATCCTAAAACAAAATATATAAAGAAATGTGCTCCTTTTCTAACTAGTACTACATATTCATCTATTTTTTTCTGTCTCTCTACTCCACTTAAACTTCTACCTGCAAGTACTTCTGCAATAGATACAATTATAAAATTACTTTTCTTATCTGATTCATCTGCAGGATCATTAGAAAACATAAATATTTGTACCATACAAAGAATTACAAGTATCCATTTTATAATTTTAAGGATCATAACTTCACCTCTTAAAAATAGTCACCAAAGTGACTATTTCTCTTCTCTATTTTTAACCGCATTATATGCTTCTTCAATATCATTAAAGTAAATCGTCTCAGTCTTTAACTTTTCATAAGTTTCATTACCCTTACCTAATATTAAAACCATATCTCCATCATTTGCCATATCAATAGCTTTTTGAATTGCTTCTCTACGATCAATTACTATTTCATAATTATCATGAGTATCTTTAAGTTCTGCAATAATATCTTCACAAATTTTCATTGGGTCCTCACTTCTCGGATCTTCATAACAGAATATTGCATAACTAGCATTTTCAACTACTACGTTACCAACTTTAGGTCTTTTTAAATAATCTCTTTCTCCTGCTTGTCCAATAACTACAATACTTCTATTAATATCTAAAGTATGAACAAAGTTTAATAGTTTTGTAATACCATTAGGAGTATGAGCATAATCAACCATTACATAGTATGGAGTATTTGTCTTTAATAATTCTAATCTTCCACTAACTTTTACTTCAGGTAAACGATTAATTAAATCATCCCAAGAAAAGTCTAAAGCTAAACAGCAAAGTAAAGCACAAGCAAGATTATATACATTAAAGTCTCCCATTAAAGGACTAGTAACATGTTTTTCTTCTCCTAAATAATTAAATACTATATCAGTATGATCAGGATATAATTTAAATGATTTAATTTGAAGAGTATTATCTTCTCCTACTCCATAAGTAACAATTTTTCCATTACATGCTTCCTTACATTGTTCAAAATATGGATCATCATGATTAAGTACACAAGTACCTTCTTTTTTAGTTTGTCTAAATAAATTTAATTTAGAATCTAAATAATTTTCAAAAGATCCATGAATATTTAAATGTTCAGAAGTAATATTAGTAATTGCACTAACATCAAATTCCATTGCTGTAAGTCTTCCTCTAAAGAAAGCTTCACTTGATGTTTCAATTGCAGCATATCTACATTCATAATCTACAAACTCTGATAAATATCTATATAAGTTATGAGCATCAGGAGTAGTATTTGGATTATCTCCCTGAAACTTCAAACAACTTCTACCATTAGTTCCAATATATCCACAAATATCACTACCTAACATAGTCTGAATAATTGTAGTAGTACTAGTTTTACCATCAGTACCAGTAACTCCAATCATTGTAAGTTCACGATCTGGATAATCATAGAATCTTTGACATAGAAAAGGTAATTCTTTATTTGTATCTTCAATTTTAATAATAGGAACACTCTTTTCACCTACATCTTTTGATACTACACAAGCTACTGCTCCTCTTGCTATCGCATCATCTATAAAATCATGTCTATCTGCAGTAACTCCTTTAGTACAAACAAAAAGATCTCCCTCTTCACATTCTTTTGAATTAATTTTTATATTTTTAATTTCAGTGTCATAAGAACACTCTGGAAATAACTCATTAAGTTTTTTCACATACATCACCTATGCTTTATTATACAGTAAATATAAGACAAATTAAAGGTTTTTTCTTGAAGCAAAAGGATATTTACGTTAAAATGATTATGGTGATTATATGAGAACAATGATATTTGGAGCAGGATCTGATTTAGGTGTTCATATTGATGGAGCAAGTTTAGGTCCTAAACAATTAATGAACGATATAAGTACTTTCTATAAAGGAGAAAGTATGTTATTCCAACAAGATGCCAATATTATTAAAAGTAGAAATTTTGGTGATCGTCGTAAAAATGAATATGAAGTAGAAAAATTTAATACTGAGTTATATAAAAATATTGTTAGTAAAATAAAAGAAGAATACTTCCCAATATTAATTGGAGGAGATCATTCAGTCGCAATCGCATCTGCTCTTGCATCATGCAAAGTAAATATTGATGTAGGAATAATTTGGATAGATGCTCATACTGATTACAATACTTTTGAAACAACAATAACAGGAAATATTCATGGATTACCTTTAGCTGCTATTACAGGATATAAATGTAATGAATTAAGATATTATCATGATGGTAAAGTAATTCAACCATCTCGTACAGTAATAGTTGGTGCTAGAAGTATAGATGATGCAGAAAAAGATAATTTAAGATATGCTGGTGTTACAGTATTCTCAACTCAAGATATAAAAGAAAAAGGAATAGATGCTGTAATGGATGAAGCCTTTAAAATAGCTGGATATAAAACTAAAGGTGTACATGTAAGTTATGATATTGACGTAATTGATCCATATACTGCTCCAGGAGTTTCAATTCCTGAGTATGATGGAATATCTGAAGAAGAAGCAATGAAGATTAATGAATACTTAGTAAAACATATAAATGAAATCTTATCATTTGATCTTGTTGAATTTAATCCATTAAGAGATCAAGATAGAAGAACTGAACAAATTGCCCTAAACATTTTAACTCAAATTATTAATGCAGCTGAGAAGAAAAAGAAATGGGAACAAAAAACTTATTATTAAAGAAAAACAACACTTGTTGTTTTTTTATTTTGCAATAAAAAAAGTAAGCATTTGCTTACTTTTAATAATTTCTATTTCTTAAGAATGAAGGAACTTCATAATCTGCTCCACCAGCAGTATCTCCTTCAGGTTCTTCAGTTAATGTTTCAGGTTGGTAAGAAGTATATTCTTCTCTAGGAATAGATCTTCTTTGTCCTTGAACTGGATTAGGTTGTGGAATTGGTTGATTAGCTCCATTATTGTATACAGCAGCTTGTTTTTCTTCTTCTTTTTTCTTTTTATCAAAACCTGTAGCAATAACAGTAACAATAACCTCATCACTTAAGTTCTCATTAATAACAGAACCAAAGATTGTATTAATATCAGTATTAGCAGCTTGTCTAACAACTTCTGCAGCTTGTTCAGCTTCGAATAATGTTAAGTTAACTCCACCAGTAATATTGATAATTGCATCAGTAGCACCTTCAATTGATTGTTCAAGAAGTGGTGATGAAACAGCTTGTCTAGCAGCTTCTAATGCTCTATCCTCACCCATTCCAATACCGATACCGATAATAGCACGACCAGAGTCTTCCATAATTGCTTTAACATCTGCAAAGTCCAAGTTAACAAGTCCAACTACAGCAATTAAGTCTGAGATAGATTGAACTCCTCGACGAAGTACATTATCAACTTCTTTAAATGCTTCAAGCATTGGAGTTGATTTATCAATAATCTCTCTTAATCTATCATTTGGAATAACGATTAAAGTATCAACATGTTTCTTTAATTCTTCAATTCCAGCAAGTGCATTATCCATTCTTCTCTTTCCTTCGAATGAGAATGGTTTAGTTACAATAGCAACTGTTAATGCTCCTAAACCTTGTGCAATCTCAGCTACAACAGCAGCAGCACCAGTTCCAGTACCTCCACCCATTCCAGCTGTGATGAATACCATATCTGCACCACTTAAAGCATCTTCAATTTCCTTTTTAGATTCAACAGCAGATTCTCTACCAACTTCAGGTTTACCACCTGCTCCAAGTCCATCTGTTAAAGTTGCTCCAATTTGAATCTTAACATCTGCTTTAGATGAATTTAATACTTGTAAATCGGTGTTAGCAGCAATAAACTCTACTCCTTTAACACCTGACTCTATCATACGATTAACAGCGTTTCCACCACCGCCACCTAAACCGATGACTTTGATCTTCGCTAATTGATCCATTTCTAGTCCGCCTATCATACTTTTTCCTCCTTAATCACCGAAAAAGTGTCCTAACACTTTATTATTAATAATATCTGTTATTTCAGAAGCATCAACTTTCTGTATTTTTTCAACATCCTCATCAGAGAACATATTATAAGTTTTACCTCTCAAATCTAGTTTATCATGAAAATACTGAATAACACCATAACAACTACTAAATCTATTATGACGAATACCCATTTCGTTTAAGTTACATATTTTAGCAATGAATCCAAATTCTTGTTCTACAAGATATTGGAACCCTGCCATTTCACTCAAACCACCTGTTATAATTATATAACGTATTTCCCTATTTGTTAAGTTTTTTATTTCATTTTTAGCAACTTCTAATAACTCTCTAACTCTAGCTTCTACAACCTTAGAAACACTCAATTGATTAACTTCTTTAGAAGCCTCTGAATCAACTTTTAAAGTCCACTCTTCAGATACATCTGCATAACTTGCAACCGCTACTGCAAACTTCTCTTTCATAATTCTTGAGTCACTTAATTTGCATTTATATACATAAGTTAAATCTTTATCTACATTCTTACTACCCATTGGAATAAATCCATTCTTAATTTGAATTCCTCTATTAAATATTGAAATATTAGTAGACTCTTCTCCAATATTAATAACAGCTCCAACAAGTTCGTCATATTTAGAATCTTTTATGGAATAATAATCTCCATAAGAACTATAACAAATATCAATAGTTTCTAATCCAGCTAATTTTAATACTTCAAGCATCTTATATAAAGGCTCTTTAGGAGTAGTACTAACAACTACTCTAGCATTCATATGTTTACCCTTCATTCCCTTAGGGTCAGATACACTAGACTCATCATCTATATTAAAATTAATTGGCATAGCCGTAACTAACTCTTCACTATCAAAATCAACATTTTTAAGTGCACTAGCAATAACATTACTAACATCTGCTCCAGTAATATTCTCACTGTCCTCAACATCAGCTTCTCCAATAACAATATCCATAGTACAGTTCTCTGGAGGTACACAAGCAATAACCTTAGTAATCTTCATTCCAAGCATTTCACTAGCTTCTTTAATTGCACTTTTACAAGAAGATACAGCAGATTTCATATCAGAAATAAAACCATTCTTTATTCCAGAAGAAGGTTTACTAGTACATGCTAAAACATGATATTTCTGATCTATCTTTTCACAAACGATAATTTTAACACTATCTGAACCTAAATCTATTCCAGCATAAATATCACTCATGAAATTCAACTCCTATCTTCAAACTTTATTATACTATAATTTCCTTCTTTTGCAAAGAATTATTATTCTTTATAATAAACTTCAAAAGAAGAAATCTGGTATTTTAATTCACTATTTTCTCTAATATAATCATATATCTCATGACAATACTGTATATTAGGATGATATTCTACATAAAAATATACATCATGCATATCTTTAACTTTATTTATCATAGTATCTATTCCCTTATATCCAAAATTACCATATAAAGGAATATCAAAATAAGTAATATCATGGTCACTAGCTATATCATAAAACATATTAGTAAATGCAAACATATAAGCATTATCTTTCTCTTTATAATCTCTATATACACTCTTAATCTCACTCAAAAACTCTTTATCATGTAAGTACCCAGTAAAGTGAGGTAAATTACTAAAAGAACTATTCTTATATATTGGATAATTAATATAAATATTAAATCCAATAAAGAAAACACTTAAAAGTATACAAGCTAAATAAAACTGTTTATTAACATCTTTTATTTTTAATAAAATATATATCAAAAATATAACCCATAAATAATGAAAATGAAAGAAATCTACTATTGGATATACAAAGAATATACTTCCAAGTAAATAATAAGTTAAAGGGTTTTTATAATCTTTCTTAATATTCCATAAAGTATAGATTAAAATTAAAACACTTAAAACTATTATAAAAATACTTTTATAGTTATTATGACCACCAAAATCAAATAATCCCATTACTGATAAATTAATAAAACTATTAAATGAACCAGTAATTAATAAATAAAGTAAAAATAATAATCCAGGTCCAATCATCCCAACTATTCTTTTACCCATTCTCTTAAATTTAAAAGTAGAAATTAATGAGCATAAAACAATAACTGCTCCCATAGTATGTTTAGTTAAAACAAGTAATCCAAGAACTAATCCAATTAAATAATCATTCTTATTCTCTTTTTCTAAATACATTAATAAAAGAATAAATAACATAACTAAAAAATTATAGTTAGGAAAGAATAAATAAAATAATCCAAATCCTGCAAAAGGAATAATCATAATACTCTTATTCCCTACCATCTTATCAATCAAGTAATAACAAATTACTCCTATTAAACTCTGAGCAATTAAAAACATAATATATTGATCCCATATAAGTAAAAACAAACTCATAATGAATGGATATAATGGAGTCGTAATAATATTAAAATCTTTATAAGGAATTTCCCCTATCCTAATCGCATGAGCCATTCCATAGTTCCATATATTATCTGTATTGTTATAACCAAATAATAATATACATAGAAAAAAGAATATAAAAACTAAAATGTATTTATAATTCTTTTTAATAAAACTCATATTATCACTTCCTATAATAATAAATATTAAATGTTGAAACAGAATCTACTAAGTGACTATTTTCTATTATATAATCACATAGTTTAGTATCAAATTGACTCACAGAAGAATTAGAATACTTCTTAGAAATAAAATAATAAGTATCATCTTCTAATTTATTAATCATATTATCAGTACCTAAATGTCCATAATTACCAGTTAAAGGTACATCAAAATATGTTATTTTCTTATCTAATACAATATCATAAAATACTCCATTAGGATCAATCATAATAGAATTAGGATATTTTTTATAACTATCTAATACTTTAGAAAAACGATTATGTCCACTAATAAACATTGGAAAATGATTAAAGTTTTGAATATAAAAAGGAGTATAAGATATTTTTACAAACAAATACGTAAATACACAAAGTAAACAAACTAAAAATGTATTAAATAAATAATAATTTAAACGTATATTTTTTCTTACAAATATAATAAGTAAGAAAAATAATAATGCGCAAGCACTATGATTAAAATCAAAGATAGGAATCATAAAAGCAAGAGTACCAATTCCATAAAATGATAAGTATTTATCACGACTCTTACCTTTAAAAATATCATAAATATAATAAACAAACATTAATATAAATATGATAATAAATAACATAGATGACTCTTTATTTTTAGAACCAAAATCAAATAAACCTAAAAAAGTTAAATCAATAAATGCATATAAAGATTTAGTAATTACTAAGTATATAGCAAAAATAATAGTAGGAATAATTACTCCAGTAATTCTTTTTAAACAAGCTTTAATGTCTCTTCTATATAACAAACTACAAAGTATTATAGGTACTCCTATAGAATGTTTAGTTAGTAATAATAATCCTAAAAATAATCCTATTAAATAATCATTCTTTTTATTCTTTTCTAAATATAAAATAATCATTATTAATAATTTACAAAATAAATTATATGAAGGACATACTACATCAAATAAAGGTAATAAACAAATTAAAAAATAAGTAAAAAAATGTTTTTCAATAATTTTATCTGCAAAGAAAAAAATCATAGTAAATATTAAACTATTTACTATTGTAAAAGTTAAATAACTATCATAAAAGAGTAAAAAAAAGGAATGCACAAAAGGATATAAAGGAGTAGATACCATATTAAAATCTATATATGGTATTTCTCCCATAATAATTGCATGTGCCATTCCATATTGAGTTGGTCCATCATAAAAACGATCAATAAACAAAAAATTAATGATCAAACTAAGAATAAAAATTAATAAATATTTGTAATTCTTCTTGATAAACTTCATTTCTACTCCATAATTTTAAAGTGATTTCCAGAATCTAAATATAATATTCCTTTATGTCCTTCTAATTGAGCTAATACTTCATTATAATGATTAATCATCTTAAACTTAGTTAAAGTTAAATAAACCATATTACCATCATCCATATATAGTAAGAATCTATCTTTATCATAATCATTAGGTTTATATTCAATATCACTAATTTTAGATAATGTATCTTCTTTAACCTTACTCATACCTGTAATAAATTTATTATATTTTGTATCAGGTACATAATTAAGAAGTCTAGGGACTCTAAACTCATGACTAATTTCTTCATCTACTACTCCCTGACTATTTTCAAATATATATTTATTTTGATTAATATCATAGAATAAAGGTTTTTCTTCAAGAACATCAACTTCTAAAACAAATCCCCATTTCTTATGCATCTTACAACTATGAACATAATTTGATTTTAATAATTTCTTACAAGCTTTACTTTTACTAAGTAATATAAATGATGGATAATCTTTTATACCAGCTCTTTCTAGAATATAATCATCTTTTAAATAAGAAGTACCTTTAATAATAATATTATTAATAGGTTCTTCTAAAATTAATTTCACACCAAAAAATAGTCCAGCTAAAACGAGAAGAACTAATAATAAATTAATAAATTTAATTTTCGTTTTCTTGACTATTTTTGTCCCCATATTTACTCCCAATTAACAAATTCTTGTTCGCACTTCATATCTATTCCATATTCTTTTAATACTTTATCATGACAAGTATCAATTAAATATTTAATATCACTAGCCTTAGCATCTTTATAATTAACAATGAAATTAGCATGCTTATCACTAACCATTGCTCCACCCTTATGAGTACCTTTAAGTCCTACATCTTCAATTAACTTACCAGCAAAATTATCAGGAGGATTTCTAAATACAGATCCTGCTGAAGGATACTCTAAAGGTTGAGATTCTAGTCTTCTTTGTCTACGATCTCTTATAACTTCTTCAATTGCATCTTTCTTACCATGCTTTAATTCAATAACTACTTCTAAACAAACATATCCAGGATGAGTCTGTAAGAAAGAACTACGATAATGGAATTGTAATTCTTTATTAACAAGAGTTACTACCTTCATATCAGGCGTTAATACTTTAACAGATTCTACAACATAACCCATATCAGACTTATAAGCACCAGCATTCATATAGATTGCTCCACCTACAGTTCCAGGAATACCAGCAGCAAATTCAAGTCCTGTAAGACCCTTTTTAGCAGCTAATAAACTAAGTTTAATTAATGAGTAACCCGCTCCTACTCTAATCTTTCTCTTATTAATAAATTTAATTTTATCAAATTCATTAAGTCGAATTAAGACTCCTTCATAAGTATTATCACTAAATAATAAATTAGATCCATTTCCTAATATCTTATGAGGTACTCTTCTTTCTTTAAGAAAAGAAAGCAAATTAATTAAAGACTTAACATTTTTAGGATAAATTATACATCTAGCAGTACCACCACAACGATAAGTAGTATATTTCTTTAAAGAAACATCTTCTTCCATTTTACCTACATCAAGTAATTTAATCTCCTCTATTATTTCTTTCATAAAATCACCTTACTAATTTTTTAATTTCTTCATAAATTCTAGTTGCTGAATCATCTATTCCAAGTTCTCTACTGCTCTTAGACATTTTATCATAGTACTCACTATCATCAAGTAATTTTTCAATTTCTGTAATAATTGTTTTACTAGAAAACTCTTCTTCAGTAACAATTACACAAGCTCCTCTATCTTCAAGTTCCTTAGCATTCTTATATTGATGATTATTTGTAACATAAGGACTAGGAACAAGTATTGCAGGTAGTCCAATAGCAGTAATCTCCGCAATAGTACTAGCTCCAGCTCTAGACACCATTAAATCAGTATCTTTCATTAAATTAATTAAATTATCCATAAAAGGAACAATTTTAACATTATCAGAAACATTAATATCTTTATAATTATCATAGTAATTTTTACCAGTAATAATTAAAGCTTGATAATCTTTATTATTAAAACTAGGAATTAATTCTTTAATCTTTTCAGTCATTGTAGTACTTCCTAAAGATCCCATAACTACAATAACAAGTTTTTTATCTTTACTAAATCCAATAGTTTCTCGAGATAATACATCTACTTTCATAATCTCTTCACTTCTAGGATTTCCTGTATAATGAACTTTATCTTTAGGAAATAACTCTAAACTATTAGGAAGTGATACACATATAGAATCACTAAATCTACTAATAAATTTATTAGATAATCCCGGAATAGAATTTTGTTCATGTATTAAAGTTGGTACATGTAATTTATGAGCTGCATATAAAACAGGTGCTGTAATATATCCTCCAGCTCCAATAACTATATCAGGTTGAAATTCTTTAATTAATTCTTTACTTCTTTTAATCGCATTTAAAAATTTACGACAAACAGAAAAATTAGAAAAAATATTCTTTCTATTTAATCCACTCATAGGAATACCTTCAAATCTAATTCCTAGTTTTGGAATAATATCTTTTTCCATTCTGTCTGTTGTACCTATATATAAGAATTCAGCGTCTACGCAATTCTCTTTAATTTTATTAATAATCGCAATTGCTGGATAAATATGTCCACCAGTACCTCCAGCCGCAACAACAACTTTCATAGAATCCTCTCCATTAACAAAATTATACCATATTTTAAAGTGAAATATGGCTATTTATATTGATAAAATTTCACTTTACATTATATTAAAAAATAAAAAGATTAGAACTATATAAAGTTTTATGTTAAAATATACTCAAAAGAAAAGAGGAATACTATGAAGTCTATTGGAATAATTGCTGAATATAATCCATTTACTAATGGTCACTTATATCATTTAAATACAATTAAAGATATGTATCCAGAACATACAATTATCTTAGTAATGAATGGTCACTTCACAGAACGAGGAGATGTCTCAGTAATTAACAAATGGAAAAGAACAGAAATTGCTCTTCGTCTAGGAGTAGACTTAGTAGTAGAATTACCATTCCCCTTCGCAACCCAATCAGCAGATTTCTTTGCTTATGGTGCAATAACTCTTTTAGAAAAATTAAAAGTAGAAAAAGTAATCTTTGGATCAGAATCAAATAATATAAAAGATTTAGAAGAAATTGCAAAAATACAAGTAGATAATGATGAACTAGAAAAACTAGTAAAAGTATATTCTAAGTTAGGAGCTAATTATCCAACTGCCCTATCTAATGCAATATATGATTTAACAGGTAAAAGAATAGATACTCCTAATGATTTATTAGGAATAAGTTATATAAAAACAATAATAAAAAATAATTATAATATTATTCCAGAGTCTATTGAAAGAACAAATAGTTATCATGATTCAATAGAATCTGCAACCAACATAAGACGTTTATTAAAAGAAGATTATAACGTTGATAAATATATTCCTAAAGAAGTAAAATTTCATCTTCAAGACCTACACTTCTTAGATGATTATTTTGATCTATTAAAATATAAAATAATTACAGAAAAAGATTTAACTATTTATCAAACAGTAGAAGAAGGAATAGAAAATCTTTTAAAGAAAGAAATAACAAATTCATACTCACTAGAAGAATTCATAAGTAAAATCAAAAGTAAAAGATATACCCATAATAAAATTAAAAGAATGTTAATACATATTCTATGTAATTTCACAAAAGAAAAAGCAAAAAATATGAAAGAAATAACATATATCAGATTATTAGGATTTAATTCTAAAGGTAAAGAATATCTAAATCAAATAAAAAAAGATATAGATATCCCAATTATTAGTAAGATTACTAGAGAAAAAGATCCAATGTTAGAATATGAAATAGAGACTACAAAAATCTATGATATTCCAACAAAAGAAAATTGTACAAAACAAGAATTTGATAAAATAATAAATATTTAGGAGGGTTTTATGATTAAACAAAAGAAACAAGGACAATTAATTGTCATCTCTGGACCATCAGGTTCTGGAAAAGATACTATAGTAGGAAAAGTATTAGAAAACAATGATAAAATCTGGCTATCAGTATCTGCTACATCTCGTGCTCCAAGAAAAGGAGAAGAAGAAGGAGTAAATTATTTCTATCTTACAAGAGAAGAATTTGAAGAAAAAATAGAAAATAATTATTTCTTAGAATATGCTGAATATGCTGGTAATTATTATGGTACTCCAAAAGAAAAAATAGTAGAAAAACTAGATAAAGGTTATGATGTAATTTTAGTAATTGAAATTCAAGGAGCAAGAAAAATAAAAGAACTAATTCCAGAAGCATTATTTATCTTTATAATGCCACCATCTGAAAAAGAGTTACTAAAACGTCTAGCAAATAGAAAAACAGAAGATACTGAAAAGATTCTAGAACGTTTTAATGTTGCTTATAAAGAAATGAATGAAGTAACAAAATATAACTATGTCGTTGTTAATGATAAATTAGAAGATGCTGTAGAAAAAGTAGAATCTATTATCAAAGCAGAAAAATGCAGAGTTGATCGTATTGAAGAAGTTCTTGTTGCTAATAAAGAGGAAATAATCCATGAGTTCTTAATGAATGAAGAATTCGATAATACAAGAACAAAAGATAAATTAGAGGAAGATAATGAAACAAAAACTAAATGATTATATTAAAGAATTAGAAGAAAAAATTGAAAAGAAAGATATAAAAAAAGGACTATCAAAAGATGTCCTAACAAGAATAGAATTCTATCAACATGAAAGATTAGTACATTTAATAGTAACAGTATTCACTGGAATATCATGTATATTATTTCTATTAGGATTCCTATCTTTTGAATTAATCCCTCTCCTACTCTTATTTCTTATTACACTATGTTTATTCATACCATATATTTTCTATTATTACACCTTAGAAAATGGTACACAAAAACTATATGATATTTATTTTAAAATAAAAGATACAGAATAATCTGTATCTTTTTTAATGTTGAACAAATAGTCCGCAAGAATACGCATCTGAATCAATGTGACAAGAATATGTGTCTTCACCAATATCATAATATGCATAAACAGCACCATAACTACGTGCACAAAGAGTATAATTGTCGGCACTACAACAATACTCACCATCTACTGAAAAACAGTCCGAAGTTCCTAAAACGGAACTTATTAGTGAAACATTATCATCATAATAAATACTTTCAGAATAATCATATGTAATTGGATCATAAGTTGAACCACCCGGTGTTAAATAATATACATTCCCATTCTTTACAAATCCTAAAGTCATATCTTCAAATAAATTATCATTTTTATTAACTCTAGCTTTAAGAAATAATGGAGCACCATTCATTGTATTAATTGCTTCCTGATATGTAGAACTTAACGAAGCATGCTCAGGTATAATCACATCAAGTTCACCATGTAGATTAGATAAATAACATGTTTCACACATTTTACCCTGTTTATATGTAACATCTAATTCTATAGGTATAGATTGATTTTCAGCAGGTAAATCTTCTGGATTAACACCAGAATAATATTCAACATGTATTAAATAAACAAAAAAAGAGCTTAAATCTCTTTTTTTATCATCTATTCAGTTTTAATATAATATGGATTGAGTCTTGACCCATCACCAGATTCAAATAGTGTTCCAGGTTTTAAAGATACAACTGGACGAACACCTTGAGGTAAAGCAAGTTTACTACCTGAAATAACACCATTTCCAAAGATAGTTGAGACACTTCCAGCAGGACTTGTAGAAATTACAGTACTAGAAATAAAACTATTTGGAGTCATAGTCCAATATTGTCCACTCTCAGATCTTAAACTATTATTATTAAATGCAAGCATTTCCTCTTGAGTCAGCAACCCAACTGGATATTTTAGTTTTGCATAATTATTTTTTGTACTAAAACGATCATAGATATTGTCACATAATAACGATGAATCATAATTACTTCCATTAAAAAGTAGTAAGCATGATGAATTTGTACATCCATTAGATTTCCAACCACCATAATTTGCAATACTTCTATTATTACAGAAAATAGTATCTTCTAAATAATTAGAATATGAATAAAGATATCTTTTGTACCACATATCAACACCATATTTTATAGGTGATTCATTGACATTATTCATGAACATCCCATCATTTGTTTCCTCTATAGAAGTAACACCATTTCTTAACCTAGTATATGAAATAATATCATCACCCTTATAAAATATAAATCCTAAAGTTGAACACTCTGATTCATTACTTAATAATGAACAAAAATAATGATGTGAATTAAAATCAGATGACGAAAAACTTGATAATATATATTTTTGTCCATCCCAAACAACTCTAGATGCAGCACTAAAGTTACTTATATATCCTTGAATAACTTTATGCTCATCACCATACATATATCCTACATTAGAAGGAGATGACTCTTCTTTATTATATGGTAGAGTTCCAAATGCTGAATAAGAAGTATAGGCTTTTATAATTAGTGCTTTTTTATATCTAGGATCTATCATAGGTCCAATAACATAATATAAATTAGAACATGTATCATCAGGATTAGTAGAGCGACATGTATACTTGCCATATATATCGTCTAAAGAACTAACACCATTCCAGTTATCTTGAATAATATCTCCAGATAAAGAAAACAACTTTGTTCCAGAATTAAAACTAAAATCAGAACTATAATAATAATTATCAGAAAGATTTGCTAAATCAGTGTAATCAGAAAAGCCAATATTATTTCTATTATTCTTACGAGTAGTACTGCAACTATTGCCTTGAGCTAATCCATTATAAACAAGTTTTACTCCTCCAGTATCTGTTGTCCTAATAATAATCCAACAATGTCCAGCAAATAAAACGTTAAATTTGTTTTTAATAGTTTCTCCATCAGTATCACTACTTCCATACCAATGATAAATGTTTCTAGTAGACTTAGACACATCCATACTATCTTGATGATCACCAGTATATAATTTTGCTAAACCACTACCACTTTCTGTTTCTTTCTTTAAAACATAATATAAAGAATTAGTTTCAGCTTTTCTCTCAATTGATGTATCATCTTTTTGAACATATTCAACAGTAAACTCTAAATCTAACTCATCTGGAGAATCAGGTAAATCATCTGCAGATAAATCTTTTTTAAATGACACAACTATTTTATATACTGCAAAGTCTCCTGCAAGTAATTGTTGCTTCTCAGCTATTTCTTCTCCATCTTCATATGTAACACTAGTATCTAAGTATTTCAATTGATCTGCAGTAAGATCAAACTCAGTATAAGTATTTATCATCGCATCAATAGTTCCAGCATTAACCGCATCTACAGTAAATTCATAATAGTCTCCAGGCTTCTTTAAATTAACATGAAAACTAACAGTAGTTTTATTAGTATCAATAAGAGGTTCTTGAGTAACTTGTTCTCCAGTAACAGAGCCCTCATTAACTTGTACATTTTCAAAATGAACATCCCATACAGGAGTACCAATTAAAGTAGAACCGTTAATATTTAATGAAGCTGTTAAATAAGCATAACCAATAGTTAAAAATACAAAAATCATAATAATAATACTTGGTCTTATATATGTTTTAGATTTTTGTTCCATATTAGTCACACTCCTACTATTAAAATTATATCACAAAAAAAGCTACTTACTAGTAGCTTTTTATATTTCTGCAATTCTTAAGAAATTTGTGTTTCTAGTTTCTCCTAGAGGGAATCCTCCAGTAACTACAATTAAATCTCCTTTTTGAAGATTAAATTCTTTTTTCGCAACCTCTTTTGCTTTTTCAATTAAGTCAGATGGATCATCAAATACTTCTTTTTGAACAATAGGTTTAACTCCAAAGTTTAATGCAAGTTTTTCAGCAATATGACTTGTTGGACAACATGCAAGTATTGGAGTATTAGGTCTTAGATTACTTACCTTTCTAGTAGTAAATCCAGACATTGTAGTAGTAACAATTAACTTAATATCATCATACTCTACTGCATCAACAACAAGTTTTGCAATAGTGTCTGAAACACTAATTTGTCTTTTATAAGCAGTATGTTTTGTATAGTCAATTGTAGACTCTACTTGTCTACATATCTTTGCCATATAATCAACTGCTTGAATAGGATATTTTCCAACAGTAGTTTCACCTGATAACATAACACAATCAGTTCCATCAAGTACTGCATTAGCAATATCAGATACTTCTGCTCTTGTAGGTCTAGGATTTGTATACATTGATGCTAACATCTCAGTCGCAACAATCGCAAACTTACCTTGTTCACGACATTTATGAATAATCTCTTTTTGATAAATTGGAAGCATTTCCATTGGAACTTCTACTCCAAGATCTCCTCTTGCCACCATAATGCCATCACTAACTGCAATAATTTCATCAATATTATCAATTCCTCTTTGACTTTCAATTTTAGAAATAACTCTAGCATCTCCACCAGCTTTTTCAATTATTTCTAAAACTTCTAAAACATCTTGTCTTGAATTAACAAAAGATAAAGCTAAATAGTCACAAGAGTGTTTTGCTGCAAAAGCAATATCTTCTCTATCTACATCACTAACGAATTTTAAGTTTAATTGTACTCCAGGAACATTAATAGTCTTATGATTTTTAATTTCTCCATCATTTAATGCTTTAGTCTTAATAAAGTCTTTTCCTTTTTCAATTACTTCTAAATCAAGTAATGCATTATCAATTAATACATGATCTCCTACTTGAATAGCATCAATTGCTTCAGGATGATTAACTGAAAATTGTCCTTTATTACCTAAAACTTGACTCTTAATTATTTTTATTTCTTGACCAGTTTTAACAGTAACTCCACCATTTGCAAACTCTAATGTTCTAAATTCTGGTCCTTTTGTATCATACATAATTGCAATAGGTAAACCTGTTTTACGACGCACCTTACGAATTACATCAATTGATTCTAATATACTTTCTTGATTAGCATGACTTAAATTAATTCTTGCACAATCCATTCCATTACGAACCATTTGTTCCATAACTTCTACATTATTACAAGCAGGTCCCACACTACATATTATTTTTGTTTTCTTCATAAGAATCCTCCTAACCAACCCTAACATACAATTCTATTATATAATAAAAAATAATAGTTTTACCTATTATTTTTTTATTTTCTGACAATTTTTACAGTAATAAGTTCCTCTACCATTAACTCTTATTTTAGTTATTTCACTACCACAATTAGGACATACCTTTTGTCCATGTACAAGTAACTCATTTTGGAATAATCCATGAACTCCTTCACTAGATGTAAAACTCTTAATTGTAGTACCACCTAATTCTACTGCATGATCAAGTACTTCTTTAGTATAAGTAATAATATTATTACAATCTTTCTTCTTTAAAGCACTAGCTTTTTCAAGTGGATTTAAATGACTTAAATAAAGTATTTCATCATCATATATATTACCAATTCCTGTAATAATACTTTGATCAAGTAAAACTGTTTTAATTGGTAAAGATTTATTTTTGAATCTATCAAGTAAATACTCTTCACTTAAATCTTTATCGTAATATTCATATCCTAAATCAGATAAAGGTTTTGTAGTAAATGCATCACTCTTTTTCTTCAAATACATTTTTCCAAATTTACGAACATCATGATATCTAAATGAAATATTATCATCAAGAATTAATTCTACATGTTCATGTTTATTAATCTCATCTCCTTTATTTCTAAAGAAGAATTTACCTTCCATTCTAAGATGAACAAGTAAATAATAATTTGTAAGTTCTATAACAATAAACTTACCTCTTGTTGTTACAGTTCCTATTTTTTCACCAATAATATTCTTTTTAAATTCTTTTACAGAAGGTTCAGCAATAATATTATCCCAATATATATTACATCCAGTAATTTCTTTATGAATAATTTTTGGTTCTAAACTTCTAGCAACTGTAATTACCTCTGGTTTTTCAGGCATAACTTCACCTACTTTGCTTCATACCAGTTGTTACCAGTTTCAATATCTACTTTTAATGGTACATCTAATTTAAATGTATTCTCCATTATATTTCTAACAACTTCTTTTACTTCATCTAATTCTGAATTTAATACATTAAATACAAGTTCATCGTGTACTTGAATTAACATTTTACTTTTTAATCCACGCTTATTAAATTCATCATATATTTCAACCATTGCTTTTTTAAGTATATCAGCAGCAGTTCCTTGAATAGGAGTATTAAGAGCCATTCTCTCTCCACTACTTCTAATCATATAATTTTTATTATTTAATTCTTCAATAACTCTCTTACGATTCATTAAAGTTTTAACATATCCATATTTATATGCATTAGCTTTAGCTTCTTCCATATAATCTTGTATTCCAGGATAAGTCTCTAAATAATTATCAATAAAGTCTTTAGCAGTAGTAATATCAATTCCTAAGTCTTCAGATAATCCAAATCCACTAATTCCATATAAAATACCAAAATTAACTGCTTTAGCATTTCTTCTCATATCTTTAGTAACTTCTTCCATTGGTACATGGAATATATCACTAGCAGTCTTAGCATGAATATCTTTTCCATCAATAAATGCTTGTATTAAATTATGTTCATGACTCATATGAGCAAATATTCTAAGCTCAACTTGTGAATAATCACTAGATAATAACACTGATTGAGGATCAGGTAAAAATGCTTTTCTAATTAATTTAGAATAATCACTTCTAGCAGGTATATTTTGAAGATTTGGCTCAATACTAGAAAGTCTTCCAGTACGAGTTAATGTTTGAGTAAATATTGTATGTATTCTACCATCATCACGTATTTCATTTTGTAATCCTACAGCATAATTAGTATAAAGTTTAGCTAAAGTTCTATACTCTAATACTTTCTCTACAATAGGATGTAAATGTACTATCTTATCAAGAATATCTTTGCTAGTAGAATATTTATCATCTTTTACTCTCTTAGGATATTTAATACCTAAATCTACAAACAATACTTTAGCAAGTTGT
Source organism: Bacilli bacterium (assembly GCA_017525015.1). The sequence goes on from JAFXUK010000022.1 coordinate 137,401, forward strand.
GCAGGAGACATAATATTAAATTCTTCCCCAGCAAGAGTATAAATCTCTTTTTCAATATCTTTCATTTGTCCTTCAAGTTCTAACTCAATACCCTTTAAGTATTCCCTATCTACTCTAATACCAGTATTTTCCATATCAGCTAAAACTCTTACTAAAGGCATTTCTATATTATTAAATAAATCAGTCATTTCATTATCTTCTAATTCTTTTAATAATCTCTCTCTTGTATCATAAATAAATTTAGCTTTTAATACACAAATATTTTTTAATTCTTCTTCAGTTATTTCTTTAGGTCTCTTATCAGTACCAAATAATGTTTCATAGTCTGGTATTTCTACATCAAAACTTCTAGCAACAAAACTAATATCATCTTTTACTACATAATCAAGTAAATATGTAGCAATCATTGTATCAAAAGATACATTTTTAAATTCTAAATCTTTACATACAACCATACATTTCTTTAAATCATATGTATATTTAGATAACTCGGTATTAAATAAATCTTTATGATTATTAATTTCATCACTATTAATAAAGTAACCATTCTCCCCATCATATAATCCAATTCCAAGAACAGTACTTTTACTATATACAGAACCTCTAGTTTCTATATAAAAGGAGAAATCTTTATCTTTAAAACTAGAGATATCCTGTATATTAATTTTTTCTTCTTCCTTCTTCTCTTCTTCTCCTCCACTTACTGTGGAAAAATCTAACTTCTTTAGTAGTGAGTAAAACTCTAACTCTTCAAGTTCCTTTTTAAACTCTTCTGGCTTGTACCCTAAATATTTACAATCTTCTAACTCAAAATCAATAGGAACTTCTCTATATATTGTTGCTAAATCAAAACTCTTATATGCACTATCTTTATCATTTTCTAGTTTTTCTTTTGTCTTACCAGAAATCTCATCAATATGTTCATAGACTCCATCTAATGATCCATATTTAGAAAGTAAACTAATTGCAGTCTTTTCACCTATTCCTTTTACTCCAGGAATATTATCACTAGAATCACCCATCAAAGCTTTTAAATCAATCATATGAATTGGATCTACTTGATAAGTATTTCTAAATTCATTTTTATCCATCATTATATGATCATTTTGTTTTAATAATTTAACAACTACTTCATCACTAATTAATTGTAATAAGTCTTTATCACTACTTACGATTGTGGCTATAAATTCATCTTCTTCATCTACTCTTTTTGCAAGCGTACCAATTATGTCATCGGCCTCATAATTATCAATCTCAAAATGTTTAATTCCCATTGTATCTAGTACTTTCTTTGCTTCAGGAAATTGCATTTTAAGTTCATCTGGCATTGCTTGTCTTCCCGCTTTATAATCTTCATATTTATCATGTCTGAAGGTCTTTCCTTTATCAAAAGCCACCACTATATAACTTGGAGACTCTTCTTTGATAATTTTATTCATCATATTAATAAAACCATACAAAGCATTCGTAGGAAAGCCCTTCGAATTCTTCATGATAACTCCTTGATATGCAGTTGCATAAAAACTACGAAATAGTAAATTGTTACCATCAACCAATATTATTTTTTTCATTTTTATCACCTGCATTTAGTATAACATATTTATTTGCCAATTTTTAAGGTAATTTGTGTTTGTTCTTCACTAGAACGTGCATCTAACTTTTCAACACGATCACTAACAAACAAAAGATAAAGAACAAATAATATATAAATTGCTAAAATTACAAGTCCTGTCTTTAATCCCTCTTTCATTGCTCTTGCCATTTTACATCTCTCCTTTCTTAATTACAAAACTAGTATAAATCGAACAATTGTTCTTGTCAATAAAAATTAAAACATTTGTTTGACATTTACATCAAGTCATGCTAAACTTAATACATAAGGAAGTGATTAAATGGAAAAACTAACTGGAAAGCAAAAGGTAATACTAGATATCTTAAAGAAGTTAATTGCTAAAAATGGATATCCACCTACTGTAAGAGAAATAGGAAAAGAAGCAAATCTTTCTTCTCCAGCCACAATCCACTTTCATCTAAAACAATTAGAAGAAAAAGGGTATATCAAAAAAGATGATAATAAAAATAGAACATTAGAAATATTAGTACCAAACGAGTATTTAGAAAAAGATGAAAAAATAATTGATGTTCCACTACTTGGAAAAGTAACTGCAGGTTCACCTATTGAGGCAATTGAAATGCCAGATGAATTATTCTCATTACCTGCTAACCTACTTACTAATCATGATGAAGTTTTTACTTTAAGAGTAAGCGGTGAATCAATGATCAATGTTGGTATTTATGATGGAGATATCTTAATTGTAGAAAGAAGAAATACAGCTCGTAATGGTGAAACAGTTGTTGCTATGAACGATAATAATGAAGTAACAGTAAAAACTTTCTATAAAGAAGATGGATATTTTAGACTACAACCTGAAAACGATACTATGGAACCAATTATTTTAAAAGAATGTACAATTCTTGGAAAAGCAATTGGACTATACAGAAAGTTATAATAAAAGCACTCAAAAAAGAGTGCTTTTTTAATTTATTTAATGATATACTATACATAGAATAAGTAAGGTGGAAATATGTTAGAAAAAATATTTAAATTAAAAGAAAATAAGACCAATGTCTATACAGAGTTTATCGCAGGACTTACAACATTTATGGCAATGTCCTATATTATATTTGTAAATCCAACAGTTCTATCTCAAACAGGAATGGATTATAATGCCGTTTATGGAGCAACGATTCTCGCATCAATTATAGGTACATTAATATTATCTTTATATGCCAATGTTCCATATGCACAAAGTGCTGGTATCGGTTTAGGTAGTTTATTTACTTATACTCTCTGTGGAAGTATGGGTTATAGTTGGCAACAATCTCTAGCTATGGTCTTTATTTGTGCCGTAATAAATTTAATAGTAACCTTAACTTCATTTAGAAAGAAAATAATTACTGCTATACCAAATGTATTACAAGAAGCAATTACAATTGGTATTGGTCTATTTATTACATATATAGGTTTAATGAATGCCGGCTTTATAGTATTTAAAGCAGATAATGTAACAAATGGATTCGCAAGTAATGTAATACCTACTATCGCAACATTTAATACACCTACAGTATTACTATCAATCTTAGGTATATTACTATTAATAATATTAGTAGTCTTAAAAGTTAAAGGCGCATATCTAATAAGTATTATATTAACAACTATCATGGGAATACCTCTAGGAGTTACACAATTACCAGACTTTTCAAATTATACAATATTCCCATCACTTGCCCCTACTTTTATGCAATTAGATTTTGCTGGATTATTAACTGCTAAAGCATCACTAACAGTAGTATTTATGACAATATTCACTTTATGTATATCAGATTTATTTGATACTATCGGAATATTTATTGGTACTGGAAAAAAATCAGGAATATTTAAAATATCTAATAATAACAAATTACCTAAAAAACTAGAAAGAGCATTAGTTGCTGACTCTACAGGATCTCTATTTGGATCAATGTTAGGTACAAGTAATGTTACTACATATCTAGAAAGTACTGCAGGAATTGAAGCCGGAGGAAGAACTGGTCTTACATCTCTATTTGTATCATTATTCTTCTTTCTAGCATTATTTATTTCACCATTAATTAAAATGGTACCTACTGCTGCAGTTGCTCCAGTATTAATAATGATAGGTTTAACAATGATTGAAGGAATTGGTAATATTAATTGGAAAGATATGGTAATTGCTATACCAGCATTTTTCACAATAGTATTAATGCCTTTGGCTTACTCAATCACAACAGGTATAGAAATAGGATTTATTCTATATACTTTAATTAATTATATTGCTGGTAATAAAAAAGAAGTATCACCAATTATGGTAATACTCTCAATTCTATTTATAATTAATTTTGTATTCACAGCTCTATAGCTGTTTTTTTATGAATTCACGAACTATGTAACTAGCAATTAATAATCCTGCTGCGGGAGGTACAAATGCACTACTTCCAGGAGTTCTATCATGAGTCTTTATAGGTAATTCTTCAGAACATAGTACCATTACCTTTTTATTAATTCTTTCATCTTTTACAAACTTTCGAATGATTCTTGCTAAAGGATCATTTTTTGTTTTTAATACATCAATTATTTCTAACTTGCTAGGATCTAATTTATTACCAGTTCCCATACTACTAATAAAAGGTATTCCTCGTTTTATGCATTCTCTTATTACACCCTTTTTAGTAGTCATAGTGTCACATGCATCTACAAAATAATCTATATCATTATTAAATAATAAATCTAAATTATTACTATCAATAAACTCACTAATCTTAATAACTTCACAATTAGGATTAATATCTTTAATTCTATTTTCTAAAACATCTACTTTTAGTTTTCCAATAGTAGAGTCTAAAGCAATAATTTGTCGATTAATATTAGTAATATCAATCTTATCAAAATCACAAATGATTAATTTACCAATACCACTTCTTACAAGTGACTCGACAACATATCCTCCTACTCCACCACAGCCCAATACTAAAACTGTTTTTTTATTTAATAAAGTAAGATTTTCATTGCCAACAATTTTTTCTAATCTTGAAAATCTCTCATTCATTTTTATTCCCCATCTTCCATTCTTTTAATATATTGTTTTTGCCTAGAATCATGTACATGTCTTAAAGACAATGGTCTATCATATACTATTTTACTAATATAAGAAATCTTAGTATATATATCCGCATTAGATTTAGCCATTCTATAATATTTCTTTAAATTGCGATAATCTCTTGTATTAATAGAACTCAAAGCTCTTAAAGTATCTTGTAAACTCTCTTCCGCAATAGTAGTATCAGAAAGTACTGTGCATTCAAAATGATTTAAAAAGTCTGCAGTCTCAGGTAAATCAGTAAGTCCAGCTTCTCTAAACTTTTCTCCCCATCTATCAGTATTTCTCTCTTCTTTAACTATTCTTTGTAACATACTAATTCTATCAGTATCAAGATTCTTATCAATACCTAAATCATGAAAAGAAACATATCTTCCTCTTCCAGGTTTATCAGGTATTTCACATTGCATATCAGTAATAGTCTTACTATATAATGCATCAAGTTCATCATTTACCTTCTTAGGAGGTTGAGGTACTTTATATACATCAAAATATTTATTAGAATCATTAAAACGAGTAGTAACTAAAAAGTTTCTAGGAAATAAAATAGACTTACTACGAATGAAGTCTATTGGGGCATTAATATCTCTAGATTGATGAAAACTTGAGTCAGAGAACTTTTCTCTATTAACAATTATTTCTCCTTCTTTTGCTTCATCTGCATAGACTCCTCTTCTAACCTTCTCCGCACCTTTTAATTTTATCTCAACATTCATAACACGTTTATTATTCACAATCGGTAATATTAACATCATGATCACCTCATATAAAGCATATTTTAACATATAACCCTTTTTTAGACAATAAAAAAAGTCAGAATTGAGATACGTCGTCGGCAACGATAAAACCTGTAGCGTATGTGCAGGTGGGTGTCCATACGTCATCATTAGGATCCTTAACAATGCATTTTTTAATTAAGTATTCAACACCGATGACTTTGATCCGGACTCCCGTATCGTTATTATAGTCGGTTTTAATTGAGCCTGTTCGTATCTCTCTGACAATTATATTATATCACACTAAAATTGACCCCTACAAGTGTTTTAACAGTTTTTGACAATCATCATATATTACTAAAGGTGATAAAATGCTCTTTAAACACTTAGATATCAACATCTTTTATAAAAAATATGGTAATAAAAAAAATACTATTTTAATACTCCCAGGATGGGGTAATACCTCCCCTACTTTTACAAATATAATAGAAAACTTAAAAGATTATTTCACAATTTATATTATAGATTATCCAAATTTTGGTAATAGTCCAACTCCTGCAAAATCTCTCACAATATATGACTATGCAGAAATAATAAAAGAATTTATCAAAGAAAAGAATATAGAACCAATTATTATTGCTCATTCTTTTGGAGGTAGAATTACATCTATCTTAGAAGGTAAATATAAAGTAAAAATAAAAAAGAATATTTTAATAGATGTAGCCGGTATAAAAAGAAAAAGTATTAAACAATACATTAGAACAATTATTTATAAAATATTAATGAAAATCTCAAGTAAAAAACAAAAAGAAAAAATAAGAAATAAATTCTCATCAAATGATTATAAAGAATTAAATAATACTATGAAACAAACATTTAAAAATATTATTAAGAAAGATTTAACAAAGTATTATAAAAAAATAAATATAGATACTCTAATTATTTGGGGAGAAAAAGATAATGATACTCCTCTAAAAGATGCGAAAAAATTAAATAGAATAATTAAGAATTCTGGATTAATAATCTTTAAAAAAACAAATCACTACTCATATTTAGAAAAACCATATGAAACAAATTTAATAATAAAAGAATTCATAAAAAAAGATATGGATTAGGAATCCATATCTTCTAATTCTTCCATTATAAACTTACCATAAAAGTAAGCTTCACCTTTAATACTATCATCTATCCAAAATTTTATATTTAGATAATCATCTGATTTTTCTTTAATCATTCCTGCAGTAATAATCATAGTCTCATCAGTAAATGTTTGTACTGTTTTACCATCTAAAGAATATTTAATCATATGATAATCCACTACTTTGTCTTTACAATCACACTTTTCAAACATATCCTCATCTACTGCAAATCTAATTATATAATTTACTTTATGATTAGTATTATTAGAAAAATCTAATGTCTTTTGAGGAGATCTAAGTCCCTCTTCATCACTCATAATATTATTAGAAGTAAGAGTAACAGATTGTCCACTTAAAGAAAAACTAGATAAGTAATAGCTAGGATCATATAATACATAACTATCAACTTTTAATCCTAAGAATACAGATACAGAAATAGTTACCATAAAAACAATCACAAGAAGAAATGTATATAGTCTCTCATGTGCTTTTATTTTAGAAATAGTATGAGATATCTCTTTACCACTATTCTTATTGATATCTTCTTCTGCTAATTTAATTTGTCTAATTTTCTTAGCCATATCAAACACCTTACTCTACTCTAGAGTAATTATATCAAAATCTATATAATTTTAAAAGAAAAAAAGTTACGAAAGTAACTTTTTCATTAATTTCATCAAACTATCCTAATCTAAAAGCAACATAAGCACTATATCCAGATGTGCAAAATTTAGTCTCCCCATCATAAGTACCACTATCAAAAACAATATACATATTATTATTATATGGAGTTCTTGTTGCACCAGTTCTACGAATCAAAGCCTGATTAACACCGATTCTGATTCCCAATGATTCAAAATAATCAAATTGTCTAGAATTATTAATAACCCCTGAATCAGTTAATGTCTCGCCAACTATTTCAACAAAATCTAACAAGAATAATTTATCAGTAGTGACAACACTTTCATTATGATCAGAATCAGAAGAAACAACATAAGTATCTAAAATGTTGTTTCTAATGATATCTGGTAACAAATTAATTACATCATTATTTAAATATGATCTATATGGTGATACATCCCACCTATTATTACTAGCACCAAGAGCTGTACAAAAAGGAACTTGTGGATAAGCAATCTGAAACATTTCAACAACAAATCCACAACCAGTTTGACTAAATCCTGTTTGTGAACATTCTGCTGGTGTAGATGTATTAATTATTCTTAAAGTATTATTAGAACCATCACTTAATTTTATTGTCTTAGTATCACCAAGATGATAATCTTGAATATTACCAGATCTTATATTTAAAAGAATTGTTTCCATAGAATGTATTTGAAAAAGAGGAACATGATCTACCTCTATAGCATTCGAGTCCTTTTGAACATAACCTATAGAAAAAGAAAAACTTAATGACTGTGCAGAAGATGGAAGATCTTCTGGAGCAAGATCATTATTGTATTCAATTCTAACTTTAATTGACTCAGTAACTCCGGCATTCAACTCTTGGAATTCTAATAACTCTGCTCCATCTGCATATGTAATATTATAATTCAAATATGCTGGCAACTCTACAAGAGGATTATTATTCATTTTCGAATTAATAGATTCAATCATTGCGTCTATTGTTCCAGCATTTACCACATCAACAGTAAATTCATAATACTCTCCAGGTTCTTTTAATCTAATATGGTAGCTTACTGTGGTTCCAATTGAATCTATAGATGGTGCTGTAGTGACCTGATCACCTGTAACTGACCCATCAGTTATTTGAACATTATCAAAATATACATTCCAGTTATTCGCATCAACATCAGTTACTCCATTAATAGAAAGTGTTGTTGTTAGATAAGCATACCCTATTCCAAAACACATAATTAATATAGTAATTATAAATATTAGTGATTTTTTCTTTTTTCTCATATACTCACCTACTATATATAAATTATATCATAGGAAAAATACTATTTTGATTAGATATATATCATCAATTTACAAATTTGGACGTTTTACTATTATTTTGTTATGTGCTATTCTACCAAAGACATTTGGAATACAAGTGCTTCTTTCTCAGGGGGTCAACTTTGAGGAGGTGATTTTATGAAAAATAAAGAAATTTATCTTTTTATAATAATCATTTTATTGTTTATAGTAATCTTTGGATTAATTTATAGATAATAAAAAAGCACTTAGTCAAATGACTCAGTGCTCATGAAAACCATGAAGCATTTGGTATTACCAAATGTCCTCATATTTAATTTATCATATAAATTGTATTATTACAATTTATTTTTTATTATGGAGCTAATCTATTAGGTCCTCTGAATAAGAATTGAGTCTCTTTAATAGAAAGTCCTGTTAGTAACATTGTAAGTCTATCTACTCCAATTGCAAATCCACCGTGTGGAGGACATCCATATTTGAAGAATTGAAGATAGAACTCAACGTCTTTTCCTAATCCTTTTTCATCTGCATTCTTCTTTAATTCTTCATATCTATGCTCTCTTTGTGCTCCTGAAGTAATCTCAGTACCTCTCCAAATTAAGTCATATCCTTGAAGTTTTCCATTCTCATCTCTCATATGATAGAAAGGACGTTTAGTTGCAGCATAATCAACTACAAACATAAACTCAGAATCAAATTTTTCTTTAGCAAGTTGATAAGTTAATTTTTCAGCTTCAGCATTCATATCTCCTACATCTTCTTTTGGAATATCAAATCCATATCTATCATGTAGCTCTTGATATAAATCCATAAGTCTCATTCTAGGGAAAGGTTTCTTTGGAATAATAACTTCATTTCCAAATACTTCTTTAATTTTTTCTCCATATCTTTCCTTAACCTTAGTAAGTCCAGCAATTAATAAATCCTCTTCTAAACTCATAACATCTTCATAAGAATCAATATAAGAAAACTCTAAGTCGAAAGAAGTAAATTCTGTTGCATGTCTATTTGTATTAGAATTTTCTGCTCTAAAACAAGGTGCAACTTCAAATATTCTATTCATTCCTGCAGCCATTGCCATTTGTTTATAGAATTGTGGGCTTTGAGCTAAATATGCAGCACGATCAAAATATTTAACTTCAAATACACTACTTCCAGATTCACTAGCAGCTCCAATTAATTTTGGAGTATGAATCTCAGTAAATCTATTTTCATATAAGAACTCTCTCATAGCTTCAACAAAACAAGATTCAACTTGTCTAACAAGCATATTCTTCTCATTTCTTAAGTCTATCCAACGATAGTCCATTCTAGTATCAATATTAACACCTTCAAGATTATTAAAATCAAAAGGTAAATTTTCTGCTAAACTAGTAACTTCAATATTAGTTGGAATAATTTCCATTCCACCTAATTTAACAGCTTCATTTGCTTGTAGAAGTCCTGTTACTTTAACAGTTGATTCTACTGTTGTATTAGCCATAATTTCTAATAAAGGTTGATTCTTTTCTTCACTCTTTTCAAGAGTCATTTGTACTTTACCAGTATTATCTCTAAGTACAACAAACATAACCCATTTTAAATTACGTATTTCATCTACAAATCCAGAAAAAGAAATCTCTTCTCCTAAATGTTCTTTTAATTCATCTACATGTATTTTCATAATTACTCCTCCTCATGATGATGTCCACAGCCACATTCTCCATGTCCACCACAACATTTATGTCCTTCTTCATGATTATCACATTCACACTCATCATCTAATTCTTCAAAATCTCTTAATTTTTCATCTAAATAATAGATTAAAGCATCAAGTGAAATAACCTCTTCTTCTTTAGTAATATTATTCTTAATATGAACTTCATTATTATTTAAATCTTCACTATTTAAGATACAAATAAATTTAGCATTTAATCTATCTGCTTGCTTAAATTGTGCTTTTAAACTTCTACCAGTATATTCAGTCTCAACAATGAAATCATTCATTCTTAATTCTTGTGCTAAGTATGCAGCATATTTCTTCTCATCTTCATTAACATACATTAAGAATAAATCTACATCTTCAATAATTGGAAGTTTAACTTTTTCAAGTTCAATTGCCATTGCAAGTCTACCAATACCAGTTGCAAAACCTACACATGGAGTTTCAGGTCCATCTAATTGATTAACTAATCCATTATAACGACCTCCACCACCTAATACATTATTTGCTCCAAAGCCTTCAACTTTAGCTTCAATTTCAAATACTGTGTGGTTATAGTAATCAAGTCCTCTAACAATATTAGGATCAATTACATATTCTATTTGCATAACATCAAGTAAATCTTGTACAGCTTCAAATCTGTCTCTACTTGCTTCATTTAAATAATCTAATGTCTTTGGTGCATTCACAATAATTTCATTTCCTGCATCAAATTTACAATCTAAGATTCTTAAAGGATTCTTCTCTAATCTTTCTTGACAATCCTCACATAAATCTTTAATTTTTGGTCTAAAGTATTCAACTAAAGCTTTACGATAATTATCTCTAGATTCACTATCTCCTAAACTATTAATATTAACTTTAATTTCTTTTAATCCTAATGCTTTATAAAGATTAACTGCTGCACTGATGATTTCTGCATCTGCAAGTGGATCATCACTACCTAATATTTCCATACCAAATTGAGTTAATTCTCTATCTCTTCCAGATTGAGGTCTCTCATAACGATACATTGTACCATTATAATAAACCTTTACTGGTTGATTAGGATCTCCATACATTTTATTTTCAATATATGCACGAACAACTCCAGCAGTACCTTCAGGTCTAAGTGTAATATTTCTTCCACCTTTATCTACAAAATCATAACTCTCTTTAGTAACAATATCAGTTGTTTCTCCTACGCCTCGATGGAATAATTCAGTAGCCTCAAAAATTGGTGTACGAATATAGTTATAGTTATACTTTTCCATTAATGCATCAACTACATGATCAATGTACTTCCAAACTTTTGCGTTCCTTCCGAAAATATCATTACATCCTTTTTGTCTTTGTATCATATATGATCTCCTCCTTAAAATAAAAAAGGTGACAACCCAAAGGACGTAATAATACGCGGTGCCACCTTATTTTCTACTCTTAAAACCTCTATCGCAGTTATGCGCTTCGCACTTTTTCGGTTGTCTTCTCTTTTATCGTAATAAGTATTTTCACCAACCATACTCTCTCTACAATTCGTATAAAAGGTACTCTTTCCCACGAAGATACCTAGATTATAAACCAAAACTTATTATTTTTCAATATATTTTAATAAAAAAGATTTAGAATCCTAAATCTCTTCTTCTTTTATTAATTTCGCATGTACTACTTTTCTACCACTATTATCATCAGTACAAGTAGATAAAGTTATTATCTTATCATCAATATCTACTTTATTATTTACTCCTATAATATTTCTACTAGAAATAGTATCTAAGAATTGTTTATAACTATCATCACTATAGAAATTAGTTTGTAAATAATATACTTCTGGATCAATTTCATAAGCAGAAAATACTTTATAAGTATATTTTTTTTGTTCTGCAGTAATAACCATAATTTTAATATTAGTTTGTCCAGATTTAAATAAATTACTTAAACTACCAAAACCAGTACCATTATATAAATTATGTCCATAGAAAATAGTATTTTGATCATTCATAAATTCATCATTTCTATAATCCATAAATGTCCAACCATTATGAGTATAAGAATGATCATATGAATGAGTTAAATAATAATCATTTGTAACTGATTGTACAATAGGATAATTAATATTAGTACCCTCTACTATTATCCATGCAACAGTATCAACATTAGCTTCTCTAAGTTTCTTAATATTAATATCCTTTAATTTATATTTATTATATATTCTATAAAGATTTAATTCTTTACTAAGTAATGGATTATCATCTTTTTTATTATCTGATACAGTTTCTTTCTCTTCAGTAGTATTATCCTCTATTGGTAAGCTCTCTACTAAAGTAGATTGATCAACATAAAAAGTATCAAATAGATATACAAACATCAAAAACCATACTATTACTAAAACAATATGGCTTGGTTGTTCTTGTCTCTTTTTAAAATAATTAGCTGCATTTTGAAAAAAAGACAAGTTAGTTATCTTTTTTAATAAAGCAAATAATTTTTCAAAATAGAAATAAAGTCCTCTAGATAAGAATAATGATAATGTTTTAAATCCCTTTATAAATACATTAATTACTTGATATGGAATTAAAAACACAAATAAAAGTATATAACCAATTTTCTTTAGTATTTTCATACTAATCCCTCAGTCATATTAGTATTTTGAATTGTATTATTATCCTTTACTTCTATTTTTTGAATATTATCAATAACATCAGATAAATCAACTGTATAAGATGATATCATGACAGGTACATCATAATTATCTTCAACTTCTACAGTCTCAACATTAACAGGTTGCATATTAATCATAGTAACTGCATCCATCACAACAGGATCAGTTTTAGGCATTGGAGAAGTTTCTACAAATCCAACAGTTGTAACTTGATCAATTGATACAGGTTCTACATAAGATGGATCAACATAAACTTGTTCTTGATACTCAGGTTCAGCATATTGTTGTACAACAGGTCCTTGATATTGTTGATATACTGGCTCTTGATATTGAACTTCAGTATATTGAGGTTCAACATATTGTTGTTGATAAACAGGTTCTGTATATTGAGGTTCAACATATTGTTGTTGATATACAGGTTCTTGATATTGAACATACTCTGGTTGAGTATATGTATAAACAGGTTGTTCATAGTAAATAGGTTCTTGTACAGCTTGAGGAATAACTGCTGGTGCTTGTTCTACTACAGGTTGTGCCTCTAAAGCTTTCTCTTCTTTAGCCTTACGTTTAGAAGGAAGTGGATAGAATCCTTTTCTTTCCATAATAGTGACAATAATTCCCGTAATGATGGAAATAACGATTAAAATGAATAAGTACATATAAATTACCATCACTATCATCTCCCTTTATTATTATAGTGTTCTAATTATATTATAAGCCATAATTATGATTTGTCATCGATTTTACACGAAACTTGATGTCAAAAATTGTTAATTTGTGGAAAAAAGTGTAAAGAAAAAGGACTATATAGTCCTTTTTAAATTTCCCATTCCTTTTTTCAAATCTTTCTCAAAGAAATAATATGTAGTTCTAATTAATAGATAAACAGGAAGTGCAGCAATAATTCCTACCATACCTGCCATTGATCCACCAATAGATACTGCCATAATAACAATTAAAGGATTAACATTAGTTGTTCTTCCATAAACCTTTGGTGAAATAAGATAACCATCAACCTGTGGAAAGATTAAACAAATAATAATTGTTAAAATAACTAATTTCGTTGATACAACAGAAGCTAGTACTATCGCAATAATATTAGTAATTAATCCTCCAAAATAAGGAATTACTGTTGTAATACATGCAAGTATTCCAAGTACTAACCAGTTAGGATGTCCTGTAACTAAGAATAAGAAACTATATTCAAAGAATTGAATAACCATAAATATTTCTAATCCTTTTAAGTAATTTGTAATTTCTCCATCCATTAATTGAATATATTCAAAACCTCTCTTACTAAATGATTGTAACCAAATTTTAAGAGTAGATCTAATCTTATCCATATCAATTAAGAAATAAACAAATGCTACAAAGCCAACTATTGCTTTACCAGTAAATCCTAAGGATTTATTAATAAAATCAATTCCACTAGCAGATACTAAACTACCAACATCTCCTAGAATTGTATTTAAATAATCAGTAATCTTTAATTCATAATTTCCAAGATTAAAGTCATATTTAATATCTAAATTCTTCAATACTTCTACAATCATCTTAACAAATAATGATAATTGATCATAAAGCATTGGAAGAGTTATTATTAATAATCCTCCAAGAAATAATACAAGTCCAAGTACTACAATAGTAATAGAAAGTCCTTTTCTAATACCTTTACCCTCTAACCATTTAACTAAAGGTGTAAATGCATATGCAAATGCAAAACCAACTATAAAAGGTGCAAGTAGTTGAAGAGCACTTCCTATAATACCCCAACAAACACCTATAGTATGAACAAGTAAATAGATAAGTGCAATTATCGCAACTAAATTAATAATACGATAATTTAATTTTTTATCCATTCTATCACCTCTCTAACATTATAGTTGTAGGTCCAATATTAGTAATAGCAACAGTCATATCAGCTCCAAAAATACCAGTTTCTACATGTACATATTTTCTTAATTCTTCATTAAATAAATCATATAACTTAGTAGACTCTTCTCCTCTTAAAGCATTAATATAGCTAGGTCTATTACCTTTTTTAGTATCAGCATATAAAGTAAATTGTGAAATAGATAAAACATCTCCACCATACTCTAATATACTTTTATTCATTACATCATTTTCATCTGGAAAAATACGAAGATTAACTACTCTTCTAGCAAGGTATTCTATTTCATTAATAGAATCCCCTTCAGTAAAACCAACAAGTATTACTAAACCACTATCAATCTTACCATTAACTTTTCCATCAATTGTAACAGAAGCTTCTCCACTTCTTTGTACTAAAACTCTCATCGCATCGCCCTCTCTACTTTTTCAACATAACGATGTTTTTCTATATTAACAATTAGTTTTTCTAATTGATCAAGTCCTGTTACATAACAAGTAAGTTCATAAGTAGATTTATCTCCCCTACCTAACACTTGAATACCATCAACACTAACATTCATCATGGAAATAGATTGAACTATATCTAACATATGATTTTCGCTATCATTAATATAAATTAATAAACAAGTTAAGTAACGTTTATTAGTATTAGTATTCCATAAAACATCAACTGTACGTTCATCTACATTTTCTAGATTATGACAATTAATTCTATGTACAGAAATACCATTACCTTTAGTAATATAACCAATTATTTCATCTCCATAAACAGGATTACAACAATTAGCTAGATTAACTTTAACTTTATCAATACCACTAACTATAATATCTGCATCAATTGATTTAGGACTAAATTTAACAATTTTTGGAGTAGTATCTTCTTCTCTATGAATTACATTAATAACTCCATTAACAGTAGCTTTACCATTACCTATTGATAAATATATTTCATCTAAATCATCTGCATGAATTTCATCACATATTTTCTTAATATTTTCATCAGTTAAGAATTCAGAGAATACTAATTTTCTCTTTCTTAATTCTTTTTCTAATGTATATTTTCCTCTTTCAATATAGATATCTCTTTCATTCTTAGTAAAGAATGCCTTTATCTTATTCTTTGTAGTACTACACTTAGCCATATTGATCCATTCTTTAGATGGTGTAGAACTCTTATTAGTATTAATCTTTACAATATCATTATCTTGTAATTCATAATCCAAAGGAACAATATTATTATTAACAATTGCTCCAACTGTAGTTTCTCCAACTTTAGTATGAATCTTATAAGCAAAGTCTAAAGGAGTTGCTCCTCTAGGAAGTTCAATAACATCTCCTTTAGGAGTAAAACAATAAATATTATTATTTAATACTTCATCTTTTACACTATTAACAAAGTCTTCGTTACTCATCTTTTCTTGACTTAAATCAATAATAGATTTAAAGAATTGTAATTTTTGTTCTGTAGTACTTGTAAGATTTGCATTAGAATTACTACCCTTATTCTCTTTATAAGACCAGTGAGCAGCAATACCATTTTCTGCAACTTCATCCATATCATAAGTACGAATTTGTATTTCAAATAAATATCCTTCAATACCAAAAACAGTAGTATGTAAAGACTGATACATATTAGGTTTTGGCATTGCAACATAATCTTTAAATCTCTTAGGTAAAGGTCTAAATACACTATGTATTAAACCTAAAGCTAAGTAACATTCTTGTTCAGTATTAACAAGAACTCTTAATGCTAATAAATCGTATATATCACTAAATTTCTTACCTTTATCAAGTTTATTATAAATACTATAAATAGATTTACTACGTCCTTTAATCTCATGAGGAATATGATGTTCATTAAGTAACTCAGTAATCTCATTTTGCATATCATAAACAATTCTATCTCTTTCAATCTTTGTCTTATTTAATTTCTCTGCAATATCATAAAATACTTCAGGTTTTAAATAACGTAAAGATAAATCCTCTAACTCACTCTTTATTTTATGAATACCTAAATGGTGAGCAATAGGAGCAAAAATATCTAGAGATTCATGAGCTTTAATCTTTTGTCTATCTTCAGGTATAGCCCATAAAGTTCTCATATTATGAAGTCTATCACATAATTTAATTATAATTACACGAACATCTTCACTCATTCCTACTATTATTTTTTTATAATAATCAATTAAATATTCATTCTCAGTAGAGAAATTAATATTAGTTAATTTAGTAACACCTTTAACAAGTTTCGTAATTGTTGGTCCAAACTCTTCTTCCATTTCTTCTGGAGTACAATCACAATCCTCTAATACATCATGCATTAGTCCAGCAGAAATAGTTTCATAATCTGCATAGATTGTAGTTAAGATTAATGCAACATTTAAAGGGTGGCATATAAATGCCTCCCCACTTTTACGAAACTGTCCTTTATGTTTTAAATTAGCAAACTCATACGCTTTCTCAATCACTTTGATTTGTTCTTCATCCTCAACATAAGTGCGTACCTTTTCTAAGACATCTTCAATTTTAATATCATCTAAACTTTTTGACAAAGAACTCATCTCCCCTCAAAAACTAACAATTTATTCCTTTTATTTTCTTCTCCTCTAAATCATCTTTATAAACTTTTTTAGGTTTTTCTACTTTACCAATATTTTTCTTTTCAATAATTAAGAAGAATACTGTTGCGATAAAGATAGAAGAATAAGTACCTGCTACTAAACCAACAAGCATAGCAACATTAAATGTAAATATTCCAGAAGATCCTAAAATCATTAAGATTACAACAGGAAGTAAAGTTGTAATAGTTGTATAAATTGTTCTTGTAAATGTCTCTTGAATACTTCTATTAGCAATTTCTTCTAACTTAGAAGCATCCATTTTCTTTTTATCATAATTATTAATATTTTCACGAATACGATCGAATGAAACGATTGTATCATTAATTGAATAACCAATTATTGCAAGTACTGCTGCAATAAACATTGAACTTACTTGGAATCTACAAATAGCAAATACACTAAACATAATTAATACATCGTGTAGTAAAGCTAAAACTCCACCTACTGCATAACTAAATTTAAATCTAATTCCTACATAAATAATAATTCCTAATAAAGCAATAAGTACAGAGAATATAGCATTTTTAACAAGTTCTTTTTGTACCATATTAGTAACAACACCAATATTTACTTTTGCATCATATTTTTCTTCAAAATATCTATTAATCTCTTTTACTTTATTACCATCAACAGCAGCATCAATACGAATACTAGCTTCATCATCAGAAATAGTTATTTCACTAGCTTCTAATTCAAGATATTTAATATCACTCTTTAATTCTTTCTTAGTCATCTTTTCAGAACTAACAACAGTAATATCAGTACCAGTTTTATAATCAATACTTAAATTAAATCCCTTAGTACCTAAGAATACACATCCAACAATAATGATTAAACAAGATGCTGCTAAGCAAATCCATTTATGTTTTAAGAAATTAACATTATGGAATTTATTAGGTTTAACTGCTTCATTCTTACTTACATTTGGAATATCTTTAGGATTAACATTTAAGAATGCTTTAATCTTATCATCAAAGAAACCAGTATTAACAAATACCTTTAATAATGTTCTTGTTAAGAATACCATTGTAAACATAGTTACAAGTACAGTAATAATTAACATAGTAGCAAATCCTTTAATACTAGATTCACCAAATATAAACATAATAATTGCAACTATTAAAGTAGTAACATTTGAGTCAATTATTGCACTAAAGCTTGATTTAGATCCTTCTCTAAATGCTAAAGGTAGACTCTTACCTTTTAATAATTCTTCACGAATTCTTGCATAAGTAATAACATTTGAATCTACTGCCATACCAATACCTAGTACTAAAGCAGCAATTCCAGGTAAAGTAAGTACTCCACCAACTACCCAGAAAATACCAAATACTAAGAAAGTATAAATAGCCATACTTGCTGCAGAAACAACTCCAGCAAAATGATAGATTAAAATTAAGATTAAGATGATTGCAGCAATTGCAATAATTCCAGCAACTAATGTAGTTTGTAATGTTTGATCTCCAAAACTTGCTCCAACTGTATTAGAACTAATCTCTTCAAGTTTACAAGGAAGAGATCCACTATTAATTAAATTAACTAAGTTACTTACTTCTTCATAAGTAAAGTTTCCTTGAATAATAACATCTTTATTAAATGCTTCACCAACTGTCGCAGCACTTAAACAGTTAGAACTACTAGTTCCACATAGATTTCCTTCTTTAGAAAAACTATCAGTTAAATCATTATAATCTAACCAAATAACAATTAAGTTCTTTCCTTTTTCACGACTACTAATATCTTTTGTTACATCATAGAACTTATCAGTATCTTTAATAGATAAAGCTACTGCAGGATTACCTTTATCATCTTGACCAATTTTTGCTTTACCAGCATTTAATACATCACTAGTCATTAAAAGATTATCATCCATATCTCTAAATGTTAATGATGCTACAGCAGATAATTGTGTTCTTGCAGTTTCTGGATCACTAACTCCAGCTAACTTAACACGAATCTTATCACTACCCTCAGTAATAATTTCAGGTTCACTAACTCCTAAACCATTAATTCTTTTATCTAGAGTTTCAAAAGTAGCTTTTAGTTTAGAAGAATTCATTTTTGAATTATCTGATGGACTTACTTTATAAAGAATTTCAAATCCTCCTTGTAAATCTAATCCAAATTTTAAATTCTTAAATAATGGTACAAATAAAAATCCAATGGCTACCATTAAAACCATTAAAAATAATGTTGTCTTTACAACTTTACCCTTTCCACTTTTTTTCTTCTTCATTTTTTTCACTCCCTATGTCTAATCCTTATTAGGATGCTTTTCCAGAATCATATTTTCATCAAGTTTTAAGATATCATCAACAATATCAAAAAGAGTTAATCCTCTTCCTTTTTTCCACTTATCCATTAATAGATTCCATATCTCTTCTTCTGTAATAGAATATATTCCCTTTTTCTCTAGCTTATGTACTTTCGTACGTAATGCTGGCAAAACCCTCTGATATAGTTCTCTAATGGATTGAAATTCATCATTCATAGACAAATCACACCCTTTACAGGAACTAATAATATTATAACGAATTAGCCCCTAAAAAGAAAGTAAATAAACAAAAAAAGATGAATTAATCATCTTTTTTAGCTCTCGGAAAACTTTGATAATATACTTCTTTTAATCTATCGGTTGTAACATGAGTATAAATTTGAGTTGCTTTTATACTCTCATGTCCTAATAATTTTTGAACTGTAAGCAAATCACACCCTTCATTTAATAAGTGTGTCGCAAAAGAATGTCTTATCATATGAGGACTAATATTTTTATTAATACCAGTCTGTTTTATAATCTTTTCTAATATAAAACGAACTCCTCTCTCAGTAAGAACTCCCCCATTATTATTTAAAAATAAATAATCAATATTATTTTTATTTAAAGTTTTATATCCATCATTTAAATACTTTTTTAAAGCATCTTCACAATACTCTCCATAAGTAACATATCTTTCTTTATTACCCTTTCCAAGTATTAATATATTACGTCTTCCAAAATCAATATCAGATACTTTCATTGAAACAAGTTCTCCTACACGACATCCTGTTGCATATAACATTTCAAGTAATAATAAATCTCTCTGCCCTAAAGGAGTATCATCAGGTACATTAAACATTTCTTCTAGTTCATTATATTCAAAATATCTAGGTAATTTTTTACTCTTTTTAGGTCCACTAACTAATGAAAATACATTACTCTTAACAATACCTTCATTAGCCATGTATTTATAAAAGCCTCTTAATGCACTAAGTTTTCTATCTATTGAAGAATTATTATCTTTTTTAGTCTCTTTTAAATACATTAAAAAGAAACGAATATCACTATACTCAATATCTTTAAAAGCTAACCCTTCACTATTAATATAATCAAGATATTCACAAATATCATTTAAATAGCTTTCAATTGTATAATCAGAATAATTCTTTTGGTACTTTAAGAAATCTAAATAATCATTTAATTCCTTAACATTCCCTTCTCTTTTTATATTCTCTTCCATAAACATCACCTAAAACTTTTTCTTCATAAGAGTGATATAAGTCGCACCATAAACTTGCTTTATCAAGTATTTCTGGATGATTAATAAATAATTTAGTAAGATCTTTTTGTCCCTTTTCAATAGGACGATAATATTTATCACTATAAGGTAAAAATGCATTTTCCATACAATCTCTTTGTATTAATAATAAACGTATTCTAAGTAATAAATCATTAGGTAATAAATTTTCTAACTTATCTAAATCACCATCTGCATAATTACTAAAAGTACTCTTATTAAAATATGCATGTGTGTCATCAATTAATATTGTTGCTGCAGGTAATTTAATAAAAGTTCCAAGTACATTTAAAAGTTTAGTATCATCTAATTTATTAGGATCAAATAAATAATTATCAAATAAAGATAATTGATCAGGATTATATTTAGAATCAGTCTTAATTTTTAAATCTTCATCTAATAAATCACGATACATCTTATCACATATTAATGAATAATTATATGTCTTTCTAGATGTAGCTTCTACTATATTTCTAATTAAAGGATAAGACTCTCTTGCCCATCCACCATCTCTATATTTAATTGTTGAAGGCTTACTACGATTAGAAATAAAGTATTTAACATACTTACTATATATACCAGTTCTACCAGTTACCACCTGTTCATATAAAAGAGGTTTCTTAGTCATATCCCAAGCAAAAGAATCTAGTATTGCATCAATCATTTCTGAATTATTATCAAAGTCATCAGCAATCTTTCTAATTCTATCATTATCTTCATATAATACTTCATACTTTTGAAGCTTTTTATTATTTTGATGGACTATAAAAAAATCTACCCCATGAAGAGAAATAGTATGTATCTTATTAAGTCCTTTTTCAAGTACTACTTCATTTTTAAAATGTGTTGTATAAGAATCAATTTCTTCTAAAGAAAGTTCTCTTTTACCATTAATAGATACAAATTCATAATCATTTGTAAGTCTATCTCTTGCAACTAAAAAATAAGCATTTCCCTTTCTCATATAATCCATCCCCCTACAGGCATATTATACCATATTTTGCCCTAAATTACAAAAAAAGAGGACTAATCCTCTTTATAATCACAACTAGAACACTTAATAGTTCCATTCTTTTCTGTTAACATTTCACCACACTCTGGGCATTTCTTATCAATAGGTTTATCCCAGTATGCAGTCTTACATTTAGGATAGTGATTACATCCATAGAATACTTTACCTTTACGGCTTTTCTTCTCAACAATCTTTCCATCACAATTAGGACAATCACAAATTTCTACTATTTCAGCTTCTTCTTTTTGAATATACTTACAAGTTGGATAATTACTACAAGCTACAAATTCTCCGTATTTACCTTTACGTTTAACTAAAGGACTACCACACTCTGGGCAAGTCTCTCCAGTTTCTTCTGCAGCTTTCTTTTCCATATCACTAAAAGCACTTTTAATTCTAGGTTCAAATAATTTATAGAAATCATCTAATACCTTATTCCAAACCATTTTACCTTCAGCAATCTCATCCAAATCAGTTTCCATTTCACTTGTATAATTTGTATTAATAATATCACTAAAGAACTCTTGTAATTTATCAGTAGATTCAATACCAACACTAGTAGGTTTAAATTTCTTATCTTCTAATGTAACAAAATCATGACTCTTAATAGTATCAATTATTGTTGCATAAGTAGAAGGTCTACCAATACCTAATTCTTCTAATTCTTTAATAAGTCTAGCTTCAGTATATCTTGCAGGAGGTTGAGTAAAATGTTGTTCTTTTTCTACATCATTAGTAGTTTTAATCTCATCAACCACAAACTTTGGTAATACATTATCATCACTAGATTCATAATCACCATATACTTTTAAATAACCTAAGAAAGTAATAATACTTCCTGTAGTTTTAAACTTATAATTATTATTATTTAAAATAACAGTAGTTTGATCAAGTAAAGCATCAGCCATTAAACTAGCAATAGTTCTCTTATAAATTAAACTATATAATTTAAATTCATCATTACTTAAATGACTCTTAATCTTAGTTGGTTCTCTTAATACACTAGTAGGTCTAATACCTTCATGTGCATCTTGTACATTATCATTTTTCTTAGCTTGTTTAACATGTCCTACATATTCTTTACCATATTCTTCTTCAATATATTTCAATGCAGGTCTAACAAAATCATCTGATAAACGAATAGAATCTGTTCTCATATAAGTAATAAGTCCGACAGTCTCATCACCTAAATCAATACCTTCATATAATTTTTGAGCAACACTCATAGTCTTACGAGCAGGAAAACCTAACTTAGTAGATGCCTCTTGTTGTAGAGTTGAAGTAGTAAATGGATATTTAGCACTTCTTC
This sequence comes from Bacilli bacterium, assembly GCA_017525015.1. The sequence goes on from JAFXUK010000022.1 coordinate 160,608, forward strand.
TAGTCTTCTTAGTATCAATATTTTCTACTCTATATTTATCACTAATATTATTTAAAACATCATCTGCTTCTTCTTCAGTATCTAACTTAGTTTCATCTTTATTATCAACTGTTTTAAAGTAGTTAGCATCAAATTTATCAAAATGTGCAGTAACAGTCCAATATTCTACAGGATTAAAATTCTCTATTTCACGTTCTCTATCAACAATTAATTTTAATGCTACAGATTGAACTCTTCCAGCACTCTTCGCACCAATCTTACTTTGTAATAATTTACTAAGTCTAAAACCAATAATACGATCAAGTATTCTTCTAGTTTCTTGACTCTTAACTAAATTATCATCAATTACAGTAGGATTTTCCATTGCTTCTAATACTTTATCATGAGTAATTTCATTAAATAATACTCTCTTATAATTCTTATCTTTTATACCTAAAGTATCTTTTAAATGCCAAGCAATTGCTTCTCCTTCACGGTCAGGGTCTGATGCAAGATAAACCATTTCACTATCTTTAACATCCTTCTTTAAGTCTTTAATAACTTTCTCTTTACCCTTTATAGGAACATAATTAGGTTTAAATCCATTCTCTATATCTACACCTAATCCTAAGTGTCCAGAAGTTGCTAAATCACGAATATGTCCCTTAGAAGAAACAACCTTATAATCTCCTCCTAGATACTTTTCAATAGTCTTACTTTTACTAGGACTTTCTACTATTACTAAATTCTTTGTCATAGAATTCCTCCAGTCATTTATAATTTATAACCATAAAAAATCTTTTTGTCAACAACTATCTATTTATATTATATTGTTTTTTTCTATTGTTTTACACTTTTCTCTAAATATTCTTTAACCGGTCCATAACTTTTTCTATGTTCTGGAATAATACCATATTTATCAATTGCTTCTAAATGTTTTTTAGTAGGATAACCCACATTATTTTTAAAATCATACATCGGATATTTCTTATCTAATTCATATAACATTTTATCTCTAGTAACTTTCGCAATAACTGAAGCAGCACTAATAGTAATACTTCTTAAATCACCTTTAATAATAGGTTTAACAGGAACATCAAGATCTAACTTCATCGCATCAGTTAAAACATATTCTGGTTTAGGATTACAATTATTAATTGCCATAATCATAGCTTCTTTAGTAGCTTCATAAATATTAATCTCATCAATTCGCTTTTCAGATACAATACCTACTCCATAAGCAATTGCTTGTTTTTTTATCTCTTCAAAGAAATAATCTCTTTTTGCTTCACTTAACTTTTTACTATCAGTTAATCCCTCTAAAGAAAATTTTTCAGGTAGCACTACACAAGCAGCTACTACAGGTCCAACTAAAGGTCCTCTTCCAACTTCATCTACTCCACCAATTAATGTATAACCTTCTTTTCTTAATTCTCTTTCATTTTTATATGTATCCTCTAAATCTAATTTTAATTCTATTTTTTTAATTATTTTTTTATCACTAATATCTAAATAATTATCTAATCTTAAAAAATGATATCCCTTTAATTCTATATAATTAGAACTATAATTAGAAGATACTCTAAAAGAATCATCTAATTCAAAAGAATCATCTTTAAATGCAATATCAATAATATCACACTCTTTTATAATTCCTTGACATACTAAACTGGCATCTCCAACTACTATATAATTATTCTTATCAATCTCTAATTTATTTAATTTTTCAAATATTTCTTTTTTATTCATAATGATACACCTATATTAATTGTTGCAAGAAAATATATTTTATGCAAGAAAAAAATAGAAAGAATCTTTCTATTTTTGATTAACGTTCTCTTCTCCAGTAACTCTTCTAATTAAATCTTTTCTTTCTTTTTCAAATTTTTCATAGAATGGAATTACATGTTCAGGTACCTTTAAACCTTTAGCTCTATAGCTTCTTTCAATTACATCAACTAAATCTATATCTAAATAGAATTTAAGTTTTTCAGCAAACTCAGGTCTCTTCTCAATATAATCTTTATAGTCTTGTTCACTCTTAAAAGTATGAAGTACATTATCATATAAACAATTAGGATTAATATAAGAAGAATTTAATGAGTATTCAAAGTCATATAAAGGAGCTAAATGTATTTCTTTAGTTTCTTTATCTCTTTCAAATATAACATTATTCCAGTATCTATCAGTTTGTCCCATAAAAGTATCTAAGGCAAACATCTCTTCTATCTCATCTAATAATTGATATCTATTTTCTGTAGTAGGAGCAAACTCTAATATTTCTTCTAAATATTCACTGCCTAATATACTATCTGCTATTTGAAAATAATCATATTTAACAGGATCTCTAAAATCATAAGAACCTAGTCTAATATTATATCCTTTATCTTCAATATCTTCATAAAACTCAGTACGATTCAAATGATAATATCCCTCTCCTATTAAAAAGAAATGAGAACATCTTAAATTACGTACATTACAAAGTTCTTCTCCAACAAGTTCAGCATGATTAAAATCTTTTCTAAATATTCTTCTTTCATTTTTCTTAGATTTAAATAAAGTAAATCTCTTCTTTTTCTTATCTTCTTCTCTAATTAAATATATTCTAGTGCCATCTTGTAGACACTCATTAACTCCCATCATTTTAATCTATCAAAAGTTATAGGATCAAAATAACCATTCTTTAAATCTCTAACAATAATATTAGAAACCTTTTCATAGTCAACTACTCCTCCTCTTGATAAGGCACCTCTCTTTCGTCCGATAGTTTCATATGCTTCAATCATATCATCATCTAATTCTATTATACCATATCTATCATTTAACTTTTCAGGATATAATTCAAATAATTTTTTTAAGATAAAGCATGCAATCTCATCAAGATTAATAACTTCTTCTTTAATAGAAGATAAAGCTGCAAGTATATGAGCAGATTCTTGATCTTCTAATTTAGGCCAAAGTATTCCAGGAGAATCAAGTAACTCTATATCTTTATTAACTCTAATCCAAGATAAATTCTTAGTAAATCCAGGAGTATTACCAACTCCAGCACTTTTTCTTCCAACTAATCTATTTATTAAAGTACTTTTGCCAACATTAGGAGCACCAATTATAAGTACTCTAGCACTTCTCTCCTTTAGTCCTTTATTAACTCTATCAGAATTAATCTTTTTCATTAAATCATTAGTTACATTTATTAATGTATTACAATTACCATTCATTAAATCAAGAGGTACTACATTATAACCAATTTCTTTATAATGATCTAATATTTTATTAGTCTCATTCTTATCACATAAATCATACTTAGTAACAACAAGTATTTTAGGCTTATCTTTAATTAAATCATCTATATCAACAATCTTAGATGATATTGGCATTCTAGCATCAACAACTTCATAAACAATATCAATTAAATTTAATTGTTCTGATATCTCTCTTCTAGTTTTAGCCATATGTCCAGGAAACCAGTTTATATTAGTTTTATTATTCATAGAAATCACTTCCTAACTGCACTAATTATAACATAAAAGAGTAGATTCCTCTACTCTATCTTCTTGAAATACTACTAATTATTTCAAAAGTATTATCATGATTAAAATACTCTTCTTTATTGTTATGAAAAGAAATGCCATAACTATTTTCACTATACATTCCATCTTTATAACTTAATACAGTTTGTTGAAATAATTTATCTTTTTCTCTTTCATATTCAATTGCATAACCTCTTAAATCCTTTTCTAAATAATAGAAAGAATCATAAGAAGGAATTGTAAAATTAGAATATGTTCTTGCTATATAATTGATTTTAATATCATCACTACTAGTAAAAATATTTTGTCTAAATTGATAATGATTTTCATAATATTTTATTAAATCTATCGAATCATGAATATTATATTTTTCAAATAATCTATAAATATTCATCCAAGGAAATATTGTATTATTAATCCCATGATAATCTAAATTACCGATATCAAATGCTCTTCTATTATTGCAAATAAGAATCATTGCATCAAAATTATTATTATCCTGAAGACCTTTTATATAAGGCTCACAATTATCCATTACAAAATTACTTTTTGCTTTATCAGTAATTAACTCAAATCCATCAGGAATATAAATATTTAATTCATTATGTGAAACTTTTGTATTTGCTTTTTTATTATTATGAATTTCAATCGTTTTAATGCTTTTATTATAAGGAAAAGAATTACTCTCATGATTTGTATAGTCCTTATAATAAAAGTACACAATAAATACTTTATATAATAAATAAATAATCAGTAAAATTATTATAAGTATAGTACATTTCTTTATTCTTTGATTCCTTTTCTTATTATTATAATCGATTGTATTAACAATATTTTCTTCTAATTTTTTTTGATAATTTTCTTCTGTTAATTTTTCTCCAGATAATAATTCATTAATAGAAATATCTAACTCATTACACAAATCTTGAAACATAGAATAATCTGGCAAACTATTTCCATTTTCCCAACTAGAAATAGTACGATTACTAACACCTAACTTCTCAGCCAATTCTACTTGAGTTAATTCTTTTATTTTTCTTCTTTCTTGTATAAATTTACCTATCTTTTTCTGATCCATAACAACCTCCGTATAATTGTAGTTTAGCAAAAAACAGCATAAAAAAACAGGAAGTATCCTTGGAATCCCTATTTTTCTATTAATTTATTATCTTCCGTATATTGAAAATTTAAAGAGTTTGATTTTGACACTACTTTACTACCAGTTTCTTCTTCAAAAAAATCTTTTGTTCTTTTTGCAACTCCTCCGCCACGCTTAGCAACTTTTCTATTATCTGAAAGTCCAAATGGTTTTTCATTTTTAGCAATCTCTCTAGTAGCAAGTTCACCAATATTTGTTATAGCAACTTCTAAGTCTGTCATATTATCTCTTAGATTTTCTTTTCTAATACCTTTATATGATTTGTATTCCTGTGCACTCATTCCAGACCATTCTTTGTAAATATCGTTAGTTAGTATTGCAAATTCAACACCTTCAGTAACTCCATTTTCTTTCCATGTATTTGTAAGCTTTTTTCTATCAATAATTGCTTTAATTCTTGCCTCAATCCATTCTAATGAATATCCTTTTTTCAAATAAAAGTCTATCATTTGATCAATCCCCTTCGAAGGATCAAATGCCTCATCAATTTTATCACTACCTAGTTTTGCTAACCACATCTTAAATGGCTCTGCTTTTGGAGATGGAACAGATTCAATTAATCTAAATATACCCTTTGTATCTAGTGCATCAGTTGATCTAAACTTTCCATCCTGTGCTTTCATTTTCAACTGTCGACATTTTGTCGACACTTCAGATTTTTCTTCTTCTGTCATTCTAGTTTTTAATCTATACCAATAATCTCTAGGATTAGGACTATCAGTTAAAACAAGAATAACATCTACAACACTAAAGTAGTAATCTTCTTTTTCAGCATCCCAAATACTTCTAATTTCCTTTCCATCAAATAATTGTGTTATAGTTGCTAATTTATCATTCATAGTATTCCCCCTTTACAATGATTTATCAACTACTTATATTATACTACTATTTTTAGAAAAACACGAACATATTTTCTATATATTTTAACTAAGTGTTGGCTGGAAATGCCACCCTTCATTTGATATAAGATTTTTGATCGTTTATTATTATTTTTACATAATACTATTATTCTTTTAAATAAAAAATGCAAGATCTTAAATCTTGCATTTCCTTGTTTTATAAACATCTTTAGAAAGTGTTGGATAAATCGATACCAACCAATTTATGTTAGTTTTATTATCCATAGGAATCACTCCACTTCTATTCAATTATAGCATAAAAAAGACGAAATTTAGTATAATTCCGTCCATTTTTTAGTCAATTTTATGGTTACCATAAAACGGTATCAAATATTAATTAGAGTCTCCTGGCCATATGGCTAATCATAATATCAAAATCTTCCGAGCATTTTAAAAGCTCCAAAACTGGAGCTTATTTGTTATTCAGTTGGTTCTTTTGTTAAATTAATATTAATGAAATATGCTAACTTTCCTTTATAAGTAAATAGTATATCATATTTTCCT
>JAFXUK010000023.1 GCA_017525015.1 Bacilli bacterium
AACTAAAAAAACAAAAACAACAAAAACAACAAGTGCAGTAAAAACTGTTAAAAATAAAACAACTAAATCAGCAACAAAGAAGAACATCAAACTACCATCATTAATTCAAGAAGAAAACAACTATGGACGTACTATTATTGCTGCATTCATTATAGTAATAATATTCTTAGGTGGATATTTCATATTAAGAGATGTTAAAAATGGTAATAATCCATTTGATGCAATGACAGCAACTGCTGATGAAAAAGAATTCAAAAAAGAATATGAATCAATTAATGGTATGGCTCGTACAAATGGCCAAACAAATAAAAAAGTAAATATCAAAGATAAAAATAGAATGGAATATATCGATATTGATAAAGCTATTGAAATTCTTGAAGAAGGTAGTGGAATAATCTATTTTGGTTATGCAGCTGATCCATTATGTCGTAATGCTGTTTTACCATTAATCGATGCTGTAACAAGCTCTGATTTAGAAAAAGTATACTACGTTAATGTTCGTGAAGATGACAAAGTAGAAAATGATATTAGAGATACATATGAATTAAATGAACACAATAAACCAAAACAAGTAAGAGAAGGAAATAGTAGATATAAAGAATTATTAGTCCTTCTAGCCAATCAATTACCTGATTATGTATTAACTACTGAAAAAGGTAAAACAGTTAATACTGGTGAAAAAAGATTAGAGGTTCCTTTAGTAGTAGCTGTTAAAAAAGGTGAAGTAATTGGTTATCATTTAGGAACAGTACCTGGAAACAAAGAAGATGATAGTGGTAAAGTTCCTGAACTATCAAAATCAGATGAAAAAGATCTTGAAGGTATCTATCAAGAAATAATTGAAGATTATTTAAAATAAAACTGGAATTATCCAGTTTTTTCTTGCCTTAATAGATTAAAGTACTTATAATAAAAACCGTGTCACAAAAGGTGATAGATATTAGTCAAAGTAATATCGCAAAAATTGAGCTAGAGTAGTTTGGAGGTCAAAGGGAAAAATTATTTTCTAACTAAAAAAATTTTATAGCAAAGGAGATAATTAAGAATGGAAACTAATGAACAAGGGTTAACTAGAGAAGAAAAAATAATGTTCTTCATTCTAGGAATAATCCTAATGGTCGCAGTTGGAGTCTTAATTATCGATGGATTTTCTAAAAATGATAAATCATTAAATAGTGAGACTCCAACAAGTGAAGTCGAAACGGGTAAAGAAGAATCAAATACGGAAGATACCGAAAGCTTAAAAGAAGCAGAAGAAGTTGAATCTGAAACTAAAGAAACTAATAACGAAGAATCTGAAAAGGGAAGTTCTGAAAACACAGAAAATAAAAATGAAGAAACTGTAGTTGAAGAACCAAAAGAAAATAATGAAAGTAAAAACGAAGAACAAAGTGAAGTAAAAGAAAATGAACAAGAATCATCTACTGATAATAATGATAAGAAAAACTTACCATATACTGCAGCCGATGATGATGAATATGTCGATAGACATAATAGCGGATGGAATTTCAATAGAGAAATTGTTACAGAAGCATATACAGGTACAAAGATTCATATTAACAAGAATGTCGTTCTTGAAAATGGTGTTATGGAAGAAGCTGTTGTTACTGTTCGTAGAGTTATAGGTAATAGACTTGTAATTATTGATACGAAAAATGGTGAATTCATAGCTGAAGAAGGTACATATGTATATTCTTATACTCATAATAATTTAACTAAAGAAATTAAATTAAATGTATACAATAAATTAGAAGCTGAAAGCGTATCTATTCTAGGTTTAAAAGAAACTGATAATGAAAAGAAAAATGTTGATGCTAATATTTATTTAAATAATCATCATGCTACATTAACAGAAGATGAAGACGTTTATTTAATTACAGCTGTTAATAACAGAAGAAGTAACGAAGTTCTAATTAAAGTAAAACTAAACAAAAATTCTGATAGCATTACTTCAAAAACAAGAGGAGTAAAAGTATTAGAACCTAGCAATTATCATGAAGAATTAGATAATAATGAAATAATTTTACTAATTAATTTAGATCTATTATCTAAAGAAGACACTAATGTCATAACCTTAAACATTGACGGAACAAATTATGTATTTAAACTTAAAGTAAAAATGGTAAATAGTTCTGTTGAAGAAGAGAATAAAAAGGGAGAGTCTAAAGAAGATACTAACTTAAACAAACCTATTGTTGAAGAACCACCAGAGGAATCTGATGAAGCTTTAACAGAAGAAACATTATATGAAGATTATTCATCTAGTGTAAATTTAACATTAGATGTAGAAAGTCAATCTTTAGAAGAAGTCCCGTGAATGACACAACTAAAAACATGATAATCATGTTTTTTTCTTTTAAAAAAATAACCATTAGTATATAATAAAGACAAGGAAGAAGGTGTTATTATGAAATTGTTTTCACTCTTGCCAGCTGATACATATACAATAATAAATAGAAGTATCATAACTGAAGAAGACAAAAATAACATCATTTCTTTATATGAACCATTAATTGGTCCAATTGCTGTTAGTTTATATTTCACATTACTTAGAGATATCAAACTACTAGATTTTATTAGTAAAGATTATACCCATCATCATTTAATGAATATGATGAGTAGTAGTATTGAAACAATCAAACTAGCAAGACAATCTCTAGAAGGAGTAGGTCTTCTAAAGACTTATTATAAAGAAGGAGATCCTAATTCATATGTTTATGAATTATTCTCACCACTATCATCAAGAGAATTCTTTTCATCTCCAATATTTAATGTGGCTTTATATAATTCTATTGGTAAATATGAATATGATTTACTAAAAAAAGAGTATAGTCTTCCAGAAATTAATTTACAATCATATGAAGATATATCAGTATCCTTAAATGAGATATATGATTCATCTCCAAATATTCTTCCTTTTGAAACAAGAGGAACCATGACTAATAATATTAAATTAGATAGTAATATTAATTTTGATTTATTATTATCATCTTTACCAAAGGGTTTAATAAATAAAAAGTATATAACTAAAAAGATAAAAGAATTAATTGAACAATTATCATTTATCTATAATTTAGATACATTAAAAATAGCTGAGATACTAAAGAAATCCTTAAAAGATAATGGAATTATTGACGAAGAATTATTACGTAAAAATGCTCGTAAATATTATCAATATAATAATGATGGTAAACTACCTAGCTTAGTATATAAATCTCAACCAGATTCATTAAAAGAATCAGTAACACCAAAAGATATCTTAACTGAAAAAATATATCAATTTGAAAATACAACACCTTATGATTATTTAAGAATAAAAAATAAAGGAACTAATCCAACTACAAGTGAATTAAAACTACTAGAAACATTACTTGTTGATATGAAATTAACTCCAGCAGTTGTTAATGTTTTAATAGATTATGTTCTAAGAAAAAATAATAACAAATTATCTAAAGGCTATGTTGAAACCATTGCCAGTCAATGGATGAGAGCAGGTATTACTACAGCTACTGAAGCTATTGAATTAGCTAGAAAAGAAAATGGTAAAAAACCAAAGAGTACTTCAAAGAAGAAAGATGAAGCTCCATCATGGTTAAATAAAACAATTGAAAAAGCTGAACTAACTAAAGAAGAACAAGAAGAATTAGATGAACTATTGAAAGAATTTAGGTGATCTTATGAGTGAAATAAAATTTGATTTAGATTCATTAAAAGAATCATATAAAGAAGCTTCTAAAGATATCCAATTTAGAAGACTAGTAAAAACTATCAAAGCATCTGATGATATAGCTATGAAATATACTTCATCTTTAGAAGAAACAGTTAAAGAATTAAATAATTGTTCTAAATGCAAAGGCTTAATATATTGTAAGAATAGATTAGAAGGGCATGTTTTCTATCCTGAATTAAAAGATAATACAATCATCTTTTCCTATGCGCCTTGTAAGTATCGTAAAGAAGCATTAAAAGCTGAACAAAATAGAATATCTAGAGATAAAGATATCTTAATGGCTTCTATGAAAGATATTGATAAAGATAAAGAAAGAATTGAAGTAATAAAATGGATCAAAAAGTTCTATGATTCTTATGATAAAAATAGTGAATGCAAAGGTTTATATCTACATGGCAATTTCGGCTGTGGAAAAACATTCTTAATCTCTGCATTATTTAACGAATTATCTAAAAAACGTATTTCATCAGAAATAGTATATTTCCCAGAATTACTTAGAGATATCAAAAGTGATTTTGATTCTTATGGAGATCGTATGGAATATCTAGAAGATGTTGATTTATTACTTATAGATGATATCGGTGCTGAAAAAGTAACTGATTGGAGTAGGGACGAAATCCTTGGAACAATCTTACAAAAAAGAATGAATAATTATAAAGCTACCTTCTTTACTTCTAACTTAGATATCGAAGGATTAGAAAGTCATTTAAGAATAAATAACAATAGTGATGATGAAATAAAAGCTAAAAGAATTATTGAAAGAATTAAACAATTATGTGATGTAATTGAATTACAAGGAGAGAATAAACGTAAATAGTTTATTCTTTTTAATTGGTTGAAAAAAACTATTAAAAATATTATAATAATATAAGAATAGAGTGATAGTATGAAGAAAAAATTACTACTTTTATTTTTATTATTAATACCTTCCATAGTTAGTGCTAAGCAAACTTTTAAATTAGAATGGGAACTTGAAAATGAAGAAGAAAAATCTTTATTATTTTCCGAAGAGAAAGATACATATATCTATGCTAAAGGTGATGTATTTGATGGAATTGAAAGATTTGTTAGTATTGATAAGGAAAACGGAGAATATCTAGATCAAGTTCTTATGGCAGATGAACTCTATATTTATAAAGATGTTGAATTAAAAGAAAGAGGTTTTGTCCTATCTGTTGATGAAGAGACTGCTATATTGAATTATATAAGTCAAAAAGTTGATTTTTATTCATCATATCCTAATACTCCAGAGAGAGTTTATTTCCTTGAAGATATGGATGAAGAAGATATAGAAGATATTTTTGGCGATTATGCTTTCTTATATGATATAGTTATGTCTCCTAAAGGAGAATATTTAACTAATATTAGAGAAAAGAATGACTATATAATTGTCTATTATCACAATTATAATAATTTATCAGGTATAGAAATCTATAATAAAAATGGGGAATTAATATATGAAGAAACTAAAGAAAATAATTCAAACGATTCAATAGCTGCTTCTGTTTATGAAGATAAAATATTTGTATTAGATATAACAAACGGAATTGTAAAATTAAATATATATGATTTAGAAGGTAATAAATTAATAACTAAAGATCTTACTGAAGATATAAATAATTCTCCATATGCCGGAAACTATTATGATGATGAAATGTATGCATATGACATTGATGGAGTAGAAGATGGAGTAATCATTAATATATCTGGTAGATTAAAACATAAAGAAAAAGATAGAGCGGTAAGAATATATTATTCATCAAGATTATTTAAATATACATATGCATATAATGTTAAAACTAAAGTAGATGGTCAAGGCAAAATAAAAGTTGATACTACAACAGCTGCTAGTGGTGAAGGCGTAACATTTACAATTGAACCAGAAGAAGGTTATGTCTTAAGTGCTGTTAAAGTAACTGATGCTAATGGTAATGTAATTGAATTTAAAGATTATACATTTACAATGCCTTCTGCCGATGTAACTATTGAAGCAGTCTTTGAATTAGAGCATAAAGATGAAACGCAAAACCCATTAACAATCGATACAATTTTAATCGTTTTACCAACACTTTTAATAATTGGCGTAATCGTTGGTTTAATGTATAAAAAAGTATCTTGGTTAAAATAACGTCAAAGAAAGTTAAAAAAAGCGAATATATCGCTTTTTTTTGTTATAATGATATTGGTGATAAATATGAAAGACTTAAAAGTAATATTCATGGGTACACCCGAATTTGCTGTTCCTATTTTGGAAGCATTGATAGAACATACTCATGTAATAATGGTCGTTACTCAACCAGATAAAGAAGTAGGTAGACATCATGAACTAGTAGCACCTCCAATTAAGGAGCTAGCTTTAAAACATAATATAGAAGTTTACCAACCTCAAAAAATAAGAAAAGAATTTGAACCAGTTGTCAAAGCTAAACCAGATTTAATTGTTACTTGCGCATATGGTCAAATTATACCTGAAGAAATCCTTAATACTCCTGAACTTGGTTGTATTAATGTCCATGCTTCTTTATTACCAAAACTACGTGGAGGAGCTCCAATCCATCATGCTATAATTGATGGACTAGATAAAACTGGTATAACAATTATGTACATGGATAAAAATATGGATACTGGAGATATTATTACTAAAGAAGAAATTCCTATTTTAGATACAGATAATGTTGGAACATTACATGACAAATTAAGTATCTTAGGAAAAGAATTATTAATTAGAACATTACCTAGTATTGTTATTGGATCTAATCCTCGTACACCACAAAATAATGATGAAGCAACATTTGCTTGGAATATAACTAGAGAAGAAGAACATATTGATTTTAATGCTACAGCACGTGAAGTCTTTAATAAAGTAAGAGGTTTATATCCTTGGCCAAAAGCCTATACTATTATTAATGGTGACGAAGTAAAAGTATTAGAATGTTTTATTGGTGATAAAGATTCTACTTTATCAGCTGGAACAATATGTGAAATAAATAAAGATAATATTGGAATATGTACTAAGGATAAAGTAATATATATAACTAAAGTAAAACCATTTGGAAAGAAAGAAATGACTTGCTTGGATTATGTTAATGGTCTAAGTAAAGAAAAAGTTATTAATACTATTGTCAAATGAGAAAAAAGTTTTTAATTATCTATGGCATAGTTGTAGCTGTAATACTTATCCTAATATTATTTATTATTCCTGATAGTTTCTTTTTGAAACCATATGAAAAGAATTTTTATGAAATATTTGGTGATAAAGAAACTACCGATGTTCCTACAGAACAAGCAAAAACAAATTATACTGATTATGAAGAACAAAAAGAACATTTACTTAAAGGTAATTACAAATATTCTTATCAAATGTTACCATTAGTAAATGGTAAATCCGTTATTTATAATTGCGATGGTGAAGTAGCAGATGGTAAAGAAGAAGGTTCTTGTACTAAACCTAGTGATTTACAATATACCGAAAAAAATAAAGAAAAAATCCTTAAAGATGTAAATTTAAATTATTTGAAACCAGAGTATATTTTTGATTTAATTAAAGATCAAGAAGTCGAACCAATTGATTATACTGGTTATCGTGTTTATAAATATAGTATTACTATAAACAAATTAGAAACCGAAATCGAAATAGCAACTGGTAAAGCTGAAATAAATCAAATAGAAATAAGTAATCGAAGAGGAGTATATGTTCTCAAATTCAGTGATATAAAATATTGACAATTAATATTGCTATTGTTAAGATAAAAATCGAGCGATAAAAAATATAATGAAAAGAGAGAACACGATGAAAAAAGAAGATAAGATTTCTTTAGAACAATATTATAAATATATTGGTATAACAAGCGATAAAAAGAAAAATCGTGTTTTAAATCTACTTAAATATTGTAAAGAGGTAAGAGATACTGCTTATCCATTAAAAGACTCTATAGTAACAGAATTATATATAGTTGAATTTACTGCTCGTAAAGAAGAAAAAAACTTGGTTTATGTTAATGGATCATTATCTTTAAATGATGGTGATCGTAGTGAAGTAAGAACTTTTGAAGCTTATATAATGGATGAAGTAGGTGAAGCAACGGTCTTCCTAGATATTACCAGAGTATTAGCTCAAGATGAACCAAGAATGATTAGAACAACTGATAAAATAACTGAAGATGATAAAAGCATAATATCTGTAACTACTTATGCAGGATTAGAAGCAACTGAAAGAAAAGCCTTCAGTTCCGAATTCCCTAAAGTAACTACTGAAGATCAATATGTTAAAGAAAAACTAAAACAAATAAGTGCTTTCTAAAGCACTTTTTTTGATGTCATGGTATAATATAATTGGGTGGTTTGAATGAATATATATGTTAACTTATTATTTTCTATTATGCTTTTATTAGTTTTAATTACTTTTAAAGTAATTAATATAAAGAAAAATCCTGATAATTATCGAGATACATTGTATCGAAAGTCTTTAATCTTTAATACTTTTCTTTATATAGTATCGCTTGCTATTTTTGTTACATTCTTAATTGTTAATTTAAAAACTAATAATGTTTTAAACAGTATTATTAATGCTTTATCTATTGCTGTTTTAGCATTACCATTATCAATTAATACACTATATAAAACATCATTTACTGATGAAGAAAAGTACAGTCATATTAATTATTTAATTACAGACGATTATGATTATAAATATATTAAATTATTTAACAAAGCTGGAATTAATATTATCTATTTAAATGAAGATTCTACAGATAAAACAATAACTATAACTGAATTATCAAAATATCGTGATAAAAAGAATGTTACTGTTAGTTCAAATGATTATAAAAAGGCTTTAAAGTTATTGCCTAATTCTTATTATGGCTCATCTTTAAAAGAAGCTTATAAATATATTAGGGAATGTCGTGGAGTTCATGATAACTATATTAGAACTATTAATTTTAATATTGCTATTTATGCTGGTTTATTATTCTCAGTATTAGCTTTCTTAATTCAAGGATTCCCAATTTACTATAATCTATTTAATGTCTTAGTATTTAAAACTATTACATACTTATATAGTGAATATACTTATAAACACATGCCATATGATACTGACTTAATGGAAAGAAAACCAAAAGATAAAAATATCTTACTAGGTACCCAAGATATTATAATAAGTTTAATTGAAGCATTCTGCATTTGCTTTGCTTTATCAATTCCATATATGTTTATTCTAGCTAATGTTGGTTTATTAAGTGAAGTATATACTATTTTAACTGTTACTATTATTTATATAAGTATCTGGTTAACATATTCATATTTAAGTGAAAAAATATTCTTAATTAACTTAATAGAATCATTTAATAATTTTAAAATGTTATTTGTAAATATAGGTTTAATTGTATTAACTGTTATTATCTGCTTTTTACCAAAAGCTGGATTTATGAATATTGGTTTAAAAAATTATGTATCAGCTATTTTAGCTTCTATCTTACCAATAATCTTTATTGAAATAACTAAACTAGCTCGATATACTTCTAAAAAGGGGAGAAAGAAGCATGTTAAAAATTACTAAAAATATTGAAGAAGCTAATTTAATAACCCATTCTTCAACATTTCACCCAGATGATGTTTTCTCAACTATGTTTTTATCAAAAATAATAGATAATCCTATAGTATGTAGAGTTAATCTTGGGGAACCAGAATATGATAATAAAATAGTTTATGATATTGGTTTTGGTGAATTAGATCATCATGGACCTAATGCCAAAATGCGTAATGAAAAAATACCATTTTGTTCATTCGGTTTAATCTGGATAAAATATGGTCATGACTATTGTAAGAGTATTGCTCATGAAGATGGCGAAGCTTTATGGAAAGCTATTGATGATAAATTAATAGCTCAAATAGATGGTATTGATAATGGCATATTCCCTAAAATAGATGCTCCATATAAATTAACTGATTTAGATAAAATAATTGATTTATTTAATAAAGCCTGGAATGAAGACGTTGATAACGACGATAATTTCCTAGTAGCTGTTCAAGTAGCAGAAATGATATTTGATAGATTAATTGTTAAAGAAATGGCTCTAATTGAAGCAGCTAAAAAGTTTGCTAAAGATTTAGATAATTTAAAAGATGGAATACTATATTTAAAAGATTACTATCCATATCAAGAAGCGTTATTTTCGTCAAACAATCCTAAAGCTAAAGAAGTTAAAGTGGTTATCTATCCATCTAATAGAGGAGGATTCTGTATTAAACCAATAACAGTATCGGAATTTTCTAAAGAATTAGCATATAATTTTAGTAGAGAATTCTATGGCTTACATGATGAAGAATTAGCTCGAGTATCTAAAATAAAATCTGCAAGATTTGTCCATTCTAGTGGCTTCCTAGCATGTTGTGGAACCTTAGAGGATGCTTACTTATTTGCAGAAAATGCAATCAAAAATAAGGAATAATACTCCTTTTTTTTTGCTATCAATAATGTTATAATAATAGAGAATAAGGGAGTGGCTAAAATGAAACTTAACCAAAGCGAATTATTAAATGTAGAACTATTAAATAATTTAAAAGAAGATAAAGAATCTTTAATAGAATTAAACAAACGAATTGAAAGAAAACTATTTAATTTTACTGAAGAAAATATAGATTCTATTTATCTATATCTTTATGCATGTAATAAATATGAAGAATATTTTGTTTTAGAAAAATTAATCAATAACGATAAATTTCTAAACTTATTAAATAAATCAGAAATATCAGGATCAATGATAGTATCATTAACTAATGCTTTTGCTGATAATAGAACTAAAGTATTAGCATTATCTAAAGTAAAAGATAGTATTATCAATGGTGATGAACTACTTAATTCAGAAGATGTTTTAGATGATATAACTGTTAATGAATTAAAAGAATTAAGAAAAGATATTGATATTGATAACTTCCTAATAACTAATGGTTTAAGATTTGATGCCTTAACTGATGATACTAAAAAGAAACTATTAAGTGATTATAGTTTATTAACTATTTATAGCAATAAAGTAATAGTTGAATTTACTAATTCCCTTGGAAATGACTTAATTAAAGTAGCCAATGATCAAGATTATTTAGATGTATATATTAAACAATTAGATAATAATTATTTTACAGAAGATCGTATATTTAATTATTTAACTATAGATAATTTGAATTATTTGTTATCTAAAAATTTAAAACCAGAAGTAATCTATCACTTAGTTAGAAGTACTATAGGTAATACCAAAGAAGAATTATTAAAGAATGAAAGAGTTCTTGAATTAGTTAAAGTATGCAAAGACGAATATGTTCTAGCATCATTACCTGATAACATCAAAGAACTAGTTCTAGAGGATAAAAAGAATATTTTAGAAGGCGTATATTCTGATATTCTATATACACTTCCTAAAAAAGAAATATCTAGATTATTTAACATTAATTTATATAACGAATTTATTGAAGCCTTAAAAGATGGTAGAGATATTAATTATAAATTATTGGTACATTCATTACCATCTGATTTATTAAAAGATCTATCTGATAATAAATTAATCGAATTAGACAATAGAACATTATGCGAATTAATAAAAATAAATCCAATATTATTTAAAAAGAGTATTTTAAATAATAAAGATGTATGTCTTCATATAGCATCTTTATTACCAAAGAAAAATAATGAACTATTAAAAGAAATCTTTGTAGTTGGAGACTTTACTCCAGATGAACAACAAATATTTGTTAACAATTGTTCTTCATCTCGTTCATCAGAAGTATTACTAAGCTTAATAGATACAGTTAGTGTTAACTATCGTAAGAATATTTATGAAAATAATTCTATTATGAACAAGATTATTTCAAGTAGTAATTTTATTTTAGATGAATACACCACATCTTATTTATTAGGTAATCATGATGAAGTACTAGAACTAAATGATGATGTATTAGTAGATTTATTAAATAAAATAACTTTAGTAGAAGCTCAAAAATTATTAGATGATAATAAAGTATTAGAAAAACTATTTATTGAAAATAAAGATGATATAGCTGGTCTAATAAATAGAATTAATAAAAAAGAATTAATTCCATATTTTACTAAAGAATCATTAATTAAATACTATAACAAAGAAAACTTACAAAATATCTTAGATGTCTTACCATTAAAAGATAAAAAAGCTATCTTTGTACCAAGTCTTCAAAAATTAATCTTTAAAGATGAAGAATTAGTTAAACTATATAGAGCATTAGAAAATAAAAATTCTTATGTTGTTGATACTATTTATTTAAATTTCTTTGATAAGACAATAAAAGGAATTAAATTAAATTTATTAGATATGATTACTAAGAATAGAGAACTACAAGAAAACTTATATCAAATAAATAAAAAGACACCTTATAAATTAAATAATTTAATTACAGCATTTAATGCTTGTGAAGGTTTAGCTATAAATGAAATAGTAGAATTATCTAATATTTATAAAGATGTAACAATTGGTAATAATCGTAAAAAATATGGTAATATTCCAAAAATCTTAAGTGTAGTAGATAAACCAAATTTAAAAGCCGTAGTGTCTTATATGTTATATTTAATTCCAAGATATTATGCTCATAAAGAAATGGTTGGAAGACCAATTATAGTTGATACACCAAATACATATAATGATATTATTACTTATGAAAAACGTTTAGAAGAAATAGCTACTCTAAATATTAATAAAGGTAAAAAAGTATTAGAAAACTTTATTATTAAACATTTCAAATTAACTTTAGAAGAAGCTACTATCATGACTGATAGATATAATATTGAAAAATTAGATGCTAATGTTTATAAAAAAGAATATGATTACTTATCTAATTTAAATATGATTATTAATACAGATAATGAATCACTTAAAGAATTAGATAATAAATATCCTATCTATACTATGTTTGATTCATTCTTAATGGAAAATCAAATAAAAGAAATGTATGGTAAGATTTATAACTTTGAAATTAAAACAAGATCTAATTTCAATAAATATATAATTGAAAAACTATATGGTAAAGAAATTAAAATAAGTGATTGCAGTAATGAATTCATGTTCTTAATATCTGAATTAGATATTACTGAAGAATTAAGAAAAACTAATAGTTACTTAGAAGCATGGCATTATTCATTAGCTAAAGAAAAAATGTTAAAAGCAACATTAATATCTAATGAAAATGTTCGACCATCTAATGATTTCTACTTTGGTTTTAATGGTGTTTTAGATAATGGTATAGTAAAAATGTCTGAAAAAGATATTTGTAATGAATGTTGTTGTTCTTCAAAAATATCTTACTATACACCATTTGAAATGATTAATAGAACAAGATATGTAAACACTATCTTCTTAGATAAATATGCTGTAAGACCAAATTACAATAATTCTAACTTACCATATATTGAACCAGATTTTATTATAGTTAATATGGCTAGATTATCTGATCATACATATTTAGAAAAAGTAATTCGTGCTTCTGAAGAATTTAAAACTAAGAGAAATAAAAATGGATTACCAATATATGGAATAGATTTCAATACTTTAGTAAAAAATGAAAAAACTAAGATTGAAAAAACTATTACTAAATATGAAAAATCAAAAGATATGTCTCTAATTAATAATATCTTAATTAGAGTAGAGAATAACTATTCATCATATGTAGGAACTGAATACGGAAAAGAATTCAAGATTAATATCGTAACTGATCTTGTTAAAAAACGTATTCCTAAATCTAATAGTGTTGCTGAATTACAATATCTACTAGATGTCTTCAAGTATGAAAGTAATAAATTCAATAAAGGTGAAAGTAATATTAAACTTGATCAACTAGAATTATTAATCAAAAACAGAATAGAAGAAATAAATAGTTAAATTTGTTAACTATTTTTTCTTTTGGTATAATTTATATGTACGGGGGAAATCAATATGGCAAAAGAACAAGAAAAAATGTCATTTCACGATTGGTTTTACATATTCCTTATATCATGTGTTTTTGGTTGGCTTGTTGAAGGAATATGGACTCTTTTAAAAAAAGGAGTTCTTATTAATCATACGGCTTTAGTAATTGGACCATTCAATATTGTCTATGGTATTGGCGGAGTAGTATTATCTGCCGTTTTAGGTCGCATTAAAGATACTAAACCAATTAAGATATTTGCTATAGCATTTATTGCTGGAACCGTCTTAGAATACATACTGTCATACTTAATGGAATCAGCTTTTGGTTTCGTAGCTTGGAGTTACAGAAGTAAACCATTTAATATTAATGGTCGAGTATGTTTATTATATTCTATACTTTGGGGATTATTAGGTTTATTATGGACTAAAAATTTCTATCCTAAAATGAAAGAATTTATTAAAAAAATAAAATCACAAGAAAGTCATATTTTTATGAAAATAATGATAGTATTTCTTATCTTTGATGCTATCCTTACAATAGGATGTATTGAAAGAGGAAAAAAATATGAACAAAATATTCCACCACAAAACAAAGTAGAAGAAGTAATGGATAAATACTTTGGTGTCGAATACTTAAATAATATGTTTAATAATGGCTGGAATAGATATCGAAAATAGTAAAGATGGTAAAACATCTTTTTTTATTGACTAGATTATATTAATTTTATAAAATGATAATGTTGAAAAGGGGAATCCTTATGTTAGATGTATTATTAGATACTTTATTAGATGTTTTAAAATTAATTCCATTCTTATTTTTTGCATTCATTATTATTGAATTAATTGAACATAAATTTAGTAAAAAAACTACTGATGTAATTAAAAAATCAGGCAAATTTGGACCATTCTTTGGTAGCTTATTAGGTTTATTACCACAATGTGGTTTTAGTGTCTTAGCTACTAATTTATATATAACTAGAATTTTATCATTAGGTACTTTAGTAGCTATTTATTTATCTACAAGTGATGAAATGTTACCAATTCTTATAAGTGAAAGAGCACCATTCAAATCTATTGTAATTATCTTAATAATTAAATTTATTGTAGGTATTATAGTTGGATTCTTAATAGATTTGATATACCATCCAAATAAAGAAGAGCATATACATGATTTATGTGAACATGATCATTGTCATTGTGAAGAAGATGGCATTCTAAAATCTAGCATTCTTCATACGTTAAAAACCGTATTATTTATTGCCATTATAACTTTTATTCTTAATACAGTAATGCATTATGTAGGTGAAGATTACTTAAGTGACTTATTATCAAAGAATACATTCTTAACACCATTTATCAGTAGTTTAATTGGTTTAATTCCAAATTGTGGTGCAAGTATTGTTATTACTGAATTATATCTAAATAATGTTATTAACTTAGGTACAACAATTGCTGGTTTATTAACCGGTAGTGGTGTAGCTATCTTAGTATTATTTAAAGGAAATAAAAGTTTAAAAGAAAACTTATCTATTATGGGAATTATTTACATAGTAGGTGTAGTTGTTGGTTTAATTATCGAATTAATAACAACTATCATCTAGAAAAAAGAGACAAAATATGGTATAATACATAAGACGATAAGGGAGTATTTAGCATACTATATGTTTTATGCCAACAACACGTATTACTGGCTATAAATTAAATAAAAAGACTTATCTATAAAAGATAAGTTTTTTTAAAGGAGAAATGTTATGAAATATTTTAACACGGACATCGAAGATGTCATTAACTACTTAGATTCAAGTTGGTCAGGTCTAAGTACTGAACAAATACCATTTAAACAAGAAAAATATGGTTTAAATGAATTACCAACTAAAAAGAAAGATAGTGTATTCAAACTATTTATTTCTCAATTCGAAAATCCTATTGAGATTATTTTAGTTATTACTGTAATTCTCTCATTTATAGCTGGTGAAAAAATAGATGCAATTGCTCTAATATTTATTATCTTAGTAGATGTATGTATGGGTACATATGAAGAATGGAAAGCGCGTAAAGATGCTGAAAGTTTATCTTCTATGATTAAAGCTACAGCTCGTGTTTTAAGAGAAGGAAGAGAAGTAGTTATACCATCTTCTGAAGTAGTACCTGGTGACATATTAGTATTAGAAAGTGGAACTAAAATAAGCGCCGATGCTCGTATTATTGAGTGTCATAACTTCCAAGTAGATGAATCTCCACTTACTGGAGAAAGTACTGGTGTAGTTAAAAATATTGATGCTTTACCAGAAACAACATCTCTTGCAGATCGTAAGAACATGGTGTATGCTGGTACGTCAGTTATAACTGGACGTGCTATGGCAATCGTAACTCATACCGCAACCTATACTGAAATAGGTAAGATAGCTGAAAAAGTTACTAATACTGAAGAGGAAAAATCTCCGCTTACAATTAGAACAGAAAAATTCTCAAAACAAATTAGTGTAATAATAGTTATTGTTGCTATTATAACTACTTTTGTTTTACTAAGTAGAGGATATGAAATGAGTGCTATCTTCTTAAGCGTTATAGCTTTATCTGTATCAGCTATGCCAGAAGGTTTACCGCTTGCTTTAACAATGGCTTTAACCATTGCTTCTAAAAGAATGGCTAAGAAAAATGTTATTGTTAAAAAATTAAATTCTGTTGAATCATTAGGTAGTTGTACAGTAATTGCTAGTGATAAAACCGGTACTTTAACTGTAAATGAACAAACAGCCAAAGTAATCTTACTAGAAAATGGTGAAAGATTTGAAATAACTGGTACTGGTTATAATGATGAAGGTAAAGTTAAACCTCTTTATGAAGCTGATATTGAAGATGCTAATCGTATAGCAATTTTAGGCGCTATTAATAATGAAGCTCATTTAGAAAAAAAAGATGGTGAATTCATCGCCTTTGGTGATTCCATTGATATAGCATTCTTAAGTATGGCTGCTAAATTAAAAATAAAAGATAAACCAAGAGTAATCGAAAGAATACCTTATGAATCTGAAAATCAATACTCAGCAGTTTTCTATGAACAAAATGGAAAACTACGTTGTACTGTTAAAGGATCTATTGAAAAAGTAATGGGATTCTCCGAAGAAAAGAAAAAATATATTGATCAAAATATTGCTTTAACTAAAGATGGCTATCGTGTTATAGCTGTGGCAGATGGACCAGTTAAAGAAGCCAATGAAAAATCTATCAAGAATTTAGAGTTCGTTGGAATGGTTGGATTCATTGATCCAATAAGAGAAGAAGTTAAAGATTCTATTAAAGAATGTATAAGTGCTGGTATTAAAGTAATAATGGTTACAGGAGACCATCCACTTACTGCTGGTGCTATTGGTAAATCATTAGGAATATGTTCTAAACAATCCGAAATAGCAACTGGTGCTGATGTTGAAAAATATCGTAATATGGGCGAAGAACAATTTGATAAATTTGTTGCTTATACTAAAGTATTCTCACGTGTAACTCCAATGGATAAATTAGATATTGTAAATTCTCTAAAAAGACAAGGAGAGTTTGTTGCTGTTACTGGTGATGGTGTAAACGATGCTCCAGCTATTAAAAGTGCTAATATTGGTATTGCTATGGGTAGTGGAACAGACGTTGCTAAAGAAACAGCATCTATGATAGTTGTTGATGATAACTTCACATCTATTGTAGCTGGTATCAAAGAAGGAAGAACAGCTTATAGTAATATTCGAAAAATAACTTTATTCTTATTAGGTTGTGGTCTTGCTGAAGTATGTTTCTTCTTATTATCAATTGCCTTTGGTTATGATATTCCATTAGTAGCAATTCAATTATTATGGTTAAATATTGTAACTGATGGATTACAAGATATTGCTTTATCATTCGAAAAATCTGAAGATAATATCATGAAAGAAAAACCAAGAGATACTAAAGAGTCATTATTCTCTAAAGATTTAGCTATCGAAGTATCAATCTTAGGTATAGCAATTACTGCAATCATTTTTGGTACATGGAAATTCTTAATGGATAAAGGAACAGATATCACATATGCTAGATCAGTTATTATGATGTTAATGGTATTTATTCAAAATATTAATGTTCTTAACTGTCGTAGTGAAAAGAGAACAGTCTTTAAAGAACCTCTACATACCAATCCGATTCTTTTAATAACAGTTGTTGGTTCAATTGCTCTTCAATTAATAATGGCTGAAATACCTATAACAGCCTTATTCTTAAAAGTAACACCATTAGAAACAATTACAATTGTTAAACTATTATTATTATCATTTGTTATAATAGTAGTATATGAGATATATAAAATCATATTAAAAGTAAAGAAAGGAGATAATTAAAATGCCTGAACAAGTAATGTCTTTAATATTCTTGATTGTCGGTTTATTATTATGCTTCTTTGGTTTTAAAATTCAAAAAATGTTAATAACTGTAGCTTGGTTCTTAATTGGTTATAACTTAGTAGGATATGCTAATGATTATTTTCATTTAATAAGTGATTCTAATATCTTGATATTAGTATCTATTGTTGTTGGATTACTATTATCAGGAGTTGGGTTTAAATTAGAAAAGCTAGCATTATTTATAGCTGTAGCTTATCTAACATTCACATCTATAAAAGCATATATACCAATAGATGATCCTCGTATTCTTTTATTAGTTCAAGCAGCATTAGCTTTAATAGCAGGCGCTTTATCAACCTTATTTATTAAACCAATTCTTATTGGTGTAAGTAGTTTTGCTGGAGCAGCCTTAGTAAAAGAATATTTACCATTATTTATAACTATTCCAGCTAATATTCTATTAATTATAGTTATAGTTATTGCAGTAGCTGGCGTAATAGTTCAACTAAAGACATCTTAGATGTCTTTTTTTATGCTATAATATAAATAGGTGGTAAGGTATGAAGAAAAGATTAATAATAATTGCAATACTTCTAATCCTTTTAACAGGATGTGGCAATAAAAAAATAATAAATAATGCTGAAGAAAAATTATCAGAAAAAATAACTGATTATCGTAATGTAACAGAATCATCTATTAAAGAATCTTTAGATTATATTGAAGATAACTATAAAGAAAAATTAACTAATAGTAAAAAAGAAAACTTATTAACTAATGCTTATTACTTAAAAGAATTATCTGCAAATAATAAAGAAAGTAATGTTTATAAACTATCTATAAGTGTTGAAGAATATGTTTTAAAAAATAAAAACAAAAAAGATATCGATGATTATCTTGATAAAATAAATAAAAATAAGAATACAGAAATAACTACTACTTACAAATCTTATCTAACTAAGAAAGTCATCGCAAAAAAACTAAGTGAACAAGAAAGACTTGTTAATGACGATATCAATGATAAAACTCAAGTAAGTAAAAAGAATGTTAGTAAAGCAGTAGAATATATTGATACACATATTAATAATGTATTATTAAATGAAGAAGTAATCGAAAAAATGGCTTACTATACATTATATTTAAATGAACTATCTAATGATGATGGTCTAATTTCTAAAATCAGTAAAGAAACTTTAGAATACCTTGATACCTTAGATGATAATCATAAAAATAAAGTTATTGATTTAATTAATGATTATAAGAAAAACGAATCAAAAGAATTAAACTATTTCTTTAGTAACATAAAGTAATATTTAATTCTTTTTTGATAATAAAGAGGTGATTACATGAAAGCTATTATAGCTAGTGATATACATGGTAATTTAATATATACTCAAAGTTTAGAAGAACTAATCTTAAAAGAAAATCCAGATAAATTAATCTTACTTGGTGATTACTTTTCTAGTTATGAAAATTATGAAGTAATTGATATCTTAAATAAATATAGTGATATTATTTGTGCTGTAAGAGGTAACTGTGATTATCTTGAAGAAAGATGTAAGTTTGATTATAATCATGATTACTTAATAGTCGAGTTAGATAATTATAAATTCTTTTGTACACATGGACATACAATGTATTTAAAAGAAATGATTGAAAAAAGTAAAGGTATGTATATTTTATCTGGTCATACTCATGTTTATAAAATCCATGGAAATAATCTAAATCCTGGTAGTGTAGGTAGGCCAAGAGAGAATCCTGAACATACTTGTTTATTATATAAAAATAAAACAATGTATCTAATTGATTTAGATAATTTAAATTGTATAGATAAACGTAATATGCCTTAATAAAAAGGTCTTAAAAAAATAATAAAAATATAGTATAATTACTGTATAAGTGGGTGGTATCATGAGGTTGAAATATTTTGACGGTTTAATGGGCTTTGTAGTTGGCGATGCCATGGGTGTCCCATTAGAGTTTAAATCACGTGAAGAATTACTGAAAAATCCTGTTACCAAAATGACTGGATTTGGTACTCACAATGTTGCTGAAGGAACATGGTCTGATGATACATCAATGATGATTGCTACTATTGATTCTATTAATTCTAAAAATGGTATCGATTATCAAGATATAGCTTTAAAATTTTCTTCATTTAAAAACCGAGGAAGTTATACGCCTTTTGGTGAAGTGTTTGATATTGGAAATACTTGTGCAAGAGCAATCGATAATTTTGATGAAGCTCATGATGATCCAACAACTTGTGGATTAAAAGATATTAATTCTAATGGCAATGGTTCTCTAATGCGTATATTACCAATTGCTTATTATGCTATTGAAAAACATTTAAAAGATGTCGAAATATTAGATTTAGTAACAAAGATATCATCTATTACTCACGCCCACGAAATAAGTATTTTAGGATGTTATATCTATGTTAGATATGCAATGTTCTTACTAAATGGTAAAGATAAACTAGCTGCTTACAATATGACTAAAGCAGTAGATTATACAATGTTTAGTGAAGAAGCTAGAGCTCCTTATGAAAGATTATTACAAGGAGATATATCTAAACTAACAGTTGATGATATTAAATCAACTGGATATGTTGTAGATACTTTAGAAGCATGTCTATGGGTATTACTAAAGTCTGAAAATTATAAAGAAGCAATTATTGGTGCTATTAACTTAGGTGGTGACACTGATACCATTGGTGCTTTAACTGGTGGGTTAGCTGGAATAATATATGGTTATGACTATATACCTGAAGAATGGAAAAGCGAAATAGCTCGAAAAGAATACTTACTTGACATCTTTGAAGAGTTTAGTGAAAATATATATGAATAAAACTCCTTTTAAGGAGTTTTTTTATGGAAAAAATGGTATAATAAAACCAGTTATGATATAATCTTAAAACGAGGTGAAACAAGGTGAATAAAAGAACATTAATAATTGCTATAATTGCTTTATTTTTAGATCAAATAACTAAAGTATTAGCTAGTTCTTTTTTAAGCTTATCTAAGAGTATAAAACTTATTAAAAACTTCTTTTATTTAACCTTATGTCATAATACAGGAGCAGCCTGGGGAATATTAAATAAATATCCTATTATCCTAATATTATTATCATTTATTGCTATTGTTATTATTTATCATTTTATGTTTAGTTACAAAAATAACTTACGTAATAACTTAGCATTTGGTTTATTACTAGGTGGCTTAGTAGGAAACCTAATTGATCGAATAATATTTGGATATGTCGTTGATTTCTTAGATTTCATTATTTTTAAATATGATTATCCAGTTTTCAATGTTGCAGATATCTGCATAGTAATAGGAGTATTCCTAATTATTATTTCGACTATTAAAGGAGATGATAAAAATGAATCTAATAGTAACAGAAGAGGGCGAAAGACTAGACAAGTATCTAGCAAATAATACTGATTATACACGTTCCATTATTGCTAAAATGTTAGATGAAAATTATATAGATGTTAATGGTAAAGTAGAAAAAGCATCTTATAAAGTAAGACTAAATGATAGCATTAATATCAAAGAAGGATATGTATCAGTACCTGATATAGAACCTGTTAAAATGGATATCGATATCGTCTACGAAGATGATGACTTAATAATTGTTAATAAACCAAGTGGATTAGTAGTTCATCCTGGATCAGGAAATTACAATAATACTTTAGTAAATGGTTTACTTGATTATACTAATAACTTAAGTGATTTAAATGGTGAAGCCAGACCTGGTATAGTTCATCGTATAGATAAAGATACTTCAGGTTTAATTCTAATAGCTAAAAATAATAAAACTCATGCTTTATTAACTGATTATTTTAAAGATCATAAAAATATAAAAAGAGAGTATATAGCATTACTATGTGGAGTATTCCCTCATGAAACAGCAACAATAGATGCTCCAATTGGTAGAGATCCTAAAGATCGTAAAAAGATGGCTGTTACAGCAGACAATTCTAAAGAAGCTATAACTCATTTAAAAGTATTAAAAAGATATAAAGAATATACCTTAGTAAGTTGTATTTTGGAAACAGGTCGTACTCATCAAATTAGAGTACATATGAATTATATTGGTTATCCAATTTATAATGATCCTGTATACAATACCAAACATGCTACTGAATTTGGACAATTCTTACATTCAGCAAAAATGGACTTCATTCATCCAATTACTAAAAAAGAGATGCATTTTGAAGCACCATTACCAGAATATTTTCAAAACTTTATTGATAATTTAGAAGAACAAAAATAAAAAATTATTAAAAATAAGACATAACTTTGAAAATATATTAAAAATATTATAAAATTATAAAGAGGAGGAGATTTTCGTGTCAACAATATTAATGGATAAAAAAGAAGAAACCATTATGAAATTAGTTCATTACTTTATTACCGAAGAAAACTATAATCCAATTATTGTTAACGGTGTTAAAGATGAAATATGGTTGGAAAACAGTGACGGACCATACCGTATTGTTAGAATCAACTCTAATAACATATTTAATGAAGAACAATTAAATTATGATTATTATAAAATTAATAGTATTGTAAAACAAATAAAGAAAAAGACTTTTTCTTTTAGAGTTAATACTTTAAATATATTATTAAATGTTAATGAAGATTTAAATGTTGAAGCAACTAAAAATATTCAACCAGCTATCATTGTTAATTCAGAAGATGGAAACTTAAATGTAACTGATAAAAATATTCTAGAAGCTTTCCCTAACATTAATGAAAAACTACTTGCTAATAGAACAGGTGTTGATTTAATTATTAATGTTACAAAAGATATAAATGAAAAAACTGAAAAAGAAAATAAATCATTTGAAAGAACTTTCAAACCTAAAAAGATTATCTTTACTCACTTAATAATGGCTATATGCTTTATTATGTTTGGGGTAACAGCTTTATTTGATGGTTTAGATGCTTTACTTAGTGTTAATACTGTAACAGTTTTAAAACTAGGTGCTAACTGGGCTCCATTATTAAAGGGTGGAGAAGTATGGCGACTTATTTCTTACATGTTCCTACATGCAGGAATAATTCATTTAATGATTAATATGTATTCCTTACTTATTTTAGGAACACAAACAGAAACCTTCATCGGTAAATGGAAATTCCTAGTTATATATTTAGTAAGTGGAATATGTGGTGGATTGATGTCATCTGCATTAGATCCAAACGTATCTATTGGTGCATCTGGTGCTATCTTTGGTTTAACTGGATCACTATTATACTTTGGCTATCATTATCGTAACTATTTAGGAGCAGCTTTACGTAACCAAATAATACCTGTTATTATAATCAACTTACTTATTGGTTATATGACTCCTAATATAGATAACTGGTGCCATATCGGTGGTCTAATAGGAGGATTCCTAATTACTATGGCAGTTGGTGTAGATGGTAAGTCTAAACCATCTGAAAGAATTAATGGTGCAATATGTTTATTATTGTACATGGGATTCTTTGCATATTTGATATTCTTTAGATAGGATTAAATCCTATCTTTTTTATTGCACTAAAAAAAGTACTAAATAGTACTTTCTTAGCTTTTTCTTCCTCTTATAAACTTCTATATAATCCAATTGCCTTACCTAAAATAACACAGTTTTGTAAAATAATTGGATCCATTGTATCATTCTCAGGTTGTAATCTAATATGATCTTTTTCCTTATAGAATGTTTTTAATGTAACTTCATTATCATCAGTCATTGCTACAACAATATCACCATTACGAGCAACATTTTGTTTTTGAACAATAACTACATCTCCATCATAGATACCAACATTTATCATTGATTCACCAGTACACTCTAAAGTAAATATTGTTTCTCTACTAGGAATCAAACTAGCTGGTAATGTAAACCATTCAGATGGATTTTCAATTGCTTCTATTGGATTACCACAGGCTACTTTACCAAGTAGGGGAACTTTAACAAGTTCAGGGTCATCCTTTTGCGCAAATTCATTTTCACCAACGATTTCAATAGTTCTAAATTTTGAATTAGTCTTTCTAATACAACCTGCGTCCTCTAGTTTTTTTAAATGAGTATGTACAGTAGCAGGAGATGAAAGACCAAGCGCAGCCCCAATTTCTCTTGTTGAAGGTGGGAATCCATGATCTACAACATATTTCTTAATATACTGTAAAACATCCTCTTGTCTTTTAGTAATATTCTTCTCCATAACTTACCTCCAAACTCATCTTAACATAGTTGATGTAAAATGTCAAACAAATGTTTTGTTTTGCTGTTGACACGAATAATTGTTCGTAGTATGATTAATACAGGTAAAAGGAAAGAGAAAGGTGAGATTATGAGAAAAGAAATGATTCAAAACTTAGCAGGAGTTGTTCTATTTTACTTAATTATTGTTTTAGGCGTAATTGCTGTAAATGCTAGAATGGAACAAACACAGGATATGAATCCTGTCGTCTCACTAAACGGGTAATATCAGGCAACTGATATTTTTCTTTTGAAATTAACTCCTATTTGTATTAAAATTATAATAGAGGGTGGTATATATGAAAAAGAAATTTATAATCATATTATTAATCTTAATATTATTAACTGGTTGTGGAAAAAATAATGATGCTAAAAAAGGAATCAATGCTCCAGAAGAAATCGAACAAAATGTATTCGAGTATTTAATTAAACAAAACTTTATTAGCGAAGAAAGAATATCTAAATTTGAAATAACTAAAATTTATAAAAAAGGATTTTATAAAACTAATAAGAATGTTTATTACTTACAATTCTATTGTACTTATGAATGTCAAGATGGAACAGATTCATGTATTTTAAATAATACATCAGATTCTATTATTAACAGATGGTTATCTAAAACAGATAATGAAGACTATACATTTTATTTAGAATATGATGTAAAAAATGATAAAGTAATTGGAAGAAGAGGAGCTTACGGAAAAGACTCTGAATTTAAACAAGCTGACGAAGTTATAAAATGATATAGATAAAATATATCATTTTTTCTTTTGGAAATATTATAGTATAATAAAGTTGGTGAGGTTATATATATGAAAAAAAGAATATTATTAACATATGCTACATATGGTAATGGCCATCGAGCTGTTGCTGAATATATAGAATCATACTTTAAAAAACAAGATCCTGAATTAGAGATTTTAGCAATCGATTTACTTATGTATTCAACTCCTATCTTAGGAGCTTTAACTCGTAAAACAACAGATTTCTTTTTACTAAAGTTTCCTTTTGGTTGGTCTAGAATATATAATTCTTTTAATCATCGTATTAGTGGGGCTTGGGCAAGAAAAAATGGCTTTAAAATGTTTAAGAATAAAAGAATGAAAAAAATAATAACTGACTTTAATCCCGATATGACAATATCTACTCATTTCTTTGGTAGTGCGTTAATCGATTACTATAATCGTAAACATGTTACTAATAGTAAACTAATTACTGTTGTTACCGATTATGAAGCTCATGCTTTATGGTTAAGTGGTTATAAAAGAGAAGATGCTATGGTTGTAGCAGATAAAGACGAAGTCAATTACCTTGTTAAAAAAGGTGTTCAAAGAAGAAAGATTAAACCTATTGGTATTCCAATAAATCCAACTACTGACGAATCATTTAATGTAATAGAAGCAACTGAAAAATATGGTTTCTCTGGTGTTAGACCAATTTGTTTATTCTTTGGTGGTGGCGGAAATGGTGGAACTCATTCCTTACCATATATTCGTAAATTAATTAAAAGTAATTTAAATATGGATTTTATATATGTTGCTGGTAAACATGAAAACTCTAAGAAAAAAGTTGATAAATGGATTCAAGAATATGGCGCTAAAAACTTTAGAACATATGGCTTTGTTAATAATGTTCCTGAGTTACTTCAAATATGTGACTTTGTTGTTTCTAAACCAGGTGGTGCACAAACAACTGAATGTCTATATTTTAAAAAACCAATTCTGATGATTAATTGTAGTGGTGGTCAAGAAGCAGCTAATACTAAATACTTTGTTAGAAATGGCTATGGTAAAAGATTTAGAGCACCATATACTTTCTACAAATATATGGAACACATATCAACACATCCTGAAGAAATAGAAGAAATGAAAGAAAACATGGCTAAGAGTAAAAATCATAAAGCTATGGAAAAATTATATAAGATTGCGGTCGATATTTTAAAGAAAGGGGAATGATATGGACGATTTAATTAAGCAAATCAAAGAATACGAACCGAAAGATGAAAGAGAAAGGGTAGATAAAGAAGTTATTTTAGACTTTGTCTCTAAAAATGATAATGTCTTAGTAAGAGATAACAAAATAGCTCATTTTACTACATCTGGTTGGATTGTTAACAAAGCCAAAACCAAAGTATTAATGATTCATCACAATATCTACAATTCTTGGGCATGGGTAGGTGGTCACGCTGATGGTGATCCTGATCTATTCCATGTAGTTCAAAAAGAAATTGAAGAAGAAACGGGAATTAAGAAAGTCAAACTATTAAGTGATGGAATATTCGGTTTAAATATTGTAACTGTTATTAATCATATTAAAAGAGGCAAACAAGTAAATGCTCATCTTCATTTTGATATTGAGTATTTACTTGAAGCCGATGAAAACGAGCCTCTTCGAATTAAAGAAGATGAAAACAGTAAAGTAGGTTGGGTTCCTGTTGAAGAAATAATTGCTAAAGTAACAGAAGAACATATGAAACCTATTTATCAAAGATTAATAGAAAGAGTGGAGAAATTAAAATGAAAGAAGTATATGATTTTCTAAAAGAATGTGGAACTTACTATTTAGCCACAGTTGATAATGGTAAAGCTCGAGTAAGACCATTTGGAACAATTGAAATGTTTGAAGATAAACTATATATTCAAACTGGAAAGAAAAAAGATGTAGCTAAACAAATAAGTCTTAATCCTAATGTTGAAATATGTGCATTTAAAGATGGCACTTGGCTAAGACTATCTGGAGAATTAGTTAGTGATGAAAGAGTAGAAGCTAAAAAGCATATGTTAGATAATTATCCTGACTTACGTGGTATGTATGATGAAAACGATGAAAATACTTTAGTATTATATTTTAAAAATGCTACAGCTACCTTCTCATCATTTACATCTGCTCCAAGAGAAATAAAATTTTAAAGAGATTATATCTCTTTTTTTATGTTAAAAATAATGCTATAATTATATAGATAATAGAGGAGTGATTTTATGAACCCTGATTTAGTTCATTCCCTTAACAGTTTAAAAATATTAAGTGTAGATATGATTCAATATGCTAAGAGTGGAAACTCTGGTATTGCTTTAGGTGCAGCACCTATTGTTTTTGATGTCTTTACTAATCATTTAAGAATTAAACCAGATGATCCTACATGGCCAAACAGAGATAGATTTGTTATGTCAGCAGGGCATGGTTCAGCTCTTTTATATGCAATGATGTTTATGGCTGGTTATGATATTTCTATAGATGACTTAGTAGATTATCGTAAATTAGATTCTAAAACTCCAGCATATCCAGAGTATCGTAGAACTCCTGGTATTGAAGCAACAACTGGACCATTAGGTCAAGGATTTGCTATGGCAGTTGGTATGGCTTTAGCAGGTAAGTATACTGGTGCTTTAGTTGAAGAACAAGTACCAAAACAAAGATTAGTAGATTACTATGTATATTGCTTAGTATCTGATGGTGATTTACAAGAAGGTATTACTTGGGAAGCAGCATCATTTGCTGGTACGCATAGTTTAAATAATTTAATCGTTTTATATGATTCTAATGCTACTACTTCCGATGGCGAATTAAAATTATCAGCTAATGAATCAATAATTCAAAAATTCATCCATATGGGTTGGGAAGTAGATTACGTTTCTGAAGGTAACGATGTTAGAGAAATCGATAAAGCTATCGATAGAGCTAAGATAAATAGAAAACCTACATTAATTGAAATTCAAACAACTATTGGTAAAGGTTCTCAACATGAAGGTAAGAGTTTAATTCATGCTACACCTTTAACTAGAGAAGATATGGCTTTCGTTCGTAAGAGTTTAAATATAACTACAAATACTCTAGAAATAACTGAAAATGCTGTTAAATATGTTCGTCAAGCAATTGCTAATAGAGTTAATACCTATTACAACAATTGGCAAAGTTTATATAAAGAAACACTAAATAGTACTAATGAAGCTTTAAAAACAATTGCGACATTCTTACAAGATGGAGAACCAAAAATATCATTTAGTTCTACAGCATTTAAAATTCCTGGAGATTATAATGAAGAATTAAGAGAATCAAATTCTAAAATGTTAAATATTGTTAGTGATAGAAGTAAATTCTTCTTAGGAGGAAGTTGTGATTTAGCAAGCTTCTGTCATACATCATTATATAAAGAATCAGATATGTCACGTCGTAATAGAACTGGTAAAAATATTAGTTTTGGACTTCGTGAACATGGTATGGCAGGTATTATGAATGGAATGGCCTTATGTGGGCTAAGAGTATATGGATCAACATTCCTAGTTTATGCTGACTATATGAAACCAGCTATTCGTATGGCTTGTATGATGAACTTACCAGTAACATATGTATTCACATATGACTCAATATCAATTGGTGATGATGGACCAACAGTTGCTCCAGTAGAACAACTTGAAATGTTAAGAGCAATTCCTAATTTAACTGTATTTAGACCAGCTGATATCAATGAAGTAATTGGTTGCTGGGATTATATAATAAATAATAAAAAACCAGTTGCTATTGTTTTATCTAAAGATGATGCTCATATCTTAGATGGAACTGTCGCTGAAGAAGTTAAAAAAGGTGCTTACATAGTTAAAAAAGAACAAGAAAGATTAGACGGTGTTGTAATTGGTACAGGTCTTGATTTCACAACTGCTTACTTAATATGTGAAGAATTAAGAGCTAAAGGTCATGACTTAAGAGTAGTATCAATGCCATCAGTAGAATTATTTAATAATCAAACTAAAGAATACAAAGATAGTGTTATTCCTCCTGGAACAAAAGTATTTACTATTGAAGCTGGTACAACAAACGCTTGGTATCGTTTTGCATCACCTGGTTGTGCAATTGGTGTCGATTGGTATGGCTATAGTGGAGATCGAGATGCTGTCTTACAAAAACTAGGTTTTGATTATGAATCAATTCTTAAGAAAATAGAAGAAAAACTATAAAACTAACTGTTGTCTAAATAACAATTATTTAGTACAATAAACATACAAAGGAGTGTATTATATGCCAGTATGGTTAGTAGATGTATTATATGTATTACTTGGTGTTGTAATTGGTGTAGTAATTGGTTTCTTCGTTACTAGAAGAATATTTAAAAAACAATTAGAAGAAAATCCACCAATCAACGAGAAAATGATAGAAGCAATGATGAGTGGAATGGGTAGAAAACCTAGTCAAAAACAAGTAAGGCAAATAATGAATCAAATGAATAAATATAGATAATAAGTCCTTAAAAGGACTTTTTTCTTTGTCTATTTTATGGTATATTTATGAGTAATAAGAGTGGTGTTAAAATGGAAATTTTAAACATAGTAGATAAAATATATGAGAGTAAAAACTTTAAAATGATTTTATTAGTTTCTATTATTCTTTTAATAGTTCTTTTTCTTATTGTTTTAATTCTAGGTTTAAAAGATGCTAAAAGAACTAAACATCCTAAAAGAAAAATTGATGAAGATTTAAAAGATATCACTTTTGAATTACCAACTGAAGACGATAAAATGGAAATAAATGAAGATGTTACTTTTGAAATGACAGCTTTAACTGAAAACTTAGAAAACTTTAAAAAATCTCTTGAAGAAGAAATTGAAAAAGAAGATGCTGAAATTGATGTTAAAAAACATCCTTCTGATGAAAAGAAAGAATCAAAAAAGATATTAGATAAAGACGAAATTGAAAATACCCAAATATCTTTAAATAGAAAAGACATTGAAGTATTAGATGAATCAGACATCAAAAAGTAATAAAAGTCCGAAAAACTGGGGTTTATTTGACGTTAGAAAATGTCAAAAACCTTTTTTTTTGGCCTTTTTTTTGTTATACTAGCTATGGTGAAAAAGATGGCAGCAGATAAATATGATGAAAATTCAATTAAAATTCTTGAAGGCTTAGAAGCTGTACGAAAAAGACCAGGTATGTATATCGGATCTACCGATAAACGAGGTCTACATCATCTAGTTTGGGAAATAGTTGATAATGCCATTGACGAAAGTATAAATGGTTTTGGTGATTATATTAAGATAACTCTAAACAAGGATGGTAGTATTACAGTAGAAGACCATGGACGTGGTGTTCCTGTTGGTATGCATGAATCAGGTATGTCTACTCCAGAAGTAATTTATACAATTCTTCATGCTGGTGGAAAGTTTGAAGAAGGTGGATACAAAGTATCTGGTGGATTACATGGTGTAGGTGCTTCTGTTGTTAATGCCTTATCAAAATGGATGAAAGTAGTTATTCATAAAGATGGTGGAATATATGAAATATCATTTAAAGATGGTGGTCATGTAGATAAACCATTAAAGAAAATTGGTACAACTAATCGTACTGGTACAACTGTTACTTTCTTACCAGATCCTGAAGTATTTAAATCTTGTAGCTTCTCATATACTACTATTACTGAACGTATGCAAGAAAGTGCATTCTTACTAAGTGGTATAACTATTGAAGTAGAAGATGAAGAAGATAAAAGAAATATTAAATATCATTATGAAAATGGTTTAACTAACTTTGTTGAATTTATCAATGAAGGTAAAAATGTCTTACATAAAGTAATTAATTTTAATGGTATAAAACAAGGTATTGAAGTAGATATTGCATTACAATACCAAGAAGGATATAACGAAAATATCCTATCATTCGTTAATAACGTTAAAACAGTAGATGGTGGTTCTCATGAAACAGGTTTCAAATCAGGAATCACTAAAGCATTTAATGATTATGCTAAAGATAATGGCTTCTTAAAAGGCAAAGACGCTTCTTTTGAAGGATCAGATGTTCGTGAAGGATTAAGTGCTGTTATCAATTTAAAAATACCTGAAGCATTACTTCAATTCGAAGGACAAACTAAAGGTAAATTAGGTACGCCAGAAGCTCGTACTGTAACAGAACAAATAACTTATGAAGGAATGAAATTCTTCTTAGAAGAAAATAGAGAAATAGCAACTACTATTGTTGATAAAGCATCACGTTCTAAAGTAGCTAGAGAAGCTGCTCGTAAAGCTCGTGAAGCTGCTCGTAGTGGTAAAGGCAAAGAAAAGAAAGATAAAATACTTTCTGGTAAACTTGCCAAAGCTACTGGTAGAGATCCTAAGTTAAATGAATTATTCCTAGTCGAGGGAGATTCTGCCGGTGGTTCTGCTATTAAAGGAAGAAATAATGTAACTCAAGCTATTCTTCCATTACGTGGTAAAGTTCTTAATACTGAAAAAGCTAGCCAAAATGAAATTGGTGCTAATGAAGAATTAAATACATTACAATATGCCATTGGTGCTGGTATAGGTACAGAATGTACACCAGAAGATTCTAACTATGGCAAGATTATTATCATGACCGATGCCGATGATGATGGTGCTCATATTCAAATATTACTATTAACATTCTTCTATCGTTTTATGAGACCACTTATTGAACAAGGAATGGTTTATGTAGCTAATCCACCATTATATGGATTAGATTATGGTAAGTATAAAGAATACGTTGCTACTGATGAAGAATTAGAAGAGAAGAAAAAGACTTCTAAAGGCTTTAAAATTCAAAGATTTAAAGGACTAGGTGAAATGGACGCTAAAGAATTATATGATACAACTATGAATCCAGAAAGCCGTAGTTTAATAAAAGTATCAATCACAGATGCCGCTTTAGCTGAAAAAAGAGTATCTGTTCTAATGGGAGACAAAGTTGAACCTCGTAAAGAGTGGATTGAAGAAAACGTTGATTTCACATTAGAAGATAACTTTAAGAGGTGATAGTTATGGCAAAGAAAAAAGAAGAAAAAACAATTGTTGAAAAAATATATGACTACACTTTAGAAGATATCATGGGGGATCGTTTTGGTAGATATGCTAAATCAATTATTCAAGATCGTGCATTACCAGATGTTCGAGATGGTCTAAAACCAGTACAAAGAAGAATTCTTTATACAATGTGGGAAGACCGTAATACTTTTGATAAACCATATCGTAAATGTGCCAAGGCTGTTGGAGATGTCATGGGTAAATATCACCCACATGGTGATTCATCAATCTATGGTGCAATGGTCTACATGTCTCAAGATTGGAAGATGCGTGAAGTACTAATCGATATCCATGGTAATAATGGTTCTATCGATGGTTATGGACCAGCAGCCCATCGTTATACTGAATGTCGTTTAACTAAACTTGCTGAAGTAATGTTAAAAGACATCAATAAGAATGCTGTAGAAATGGCTCTTAACTATGCTGATGAAGATTATGAACCAACTGTTTTACCAGCTAATTTTCCAAACCTATTAGTTAATGGATCAACTGGTATTTCTGCTGGTTATGCAACTAATATTCCTCCACATAACTTAGGAGAAGTAATTGATGCAACTATTAAACGTATTGAAAATCCAAATTGCCGTTTAGAAACAATTTTAGATATAATTAAAGGACCAGATTTTCCAACCGGTGGTGTCATCGAAGGAAAAGAAGGCTTAATTCAAGCTTATTCTACTGGTCGTGGTCGAGTAGTAGTAAAAGCTAAAACTGAAATAGTTGAAGAAAAAAATAAAAAACAAATCATTGTTCATGAAATACCATATGATGTATTAAAAGAACAATTACGTAAAAAAATTGAAGATATTAAAATAGATAAAAAAGTTGATGGTATAGTTGATGTCTTTGATATTTCTGATGAAGAACATATGGCTAAACTTATCATCGAACTTAAAAAAGATGCTAATGCTGAAGTTATTCTAAATTACTTACTTAAAAATACTGATTTACAAGTTAACTATAACTTCAATGTTGTAGCTATTGTTAATAGAAGACCTAAACAATTAGGTATTCTAGAAATCTTAGATGCTTTTATAGCTCATCAAAAAGAAGTTGTTACACGTCGTACCCAATTTGATTTAGATCATGCTAAAGCCAGATATCATATCTTAGAAGGTTTAGTAAAAGCTATTTCCATTCTAGATGATGTAATTAGAGTAATTAGAGCATCTAAAAACAAATCTAATGCTATTGATAACTTAGTAGCTGAATTTGAATTTACTCCAGAACAAGCTAAAGCTATTGTTGAATTACAATTATATCGTTTAACAAATACTGATATAGTTGATATAGAAAACGAAATGAAAGATTTAGAGAATAAGATTAATATCTGGACACAAATTCTAAATAATGAAGAAGCTCTAAAACATGTAATGAAGATTGAGTTAAAACAAATCAAGAAAGAATTTGCTAATCCTCGTCGTACTGAAATTAAAGATGAGATTACAGAGATTAAACTTGATACAACTGACTTAATTCAAAAAGAAAATGTTATCGTTGTTGCAACTAATGATGGTTACGTTAAACGTATTCCTCTAAAATCATATATGAGTTCTAATGGTGAACCTACTGTTCTAAAACCAGGTGACTTTATTAGAGGATTCTATTCAACAACAACATTAGATAAATTATTAATGTTTACTAACTTAGGTCATTACTTATATGTACCAGTTCATGAAATAGTAGAAACTAAATGGAAAGAATTAGGTAAACATATCAGTAATATTATTCCACTAAGTGCTGAAGAACAAGTAATATCAGCTATGATATTTGATAATAAAGATGATAACTTCATTCTTACAACTAAAGGTGGTATTACTAAACGTACTAAGTTAGAAGACTTAATCGTAAGTCGTTGGACTAAACCAGTAAATGCTATGAAGTTAAAAGATGATGACGAAGTAGTATCTGTTGTTAAAGATAATGGTCGTGCAATCTTTATTACTGAACAAGGTCGTTATATCAATATTGATTCTAACGAAATATCTTTAGTAGGAGCAAAAGCTCAAGGTGTTAAAGGTATTAGTGTTAAAGATGATAAAGTAGTAGCTTGCTTATCACCAAAACCAACAGATGAATATATTGCTATATTTACTAATAAGAATACATCTAAGAGAGTTAAGATATCTGAATTAGAAACTATGACTAGAGGTAAAAAAGGCGCTACTATCATTAAGAAAGTTAAATCAACTAACTATGAAATAACTAATGCTGTTTCTATTGAAACTAAAGCAATAATAGGTTTAAAAATAGATGGTGAATTTAAAGGTATCAAAGCTGCTGATTTACCAATCATGGATTTAGCTTCTACAGGTAGTTCAATATCTAAAAAGAAAATTGAAACATCATTTGTTGTAGCTGAACTTACTGAAACGAAAATGGAAGATCCTAAAGAGGCTACTCCTAAAGTAGAAGAAGTAAAAGAAACACCAAAAGAAGAACCAGAAGAATTAACAATTGATGATTTCATAGATGATTTCAAATTATAAAAAGAGTCACTAAGTGATTCTTTTTTTATATTTTATGCTATAATTATAATAGGATGTGATAAGATGGAAAAAGAAAAAAAGAATACTAAAGAAGAGAAATTAACATTCTCTACTATTGAAATAATATTAATGGTTGTAATGGTTTCCTTAGTCATCGTTTCTGCTATAACAGTAGTATCTATTACAACTAGAAAACAAAATGTATCAAATCTAAAGAAAGATGCTGAAGCAATTATATCTCAAGCTAAAAATGCCTATGCTGCTTTTAATTTGTCTGGTAATAGCGAATATATTGTTGAAGCCGATGATGGCTTGTCTAGAGGTATGTGCATAACTTTAGATGGTTTATATGAAAATGGTTATGCTACTAAAGAATATGAAGGCAAAGATGGTTATGTTGTAATCGAAGAAGGACAAAACCATGATTATCATTACAGTATTTGGTATACCGATAAAAAACTAGTTATTGATGGTTACGATTCAAATAAAATTAAAGAACTAGAAATCAATAAAGGTATTACTAAATTTAATGATGATTCTTTTGTTACTAAAGTAAGAACATCATTTACTGGTACAACAAAAGAAAAAGGTGGAACTGGTTCAGATAAAACAGCTAAGCGTTATGAAGCAGCTTGCATCAATGAAAAAATAGAACAATAGAAGATTTATAATCTTCTTTTTTTATGCTAAAATAATTAAGTAGAAATGAGTGATAAAATGTTAATAATTGGTAGTCATGTATCATTTGGGAATAATCAATTATTAGGAGCAGCTGAGGAAGCAGTGAGTTACGGCTCTAATACCTTTATGTTTTATACTGGAGCTCCTACTAATACTATTAGAAAAGATATTGATAAAGATATTACAGCTAAAGCTTTAGAATATATTAAAGAAAATAATATTAATATTGATGATGTAGTTTGTCATGCTCCATATATTGTTAATTTGGGTAATAGAAATGATGAATCTAAATATGAATTTAGTATTAATTTTATTCGTAATGAATTAAAAAGATGTGAT
Source organism: Bacilli bacterium (assembly GCA_017525015.1). Next base: position 35,582 of record JAFXUK010000023.1, read on the forward strand.
GAAATGCATGTAAATAAAATGGTTTTACATCCAGGTAATGCAGTTGGTATCGAAAGAGAAGAAGGCTTACTAAATATAGCTACAGCTTTAAATACTATTTTAGACGGTACTACTAAATGTAAAATATTACTTGAAACAATGGCCGGAAAAGGTAGTGAACTTGGAAGAACTATTGATGAAGTAGCTTACTTAATAAAAAATGTAAAAAAACAAGATCAAATAGGTGTATGTGTTGATACTTGTCATATCTTTGATGGTGGTTATGATTTAAATGACTTTGATTCTTATTTAAAAGAATTTGATGAAAAAATAGGAATAGATAAAATAGGTTGTCTTCATATAAATGATTCTAAAAATGAATTAGGTTCTCATAAAGATCGACATGCTAATATCGGAGTAGGTAATATAGGTTTTGATACCTTAATTAATATTATTTATCATCCAAAATTAGATAATTTACCAAAAATATTAGAAACACCATATATTGGTGATACAGATGAAGATAAAGAAAGATTATATCCTCCATATAAATATGAAATAGATATGATTAGAAATAAAAAATATGATTCAGATTTTAGGGATAAAATAAGAAAAGAGTATCAAAAATAGAGCTCTTTTTTCTTTGCAAACATTTGTTTATATAGTATAATATGTCTAGGTGGTTCTATGAAAGATTTATTTGATACCGAAGAAAATACAATTTATAAACCATTAGCAGATAGATTAAGACCTAAAACATTAGAAGAATTTGTTGGTCAAGAAGATATAGTTGGTAAACAAAGTCCTTTATATCAAATGATTGAAAGTGACAACATTACTTCTATGATATTCTGGGGTCCTCCAGGAGTAGGTAAAACAACACTTGCTAAAATAATAGCTGAAAAAACTAATTCAGTTTTTCGAAATTTAAGTGCTGTTACAAGTGGTGTTAAAGATATCAAAGCTATTATGGATGAAGCTGACTTTAATAAATTAAATGGTCAAAAGACAATTCTTTTTGTTGATGAAATTCATCGTTTTAATAAAGCTCAACAAGATGCTTTTCTACCATATGTAGAAAACGGTAGTATCATCCTTATTGGAGCTACCACAGAAAATCCTTCTTTTGAAGTTAATTCAGCCTTACTTTCTCGTTGTAAAGTTTATGTTTTAAATTCTCTTACTGAAGATAATATTAAACAAATAATTAATAGAGCTATTGAAGTAATTAATACAGAGCATGATTATGAAGTTACAATTGATGAAGAAAGTTTATCTATTCTAGCCAATCTAAGTAATGGTGATGCTCGTTCTGCTTTAAATACTTTAGAAAACATTTTAAATATTGTTAAAGTAACTAAAAAGAAAAAAAGTATTACTAAAAAGAGTTTAGAACAATTCTTTAAAGGTAAGATGTATATATATGATAAAAATGGTGAAGAACACTATAACTTAATATCAGCCTTACATAAATCAATGCGTAATAGTGATCCAGATGCAGCCGTATATTATTTAGCACGTATGCTAGAAGCAGGAGAAGATCCTTTATATGTAGCTAGACGTCTTATAAGATTTTCATCTGAAGATGTCGGTCTTGCCAATCCTCAAGCTTTATCTATAGCTAATGCCGCTTATGAAGCTGCTCATTATATTGGCATGCCAGAGTGCACAGTTAATTTAACCGAAGCTGTAGTTTACTTAAGTGTTTCACCTAAATCTAATTCTTTAGATGTCGCTTATATGAAAGCTGCATCTGATGCCAAAAAAACAGCTCATTTAGGTGTACCATTACATTTACGTAATGCTCCAACAAAATTAATGAGTGAAATAGGTTATGGAGCTAACTATGAATATTCCCAAGATTATGAAGAAAAAATGACAGATATGGATTGTTTACCAAAAGAATTAATAGGAACTAAATATTACATTCCATCTCGTTTTGGTAAAGAAAAAGCTATTAGTGAAGAATTAATTCGAATTAAAGAAGTTAAAAATAAAATAAGAAAAAATAAAAGGAAGTGATACCATGAAAAAAGCCTTAGTTTTAGAAGGCGGTGGTCTAAGAGGTATATATACAGCTGGTATATTAGATGCTATGCTAGAATCTAAAATTAATTATGATTCTATATATGGTGTATCTGCTGGAGCAGTATTTGGTGTTAATTACTTATCTAAGCAAAAAGGAAGAGTACTTCGATATAACAAAAACTATGCTGGTGATAAAAGATATATGAGTTTTCGTTCCTTATTTAAAACAGGTAATTACATTAATAAAGAATTTGCTTACTATGAATTACCTTTTAAATTAGATCCATTTGATGAAGAAACATATTCTAAAAGTAAGACTAGTTTTTATGCTGTCACTACAAATATGGAAACAGGAAAACCTGAATATCCTAAAATAATAAATTGTTCAGTTCAAATCGAAGAACTAAGAGCATCAAGTAGTTTACCATTTGTTTCAAAACCAGTTATTATCAATGATAAAAAATACTTAGATGGAGGTATAGCTGATTCTGTTCCTATTGAAAAAGCTATAAAAGATAAAAATGATAAAATAGTTGTTGTTTTAACTAGACCAACAGATTATCGTAAAAAAGTTAAAAAAAGTATTATTCCTAAAATATTCTATTCTAAATATCCTAAACTAGTTGAATCAATTAATACTAGAGCAGAACGCTATAACAAAATAATGGATAAAATAGAAAAATTAGAAAAAGAAGGAAAAATCTTTGTAATCAGACCTTCTAAGTTAGTAAAAATAAGTAGAGTAGAAAAAAATAAAGATAAAATACAAGAAATGTATGACTTAGGAGTAGAAGATTATAATAGAGTAAAAAAAGACTTAAAAGCTTATTTACAACAATAATATTTGAAAAATCAAAAAAGTATGGTACAATATTACCGGATTAAAAAAGGAGGGCAGTACTATGGCAAAAAACGAAAATAGACCTAACATTACATTAGTTTGCTCAGAATGTAAACATGAAAACTATGTAACAGTTAAAAATAAAAAGAATACTACTGAGAAGTTAGAAATCAAAAAATTCTGTAAGTGGTGTAATAAATCAACTGTTCATAAAGAAAAGAAATAGTTTAAGAAGGTGTAAATATGAATGGCTTAATTAATATTAATGACATAAAAAATGGAATGACTATCATTTATGATGGAAAACTATACTTAGTTCAAAGTTTCCAACACGTTAAACCTGGAAAAGGTGCTGCCTTCATGAAGGTTAAAATGCGTAACTTAAAAACTGGAGCTAATATTGAAGAAACTATTAATAGTAGTGTAAAAGTAGAAAAAGCTCATGTAGATAAAAAGAAAATGACTTATATCTACAATAGTGGAACTGGTTATGTATTCATGGATAGTGAAACATATGAACAATTAGAAGTTCCTGGAGAAAAGATTCAAGAAGAAGAAAAATTCTTAAAGGAAAATCTTGAAGTTCAATTAGATTTCTATCAAGGAGAAATAATTGGTTGTACATTACCTGAAAAGATAGAATATGAAGTAGTAGAAACTACTGATGCTGTTAAAGGTAATACTACAAACAATGCACAAAAAGATGCAACATTAGAAAATGGATACGTTGTTAAAGTTCCTCTATTTATTACTCAAGGAGAAAAAATCATCGTATCAACAATTGATGGTAAATATTCAAGTAGAGCTTAATAAAGCTCTTTTTTTATGCTATAATTTAATAAGAATAGAATAGGTGATTAATATGTTAGAAAAGATAGCAGAATTAATGTCTAGAAAAGATTTTACTCAAGCTGATGTTTATCAATTGTTTACACCAGAAGAAAGAAGAATAATAGCAACAGAATCAATTTATGAAAGTGCTGTTTTTCTACAAAAATGTTATAAGAAAGGAATAAAAATCCTTTCTCCTGAAGAAGCTTGGAAAGAAATTAAGAACCTAAATCCAGAAGATTACGAAGTTTTAGTATCAATACTTGCCGAATATTTAACTCAAGAACAATTATATAGATATATTTTAGAAAAAGGATTCAGTAATATCGCTTATAAACTAAAAGAAACTAAGTTAATGACAGATCTTATTGATCGTGGTGCTGTTCCTCAAGATAATTTGGCATGTTTTATATCTGATATACCTGATGATGATACTAAAGTTTACTATATGAAAAAAAATTTAAAGAGAGATGAATATTACGAAGTCCTATTTAGAATAGAATCAGACGAAAAGAAACTTGAATATTTAAGATTTAGTCCATTCGGTGATAAAATTGATTTTATTGCTTCTCTAAAAGAAGATGAAAATAAAAAACAATTTATTAGTACATTTTCAAGAGGTAAAGGAACTATAATATCTTCTTTAGAATCAGATGAATTAAAAGAATACTATTTTAATAAATACTTTAATACTTTAAGTGGATATGATAAAGGAAAAATAGTAGCTTCTTTTGATGATATTACTTATGTTCAAAAATATTATCCACTTCTAAAATCAGGATCTGCCATAACTGAATATTTCATATACACTTATAGCGGTAGAAGAGATGATATTGATATTAAGAAAAAACTTATTGAAGTCTTAACAAAAGAAAAAGACATTGTCTTTGTATTAGATTATGTTCGTAATAGGAAATTAAGATTATTATTGCTTAAAAAGATTCGTTCACCTAAAGCTATAAAAGAAGTAATTAGTAATTCTCGTAGTCAAGATACCGACATTGAATACATAATTGATAAAGTAGATGAAAAAACTAGAGAATCATTATTAAGAAAAATAAGAAGTCCATATATTTTATTCCGTATATTAAACAAAATAAGTAATAAAAATACAATTTTAAATATAATTGCTCATCAAGATGATTATCCTACTTATAGCGATGAGTATGAATATCTTGTAGATATTTATGTTGAAAGATATAACTTAAATAAAGAACATACAATAAGACTATTAAAAGTAGTAGGTTGTTCTTTGTTTAATCAAATAGGAACTAAAAATATAATAGCAGCTATCAATTTAGATGAAGAATCATTTACTAATTATTTAAAAATAATTTCTGAACAAAATATGACTGTAACTGAATCATCACAAAATGATGTATTAAATTCCTTTATTCAAAGAGAGTTTAGAATAAAAGAAAAAGCTACATATGAAATATTTCCAACTATTGTTCATGCTATTGAAGATAAAGATTATCAAAGAGTATCGCAATTATTAGAAGCAATAAGTAAGTATGTAAATCTAGAAGAATATGGTACAACTTTTGAAAAACTATTTAATTCATTAATGTTTAAACCAACCGATGAATTAATGGATACTCTAAGAAAAATAACTACTAAATATCTTGTTTTAAAAAGAAATGAATTCTTAAAAAAAGAGATAATTGATGGTAAAGAAAAATCTTGTAGAAAAAAATACGAAAAGAATACTTTTGCTAATTATTTCATGAAAAATGTTGATCCTAAATTCTTTGCTGTATCACTTGAAGATGAAGACCAATCAATTTTTACCGAAGAAGAAAAAGAATTAATTGATAAACCAGATATTATTATTAGACTAATTGAATTTAAAAGGAAGCCTAAAGAAACATCAGAGTTAACTCTTGAAGAGAAGAAAATGCTACCAATCTTAGTAAATATTATTGATAAATTAGAAAACAAAAGAGTAAATAAATATTTAGATTTACCAATTAAATATGAAATAATTCCAACAAAAATGTCTGAAGTAGTTAATATAATGGCATCTATTAATCCAACTCAATTACAAGAAACTGTATTTAATAATCCTAAAGCTTTTGCAGAATTATTAGATTTCTTAAAAAAATATCGTGTTCTTGGTTGGAGTGGTAAATACGAAAAAGTAGCTTTAGAAGCTGATATTGATTTTACTGCAACTAGTATTGCTGAATTAATTAATAACTTCCCAGCTATTATTGAAGGTATTGAAAGAGATGCTGTTAAAAATAATACAGATCCGCAAAAAACTTTAACTAGAATAATGGATAGAGCTAGTTTATTTGATACATTATCAAGAAGATATTCAATTCTATTTGGTAAAGATAATACTTTCTATTTAAAAGCTAATCCAGGTCCAAATAGTAGTGGATTACCAAGAAATAAAAGAATTGCTATTGCTTTAGAGTACATTAAAAAAATGTATAAAAGAAAAAGCATTCCTGTTCCAGGAGTAGATAAAGATTTCACTTTAAGTAATAATAAAAAAATAAATATTGTCGTTGGTAATACAACTGATATGATAAATCTTACATATGGTGAAAGAACTGGAGCTTGTATGCGTATTGGTGGAGCTGGAGCATCACTATTTGATTATTGTTTAAATGGTAAGAACGGTTTTCATATTCGTTTTAGTGATCCGGAAACTAATGAATTCGTTAGTAGAGTATCTTGCTTCCGAAACGGAAATACAATCTTCATGAATCAATTAAGAAATAGTGTTTCTATTAAATATAAAGATGAAGACTTAATTGAAGCAGCTAAAATGATTGGTAAAGAATTAATTGAATTAACCAAAGATAGTGATAGTCCTATTAAAAACGTTGTTATAAATCAAAGTTATGCAATGTATTCATCTAAAAAGCATTCAACTAATCTTGGAGTAAAAGATGTTAAAAAAGGATTAGGTAGCTTTTATTCAGATGTTGATGAAGTTGCTATAGTTTTAGCTACAGCCAATAAAGATGATTCATTAATACCAATAGATTTAGATGCTAAAGTTCCTGAGTACCAACCTCAAAGAGGTCGAATCAATTACTATGAGGGCGAAAAAGCTCAAGAAATGGTTGAACACTATCATATGCTAAACAATTTATTAAACGATCATAGTATTGAAAGTGGTGAAATCGTTTTAAATGAAAATATTGTTGCTTGTATTAGTGGCGATGATTGGTATATATCAGTAGATAATAAAGGTAAAATAGAACAATTCATCTTAAGTACAACTATTCGTAAGAATGATGCATTAAAAGAAATGCAAGCATCATTAGAAGTGTTAAAGGAAAGAATAGCAGCAATGGATAAACACGAAGAAAGAAAACTAGCATAGGAGGGTAAAATGAGAACATTTGGTAAAGTAAAAGAATATAATGGTTATAATGGTTACATCAAAGGTATTGATGGTAAAGATTATGTCATTATACCTAATGAAGTTAATCCAGTAGATAATTTAAAAACAAATGATAACGTTCATTTTGAACCAGAAACATTTGAAACTCCTGAAACAAAAGCTGAAGTTGCTAGATTTATTAAAAAACTAGAAAAGAAGAGATAATAACTCTCTTTTTTTGTTTTGTAAAGATAATTAGTAAAATATGCAATTTTACACCAAATTACACTTATTGTGGTAAAATATATGTTAGAAATGGCGTTTTTTGTATGCCTTTCAAAGGTGATTTTATGTTTGAATATCAAAATATTAAAATTAACTATAAAGACTATGGAAATAAAGAGGGTAAAGCTATTGTTTATCTACATGGTTGGGGACAGAATATTGAGATGATGGAACCAATAGCAAATCCTTTTGAAAAGAGTCATCGTTTAATAATTCTTGACTTACCTGGTTTTGGTAAATCAGAAGAACCAAAATACCCATGGTCACTAGATGACTATGTGGAAATGATTCATTCATTATTACAAGAATTACATATCGAAAAGCCTATTTTAGTAGGTCATTCATTTGGTGGAAAACTAAGTTTAATGTATGCTATTAAATATGATGTAGAAAAACTAGTTGTCTTAGCTAGTCCTTATAAAGTAAAAATAAAGGAACCATCTAAAAAAGTAAAATTCTTAAAAAAATTTAAAAATGTTCCTATTCTAAATAAAGTAGCTGATCGTATAAAAAGACATATGGGATCAACTGATTATAGAAATGCTACTCCAATAATGAGAGATATCTTAGTTAAACATGTTAATACAGATATAACTAACGAATTAAATAAAATAAAATGTCCTACATTAGCTATCTGGGGAACTTTAGATACAGCTGTTCCTTATGAAGATGGAGTTGAACTAGAACATCTAATTAATAATTGTGGTTTAGTAACTTACGAAGGTAATACTCATTATGCTTATCTTGAAAGACTAAATCAAACAATCAAAGTATTAGAATCATTCTTTAAATAAGGAGGAATAACATGAATATAATATTTATCTTATCTATTGTTGTATATATTGCTTATTACAATATTATTAGTACTAGATCATTACATATGTTACAACAAAATAGATACAATAGAGGATATCGATACATTAAATGGATATTAAGAAACTTTAAAGATAATTTTATTAATTTAAACTTAATGTTTCTAATCTTTATTCTTACATCTTTTAATGAGACATTAAACAATCTAAGCTCTTTAATATTCATTGTTATCTATGTCTTCTTAGGATATGTATATATTGATAAAAAAAGAGGAGAAAATGCTAAATTACCATTAAAATATACAGCTCGTATTAAAAGATTAATTGCAACTAATAATATAGTTCATTTAATACCAGTTATTATTATCCTTCTTACTTTTACCGAAGAGGGAATGAGTAGTTACTATATATTACTTGGTTTATTAGTTTATCTAGATCATTTCCTAATATTATTAGATAACTTCTTAAATAGACCTGCTGAAAAACTAGTAGGCTTACATTTTGAACAAATGGCTAAAGATAAATTAGCATCTATGAATAATATGGATGTAATTGGAGTTACTGGTTCATATGGTAAAACAAGTACTAAAAATATCCTATATGATATTCTAAGTATTAAATATAATGTTTTTAAAACTCCGTCTAACTACAATACACCATACGGTTTAATGATTACAATTAATAATTATTTAGATAAATATAACGATTATTTTATTGCTGAAATGGGTGCATGTAAGCAAGGTGAGATAAAAGAACTATGTGATTTAGTTCATCCTAAATATGGAATTCTAACTCGTATAGGTTTAGCACATTTAGAAACGTTTGGTTCTGAAGAAATAATTCAAAGTACGAAATTTGAACTTATTGAAAGCTTACCACATGATGGCTTAGGTGTATTAAATGGTGATGATGAAAAACAATTATCTTATAAAATAAAAAATGATTGTAAAATTAAATGGATAGGTATCGATAATCAAAAAGTAGATTGCTATGCTAAAGATATTGAATTATCCTATAAAGGAACCAAATTTAAAGTTAAATTTAAAAATGATGATAAAGAGTATCCTTTTGAAACAAAACTATTAGGACGTAATAATATCTATAATATTTTAGGTGGTATTGTTTTAGGAGTAGAATTAGGTATTAAAATATCTGATTTACAACAAGCAGTTAAACGTATCGCCCCAATTGAACATCGTCTATCACAAACTAAGTACTTTGATATCAATATAATTGATGATGCTTATAACTCTAATCCAATGGGTTGTAAAATGGCTCTAGAAGTACTTAATATGATGCCTGGTAAACATATTGTTGTTACTCCAGGTATGATTGAAGTAGGAGAAAAAGAATACGAAGTAAATAGAGAGTTTGGTCGTGAAATTGCTCATAATAGTGATGAAGTAATCTTAATTGGTGAAGAAAAAACTAAACCAATCTATGAAGGCTTAATGGATGAAAAATATGATAAAGAAAAAATTCATATTCTAAATGATGTAATGGATGCCTTCCCATTAATGTTAAAACTAAAAGAAAAAGATACATATGTTTTATTAGAAAATGATCTTCCAGATTCATTTAATGAAAAAATTAGGAGTGATAAAAAATGAAAAAAATAGGAGTAATATTTGGTGGTGAATCAGTTGAACATGAAGTAAGTATTATTACTGCTGTTCAAGCTATGTCATACATGGATAAAGAAAAATATGAAGTTGTTCCAATTTATATTAGTAAAGACAGAAACTGGTATACAGGTGAATGCTTAAAAGATATGGCTACATATAAAGATTTAGAAAATATTCCCAATCTAGCAACTGAAGTAACCTTAACTAAAAATGGTAATGATTATGTCCTACAAAAGAAAAAAGGTTTATTCAATAAAGTAGTTAATACTATTGATGTAGCTTTCCCAATAGTACATGGTAAAGGAGTAGAAGATGGTTCTCTAGCCGGTTATATTGAAACTCTAGGAATGCCTTTAATAGCTCCATCAGTACTTGGTGCTTCTTTAGGACAAGATAAAGTTGTTCAAAAACAAGTTATGGCTGCTTGTGGTATTCCAGTTGTTGAATATACTTGGTTCTTTGATACAGAATATCAAGATGATGAGGATAAATATCTAAAAGAAATCGAAAAACTAGGATATCCTGTTATTGTAAAACCTGCTAACTTAGGAAGTAGTGTAGGTATTGAAGTAGCTCATAACGAAGAAGAAGTTAAAACTGCTATTGAAGAAGCTATTAAATATGATCAAAAAATAGTAGTCGAAAAACTTGTTGAAAACCTAAAAGAAGTAGATTGTGCTGTTCTAGGTACATATAACAACATGGAAACAAGTTTAATCGGTGAAATGTTTACTGATAACGAATTACTAACCTTTGAAGATAAATACCTTGGTAGTGGCGGAAAAGGTGGTAAAAAAGGACCTGCTAAAGGTCGTGGAGGAGCTATTACGACTGGTGGATTTAAAATACCAGCTGAACTAGATAAACAAATAGAAGATGATATCTATAAATATGCTAAATTAGCTTATCGTGCTCTAAACTTAAGTGGTGTAACTAGATTTGATTTCTTGGTAGATATGAAGAAAAAACAAGTATATGTTAATGAACCAAATACTATACCTGGTTGCTTAGCATTCTTCTTCTATACACCTAAAGGTAAGAACTATACCACTTTATTAGACGAAATGATTACTAATGGTATTAAAGAATATAAAGATGGTAAAAGAAAAGTAACTAGCTTTGAATCAAATGTCTTAAGTACATATGATGGTAAAACTGGTGCTAAGAACAAAATTCAATAAGACTCTTATGAGTCTTTTTTATTTGGAAGAAATTTACGTCAATTGACATGAATTAAACGACACTCCAAATAAAAAGTGTTTACAAAAATGGTATTTAAGGGTAATATTATTATAGACAGTGGTACATTGTGGAAGAAAGTGGGGGATTTAAAAATGTTCATGGGCGAATATCATCATAATATTGATGAAAAAGGACGACTTATAATTCCTGCTAAGTTTCGTGAGGAACTTGGAGATCGTTTCATAGTGACTCGTGGTTTAGAGAAATGTCTCTACGTATATTCTGAACCCGAGTGGAATAATATAGTTGCCAAAATAAAAACTCTACCTTTTACCAAAAAAGACGTCCGTACTTTCGTAAGATCCTTCTTTTCTGGTGCCACTGAATGTGAACTTGATCGTCAAGGTCGAGTTAACATTACCTCCCCATTGGTTAGTTACGCCGATATCAAAAAAGAATGTGTTGTTATCGGCGCAAACGACCGTATTGAAATATGGTCAGAACAAAGCTGGGATAACTTCTTCTTAGAAAATCAAGATAAGATAGAAGATATAGCAGAACACCTATTCGAAGGGAGTGGGTTAAATGAAACATTATAGTGTAATGTTAAATGAGTCAATAAATGGTTTGGATATAAAAAGCGATGGAATATATGTTGATGCAACACTAGGTTATGGTGGTCACAGCGAGGCAATTTTAAAACAATTGACTACTGGACACCTATACTGTTTTGATCAAGATAAAGAAGCTATTGAATATTCAAAAAAGAGATTATCTAAAGTAAGTGATAATTTCACCATTATAAAGAGCAATTTCGTTGATCTAGTTAAAAAACTAAAGGAACAAGGAATTGATCGAATAGATGGAATCATCTTTGATTTAGGATTATCAAGTCCTCAAATAGATGATCCAAAAAGAGGTTTCACATTTATGCAAGATGCACCATTAGATATGCGTATGGATACCTCTAATACATTAACCGCTGCTGAAGTAGTTAATAACTATAGCATCGAAGAATTAACCAACATCTTCTACATATATGGAGAAGAAAAGTTAGCAAAACCAATTGCTAAACAAATTGTTGCTGAAAGACTAAACAAAGAAATAAAAACAACTGGAAGCTTAGTCAAAGTAATTGAAAAAGCTGTCGGAGCTAAATACTTTAATAAAAATCATCCAGAAAGACAGATTTTTCAAGCAATAAGAATTGAAGTAAATAGAGAATTATCAGTATTAAGTAGTGTTCTACCAGATGCTATCAATATGCTTAATAGAAACGGTAGAATAGTAGTTATTTCCTTCCATTCTTTAGAAGATAGAATAGTAAAACAAATCTTCAAAAGAAACAGTGAAGTTGATGACTTAGTAAAAGGACTACCTGATATACCAGATAACTATTTACCAAAACTAAAATTAGTAAATAAAAAACCACTTCTTCCTAGTGAAGATGAAATAAAAGAAAACACTCGTAGTAAGAGTGCCAAATTACGTATCGCAGAAAGGATATGATTTACATGAGTACAAACGTAGTAAAAAAACGTAAAAAAAGAACAGGAATTAAGCTTATTTATCTAGCATTAGCACTTGTACTACTTGCAATTCCTGTTTGTAATGTTTATACTAAAGCTATACTATCTGAAAGTAATATTGCTCTAGAAGAAATGAAAAGTGATATCAAAAATCAGGAAGTAATTAATGAGTCATTAGAAATGCAAATCAGTGAATTAGCTTCTCTTGATAAAGTTCAAGAAATAGCTGATGAAAATGGTCTTACTTATGTAAATGGAAATATAACAGTAGTATCTAATGGCTAAGACAAGGAGTTAATACTATGAAAAGAAAGAATCATACAATAAATGTTAGTAAAGTATTATTTGGCATTTTGGTTCTTTCTTTTTTAATTGCCATAATAAAACTATCAATGATTGCTTTAGCACCTAAAACAGATGGTATTGATTTGAAAGCATTCATGGATAATCGTAATACTGAAAAAGAGACACTTAAAGCCAACAGAGGAACAATTTATTCAGCTGATGGTGAAACATTAGCTAGAAGTATAAATTCCTATACTGTAATAGCTTATTTAGATGCTTCTCGTACTAAAGATGAAGCACATCCTCACCATGTAGTAGATAAAGAAAAAACTGCTAAAGCTTTATCACCAATCCTAAAGATGAGTGAAGAATCAATATTAAATTTATTAAATCAAAAATTATATCAAGTAGAATTAGGTCCAGGTGGAAGAGGTATTACAACTAATACTAAATTACAAATAGAAGCCTTAAATCTTCCTGGAATTGACTTTATTGAAACACAAAAAAGATATTATCCTTTAGGTTCTGTTGCTTCTCAAACAGTCGGTTATGCTCAACAAGATGATGAAGATGATAATATTGTTGGAAAAATGGGAATAGAATCATATTTAGATGAAGAATTATCAGGAATTGATGGATATACAATTTATCAAAAAGATGCTTATGGTTATACAATGCCTAATACAACAACTGTCACTGAACCAGCCGTTCCAGGTTCTGATGTCTATTTAACAATTGATAGCAAAATTCAATTATTTGTTGAAAATGGTATTGCTGAAGTAACTAAGAACAATAGTGCTGATTGGATTACTTTTAATGTTATGGATGCTAAAACCGGAGCTATTGTAGCTACTAGTTCCAACTTAAGTTTTAACTTAAATACTAGAGATAATATTCAAAGTTATCTAGATCCTTTAACAACATTCCAATATGAACCAGGAAGTACTATGAAAATATTTTCCTTCCTAGCTGCTATGGAAAATGGTATCTATAAAGGAGATTCAACATATAAATCAGGAACTATTAGAGTAGATGATTATACTATTAAAGACTTTAATGGTGTAGGATGGGGAACTATTACATTTGATAGTGGCTTCTCTTATTCATCAAATGTTGCTGCTACTAACTTAGCATTAGAATTAGGAAGAGAAAATCTACATGCTTATTATGATTCATTAGGTTTTGGTAAAAAAACTGGTATTAAACTTCCTAATGAAGGATCTGGCGATATTAGTTTCAAATATCGTGTTGAATTAGCAACTGCTTCATTTGGTCAAGGTATAACAACAACACCAGTTCAAAACTTACAAGCTTTATCATTGCTTGCTAACGAAGGAGTAGAGCTACAACCATATGTTGTTGAAAGAATCGTAAATAGTGAAACTGGTAAAGTAACTTATGCTCATGAAAGAACAGAATTAGGTCAAAAAGCTAGTAAAGAACATGCCAAAAAAATGCTTGATTTAATGTATGATGTTGTTTATACCGGAAAAACAGATGCAACCTTCTTTAAACCAAAAACAGTAACAATGGCTGGTAAAACAGGTACAGCCCAAATTCCAGATAGTCGTGGTAAATATATGAATGGTCCATATGACTACATTCGTAGTTTTGCTGGTGTCTTCCCATATGAAGATCCTCAATACATTATTTATGTATCTGCTAGACGTTTTGATGGTAACTTCTATGACTTTGCTAAAATGGTAGCTAAAGTAGTAGATGAAATAGCTAAGTATAAAAATATTACTGAATTAGTATCTGAAATAGATAAAACAAAAATAATACCAATTGAAAACTATGTATCTCAAGATGTTTCAAGTATTGAAGATAAACTAAAGAAAGAAAATATTGATGTTGTAACAATTGGTTCTGGTAAAAAAGTAATTAAACAATATCCACCAAAAGGTCAAACAACATTAAGTGGTAATAAAGTATTTATTGTATCAAATAAAAATGATTACAAAATGCCTGATATGACTGGATGGAGTTACAATGATGCCACAGCCTTCTGTCGTTTAATAGGTTTAAAATATAAAACTAATGGATTTGGCTTTGTAAAATCTCAATCCATTGAAAAAGATTCTGATATTACCGAAACATCAGAATTAGAATTAACCTTAGAATAAAAAAATGTAGTTAATACTACATTTTTTATTTTTCTAAATACTTTTTATAATTCTCTGGATCTGTAACAATATCTTCAGGATCTAATTCAACATCTCTTCTAGTTAATATTTCATATCCATCTTGAGTAACTAATACTGTATGTTCAAAGTGAGCACTGTTAGAATCATCATTTGTTACAATTGTCCAATCATCATTTAACATAAATATATCTGCATCACCAAGGTTTAACATTGGTTCAACAGCTATAACATTACCAGCATGAAGTATTGGTCCTTTTCTTTCTTTTCCATAATTTGGAACATCAGGATCCATATGAACCTTATCGCCAACACCATGACCAACTAATTCTTTTACAATACCTAAATTATATTTATGAGCTACTTTTTCAATAGAATGACTTATATCACCAACATAACATCCATCATGAATAGCACTAAGTCCAGCCATTAAAGCTTCTTCAGTTTCTTTAAGTAATTTTACATCTTTTTCAGATTTAGGTTTACCAACTATATAACTCCATGCTGAATCACCATGATATCCTTTATAGCAAGCACCAATATCACACTTAACGATATCGCCTTCTTTTAGCTTTCTAGGGCCTGGTATCCCATGAACAACTTCATTGTTAATACTTACACAGTTTGCTCCAGGGAATCCATATAATCCCTCAAAAGAGCATGTACAACCTTTACTTTCGATAAACTTCTTCATTAACATATCTAATTCTTTAGTTGTAATACCTGGTTGAATAAATTGTTGAATATATTTATGAGTAAGACCAACAATTTTACCAGCTTCTCTTAATTTATTAATTTCATCTTCAGTTCTTGTTATTATCATAAAAAAATCAACTCCAGAAACATTATACCACAAAAAAAGGAATTAATTACTTATAATCCCTTATTTCTTCATCAAATAATCGCCATGCTATACGCCAATTTTCGTATTCCGGATCATTACGATGATCTTTAACTAAGTTTTGTTCTTTTAAATAATTACCTATATAAGTTGTTGTTTTTTTCGCACCACGATAATTTAAATGTTCTCCATAATCTTTAGTATCTGTATTCCAATCAATATGAATAGGATCATTTAAATTCATCTCTAAATATGGAACACCAAGTTTTTCAGCTGTTTCCTTAGCAGCTAGATATCTACCATAATGCCAACTCTTACCATTAGGAGCACTCATTAGGATAAATGTAATATTATTATCATCACATAACTTTTTAATCTTTAATAATACCTCATAATTACCTTCAGGTATTTTAGCAGGACCATCTACATCATTTACCATGTAGTCGCCAACATCACCAGGTTTAGTTTTATAAATATATAATAAACCTTTATAAGGATCTATCCAGTTATATCCTAATGAATCTTTTACATTAGTAAATAATACTTTTTTCCAGTTATTATGGAATGTAATAATAGGTAAATAAGAATCTTGTTGTTTCATAGCTGCATAACGTCTAGGAGATTTAGCAGGATCTCTCATTAATACATTAGCCTCCATCATAACTACTTTAGGATGTTGAGTATCAATTGCTATTTTCAAATCTTCATAAGAAGTAGTAATTTTTTGTGCAGGATATCCATAATCAAATGATGTATATCCGAATTCATGCCATAAGTCAATAGGAGAGATACCTGAGTAAGTTAATGAATCACCTAAGAAGATAATATCTATAGTATCTTTTTCTTCCCATAATAATTTATTACCTGAAACTGTAAAAATATCATATTTATCTAAATTATATTTAGGTGTTAATATATAAGATATTCCTAGTGCTAGAAGTAAGAATATTACTCCGAACAAGAAACTTTTTAAACCATTTTTTAATATATCTTTTATCATATTCATCACCCCTAAAAATCAGCATATATTGGATCTACTGGAATATATTCAGATCCATATGCACCAAATAATATGACAGAGAATATTAATAAATAATAAATTAGCCATCTAACATAAATAGGTTTTTCTGCTATTTTTTCTCTAATATTTATATTCTTTTCTCTTAAAACACCTACAACGAATAAAACAATAATTGAAATAAATAATACAATATAATCTTTACCATCTAAACCATATCTTAATAATTCATGTGGGAACATTCCTTTAAATGAAAGCATATTTCCTAACATACCAAATGCTACAGACATAGAAGGTGCTCTAAAGAATAATTCACCTAAGAAGATAAAGAACCAAGTTTTAACAATTCTAAATACTATATAAGGTTTACTTTCTCTCTTAATATGTAATAAACCACATAATTTAACAATCCATGGTTCAAATATATTACCAAGTAATATACAAACAAAATGATACATACCATAGAAGATAAATGTCCATCCAG
Source organism: Bacilli bacterium (assembly GCA_017525015.1). Next base: position 52,809 of record JAFXUK010000023.1, read on the forward strand.
CACCATGCCATAAACCATTTAAACTCCATACACAGAATAATGCTATACCTCCAGTTACTAATGGTCCTGTTCTATTCTTTAAATGTTGTCTAATACTAGAATTTAACTTTTTCATTGGTTTAGATAAAGAAACTGGATAGAAGATATAATCTTTAAACCATTTACCTAAACTAATATGCCATCTTGTCCAGAAATCAGAAATATTCTTAGAGAAGAATGGTTGTTTAAAGTTCTCAGGTATTTTAACATTAAATATTTCTCCAATACCAATAACTACATCCATAGTTCCAGAGAACTCAGCATATAATAGGATAGTGTAAGCAATGGTTCCTATTACCATTGATAATGAACCATAATGTGAATAATTATTAAATACATGTTCTACAATAATATTCAATCTATCAGCAATAACTAATTTCTTAAAGAAACCCCAAATGATTCTTTGATAACCGAAACAGAAACTCTTAAAGTAAACTCTTTCGCCTTTCATTAAATCATCAGCAACTTCACTAAATCTTGTAATAGGTCCTTCCATAACAGTAGGGAAGAATGCTAAGTACAAGAATACCTTAATAATATTTTTTGAAGGCTCTTGTTTTTTATTATATACATCAATAACATAAGATAATGCTTGTAAGGTATAGAATGAAATACCTATAGGAGCAGCAAATCTAAATATCTTTAAATGATGTCCTGCATTAAACCAATCTAAAATAATATTAGCGTTAGTAGTAAAGAATCTTAAATATTTAAAGACAAATAAGAAAGCAATATTAATTAATAATACCAAAAGCATCATTCTCTTATTTTTCTTTTGATATTTAGCTTTAACTTCCTTTTTATTTTCTTCATTTAACTCCTTATTTAAACGTTTCTCATTCCATATTGTGTACCAACCGTATAAATAAATAGTTAAACTAGAAGCTATAATAAATACAATTAATTTTCTACTTACATAAAAAAACAACAAATAACTAAATGCTAAAAGACCAAGTGGTCTTAACTTCTTTGGTGCTATTTGATAAGCAATTACCAAAGCTGGAATTAAAAATAGTATTAATCTATTATCAAAATATGTCATATTGTTATTCTCCTTTTCTAAACTCATTAATTATTATAGCTTATTTATATATCTAAAACAAGGTGTCGATAAAAAAATAATACTAGTTTTTTCTTGGAATTAAGTTATAATATTAAAAGGTGATTAAAGTGAAAATAATAATCGTCGGAGTTGGTAAACTAGGAGAGTATGTTGCTCATGAATTAGTTAATGAAAATCATGAAGTAACATTGATAGATATTAACTTTAGAAATAGAAATAATATTATAAATAATGAAGATTTAAATTATATATGTGGTAATGGTTTAGATTCTAATATCCTTATTGAAGCAGGTATTCATGATACTGATATTTTGATTAGTGTAATGGAAAAAGATGAACAAAATGTTATGTGCTGCTTATTAGGTAAAAAATTAGGAGCTAAACATACTATAGCTCGTATTCGTAATACAGAATATGCTAGTTCAATTGGTATTATTAAAGAAGATTTAGGTCTATCTATGGCTATTAATCCAGAAAAACAAACAGCTAATCATATAGCTGGAATTTTAAGTATACCAAGTGCTATTGACGTTAAACATTTCTTTAAAGGTCGTTTACAACTAGTATCTATTAAAATAACTGATAAATCATCTTTAAAAGGACATAGTCTTAATAGTCTTACACCCTTTACTAACGATGTTATTGTTTGTGCTGTTGAAAGAGATGGCGAAACTATTATCCCTAAAGGTGCTACTAAAATGCACGAAAATGATATCCTTCATGTAACTGGAACGCCAAATGGTATCCAACGATTATTAAAACATGCTCATTTACTTACTGATAAAACTAAAAGAGTTATGATAGTAGGTGGATCATCTACAGCAGTATATTTAGCTGAATTACTAAATGAAATGAATATCGAAAATAAAATAATTGAAATAGATGAAAATAGATGTCATGAACTAAGTGCTAAATTACCTAAATCATTAATAATTCATGGCGATGCTACTGATGAAAATATTCTTCTTGAAGAAGGATTAGATGTTACAGATGGTTTCGTTTCATTAAATAGTATTGACGAAGAAAACATTGTTTTATCTTTATTTGCTAAAAATCATAATGTACCTAAAATCATTACTAAAATAAATCATATTAACTTAAGTGGTATTGTTGAACAATCTAATTTAGATACTATCATTACTCCTCATAAAATAGCTACTACCCAAATAGTAACTTATGTTAGAGCCATGATGAATAGTGAATTAAGTAGTTGTGAATCTATTTATCGATTTGGTGATGATGAATTTGAATTACTAGAATTCTATGTTAAAGATGACTTTAAAGCTTTAAATATCAAATTAAAAGATATTAACTTTAAAGAAAATATTATTATTACTGCTATCTGGCGTGGACGTAAGATAACTTTCCCAGGTGGCAATGATACAATTCAAGAAAAAGATACTATTATAGTTGCTAATAAAAATGCTGATATAAAAAACATAAACGATATCTTGGAGGCAGATTATGAGAAGTAAGGCTGTCTATAAATACTTAGGAAAAGTCTTAATAGGTTTTTCTCTTACTTTCATTTTTCCTATGTTAATAGCATTAATTTATCATGAACATATATATCCTTTCTTAATACCATTACTAATTACAATAACAGTAGGTGTACTTCTTAATTTTGGTTTAAAAAAAGAAAAAGATCTATATGCTAAACAAGGTTTCATTATTGTAGCTTTATCTTGGGTAGTAATAAGTATTCTTAGTGCTATACCATATATGTTAAACTTACATAAATCATTCTTTGACGCTCTTTTTGAAGCAGTTTCTGGTTTAACAACTACAGGGGCTACTATCATGACCGATGTTGAAAGTTTAGATAAAAGCTTACTATTCTGGCGTAGCTTTACTCACTTCTTAGGTGGAATGGGAGTACTTGCTTTTGTTATGGCCATTATTCCTTTATCTAAAAAAGATAAATCAATGCATTTACTTAAAGCGGAAATGCCAGGACCTAGTGTTGCTAAATTAGTACCATCATTAAAAAAGACTTTATTCTTACTTTATACAATTTATATAGGATTAACACTATTAGAAATAATTCTTCTAATTATTGGTGGAACTCCTGTATTTGATAGTGTCTTAATAAGTTTTGGCACAGCTGGTACCGGAGGATTTGCTCTACATAATGATTCTCTAGCAGCATATTCTATTTTCTCTAAATGGGTAGTTGCTATCTTTATGTTACTATTTGGTGTTAACTTTAATATTTATTTTTTAATATTAATTAAAGACTTCAAAAACGTTTTAAAAAGTGAAGAATTAAGGACCTATATCTTAATTTATTTAGCAGCAACTGCTTTTATTGTCTTTAAAACATATAGAGCCTTTGATACATTTAGTGAAGCACTGTTAGAAGGAGCTTTCCATATAAGCTCATTTATGACATCTACCGGTTATAGTATAGGTGATATTAATATCTATCCAGCAGCTTGTCGTATCTTAGTATTATTCCTAATGTTAGTTAGTGCCTGTGCTGGTAGTACTTGTGGTGGCTTTAAAATGTCTCGACTAATAATTACTTATAAAAAAATAAGATCAGATTTACAAAAATTAATTCATCCAAATACCATAAAAGAAATAACTTTTGAAGGTAAAAGATTAGATAGTACAACTGTTGATAGTACAACATCTTTTATGCTTTTATATGTTGTTATTCTAATTGTGATAATGTTCATAGTAAGTTTTGATCCATTAAATCTTTCCTTAAGTGAAATAGTTAATGCTTCATTTACTGCTTATGCTAATGTTGGATTATGTTTTGATATATCTAATTTTGCTAATTTTTCCAATCTTTCTAAGACTGTCTTAAGTATTGGAATGCTTCTAGGAAGACTAGAACTATTCCCAATGATAGTTTTAGTAACAAATATTAATAAATCATAAAGACTTTATAGTCTTTTTTTTTATTATTTGATACAATTATAATGTTGATTAGGAGAATGATTATGTTAGAATTAAAAAATGTAACAAAAATATATGAAGTTGCTAACTTTAAACAAAAAGCTTTAGACAAAATAAATATCAAATTTCGCCAAAATGAATTTGTATCTATTTTAGGGCCAAGTGGTAGTGGTAAGACAACATTATTAAACATCATAGGAGGATTAGATCATTACACTGATGGAGACCTTATTATTAATAATGTTTCTACTAAAGAATACAATGATCGTGATTGGGATACATATCGTAACCATCGAATTGGTTTTGTCTTTCAAACTTATAACTTAATACCACATCAAACAGCACTTCAAAACGTTGAATTAGCTCTAACATTGTCTGGTGTATCAAAAGAAGAAAGACGTAAAAGATCTATTCAAGTATTAAAAAAAGTTGGTCTAGAAAAACAAATGAATAAAAAGCCAAATCAAATGTCTGGTGGCCAAATGCAAAGAATAGCTATAGCTCGTGCTTTAGTTAACGATCCAGATATCTTACTTGCTGATGAACCAACTGGAGCATTAGACTCTGAAACATCTTTACAAGTCTTAGATTTATTAAAAGAAATAGCTAAAGATAAATTAGTAATTATGGTTACTCATAATCCAGAATTAGCTTTAAATTATTCTACAAGAATAGTTAAATTATTAGATGGACAAATTACTGATGATACTAATCCATTTGATGGTTCAGAAATAGTAAAAGAAATAAAAGAAAAACATGGTAAATCAAAAATGAACTTTTCAACAGCATTTGGTTTATCGCTTAATAACTTAATGACTAAAAAAGGCCGTACTATTCTTACAGCGTTCGCTGGTTCTATCGGAATTATTGGAATAGCTTTAATTCTTTCCTTAGCTAATGGAATTAATGAATATATAAAACGTACTGAAGAAGAGACACTAAGTGTGTATCCATTAGTAATCGAAAAGGAATCTGTAGATATGTCAACGATTCTAAAAACTATGACAGGTACTCAAGAAAGAGGAGAAGCATTTGATGATGACAAAATTCATTCCGTAAATATAATGGGTGACATGTTTAAAACAATGGCTCAAGAAGTTAAACGTAATGATATGGAAAACTTCAAAAAATATGTTGAAGATAATAAAGAACTAAATGACCTAGTTATTGAAATAGATTACGGATATAAAGTTCAATTAAATTTATATAAAGATTCAGATAATGAAGTTACCAGAGTTAATCCAACAACGGTATTAGATACTATTGGCTTTGGTGCTTCAGGAGTTTCCTCACTTTATAGTGACTTCTTAACCGGCTATGATGTTTTCTATGAAATGTTCGATGATGAAGAAATGCTTCATCGTCAATACAATCTTGAAGCAGGTGAATGGCCCGATGAATATAATGAAGTTGTTTTAGAAGTTGGTAGTAATAATGAAGTATCAGACTATACATTATATAGTTTAGGAATTCTTTCTCAAGACGAATTAAAAGAACAATTTAATAACATGATTAGTGGTAGAAAAGTTGAATTCTCCGATTATGAATATGATAAAGAAGACTTCCTAGGCTTAACTTTTAAATTAGTATTAAATACCGATTATTATAAAAAAGAAAATGGTATTTGGATTGATATGTCTAATGATGAAAAACACATGCAAAAAGTAATTAATAATGCTGAAGAAATAAAAATAGTAGGTATTATTAAACGTAATGAAGAAGCTGTTGGTGGAGATGGCTCATATGGTTTAATTGGTTATAATGGTTCACTAATGGAACACTTAATTGAAAAAATTAATGAATCAGAAATAGCTAAAGAACAACTTTCTAACCCAAATATAAATGTTTTCACTGGCCGAGAATTCTCAACTAGTACTAAATTTGATTTAAATAGTTTAACCCAAGAACAAAAGAAAGCTATGGCTTCTATGAGTGAATCAGAATTAGCTAGTTACATGGAAGGTTACACAAAGAACATGTCTACTTCTTATGAAGAAAACATCTCTAAATTAGGAATATCTGATAAAAACAATCCTGACACTATATCAATATACCCTAAAGATTTTGAATCTAAAGAAAAAATAATTAAATTAATAGATAAATATAACGATGATAAAGAAGAAAATGACAAGATTAAATATAATGATGTCGTTGGTGTAATGATGAAATCAGTATCATCTATTGTCAATGTAATAAGTAGTGTTTTAATAGCATTCGTTGCAATTAGTTTAATAGTTTCATCAATAATGATTTCTATTATTACTTATATTTCCGTAATTGAAAGAACTAAAGAAATTGGTATTCTAAGAGCAATTGGAGCATCTAAAAAAGATATTTCAAGAGTATTTAATGCTGAAACACTAATAGAAGGTTTAACAGCTGGAGTTTTGGGTATAATTGTAACAGTATTACTAAATATTCCAATTAATATCATAATTAAAAATGTAGCCAACATTTCCAATGCTTCTATCTTACCAATTAACGGTGCAATTATCTTAATAATTATAAGTGTCTTACTTACTGTAATAGCTGGATTCATTCCTGCTAAGATAGCATCTAAGAAAGACCCAGTAGAAGCTCTACGTACAGAATAAAAAAGTGTGAAAACACTTTTTTTCTTGTATAAAAATATTAAAAATAATATAATAAATATAGTAAGGTAGTGATGATATGAAAAGATCATTCATTTATATATTAGTTATTGTACTTACCATTGGATTCGTTTTATCAAAGTATTATATTCAAAACGATTTAGAAAACGTTCCTATTGAAGCTATTGAAGAATTTGAAAGTGGTAAATATATTCAAGATGATTTAGATACTTTCAAAGAAATCATTGATAGCGAATCTATTAAATCATCATTAACTATTGAAAACAAACAAAATGATACTGAAAAAGTTAAATATGATTATGTTCTTAAAGTAAGTGAAACTAAAGGATCATATTTATATAAAATTGGTGATGATGAATCATACTTAATCTTTGATGCAACGGGAACTGCAAAATTTAATTTATTTAGCAATGAAACTATAACAATATATAATTTACCTTTAGATTCTACATATAAAGTAGAACAAGTAGAAAATAGCAAATATAAAACTAAAGTAGGAGATGAAACAACTTTAGTAGGTGAAGGTAACATATTTATTGATTCTAAAGTAACATTTAATAATATAAGTATTAGTAGCAAAGAATATACACCAGATACTGCTGATGGTATCAAATTAATTATGATGCTATTAATAATTGCTTCATTATCAATTATGTTCTTAACTAGATTAAAAGTTCAAAGGTTTACCACTGAGTAAACCTTTTTTATTGCTAATAAATAAAAATAAAGTATAATAATATCTCAAAGAGGAATAAATATGAAAAAACAAATCCATATTTTAGAAGGCATTATTATCTTATTATTAATTCTAATTGCTAGTTTATTAGTAATTCGTTTTATCTATAAAATAAATCATGAAACTGTTGATACTGATTACATGTGGAATATAGAATTCGATAACTTAAATATAACTGAAGGATCTACTAAAGGAAATCTATCATTAAACGATAATGTTATTAATTTAGATGTATCTCTTGAAAAAGATACTGAATTCTTTGAATTTACTTTAGATGTTACCAATAAAGGATCATTAAATGCTAAAATTGAAGAAGTAATCGTTGAAAAAGATGCTGATAATGATATTTTAAAATACAATATAACTTATCTAGATGATGTCCCAATAAATAGAGGAGATATCATTAGAAGTCATGATAAAAAAACAATTAAAGTTAGAATATACTATCCTAAACAAGAACAAAAAATATATGAAAAATTAAACTTAAAACTAAAGCTTAATATCAGCTATGTTGCTGTGTACTAGTATTGTCAAAAAAGCTTTCTTATTATATAATTTATAAGTAGAAAGTAGAGGTAGTAATATGAAAAATAAGATTTCTAAACAAATAAATACTACCTTGAATATAATGAGCGTTATATTAGTTTTATATATCTTACTAACCTTTGTTTTCAAAGATAAAATAACTAATGTTTTATATCCTTTAAATATTGCTGTTTTTACTTTATTATGCTTTGCATCTGTCTTTTTACTAGGTTATATGCCTAATAAAAAGAATCGAATTAAAGATCATATAAGTAATGTATATATAGTCATTACTATCTTTTATTTGGTAACTATTTATTTACTAGGAAATGCTACTAGTTATGTAAGAATACCATTTAATATTTATAATACAGTTTATTTAATAATTTACTTAATATTTAGTGAAATATTTAGATATATTATCTTAACTAAATGCACTAAGAAAACTAATCATCAATATATAATAACTTTTATATATGTTCTTTTTGATGTCTTAATATTATCAAAAATGAGTCCTAATCATATGCTTTCTGTTATTGAGTTAGTATATATTACATTAATATCTGTATTAAAAAACAGTTTATTATCATATACATCTTATAAATACGGTTATTATCCATGTTTCATTTATGCCTTTGTTGTTACAATAATGCCATTAATAATGCCTTTATACCCTTATTTAGGCAATTATATTAGTTTAATAATCTTTATAATTTATACTAGTATTATCTTCTATAACATTAGTAAACCTACTAGAAAAGAAGAGGAAGAAAGCGTTAACGTCTATAAAAAATCAATTGGTTACTATGTTGAAAGAGTATCCCTTGTTTTCATCATGCTAATTATTGCTTTAGTATCTGGTGCATTTAAATATAGTTTATCAGCAATAGCATCTGATTCTATGTATCCAGAAATAAAAAGAGGAGACGCCATTTTAATGTCTAAACCTAGTCAAAAAGAGCTAGATTCCCTTAAAAAAGGTGATATTATTGCTTATGAAGAAAATGGTATTATCATTACTCATCGTATCTTAGCAATCGAAGAAGAAGACGAAGAAACGTATTTTATTACAAAAGGTGATAATAATTCAACAAAAGATGTTACAAAAAAGAAAAAAGATGATATAATAGGTATAGTAAAATGTAAAATACCATACATCGGCTATCCATCTGTAGAGATATCCGACATAAAAAATAAGAATAAATAAAGAGTAAACAAGGAGTTATCAATATGAACGACAATAAAAAAACAATTACAATTTGTTCGTTTATTGCACTTATAGTTTTAGCAGTAGTAATTATAATTACACTTCTTAACAAACTATATGGTTTTAGCATTATTTTAGGAACACTATTTATCGTTTTAACAGTTTTCTTAGGCATATACCTAAAAGAAACACCAGATGAATATACAACATTCATTAAGAATAAAAGAAGAATACTAAGGACTTATAATTCTATTATAGTTGAAGTAGAATCTATTCCTAATATTGCTGGAAAGAATATTATCAAAGTAAAAACAATTGAAGACTTAGTAGATGCTCAATTAGAGTTACGTGAACCAATTTATTATAAAAATGATAACGATTCATGTTTCTTCATTTTATTACACTACAATGAAGCATGCATCTATATTCTTAAACTTAACGAAGATGTTATTTCACCAACTGAACAATCAATTAGATATATGAAAGAAGATCCAGATAAAAAGAATGAAAGTCTTCTTGAAAATGTTGAGAATACTATTGTATATAAATTAGATGAATTAAGAAGTTTTAAGATTTCTCCAATTCGTAAAGAAGAAAAAGTTGAATTAAAAGATGATTCAGCTATTACTGAAGCAATTGAAGAGTCTAAAGAAAATAAAATTACTAAAGAAAATCTTGAAGATGAAATATCTAAGACAATGTATATCAAAGATTTAAAAGAAAAACTAAGACAATATGAAGAAGAAGCTCCAGAGGAGAAGAAAGAAGAAACTCCAGTTGAAGAAGTTAAAGAAGAAAAAGAAGAAATAACTCCAATTACTGAGGAAAATGAAGATATCTTCTCAATGATTACTGAACCAGTTAAAAAAGAAACAAAGAAGAAAGTTGTTCGTCGTAAACCAGCTAGAAAAGTTACTCATCAAACTAAACGTACAACTAAATATGCTTCTAAAGTTAAAAAAGCAACAAAAAAATAGTGATAGTAATATCACTTTTTTTATGTCATCATTAAATATTTTCTAATTTTATGGTAAAATGTAGATGGGTGAGTGACATGGTTGATACAAAAATAATTTTAAAAAATGAAAGTCCAAATTTTGGAAAAAGAAAATCTGATGGTACATGGGGTATTAGAACAGATAGTAAAATATATGCTCTTTTAGTTAATGGAACTGAAGTAATTGATTTAAGCGTTGAATATGAAAGATATGATGAAAGAACACCGTCTTATTCATGTGCACATATTTCTTATGCTAACAGATTCTTCTTACAAGATTCTGAGTTCAATAACAAAGGGTACGCTACCCAAGCTTTAGATACTGTAACTGAAAGTCTATTAAGAGAAGGTAAAGTACCTAAAATATCTGTAAATATTCCAAGTGATAATCTTATAAGTCAAAGAGTAGCTGAAAAAGCTGGTTACATTCCTGTAAAAGATGATGAATATGCAGTTTATAATCCATATGCTTTGAAAATGACAGAAGCTGCATTAAGTCCATTACAAAAAACAGATCCTGAAAGTTATGATACACATATGCGTTCGTTTTTAGGAGACTATAAGAGTTATATTGAAAATATTATTAAAAAAACCCAAGTACTATTAAATAAGAGGAGAAGTGGAAATGGAAATTAATATTAATACTCAAAGTAGTATCAAAATAGTAAGTGATAAGATTATTTATATTGATCCTTTTAAAATAACTGAGAAAACTAATGATGCTGATTTTATCTTCATAACTCATGATCATTATGATCATTTTGATGTTGATTCAATAAATAACATTAAAAAAGAAGATACAATCTTAATAGTTCCAGATAGCATTATTAAAAAAGTTTTTCCAATTGGTTTTAATATGAATAATGTTCGAGGAGTATTCCCTAATGAATCTTATACAATTAAAAATATTACTTTTGATACCACTCCAAGTTACAATATTAATAAAACATTTCATCCTAAATCCGAAAAATATGTTGGCTATATTCTTAATCTAGAAGAAAGAGTATATATTGCTGGTGATACCGATTACCTAGAAGAACTAAATGATGTAAAATGTGATATCGCTTTAGTTCCAATTGGTGGAACTTATACAATGGATTATGAAGAAGCTGCCAAGTTTATAAATACAATAAAACCTAAAACGGTTTATCCAACTCATTATGGTTCAATAGTTGGTGATTTATCTCTAGGAGAAAAATTTAAAGAATTAATAAATGATGATATAAATTGTAAAATAGTATTGGAATGATTTTATGACAAAAAAAGATATAGTATTACGTGAGCTTTATAAATTAATAAAAGAAATAATCGATAACAAAGCTTTAGATACACCAATAGCTGAAGAAACATTAAGAGCAGCTGCAACTGAATTAGAAAAATTGGCTATTAAATTAATTGAAAAAGACCCAGAAGAAGTCTTTGTTGAAATAATAGATGAATATCATGAAGCAGTTGATGCTGAAGCCTTATTATCTCCAGGAATAGCTACTATAATTCAAGATAGTAAAGAATGTATCTATTTACCTGTTTACAAAGGTAATATAGGTTTTGATACTCATACTCATATTTCTCAAGATACCAGATTTGATTTAGCTAGTATAACTAAATTATTTACTGTATTAGAAGCCTTAAAGCTAAATCAAGATGGTTTATTTGATATTAATCAAATGGTCGATGAATATGAAGCATCATATTTTAAAAAACTACATGTTACTGTAGCAGATTTATTACGTTTTAAATATGAACTACAAACTAAAGGTAGATTAGATGAACCTAATATAACAAGTCAACAATTCTTTAGAAGATTATTTAGACCACAAATTGGTCCTAATACTCATATATATAGTGATATACCATTTATTATTGCTAAAATGCTTATGGCTAATAATGAAATGAAGTTCTTCTCTGATTACTTAGGAGAACTAGGATTATTATCAGTAGGTTATGATACTAATGGTACAATAACTGGAGGATATGATCACAGAGTAGCTGATCCAAAAGCTCGTTTATTACAAGATTATTCTATAACACCAGGACATGCTGGTTTATTTGGTACAGCTGATGATTTAATAAAAGTATTTGATGGTTTAAATAATGGATTCTTAACTCAAGAAAGTTTAGATATGTTATTAAGTCCAGGAACAACTGAAAGATATGCTCCAACATATGATAAAGAAGGAAGACAAACTGGTCAAAAACCAATTGTTAGAGGTATGGGCGTTTATATAGAACACCCAGATGGCTTAAGAGTAGGTGAAGTAATACCTGGTTCTTCAAAACGTGCTTTTGCTATAACTGGTTATACAGGTGGTTATGCTGGCTATGATTTACAAAATGGTTTTGCTAGTGTTATCTTAGCTAATCCAATATCAATCGAAGCTACTGCTGCAAAAGTATTAGTAAGTAGAGTACCAGAAGGTAATAAAACTTTATTAGATAAAAGTGGTGTTCCTTTCGAAGAAGGTACAACAATTGTATCTAACTATGTTGATGGTAAAAAGAACATTACTGTTTTATCACCAGATGGTTTCGAACTAGAAGTTAAAAGACCATATACTAATTTAATGAATGGTGTTAAAATGGCTCAATTCTATACCTTACTAAAACTAAGACTAACTAAAAGAGTAGCTAAAGCATTAGCTAAATCTGATCTAATGGTTGACCATATTGATGAAATGTACAGCGGTGGTAAAGACTTTGGTAGAGGTAGATAATAATGAATATAGATTTTAAAGGAATAATAAAAGAAGCTATTAAAAGTAAATTTGATGAACTAAATAGATTCCTAGGTATTATCTTCTTAATCTTTTTAGTATTATCAATATTCATTAGTAATTTCTTTATTGATATAATTCCTTTTATATTATTTGGTTTAATTTTATTTCGTACTTTATCATCTAATAAAGTTCAAAGAAATAAAGAAAATAGAGTATTTTTAAGTATAATTAATTTCTTTACTAAACCATTTAAATATTTTAAAGAAAAAGATTTCAAAAATAATGTTTATAAAAAATGTCCTAAATGTAAGACAACGTTAAAATTACCGTTACCAGCTAAAAGTGGTATTAATCATGCTAAATGTCCTAAGTGCGGTAATCGCGTAACTGTTATAAACATAAGACATAAGAAAAAAGAAAAAATCAAAGTAGAAAAGATAAAAAAAAGAAAAGATACTTAGTATCTTTTTTTATTTGTTCATTTAATATATAATATAACACTATCAAGGGTGATATCATGAGTTATTTAGGTAATGCTATAACTGCTAACGGATGTAAAAGAAAGACAGAAGTCCCACATAACAGTCAAGAGTTAGAAGACTTATGTCATTCAATTTCTGAACAATACTTTACTGAAGAGAGAATCTTTCTTAAACCAATTAATAAAAAAGCTGCATTACGTGAAGGTCGTATCTTTTTAAGCAGACATTTTCGTCTGCATAAAATATGGCAATTTGATAATAGTCGTATTGTATCATTAGCTAAAAAAGGTCCGATAACTATCGGTGATTTAATCAAAGAAGAAAATCAAAGTTCACGATATATTCATCCTTTTGACTTAAAAGTTGTTTTTAACAAAAAATATGATTTATTCGATGGCAAACTAATTGCTAAATCATTTCTTAAAGAATATGGTGACGAAGCAGAAATTGTTCGTGATCAAGCATCTTTCATGAAAATAGGATTATCTAGTAAAGTAACTGTAGTAACACCACCTGTCTATGCCCATGAGATAACTCATTCCCAACTTCAAAGCATGTTAGGTTCAGTAAGATATTATAAAAACATTGAGCTATTACCATTTTTTATAGAATTACTATGTGCTTATGAAATGTCAGATAGTGAACAAATTCTAAAGTTCATTGAAACTTTTTATGCTAATGAAATAGTTAGATATTATAAAGAATTAAAGTGTTTTGAAGCAGGTATCATAAAAGAAAGTAGAGAAGATTTAGTAGATCTTGGTAAATACTTATCTTCCACAATATCAGCAATAAACTTTTTTATAGAATATTATAAAACATCACCTGCAGGTAAAAAATACATTCTTCAAGAAATTCAAAAAATCTTTGATGGTGTTCAAGATTTAGAAGAGTTAACTAAGAAATTAGGTGTAACTGATCGAATAGATGAACCTCGTATAATAAAACACCTAACAAGATAATATGTTATAATTAAGATAGGTGATAATATGAAAAAGATAATAATACCAATTGTTATACTTATCTTATTTATAATTGGTTTAATACCGATAAAAACATTTACATCAGATCGACCATATTATTCTTATGATGCTTTTTTATATAAATATATAAAGTATTATGATGATTCTCTTTATAATTTTAAATATAAAGAAGAAATCCATATATTTCCTACTAACTATTTAACTAGTACTGAAGAATATTGGAATAGACAAATTCATCAAGTATACGCTATTTCAGGAGAACAAAAAATAGAAACTCAAGTTGGCGATGCTGAATGGAATAAAGTAGTTTATGATTCTATTTTTCCGATAGCTCGTAATTATAAAGAAGTACTTAATGTAAAAAATAATGATGAAATAACTTTCTTATATATGAATAATGTAAATATTGATGATGTAATGCTATATGATGTAAAAACAACTAATAGTATAGAAGATAAAGTAACTTATAGTGATCAATCAATTACTGTTCATGACTTAGAAAAAGGAGAATATGTTATTAATCTTAAAACTAAAAATAGCAATAATAAAGTTGAATATAGTTTTAAAATAAATATAGAAGAATAATCTTCTTTTTTTATGTTATAATATATAAAGAATAGAGGGATAGCATGAAGAAATTACCAATCATTCTTTTTATTGTTTTTTCTATCTTAGGAGCTTTATCTTTTATCTTCCTAAATAACATCATATCTATCTTCTGCTTTGCAATTTCTTCAATGTCTATCACATACTTCTTCTATACTAAAAATGACAATATCAAAGATATTGCTGCTAGCAATGTAAAAGCTATTTCTTTTGTTTTAACATTTGTTTTAGTAGCAGCATTCTCTTTTTATATAACTTTCTTTGTTAAAGGTAAAGTAGATGAACTACGTAGTAAAGTAAAAGACTATGAAGCTCCAGTTAAATTAGTAGCAATATCTACTTATTCTGAACAAGAAGCAGATTTATCTTTACAAACATATCGTAGTACTTTACCAGACACTTCATTAGTAATAGTTAAAAATAATTCTAATATGATAATAAGAAATTCAACATTTACTAAATATGAAGGATCTAGTACAAATTGTGAATATTCTAATCTTTATGGATTAAATGCTTTATTCTTAAATAAAGCTGGTTCTCATACTTTACTAAATAATGTTGAAATTTTAAGTGAAGAAAAATGTGCTATTCCTGTTTTTGCAACTGGTGAAAAAAGTATTGTTGATATAACAGATTCTAAAATAATTACTAAAAGTAGTAAAGATACTGGAGCTTTAGCAGCTACCATTGGTGGCGAAATAAATGCTAATAACATAACTGTTTTAGTTAAAGGTAAAAATAGTCCTGCTTTAACTACGTTAAAAGACTCACATATAACAGTTGTTAATTCACTTATTGAAACTAGTTCTTCATCTTCACCAATTATATCTGCAGAAGGCTCTATTGAGCTAAAAAATGTAGCTGGTACTTCTAATCAAGATAAAATATTAGTTTTAAAAGAAAATGGCAAAGTATCATTAAATTCATCAGCATTTCTAACAGCTGGTAGAGGAGATTCAATAAATAATCATAGTGCCATAGATATTGAAGGTAAGGATAACTGTTTAAATATAAAAGAATCAACTATTAATATCAGTAATAAAAACTTATATTATGATGTCGCTTCTATCTTTAATATTAATAATGCTGATACCGAAATTGTTTTAGAAAAGAATGAATATAATACAGGAAGTAATGTATTCTTAAAGAGTAAAGATTCTAAAATTAAAATGACTTTAATAAATGAAAATATTAATAAAGATTTTATCTTAAATAATACTGTTTTAGAGTTAATATTAGAAAATTCTACATTCTCTGGCAATCTAAATGATGTTAATGTTACCTTAGATAAAAATAGCAAAATAGTATTAAATCAAGATACTAAATTAAAGAGTTTAAATAACGAAATAGAAGACAATTCTAATATCGAATTAAATGGTTATAAATTAGAAATAGAAGAGTAATAGCTTATTGTCAAAATAAGCCTATTGTGATAAATTATATATATAATAAGAAGGTGTGTTGGATGGAATTATTAAGAAGCGTTTTTGCTAATACTGATTTTCAAATCTTTCTTAAACTGTTATTAGGAGCTTTACTAACTGGAGTAATTGGATTAGAAAGATCATCTTTAAATAAACCGGCTGGTTTTGGAACTCATGCACTATTAGGTGTTAGTTCTGTTTTAATAGTATTAAGTAGTGAATATTTATCAAAATTCTATAACATTGATATGTCACGTATTCCTGCTCAATTTATTTCTGGTATTGGATTTATTGGCGCTGGAACTATTTTACAAGATGGTTTTAATGTTAAAGGTGTTACAACAGCAGCTGGTTTATTATCAGCAACTTGTATTGGCTTAGCTGTTGGATCAGGTTATTATTTAGGTGCAATATTTGCTACATTAATTACTTATTTAATCTTAGCGTATTCACATTCATTATCTGATCGTATTGAACGTTTTGCTGAATTATCAATTAAAATAAAAACAACCGGAAATGTTGATGAAGTAATTAGATCAATTGAAATATACTTAACTAAAAATAATATATCTTTAAAAGGATTAAATCGTGAACCTAAAGAAGATAGAGTAAATAACAAAGAAGTTATTGAATTAGTAGTTACATATGATACAAGAACAATAAAAAGAAATAAAATCATTTCAACGATATCATCATTCAATAATGTAACTGGTGTATTTGAGAATTAAAAAAAGGACAATTAATTATGTCCTTTTACTTTTGTTCCACTTTCTAATTCTTCATAGAACCATTTTTGGTCTTTTTCTTGTGGAGAACAGAATTCTATCATAGTGTGTTCTCCAATAACTGGAGCTAAATTCCAAGTTACGTTTCCATCTTTAAAAAAACTAGTTGCTCCAATTTCCATCATCGATTGATATCTAGCAGCAACAGCTCCATAGATCATTTGTAAAGAGTTCTCATCTAACTTTTCAATTTCTTCTATTAAATTATCATAACGACCTCTTAAAACAGTAAATCTAATTATTTCTCCAATATCAGCTAATTTAAAATTAATTATTTCTTCAGTTCTTAAAGAAGCTTGAACATATTCTAAAACAGTATTAATATCTCCCATAAATTTTTTAACTTTATTAGTTTCCATCATAATCCCCCTAAACAAGTAATAATTATTATAAAACAAAAAAAGTAAAAATCAATAAATATATGTTATAATAGCAAGTCATTGGAAAGGAGGGACTGTTATGACTCCAAGTGCATATGATGAAGATAACTATCTTGATGGGAATCCATTTTATCTAAGATTCTTTGAAGAAACATATCAAAAAAATAAAAGGAAATGGCATCAAGAATTAAAAGACTTTTATCCAGTCTTTAAATTATATGATGAATTAGTAACAGAAATAGCTATCTTTATAAAACATTTAGGATATACTTCATCAATAGATTGTTCAATTATTTTATCATACCTTATTAATTGTGGCTATCTATCTCATAACTTAGAGTTTAATAGTAAAGTCCCTAATGAAAATGAAGAAATAGATTCTTGTATGGGTACTAATATTGTAATTGGTAATGGCTGCTGTCGACATTTTGCTTCTATGCATACAGATGTCTTTAGTAAACTAGGAATAGAAACCTCAAAGTTTTATTGCTATGATGGTGATAATCCATTTAATAGAGCTAAAAGAATGAGTGCAAACCATGTAATTAACTTAATAGAATATGATGGCAATATGTATGGAATAGATTTATACAATAGTAATCGTTTATTTCGCTTTCGTAAGCCTTTCATTCTTACATCCATAACAACATATACCAATAGCGAATTAAGATATAAACCATATTATGAAATAATTAGAGGAGAATCAACGTTAGAAGATATAATTGCTAAAATAGCTTTATTTGAAGAATATTCTAAAAGAAGATGGATTAATCCTTATGATTATTATGATGGAATAAAAATAGAAACCGAGTCTCGACTTCGAAGAAGTGAAGACGATATGATGGATTTTCATGAAGAAACTAAATTATTAAAAAAGGAAATATCTGAAGAAATGCTACGAGGATTGTCTCAAAACAGATAAACTTTACTATAAAATTGATGAGTATTATAATTAAAGAAGAAAAAACGAATAAGTAGGTGGTTAAATGACAAAAGTTGTAATAGGAATGAGTGGTGGAGTAGATTCATCAGTAGCAGCTATTAAATTAAAAGAACAAGGTTACGATGTAATCGGTCTTTTCATGCGTAACTGGGACTCATATGCTGATGGTGAATTAGAAGGTGCCCCAACCACTGAACAAGGTATTTGTCCTCAAGAAGTTGATTACAATGATGCCAAAAAAGTATGTGATAAATTAGGTATCCCATTACATAGAAAAGACTTCGTTAAAGAATATTGGGATTACGTATTTACTTACTTCCTAGATGAATTAAAAAAAGGAAGAACACCTAATCCTGATATAATGTGTAATAAATATATTAAATTTGATATGTTTGCTAAAGAAGCAGAAAAACTTGGAGCAGATTATATTGCAACAGGTCACTATGCTCGTATTAAAGATGGTAAATTATTAAGAGCAGTTGATGA
Organism: Bacilli bacterium; assembly: GCA_017525015.1. The sequence continues at coordinate 71,701 of JAFXUK010000023.1, forward strand.
TAATAAAGATCAAACTTACTTCTTATCTCAAGTATCTAAAGAACAATTAAAAAATGTTTTATTCCCAATTGGTGATATGGTAAAACCAGATGTTCGTAAAATAGCTGAAGAATATGATTTAATTACCGCTGAGAAAAAAGATTCAACAGGTATTTGTTTTATAGGAGAAAGAAACTTCAATAATTTTTTAAAAAACTATTTACCAAATAAACCCGGTGATGTAATTAATATTGATACAAATGAAAAAGTAGGAGAACATATTGGACTTATGTACTATACAATAGGTCAAAGAAGAGGACTAGATATTGGTGGTACTAAAGAAAGAATGTTTGTTGTAGGTAAAGACTTATCTAAAAATATTCTATATATTTGTATTGGTGAAGATAATGAATATCTAGTATCTGATTCATGTATTATTGATGAAGTAAATTACTTAGGTGATGAAAAAGTAACTAATTGCACTGCTAAATTTAGATATCGTCAAAAAGATGTACCAGTTGAATTAGAATACCTAGATAATAATGAAATATTAGTTAAATACCCACAAGGAGTTAAAAGAGTAACTCCAGGACAAGCTTGTGTTTTATATAACGGTGAAGAATGTCTTGGTGGTGGAATTATCAAAGAAGTTCGTAAGAACGGAGAAAAACTTTGGTATTTATAAAAATCTCGAAAGAGATTTTTTTGTGCTATAATTATCTTAATAGAAGCAGAAGGTATATTTATGAAAGTATTATTAAAAATTGAAGGAATGACTTGTTCAGCATGTTCAAGTGGTTTAGAAAAATATTTAAATAAACAAGAACATATTCTAGATGCTCATGTTAATTTAGTTATGTCTTCTGCTGAAGTAACTTATGAAGCACCATTAAAAATTGAAGATTTAAATAGATTTGTTAAAGAAGCAGGTTTTGTTTCTCTAGGAGAATTTGATCCGTTAAAAGAAGAAAAACAAAACAAAGTATATAAAGGTATTGTTATTACTATGGGAATTATTGCTTTAATATTAATGTATATTAGTATGGGTCATATGCTTAAATTACCAGAAATACCTATCTTTAATATGGAACATCATCCTAAAGTATATTCAATTACTTTAATGTCTATCACTATATTATTCTTAATCTATGGATTTGATATTTTAATAAGTGGCATAAAATGTTTATTCCATCGTCATCCGAATATGGATACTTTAGTATCATTAGGAGTATTAAGCACATTTATCTATAGTGTTTATGGAACCATAATGATTATTAAAGGTAATTATGATCATGTTCATAATCTATATTTTGAATCATCAGCTATGGTTATCTATTTTGTTAAACTAGGTCGCTTAATTGATCGATTAAGTAAAAATAAAACTAAAGAAGCTATCAAAGATTTAGTTACCATAACTCCAGATAAAGCTTTAAAACTAGTCGATGGTAAAGAAACAGTTATTACTTTAGATATGATTAAGAAAAAAGATATTTTAATTTCTAAGCCAGGTACTAAAATAGCTGTTGATGGAACTATTAAAAGTGGAACATGTCATTTAGATGAAGCGTTTATATCCGGAGAATCTATCCCTGTTAAAAAAAGTGTAGGGGATAAAGTAATAGCTGGTAGTATAAACTATGATGGCTATATTGAATATAGTGCTGAAAAGATTGGTAAAGAATCAACTATTTCAAATATTGTAAAATTAGTTTTAGAAGCTACTAACTCTAAAACCAAGATATCTTTAATAGCTGATAAAATAAGTGGTATATTTGTTCCGCTTGTTATGATAATTGCTATTCTTTCTGTTGTTGTTAACTTAATACTTCATAAATCACCAAATGAAATAATTAATACTTTTGTTTCTGTTTTGGTCGTTGCATGTCCATGTGCTTTAGGATTAGCAACGCCTTTAGCAATTGTTGTAAGTGAAGGTGTAAGTGCTAAAAAAGGTATCTTAATTAAATCAAGTGAAACAATTGAATTAATAAATAAATTAGATACAGTTGTTTTTGATAAAACTGGAACTTTAACTTATGGTAATTTAAAAGTAAATAGAATATATAACTATTCTGATTCCCCAGATCATAAAATACTATCTAAAGTATGTAGTATCGAAAAGAAATCATTACATCCTATTAGTAATGCATTTAAAGAATATAGTGATGAATATGAATTAAAAGAATACGAAGTAGATAAATTTGAAAGTATGGACGGTTATGGAATCAAAGCCAATATCGAGGATGAAGAAATCTATATTGGTGGCGAAAAACTATTAACTAAATTAAAGATTAAAAATACTCATAAAGACGATGAAAAAGAATTAACTAATAATGCTAGTAGTTTAGTATACGTTATTATCAATAAAAAATTAGTAGCATTAATTGGTGTTAGAGATAGTATTAAAAGTGAAGCTAAAGGAACTATTTCTAAATTAATAAAACTAAACAAAAACGTTATCATGCTAACTGGAGATAATGAACAAACTGCTCGAGTAATAGCTGATAAAGTTGGTATAAAAAATATCATAGCTAATGTTTTACCAAGTGAAAAAAATGATAAGATCAAAGAATTACAAAAAGATAATAAAATAGTTATGATGGTCGGTGATGGTATTAATGATGCTCCATCCTTAGCTACTGCAAATATTGGCGTATCACTAAGTACTGGAACTGATATTGCTAATAACTCATCAGATGTCATAATCTTAAATGATGATTTATCAAAAATAATTGACTTAATTAATATAAGTGAAAAAACAATTAAAAATATTAAACAGAATTTATTCTGGGCCTTCTTCTATAATTCATTAATGCTTCCAATAGCATTAGGATTATTAAGTAAATGGCATATTCATATAACACCAATGGTTGCAGCATTTGCTATGACTATTAGTAGTTTAACAGTAATATTTAATGCCTTAAGATTAAGAATACCATTAAAAGAAAGGGATGAATATCATGTTTGGAAAAAAAGAAAAGAAGAAAGTTAAAATAGAAGGAATGCACTGTTCTCATTGCGTTAAAAGAGTAGAAGAAGCTTTATCTTCTTTAGATACTGTAAAAAAAGTAAAAGTAAATCTATCTAAAGGAGAAGCTGATATTATTTCTGAAAAAGAAATAAGTAACGATTTAATTAAAAATAAAATCGAAGAATTAGATTTTAAAGTAACAGATATTTCATAATATCTGTTTTTATATGATATAATTAAAGAGATTTTAAGGAGTTGGAATTATGAACCAAGAAAAAATAGGTCAAATGATTAAAGACATACGTAAAAAGAATAATTTAACCCAAGCTGAACTAGCTGAATCTCTTGGTGTAACATTCCAAGCAGTTTCTAAATGGGAGAATGGTAAAAATATTCCGGATATCGAAATAATAAAACAAATATGTCAAAAATATAATATTGATATTAATGAATTATTAGATAATAAAGTTAAACCTAAAAAGAAAATAATAATTCCTATTATAGTTATTGGTTTAATAGTATTAGGAATTTTAGGTGGGCTTTATTTAATAAATAGAGATTCATTCCAAATGAGACGTATTATTACTAATAATTCTGATTTTAAAATATCAGGTAGTGTTGCTTATGATAAGCAAGGTAAGACTTATATTTATATTAATAAAATAGAATATAATAACGAAGAAGATAACGAAGTATATAAAGACATCAAAGTATCATTATATGAATTCTATAAAAATAAAAGTACTAAAATAAAAGATTGTGAATGTGAAGAAGAAAATGTCACTATTAAAGAACATTTAGAAAATGTAACATTTAATGTTGATGATTACAAATCATCATGTTCTGATTTAACTAAATCACATTTATATTTAGAAATTGAAACTAAAAATCAAGATGATAAAGTAACATATTACAGAGTACCTCTAGAATTAGAAGAATTATGTCCAGAAAAATAAGTAAGTAGACCTTACTTTTTTTATTGCTTTATAGTATAATTGATGTTGGTGATATTATGAAAAAACTAATTCTATTAATACCAATCTTAATTCTTTTAACAGGTTGTGGCAAAGTAGCTACTACAGATTACGAAATGAATGATGGATTGATTATAAAATATACAGAGAACGATTATGAATTTGAAGGCTTACAAAAAAAGGTAAGTAATTCATATGTAATCGAAGTATATTCTGATCGTACAATAAAATATGGATCAGTTAATAGTCCACTAAAAGAAAAGAAATTAAGTGTATCAAAATTTAATAAACTAATAACATTAGCATTTAGTGATGAGTTCTACGATGAATTCTTTAAGGATGTTGAAACTGAAGATGTTGATCCATCTGAAGTTGATTTAACTAAAGACATCGGTTCAAAAGACGATAAGAAAAAAGGAAAAGATTCTTATGTATATATCTTCTCAACTGGTGGAGGAGTAATTGCCGTAGGTGGCCAAGACGCTGATAATCCTATGTACAACAAACTAGTAAAATTAATAACAAAATACGGAAAATAGGTAGTGACAACTATCTATTTTTAAAAGAGGAGGCTAATATGATACCAGAATTTCTACAAGATAAACTTAACGAGTATTATCCTGATAATTATTCAGATATAACTGATAGTTATAGCAAAGGCAAGAAAGAATCAATTAGAGTTAACACTATTAAATGTGATTTTAATGAAGTTATATCATATTTAAATGATAATAATATTTCATATGAAGAAGTAGATAATATAAAAAATGCCTTAGTAATTAATAATCATATTGAAATATTAAAAGAATCTAGTTTATATGATGAAGGAAAGATATACTTTCAAAGTTTATCATCACAAATTCCTCCATTTATAGTTGATCCTAAGAACAATGAACAAATTCTTGATATGACAGCAGCACCTGGCGGAAAGACAACTGAGATGGCAGCATTATCAAATAATACAGCTATGATAACTGCTATTGAAAAAAATAAAATAAGATTTGATCGTTTAAGTTATAACATTGAAAAACAAGGGGCTAAAAAAGTATCTGTTCTAAAAGAAGATGCGCGTAATTTAAATGAGTATTTCATCTTTGATAAAATCCTCTTAGATGCTCCATGTAGTGGTTCGGGAACTATTACTAATAATGACTTTAGTAAAATAAGTAATGAGCTAGTAGAGAATTCTGTAGCAACTCAAAAAGAACTAATTAAAGAAGCAATTAAACATTTAAAACTAAATGGTATCTTAGTATATTCTACTTGTAGTATTTTAAAAGACGAGAATGAAAACATCGTTAAAGAAGTACTAGATAATAATCCGAATATAGTATTAGAACCGATTGAATTTAATGGTCTTAAAACTTTACCAACTACTTTAGAAGGAACAATAACTATAATGCCAAATGATTATTATGAAGGTTTCTTCGTTGCAAAACTAAAAAGGGTAAAATAAAAACTTCAGTTTTTCTGAAGTTTTTTTATAGCCATACACCATATGTTATAGCAGCCATTGCTAGTAGTAAACCAGCAACATAGAATACTTTAACAATATCTCCTTCGGCCCAACCAAGTTGTTCAAAATGATGATGTAATGGAGCCATCAAGAATACTTTCTTATGGAATTTACAAATCGCAATAATTTGAATTAATGATGATAATGTTTCTACTACAAATACACCACCAACTAAAGCAAGTGATAATTCGTGCTTAGTTAATATTGCTGTAGCTGCTAAAGCACCACCAAGTGCTAAAGAACCAGTATCACCCATAAATACTTTTGCTGGATGAGAATTAAATAATAAGAATCCAAGTAAAGCACCAACTAATACGAAGCAGAAAATACCAACTTCTTGATTACCTTCCATCCAATTAGCATTCCAAGCTAACATACCATATGCTAAGAAAGCTATTGCTGATAAACCACCAGCTAAACCATCTAAGCCATCAGTTATATTAACAGCATTACTTGTTCCAACTAACATAAACATAATGAATAATCCATAGAACCATCTTAAATTAAGATCAATTCCTAAAGATGAAATCTCTAAAGTAGGATTACCACCATTAGTTACATATATATAGAAGAATACTAAAGCTATTGCCATTTGACATAACAATTTAAACATTATAGTTAAGCCTTCATTATTCTTAAATTTAATCTTTACAAAATCATCAGCAAAACCAAGTAAAGCATAGAATGAAAATACAAGTAGTATAATCAATAAGTTATACGATATATCAATACTACCTTTAATTTTTAATAGTAATAAAGTAACAATGGTTGGAACAATAAATATTAAACCACCTAGAGTAGGAGTACCTTCTTTTTTTAAGTGTCTATCTCCAATCATTTTACTTACGTTCTGCCCAAAATGCATTTTTCTTAATACAGGTATTAATATTAAGCCACAAACAATTGAAAGAATGAACCCTAACATCATCGCCATTGCAGCTTTTGCAAGCACTAGCATAGAAACACCTCTTTCTATAAAAAATTATACTACAAAAAGTATATATTTATTCGTTTAAAAGGCTGAATTGACATAATAATATACAATCTGCTTCATTGCATAAAAGTACTTTATTTGATAAAATTGATAATAAGGAGGATGATAAAATGAAGAAATTATTAATCTTAATAACTTTGTTTTTATTTATACCTTCTGTAAAAGCTCGTGAATTAGATGTTGATGTAACTGCTGAAGCAGTAGCAGTTATTGATTTAGATAGAGATGAAATCATCTTAGAAAAGAATGCAGATAAAGAGGTAATACTTGCATCATTAACCAAAATGATGACAGCATATACTGTTACCCAAAATGTTGATAATTTAAATAAAAGAGTAACAATTACTAATGATGATTTATTTGCTTTATGGGGATTTACTCAAGTAGGTCTTGAAAGAGGAGATAAAGTAACCTATATGGATTTATTATATGGAATGATGCTATATAGTGGAGCAGATGCTGCTCAAGCTTTAGCTAATCATATTTCTGGTAATAATGCTGGTTTTGTTAAATTAATGAATGAACAAGCTCAAAAACTAGGTATGAGACATTCTAGGTTCGCTGATACATATGGTGGCGACGATAATAACGTATCTACTGCTCGTGAAATGGCTTATTTTTTAGATGAAGCATTAAAAGATGATGTCTTCTATAAAGTATTTACAACTACAACTAAAAGATTATCTAATGGTCTAGAAGCTACTAACTATGTTAGATCAATAGCAACTTTCTATGGTTATGATTCATATTTACTAATTGGAAACAAACCAGGATATACTGAAACAGCTGGTTTATTATTAGCATCATATGTTAGAGTTAATAATCATGAATATGGTATCATTGTTTGTAAATCAAAAGAAAATGCTGATTTAAGTACACACGTTTTAGATACCTATAAAATTATCGATTACTTAGAAGATAATGAATATAAAGAAAAAACAGTAATTCCTAAAGGAACATACATAAAGAAAATAAAAGTAGAAAATTCTACCATTAATGAATATACTATTGTAGCTGATCGTGATGTTAAAGAATACTTATCAGATAATGAATTAAAAAATATAACTTTTGAATATCATATTACTGATTCAATAACTAATGAAAACATCATTGGTGATAACTTAGGATATGTAGATATATTACTAAATGGTGAAGTAATAGATACTTATAATGTTCATTTAAGAGACGATATTTTTAAATCAGCTAAAACATCAAAAATAATAATATTAGTAATCTTAGGTTTATTAATATTTATAATATCAATGTTAGCAGCAAACATGTTTGCTGTAACTAAGAAAGAAAAGAGGAAAAAATGAAAATAATATTAGCAAGTTCATCTAAACTTAAAAGTGACTTATTAGATACTGTTGGTATTAAACATTCTTGTATAGGAACTGAAGAACCAATAGTAGATGAAGAAGATTTTTATAAATTTGCGATGGCTAAATCATTAGGTAAAGCCAAAAGCGTAAAAGCTGAAGGAATAATAATTGGTTTAGATACAATTACAATTATTAATAATAAAATTGTTGAAAAACCCAAAACACTAGAAGAAGCAAAACAAAATATTATAGATGCTTCTAATAATACAACTAGTGTTATTACTGGTTTTACAATTATTAATACTGAAACGAATGAAACAATTACTGATTATGCCGAAAGTTTTATAACTCTAAGAGAAATACCTGAATGTGATATAGATTATTACATTGAAAATGAACCATCTGCATTATATGCATCTGGATTTATCTTAGAAACCTATATTTCTAATTTTATTGAAGAAATAAAAGGAAGTTATTACAACATAATAGGTGTTCCCGTTGAGAAAATTTATAAAGTTTTAGAAGGTTGGAATATACATTTAAAAGATATGGAATAAGCCATATCTTTTTTTCTTAAAAATTATTAATAAATGTAAAGAGAGTTGTTTTTAAAATTTCAAAATGTTAAACTAATTATTGGTGGTTAATATGAAAAAAGTACTTCATATTGGTATAGATGTTGGATCTACAACTGTTAAAATGGTTGTTATGGATAAAGACTATCAAGTTTTATATAGCGAATATCGTCGCCATTTTTCTGATACCAAAAAAACCATAACTGATTTATTTGATGAAGTATTAACAAAATTTAATGATAATAAATTTACAATAACTATGACTGGTAGTGGAGCAATAGCATTAGCTAGTTTTTTAAATGTAAAATTTGTTCAAGAAGTTATTGCTTGTAAAAATGCTATAACTAAATATGCTCCTCAAACCGATGTTGCTATTGAATTAGGTGGCGAAGATGCTAAGATTATCTACTTTGATCAAACTATTGAACAGAGAATGAATGGTTCTTGTGCTGGTGGAACCGGTGCATTCTTAGACCAAATGGCCGTTTTATTAAATACAACAACTGAAGGTTTAAATGACCTAGCTAAAAATGGAACTCAAATATATCCAATTGCTTCTCGTTGTGGAGTATTTGCCAAAACCGATATTCAACCATTATTAAATGAAGGAGCTAAAAAAGAAGATGTAGCTTTATCTATAATGCAAGCTGTAGTTAACCAAACTATCAGTGGTTTAGCTTGTGGTAAACCAATTAAAGGTAATGTTATCTTCTTAGGTGGACCTCTTAATTATTTAAATATGCTAGAAGATCGTTTTGTTAAAACTCTTAATCTAAAACCAGAAGAAATAATAAGACCAGAAGATGCTCGTTTATTTGTTTGTATAGGAGCAATTTTAGATAAAGATAAACAAGATACATATGAGTTAGGTGAAATAAAAGATTTATTAATAAAACTACAGAGTTTTAAAGAAACTGAATCTAATAATTTACCAGCTTTATTTAAAAACGAAAAAGATTATCAAAAGTTCTTAAAAAGACATAATAAAGCATCTGTTGTAAAAAAAGATTTAAGTAAATATAAAGGAGATATCTTTGTTGGTATTGATGCTGGTTCAACAACTGCTAAATTAGTAGCTATCGATACAGAAGGAAACTTACTTTATGAAGACTATCGTTCTAATAAAGGAACACCAGTTGATACTGTTAAAGATATGATTCTCAAATTATATGAAGAATTACCTAATGAAACCGTAATTCGTTCTAGTGGATCAACTGGCTATGGTGAAGCTTTAATTAAAACGGCTTTCAATTTAGATATATCAGAAATTGAAACAATGGCTCACTTTGAAGCAGCTAACTTCTTTTTACCTGGAGTAGAATCAATCATTGATATTGGTGGTCAAGATATGAAATATATCAAGATTAAAAATGGTGCAGTTGATTCTATCATGTTAAATGAAGCATGTTCATCAGGTTGTGGTTCATTTATAGAAACCTTAGCTAAATCTCTAAATATGTCTGTTGAAGAATTTGTTGATTTAGCTTGTAAATCTAAAGCACCAATTGATTTAGGATCACGTTGTACAGTATTCATGAATTCTAAAATAAAACAAACGCAAAAAGAGGGTAGACCACTTGGAGATATCTTTGCTGGTTTATCATATTCCGTAATTCGTAATGCTATTCAAAAAGTTATGAAAATCCGTGATGTTGAATCATTAGGAGAAAAAATAGTTGTTCAAGGTGGAACATTCTATAATGATGCTGTCCTTCGTGCTTTTGAAATAATTACTGGTAAAGAAGTAATAAGACCTAACATAGCAGGACTTATGGGAGCATATGGTGTAGCTTTAATAGCTTTAAATAACTTTAAAGAATATGAAGATCAAGATGTTATTAGTTCTATGCTAACTAAAGACGAAATCAATAATTTGCAAATAAAAACAATGCACTCACGTTGCCAAGGTTGTGAAAACCATTGTGCTTTAACTATAAATATGTTTAATAAAAAATCATTTATTTCTGGAAACCGTTGTGAAAGAGGTAGTGGAAACAATGGTAGTACAAATAACTTACCAAATATGTATAGTTGGAAATATGATCGTTTATTTGATTACAAACCTCTAGAAGAAGCACCACGTGGAGAAATAGGAATACCTCGTGTCTTAAATATGTATGAAGATTATCCACTATGGTTTACTATCTTCACAAAATTAGGATTCAAAGTTGTTCTATCAGATCATTCTAATAGAAGAATATATGAAGCAGGTATCGAATCAATGCCTTCTGAATCAGTTTGTTATCCAGCTAAACTAGTTCATGGACATATAATTAACTTAATTAAAAAAGGTGTTAAAACTATTTTCTATCCATGTATAATGTTTGAAAATAGAGAATTTAAAAATGCTGATAATAATTATAATTGTCCAATTGTTCAAAGTTATAGTGAAGCTATTCGTTTAAATGTCGATGATTTAGAAGAAGAACATATTAAGTTTATAAATCCATTCTTACCTTTAGATGAAAAAGCTTTATTAAAAAGATTCTTAGAAATTGATGACTTTAAAGAATATCATTTTACAACTAGAGAATTAAAAGCTGCTATCAAAGCTGGTTTCAAAGAACAACAAAAGTTTAAAGAAGACGTTCGTTCTAAAGGAGAAGAATTCTTAGAATATATTGAAAAGCATGGTGAAAAAGCTATCGTCTTAGCAGGAAGACCATATCACTTAGACAAAGAAGTCAATCATGGTATTGATACTATGATTAATAGTTTAGGCCTAGCCGTCTTAACTGAAGATGGAATTTGTCATTTAAGCCAAATAACATCTAAACTAAGAGTAGTAGATCAATGGGCTTACCATTCAAGAGTTTATAATGCTGCCGATGTAGTATCTCGTTATCCAAATTTAGAATTAGTTGAATTAAACTCATTCGGTTGTGGACTAGATGCAATCATTACCGATCAAGCAGAAGAAATCTTAAAGAAAAATGGTAAATTATATACAACTATTAAAATAGATGAAATAAACAACTTAGGTGCTGCTAAAATAAGAATTCGTTCATTAATAGCATCTATGAATAAACATATTCGTGAGCAAGAATATGAAACATATACATATACAAAAAATTATTTCAAAGAAACAGATAAAAAACATACTATTTTATTTCCAGATATGACACCACATCATATGCCTTTATTTGAATCAGTTTTAAATAGTGAAGGCTATCATGCTGTATACTTAAAAGAAACAACTGATGATATGGTTGAAACTGGCTTAAAATATGTAAATAATGATGCTTGTTATCCAGCAATTATTGTTATTGGTCAGTTAATTCATGCATTACAAAGTGGAAAATATGACTTAGATAATACTAGTGTAATTATTACTCAAACTGGTGGTGGCTGTCGTGCTACTAACTATATTGGTTTAATCAGAAAAGGATTACGTGATGCTGGTCTAGAAAAAATATCAATTATTTCTTTCAATACTAGTGGTTTAGAAAAAGAACAAGCATTTAAAATAACATTGTCATTAGCTAATAAAGCATTACAAGCTGCTATCTATGGTGATCTCTTAATGAAACTTTTATATGCAACTAGACCTTATGAAGTTAAAAAAGGTGAAGCCGAAGAAGTATATGCTAAGTGGGAAGAAAAATGTTACCAAGCTGTTAAAAAAGGTAATTTCAAAGAATTTAAAAATAATATTCATAATATAGTTAAAGACTTTAAGAAGATTAAAGTTGAATTAGTACCTAAACCTAAAGTAGGTATCGTTGGAGAAATCTTAGTAAAATATCATTTCTTTGCTAATGATAATCTAGTAGAAAAATTAGAAAAAGAAGGAGCTGAAGTAACTGCTCCAGATCTAATGGGCTTTGTTAAATATTGTGCCTATAATGCTACTGTTAAAGAAAAAATTCTTAAAAAAGGATCACTTGCTTCATTCTTTAATAGAAGAGCGTTAGACTTAATGAATATTTACGAAAGACAAGTTAGAAAAGAATTAACCGGTACTAGATTTAGAATGCCAACTGATATTTATGAATTAGCAGAAAACGTTAAACCAGTTTTATCTACTGGTAACCAAACTGGAGAAGGTTGGTTCCTAACAGGTGAAATGATTGAATTAATGAAAGATGATATAAAAAATATTGTTTGTGTTCAACCATTTGCTTGTTTACCAAACCATATCGTTGGTAAAGCTGTTATTAAACAAATTAGAAAACTATATCCAGATTCTAATATAACAGCAATCGATTACGATCCAGGAGCATCTCATACTAATCAAATCAACAGAATTAAACTAATGCTTACGGTTGCTAAAGATAATATGAAAAAAGATAAGGAAGATGAATAATCTTCCTTTTTTTTGTTTTATTTATTTGATATAATAATTACATAATAAGAAGGTGTCTAAAATGAGTATAAAAAATATAGTTCAACTAAATAAATATACTTTTGCCGAAAAAGGAACCCCTGATAAAATATATTATTATATTGAAGCGGCAATGTTTGAAAAAGAAATAAAGAAAAACTCATTAAAAGTAGTATTTGAAATAACTAAAGAAAAAATAGAAAAATTATATGATATGCATATTCTTTTAGTAAATAAAAGAAAAGAAACTGTATATCGTTCTTATAGTGTCTTCTTAAAAGAAATAGATGAATATAACTATGCTATTTTAAATGGTCGTAATGAAATAACTCATGCTGAAATAATGCCAAAGAATACAATTAATTTCAATACTCTAGACTACGCTTCTTTTAAAAAATTATTAGCAACTGAAGAAGAATTTACTAATATGATTCCTGAATTAACAGCAGCTTTAAAAGATTATCAAGAAGAAATTCAAGATGAAAAAGAAGTAGCTGAAACAATTGATATTTCTAATCCAAATAACTATTATCATAATGTAGTAGGTAATGCAGTTATTACTTTTGAAGAATTAGTTGCTAACGAAAAAGAACAAGATATTACTGAAAAATTATTAAATCAAGCTAAAAAGAATTTTGAAGTAATTTTAAATAATGACTATGATCAAAAATTAGCTTTAATAAATTTACTAGCATATAACATTAGTAAATCTAAGAGCTATACTCTAAGACCAAAAGATATTCTAAAAGAAGCTGATTTAAAACTTGATACAAACAAAGAAGAATTATCTTTACAAGAATTAAGAGAAACTTTAAATAGCTTTATTAAAGATGAAGACCCAAGTGGTAATATCATAAGTGAAAGAATTCATTATATTCTAGAATCAAAACCAAGATTAAAAACAATTACTAAATTTGTTAAAGTAATTTTTATAGATAATGATTATCAAGATAAAAAGAGAAGAGTAAGAGCTATTAGCGAAATAATGTTAAAAGACTTACTTATTAATTCTTTAGTCGAAGAAACATATCTTCCATTACCTCGTAATGAAGTATTACTATATCATTTAAAAGATGAAGAAACGGTCGATTTCTTATGTGTTATAAGTTTAGATTTATTATATGATTTATTAAATACAATAAAACTAAATGCTATTCCTGAAAATCAAAAAGCTATGGAAATGTATAAAGGTATTAATAATGTTTACTTAAATAAAAAAATATCTAAAGAATTATACATCACTATTAATGTTAATATAATTGCTATGATGTATCTATATTACCTAAGAAATATTAATCCTAAAACATTATTATTTAATAAAGGTGAATACATAATTGATTTAGCTTATTACAAAGGTGAATATGATATTAAAATCATTAACAAAAATACTAAAAAGATATTTGGTAAATTAATAAAACTAAATGAAAAAGCTAACACTGATATCAAAGAAGCTTTAGAGAAAAACGAAAAGTTATTTGTTGATTATATCAATAATTTAATATATATCAATATTCGTAATTCAATCTATAATCAATCATTATTAATTGATATCAAAGACATATCTCATAAAGGAATTAAATTCATTTTAAAAAGACCAACTAAAGAAAATGCCTTTGAATGTAACTTCCCAATTGAGACAATTATTTCAATATTAATTAGTCCAAATAAACCAAGAAGTGTTTCTACTAAAGACGAAGAAGTAGAGGAAGAAGACAGTAAATACATTTATAACATTCCAATACCTGATTATGAATATATAGTTCGTAAAGCTGACACTATTAATAAAATAATGAATAACACACCTCTTAATAATAAAGAGTATATTGAAATATCTAAATTATATGAGAAGTTTAAAGAAGCAAAAGATGATAATAAAAAGTCAGAAATACTTCTTAAGTTAGCCGAACTATTTAAAATTGAAATAACTGACATAAAAAAAGATGAAGTAGAATAAAAGTATGTTATAATATTTAAAGAAATATTTAAAGGAGAGATATTATGGAACTTAAAGGATCTAAAACTGAACAAAACTTAATGACAGCATTTGCTGGTGAATCACAAGCTAGAAACAAATATACATATTTTGCTTCTAAAGCTAAAAAAGATGGCTATGAACAAATAGCAGCTATCTTTGAAGAAACTGCTAATAATGAAAAAGAACATGCTAAAATGTGGTTCAAAGAATTAAATGGTGGAGATGTTCCTTCAACAGTTGAAAACTTAAAAGCAGCTGCAGATGGTGAAAACTACGAATGGACTGACATGTATGCTGAATTTGCTAAAGTTGCTGAAGAAGAAGGATTCAAAGCAATCGCTGCTAAATTTAGAGCTGTTGGTGAAATAGAAAAACATCATGAAGAAAGATATAGAAAACTACTAAAGAATATTGATGATGAAGTAGTATTTAGTAAAGACGAAGAATGCATTTGGATTTGTCGTAACTGTGGTCATATAGTAATTGGTAAAAAAGCTCCAGCTGTATGTCCTGTATGTGCACATCCACAAAGTTACTTCGAACTTAAAGCTGAAAATTATTAGAAAGAAGACTCAAATGAGTCTTTTTTTATTGCTGAAATTATGACAAGATGTCAATAAAAGCAAAAATTTAATTATGGTCTTTTTAATTTAAAAAAAACAAAAAAATAGAATAAAAAGCATAAAAAAGCCATTTTTCTACCATTTTTATTGACAAAAGTTGAAAAATGAATAGAATAAAGACCACAGGCATATTATGGCAGGTAGAGAATAAAAAAGGGTAAAATATTTGGTTAAAGAATAAAAAGGGGCAGAAATTAGAATTAGATAATAGATCTAAGTTTTAATTCTGCTCTTTTTAATTCAAAAAATTCGAGGGGGGATTTTTAATGAAAAAAAGAAAAACCAAATACAACTTACTTTTCTATTCAATGATTGTATTGAGTATTTTTTCAGTTGGAATACTTTCAACATTATTATTGAGTCCAAATGTAAGAAATAGTGTTTTAAGTAAGCTTAAAAACACACAAGACAAGAATAGTAATGGAACACCATTACGTTCAAAAGTGTTGAGAGATAACGGAGATGGAACCTATACGTTATCTTTAGACGTAACAGGAGATTCTGAAAAGATAACTCCAAAGGTAAACGTTATAGTTATCGTTGACCGCTCAGGTAGTATGGGAGAAAGCTCAGGAACTGGTGCCTATGTAGCTGCAAATGATACGAGTGATAATAGGTTCGGACTAGTTAATGGACAATATATACGTTTAACTAGAGAAGGTACTAACAATTATAACAGAACATATTGGTACACAAACTCTGCAGGAGAACGAGTTCAATATACTGGACAACGTTATCAATATGATTCATCTGCTACACGTTTAGAGGCAACTAAAGCAGCAGTAAATAAACTAGCTAATAAATTGTTAGGCTATAACGGTAATGGTAATCCTGATGATACAGTTGAGATGTCTTTAATATCATTCTCAGGTCCAAATCAACCAACACCACAAATTCAAACAAATGTAAGAAAGACAAATACATTTACTACATATGAAACAGCCGTTAATGGATTAGGCGCTCAAGGTGGAACAAACTGGGAGATAGCACTTCAAACTGCTAATGGAATCGATTTTGAAGATGATGATCCTACATTTGTAATCTTCTTCACTGATGGAGCACCTACAAGGTATGGTACTAATTTAGGTACAGGA
This sequence comes from Bacilli bacterium, assembly GCA_017525015.1. The sequence continues at coordinate 88,048 of JAFXUK010000023.1, forward strand.
CAAGAAAGAGAACCAAATATGAAAGAGTCATATGATGCTGCAACTGACGATGCTGCCACTTTAGCTCAAAATGTGGGAGTTAATAATTTCTATACAATATTTGCTTATGGTACTACAACCGGATCAAATTATTTAAGAGATTTAACTGCAGCAGCAGGCGCACCAGCAACAAATAATTATTCTGCATCAAGTACAGCAGAACTAGAAGCTGCATTCGATGAGATATTGTCAAAAATCGAACAAGCAGGATTTGCTGATGTATCAATTAATGACGGAACAACAGCCGCTGTACAAGCTTCATCTGGAAGCGTAAGCGGTGGATTACTAGAAGTAGATAAAAACTTCAAGTACTACTTGTCATTCCCATTAAAAGAAAATGGTCAAAGTGATATCCCTGAAATTACTAATATTACATTAGTTTCTAATGATCAATATAAATTGACTGATGCAAATGGAAATGAATATACAGTAACAAGAGTACCTGCATACGAACAAGATACAAAAACAGGCAGAGAAACAGATGTTGTTTTAGAAAATGTATTTAAATTTGAATGGGTAGATGCACAAAACCCATTACATAAAACAACGCCACCTGAAGCTACATTTGATGAAAACCCAACTATTAAAAATGAACATAATGAAGATGTTCCAAATCCAAATTATGGAGCAGTTGATTGGGATTTATCAAGTTTAGATGTATTAAAAAACAATGTAACTTATACAGTATCTTTTGATTGTTATCCAAGCCAAGTTACATTAGACATAATTGCCGATATAAAGAATGATCCAAGCTCATATGAAGATTTGGATGATACTGTTAAACAATATTTAGATTCAAATGGTAATTTAAAAACTAATACAGGAGCTACTTTAAAATATGATGATACACGTACTACAGCTGATGAAAGTAAAGTACCTATTGATTTTAATGATGTAACACCTGTTGAAACTAAAACAGTAGAAGCTTTATCAGTAGCAAAAGAGTGGGATGGAGGAAATCCAGATCCTAAAATTACTTTATATGTTGATAGAGATAATGATCTTAAGAAGTATTATACAGAATTATCTAGTCCAACATATAAAGGTAGTGTTAATGCCTCTATTGGTATTATGAAATATGACACTGAAGGAAATGTTACAGTATTAACACCAGGACATGATTATAAGTTCTCAGAAGATAATGAATTATCACATATTTGGGATTTTACTACTCCAACAATTCACCCAATGATGATTAATGGAAAAGTTTATACATTGTTACAAGTACCAGAAGGTTCAGTTACAATGACAAAAGATCATGAAATTCAAGGTGATAATGAATATTTCAGATTAACACTAAAAAACGGAAACACTACAACAACTAAAATTTATGTAGTTGGTAGTGAAGATGCAGTATTAACTGCTAAAAACGTTAAGAGAAGTCACTTAGACTTTAATAAAGTAGTAGTTGGTAAGGATGCAGCGAATGCTAATCCTGAAGATTTATTTACATTTGATGCTACTATCACAACAAAGACAGGAACAGATTTCTGGTTCTCAATTTGGAATGGTAGTGGATATGTTGTAAATACTACAGATAAACAATATATAACAAACGCTACTCAAGAAGTAATTGTCGTTGATACAAAAGATACTGCAAACATCCAAAATTGGAACAAAACAGATAGTGAAATTACTTATAAAGAAAGAAATGCCATAACTGGCCAATTCGAAGATAAGAAGATATCATCTTATGTTTCATGTACAGAAGTATCTGAAGGTAAATATAGTATCATAACAGGATTCTATTATGCACCAAGTGGAACACATGTAACTTACCAAATTCAAAGAGATTGGAATGTAAGATTCACATATGTACCAACAGGTTCAACATATACAATTAAAGAATTAGTAGATGACGAACATTTAGATGAAGCATATAGATTCATTGATATTACAGGAGTAGGAACACAAGACAATAGACAAGTAACAGGAAGTCAAGTTTCTGGTACATTGAAAGAAGCAAGTACTACTTACAAAGAAACATTCAAAAATGAATATCTATTAACACACGTAGATGTTGAAAAAGTTTGGGACGATGCAGATAACCAAGATGGTAAACGTCCAGACTCAGTAACTGTTATTCTAAAAAGAGACGGAGTAGAAGTTGAAGGAAAATCAGTTGTTCTTGATGGTAAAACAACAATCAAAGACGAAACAACTGGTGAAGAAGTAGCAGATCCAAACGAAAAAGTTGCATGGAAAACTACATTCAATAATCTACCTGTTTACAATAAAACAACTAACCAACCATATGTTTATACAATAGATGAAATAATTACATCAAATGATTATCAAAAAGATGTAACATGCAATATGGTTGGCACACAAACTGAAGGAGAAACTACAGAAGGCGAAGAAGGCGAAGAAGCTTCTGAAGATGAAGGAGACCCTGACCCTACCGCTCAATCTACAATGAGTTGTGTAATCACAAACACTCATACTCCAGAAACTAAGAAAGTTAAAGTTGTTAAAGTTTGGGACGATGCAAATGACCAAGATGGTTTAAGAAGATCAGGCAATACTACTGCAACAGTTGCATTAACAGAAGATGGAACAGCAAGCAGTACAATGAAAGTAACTTCTGGAACAGATATAACAAAAAATAAATTCGAATCAGAAGTTTATACTGTACCTGTATATAAACCAGGAGAAGTTGGACAAGAAATTGCTTACTCAGCAGTTGAAGCATCAGTACCAACTGGTTATGAAAAGAGTGACGTAGCAACAACTACAGAAACAATCGATGGTGAAGAAGTAACAGTATTTACTATTACTAATACTCATACACCTGCAACTAAGAAAGTAAGAATTGCAAAAGCTTGGGATGATGCAAATAACCAAGATAATTTAAGAAATAATGCAACAATTGCTTTAGTTGAAAATGGAGAAACTTCAACAACTAAAACATTTACAACTGATGGAACAACAACAGCTGATTATGCAGACTTCGAAGTTCCAGTATATAAACCTGGAGAAGTAGGAGTACCTGCTACATATTCAGCAACTGAAACAGTAACACCAAGAAATTACACAACAACTAATACAGCTGAAAAAACAACAGTTACTGAAGAAGGCGTAGAAATTGAAGTATATACAATTAAAAATACTCATACTCCATTAACTAAGAAAGTAAGAATTGCTAAAGCTTGGGATGACGCAGATAACCAAGATGGCTTAAGAAATAATGCTACTATTGCATTAATAGAAAATGGTACTACATCAACAACTAAGACATTCACAACTGACGGTACAACAACAGCTGATTATGCTGATTTCGAAGTACCAGTTAATCAACCAGGAAAAGTAGGTGTACCTGCTACATATTCAGCAACTGAAACAGTAACACCAAGAAATTATACAACAACTAACGTAGCAGCAAGTTCAACAACTACAGTTGATGGAAAAGAAATAGAAGTTTATACAATAACAAATACTCATACACCTGCAACTAAGAAAATAAAAGTTGTAAAAGTATGGGAAGATAATAATGATCAAGATGGATTAAGAAAGAATGGTACAACTGCAACTATTGCTGTAACTGAAGATGGAACAGCAAGCAGTACTATGACTTTAACATCAGGATCAGATATAACTAAAAATAAATTTGAATCAGAAGTTTATACTGTACCAGTTTATAAACCTGGATCAGTAAGACAAGAAGTTATATATTCAGCTGTTGAAGCAACAACACCAGATAAATATACAAAGAGTGATGTTGTTCCTTCAGAAGAAAAAATAACTAACGAAACAACTGGAGAAGAAGAAACAGTTTATGTATTTACAATAACTAATACTCACACTCCAGAACAAATGAAGATTAAAGTTGTTAAAGATTGGGAAGATGCTGATAACCAAGATGGTTTAAGAGAACCTGCAACAATTACTCTATATGCAGGAGAAACAGCAACACAAAATACTTTAACAACAATAGAAGATTTAAAATCAGCTACATTCACAGTAGATAAATATGCTAACGGTTCAGAAATTGTATATTCAGTACAAGAAAATGAATTAGATGGATATACTACAACAATCGTACCATCTACTGAAGATGTTAAAGATGAAACTACTGGAGAAGTTACTGAAACTATTAAAGTATTTACAGTAATTAATACACATACTCCAGCAACTAAGAAGATTCAAATCAAAAAAGTATTTAGCGATGCTAATAACCAAGACGGTATAAGAGAAAATGCTACAATCGCTGTAACAGAAGATGGAACAGCTAGTACAACAATGACTCTAACTACTAAAGAAAATGAAGCATCATCTGATATTTATACAGTTCCAGTAAATAAAGCAGGAACAGAAATTACATATTCTGCAACTGAAACAGTAACACCAGATGGCTATACAGCAGGTGATGTTGAATCAGAAGATGTAACAATTAATGGAGAAACAGTAACAGTATTTACTATTACTAATACTCATACTCCAGCAACTAAGAAGATTCAAATCAAAAAAGTATTTAGTGACTCAAATAACCAAGATGGTATAAGAAAAAATGCTACAATCGCTGTAACAGAAAATGGAACAGCTAGCACATCAATGACTCTAACTACTAAAGAAGATGCAGCTGAATCTGATATTTATACAGTTCCAGTATATAAAGTTGGAGCTGAAGGACAAGAAGTTACATATTCTGCAACTGAAACAGTAACACCAGATGGATATACACCAAGTGAAGTTGACTCAAAAGATGTAACAATTAATGGAGAAACAGTAACAGTATTTACTATTACTAATATTCATACTCCAGCAACTAAGAAAGTTAGAATTGCAAAAGCTTGGGACGATAATAATGACCAAGATGGCTTAAGAGAAAAAGGCGTTAGTGCAACAATTGCATTAATTGAAAATGGCACTACATCAACAACTAAGACATTTACAACTGATGGTAAAACTACAGCAGATTATGCTGACTTCGAAGTACCAGTATATAAAGCTGGATCAGTAGGAGTACCTGCAACATACTCTGCAACAGAAACAACTACACCAACAGGTTATACAACTACTAACGAAGCAGTAAGATCAACAACTACAGTTGATGGAAAAGAAATAGAAGTTTATACAATAACTAATACTCATACTCCAGAAACTAAAGATATTAAAGTTGTAAAAGCTTGGTCAGACGACAATAACCATGAAGGATTCAGACCAAGTAGCGTTACATTCCAATTAACAGCTAATGGTTCTAATTATGGACAACCAGTAACAGTTAAGTTCGAAAAAGATATCTTAGAAAATAACTGGTCATATACATTTGAAGATTTAGATGTATATGCTAATGGTTCAGAAATCGTTTATGACGTAGTTGAAACACCTGTTCCAAATTATGAAGGATCAGATGCAGTAGTAACTACTGAAAGAGACGAAACTACCGGTGAAGAGATTAAAGTATTAACTATTACAAACTCTCGTACTGTTGAAAAAATTCCAGTAACTGTTAAGAAAGTATGGAATGATGAGAATAATAAAGAAGGTTATAGACCTGCTTCAGTAACATTCAACTTATTCGGTGTAGATAAAACAAAACCAGTTCAATCAGCAACATTTGATGGAACAAACACAGATGAAAATGGTTACTGGACATATACATTTACAAACTTAGATAAGTATGCAAATGGTGAATTAATTAATTACACAATAACTGAAGATACAGTTGCTAACTATACACCATCAATTCAAGGTTTAACAATTACTAACTCACGTGGTGTAGAAACTACAACAGTAACAGTTGAAAAAGACTGGCAAGATGCCAATAATAAAGAAGGATTCAGACCACCTTCAGTACAAGTTCAATTAAAAGATGGTAATAATGCTGTTGGAACTCCAGTAACATTAGACGCATCTAATAATTGGAAATATGAATGGACTGGATTACAAAAGATTAGAAATCAACAACCAATTGAATATACAGTTGAAGAAGTTAAAACTGACGTTATAACTGGAACAGATGACGTTGGAACATATGCTATTAGCGTAACTGAAACTGAAACTGGTTATAAAATAACTAATACACATACTCCAAAGACAACAGGATTTACAATTACAAAAGTATGGAGTGATAGAGACGATGAAGAAGGATTCAGACCTGATGAAATCGAAATCGAAATTCACTCACAAACAGCTAGTGAAACTGAAGCTAAATTAGAAACAGTTATCAAACTAGATGGTGAAGTTGATGAAAATGGCCCAGAAACAGCTAAATGGGTTGCAACATTATCTGAATTACCAAAATATCGTAACGGAGAAGAAATTGAATATACAGTTTATGAATCAAGAAATGACGTATTAACTGGAACAGATGGCGTTGGAACATATGCTATTTCTGAAACAGGAAATGCAGCATCTGGATTCACAATAACTAATACTCATACTCCTACACCAACATCAGTAACAGTTGAAAAAGACTGGCAAGATGCAAGCGATAAAGAAGGATTCAGACCAGAATCAGTAACAATCATCTTACATGCTAGTGATAACTCTATCGCTGATCAACAAGTTACTATAACTGGTACACCAAGTTGGTCACATACATTTACTGATTTATTAGCATATAAAGATGGTAAGAAAATAACTTATACAGTTGAAGAAGTTAAAACAGATGTTATAACTGGTACAGATGGAACAGGAACATATGCTATTAGCGTAACTGAAACTGCAACTGGTTATAAAGTAACTAATACTCATACTCCAGAAACTACTACAAGTACTGTAGTTAAAGTATGGGATGATAATTCTAACCAAGATAAAGTTAGACCAGCTGTAGCAGACATTGAGTTCCAATTACAAGCTAACGGAACAGATGTTGGTGAACCAGTAACATTAACTGATGCTGGAAACAACAGATGGACTAAAACAGTAAGTAACTTACCTAAATATGCTGATGGCGAGTTAATTGAATATACTTGGGTTGAAGACGAAGCAAGTCTAAAAGAACTTGGATATACATTAACAAGCGCTGAATTATCTAACGATAAATTAACATATACAATGACTAACTATCGTGAAACAGATAAGATCACAATTAATGGTAAGAAGACTTGGGCTGACTCAAGCAATAATGATCAAGTTCGTCCATTAGAATTAAATATTCAATTATTTGCTAACGGAACAGCTGTTGAAGGACAAACTAAACATTTAGAAGCTGCTGATTATGATGCAACAGCAAATGAATGGACATTCTCATTCGAAGACTTAGAAGTAAATGACGCTAATGGACCAATCGTTTATACAGTTGATGAAGTAGATTCAGAAGGAAAACCAACTGAAGTTCAATACTACGATAAAACTCAAACTGGTAATAAAGAAAATGGTTATGAAATCATCAATAAACATGATAAAGAAACAACTAGCGTTAAAGCTACTAAAGTTTGGGATGACGATTCTAATAGAGATGCAATTCAACCAGAAAACGTAACATTCGAATTATTTGCTAACGGCGATAAAGTTGGAAGCAAAGTACTAGACGGTAAAGTAGATAAAACTGGTGAATACGAACCATGGAAAGTTGAATTTACTGGCTTAGACAAACTATATAATGGTGAAGAAATTGAATATACAGTTGAAGAAGTTAAAACAGGAGTTATAACTGGAAAAGACGAAAATGGAACATATGCTGTATCAGTAACTGGTGACCAAGTAAAAGGTTACACAATTACAAATACACATACACCAGAAACTGTAGATATTGATGTTAAAAAAGTATGGAACGATGACGACAATAGAGACGCTCTTCGTCCAGACGAAGTAACATTCTACATCTATCAAGATGGAAGCGAAACACCATTTAGAACAGAAACTGTAACATTCAAAGAAAATAAATCAGAAAATACTTGGTATTATACATTCTCTGATTTACCAAAATATAAGAATGTTAATGGTGTAGCAACACCAATCAAATATACTATTAAAGAAGCTGCCGTAGATTCATATCGTGGCGAAGTAGATAATAGTAAATATACAATCACTAATATTCATACTCCAGAAACAACAACAATTACTGGTTATAAAGTATGGAGAGATGATAGTGACAAAGAAGGTAAACGTCCAGGATCAGTAACTATTAAGCTATATGCTAATGGTGAATTCTATGATTCAAAAGTAGTATCTGATGGAAAAGATAATGAATGGGCATATACATTCGAAGACTTACCAGTTTGGTATAACGATAAAGGCGAAGCTAAGAAAGTAGTTTATACTGTAGCTGAAGCTGACGTAGCCAACGGATACGTATCAACAATTAAAGACAAGAATTCAGAAACAGATAAGTTCATTATCATCAATACAATTACTGGAACTACTGAAGTAAGTGGTAAAAAGATTTGGGACGATGATAATAACCGTGATGGTGTAAGATTATCATCTGTAACAATTGTCTTAAATGCTGATGGTAAGAAACTTGAAGGCGAAAAATATTCTAAGACATTACCTGATGAAAATGGTAAATGGGAATATAGCTGGACAGAATTACCAAAATATAACGAAGATGGTACTAAGATAGTTTACTCAGTAACTGAAGAGTTATCTGAAGAAGACGCTAAAGTCTATACAGCTAACTATGAAACTGAAGGAAACAACTTAAATGTTAGAAACGTTCATACACCAGCAAAATTCGATATAAATGGAATTAAAGCATGGGATGACGACAATAACCGTGATGGACTTCGTCCAGAAACCGTAACTATTGCATTAAATGCTGATGGAAAACAAATAGAAACATACACTGCTAAAGCAACAGATGGATGGAAATACGAATTCAAAGGCTTAAATAAATATAGAGACGGTGGTGTAGAAATCAAATATACTTTAACTGAAATCCAAGAAGCTTCTGAAGAGGGAGAAGAAGGAACAGAAGAAGAAAAAGAACCAATCTATACACCAATAATTGACGGTTATACAATAACTAATAAACACGTACCTGAAACTGTATCTTACAAAGTAAGTAAAGTTTGGGATGACGATGAAAATAGAGATGGTATTAGACCAGAATCTATTACAGTTAACTTATTAGCTGATGGTAATAAAGTTGAATCTAAGACAGTAACAGGACCAAAATGGGAATGTGAATTTACAGGATTACCTAAGTATAAAAAAGGTGAAGTAGGAGTACCAATTACTTACACTATTACAGAAGATATCAAAGAAGGATATACTGCAAGTATTGTTCCTCAAGTTGATAATCCAACTGAAGTAGTTATTACAAATACTCATACACCTGATACAATTGACTTAGATATCACTAAGACTTGGAAAGGTGACGAAGATCATCTAGACCAAAGACCAAAATTCGTTACAGTATACCTATATGCTGACGGTGAATTAATTGATACAATCACTGTTAAAGAAGACGAAGAATGGAAATACATTGTTGAAAATATGTTCAAATATAAAGGCGGAGTTCCAATCAAATATACAATTGACGAAAAAGATGTTGAAGGATATATCAAGAACATCGATGGATTAAATGTAATTAATACAAGAGATTCATCAGGAGACGTTGTACCAGATGAAGAACCTCCACATACAAAAGTTGATTACAACTATGTATATGAATTTGTAATTGCAACATTATCAGGAATTGTAATTTCATTCAAAAAAGAATACTAAGAAAAAAGTCTATGCAAATAGACTTTTTTTTCTTGGATAATATCGGTAAAACTTGACATTAAAAGTAATAGAGAATAGAATAATTCTCATCAAAAGCGAAAGAAGGAAAAAAGATTTTTATGAAAATCAAAAATGTAAATTTATTTTTGGAAAATTTCAAACCAAAAGTAAGAAAAATCGTTAGAGTTGTACCTGCTGTTGCCATCGCTGCAACAATGGCAATGTCTCCAATAACTGCACATGCAGCTGTACCTAATGAAGAAATTTTAGGAGATCTTCAAGTACAAGAAGACAGAACTGATATCAAAAGAGAAGATGCTTATCAAATGGCTGAATATTTTGATGGATATGATAACTATGGATGCGTAACAGTATCTTTAGAAGATCTTGAAAAAGCTATCGAAATGTCAGATTTATTAAATGCAACAATGCCACCTGAATGGGACAATGTTAATACTACTAGAAATGAAATATTAAATTTAGATGTATATGGTCTATATACTGAATATCAATATAATCCAGACTATTTTGCACGTGCTCATCAAGGAGAACGTTCTGCTATCGATGGATACCTAACATTTGGTACTCATACAGCAGCATCATATATTAAAGAACAATTAGCTCATTTAATTGCATCATTATTACATGAACAAGGTTATCAAGTTACTAACTACCCAGTAGTTATGGTTACTGAAAACGAAGTATCATGTGTTGTTGGTGTAAATGGATGTGTTCAAAAGTTTATTCTACATGGTGAAAAAATCGAAGACGTTAAACGTCTATGTACAGGATTAGATAATCATTATAATACTGCTATTGCAAGTATTAATGGTTCTTCATCATATTATGAAAATACATTTGCTTACAATGGTGTAAGAAGTACTAATGGTGAATCAGTATGGCTAGCTCTTGGAAATTCAGAACTTAAAGCTGAATTAAGAGAAGCAATTACATTTACTAGATTATTAGAAGATAGACGTACACTAGAATTTGTTACAGATGATCCACTAGGATATCGTACAATTTCTGCTGAAGAAGCTCAAGAATTAAGAAATATGGGATATAATATTCCAGATTTAAATAATGTTAGAGTTCAAGATATTTACGTTAATACAGTTCCATCATTAGAATATAATAAATAATTGATTAATTAATCTAAATATTGTAATATTAAAACAAGGAGGGATAGATATGAGTCATATTTATGAAAAACAATCTATCTCTATATTTATTCTATAGACTTATTATTTTTTATAATAAGTCTTTTTTTGGAGGTAAAAATGAAATATAAGAGAGTATTATTAAAACTAAGTGGCGAAGCCTTAGCTGGTTCTAAAGGAACCGGTATTGACTTCGAAAAAGTACTTGATGTATGTGCTGAAATAAAAGAGATAACAGATTTAGGAGTAGAAGTAGCTATCGTAGTTGGTGGTGGAAACTTCTGGCGAGGAAGATCTAACCAACAAATGGATAGATGTACATCTGATTACATTGGTATGCTAGGTACAACTATGAATGCTTTAGCTATTGGTGATGCTTTCAAACAACTTGGAGTTCAAGTAAGAGTTCAAACTGGTGTTGAAATGCGTCAAATAGCTGAATATTACATTAAAGACCGTGCAGTAAAACATCTAAACTGCAAGAGAGTAGTAGTCTTCGGTTGTGGAACTGGTTCACCATTCTTTTCAACTGATACAGCAGCAGCACTAAGAGCTAATGAAATCGAAGCTGATGCATTACTAAAAGCTACTAATGTTGATGCTATATATGATAAAGATCCTAAAAAATATTCAGATGCTAAAAAGATAGAGAAAACAACATACTTAGAAGTCTTAAATAAAAAGTTAAATGTTATGGATACAACTGCAACATCTCTATGTATGGATAATGATCTACCAATAATTGTCTTCGATATAAATAAAAAGGGTAATCTAAAAAAAGTTATTGAAGGTAAAAAAATAGGAACTATTGTTACTAATGAAGAATAAAGCTTCTGCTATTATCCTAATGGCTGGCAATAGTACTAGATATGGTAACAAAAATAAAAATTTAGAAACCCTTAATAACCAACCCGTTATTCTTTATTCAATAAATGAATTTATTAAAAATAAAGATATAGATGAGATTATAATCGTTACTAAAAAAGAAGATATAAATAAACTATCTAAAATCCTTCCTGAAGGCAAAAATATAAGAATTACTACAGGAGGAAAAGAAAGACGAGATTCAGTCTATAATGGGCTAAAAATAGCTAAAAATGATATAGTTATTATCCATGATGGAGCAAGACCTAATATTAAGCAATCTTATATAAATAACTGCTTAAAAGAAATGGATAATTATGATGGCTGTACTGTAGGTGTTAAAGCTAAAGATACTATAAAAATAGTTAATAAAAAGAATGAAGTAGTAGAAACTACAGAAAGAATAAATACCTATCAAATTCAAACACCTCAAGTATTTAAAAAAGATATCTTACTTAAATTACATGAAACTAATCGAAAAGATAATATAACCGATGATTGTATGCTATTAGAACAAGCAGGATATCCAGTTAAAGTAATAGATGGTGACTATAGTAATCTAAAAATAACTACTAAAGAAGACTTAAGTATCTTAGAAATCCTAATGAAATAAATTGAAAGTAAGCATTTTTCATGGTATTATAACCACCAAGCGAGGTGAAACACATGAAAAGTGACAACCTATATAGCCAAATGCTAGATGTTAAAGATACTACTAAAAAAGTTAAAACATCTAGAAACCTTTATGCGGCAGCTGCAACTGTATGTACAGCTGCATCCATCTTTGCTTTTAGTAAAGTAGGAACTGCTAATTATTTAGCCGCATCTTTAGGTACCGGTACATTATTTGCAGCTGGTGCTACTATAAGTTTTTACAAATTAGATAAGAAATTAGATCGTATAAGAGATTTAAAGAGAGACCTAATTAATTTAAGACATGAATATGAACGTCAAAGATTAATAGAGACTCAAGATTTTCATAAAAGAATAAGATCTAAAAGCCCGAAAACAGTGGCCTAAATCAATTTCATTTGACATTTAAAAATAAATTTTATATCATATTTTTGGCAAGAGGTATATGCATAATTTATAGAAATGGTGAATTAAATGGATATAATAAATTTCATCAAGAATAATAACTATAAGTTATTAAACATTGCCAATTATAATGATATTGACTATTATGTAATTGACTTTGAAGATAACTATAAATTCTTTTATGAAGAAAACAACGAAATAAAAGAATTATTTGATAGTATTATTCTTGAAAAACTTAACGCAATGTTAAAATTAATAACAGGTTAATAAACCTGTTTTTATTATCGTTAAATAATAATTGACTATAGAAAGAAATAAAACTATAATATTTTGCGACTTAGGGGGATATTTATGTCAATTAAAGATATGGCATACTATAAAAACTATATATTAAATAATGGTTTAAAAGATATGCCACCAGAAGATATTAATCATTTAAGGTTATTATTGAGTAATGAAAAAGAACAATTAGCTAAAAATGCTTTAAGAAACGAAATAATTGCTGGAGCTACATTAACTGGCGCATATTTTGGAACAGCGTTTTCTATTATGGCTAAAAACAATGGACAAAATACATTAGGATATATAACTAAATTTGTTACATCTGTTTTATTATCAGTTGGTATTTATAAAATTAGAGAAGTTGGTATGACCAAATCAGAAGAATATGAAACAACATTTCTATTGGATAAAATACAAAGAACAAGATAAGAGATTAAAAATCTCTTTTTTTGTGATAAAATTAATATGGTGGTATCAATGATAAGAATAGATAATATAAAAATATATGAAGACTTATCAGATGAAGAGATAATCTATAGAACTTTAAAAAAGAATAAAATAGCATCAAAAGATATAATAGAATCTAATATCGTAAAAAAATCTATTGATGCTCGTGATAAAAAGAATGTTCATTATAACTATGCTATTGACGTTAAAGTAAAAGATGAATCAAAGTATTCTAATCTAAAAATAATACAAGAAATACCAAAAGAAGAAATCAACAAAAAAAGAAAAAGTGTTTATAAGCCTGTAATAGTAGGATCAGGTCCCGCTGGATTATTCTGTGCTTTAACTTTAGTAGAATATGGTTACGAACCAATTATCTTAGAACAAGGTTCTTCTGTTGATGAAAGAATCAAATATATAAAAGAATACCGTGAAACTGGTCATTTAAATGAACTATGTAATGTTCAATTTGGTGAAGGTGGAGCCGGAACATTCTCTGATGGTAAATTAACTACGGGAATCAATTCTCCGTATATTAAAGATGTTTTAAATACTTTTTATAAATTTGGTGCACCTAAAGAAATAACTTACTTATCTCATCCTCATATTGGAACAGATAATTTAATAAAAATCTTAAAAAATATAAGAAATTATATAGAAGAAAAGGGTGGAGAGTACCATTTTGATACAAAGTTAATAAACATTAATAAAGAAAATGATGCTTATTTGTTAGAAACAAATAATCAACAATTTAAAACAGATTGTTTAGTATTAGCTATTGGACATAGTGCTAGAGATACCTATAAAATGCTATTAGATAGAGAAATCAATATGGTTAGAAAGAATTTCTCAGTTGGTGTCCGTATTGAGCATAAACAATCAATGATAAATGAATCTCAATATGGAACATTTACTAAATTACATTTACCACCAGCTGAGTATAAACTTGCTTATCATAATGATGAAAGAAGTTGTTATACCTTCTGTATGTGCCCTGGTGGGGAAGTAATAGCATCTTCTTCTAATAAAGAAGCAATAGTAACCAATGGTATGTCTGAATATAAAAGAGATAAAGAAAATGCTAATGCTGCTTTACTAGTTAATGTTTTAACTACTGATTTTGTTGGAGATGATCCATTAGCTGGTGTAACATTCCAAGAAGAATTAGAACATCACGCTTATATTTTAGGTGGCTCTAATAACTATGCACCAGTTCAAAGAGTAGAAGACTACTTAAACAACAAAATATCAGAAAATGTTGGAGAAATAATTCCTTCATATAAACCAGGATATACATTAAGTAATTTAAATGAATTATTCCCAGAATATATTAATAAAACTTTAAAAGAAGGCATAATTGCTTTTGATAAAAAAATAAAAGGATTTGCTAATCCTGATGCAATTTTAACTGGTGTAGAAACTAGATCATCATCTCCAGTAACTATTACAAGAAATGATGATTTAGAGTGTAATTTGCCTGGTATTTATCCATGTGGAGAAGGAGCTGGATATGCTGGAGGAATTACTTCTGCTGCAGTAGATGGTATCAAAGTAGCTATAAAAATAATAGAAAAACCTTAGGAAAATTAGACAAAAACACTAAAAAAGTGTAGAATTAAATTAGTTGACAGGGGTGTTGGGTATTATGACAAATATAACTGAAGACGAAAGAGTTTTGGTAAAATCAGAAGAACAAATAGATAGAGAAGTTCAACATCGTGGTTTAACAGGTGTTCCATCTGTTGATAAAGCATGGAGAAAATTCTATTCTAAAGAAGAATTAGGAATTAGTGTACCAGATATGTCTTTAACTGAATATATCTATCAACAAAATAAAGATAGAATGTTTCTTAATGCGTTAACATATTTCCAAAGAAAAGTAAAATATGAAGAACTTTTTGAAAGAATAGAACAAGCTAGTAAAAGATTTAAAAAATATGGCGTAAGAGAAGAAGATTATGTTGCTTTAGCTATGCCATTAACTCCAGAAGTTATCTATATGTTATATGGTTTAGATAATATTGGTGCTTGTGCTAACTTAGTAGATCCACGTATTCCAGAAGAAAGAATGAGGTTCTATCTAGAATTAACTGGAGCTAGATTAGCAGCTATAACTCAACCATATATCGGAACAATGAGAAATGCTGCTAGAGGAACAACTGTTGAAGATATTATTAATATTCCAATTCTTGAATCTTTAACAAAAGACCAACAAAGAGAAGTAATTAAAAGACAATATCAAGGAGCTGCTAAAAGAGAACTTATAATGAGTACTCTTCGAGAAGAGTTAAAAAATAATATTCAAAATGCTATATCACTAGTTGGTACAGGAGCCCATATCTCATCATATGGAACATTCTTTAGTAATACCACTTTAGATCAAATACATAGACAACCAAATGGTGAAAAAATTGCCTTAGGTGAGTTTACAAGTGGAACAACAGGTGTTCCAAAAGGTTTAGGTTTAACAGCAAGAGGAATGAACTTAACTGCTGAACAATTAAAAATGATAAACCGTGCTAAACCTGGTGAAACAATCTTAGCAATCATGCCACCATTTATAAGCTACGGTGCTGTAACTGGTATCCATAACTCATTAGCTTGTGGATTCGACATGATAATAATTCCAAAATTTACAGTAGAATCATTTGCGGAATTAGTAAAAAAATATAAACCAAACAATATTATCTGTGTTCCATCAATGTTCCAATATGTAATTCATAGTCCATTATTAGAACATGAAGATATGTCATTCTTAAAAAGAGTTATCTTTGGTGGAGATAGAACAATACCAGAATTTGAACATGAAGTTAATGAATGGTTTATTGCTCATAATGCAAATATTACTTTAATTAAAGGTGGAGGTATGGCTGAGTATTCATCATGTGCTTTTGAAACACCATTTGAAGAAACTAAAAAACCTGGTATATATGGTATTCCACTACCTTTAGTAGAAGTTAAAATAATGAAAGATGACCATACTGAATGTGGTTATTACGAAATTGGTGAAATATATATTCATTCACCACAACAAATGGGTGGCTACCTAAATAATCAAGAAGCAACTGATGAATTCTTCTATACAGATGAACAAGGTAAAAAATGGGGTAGATCAGGAGACCTTGGATATATTGATACCGATGGTTGTGTAGTTCATACAGGTAGAAAAAAACAAATGATAGTAAGACCTGATGGACATAACGTCTTCCCAATTGAAATAGAACAAGTTATTAATAGAACTGGATTCGTAAAAAACTGTGTTGTTATTGGTGTAAAAGATGCTATATCTGTTGCTGGTGAATACCCACATGCATTTATCGAATTAAAAGACGAATATCTAGAGAATGCTGCTAATGTTTTAGCAGTAATTAAGAAAATTGTTTCTGATAAAATTCCACTACGTGATAGACCTCGTGATGAAGACTATCATTTAACAACATTAGTATTTGCACAAGAAGGAAAATTAGATAGAGAAGCAACATTAAAAAAAGTAATGAATTAATTACTTTTTTTTATTTTCTAAAAGTCTCAAAACATTGACTTTAATTGGTTAGTGATGTATATTTTAAAATAGAGGAAGTGTATATAATGGGAAACAATTTCTTTTCAATTGCATCACTTTTTTATAATGTTTTACTATGCTTAGTATACTTTAGTAAAAAAAGAGTCAATTCTTTCGAAACAAGAATTTATGGATATATCATTATGGCAAGTTTATCTACTAATATTTTTGCTATTTTATGTTTTTATACCATAATGTTTAAAGATCAATTATTAGTTATAAATGATATGGTTAGTAAATTCCTTCTTATTAATTATTTAATATGGATTGTATTATTTACGATATATATGATGGGAACATCAGGAGTAATAGATAAAGATAATATATCTCCTAGAACTAAACAAATTATAGTTGGTGTAATTGCTTTCATGGGAGCATTATTTGTTATGACTCCATTGTATTATCATAATGAAGACAATGTAATATATAGTTATGGACCATCAGCTAATATCTTATACTTAAGTAGTGGTGTAATGATTATTATCTGGTTATACTTAATATTTAGAAATATAACAAAATTAAAAAACAAGAAATTTATTCCATTATTTGTACTTTTATTCTTAGGTAGTATAGTTATTTTTGTTCAAAAACTAAGACCAGAATTATTAATGTTAACATTTGTTATCTCCTTTATTACATTCTTAATGTACTTTACGATTGAGAATCCCGATGTTAAAATTGCTGAACAATTAGAACTTGCTAAAGACCAAGCCGATAAAGCTAACCATGCTAAGAGTGAATTCTTATCTAATATGTCACATGAAATAAGGACACCACTTAATGCTATTATTGGTTTTAGTGAATCGTTAAAAGATGATGAATTAAGTAAAGATCAACTAGAAAAAGTTGATGATATTATCATGGCTTCAAATAACTTACTAGATATTGTTAATGGAATTCTGGATATATCTAAAATAGAAGCTAATAAACTAGAAATAATTGATAAAGAATATGATATTAAATCAGTTCTTGATGAATTATGTGCCTTAACTAAAGCTCGTATGGGTGATAGTGGATTAGAGTTTAGAGTTAATATTGATCCAACACTTCCAAGAGTATTATATGGTGACAATGTTCGATTAAAACAAATAGTATTAAACTTATTAACTAATGCTGTTAAATATACTAAAGAAGGATATGTTGACTTTACTGTATCAAGTGTTATCAGAGACAATGTATGTCGTTTAATCATTTCTGTTGAAGATACTGGTATTGGTATTAAAGAAGAATCAATCCCTAGATTATTTAGTAAATTTGACCGTTTAAATGTAGAAAAATCAATTACAATTGAAGGAACTGGACTAGGTCTTGCTATTACTAAAAAACTTGTTGAATTAATGAATGGAACTATTATAGTTCAATCAGTTTATGGTCAAGGTTCTAAATTTACTGTATCAATCGATCAACGAGTTATTTCAGTTAAACCTAAAGAAACACCAAGACCAGCTGTTGAGTCTAAAACTATTAAAGCTTATGGCGCTAAAGTATTGCTTGTTGATGATAATGAATTAAATATCAAAGTTGCAACAACATTACTTAAAAAATATGACTTTAATATAGATTCATGTATTAGTGGTAGAGAATGCTTAGAAAAAATTAGACTTGGTAATAAATACGATATTATTTTCCTAGATGATATGATGCCACGAATGAGTGGAAAAGAAGTATTAGTTGCCTTAAAGAAAATGGAAAACTTTAATACTCCTGTCATTGCTTTAACAGCTAATGCTATCTCTGGTATGAAAGAAGAATACTTATCATTAGGATTTGATGATTACTTATCAAAACCAATTGAAAAAAAAGAATTAGAAAGAGTTATTACAACATATATTCATAAGAGTAATGTTCAAGAAATGAATTCATCTTCTTCTAGTAATGCTTCTTCAATTATTGATTTTGATTTCCAATTACCAATGTTAGCAGGAGCTCCTAAAGAAGAGAAAAAAGAAGAATTAAAAGAAGAAACAAAAGAAGAGAATAAACTATGTAAAAGATTACTAATTGTTGATGATAATGATGTTAATTTAAAAGTAGCTACTTCAGCATTTAAAAACTATAGTTCTGAAATAGTAACAGTTAAAAGTGGTAGTGAAGCTATTGAAAAAGTTATTACTGAAGAAAGATTTGATCTTATATTATTAGATGATATGATGCCAGAAATGGATGGACCAACAACACTAGATAATCTAAGAGATATTGATGGTTTTGATGTACCAACTGTTTTAACAACAGCATCTTCAGAAGATGAAGTACAAGATAAGCTAGAAGAGCATCATTTTGATGGCTATTTAAGTAAGCCATTTAAAAAAGAAGAAATAGAGTCATTATTAAATGCTCTATTGAATAAATAAGCATATTATGGTTAAATTAATGTGAGGATGGTAAAAATGAGAGATATTAATTTTTTAAAAAATAATAACGTAAATGTAGATCAAAGCTTAGAATTATTTGGAGATATAGAAACATATAATGAAACATTATTAGAATTCCAAAAGAGTCTAGGACAAAAACTACAAGAGATAGACACATATTATAAACTAGGTGATATGCCAAACTATGCTATTTATGTTCATTCACTAAAAAGTGATTGTAAATATTTTGGTTTCATTACTTTAGCTGATATTGCGTACCAACATGAATTACAAAGTAAAGCTAATAACTATAGTTTCGTAAAAGAAAACTATGCTGCTTTAGTAACTGAAGCTAACAAAGTAAAACAAATAGTAGATGCTTACTTAGATGAATCTGAAGAAACTTTAGATGAAGTAGAAACTGAAGTTCTAGATGAAGATATTATTCTAGTAGCAGATGATTCTGAAGTAATTAGAGCATTTGTTAAAAAAATATTTGATGCTAATTATGAACTAGCATTTGCTGGTGATGGTGAAGAAGCATTAAATATAATCAAATCTCATATCGAAGATGGTAAAATTAAAGCTATACTTCTAGATTTAAATATGCCAAAAGTAGATGGCTTTGCAGTTCTAGATTTCTTAAAAGAAAATGGACTACTTTCTAAAATGCCAGTAACTATAATAAGTGGTGATTCATCAAGTGATGCTATTAATAAAGCCTTCACATATGAAATAGTTGATATGATTAATAAACCATTCAATGAAGTTAAAATAAAAGATGTAGTTGAAAGAACAATTAATAAATCAAATTAAAAAAAGAATCAATTTACATGATTCTTTTCTTTTGCTAAAATATTCTAGGAGTTGATAAAAATATGTGGATTACATATGCTATTATAACGTTTATTTTATGGGGAGTAGCCGATCTATTTTATAAAATAGGTAATAGAGGTAAAGAAGAAACAAATCATTTAAAAACTGGTATATTTGTTGGTTTAGTAATGGGTATTCATGCTACTATTTATATGATTATTAATCATGTAAGTATTTCGCCAATGGACTTAATAAAATACTTACCTGTATCATTCTTTTATATTTCTAGTATGGTAATAGGGTATAAAGGATTAAAATACATCGAATTATCTATTTCTAGTCCAATTCAAAACACTAGTGGAGTTATCACAGCTATTCTTTTACTTATATTCTTTAAAGAAACATTAAGTATTCCTGCATATATAGCTATTTTCTTAATATTTATTGGTATAATAGAATTATCTTTAATAGAGCTAAAAGAAAATAAAGAAAAAAGAGAAGAGTATCGTAAGAATAATCCATTAGCTAAAATATTTGTTTTAACCATATTATTTCCTCTGGTTTATTGTTTACTTGATGGAGCCGGAACTTTCTTAGATGCTATCTATTTAGATAAAAAAGAATTGATTAGTGAAGATGCTGCTTTAATAGCTTATGAATACACATTCTTAATATATGCTATAGTTACATATATTTATTTAAAAATAAAAAAAGAAAAATTAGAATTACCAAAAGAAATAAGCAAAATAATTGCTGCTATCTTTGAAACAGGTGGTCAATTCTTCTATGTATTTGCTATGTCTGGTAATTCAACAATATCTGCACCAATAGTAGGATCATATTGTGTCTTATCATTATTACTCGGCCAATTCTTCTTAAAAGAAAAACTTACATTAAAACAATATATATCCATTGCAACAGTTATAACTGGTATTATAATCTTGGCAATTTTAGACATATAAAAAGGTATCTAAACGATACCTATTTTTTTACTCAAATACTTATTAATAAATTCCCTTAAACTTAAATAATACATTGCTACTGCATGAGTATTACCATTAGCATTTGATTTAGAAATATTATCATATAAGATACTAATTCTTTCAAATGAACCACTACCTAATATACTATCTACTTCAATTTTAATAATATTGGAATCATTACTTATAATAGCTTTATCTATGATTCTCTTAATACTATCAAAACAGTATATCTTCTTAAATAGATTTTCTCCAATATTAGAACTACAAGAATATCTGTTAATATCCATATTAGGTATATTAGATAACAATTTATTATCTATATTACAATTTAAAATAAATTTTATAATCGTTTCACATTGGATTGAAGTAAATACCTTCTTCAAACCAATATCATTTATTGCATAAGTGAATATCTTATTAAAAGCTTTAACTAAATTTTCAATAATTCCTAAATTAGATAATTTATAATCTATAAAGATTGCATAATCGTCTTTTTCGTCCATTACCATGTTAATTGAATTATTATCTTTAATATTCTTGATATTCTTAATATAAATATCTCTTGTATTATCAGTAAATACCAAATAAACTCTATCAAGCATATTTAGAATACTATCATGATACTCACTTTCATAATTATTAACCATTCCATATATAACCAACTTAATGGCCTCTAAAAGAATAGAAGGATTGTAAGTCGAATACTTTAAATCAACTTCTTTAGCTATTTCCTCGTATGTAAAATTAATATTACTCACAAGAATCCCTCCTTGATGAGGCGTATACTACCACTGAAGCCCTAAAAACGCAAATTTTCATCCCATTTTCCAAACAAAATTATTTACATTCAAAAAAGTCAATTTTTACCTTAAAAACTAAATATATAGTATAATTATATTAGGTGATATAGATGAAGATTATCGTATCTGCAGGAGGCACTGGTGGACATATCTATCCAGCTCTTGCCATCATAAATAAATTTAAAGAAAAAGAAGATAATTTAGATGTTTTATATATAGGAACTCATAATCGTATGGAAAAAGATTTAATACCAGAAAGAGGTATTAAATATGAACCTATCGAAATATATGGCTTTTCCAAAAGTGATATCCTTTTAGACTTTAAGAATCTATTTTTAATACCTAAAGCAACTAAAAGATGTATCGAAATAATGAAAGAATTTAAACCAGATTTAGTTTTAGGAATAGGTGGATATGTAACATATCCAGTTATTACCGCTGCTCATAAATTAGGTATCAAAACCTTTATTCATGAACAAAACAGTATACCAGGTAAATCTAACTTAGTTTTACAAAACAAAGTTGACTTAATTGGTGTTTCCTTTAAAGAATCAGCTACTAAGTTTAAAGATCAAAGTAAAGTATTCTATTCTGGTAATCCATGTGGAGAAAATGCTTTATCATTAGAACCAATGGATAAGACAACTCTAGGATTCCATAAAGACAAAAAATTAATTATTGTTGTTGCTGGTAGTTTAGGTTCTGCTACTGTAAATAGCAAAATGAAAGAATTCTTACATTCAGTTCCTGATAAATATGAAGTATTATACATAACTGGTAAAGCTTTATATGAAGACTTTATTAAAGATGAAACATTTAATGAAAATGTTAAAGTTGTACCATATCTAGATAATTTAGCAGCCTTACTTAAAAATGCTGACTTAATTGTAACTAGAGCAGGGGCTTCAACTATGGCTGAAATATTATCATTAAATTTACCAGCTATTTTCATACCATCTCCATTTGTAGCAAATAATCATCAATATTATAATGCAATGGAAATCAAGAAAAATGGTGGTGGCGATGTCATCGAAGAAAAAGATTTGACTAAAGAGCTTTTAGCAAGTAAAATTGAAGACGTGCTAGGTGATACAGAGAAATATCACCAAATGAAAGAAAATCTTAAAAAGATGAGTATGAATAATAGCAGCGAAGTAATATACAATAAATTAAAGGACTTGATGAAATGATCGAAGAATTAAGAAAATATGGTCATGTTGATGAACATGCAACTTTAAAAAATCTTAATACATATAGAATTGGTGGAACAGCTAAATATTTAGTATCACCAAATTCAATTAATGATTTAGTATCTGTCTTAGATATCTTAAAAGAAAATAATACTAAATTTTTTATCTTAGGTAATGGTTCAAACATTATCTTAAATAGTAGAGAATATGATGGAGCCGTAATAAGATTAGATAAATTAAACGGTTTAGAAATATATCGTGATTTAGATATAGTTTATGCCGAAGCTGGTGTAATGCTTCCACAATTAGCTCATGAAACAGTTAAAAACTCATTATCTGGCATGGAATTTGTTGCAGGTATTCCTGGAACAGTCGGTGGAGCTATTTATGGTAACGCTGGCGCCTATAACAGTTGTATTTTAGATTATGTACAATCAGTAACTGTTATCAATGAAAATAACGAAATAGAAGTATTAGAACACGAAGACTTAACATATGGATATCGTACATCTATGTTTAAAGAAAGCAAAAAATATGTTATTGTTGCTGCTAAGTTCTTATTATCAGAAGGCGATAAAAAGAGTTCAATGGAAATAATTGAAGATCGTCGTATTAGACGTGCCGAATCACAACCATTAGAATTCCCATCTGCTGGATCTGTATTTAGAAATCCAGAAGGCGATTTCGCTGGAAGATTAATTGAATCATGTGGTTTAAAAGGAAAAACAATTGGTGGAGCCGAAGTATCTACTAAACATGCTAACTTTATTGTAAATAAAAATAATGCAACAAGTGAAGATGTATATAAATTAGTTAATTTAGTACATGACACAGTTTTAGAAAAAACAAAAGTAGATTTAGAAATAGAACAAGAATTTATAGATTGGGATTAATATATGAATAAAAAGGGTAAAGTAAAAAAGAAAAGAAGAAGACTAAAAGTTAAAGTACTATTAAAGTTCTTAATAGTATTAGTTTTAATTGCCCTTATATCTGTATATTTCTATAATTTAAAAATCAAAAACATTTATATAGTAGGTAATGATACCGTCAAAGATATTGAGATAATCGAAGCAGCTGGTATCAAAGACTATCCACCAATCTTTAGATTAAATAAGAAAAAAATGAAGAATAATATTTCTGATATACCTTTAATCGATAAAGTTAAAATAAAAAGAAATATATTCGGTAAAATAACAATTGAAGTAGAAGAAGCAAAAATACTTTTCTATTACAAATACAATAATAAATACATTTCTTCAAGTGGCGAAGAATTAGAACCAAATGATTCGTATATTGGATATCCGGTTTTAATTAACTTCACTCCAGATACAATCTTTGAAGATTTAATAGCTGGTTTTAATAAGATTGATTATAATATAATTGCTTTAATAAATGAGATTGAATACAATCCTTATAAAACAGCAGAAGGTAATGTTATAGATGAAACTAGATTCATGTTAAAAATGAATGATGGTAATACTGTTATTATTGATACCGTAAATATAAGAAATTTAGATATGTATTCTACTATTTATACATCTTTAGAATTAGATAAGAATAAAGGAACTCTTTATTTAGATACAATTACTAAAGATACAATCAACTTCCGCAGTTATGAAGCTGAAGAAGAAGAGAAAAAACAAAAAGAAGAAAAGAAAAAAGAAAA
>JAFXUK010000004.1 GCA_017525015.1 Bacilli bacterium
GTCCTCTGCTCTACCGACTGAGCTATGGAGCCAAAAAATGGCGGTCCGTACGGGATTCGAACCCGTGATCTTCTGCGTGACAGGCAGACGTCATAGGCCTCTAGACTAACGGACCACAAATGGTTGCGGGAGATGGATTTGAACCAACGACCTCCGGGTTATGAGCCCGGCGAGCTACCAGACTGCTCCATCCCGCGATACATAAAAATTTAATGGCGGAGGAAAAGGGATTCGAACCCCTGCGCCGCTTGCACGACCTTCCGGTTTTCAAGACCGGTCCCTTCAACCAGACTTGGGTATTCCTCCAACCTCGCTACTTTCCTCAGCGACAAGAAGATTATAGCATAAAGAAAAAAAGGATGTCAATATAAAACACCAAATTTTAACAAAATGACCCGTTTTAAAGGCTAATTATCAATATATATAGTTGTTTTTGTGAAAAAAGTCTTGCAAATGCCCTCAAAATGCGTTATACTCAAGAAGTCTTAAGGAAGACATTGGTGTTGCCCAAGTGGCGGAATAGGTAGACGCACAGGACTTAAAATCCTGCGAGATTTAACCCTCGTGCCGGTTCAAGTCCGGCCTTGGGCACCATTTGAATTTAACTACTCTTTTGAGTAGTTTTTTCATGCAAAAAAAAGAAGAATATTATTCTTCATTTTTACTATTATACTCGGATATCCATCCTGGAAGTTTTTCTCTCAATGGTGTAAACCCATTTTTGTCTTCCAGTTCCTTCTTATCTTCTACCCTGTAATCTAAATTTTTAATAGAAAGTTTAACCTTTTTTTCATCCTCGATAACATCGATTACTTTTGATACAATTTCTTCACCAAGTTGAACATAATCAAAAACACTTCTTACAAACTTGTCTGATATTTCAGAAATATGGATTAATCCAGTATAATTGTCATCTAGCGAAACAAAGATACCATAGCTTTCAATGCCAGTTACCTTGCTTTTAACTAAATCCCCAATTTTATACTTAGGCATTTTTCCACCTCGAAAGTATTATACCACAACATGTTATTTACACAAAATAAATTATAAGTTATAATTACAAGAGGTGATGAAAAATGTCAAGTAAAGAAAAAGATATTGTTACCAAAATTCAAGAAATACTTGATACATTAAGACCATATCTTAATATGGATGGTGGAGATGTTGAGTTTATAAAATACGAAGATAAAATTGTCTATGTAAAATTAACTGGTGCTTGCCAAGCATGTTTATTTACTGATGATACACTTCAAAATGGCTTATATGAATCTATTAAAGCTGAAATACCAGAAATAGAAGGTGTTGTAAACGTAACTATTTAGTTATGTTTTTTTTTGCATAAAAAAACTTCAGATTAACTGAAGTTTTACATCATTCCTTGATTATCATCATTAGGATTATCATTGCTTACTGAAACCATCATAGGTCCCATATTACCACCCATCATAGGATCCATTCCCATCATAGGTTGCATTGGTTGCATTGGCTGAGCCATTCCCATATTTCCCATAGGTTGCATTGGTTGCATTGGTTGAGCCATTCCCATAGGAGGAGTCATTGGTTGAGCCATTCCCATAGGTTGCATTGGTTCCATAGGAGTCATACCTCCCATTGGTGCCATTCCCATTGGAGCAGCCGGCTCATTTGGTACTGCAACACCCATTGGAACTGCAGGTTCATTATTTGGCATAGCACCAGGCATTCCATTTAATGCCTCTTCTCTTGCCTTTAGTTCCTCTTCCTTCTTCTTTAACTCTTCTTCTTTTATATATAAATCTCTATATACTTTTTCTTGAATTGATTGAACAAGGTTTTTAACACCTTCCATAAACATTTCTTGAGATGCAGCAACTACTTCATCTAAACTAGCATCAGGAGCAAAACTTCCTTGAACTGGTTGAGCAGATGCACCATCATCTGAAGGTAATACAATTTGACCTTGTGGAATTAATGGATCTCCTTGAACTGGAGTAACATTTTCTTCACTATTTACTATTAATGGAGTAATTACAGAATCACCATTATCAAGTGTAGGATTTTGAATTGCACTATTCATTCCTGAAACAGCACTATTATCACCCATTATTGAACCATCTAATGTAACTGGTGGAACAACATCGCCTTGACCAGGAACAAAATTATTAACAACAGGCATAGCACCAGTTTGATCCATTCCAACTCCAGGAGTTGGTTGAACTGGAGGTTGTCCTACTGGAGCAGCAACAGATGATACTTCCACTTGTGTAGGAGCAACAGGTTGTTCAGGCATAACTGGGTTCGTTTGCATAACTGGATTAACACCAGGAGTAATAACTTGTTCAGGTTGTGCTGGTGGAACTTGAGCATTCATCTCAGGTCCAACATTTACAACACCAGGATTTACAGCAACTGGTTGTTGAGCTACTGCTTGTTGATTTGAATCAACAGGTTGAGCTGCAGGTTGTTGTACTGGAGCTACTTGATTATTAACAGCACCAATATCTTGAATTGGTTGAATTGGCTCAGGTTGAGCTTGTTGATTAACCAAGTTCTTTTCTCCATTATTATAACTATTTATCATTTGATTAGCAGCAGTACTACTCACAGAGATATCTCTAGAATACTGACCACTAGCACTAACGCTTTCAACGACTGGTAGATATTGGAAAGTTCCAACGTTGCCAGAAATAATTGCACGCATTATTGTCTTAATTGATGCCCATTCTTCATCAGTTCCTACTTTTTGAAGAGTACCATCAACCAATTCTGAGACATGCAAAACAGTGAGTCCATGAGGATCCACAGCGTTTTCTGTAGTTATCATATATTTTTTCTCTGTATCAGGAATCATGAAAACAGATACAATATTACTATTTAGGGTCTCTCCAGATTCCTTCAATATAGATATTTTTTCTGGCATATCTACAGTCCCTCTCTATTCTATTCATTTATAATTATAACAGATAAAATATACCATTTCAATAACTTATTTATTAACTTTTTTTAATACAAACCATTTGCATCCATAAGCACATTTTGTTTCTATGTAATTATCTAATGTCGCAATGTCATTTATTTTTTTACACCTTTTGTCATCAGAATCATAAAAACCTTTTAATCTTACTTTGCCGTAGGCCCAATCACCTACAATATATGTATAATCATCAAAATAATCAGTTATTTTTTCAGCTAATACATCTTTATCTATTCCATCATTGACGTCTTTTACTACTTCGTATTCAACATCATTTATTTTTATCTTTTTCATCTCAAAACCACCTAAATCAAATTAAATTTTTTAAAATATTCATCTATTTCATATGGATCATAAGCTTCTAATAAAGCCACACTTTTACGGTAAAAATCAGGATTATTTGCTGTAAATAATAGATTAGAGAAATCCCTAATAATATCCTTATCAAGTTGTGCAAATTCATTTCTTTTAACTAACATATCAATTAAATCTTTTTGAACAACATTAAAATGTTTATTTTTCTTCTTTATAGCTTTATCGCTTTGTCTTTTCATTGCTTTATATGTCTTATCAAAAACAGATTTAAAACCTTTTACATCATCATAACCATATCTAGTTAATAATTGATCAAAGCTTTCTTCATTTCCCTCTTTATAATAATTTACAATATCTTCTCCATAAATTAAAACGAGCATTCTTACAACTGTAGTTAAAAAGCCATTAAAAAGAACATTCTCTGGTTTTTCTTTATAATCTATATATAACTTCATTGCATCATTAAAAGCATTATTAACAAATACATCAGCCATATAATCACCTACCATATAAATAGTACCACAAAAATCACTTTTTAACTAGATACTACTACATAAAAAAGAACTATTTATTAAATAGTCCTAAATCTAAATAATTATTAAGTAATAATACAACTCCTATAATAAATGCTACTACTAATAAGAATACTAATAATCTAATAATAATCTTAGATATTTTCATATCATTCTTTAAATCTTCAAATTCTTCAAAATCACTTCTTGATAATTGAGTTGAATTAGTAAAGAATGATGTATCAGTTTTAACAATTTCTTGAGTTTCTGTATTATCTTCTTCAGAAGGAATTTCTTGAGTAGTTTCAATTTCTTCAGTTACTTCTTCTTTTTCATCAGAAGTTTCTTCTACCTCATCTTTAGATTCTTCCTCTTCTTCTTTTTTAATTTCATCTTGAATTTCTTTATTATTTAATAATTCATCTAAACTAATTGAAGTTTCACTTTCATCAGGATAATCTTCATCAAGATTAATTGCACCCATTACACGAGTATTTTCATCGTCACCTTTTAAATCACTTAATAAATCTAAAGGATCCATTTCTCCTTCAATAGTTGCATTTTCTTCTTCTTTTATTAACTCTTTAGCAGTAATTGTATCGATTAATTCTTTTAACTTTTTCTCATCGTCTTCTTTATTAGCTTCGATAACATCTGCGTACTCATTTTCTTCTTTTTTATCTAAATCTAAATCCTTAAGAATATCATATTGAGTATTACGTAATTTCTTTAATCTATCTTCTTCATAATCTACTTCTTTTTCTTCTTTAGCTTTAGCTAAAATAGAATTTATATCATATTCTCTTGTTTCATCTAAATTAATCTTTGGTAATGGAGTATCATCACCTATTCCAAGGCCTTTATCTTTTCTATCTTCGCGATATTTCTTACTTAATTTTTCTTGGATTTCATTTAAATCGATATTATCAGTATTATCTCCTAAAATAGATACATTACTATTAAGGTCAAAATCATCTATATCCAAGTTACTAACTTGCTTATATAATTCCTGATTTTTCTGTAATCTTGAAGAAACTATTTTAATCTCTCCAGTATTAGAATCCATTTCTTCTTCACTAGCGTCAAAATATTTATCCATTCTCGACATAAACGACACTTCCTTACTATCTAATAATAACATAACAAGACAGTTTTTAAAATATTTTATTTGCTTTTTTACACCATAGTTGCTATGATTAAGTAGGAGGAATTAATATGGTTAAAGTTGACGAAACAAAATGCATCGGTTGTGGTGCATGCGTATCAATTGCCCCAGAAAATTTTGATTTTAATGAAGCTGGATTATCACAAGTTATTAAAGATGAAACAAACGAAACAGTTAAAGAAGCTATTGATGCTTGTCCAGTTGGAGCAATTGTAGAAGTTGCAGCAGCAGCTAATCCTGTTGAAGAAGCTGCAGCACCTGCAGATAATGTTATTCAATTCCCTAAACAAGAAGTGGAAGAAGAAAGCGAAAAAGCTGCATAAGAAAAGTAAGAATTTAATTCTTACTTTTTTAATGCTTTTAATTTACTTACCTCATCCTGACTTAAGTATCTATATTCACCAGATTGTAAGCCTTTACAATCTAAGAATGCATATCTTTCTCTTGTTAATTTAATAACTGGATGTCCAATCTCATCAAAGATTTTCTTAACAATATGATTACGTCCTTCAATAATACTTAATTCAACTTTAGTCTTATTCTTTTCTGTATCTTTTTTCTTAATCTTAACTCTCTTAGGCACTACTTTTATTCCTTCTATTACAACACCTTCAATAAGTTTATATATCTCTTCTGTTGTAATAATACCTTCTACTATAGCTAAATAAGTTTTCTCAATACCATTTGATGGATGCATTAAAATATTTGCAAAATCTCCATCATTAGTTAAAAGAAGAACTCCCGTAGTATCATAATCTAATCTACCAACTGGATATATTCTTTCATCAGTAGCTATTAAATCAGTTACTACTTTTCTTCCCTTTTCATCATTTAAGCTGCATATATATCCTCTTGGTTTATTAAGTAAATAATATTCTTTTCTAACTTGTTTATTTAAAGTTACACCTTCAACAACTATAATATCTTTTGGTTCAACTTTTGTTCCTAATTCTGTTACTAAATCACCATTTACATATACTTTTCCTTGACTAATTAATTCTTCAGCTTTTCTTCTTGAACAATAACCAGAATTAGCTATTACTTTTTGTAAACGTTCCATAAACTTCACCTGCATTTAATTATACTTTAAAAATATAAAAAAGAGAAATATTTCTCTTATTTTATTAAATACTTAAAACAAACAAAAATAAATATACCTGCTAAAATAACTCCTAAAGCAATGCTTGTATACTTACGAAGTCTTATAACTTTATTATTTTCTAATATCTTTTCTTCTGCAGAATACTTAGTTATATCTTTTTTTCCATAAGTTAAAGTTGCTACTAATATTAAAATAATAACTATAACAGCAACTCTTTTCATATTATTAGTTAAACTTTTAAAAACAGTTGGATCATAATAATTTATTATTAACAAAGAAGATACTAATAAAACAGACAAAAAGAAATTAACTAAAAAGCTTCTACTTCCCCTACCAAAAATATGTCCACAATTAACGCAATGCTCTGCATCAGGTGCATTTATTTTAGCACAATTAGGACACACTTTATTAACTTTTAATTCTGCTCCACACTTAGTACATTTTTCTAAGCCAAAAGGATTCATATAACCACATTTATTACATTTAATAGTTTTTACACGTTTCTTCTTGCTTTTCTTCATATGTTTTCACCATCTAAATTATAACATAAAAAAAGAACTATTATAGTTCTTTTTATCTAACAATTGTTGGTTTTAAATATTCAAAGATGCTTATATTACGTAATATCATAAAAACAAATAATAATACAGCATACACAACAAGTGTTTTTATTCCTAATCTAACATAATTCTTCTTTAGTAATTTACACACACCATAATATCCCAAATAAAGAAGTAAAAATATAATGGTTAAGAACATAAATGGATTAAAACGAAATGCTTGATAAAAGTCTAAATGGAACAATGAAAGAAGCATTCTTGTTGTTCCACATCCCGCACAATCAATATCAAAGTTCTTTTTCCAAGGACATTCTAATTGAAATATAATAACTAAAGCATAATTAAGAATAACTAATAAGGCTATTAAAATGGCGCTTTTATGCTTAGCCAT
Source organism: Bacilli bacterium (assembly GCA_017525015.1). The sequence goes on from JAFXUK010000004.1 coordinate 6,999, forward strand.
TATTGATAGCATCCATTATGTCATTATATGTACTATTTGTTCCACTGGCCATAGTAGCAATATTTACAATCATTAAAATAATTGCAATAATACCTAGAATTAAACCAGCATAAGCCATCCAAACATTCTTCTTATCAGCTTTTCCGTTTTTAGCATCTAAAATTCCTAAAATACCACAAACAATAGCTGGAATGCCTAGATATGTACAGCAAAGTGCACCAATAATACCACAAACAAATGCAGCGACAGCTTTACCATTTTTTGGTTGAGCAGCTACTGGAGCAGCTTGTGCCATTTGAGGTTGAGCTGCAGGTTGTTGTACTGGTTGTTGTACTGGTTGTTGTACAGGTTGTTCAGTTTGAGGAACGTTAGTTAAATCTCCACCACAACTAGGGCAGAATTTTACACCATCATTAACTTCGTTTCTACAATATGGACAAATCATATCATTCACTCCTATCTATATTTTAATAGTATCATATTTACATAAAAAAAAACAGAAAAAATTCTATTTTTTTTCATAAGAATAATATGATTTATTTAAGTCAACATAACCACGGATTCCATCTACTGTTCCATAGTTCGTATATTGCCACATTGAGAACTCTCCATCATAGGTAACAACATCATTATATTGTGCTAACCAAATATCGTATTCTTTAAAATAACTTAAATCATAATGATTACTTAAAGCTGTAATATTTCCATACAATACAGCATAATAACCATGTCCTCTAACATAGTCTAAAAATCTTAAAGCATTACGACTAATTCTCGCATCATCTATACCTTCAGCTCTATATTGATTGAAATTTTCAAAGTCATAAGCAACTGGATAAGTAATTTCATAATCTTTAATTAGATTTAAAACAAAACTTGCTTCTTCCATTACTTCTACTTCATTAATAGCAGCTGAATAAAAATAAATACCAACTGGAATTCCTACTCTATTAGCTTCTTTTATATTTCTTTCAAATTGACTATCTACATGTAATGTTCCTTCTTCTGCTAAATTTCTAACACCACATCTGATCATAACAAAGTCTATATCATCTTCTTTTACTTTGTCCCAGTCAATTTCTCCTTGCCAAGCTGAAACATCCATTCCTCTTACTTCTTTTTCTACTTTAACAACATCTAAATTATTATAAATATCTCTATCTTTACTCTTTATCTGAATAATTAAATTTTGAATTTCATCAAAGTTATTATTTTCTATTTCCATTCTTTGAGAAAAAGAAACTCTAACCAAATTAAGCAAAACTCCAAGCAAAAGACCAGTAAAAATCATTACTGTTGTTTTACGATGATGAATAGCAAATATTTTGAATCTGTCTATTAATCCATAATGCATATTTACCGACCTCTAAAAGATTATAACAAAGAAAAATAAATAATTAAACCATTATTAACTTTTTATAGATGATGTGGTAAAATTATCTAAAGGAAGTGAAAATTATGAAAAAAACAATCTTAACCGGTTTAAGACCAACTGGTAATTTACATTTAGGTCATTATTTTGGAGCTGGTCAAAACTGGGTTAAATTACAAGATGATTATAATTTTTACCTAGAAATAGCTGACGTTCAAGCTTTAACAGATAATTTCAATAATCCTGATAAAGTAAGAAAAAATGTTAAAGAAATAACAGCTGATTTACTAGCTATTGGCATAGATCCTGAAAAAGTTAATTTTTTTATTCAATCACAGATACCAGAAATAGCTGAATTAACCGTTTTTTATTCCAATCTAGTAACAATAGCTCGTTTACATAGAAATCCTACTGTAAAAACAGAAATGGCTCAAAAAAAAGAATTATTTGGTAATGAAGGTGAATCTATTACTTATGGATTCCTAGGTTATCCAGTTTCCCAAGCAGCTGATATAACTGCTTTTGATGGTGACTTAGTTCCTGTTGGTGAAGACCAATTACCTCTAATAGAACAATGCCGTGAAATAGTTCGTAAGTTTAATGCTATATACGGTGAAACTCTTAAAGAACCAGAACCTTACCTTTCACAAAACAAACGTATCAAAGGTTTAGATGGAAATGATAAGATGGGTAAATCATTAGGAAATGCAATATTCTTAGTAGATGATGATGAAACTATTAAAAATAAAATAATGGGTGCTGTAACCGATCCTGAAAAGATTAAAAAAGATGATCCAGCTAATCCAGATATCTGTATGGTTTATTACTATCATAAATTAGTTAATAGTAATGAAAACATTAATACAATTTGTTCTGAGTGCCAAAAAGGTGCTAGAGGTTGTGTTCAATGTAAAAAAGAATTAATTGAAAAGATGCAAGAATTCTTAGCTCCTATTAGAGAAAGAAGAAAAAAATACGAAGAACATCCTGAACTAATAGATGAAATATTAGCTAAAGGAACTGAAAATGCTAAAGCTGTTGCTAAAGAACAAATGGCTAAAGTAAAAAAAGCAATGAAGATAGATTATTAATCTATCTTTTTTTATGAAAAAAAGAACCTATTCATCAGGTTCTTCTTCTGTATTAATCATTCCTACTTCTACATCATTAATAGAATCAAATCTTTTAGTAATTTTTTCTGTAGTAATATTAATATCTTTAATATCTTTTGTTACCGTATCAATACTACGTGATAATTTATCCCATCTTTCTCGATACTTAGCAAATTCTTTACTTAACTTATTTAATTCAATATGAATAACTTTAGCATACTTATCTCTTTCCATATTTTTAAGTATTACTTGAATAATTGTTAAAGTACTCATTAAAGTAGTTGGACTAGTTATCCATACTCTCTTCTCATAAGAATATCTTAATAATTCTGGATGATATGCATTTAATTCAGCAAATATAGCTTCAGCTGGTAAAAACATAATAGCTTCATCACTAGTTTCCCCAGGAATAATATATTTACTACTAATAGCATCTATATGTTTCTTAACATCACTCTTGAATAACTTAGTAGCTACACTTCTCTCCTCTGGTGATAAAGAACTATCAGTCATTCTTTCATAATTTTCTAATGGGAACTTACTATCTATACAAATCGTTCCTAATGGTTCTGGAGCATATAAAATAGAATCAGCAATAAAACCATTACTCATTGTATGTTGTAATTCATAAATATTTTTATTATTATCACCAAATACACTAGATAAAATATTATTTAAATTAACTTCACCAAATATACCTCTAGTTTTCTTATCTGTTAAAACACTTTGTAATCCAACTATTTCCGTTGATAAACTATCAATTTTCTTTTGAGCTTCATCAATCTTTGTTAGTCTTTCTAAAATATTATTAAATGTCTTATTTGTTTTTTCAAAGTTTTGATCTATTCGTTCATTAACTTTATTGTTAATAACATCTAACTTTTTTTCTAATTTATCATTTACTTTATCAAAGTCTTCAACTAAGAATTTATTAATATCAAATTTAAAATCACCTAAATCAGAATTAATATTCTTTTCTAACTTACCTAATCTTTCAATTAAATCATTATCATCTTTTCTTTTAAATAGATTTAAAATTCCAATAATTATTAGAATAATTAATAAAGCAATTATTATATAATCCATACTAATACTTATCATCAATACCATACTTATCACCTACATATCTACTTACTAAATAACCAGCTAATACTAAAAGAATTACTTTAATTAGTGCATATGGATTAGTAAGACTTTCTAATAAACTTGTTCCAATAAAACCACAGAAAATAACAACACAAACTTTACCTAATAATAAAGAATATAAGAATTTCTTTACTGGTATATGTGATAAACCAGCTCCAACATTAATAAAAAATGAAGGTGCAAAAGGTATAGATATAATCAAAACAATCTGACTAAATTTTAATTTATCTATCGTTTTCATTAATTTATGTTCTTTTTTCTTTTTATAAAACCATTTGCTTAAACCATTACGGCATAAATAAAAAGTAATAAAACTACCTAAAACTGTACAACACCATGAAATAGTTCCCCCAATTATAAAACCTAGTGTATGAACATTTATTGTTACAAACACAAAAAGTGGTAAAAAAGCTAGAACTCCTTCTACTATTATTAGTAAAGAACTAATTATTGGAGCCCATGGACCTAATCCTTCTAGAAAAGTATCCAACCACTCATTTATGTTTTGAAAAAACTCAATTATTTCCATAAAACATCACACTTTTATTATAGATTATACCTCTTTAAAAAACAATTGTTCTATTTATAAAGATGTAAATACTTTACTCCATAAAAAAGATGACTATTTCTAGTCATCTCCAAAGAAGTCATCAAAGAATTCATCATCTGATATAACATTGTTATTTTTAATAACAACTTTATCAGGATCAACATTAACATTTGTCTTTTCAGTTTCTATCTTAACAGTTGGTTTAGCTTCTGATACGCTATCAACTTTTACTTCTTTTGAATAAATATTATAATCATTCAATTTCTCTGAAACGTCTTTTAAATCATCTTTCTTGATTCTTGCAATATCATCATAATTATTACTTGGTTCTTCCTTAACATTATCAATTACGTTAGGAATAGAATTGTAGATATTGTAATCATTATCATTAGGTCTTACAACTGTTCCACTAGTCAAGTTAGGCTTAATAATTGAAGCATCTTCTACCTTTGGTAAATCATCAAAAACATCATCATTTTCTTCAACTGGACTACTTGTAGCAACTGCAATATTTGCTTTTTCATTACCAATTGAGATTTCTGTTTTATTAACCTCAGGTATAACTTTCTCTTCTTTTTCTGGACTAGCATTGAACACATTATATTCATAATGATTAACAACTGTTTTAGGTTCTTCTTTAACCTTTTCTTCAGTTTCATCCTTAGTATTATATTTTACTGTAACATCAGGAGTAACATCTTTAACAGTTGGTTGTTCAACCGTAATCTTAATATTATCTTCTAACTTAGGTAAATCTGCAGATATTTCAACATCTTTATCATCGCTAGCTTTCTTCTTTTCTAATTCTCTCTTTTGACGTTCTTCTTCAGCGTCTAATTCAGCAATTTTCTTATCGATGTCTTTCATCATTTGGTCAAGATCTAAACCTCCACCCATTCCACCAAACATTCCGCCATCAGAAGAAGGTGATGAGAATGGAGAATCTCCACCAAATGAACCACCATCAAAGCCGCCACCGAATGGACTACCACCGAATGGACTACCACCACCAAATGGACTACCACCAGGAGCATTATCTTTACCATCTATAGAGTTTAACATATTATTACGTTTTTTCTCTTTAACAAATGTTTTTAAATCAAATGTTTCAACAGGTTCTTTTTGACGTACTGGGAATTCAGCTTCAATATGAGGATGTCCCCAATTCATCTTAAAGTTTGGTGTATATTTTGTTTTAAATGGTGCCATACGCCATCTAATAATAATTGCTTCGAATAATTTTAACTTTTGTAAATCTGTAACTGTAACAAGTGGTGTAGATGCAGTTTTATCTTTATCACTAGATTTAACCTCACCACACATTTTACTAATTTCTTCTAGAGCAGATAACTCTGTACTAATTAAGTAAACTAAGTTACCACAGTTACCTTTAATTGTTTCAGCATCTTCATTACCATAAACACTTTTTAATTGTGCAAAGTTCTGAATAATGAATGTAAATCTTATAGCACGAGAACGAGCTGCTGTAACCATTGTAGTAACATCTTTTAAAGGTGGCATATTAGCAAACTCATCAAGAATAAAGTTTGTTCTATAAGGTAATTTACCACCATTAGCTTGAGCAACATCAATTAATGTTTCATAACATTGTTTAATAAAGATTGTTGCCAAACTATGATATGTTGTTTTTTCATCATGAATTACAATAAATACAGCTGTCTTTTCTTTACCAATGTTACGCATATCAAAATCACTATATGCTAACATTTCTGATAAGTTTTCACGTGATGCAAATAATCTTATCTTTTGTCTAAATACAGATAAAATACCACCTTTTGTTTCTTGAGGAGCATTAATTGTATTAGATGCGAATACATATGGAGAAGAACCTTCTCCTTTCATTGTAAAGTATTCTTTAATATAATTACTTGCCGCGAATTTATCTTCACCAACAGTACTCATTAAGTTTATTGTATTTAAATTTATTTCTTTTTCTTTAGCATCTTCAAATAAACCTAAAGCTAATCCTGAGAAGTAGTCAGCTGCTGATTTTTCCCAGAAAGGATCTCCACTTTTATTATTTGGATCATATAAGATATTTAAAGCAACGTCATCCAATAACTCTGTAGCTTTATCTTGATTACCATTCTTGTAATATTGATAAGGCAAAGTAAGTGGATTCCAAGCATTACCATTTTGTGGATCACGGAAGTTTAATACGACAACGTTATATCCTCTTTCTCTCATGTAATTACTTGCTGCCTTATATAACTCACCTTTAGGGTCGGTAATAATCATACTCTCGCCTTTTTTAATTAATAATTCTACCATTGGTTCAACGATAGTTTGTGATTTACCTGAACCAGTAGAACCTATTACTAGGTTATGATATTCACCATTATCTACCCATAAACGTTTTCCATCATTAACTAAAGGTATACCAGCATATTGAGAATCTGTAGCTAAAGGGTCAACTTCTTCAACACCTTTATCACTTTTCATTTCTCTTTCTTTTGACCATCTAGAATAACCTTTGTCATCTTTATTACTTATTTCAAATCCTATACCACTTTTACGTTCAAAAATATAAGATGAAACACCAGAGAAAATTATAACTAAAAATATTACAAATAAAATTAAAGTAACTGGTAATTGAGTTGAAAGTCCAGGAAATGGGCTTAAACCAGAAAAGTGTCCATAAACACTTAATGTATTAATATTACCAGTAATTATTGCACACAAATACAATAGCATTGCTGCAAAAATGCCAAACATAATTAGGTCTTTACCAGAAATACGAAATTTCATTAATAATTCACCCCAAATCTAAAAATATTATACTATTAAAAGGCCAAAAATAAAAGGAGTTTATCCTTTTATTTTTTTATTTTAGACAAAATAAGTGCTGCGAATAAGAAAACACCAATAGCAATTACTCCGGTCAATATCGGATGTTCATCAAAAAAGCTTTTCTCCTTTTCTGACTTTTTACCATTTTCACCTTCTGGATCTCCTGCTTCACCATCTTCTAAAGTATTATCTAATACCATATATATACCTTTTTTAGTACTACTTGTAAAGTTCCAAGTATATATTCCATCTTTTTCAGAATCAGCATTACTTTCTAATACTTTATAATCTGTTCTTATATTAATAGTTACATTTTCTAATTTAGGATATGTATTGAATACCTTTAATCCTGTTATATCAGATGAAATCGTAATTTTCCTCTTTTCTTCAGGAAGTTTACTAGATACTGGTTTAGAATATCCTTTTAATTGAAATGATCTAAAAGCACTTTTTACTGCTGTAGAATTACTATATTGTCCCATTGGGAATTTATAACTATAGGTTGTATTATAACCAGTTCCTAAATCTTGTTGATTCATTACATAATAAGTAACTCCACTCTTAGGAATGTCTGGTTCTGTATCAGCGACAATAACATCATAGAAAACAGGAACATTCTTTCTAAAACCCTCTTTAATTTGTTCTTTAGTATATAAATTATCTTCTAATGTTGTAATTGATACTTTTTCCTCTATTCCTTCATGAGTAATATTTATATCAACATTAGCTGTACAACCACACAATATAAACACAAATCCAATTAATAATATTAATCTTTTTTTCATATACATTTCTCCCTATTTAGTCTTTGCATGAGTAGAATAATAACCTTCCATATCTACTCCCCAATAACCACTATCAGCAAAAGAACGTCTTGTAAACAAAACTCCTCTTTCATTACCACTTGCTTCAGCACAAATATATTGATGGTTTTCTTCATCTATTCCAACAACTAAAACAACGTGATGCTCGCTTTCAAGTAAATCTCCTGGTTGAATTACCGCTTGTGAACTAGATAAAGTAACTCTTCTAACGCCTGGTAGATTTTGGAAATTACTAGCTAAATTAACACTAACATTAAATCCACCATTATTAATTGCCCATGGAACAAATCCAGAACAATCTAATCCACAATAAGCATAAACTTGACCGTTAGCCGTAGTATGACAATCGGTACTACCCCATCTAGCTTTAGCACCATCAGCAATACCATCACCATGGCCACCACCCCAGAAATAAGGTACCTTAACATCATAATTATTACCAAGTTCAGCAATTAATGTAACAGCTGCAGCAACAACTCCTGCACGCGTTCCAAATCCATTTTTATCAACATTAGAAGATATCTTCTGATTAAATGCTTCTAAACTTGTTCCTTTACTTTGTAAAAACTGATCTAATGGTTCATGAAGTATTTCATCATCATCAGAATTCAATTCATAATTACCATAATCAATATTTCCATATTTTGCTCTACCAGAACCACTAGATGGTTCAATAACAGCAGTATCTATGATTAAAAGCACAAGTATTAACAATAAAATAACAATTCCCGCTATATAAGGATGAGATACTAGAAAACTAAGGGCTTTTTTACCTAAACTTACTTTTCCGTGTTCAGCTTCTGTAGACTCGGTATTTCCACCACCATCTAGTTTTCCACCAGAACCACCATCTCCACCTCTATTTAATCCTAATCTTGAGAATGGATTAAGTTTTTGTTTTATATTATTAAATGTATTACTTAAAGGATTTAAACTTCTTGGTCTTGAACCACCATTATCAGAAGCACCATTACTACTAACTGGTCCATTGGCTCTATTTTGATGGTCTAAATTCCTTCTTGCATTAGCAGTAGGATCATTTCTTCCTTGCTGCATATTTCTAGTAGCACCATATCCGTTACCACCAGGTCCTCCTTGAGTATCACTGCCTCTTCTTCCATTATCAACAGCATCTGGACCTGCTTCACCAGGTCCTTGATCTCTACCTGGCCCTTGGTTATTACCTAATCCACTATTTGGATTTTCACCAAGATCATCTTTTTTATCTAAGCCACCAGGTCCTCCACCTTCTTCACCTAATCCTTGATTAGGTTGATTTGGTAAACCATTATTAACTCCTGGTCCTTCAGCTCCTTCTGGAATACCTTCAGTTGCTCGTTCTCCAGGTTGACCTAAATTTTCATCATAAGGATCACTTCGTGGTCCTGAACCTACATCTGATCCACCACCAGCTCCTCCAGGTCCACCACCTACTTCTGCAGTTTCGGCGCCACCAGCTCCTCCTGGTACATTTGCTCCACCAGCACCAACTGGTGCAGCTTGTTGTGGATCCTCAGGGCCAGGTCTTCTACCACTATTAGGGCCTTGATATCCGTTATCAACACCATCTTGATTATAATCTCTACTTCGATCACTATAATGTTCACTAGAATGATCTGTAGCATCTCTTTCAGTAGTTATATGTCTATCTGGATTATATCCATTCGAAGTAGGATCTTCTTCTGGTTTAGATTCAGACTCTGATTCAGACTCTGTTTCGTGTTCTGAATCTTTTTCTGGTTCTATAACCGTATCATCTACCTGTTCTTCCTTAGGCTTTTTCTTCATTTCGTTTAATTTATCTTCAATGGTATTACTACCTGAAACACTCTCTTCAAGTACTTCTGGGTCTTCATCTCTAACACCAACTGTCCATGTTCTTTTATTATCAGCCATAGTATCACCAGTTTCTCTTATATACTATAAAAAGTATATCATAAATTAAACCAAGAAAAAAGCTAGTAAATACTACTAGCCTATAGTCCACCACCTGAACCAAATGAATCAAGTTCTTCTTGAGTACATAATATTCTAATTCTCATACGTCTGCTTCCACAAACGAATAAAGCTTCACCTTGATTATAATATTTGATACTATCAGTTTCACTATCATTTAAATCTATTAACAATCCTAAATCTTCAGCAGCTTGCTTCTTCAAGCCCATTACTAAGTAGTATGAAGCATTATCGAAGATAGCTTTTCCATGTACGATTACATTAGGAGCAGCGAAGTCTGTAGGTTGTTGTGTAATAATAATTGTACCTGTATTATACTTACGAGCACGTCTTTGCATTTGTGCTAAGAATTCAGCACCAAGTTCATTTCTTGTAGATAATAAAACGTGTGCTTCATCAACAGTTAATACTGTTGTTATCTCTCTATCAAGACATTGACTCCAAGCATATTTCAAAATATTAAAGAATAAAGCATTTCTGATATTTTCATCACTATTCATTAAGTCTTTAATATTAAATACAATAAAATTACTATCAATATTTAATGTTGTCTTACCTGTAAAGTAATATCTTAATTCTTTAGTTAATGGTCTAACTTTTAACTCAAGTCTTTCCATTATATCTCTTTCTCTAGTCTTCTCTGGCATTGATAATAATCTACCTTTAATAGTAGCATATACATCATCAAATGTAGGATAATCTTGAGAAGTTAATTGACTAAAGTCTGTATCAAAATCGATTTTATATCTCTTATATGTATCTTGTACAACTTCACTAAACATTGCAAGTACATCTTCTTCAATGGTTGGAGAATAATACTTCATGAATGCTTTTAAAGACTGTAATGATCTTGTTAAAACAGTATATCCTAAACCTTGAGCTAATTCTTCTTCATCAGCATCAGCTACTATTTCAAGTGGATTAATCATACCATATTCTCCACCTTTACCTAGGTCTAAGAAACTACCATTTAAGGCACGACACATATCTTCAAGTTCACCTTCAGGGTCAACACAAATAACTTTATAACCATTTCTAATATGAGTTCTAATTAATACTTTTGCAGCCGTAGATTTACCACTACCAGAAGTACCTAAAATAATCATATTAGCGTTATTTCTATTATGTTCCTTTTTAATCTTATATAAGAATTGATTAAATAGAATAACACCACCAGAGAAATCAATACCAAATAAAGTAGCATCTCCAGGGTCTTTAACACTATCAAATACGAAAGGATACATAGCTGAAATTGTTACAGATGGAATTGGTGTACCAATTCTTCCCTCGATATCTTGTCTTGGGAATATAGGAATAATTGATTTTAATACCTTTTCTTGTTCAAACATTAAAGGTATAGCTTTCATTCCTAATGCATCTATATAACTAAGAACTTGCATTCTTCTTAATTCTAATTGTTCAGGACTGTCTGCAGTTATCATAACATGCAATTGGAAGTCATAAATTCTTGCTTGCGTAGCAGCCAACATTTGAATAAATTGTTCCAAAGATTCATAATCCTGTCTAATTCTCTCTTGAAGAGTTTGATCTCTTTCAGATTGATATCTTATTTTTAAATCTGCAATTTCTTTATTTAACATGTTTTGTAATACTGAGAATTCAATTGGAATATGTTTAGCAACAATTTTTACACCAGATAAATTAGTTAAATTGGCTAAGAAACCTGGAGCTATACTTTTTGGATAACTGATTACAGTTAAAATAGTTGCATTCTTTCCACTTATTACGAAATCTTTAATATCGAATTTTATACCTTTTGGGGCAATTTCACTTTTTAGATTCATTTTGTTCTCACCGTCCCAAACGTAGTAGTCATTCCACCATTTAAGAAGTTATCTAAAATCATTCTTAAATCAGCATTACTAACCTGTGTAGAATTAATTGATGCATTAGCTAAACCTGCTATCAAATTATGTATTTTCTTTTGAATAATCTCTAATTTTTTATCTTTAAATAGAATAAAATATTCAGTATCAACAACATTGTACTCAGCACCCATGAAAGCATTAGCTTTATTAATATCTTGAACTATTAACTTTCTAACAGCACCATCAGTACATTTTTGATATAAAAGTTGTAACTGTGATAGATACACGTTGATATCAACAGGTCTATCTGCAACAACCAACCAGAATTCATAATCAATCATATTATAGAAATTCTGTAAATTAAACAAAACATTTTCCATTTCTCCTTGATCAAGAATAAAGATATTCTTAGGAGCAATTTTTATACCTGTTACATAATAATTGTTATCCAATTGGATCATACCATTCATTATATTTTTAATAGGTACCCAATCTTCAGCATATTTAACAGGACCAGAACTACTACTAGATGAACTAGGAGCACTGGTATTATCTACCTTTTCTATCAACGCCATAGTCTCTACAGCACCAACCTTTCCATTTATATTCTCTTTGATCCATAAAGAATCTAAACATATTATTTAATAATGTCATAACATTATGATAATGAGGTACTGGAGCAACAAGTAATGCTGATAGTAATAATGGTGATATAAGAAGCATTAACACCTTCATATCTTCCGTATGTATTACCATAAGCAAGAAACTTGAAATTCCTAACCCCGTTAAAAATATTGTTAAATCAGCAGGAGTGAAGAAGCCTAAAATCATTTGAGACTTCTTCGAGTTTGCTGGAATAATATAATTCATATCTTAGCACCTCACTATCCTTTATTTCCTTTTTTTCCTTCTTTTTGTTGCATAGCTCTTTGAGCTTTTGGTGCATATTCATGAGCATTAGTGTATTTAGCAGAATCATTACCAAATTTACCCATAGATGCTTGTGCAGTTGTAGCTTTAATACCCTTAGCTTGTGAGAAGAATTCGGCTTCGTTTTTGAAATGTGGAGCAGTATCTGCAGCATTTTCTGCAGGCAATGCAGTATCATAGAAACCAAAAGTATCACCATAAACTGGTTGACCATTTGACCATCCAGTAACATTTCTTCTGTAGTATACTTTTTTCTTCGTACCATTTTGTTCAAATTCGAATTCATTATGACTATTGTAAGAAGAGTCTGCTCTTGCAGTAGCAGCAGAATATTGACCAGCTCTATAGTTATCTTTACCCATAATTCTTTCCATAGTTTCTCTAATTGTCATAGATGGAGAATCTGGATCATCACCAGTTCTTAATACTTCACCTTCATGTGCTTGAACATAAGCTATATGAGAAGCAACGAATGTACTAATCTTATCGGCAACTTTAGAACCTTCATTTTGTGATTCAGAATGAATCCATGCATCTGCAGCAGCTTCTGATTCTTCTTTCAACTTCTTAACTTTATCGGCTTGTTCTTGTGTTGCATTAGCAAATTGAGCATCAGTTAATTTATATTCGAAATCAACTTGTGCTTGAACACCAGCAGTTACTTTTGTTCTTATTGGATCAGTAGCAACTTCCATAGCTTGTGTTTGTGATGCAAGCGAAGTTTCTAAAGCTTCACGTTCTGTTTGAAGTGTAGTTAATTGAGATTGAAGTGCAGCTCTTCCAGCAGCATCAGATGGATCTAAACTACTAATTTGCGCTTGAGTATTTTCAATAGCTCTTTGTTTAGCTGCTAAATCTGATCTCGTAGTTTGTAAAGCTTGTACACCAGACTCTAAACTTCCAATATAGCCATTATATGTAGCCAATTGTGAAGTAAGAGCTGTTCTTTCAGCATCAGATAAAGATGTATCAGTAGAAAGTCTTTCTTGCATGCTAGCAGCACTAGTTTTTAAATATCTAAGCATATCTTCTGAACTAGCAGAACTTAATCTTTGTCTTCTAGCAGCTACTTCGTCTCTAACTGTATCATCATCTAAACCATTACCATATCTAGAAATCTTTCTTTGTTGCTCTTGAACATATTCTCTGTGTTTCTGTGCTGCGAAAGTACCTTCTTCTTCATATGCCATATCTCTTAATTCACCATTGTGCTTTTTCAAAGCAGTAGCATAATCCATTTTTTCTCTTTCACGAGCAGTATCATATAATGGTCTACCATGAGCATTAACATCTCTTTCAATTGCGTCAGACACTTGACGTGTAACCCATGTTTTAACTCTAATTTTTTGTTGTGCTTCTATTTCATTTTCCAATGCTTTGATTGCATCTTCATTACGTAACCATTCACCTGCGTCATTTTGCTTAGCAAGTTTTTCTAGTATTTTCTTTTGAGCATCATCTAATGTTCTACCAGCATTAGCAGCTGCAATTATTTCATCAAGTTGACTTAATTGATCCTCACCTTCATGAATAGCATCTAAAGCAGCTTGATGTTCTCTTTGTTTTTCCCCTCTTCTATGTCTAGCTTCATCGGCAGCATGTGCTGAATCAGCAACATTATCTCTCATATTACGCCAGTTATTACTGAAGTCTCTTCCATAACTCTCTCCAAATTGATGGGCAAGATTCCTTGTCGTAGCTGACATAGCTCCAGAAAAGGCACGTCCTAACCTATCTCTAAATCTTGGATCTTGGCCATGTCTATTCTTTTCTTCATCGTTATAACCGTGTTGAGCACCTCTAAACATTGAGCCAGCAAGTCCAGCAGCTCCGAAGAAGCCACCTTCTTTAAGTTTCTTACCAAGACTCTTGAAGTCTCCCATTCCTCCACCAATTCCTAAAGATTCAGTAATAATCTTTGGAGCTGATTGAGCAAATATAATTAAACCCATTATTAATAAGGCAAGTGCTAAAGCACGTTCACCCCAGTTTAAGTTTTGATTACCCCATAACTGTTCTGTTGATGAGAACAAATCAGTTAAGTGGCAGATTATATAGACGACTATATAAACAACTGAAATTCTTATGAATACCTCCATAAATGTTTGAATTAAATTAGTAACATAAGAAGTAAAATTCTTTTTAAATTTTGGTAATATTTGCAAGATAATTGGTATTGGCGCAATTATTTGATAATATGCTAATTTTGCTGCACGAACACCCATATCGATAGAGAATGAAACGAATGAATATAAAGCGAAAATACCACATAAAGTAGAAACGCCCCACATATACTCAATCTCTCCATCGTCCTGGTACTTCCCTATGAAGCCCGTATAAATACTAAATCCTTTACCAGACGATGACATATTATATGCATCAGCTAAAGATATTTCATCTCCATTTGTAAGATCTTGAACATTATCAGCAGCTTGTGAAGTTCCAATAGCAACTGCACAACATAAAACAGCCGCTCCTCCTAATAACCAACCAATTGGATTCCATGACATCGCAACCGCTGCAACAGCAAGTCCAGCAGCAACTGCACATCCTGCATATTGTAACGCAGCTTGATCATATAATTCCTGAGCCGTTATCGTTATTTCATCAGCAGTATATCCTTCAGCTGGATGAAAGAATGCAGACCAAATAGATGTAGCTGCAACAGCTCCACCAATTGATTTAACATAACAGTTCGCTTTAGCAGTTTGATTAGATTGATCTTGGCAAGGATCATTAGCAGAAGTTCCTATTCCTGCTGTTCCTAATGGAATTTCATTATCATCAAAGTTTCTAAAGAATATCTTTCCAACAACATCGTGTTCAACGAATAAACCTTGAGCTTGATATAAATATTCAAAAATAGTTGGAGCTATTGCAAGTCCAATAACAGCTATAGCAATATTCTTAACAAGACTACTACCTGATAATTCACCCTTAGTCATTTGATCAGGATCCATAATTGCTCTAATAATAGCATATGCTAAAACGAAAAGCATTATAACACCAATAATTGCATATAAATTATTTGCTATTGTTGAATAAGCATCACTTGTTAATAATCTGGCACTAGCTATTGCCATAAATATTTTATAAGCAGAGCCTATTAAACCATAGATAATACAATCAAGTAATATTATAACACCAGCAATTCCTTTTGTTATTAAATCACCTATTGATAATAAATACATATTTTAGCCTCCTATTTTATTCCGCAAATATCAGAATATCCTAAAAGTTTTAAGAAATATCCTAATACATCAGGCAATATAAATATAGTTAAAGCAAGTAAAACTCTTTTTAAAGCTATTTTAGCATTTTTCTTTAAAGCTTCTTTATCTTGACTAGCAGCAGCCTTAACGAAGTCCATAGTGGTAAAAACCAATACTAAAACAGGTGCTAAATACTTAAACACATTAAATATTTGTTGTAAGAATGTAATAACCTCTGGATCAAGTACTTCTTTACAACCTTTTTCCATTATAAGGGGCATTGCATATACTGGTTTTGTCATAAACAAACATGCAATAAAAAACAAATATTTAATATTATATTTCTTAATCATAAACTACACCTCATATCATAAAAATTATAACATAAAAAAAATGATATTAAAAGATAATATCATCTTATTTAAACTATAATTAAACGATTTAAAAATACTATTTACCGCTAATAGCGTCAATACAAGTTTTATAATCTGCGTCGATTGTATTACCAAGTAAATTAAATACAGCTTTAACTAATTCTGGTATGAAGAATATTACTAAACCAGCAATGAATCTCATTAATAATTGTTTTGCAGCTTTTTTGATATCTTCATCTTTACTACCAACAACAGCTTTTCCTAAATCGATCATACCAAAAATAACGATTAATAGAGGAATTACTACTCTAAAAATATTTAATATTTTTCCAACTAAATTTAAAGTATTTCTCATATCAGTACAAAAACTTAATAAATACATTATAAACATCTCCTTCTTTTCTAACATAATTGTATTTTATATCGTACACAATGTCAAGTTTTTTTACACTATTCCTTTACAATTCCAAATAGCCTTGCAGCCCTTGAACTATCAGCTGCTGGTCTATTTTTATCAAATCCTAGTTTGTTTAATAATTCGTCAAGTACCCTATGTTTATCCATTTTATCATCCAAAGGTGGAATACAATGGAAAACACTTAGACCTGCTTCATTTTCAAATTCTCTTATATCATTTTGATCTAACAAACTTCTATTTAGAATAACTTTCTTACCTTTAATCTTCTCAATTATATTTCTATCACGTCTAACCATCTTATTTAACATTAATGTAGATGGTTCGATTAAATATAACATTTCAGTACAATTAGCTTCTTCACTACTATTATTAATATCAATTAATATAACATCATAACTATTAACTGGGTTATGAATAATAGAATCCAATTCTTTACTACTGCAACTCTTCATTTCTGGATCATTAAAGAATAAGAAATCATTTTTATCTAACTCTATACCTAAAACACGATAATTTTCAGATAATTGCTTTTTCAACATATAGATTAATGTTGTAGCTCCAGCATGATCTGTAAGATCTTTAAAGCCAATAACACGTGTTCCACCTAAAGATGGCATTGCAATACTGTTATTAATAAACTGTCTTTCGTTTCCAACATTTTTTCTATTTCCTTGATTTTGTTGTTGTTGAGGCATTGGACCTCCATTAGGTCCTGCTCCTCCACCATTTCCAATTATATGGAACTGGGCAACATCCTTATATGAATTAGGATTATCTACTAAATAAGCAACAGCATCGATATTACGAGTAAAATTATAAATACCCATAGATACCAATTCTGATAAATATTGTGGACTATTTACTGCTGGTGAATCATCTAGTAGTAAAATAATCTTTGACATATCCATTCCGAAGGATAATCGTTGTATTTGTGTAATATCTTGATAATTAACAATTGCTGTAATATCAAGAATCATTTTGTTAAAGAAGAAATTATCAAATTGTGCTATCAAATCATCTACTTGAAATTCTCCTTGAATACTTTTAATTAAATCTATATTCAAATTAGATAACATTGCTGCATATTTATTTGAAACTATAACATTCATTTGTTAATCCTCCTTTTTATTATCTTCTACTTACATAATCATAATTTTCAGAACTTATTTGTACTATATTTCTTGAATCTATATCCGGATTATTACTTGAGTCCTGTAAATCATATACTTCATCAGACATTCCATCAACTTTTACTGATAAGAATGTACTTAATACTGGAAGATCAAATCCATAGAATACTCTTACTTTATAATAAGCACTTGTATAAGTTCCTGTTCTTAATTGAGCATCATATTTAGCAAAACACCAATAGTATTTCTTTTCACTTGTTTGAACTAACTCAGACATTTGAAATAGTTCTAATCCTTTATTCTCTAAGTCCATATCATATACTCCATACCAAGTTCCAGGAACATCAGTATTATCATTATTTCTTGGACATTTACCTTTTGTATTATAGCCCATACCTCTTAAATAATAATTAATAGTTTGAGCTGCTCCTAAATCAACAGTAATTCTTTGACCAGGATTAGTAACAGATTCACCTTGTTGTCCTAAATTACTAGTTACTCCATGATGCTTCTCTATGATAGATAACATCTCATTTTTCATTTTAAAAGCTTTTGAATAATTAATAGTTGTAGCAATATAAGCTGAGAACATAGCAATAAAAACAATAATCATACCTAACAACCATATATTAGCAATACCTTGTTTCACTATATCACACTCCTAATTTCTACATCCACTAAACTTAGGAAAATCTTTATTTAAATAAATGATAGATGTTTCCCCATCAATTCTTATATTAAAAAATCTATTCAATATAGGCCATTCAATTTTAAAGAAAACCGCAACTTCATAATAAGCTTGGCTAGGATGACCTAATGCGCCGTTTAAAATACCGCTATCTACTAATTCTCCACTATCATTAACTGTTTGAATATCGTATACAATACCATGCATAGCTATACAATAATTAGCTTTAGTAACGTCATCAGTTGGTTCAGAAGAATCAACTTTAAATGGTAACCAACAGTTACTATCAGCAGGACAACTACCATAAGTACGGTATCCCAAACCATTCAAATAAGTGTTGATAACTCTAACGGTATCAGCATTTACTCCTCTTTTTCTTTCGATTGTCGAAATAATTTCATCTTTTATTTTATAGCATCTCGAATAATTAGTTGTAACACTTACAAACGTTGTAAACAACGCAATGAAAGTTATTGTTAAACCGAATAGCCAAGTACCACCAATAGCTTCCTTCATTCTATCACCTAACCTTTAAATGGGCATTCGTATATGGTTTTAGTCTCATCAGCTGGTGAATAACAATATGCCATATGGTTTCCATTAACACCAATATCACATACTGCATTAGCACAAGTTGCTCTATCTTCCATACCACTTTTTACCATAGGCCATATAATAAGAAAGAAAAAAGCCGTAAGCACAGCCACGGCCGCTACAACAATTACAGAGCCTGCTAACTCACCTGTAGCTTCTTTCATAATATACCTTCTATTTTAAACTATAAACTAACCAGCATCATTAGTACCGCTACATCTTTTATTGAATGAACGTCCATTATATATAGCTGTACATGTGAATTGTTGACAAGTAACTATGTTTGCATCTGCTTGGTTACCAGCATTACCTGCATTAGCACCATCACTTGTAGCTTCATAGTTACCATCAGCATCGATATTTGAGCATGCTGTTTGTAACATAATGTTTGCTTGAATGTTAGGCATAATAAATATTGTAAATAATGCAGCGATTGCAGCGATAGCAACAACTGTAATAACTGTCATATTTAATTCTCCTGTAGCTTCTTTCATTTATATATCATCCTTTCCATTTTATAATTATATTATACTATTTAAATTTTATTAATTCAATAATTTTATGATCCAATCATATTCATAACGGCAATTAATAGTAAAATCATAACACCTACACCTGTACAAACAAGCATGTTCATTGTTTTACTTTCCATCTTGTCAAGTCTCTCTTTATAACGAGTCTCTCTAGCCTTTTGTTGTAGATTGGAAATCGTTTTAGAGAAAGTAATCAATTGTTCTTGCTTTCTCTCTTGACGACCTAAACTCAAACGATATAACAAACGCATCATACGCATTGAGTCACGAACCGGATATGTTTGTGCAAACTCCATATATGGAGTAACAGTTGCATCACCGGCATTAATCTTATTAATCATCTCTATTAATCCAGATCTAAATATTTCTGGAGCATCAGGTATTGATTTACCTAAAGCAACTGGAACAGTATAGTGCTGAATTAATATTTCTAAGCCTTTTAAGTAATAAGGCAACATTGAATCTATTTGTTGTAAGTGTCTCTTATAGAAACTCTTTAAATTACTATAATCCATCTTAAATGCTACATATCCACCTACGCAAGATAGAACAATTTTAACTAATGATAAATCAGATAACATTATAAATATTAATAAAACAATAACGATTAGACCATTCTTAATTCTCTTTTGATACAAAACGTCTGAATCTAATCCATCACCATATTTTGCTTTAACTAAGAAATCATAATCCTCTTCTTTTAACTTCATAAAGATATCTTGATTATCTTGTATAAATTTATTTGGTTTAATATAACCATTTATTGTTAATACAACAAACGAAATAATACCAATGGCTAATATCTCAAAATACATAACTACTCAACCCCCACGTCTTCATTGTAGAATTTTTCGCCAGTAAGCAAGAAATAACAGTCAATAATAATTATGGCATGTAAAATCAGTTTTACATATATCTTTTCCAACATCTTTAAGTACTCATTTCTACCGAATAATAATTGCATAACCATTACCAGTAAGAATAAAGCACCACCGAATGTTAAGAACTTTGTATGGAATACTTGTCTATCCATTCTATCTTTATAAACACCTTCAACTAAGGCATCGATATCCATTGACATAAGCTCTAAAGCTTCACCTGAATCTCTCGCACCTTCCTTAGTAATCTGTAAGAATAATTGGTGCATATTTTTAACCATATAATAAGGATATGCGTTATTGAAAAATTCAATAGATTCATCAATAGTACCATTTTCATAAGACATTTGAATCATTCTCTTAACATCTCTTAAAACTGGATCTTGTAAGATACCTGAATCTCTAACACCTTCTAATGATTTAACAAAAGATTGTGTTGTATTAAATTCCATAATTACGTTTGTTGTATAAACTTGAATCTGTTCAAATAAATATTCACTATATAATCTATTTGTTCTTAAGTAAGATAAGTAAGGAACAAAGGCAATAGCAATTGCTGTATATATAGCAGTTATCAAAATACTATAAAAATATAAGAAACTAACTATTGCAGCAAAACCACCAAGCAAAACAACTTGTACTAAGTATTGTCTAGGTGTATATTCATAACCTAATTCTTTTGTCTTTTCCTTAACCTCTCTATAACTATAAGGTGCATAAGTATTGTAAACATTAGCAACAGTATCAGCAAAGAATTTATAAACATTATCACCTGTATTATATCTATAAGCTAATACAAATATTGCAATAACTATCCATAATATCAATTCCATATAATCACCTTACTTTCATAAAACATCCGTCGCTGTTGCCGGAGTAGCACTACCAGCTTGTTGAGGTGCAGCAGATGCCGCAGTAGCCTGTACCTGTACTTGCGGAGCCGCCACAACCGGTTTTACAACCTGTGGTGCTGGTGGAACAGCTGTCGTTTGTTGTGCTACTGGAGTTCCTTGTGTTGGTTGAGCAACCGTTGTGGTTACTGGCTTAACAACAGGAGCTTGTGGAGCTGGAGGAGCCGGAGCTTGCGCCGCCGGAGTAACAGCACTTGCAACAACTGGTGCTGGTGCTGGTGCTACTGGAGCTGGTGCTGGTGCTGCTGGAGCTGGTGCCGCAGGTTGAGCAACTGTTTGAGTTGTTGCCGGAGTTGCAGCTGGAGCTGGAGCAGTTGTTTGTGGTGCTGGTGCTGCAGGAGCCGCTGGAGCTTGATCTGCAGGTTTAGCTTCACCACCTTCATTTCCTTCCGTAGCATTTTCATTTAACATCTTATCTAAAGCTTCAGAAGAAGTCTTTTTATTTGCATAATTATCACTAGATCCATCTCTTAAATTTGATAAATCTTCTTTATAATCAGCATCTCCTAAACCAAAGATATCATCGGTGTCAAAGTAAACATTACCTATTCCTAAATAATCAATTAATTTCTTAGTAGGATTATGTAATGTTACCCTACCATCTAATGTCTTAGAATATAATTCATTTGACCTTGGTTTATTATCTTGATCAACGTAGAATTCACATACTTCCATGATCTCACGTTGGAACCTTCCTAAAGCCTTTGAGAAATAACCTTTAACATATATTCCAATCTGAATATATCTATGAATTGAAGACAAATATTGTTCAATATCTTGACTACCTTCCAACAAAGCGTACATACGCATTGGAATACTAGCTGCCTTATCGGCGTGGATTGTTGAAATAATGTGGTGACCTGAAGAAATAGAGTTACGAACTGCCATAACAGCTTCAGCAGAACGAACCTCGGCAAGTAGAATCCAAATTGGGTTCTGACGCATGCAGGCAACCAATGCTTCCGTATATGAAGCAATATTATTTGTCTTCATAGCAACAATATCACGATGAGGGAAAATCTTATCCAAGTGAAGCTCTAATGTATCCTCAATAGATATGATTTTCTCATCTTCTTTAGTGTTACTAGCTAAATATTTAACCAGCTCAGTTTTACCTGAACCAGTTTCACCGGCAATCATAATATTACAATGACCCCAAACACATTTGATTAAGAAATCATGCATTTGTTCAGTAACATATTGCTCAGTAATTAATTTATCTTTGTTTAAACGTATTTTTGCTGGTGTTTTACGTATCAAGCAAGCAATTCCGTTAGTTGCAATGGAATCATGTACGAAGTTCATACGTAACTCAGCACTTTCGGAGTCTAGGAATGGATGAGCCATATTAAAAGTTCTACCCATTACATTCGCACATTGGAAAGCCAGCTTTTCCATAAATGGATTATTTATATCTGGTCTTTCAACTTGAAAAACTCCTCTGGACAATGTTTTTAACCAGACTTGACCGCCATTACTATATGAAATATCGGTTACGTCATCGTCTTCTAAGAATTCGGACAACGGACCGAAGTCCATCTGGGAGAAAACATTCTTCTCATCCATACAAACACCTTCTTTATTCTTTTGAACTACAAACGAATTAACATTGAGTTAAATCAATACATTCATTTTGAATTGAGTGAGTCTTATTTAAAATCATTGATTTTAATTCATCACTTTGTAACTTAGTAGCAGCTGCATTTGCAGTATAAGCATTATTTCTAGGTACTGGTTCAATCTTAACACCTAAAATTTGTGCTTTCTTTAACAATAAGAACAATTCTTCAGGAACAGCAAATAATAACATTGCTGAATCTGTTGGATTATCTTTATCGGCAAATACGTTACCACCTTTTTTATCTCTAACTGCTAATACACGAATACTTGAAATCAAACGACCATAAACAACTAAGTTATCGTCATCTACAGTATTCATATATAAGTCAATAGCATCGTTAGGGAAAATTGAATTACCATATGTTGATAATGCAGTAACATTCAACACGAAAATGGTATCTCCATCAGGAATGTTAGAGAAAATAGAATCAGGCATCTCTTCCTCTGTAATCATATTCTCTGCAAAGAAGAAACCATTTGCTGGTATTTTTGAATCGTATGAAACTAATTTATTAACTATTTGAGCTTTATTTGTTACTAAATTAGTCATATTCTTAATCATTGATTTAGGAACATCTCTGTAACTAATAACACTTTCAGTTATCTTTGTACCAGATATCAACGTTTGTGTAGCATAAGGTATTTGTGTTGGTTGAACTGAGTTCTTAACACGCCAAGTATAACCAAAGTATAGTACAACAATTCCTAATAATACACCTAATATTGTAATAGTATTCTTATTACTTAAAAATTTCTTAAAAGGCGCTAATAAATTTCCCATTTTATTCCTTCTTTCCTA
The DNA here is from genome assembly GCA_017525015.1 of Bacilli bacterium. Next base: position 30,686 of record JAFXUK010000004.1, read on the forward strand.
ATCACCTGTTGGATAATATTCGCAAGGTGGACATTTCTCACCTTCACATATTCCCATACTGTTTATATCTTCTATTTTGCCAGGGTTAAATTCGATTATTAAGTCAATGCTATTAACAACATCTAAGTCAGTAACAGCATTTTCTTTTCCTGTACTAGTCTCAGTATCACGACCTACTATAAATCCAGCTGTCTTAGTAGCAACTTTAACGCTGACTTTTGGTGGTGACTCATACAAATCGTAGAAACTAATATCATAACTATCTGTTACAGATACCGTTTCAGCAAATCTTCGAAGGAAGTTTTCTACGAAAACCTCCTTCAAGATTCTAATTTGTCTTGTTTGAGTATAGTATGAATAATCAATCGAATCATACATAGCACTATTTGCAACTTCTTTTAATTGGTAATAATCTTGTGTATTTGTTGTCGTAGCATCATTTGTTAACATCATAACTACTACGATGAAAATACCTAAAATTATTAACCAATAGCCCCAATAGGATTCCTTCATATAATTTCACTCCTTTCCTACTTAAATGATAATCTGAAGTAACGTCCACTATCCTTATCGAACTGAACGTAGTCAACCCAACGACATGTTTGTTGCTTGTCGTCCATTTCTTCAGCAGTGAATCCTTCACGTACATAACATTCTTCACTCATTGTTAATGGTGCATCACCATACAATGAACTCTTAACGGTTATTCCAGTACCATTATTTGGTATGAAATCATTTAAGAAATTACTTGAATAATGTTGGAAACTAATTAATCTATTTTCACGATAGTCTTCCTCATCATTCGTCTTTGGTACATCCCACCTACATCCGGAAAGTGATGAATCAGAACATTCAGAATAATCATCCGGATCATATGGCGTTATAGAATATCTAGAAACACTAGTTAAGTTATTATGATTAATTTCATAACCATGTGTATCATTATATTCTCTAATTAATGCCATTCCACTAGGAGTAATAGAATATGAATACTCAGGAGTTTCTGAATAAATATTATCTCCTTGACCAGCTGAATCAATTTCTCTTAATAATTCAGCACCTTTATTTGTTGAGAAGTCATTGCCATCATACATGAACAATGAATTATCACTCCAGTTGTTACCTAAATCTCTATCTGAATCAGATTTCATATCAGAAAGTGAAACAGTAGATGTATTAAATGCTAATGTAGATTTAACATTGTCAGGATCATAATCTTTTGAACTTGGAACATATGGAGTATATGTTTCAGCCCATTCATCAGGATCCGCTATACCTGTACTATCATGAACATGTGAATTGATTGGGTTACCACAACATAAACAAATCTCTTCAAATACTTCATAGAAGCATGTTCTGTTATTTGTTGATATTAATGATTGGTCAGAGCCCATAATTCTACCAGTTGCTCCAGCAGAATATGAACCAATATCAGCAAACGTATAAGTATATTGATATAAGTTTCTAGCAGTAGTCATCTTAATTGGGAATACATTGTAATCACCTAAGATTGACCATTTAGCTCTTTCTTCTTCTGTTATTAGATATGTAATTCCATTTGGTCTTAATGCAGCATTCTTTAATGCTTCAGTTAAGTTATCACCGTGTTCTTTAACATCGGAATCATTTATATACCAATAACCTTTATTCTTATAGAAACTACTATTTTCTATTGATCCTTTAATATAGTTAGCTTGAACATAATTAACTCTTGTGATGAAGCATAATCCAGTAGTCCAGAATGGTGACTTATCACGAATTACAGATGTTCTTAAGCCTCCACCCTTCAAGCTATCGACTACAGTTGTTGCTGTTCCAATAACATCACCTTTAACACACAATATTGTACGTTTATCAACAGATCCGTTATCTTCAGTTAAATAATCACCAAAGTCACAGTCACCGTCAGGACAACTTAATTCTGTAACTTCTGCTCCACCATTTGATGTTGCACCATAACTGATAGCAGCATCAGTATTAGGAGCCCAACCTAATTGATGTTGAATAGTACCATGATGGTTCATATCGTAATAGAACATCTCTAAGTAGTTACGAGCTAAATCAACATCTTTTTCAACTGGTTCATCTGAACCATTACCATAAGCTTTAATCTTTATTGCAACTTTCTTATTTGTTGCATTGTTATAACAATTATCATCACCAGTATTATTTCTAGTCATATCAGAACATCCTTCACCAAAGAATGATGAATTATATCTCTTATATCTTTCCATAATATTGTCATCTAATAATATTGTCATATATTCAGTCTCTGAATAAGTATATGAAATTGATGGACTGAAGTTTGAAACAATTCTTGTAAATTGTTTAGTTGTTCCCATGAACTTACCTGTAGATAATTGATTATTTGCCATACCATTTTCTTGACTATCTGCTGTATTGTATAGTTCGAAGTGTTGACATGCGAACATGTCTTCACCATAATCTACGATTGTATTGTTTGCACCTTGCATTGTTCCGGCTAATCCATTCATTACACCTTCAGCACCAGAATTATCTAATACAAGTTTTCTGAACCACTCACCAGTTGCGTTGTCGCAATGTGCACCACCTGTACCATCACAAGATCTCTTTAACGTGCTATCAAAACTTGTTGGAGGGGTGATACCATTATTTACTGTATTACATTTTTCGAACTTAGCACCATCACAGATTTCATCAGTACTATCATCAGGTACATATTCATTTGATGGAGGTAATTGAACACTTACACCAGCACCTAAATCAGCACCAGCACCAGGAACTTGATTACATGAACCAACAGTACCTAATCTTCCATCTTCTTGGCCACTTCTATCACCTTTATAGTTCTTAGAATTTGATTGACCTTCATCATCAGCTAGGACTGCACGAGCTGAATCAACATCTCTATAAGCATAACCTAAGCCAAGTTCTCCACTTAATTCGTCGAACTTACCAGATTCTATAACATTTACATTTGTATATGCTGTAGGATCACTTGAAACATTTCCAGAAGCATTTGGTAAGCCATCGCTTGTATCTAATTTCATCTTACAGTATTCACCAGCAGCAGTATCAACTGATCCACCACCAGCTGTAGGACATTTATCTTTATCATTAAATCCGTTTGAAGTTCCTAATGAATAAGTAACACAGAATCCCCAAGCGTCACATTGATTATATTTTAATGCATCATATGTATAAGAACATGTAGATCCACTTAATGAACCACTATGACTTGTTCCTCTTACATCTTCCCAACTATCACAAGAATATGTTGGATCTTCACCTTCAACTTCAGAAGGAGTTTCATCAGCAGATGCTTTGTGTGTACATGAAGTACCACTCATTACATCATTCTCATCAGCACAATAATATACAACATGAGATTGAGTACAATACTTATGAGTAGCATCTAAACCAACTGCATTCTCTTCTTCAAATTGTTGAGAACCATCTGGTCTACCACCAGCCAAGTCTGAATAAACGTGGCTTATCAATGAATAATCATTATATGCATTAACTAAAATATCTGATTGTTCAGCAATATCTCTAGTGAATCCTTCGAATCCTCCAAGGCCACCTTCAACTTCGTATGAACCATAATTGATAAATGTTGTATAACATGTTCTCTTTCCGCCGATGAACATATCATTTTTATTTACTGCAAAGTAACTACCAGCAGCTATAGCATTCTTACCAACATAATTACCAAATGAATCCATTGATAATTGCCAGTCTTCACTACAACTTACACGACAATAACGATTATGTTTATATGTATCAACCATTATTGAGTTACCTGAGTCGTCATATTTTTGAGTATATGTTTCATATTTTTCAACTAAGCCTTTGAAAGCATCAGTATAAACTGTACAAGCTTTATTACCACCTAGTTTATATGTACCATCACTATTTCTACCTTCATGAACATCATAGAAGTCTGCTGAACCAGTATACTCTGGTCTGTAATCACAGACAGCAGGCATTGTTGTTGTAGTACATGTACTAGAACAAACATTTTCTATCAAATAACTATATTTTTGTTCATCAGTAAGTAAGTTACAACATCCAGAAGCTTTAAATAATGAAGCATTGAACGCATTTGTTGTAACAAACGCACCATTATCACCAACTTGAGTACAACTCTCATCCATACAATTATCTGGATTTAATTGAGGTATCTTATTACATGCACTTGATTGAACAGATGGTGAGAAGTAAATATATAATGTTACATCATCAGGGTTAAATGCAATAAGTCTTTGTGTTGAACCAGATGCAGCTGTTCCAGAAGGTTCAGCAATAAATGCATCACTTATTGATGTATCCTGAGTTTCATATGTTAGTTTGAAACTAATCTTTTTAGATTCTTGTCTAGCACTAACTGCGCTATCACTAACTGATTGATTTGATGAAGAAGGAATTTCTAACTTCGTAGCATCTATCTTCAACTTAACAACATAGTTATAAACTGTTCTATTATATTCATTACTTAAGCCATCATTGATTTCCCATTTTTCAACAGTACCAACGATACCAGTTTCACTAAATCCTTCTAGGGAAGCAGTAATACCAGTTCCTGCACCAGGAATAGTCATTGTACCAGTATAAGTAATTGTAATATTGTTTCCATCAATATCATATTTAACATCGTCAATTGTTCTTGAGAAAGTACCACCTTCTGCAAGTTTTTCAGTTTGATAATGTTTTAATACATCAGCAACAATATTTAATACACCAGGTTTTAATTTAGAATCGCTTAAAGCCTCATCAACTTTACTTGCATCTATCTTACCGTCATTATCAGTAATATTTTTTATCTTACCAGCTAAAGCTTCGTAATATGCATATGCATCAGCATGAAGTTGGTCATTAATATTAAATGATCCAGATAATGACATATTATCTAATATAGCAACTAAACGAATTACTACGTTAGCTGCTTGTACAGCTTCAACTTCTCTATTCTTAATACGTTTAAATACACCATTTGTCGCTAAGTAATTTAACATTTTGCCAAAATCAGAATTCATCATAATATCTTCTGTTCTAGCAAATGTAGTTCCATATTCTGGACTTGTACGACCAGCATCTAAACATAACGCATAATATTCTTGACCATCAATACATGTAGATTGTAAATAATATACATTTATAGGTCCTGAACTCTCATCTGTAGTAGCATATCTGTCATCACCAGTTAATGCTTCAGTAAATGAGAAGTTATTACATGAATCAGTTTGATATCCATTTAATGTAGTATAGTCGTTGTATGTTGTAACAATATTTGGTACTAGGTCAACTACGAATGGATTATCAGAGCCTTCTGATTGACCATATCTACTTAATACTGTTATATAGAATGTCTTTTGATATTCATTTTCACCATATACAACAACTTCTATAGGTTTATCAGTTTCAGTTTTTGCTACACCTTGTAAGATACAATCATGTGAGTTTTCATTACTTACTACTTTAACTTTACTTTCATCAGCTGATTTACAACTAATTACTTTAGCTCCAGTAGGTTTTAAAACACTATTTTCATTAACATAAATTGTTTTACCATAATCTCTTACAGTTGTAGTTCTTTCATATACAGCAACGTATGAAGAACCATCAGCATCCACAGCAGTTCCTGCTGCATAGATAGTACTATCGCCACTGCTCTTTCTCCAACCTTTAAATTCTTTATCTTTATTATACATACCTGTAAATTCAGCATTTGGTAATGTTACCTTACCGTTCTCACCTTTTTTAAAGTAAGCACCGTTAACACCTTTAGTCCATCCATCTCCAAATGCAACTGTTGCACCGTTTGGATAAACTGCAATACCATTTGCAAATCTATAACAAGCAAAGTAATAACGAGTTGGTTCTACATCAAATGATCCTCTTTGTGGATTCTTACTTACGCAGTAATTTGATGTTTGATAATAATCTTCAGATTGAGAAGTTACTTTAACCCATCCAACGAATTCTAGTAATGGATTAACTTCACTCTTAGCTTTACAATCTGGGAACGGAATATTTTTTAATCCTTTAGATTTATAAACTCCATCAGAATATTCCCAATAATTAGTGTCGAACTCACATGTTCCATATTCACCAGGAACTGCACGAGCTCCAGCACTCTTATAAATAATAATTGTTAATTTAGTTTTAATTTCTGTGTCATAACCAACAGGTTTATAAACAACTTGACCTGTTAATTCAACATCTTCAGGTAATTGAGCATTATCAGAAATTTTTAAAATACATGTTGAAGAACCAACGCTACAATTAATATCTAAGTATTCATTACCTTTATCTAGATTGAAACTAATAACTTTTTCAATCATCAATTCTTGACCTAAGTTAGTAGTAGCAGATGATTCATCATAGTTATCTAAAGTTACAACATATTCGCTTTCCATATTAGCCATACTATATTTGAAAACGAATGGTAATTCATTTGTTACATCAAAATCTGTATAAGTACAATTTACTTTAAACTCTCCACTTGATGTTGGAATATTAGCAAATGTAACTTCATATCCATCTGTTGTTTTCTTTAATACAAATACTTTATTATTTGGATCTGCCGCACTACAAGATAGATTCTTATATTTTTCAAAAGTAGCTATCTTAACTGTTTGCTTATATTTAATAGGGAACAGTGTTGGTGTAGCTTCATTAGCTAAAGCAATTGATATAAACGACAAAAAACATACAAAGATAAAGATTGTATATTTTTTAATATTAGCTATATTCATTACTCTTCACTCTTCTTTCTCTTAATAATATATATAGTGGCAAGTACTCCAATAACTACTATAATGCCTACAATCAAGTATTTATATCTTGATATAGCTGTAGCAGTTTTACTTACTGGAGTATTGTTATCTTTAATATCAGGATCTTCTCCTTCGTAAGCTTCAAGATTTTTTCTATAGCTATCTATATTAGTATAAAAAGTTGAGCTATCAATATCGAAAGTAACATATTCCTTACACAAATAATAATCAGGAATACCATTACATGCACTTGATTGAGAATAAGTATTAAACATTGGAACAGTCAACCTAATTGTTCTAATCAAATCACCATAGCAGTTATTATAATCAGAATATACTGAAATCGTATAAGTAACCATATCCTTAACAGCTAACTGATTAATAGTAATTGATTTATCTGGACCAATATCCCTATAATCAAATCTCATATGTCCATTAGATACGTTACGTCCAGAATATTCAACATTAATATACATGTTACTAGTTACGTTATATAACTTTATTTGAACATATCGGTTATAACCGGATAGTTCTTGTCCAAAAGAATCTTTATAGTTTTCTTCAACAACTACCGGCGCAAACGTTACCCTTATATTTGACGCTTGCGTTTTTACAAAGCTCTTATCTACTGCTTTGCATGTGCCATCATCTTCTTCTGCTAAAACACCCATTGGTAAAGCAAATAATGACACTAAAAAAATAATCAAAAATAACATTTTTTTCTTCATAATGCACCAACCTTATTTTCTATATATAATTTTACCATTAACATTGCAAAATAACAATAATAAATTGAAGTTAAAATCTTATTATGATATATTAATGATGGTGATTTAAATGAAAAATAATATTATAAAATGGGGAGTTATAGCAATAGCTGTTTTGGCAATTATTGGAGTGATTTCTTCTGGCTTTATTTTAAGAGCTAAACAAAAAGAATTAGATAAACATCTAATAGAATTAAACATGAGTGAATTAAAGGAAAAAATCGAAAATAAAGATACTTTTATCCTTGTAATAACTCAAACAACATGTAGTCATTGTGCTGAATATAAGCCTACTCTAAAGAAAGTATTATACAAGTACGATATCGTTGGTTACTTTATCGAAGAAGATAAGTTATCTAAACAAGAACTTGGAGAATTAAAAGAAATAGCTAATACTTCTGGAACACCTCAAACTATTTTTATTAAAGATGGTGCTGAAGAATCAACTTCAACTAGACTTTCAGGAAATCAACAAGAAAGTCAAATAATATCAAGATTAAAGGCTATGGGATATATTAAAGAATAACAAGGTGATCTATTTGAAAAGTATTAATTTCAAAGAATTAATTAAAGGTATTATTGTTATAGGAGCTTACTTTGTTTTACCGTATATCCTCGTAATACCTTTAATTTTTTTAACATTTAAAAAAAGGTTAATTTCAAATGAAATATCTACTTTAATATTGTATTTAGCATTAGCAACAATATTCGTAGTATATTATCGCAAAGACTTACTAGCTAACTTAAAAGGATTTAAAAAAGAATATAAATTTATTTTAAAAACTAGTTTAAAATACTGGGGATTAGGTTTCTTAGCAATGTATGTATCATCATTACTAATCCAACTACTACATCTTCCAGAAGTTGCTAATCAAGAAGAAAATATTCAATTGCTAAAGCAATACCCTATTGTTGAATTTATATTAGCTGGTTTCTTCGCTCCTTTAATTGAAGAACTAGTATTTAGAAGAAGCTTAGTAAAAGCTACAACCAATAAACATCTATATGCTTTTACAACTGGAATTATCTTTGCTTTGATACATATAACAACTTCCCTTTCTGAAGGGCCATTAATGCTTTTATATGTTATACCTTATGCTTCACTAGGTGTTGCTTTTGGTTATGCATATTACAAAACAAAGAATATATTTGGAACAATGATTGTTCATTCATTACATAATTTAATAACCTTAACATTAATGTTTATACTAATAAAAGGAGGGTTAATGTGAGAGAAGAAAAAAAGAAAACTAGATATGTAGAAAAAGAAGATGAACCAGAAATAATAATTGAAGAAAAAGAAAAAAAAGAACATCCTCGATTAAGAAAAACGATTATTACAATTGGTCTTATCCTACTAGCTATATTTATTTATATTCATAATATTGAACCAAAACACTTTGTAATTAAAGAATACAAAGTTGAAGATAAAATGATTCCTGAATCGTTCAATGGTATAAAGATAGTTCAATTTAGTGATGTTCATTATGGAACAACCGTTAACAAAAAAGAATTAGATAAAATTGTTACCTTAATTAATCAACAAAAACCAGATATAATAGTATTTACTGGTGATTTAATTGATAAAACTATTATTATAGACGACAGTACTAAAAACGAAATTACAGCATCTTTATCAAAGCTAGAAGCTACTCTATATAAATATGCAATCTACGGTAACGAAGATGATGAAAAAGAATATAAAGAAATAATGGAAAATTCTCATTTTAACTTATTAAAAAACGAAACTACTCTACTTTATTATCAAGAAGAAACTCCTATTTTAATAAGTGGTTTTGATCCATTAGATTCAAGTCCTAAATATAGCGTTATAGCTGAAAAGAAAGACGATATAGAAACAACAAATCTTTATAAAATAGTTCTAGCTCATGAACCTGATACAATCTATGAAGTAGTTGATTACAATCCTAATCTTGTTTTAACAGGAAGTACTTTAGGAGGTTCAATCAATATCATAAGACCATGGTTTGTTCATAAAGCTAAACATTTCTTAGACTATGAAAGAATAAATGAAACTGATTTATATATATCTAACGGTTTAGGAACTAAAGGACTAAACGTTAGATTTAATAATTCTCCATCTATTACTTTATATCGTTTATATACTGAAAAAGAATAAAACCAACAAACGTTGGTTTTTACTTTGGCTTTTAATTTTATTGAAAATATAGTATAATTACTAACAGGTGATTATATGGAATGGTTTCAATATGTAATTATAATAGCTGTTCTACTAATTATTTCATTAGTTGTAATCAAACTTCATAGCAAAGATTTCTCTGCTGAAGTAAATAAACTAATAAAATATTTAGGTGGAAAAGATAACATAATTAATGCTGAATGTAATATGTCAAGATTTAAAGTTATATTAAAAGATACATCAAAAGTAGATAAAAATGGTATTCAAAAGTTAGGTGCTAAAGGAATCGTTGAAATAGATAATCAATTAAAGATTATTTTTGGAAAAGATGCTAAGCAACTAAAAGAATACATAAAAGACATACTAAAATAAAAAAACTCCTATTAAGGAGTTTTTTATTTTAGAAAATTCCAATAAATTGTTTCTTTTTACCTTTACGAATGATAATCACTTTACCATCAATAGCCATTTTTTCATCAATTATTTCATTTTCATCCGTATGTTTTTCATTATTTAAACTAATAGCATTTGCTTCTAACATTTCTCTAGCTTCTCTCTTACTAGAACAAACACCATTATCAACTAACATATCAATTAGTTTAACACCACTTTTTAAAACAATATTAGGTACTTGTTTTGCTAAAGGAACTAAATCATCTGCAGATAATCCATCTAAAGATCCACCAAATAATGCTTCACTAATTTGAACTGCTTTTTTATACTCTTCTTCACCATGTAAATCAGTAATAATTTCCTTAGCTAAAGCTTTATGAGCAATTCTTAAATGAGGTGCTTCATTATGTTGTTTTTCAATTTCTTCAATTTCATCTGGTGTTAAGAATGTAAGCATTTTTAAATACTTAATAATCATTGAATCCTCAAGATTAATTAAATATTGATACATCTCATAGCTAGATGTTTTATTTTTGTCTAACCATAAAGCATTACCTTCTGTTTTACCAAATTTCTTACCAGTAGAATCAGTAACTAATGGCATTACCATACCATAAGCTTCTTTACCTAATTTTTTCTTAATTAATTCAATACCACTAGTTATATTACCCCATTGGTCACTACCAGCAACTTGTAAAGTACAATCTCTATTTTCAAATAACCATAAGAAATCTAGAGCTTGTAAAATCATATAACTAAATTCTGCATAAGTAATACCAGTTTCCAATCTGGTTTTTACTTTATCCTTAGCTAACATATAACCTACATTAAAGAATTTACCATAATCTCTTAAGAAATCTAAAACACTTATATCTTTAGTCCAATCATAGTTATTAACTACTTCGAATCCAAAAATCTTTTCTGCTTGATCTCTTAAACCTTTAATATTCTTCTCTACTTCTTCATAAGTAATCATTGGTCTTTCTGCATCTGGTTTAGGATCACCAATTAATCCAGTTGATCCACCAACAAGTAGAATTGGATGATGACCATGTTTTGCCAATCTCTTACTTATTAAAAATGAACTATAATGTCCAATATGCATTGAATCTGCAGTTGGATCTGTTCCAATGTAGAAAGTTAATCCTCCTTTATTTAATTTATCTATTAAATCAGGACTACTAATATCTTGTACTAATCCTCTCCACTCTAGTTCTTCAAAAAAAGTCATTTCTTTTGCCATTATTATTCTCCCTCCATTATCTTTATTCCACTACTAGTTCCTATTCTTGTAGCTCCAGCATCAATAAACTTCATTGCCGTGTCATAATCTCTTATTCCACCACTGGCTTTAATACCAATGTTTTCTTTTTTGTTTTCTCTAATAATATGAACTGCTTCCATAGTTGCACCATGTTCATCAAAACCAGTAGATGTTTTAACAAAATCTACATTACATTCATTACATATTTGTGTAATTTTAATTATTTCATCTTCAGTTAAAGCACATTCTTCAATAATTACTTTAAGTATTTTACCTTCTGTTAAATTTCTAATCTCTCTAATCTCATTCTCCACATAATAATACTCTTTATCTTTTAAAGCTGCTACATTGATTACCATATCAATTTCATCAGCTCCATTTTCTAAAGCATTCTGTGTTTCAAACACTTTAACTTCTGTAGTATTCATACCTAAAGGAAAACCAATTACTGTACATACAGCAACATCACTATCCGTTAGTAATTCTTTAGCTAATTTAACGTAATATGGATGAACACATACTGAAGCAAAATTATACTTTATAGCTTCATCACATAATTTTTCTATTTCTTCTTTTTTAGCTTTACGATTCAAATTAGTATGATCTATATACTTATTAATCTCCATATTATCACCTCTTAAACAAAAAAAGATTCATAATCTAAGGACGCTTTAGCGCGGTACCACCTTAGTTTATGAATCTTATCATACACTTTATCTCTTAACGCGAGCAACGTTTTAGCTCCAGAGTCGTAAATTCCTTCATCGCTAATTGCATCATATTATAGCAAATATTTTTAACTATGAAAAGATATTTCTAATTTTTTCTCCAATTCCTCTGAAGAATGCTCCGATTACTTCAAAATTGAAGTAAATCTTATATCCTAATAATCTTAGAACTAAGTAAACTAATACTAAAATAAATAAGATTATTAATATTACTACGAAGAACTTACTCATACCTTTTTTAATATCTTTAACAGATATTGTATAAGTTACAGCTGTTTCTTTATCTTCAGCAGTACATACTATTGAAATAGTACTACGTAATTGTAAATCTTCATTTCCTTGTGCTTCACAAGTTGTTTTATTACCTGATACTGGATGATATTCAAACTCTAAATGATCTTCACCTTTATTTAAAACGATATCATAATCTAACTTATTAGGTTCAAATTCGAATTCATCATGGTTAACAATAATTAAATCTTGTAACTCAGGATTTTCATCAGCAGTTTTTTCAGGTTGTCTTGTAACGTTTAATGTATAAATATTTGTATAATTAGTACACATTTTACTCTTAACCATTATAGATACTTCTTTAGGAATATTAACTTCAAAATCCTCAGCACCAGTAACTTCAACAGTATCTTCCTCTTCTTGAGTAAATCCTTGAACTGTTAAGCTAGTAACTCTATATGGAACACTAACATTATAAACTTTAGTTTGAGGTTCAAAATTTTCAATTTGATCTAAATCAATATCATCAATATCTACAGATAAATTAATACCCTTTAACAAAGCTTTTGTTTCTACTTGAGTAACACACTCAGCAGGAAGATCATCTCTAACTACGTTAATATTATATACGTTAGTTTCTCCTCTTTCATTATTAACTTTAACTAAAATATTATTAGTACCTAATTCTAAGTTTTGTGTACGAGGTCCAAAACCTTCAACAAATGATGATTTAGGATCAGTTAATGTTGCATCAATTTTTAATTCAGTAACATTATTCATAACTTTTACATTATATGTAGTAGTTCCAGGATTAAATTCTGGTTCTAAAGTACCTTCACTTAAAACTAATGTAGCAAGTGAATTAATTGTACTTCTTCCATCTTCTCTATTAATGTTAATTGTATATGTTGTAACATTACCAGCAGAGTTTTTAACTTTAATTTGTACTTTATTACTTCCATAACTTAAATTAACTGATCTAGGTCCAGAACCATTAACAAATGATGAACCTGATGATGGATCAGCATCTATTGATACAGAATCAACATTTGATGGAACATTAACACTATATGATTTAGTATTCTTATGGAAATTTGGTGATAAAGTTCCTTGACTTACATATAGACTATCTAAAGTAGCAGCAGGAACAGTTGGTTTAGGAGGGTCTTCTTGACTTCCGCCACCTTTTTTAGCACATTGGAATTGGAAAACAACTTTACAATAACGTTGTTTTACACCATGTTGTAGTGTCATTCCATTACATTCATTTGTTGTTACTTTAGTCTTAGATTGATCAAGATAATAACCATCACCACAAGAAGCAATTTTAACATTTGATTCTGATACAGGATCAGCACCATTAGATTTCTTTAAATAACATCTTTCTACTTTAAATGGATCAGTACTTTTAACATCTAACTTAGTCGTATCGTTACATGAACTTGTAACTTTATATGGGCCAGCTAATGTTTTACCACCACTTGTATTAATTGCCCAGAAATAATATGTTCCGTTCTTAACACTAATGTAACCATTAGATGCTGAAAAAGAACCTAATCCAGTTATGTTTTTAGCTGAATTGAAACTGCTTGAAGTATTCCAATAAATTGCACTAGCTGCAGGGCTAGAAGCCTTAACATGAACTATATCTTTACTAGTACTTACTTCAACTCCGGCATATACTTTAAAAACGCCAAAAACCATGGCTAATAATACAAAAATAAAATATTTAAAATTCTTCTTCATTTCAATCTATCCTTATCCAATATTATAATACCATTTACAAACTAATTTTACAATATTAAAAAAAAATAATATCAATTACTTGATACTATTTTTCAACTTTTTTACCAATTTTTTTTGTTTCCTTTTTTGGAGGATTTTCTAGTCTGTCAACTGCTCCTTTTAAAACCTCAACTGTTTTTTGTCTTAAATCATTAGCAGCTTTTTGAACTACTGGAGTAGCTTTTTCTTTTGCTTCAGAAGCTAATTCATCAACTTTGAATTTAATATCTTCAGCTTTTTGTTTAGCAATTTCAACTACTTTCTCTCTGTCTAATTCAGATAATTCTTTTTTAATTTCTTCAACTTTGTTTAAGAAAGAATCTCTTACTTCTTTAACATCGATTTCTTTGATTTTTGCAATTAATTCATCAAATTTTTCTTTTAGTTCTCTTCTAGTTTCAGCACCACTTTTAGGAGCAAATAAAACACCTAATCCTGCTCCAACTAATGCACCTGCTAAGAATGAACCTAATCCATTATTTTTTCCCATTTCTATCTCTCCTCATCATCTTTATTTTTTTTCTTAAATACATTACCAATAAGGCCACTTACGCCGTCTACAACTTTATCAGTAATTGATACAATTTTATCTGTTGTAAAATCAATTAAATTAAAGAAACCATTTAATGATTGAACTTTATCATTAACATCATCTACAACCTTATCCACTTTATTTAGAGTTTGAATAGCTCTAACACCTAGTATTATTCCAATAATTAATAAAATAATTAGTAAAAAATAAATAATTATTGGCAATGCTGTTTGTAAAAAACTAACCATTATCCTCTTCCTCCTCTCCTTCTTCATACATTGAATCAATTAAATTAAATAAATCATTTTCCAGAGTGTCATTATTTTCTAACTTTTCTTTTTCCGTTTTTTCTTTTACTTCAGGGATAACCTCTGGTTCTTCATTTACTATTTTTTCTTCTTCAACTCTATTTTTAGTTATAGGTTTAATAGAGTTTAATTCCTTTTCAATGTCATCAAGAATTTGTAATGTACTTGTTTTTTCTAATTCATCAAGCTTTTTAGGCTTTTTTTCTTCTTTAGGTTCTTCTTTTGGCTTTTTAGCTATTGCTTCATTTTGAACCTCATCAATCTTTTCATCATCTTCTAATATTTTAGAAACATCTAATGGTTCTTCATTTTCGATTTGATCTTCTACACTGACTTCTTCAGCAAGTACAGGCATTTCTTCTTTTTCTGGAACAACCTTTTCTTCTTTTCTTGGTTCAATAGGTTTTTCTCTTACAGTTTCTTCAGGAGTAGCTTCAATTTCTTTTTGAGCTTCTTCTTCTAGTTTTTCCAAACTACCATAAGCTTTTTCCCTAACTGTATCAATATTTACTTTAATGGGTTCTTCCTTTTTCTTTTCTTCTGCTTCTTTAATAGCTTTTGCTTCTTTTTCTTCTTCAGTTACAACATGAGCAATAATCGGTTTAACAACCTTTTCTCTCTTCATGCCATCTTTTTTATCAACGATATCATCTTTTTTATAATTCTCACCTAGAATACCATATACTGGTGAAATAACTGGTGATGGTGTAAATGGTTTTCTTCCAGTAACTAAAGTTCCACTATTAATCTTAGTTCTTTCACCATTTCCACTAATAATTGGAGTTGTTGTAGTTGAAGAAAAATTATTATTAGCTCTTCTAGCGGCATTTAAGTCATCAACTTTTTTAACTTCTCTAGTTCTATTTTCAACTCTATTTGTTCTAGAATTTAATCTTTCAAATTCATCTTCATCAAAAGAAAGGAATGGAGATTTTTTCTCTTCTTTTACTTCTGGTGTAGGTTCTTGAACTTGTTTTGGTAAAGAAAGATCTTCTTCTGCATGTGGTATTTCTTCTAATACATCATCTTCAAATGGCATATAAACATCTCTTTTAACATTACTAAATGTTGAATGTTCATCCATTTCAATTGGTTTTTCTTCTTCCTTTACAGGTTCAACTTTTTCTATAACTTCTTCTTTTTTCTCTTCTACGTCTTCTTTAGTATAGACTGGCATTTCTTCAACGAGTTCCTCGTCATCCTCAAATAAAATATTCTTTATTTTTCCAAATAATCCCATCTATATCACCACCTTATTTAATTTTGTCAGTATCATGTATTTCAGGCCCTTTTTCTTCCTCTGATTTTAAATACTGCAAGTATTCACTATCTTCAGAATTACTTGTTGTCTCGAAAATATTAAAATCATATTCTTTAAATTGTAAAGTTTCTTCATCTAACATTGTTTTTAAAACATTATCGTTAAATTGAACTGATGTTAATATTGAAATACTATTTGCAACACCTATATTAACATCATACTCCTTCACTATCACCTCTATTTTAGCATAATTATACATAATTTCAATAAAATAGTTGCCATCTTCTAATTTATTAATTTCCAAATAACCATACTTATCTTCAAAACTTATAGGCATAGATATATAAGGTTCTTCTGATGTCTCATATGTATCAATTACTTTATTATAATAACTAACAGCGTCAACAAATAAATAATATGTATATTTACCGTCAAAAATAGTCTCGTTATAGTCCATACTATCCTTAACTGTTAAACCAACTGGTAAATTATATTTATAACCTTTTCTATATTTATTATAAACTTCAATATTACGGCTTACACTTTTGTCTATTATTTCATCAACAGACATTTTATAGATATCTTTACAACCGCACAAAATAAAGCTTATAAGTATTAATAAAATAACAAACTTTCTTTTCATCATAATCATGACTCCTACATTTAATTATAACATTTATACATCGAAATAAAAACAAAAAATCTCTACATGAGATTTTTTATTCATTTCTTTTAATTGCTTTTAGATAATTAATTTTAACTCCCTGACTCATAAATTTTTCTTCATACTCAGTTAAAGAATTTGGTTTATCTGTACTAGCTAAATCAAATGATACTTCTTCAATTACATATCCATATGTACTTAAACTAACAATTGTACTAGCAAATAGACCTAGATTATCCGTCTTTTGTTCTATTATAGTATCTCCTCTACTTATTACATCATATATAGGTAAATACGTATGAGAAGATAATCTTCTTTTACGATGTCTGTTCTTTGGCCATGGATCACTAAAATTTAAATAAATAGTATCTATATCACTACCAAATATTTTATCAAGACAATAAGCATCAACACATAATATCTTTATATTTTCTAATGGTTTTTCTAACATATCTAACTTTTCAATAGCACGACAAACAACACTTTCATATCTTTCTACCCCAACAAAATTAATATCAGGATTCTTCATTGCCATATCTATAAGAAAGTTTCCTTTTCCCATTCCTATTTCTAAATGAATAGGATTTAAATTATGAAAAACTTCTTCTCTAAACATACTCCTATGTTTACAAGCTTCATCAAATGATAAAACATAAGGACTGTTGTTAACAATTTCATAAGCATTTTTAACATTTCTTAATCTCATGTATATCTGTCCCCTCAAATAACATTAATAATATAACAGATTAGTTCTAAAATAACCATCATTAATTAAATAATTTAATAGAAGTAATCTTCTTTATATAATTATTAACATTTCCTTTACCTAAAATAGCATATGGTATTTTCATTGCAATAGAAATACCTCCATATACAAATGCTCCAATTAAAGCATTTATCGCAACATATAATACAGAAGATAATCTATTACCTAAAACATATGGAATAAAGTACATACTTATTAAAACTACAATAACCATTGCTGTTGTCGGAACCAAAACCTTCAAAGCAATAATCTTTGTCTTCATAAATTTCATATTACATTCTTTTTTTAGTTTAGTTAAAGAATATAAAATGCTTACTGTATAACCAACTATTGTTGCTAATATTGATCCTAAATATGGATAAAAATTTAACTTATTTAATAAAAGCATAAAAGGAACATCTAATAATATTTTTAAACCTAATCCAATAATAGTTGTTGTATATACTAATTTAAATTTATTCAATCCTTGTAAAGCTGATTCTGTTGTCATATAAACATTTAATAATAAACCAGCTACTACATATAATGATAATATTCTACTTCCTATTCTATTGACGCCATAGAAAATACCCCAAATAGGTTCACTTAATAACATAATTCCTAAAGCCATTGGAACTGAAACAAATATTATTAATTGTAAAGCTTGATTAAACTTGTTATTAACATCGGCTTTATCACCAACTGTCCAACTAGATACCATAGTTGGTATTAAACTTGTACTCATACCCATTGCTAAACTAGTAATAATCATATTTATTTTTGGTGCCCAAGTACTAATTGAACTTGTAATAAATTCAACATCTTGAGCATCTAAACCAATATAATTCATTGTTCTTAAAACTAACGTCATATCAATAAAATTATATAAACTACCTATAACATTAATAATAATAAAAGGAATTGCATAACTAAATAATTTCTTAGTAATTTCTTTATCTGTTATTTCATCTTTTTTATGTTCTTTATCTAATCTCAATAATTTATCTCTACTTATTTTAAGTCTTACATAAACATAAGCAACTACTCCACCAATAAAGGCAGCAAATACAGCTAAACAAACGGCTGTTCTAACGCTACCATTAAAGACTTTCAAAATTAAATAACCACCAACTAAAATAATTGTGATTCTAACTATCTGTTCTATTACTTGACTAAAACTAGAAACATTAATTATTTTATGACCTTGTAAATAACCTTTAGTAACACTTAAAAATGGTACTACCAAAATAGCAAAAGAAACACTTCTTATCGCTAAAGCAACATCTTCAATTGTATTACCACCAGATAAATCACCTAATAATATTTCGGCTATTACTGGAGCAAAAACAAATAATATCAAGAAAATAACAACAGCTAAAAAAATCATTATTCTCTTACATATTTTATAAGTTCTAACTTTAGCATCCATCATTCCTAAAGTATTGTATTCATTAATTAGCTTACTAACAGCGATTGGTAAACCTGCACTAGATATATCTAAGAATATTACGTAAATATTATAAGCATAAGCATATAAGGCACTACCTTGAATTCCAACCATAGCATAAAAAGGTATAACATAAAACATACCCAACATCTTTGTAAACACAATAGCAAAAGTGGCAATTAATGTACCTTCTATAAAAGAACTCTTCTTCATATTTACCTCATATACTTTATTCCATTTAATTATAACACACTATCACTTTCATAATTATTATTAATCACCACAACTAGACAAAAATAGTATATAATAATTCACAGGTGATTTTATGAAGCGTATTAACAAACTAAAACCATATATTATTAATGCTTTATTTGTCTTAATAATTTTATTATCTGTATTTTTAATAGATCATACATCTCCATTTGGTAATAATGTATTAACTAAATCAGATGCTATTAATATTTTTAAACCAATGTTATTTGATTTCATTACCAAATTAAAAAATGGAACACTTCTAAACTATTCTTTCAATAATGGTTTAGGAAATCCCTTTACTTTTAATTACATATATCACTTAATAAGTCCGTTAAATTTAATAGCATTATTCTTTAACTCACCTGATAGTATGTATATGTCAACAATTATCTTAAAAGTATTAGTTGGATCATTAATAACAACATATTATGTAAAAAGTAAAACAGATAACTTATTTATTATTTTTATATCAACTATATCTTATATCTTTTCTAGTTGGTTTTTAGCTTATTACTATTATTTACCATGGTTAGATGTTTTTATTCTATTTCCACTATTCCAAAAAGGCTTAGAAGATTTACTAAATAACAATAAAAAATCATTGTATATAATATCTCTATCCTTAATAACAATAGCTAACTTTTATTTAGCATTCTCTATTTATATTTATACAATAGTCTATTTTATTATTTCAGAATTCATTTATAAAAAGCAAAATAAAAAAGATAAATTGAAAGCCTTTAATAACATTGCTTTATCGACAGTAGCAACTTTCTTTATATTATTCTTATACATATATATTTTATTTGACACATATATAAAAATGTCTGCACCATTAAATGATGATACTCCTATTAATTACACAGTAAACATAATGGATTTCTTAAAATCATTTATATATGGTAATACCAATGTTATTACCGAAATGGAAGGAAATACCTTCCCCAATATTGCAACCAATTACTTTATTTTAATTAATACTATCTACTTCTTTATTAATAAAAAAATAGATAAAAAAGATAAAAAGATTGCTTTAATAGTTATCATTCTATTCTTATCTACCATTTTTATTAAACCAATAGATCTTCTTTTAAATATGCTTCATCCTGTAAGAGGACTAACATTTAGATATATGTATATCTTTGCATTCTTAAATATAAAACTATTTATAAACAATATAAAAACAATTGAAAAAGAAGATTATAAAAAGATGTTAATAGCTATACCAATTATCCTATTACCTTTATTAATTACTTGGAAAGAAAACGATAAAAGTATAATTGTCTTTACTATTTGTTCATTACTTGCATATGCTATTGCTTTCATTTTATATTCTGATAATAAATACCATAAAGCTTTAATTAGTTTAATAGTTATCGTACAAAGCATTTTTGCTGGTTATACTGCTATACCACTAAAAATAGATAAAGAAAATATTAATTACCACGATTATACAAAAGAAAATGTTAAATATCGTGTTAATATTTCTGAAGGATATGACACTGAATTATTTAATGGTAATTTATATCATAATAGCAAAGTAACTCATGTCTTATCAGCAATGACTTACTATCGTCCCATCGTTTTAGCTGAAAAACTAGGTTGTTCAACCTTCTCAACCACTTCAATGATTTGTGATGATGAAAACCAAATGGTTGATTTATTATTTAATGTTAAGAATCCTTACTATTTAGAAAAAATATTTGCAGTAAATAAAGAAATTACTTTAATATCTCTTGGTTTCCCAACTGAAGTTAAAACAAATACTGAAAACATTATTGAAGGTATGACAGGTATTAAAGATATCTACGAAAAAGAAACCTTAATTGCTGAAGAAACATCTAGTAATTACAAATTCACAACAGATAATAATTTTTACATAATTGAAATAAAAACTGAAGAAGGAATGACTGGAACAATAGTTCAAAAATATACTTCCTTTACTCAAGAAAAACAACATGGTAAAAACACTGCTGTTATTTACACATTAAAAAAAGACAAATTAGATGAAATATATAATTATTTAAATAAGAATCAAATAGAATATACATCATACAATGATAATAAAATAGAAGGTACTATCCATGTTGATAAGAACCAAATTATCTACACTTCTATTCCTTATGATATTTCTTGGGATATCAAAGTTGATGGTCAAAAAGTAAAACCATTAATTCTTTTAGATACCTTTATTGGTATTGAAGTAGCTCCTGGAGATCATGAAATATCTATGGAATATAAAAAGAAAGATTATATTGGTCCTGCTATTATTTCGGGAATATCTATTGTAGTCTTTGTAATTTATAATATTAAAAAGAAGAAAGCTTAACTTTCTTCTTTTTTTGGAACTTGAATTCTTTTTAGAAGCATTTGGGCCATCTTTTCCTTACCTCTACGTTTTTCAATACACCTAGAACATAAAGGTATATATCCTTCATCACCAACAACAATTGCTTCTTTTTTTTCACCATCAAAATAAGTATATGGAGCATCTCTTCCACAGTCATAACAACTTGCTTTAATAACTTTTACATCATCACTTATAGCAAGTATTAATGGCATTACTAAAAATGGATCTTGTTCACTAGTCATATTAAGACCAGAAACATAAACATCTATATCCATAACAATTGATAGATAAGATAAAACTGATACATTACCTTCTATCATTTGAGCTTCATCTATAAATACTGTTCTAATATTATCTTTTTCATTAACATGACCAAGTATATCTTCAAACTTATTTATACATATAGCTGGTATCTCCACTTCAAAATCTTTACTTTTCATAACCCCTAAATCTCTGCTATCTTTAGCAGGTTTAAAACATAATACATTCTTTTTATTCCATATTTTATTATAAGTCGATATCATCGCAGCTGTTTTACCACTATGCATTGGACCCGTAAACGTTGTTATCAAATAATTCTCCCTCTTTCTTACTAATCCATATCATTATTAATCATTTTAAGCTTAATATGAGAATAAACATTCAAATTACTATAATTATCAAAATAAAAGATAAAAGTACTTTATATTGTCTAAAAACACCTAGAATATGTCTCTATCTTCTATTTTATCTTTAAACTTATAAACTTTAGCTGGTTTATTACCTTCAAACCTATCACTAGTATTAGTATCTTCAATTAAATCTAAATTTAAAATCTTTTTTCTAAAATTTCTTCTATCAAACGTTTTACCTAAAATAGCTTCATAAGTTTTTTGAAGTTCAGGCATTGTAACGCCATCTGGAAATAAACTCTTAAGCATATTACTATTTACAATTTGTTTTCTTAATTCTAATAATCCTTCTCTAAGAATTTCCTCATGATCAAAACCTAATGGTGGAATCTTATCTATTGGGAACCAATCTGCATTAGAAGTACTATTTGTTTCTCTTAAAACATTAACTCTCTTACTATCAATAATACCTATAAAAGCAACAGCTACCATTCTCATTACTGGAGATCTATCTACCTTACCAAAAGCTTTAAATTGCTTAATAGGAACATCAGTAATACCTGTTTTTTCTGCTAATTCTCTTAAAGCACCAGTTTCCAAATCTTCATTATTATATAATGCTCCACCAGTTAAAACCCAATCACCTAAAAAAGGTTCATTTTTACGTTTTATTAATAAAACCTTAGTAACTCCTTGTTCAACTGTAAATAAAGTTGTAATAACATGAATACCTTGGTTTTTATATAATTTATTTTTTACATCCATTACCTTTCACCCTAATTTAATTATATTGTGTACAAAATACACTTGTCAATATATATTACACAAAAATTTTTTTATGATATAATCATTATAGTAAAGGAAGTGAGTTATGCTTTTTCTTATATTAGTTACTATCGTTCTACTAGGTGTAATGTACGGTAGAATAAGTAAAAACAATGATTTAATTACTAAAAATAATAAAACAATAGTTGATACAGCTAACGTTAATAATGCTAAAAAGTTTTACCATAATAACAAAATAGCTACTATCACCTTACTAGTTGGAATCGCTTTAGTTTTCTTCTGTGTATTATGTGAATTTACTGATATTGAAACCAAATTTATTGATTACTTTTCAACTGATTTTATAGATACAGTTGAATTAGATAGAAAACTATATTTCTTGCCTGTTTACTTCCTAATAACTAGAGAAATATATATCCAAGTAAAAATAAGTGAATATTTACAAAAATTTTACGATGATAAAGAAATCGAAGAAAAAATAGATTTAAAAAAATTAAAAGAAATCGATATCAAAAAAATACTTTACAAGAAACCTGCTAAACCAGCAGAAGAAGATCCTAATAAAGTAATTAGAACAAATGAAATTAACGAAATTTTAGATGTCGAAGATAATCAGAACAAATAGTTCTGATTTTTTTATGCAAAAAAAAAGAAGTATTTCTACTTCTAATTTATCATTGATAATTCTAAGTTATAACTTAGTTTAGAAGCTGATGCATTATTTTCCATATCAACATCTTGACCTTCTAACCACATATATACTCTTACTTTAGTAATACCAGCAGGTATACTCATTAATTCTTGATTAGCAGTAAATCCTTGTACTGTAGCTACCTTAGGATTAACTGGTGTAAAATAAGAACTTCTATCTGTTTGATCAATATATACAGGAGTTTGGAATTCTTGATTAACACCTCTATAAGCTAATCTAGCAGCTCCTGAAGCTGTAGTTTCAAGGCCATATACGTTTCTTGCATTAGCTATACCAGTTGATGTATGTCTATCAATATTTGGTTCCCAAATTAATGAATATAAACCACCTTTTAATATTTGAGCAGCATATGAATCTTGAGCACCAACAGTACCTTCAATAACAAATCCTACTCTAGCAGCATTTTGACTACCTTTATCTACTGCACCCTCTTGTGGAATTACATTTGAATTACCTGTAATAGCAATAGTTGCTGGAGTTGTAACAAGTAAGAAGATATCAAATGCTATATAGTGTTTATCTACACAATCAGCATCACCAACACAGTTTTTTTCTGTTTGTTTAATAGTAGTAAGTGTAAATCCACCACTCTTTTCCTCACTAGTAACACCATAGAACATATCCATTTTACCATTAGTAATACCACCAGCTGTAGAAACATTAGTTAATGTATCAGGTAATTGGTTTTCTGCAAAACTATATGTTTTATAAGCATTAATAATTTGATCTTTAGTTACTTCATTACCCCAATCTAAAGCATCAACAGAAACTTGTAAACCAGTTACTGTAGCAACATTTATATCAATAGATTCAATAGTAGCATGTTTATTTGTTGAGAACCATGCAAAAGTTGAACCAAATAACATGAAAATCATTACTAATACTAATAAGATTAATACTAATAATCTCATTCTTTGTCTCTTATAATTATTTTTCTTACTATTTTTCATTTTTATTTTACTCATAATATCACCCGTATTATCTATTATTAGTATAAAACATTTACATGCTTAGTGCAATTAAAAAAATATTTCTTTACAATAAAAAAAGGAGCTGAGCTCCTTTTATATATATCAAACTAATTAAGATGCTATAGTAAATTCAAGGTCTAATTGCATATCAGAACCAGTTGCATTATTTTCAGCATCAACGTCATTACCTTCAACCCAGAAGTAAACTCTAACTTTTGTTACTCCAGCTTCCATATCGAAGAATTCGATAGTTGAAGAATTGTTTGATGGTGTAGAAATTGGTGAAACAACTTCAAAGCAGTTTGCTAAATTTGGATATGCTGTACTATCAGCCCAAGCATTTAATGGGATATCAGTACATGCTGCTTTAGCACCTTGGTATTGAATTGCTGAAGAAGCAAAGTCTGTAATACCATAGTTTGCAGTTGCGTTTTGTTTACCTAAAACTGTATGTGTTTCCATGTTAGGTTCCCAAATCTTAACAGTTCCATCAGAAACAGATCCAGTTGTTTTTGTTAATTGTTGAGCTAAAGTGTAACCTTCAGTAACATTTCCAGAACCATCGTCTTGACCTTCAGCATAAGTATCAGTATCAAGATGTCCTAAATTAACGAATGCTACACGAGCAGTATTCTTAATACCTTTATCATCACCTAAAGCAATAACTTTAGAATTAGCTGTCATTTTAACAGTTGCATTAGCATCTAATTTGAAGAATAAATCGAATGCTATAAAGTGTCTTCCATCTCCACATTCATTTGTAGATCCATCTGCACACTTAGTTTCAACTTCTTTAACAGTATTTAATAAATATTGTTCAGTATAAGAAGCACCTGATCCAGATTTTTCTAATCTAACTGAACCATAGTACATATCTACTTGTCCACTTGCATTAACTGCGCCTACTGTAGACATATTTCCTAAATATGTAGGAAATTGGTTAACTGCTGCAGAATAATCTCCATTACTTGCATCAATTAATTCTTGTTTTGTAACTAATGCTTTCCAATCAATTGCATCAGCTGAAATTTGTAAACCATTAACTGATCTAACTTTAACTTCCATTGTATCAACGTTAACAGTTTGGTTAGATGTAAACCATGCATAAGTTGCTGAACCCAATAATGCAAGTGTTACAAATAACAATAAAATTAATAATAATAGTTTTCTCTTATTTTTTCTTTCCTTTTTTGATTTTGCCATAACCTCTTAACTCCTTAATTGTTTTTTTCTTCGACATGCTCTTCATAGATGTCCATATGCATTTTTAACTCTCCACCCAGAATAGCATTTACGCACTCTGGATCATCTCCTTCTAAGAAGATTACAAGAGTTATCTTGTCTCTCTGTTCGGGAACCATGTTAGCTCTTTTCTCCAAGATGATAACTTTATCCTTATCATCCCTAAATGCTACAGTGCCCGGTTCTTCTTCACCAGTTATCGGACTCTTTTTAGCATAGACCTTAACATCGTCATTGATGAAAATCATAATTCTTACTGCATCATCTACATTTAAGATAATGTCGTCTATTTGAACTGAATACCAATAGTTAATAACTTCTTCACCTTGGTTCTCCAAATAGAACGTGTAAGCTATATAATTCTCACCATTGTGAGATCCTTCACCTTCATTTTGAATGTTGTCAGGTAACCACTTAATTGAAATATTATCCATAAACTCAAGTTTAGAAGTTTGAAGTTTAATAACTGAACTCCTATCGTTTAAGGATTCGTACATAACTAAATTTGAATTTAAATACGTATTCTTATCCATGCTGATAGTAAAACTACCTTCATTGTATACTATATTCAAAATCAAATAAGCTATGACAAGGAATAATAGCAATGCCAACAAGACAATGGCTACTATTTTTTCAGTTTTCTTTCGCTTCTTAACTTGTTGAGCAGTTACAACTACTTCTCCTTTTGCCATATTTTCAACTCTCCTTTTTTATCCTTAGCCACCTTTAACAGTAAAATGGAGATAACGTATATGAAACACTACCATATCGTTATTATAATTATAGCACAGTGTATTTTTAAAAACAATACACCAAAACATTTTTTTTACAATAAATATTACATTTTTTATATAAACTTATGATATAATAATGATGGTAAGATAGGAGGCATTATGAAAAAGAAAAAAACAATTATTTTAGTTTTGGCTTTTATAGCTCTACTAGCTTTTCTAGCAAGTGCGACTTATACTTATGCCAAATATCGATCAGGAATTAAAGGTTCCGTCGGTTCTGATATCGCTAAATGGAATTTCGTAATTAATGATGAATATATTACATCTAATCATACAGGAAGCTTAAACATTCCTCTAACCAGTTTAGATGTATGTAACAGCACTGATTGTAAAGTTACAAGTGGAAAGATTGCTCCAGGAAGTCGAAGCACTTTCCAAATTGAAATTGATTACACTGACGTAACATTAGATTTCAACTATACAATAAGTATTACCGATTCCCCTATTGCTGATTTAAGAGTTGAAATTGACGGAGCAACTGGATCAGGAACAGAAGTAAATAAAGATGTTATAATTGATCCAACTAGTACAAACAAAGTTGAAACAGTTAATGTAACCATTGAATGGAAAGATGATGGTGCTGCTGATGAAACTATGGATGATGCAGCAGATACTGCTATTGGTAGCGGTGATGATTTAGAAGCAAACTTCACAGTAAGCATCAACTTAAAACAATTAAACAATTAAAAAGAAACGATTAAATCGTTTCTTTTTTTATGGATTTGATTGAACAAAATCAACAGTAATAACTATAATTAAAGACTTTCTATTAATTCTAGCTATTTCT
Organism: Bacilli bacterium; assembly: GCA_017525015.1. Next base: position 58,241 of record JAFXUK010000004.1, read on the forward strand.
TCAGGAGTTAATTCCAATTCAGTTGGAAGTGTAACTGCTGTTCCACTTTCATTAAATTCATAAGATTGTTCTCCAACTGCTGTATCAATTGCATCATAATGTTTTAAATATGAATCATAATCTGTACAATATGCATGAGTTGTCGTCGTAGGACACTCTTCTGTATAATCAGCATTTGTTTTTTCGTATGGCCAATCTAATGTGAAATACAAATCTGTAACTTCACCAGCTGCAATAGATGTTGAACCAAATTTAAATTTTAAATTAAATGGATAATCTTCACTACTTATTGTATAAGTACCATCTGATGAAGGAGTAACAGTATAATTACCCGTTTGTTCTTCACCAAACAAATATAAATACTTAACAACTAATGAAGCATCTGCTGATAATTCACCATTATTTGAAATTGCAATACAGTGATGATCCATATCACAAGGATCACTATCACTATGAGTAACAGCTGGCATTCCTGGATATAAATCCGGTAATGTAAATATTGCTGTTCCTCCAGTCTCGGATGTATCAAAACTTACATTCCATGCTTTAACTTTACCAGTCAAAGCTAAATTTACGGTAGTATTATATATAAACCAAGCAAGTGTCGATGACAAGCATAGTAAAAGTATTACAACAAGAAGACCAACCTTATGCCTTTTTAAAGCAATAAGTAATAAAGATTTTTTCTTCTTTTGTGTATTATCAGTTGTTTTAATATCTTTATCTTTCAATGCACAACACTCCTTATATATTTATACTACCTATTATATTTTATCACTATTCTTATTAACTTGAATAGTACCATTTTCTTTTCTTCTTTTTCTTTGAAGGTTTATCTTCACTTTGTTCTGGAGTTTTTACTTCAGTTTTTTTCTCTTCTATTTTTACACCTTCAACTGTTTTTTCTTCTTTTTTCTCTATTTTTTTGTCTTCTTTAAGAGGCTTTTCTTCTTTAGGTTCTTCTTCAACTATTTCTTCTTTATCCTCTTCGAATTCTTCTTCGATTTCTTCTTTTTCTTCAGAAATAATCTCTTCTTCCTCTTCCGATTCTTCCTCTTCTTCTTTTTCTTTTTTATTTTTGATTTTTTTCTTTAATTCTTCTACTTCTTCTTCTATTTCATCATCTTTATCATTTAATATTTTGAATAATTCCATCGCAATAATAAATGCTATTGGTATAACAACAAATATAAATATTAATACAATATTAGTTGTTATCCTTCCTAGAAAACTAAGAAAGAAGAATTTATGTACTACTTTACCTAATACCTGATCCTCATATACAATTGGGTCTTCAATATTATTAGCAATACCTTTTGTATGAAACGAATATTTTCCATCTTTATCTACATTTACTTGCATTACCTGGTGGGTAATAATCATTCCATCAGCACCTGACTTTTCACTGATATATGTAACAGCATCACCAACATGAATCTCACTAGCAGGCATTTCCTTAATAAGTAAGGTATCACCTATATCATATGTTGGTATCATACTACCAGATGCAATAGTATAAATTCTATATCCAAAAAAATTACCCTGATTAGAAAACTTTTGAAATCCTGTAAGTATGATTAGTAAAACAAGTATTGCACATAATATCCATTCTAATGTAGCAAATATTGTTTTTAAAATTCTGCTTTCAACTATTGCTTTCATTTAACTTACCTTAATTTAGCTTCAAATTACTTATCTTATTCATATATTTTTCAATATGTTTCTTAAATACTTTATTAATACCATCCATAGTTGCATTATTTTTGTATTTAACTAAAGTAAATTGTTCGCCAACCATATTCTTAAGTTCTTCTTCTGTCAAACTAGCATTAAGATCAATAATTTTTTGAATAACTTGTTTAATAACTTTTTCTTTGGCGTTCTTTGTTGAATATTTTTCTTTATTCAATGTACACAAAGCCAAATAATCTAACATAAAGGTTTCATCAAAGAAATTTCTTAATTCACCTTCATCATTATAATTTTTATCTTTTCTTTCTCTCTTACTATCATCTCCAGCATGCTCTTGTAGATAGTTCCACAAAATAACTGCATATTGGAAATTAGTATTCTTTAAGATAACATTTGTTTTCTTAATAGGAGGTCTAACTAAAGCAGCATGTGCTCTTGAAAGAGATTTAAACAATTCTGTATTCTTTAAGTCTAATATTTGTTGTTGTAATTTATCAATTCTTTCAGCCAATGTTTCACCATTTTTATTACCATCTTCACTCTTATTATGAAGTCCGGTTTTAATAGTTAAATCCATTGTTACATGTTCTCTACCAACAACAGTAGCAGCCTTATATTGAATTGATTTATCATCTTTCAAATAAGATCCTTCTATTAAATCTTTTTTCTTAACTTGAACAAATGTATCAAGATTAATTATCAAAGTATAGATAAACCTATTTTCATAAGTATCAAATGTTTCTTCTTTATTAATATTTAATATCTTTGAAGGTTTAACTTCTTCCGTTACAGGATCAATATCTTGAATTAAGTTCGTATTACGAGCTAAATGCTTAATACTATCAACTGTAACTCTTTTAGCTTTTTCTATTTTAACAATTTCATCTTCGTTTATAATAAATCGGTTAGGATTTCTAAGGATATTATCTAAGTATCTCATAGTATCTTCAGCTACATCTAACCATTCAAAATTAGCTTCTAATTTATCATAATGAAGATCAACTACCATATCTGATTTAGTTTTCTTTGTAAAGTTACTAATGCGTTGTTCATCAGCTCTATCATATAGAGATGATATACTCAATTCATCCATAGCTCCCAACCTCTCTATTCTATAATTATGTTAATTTCTTAAGTCTTAATAAGTACTCAGTACATTCTTTCATTTTTCCTTTACCGAATGTCGTATCAAGGAACTTAATAAATCCATCAATTTCATCTCTAATATAAGAGATATTTAATTGTTCAAACTTACGTAAAATCTTTTTAGCAATAAAGTAATCAATACCAGAAATTTCATCTCCACCACATGCTACATATACTGGAACGAATTTCTTCATATGAGCAACGATACGGTTACCAAAAGCTATTCTGAAATGTTGAATAACATAATCATCCATCTTTTCAACCTTATCTAATGCTTCATCAGAAACTTGATTATCATTAATTGCTGATTCATATAAACTTTCTAGATAAGAATAATTTACATCCATTGCTTGTGTAGGTACTGGATCAAAAGGAACACCTTTTTCATTAATATCTATTGGCATAGCACGGTCGTAAACCTTATCTGTAACCATAAATGTTGAGTCATCGTTATTGATTGTACCGATATACCAAACATTTGGTGCTATTTTTAATTTACCATTATTTAATCTCTTAGGGTCACTACTCCATGCACTAGGAGTTAACTCTACTATCCATTCATCTTGACTAGGCATTTCTAGAATAGATAACATTTCTGCAAAGTAATATTCAACACGTGAGATGTTCATCTCATCTAAGATTACTGTATAAACATCATCAGTATATCCTGCTGTATAAATTTCTGCTAATAAATCTGTTTCATTAAATTTCTTTGTAAATTCGTTGAAATATCCAAATAACTCAGTTCTATCTCTCCATGATGGTTGAACTGAAGCAACACATGAGTCATGTTTCATAAATTTTCCCCAAGCATAAGCAAGTGATGTTTTACCTGTACCAGAAATACCTTGTAAAATAACTAACTTAGTACTTGAAAGTGCTGCAACAAATAATCTAATTAAATCTAAATGATAATATAACTTCAACTCTGATGCACAGAAGTTTCTAAAGTTTTCGCATAATTCAGGTAAAGTAAATGAATTACCATAGTTAACAATTTTGTAATCTTTGAATTTTTCGTCGATAGCAAGTAATTTTGGGAATCTAGCATCGTTATCATGTCCGTCATCAAGCAAGTCACCTTTCTCGCCTTCTTCACTGACAGTAGCTTCTTCATCAGGACTAAGTCCAAGTTGAGAAACTTTCATAGCATATAACTCGTCTTTTTCCTTCATTAAGTCTCTTACTTGTTTATGTAATGTTGCTAACTCTTCAAGTAATGACTCTTGCTCTACTAAAGTCTTTCTAAATCTTACATATTTTCTTATCAAGAAATATATACAGAATACAAATAGTGCTAGTAAAATCATTGTAATTATAATTGCAACAACTACTAAAAACCATTCTCCTCCAGAAAAATCTTGACTATAATGTTTAATCAAACTAGCATAAGCTCTTATATCAAACATTTGTAATATTCCTAAGAACAAATCTTTTATAGCTCTTAGAATACCACCAAGTAATTGATCTAAAAACTCATATAAAAATCTAACATAAGTATCCATTCACTACACCTCATTCACACTTATTATCCTATTCTTTATTTTACCATTATTTTTCATATCTTTGTAATAATATTTACTAGAATTTATTAAAATCTTATCAAATAACTCTAAATATTCAATATTATCACTACTATAATTAAATGATTCATCTAAATTTAGGACAAATACGAAACCATTTCTTATAAGCTCCATAACATATGATTTATATCTTTCAAAGCACTTATAATCAATGATAATTCTAATTCTATCTTGAACAAAACTATTATCTATAATATTAAATACTCTATTAAGTTTTGTCTTTTTATCAAATAAACTATCAATTAATTTTACATAATAAACTTTATCAAATTCACAAGTAATTGCATCACTTATTATTAAAGCTGATACTTGTAAAAAAGTAATACTTACTAAATCTTCACTTATTACTTCTCCCTCTTCTGCTCTCTTAATAGCTACTTCACTATATAAGTCAGGGAACTTAATATTGTTTACTAACTTAGCTTCTATTTGATTTCCATCTTTTGTATCATATGGTTTTAAATCTAAACTAAATACCTCTGATTCAAAAGACGATAAGTAATCTTTTCTTTTCTTAATATCATCACGAAGCATTGCATTAAACTCATTAACAAAATTATCTTTTAAACCTAATAACTTAGTTCTATCTTTACTAATTTCATCAACTGTCTTCTTTTGTGCTTCTAAGATATATAATTGATCTAAACTATAGAAATAAGAAATAAATAATGCTGTTAATTCAATAACTTCCTTATCTTCAGGATAATTCTTTATTAACTCTTTACTTGTAAGTTCTATAGCTTTTGTAACTTTATTTGGTAATGGTAACTTCTTCGAAGCTTCATCCAAATAATCACTATATCTTACATTCAAATAAGCATTAATAAATTCTTCACATATTTTTTTCTTATACCCATCTTTAAGTATTAATTCCAAATACTTATGAAAGCATTTATTTGTAAATAAGATATATTCATCCATTACATTTAACACGCTTACCACCTCTTTTTATTCTATGTTTCACAAGTTGTTGTTCTTGTTATTTTCGTTGTATCATCGGTATCTAATTTGCAGTAAGTAATAATTGAAGAATTATTTCCACCTACTTCAAATGAGAAATCACTATTTACATTTGAACCATTTTTATAAAAACGAACCAACATACTTGATTTAGCATTTAATTTAAAATCAATTCCACTTATATAATCATAATTAGTACCATCAACTGTCTTTTGACTAACTCTATAAGCACAATCAACACCAGTAGTAACATTATCTATCTTTGTACAATTATTATAAATCATATTACTCATATCAAATGTTAAAACATTAATTGGGAAATCCATTCTAAAATATGTTGAATAATCTAATGTATTTGTAATAATTGAATCTAAGTATAATTGACTTCTTTGGTCTTTTATCTTGTATTCAATACCATAGTCACCAACAATAATAACAAATGTTCCTCTTAATGTTTGTGTATATGGAGCAGTTGCTCTTGCTTCAACTTCTACTGTAATTCTATTACCTGTTATTAAATATTCTCCAGCATTAACTGGTTCAACAACTACTTTAAAAGAATCAGTATTTGTATTAGCTAAGTCTTCATCATATACAATTTCCATACCTTCTAATTTAGTACGTCTTGATGTATCTGAATCATTTTCTTTCAAATAACAATTTACTCTTGTAACATTGTCACCATAATTATCATGACAACTAACTTCTACATCATATGTAATATCTGTTGTTGTCATTTTCAATGAATTATCTTTACTATTCATTGTAATATCAATTGTTTGATCAGTAGTAGCTGGCCATGGACTAATTTCATATGTCTTACCAGTTAAAGTAAGTTTATTACTATTAAAATAGAAGTTTTGTGTTCTTAAATAATAAACTCTTAAAACATTATAAGCATATACACTATATCTAACTCCAAAGTTTATTACTACTCCAGAAACAATTAATATCAAGAGCATAGCGATATATTTATGACTTTTAAAGAAGTTAATAAATAAACCTTTATTTTTCTTATATTTCTTCATACCCTATCACCCGCAGCTCTCTCCAGCAACTAATTGCTTAGATACTAGTTGAATCTTAATTGATTCAACCATATCTTGATATTTACTTTCTTTATACGTATCAGGGAATGTAACATATAATTCATATTCATCTACTAATGGAGTACTTGAACCATACTGCATACATACATCTGCAAAAGTATAATATTTAAAGTATGTACCATATGCATCAGGAGCAATATTTGTATTACTCTCACTAATTAGATTTACTGTTCTATTAGTTACTTTATATAATTCAAATTGTAAATCCAAATTATTAGTTGATATAATCTTTAAGTTATATATTAAACTTGTATCAGAAATAGTTCCTTCTTCATTAGCATTACTAACGCTAAATTTATATTTCTTTTGTTCACCAGGTTTAATACTTCCTAAATCGAACTCATAAGAATTATTATTTAAATCTTTTAATCCACTATAATTAAAAGCATAAAGAGCAACATCCATCTCTGCTACTCCATCAACTGTTGAAGTATATGAAGCTGAAGAAGTCTTTAACATTGTAAATGCTAATAATACATCAAGTATTAAAAACACAGATAAGAAATTCATATTCTTTTTTGTTCTAAATCTTCTCATCTTCTATACTCCTTTCTTTTATTTTTCTTCTATCGAAAAATATATACAAAATAATACAACTGTAGCAAATAAAGAAATCAATACAATTGGTGTCATGAGTGTTTTTAATACCAATCCATATCTTCTTCCTATCTTAACTACTTTACCAATAACTTGATCTTTTTTAATTGGTTTATCTAAAGTATTATTTGCATCTCCCTTTGTGATGATTAAATCATCATCTACTTTATAAACTCGGTGAGTTATTATCATATCTTCACTTTTAAAAGATATGATATCACCTTCTTTTACATCTTCTGTTATCTTCACAAAAACCATGTCATGAACATTAATTGTATCTTCCATACTTCCTGTTATGATATCAAAATATGTATATCCAAATAGATTCACATAATCTTTTTTTAGTATCTTAATATTTATAAAACCATATATAGCTATTATAAAAAAGATAGCTAAAACCAAAATTACTAAATCACTTATTATTTTCTTAATTAATAACCACACTTTTTTCATATTACTTAATTTGTGTGAATGTAATTGTAACTGGAATATTTAATACTGGGTTATCTCCACTCATACCTAACTCGGTATCTTTTTTATTATTTTCCTCATCATCATGATAATTCCAAGTAACATCAACATCTAAATCTAATTCATAATTACTATTTCCACTAAAATCATTTAAATTAAGAGTACCTGTAATTGGTGAACCAGATGTTATTGGTGTACCATTTCTACTTATAGTAATATCTGCTGCTGTTTCCATAGTTCCAAAGACTATACTATAACTAAATGAAACATCAGTATCATTAGGTTTAATTCTTAACTTGAAACTGCCATCACTACCAGGAGATATCTTTCCATCTGCTACGTTACTGTTACTATTATCGTATGTAATGTCTGAACCAGTTACTGCGAAATCAACAGTATATGTTGTTCCATCAGCAGAAGTAATTGCTTTACCACAGTTTGGATTAGTTGAAGTTCCTTCAACAGGACAACCATTAACTGTAATATTCCATTTAGCAATATCAACATGAGCATCTCCAGATACTTCAGTTGAATATTTACTATAAGAATAAGCCCCTGCTAGAAAGATTACTAATAAGAAAGACAATACTAAAATTACATGTCCTTTCTTCATAGGCTTATACCTCTTTCTTTAACTCTATAATTTCAACTATTATTGCATATACCTCAAATATAATTGCAATCATTGTAGGAAGTATTATTAGAATTAAGAAGCCCCATCTAGATTCTAGAACTCTAAGTATTCCTCCAACTCCGTTATAAACTTGTGTATCCTTACCTACATAATATTCATAATATACATTGTAATCATTACCAATTAGATAAGTATAATATCCATCACTATCAATTACTTTATTAACTTGAGCAAAATTAACAGTTCCTTGATCAGAAGGATTATAGAAGAAGATAAAGTCATCAGCTTTTACTTCGTCGCCCTTACCTTTAGTAACAACTACTAAATCACCATTTTTATATTCTTGCGATAAATCACTACCTAAAATAACTAATGATTTATTACCAAAAACTGTAACTTTTTGGTCATTGTAATTTAGAAGACAAACAGTAACAAAAATTTCAACTCCTAAATACAAAACAACGAATATTACTAACAATATTCTTAATATAGCTTTCATCGTACTTTTCATATATTATCACCATATCCATTTTACCATATAAAAGCAATCATTTCAACAAAGAAAAAGACCATTTTATTGGTCTTTTTTTGTTCCTTCAACTATCTTTTTTGCTTCGAATAAATCCATTACAAAATCGATAGATAAATCATATTTTTCAAGATAATAACTATTAATAATAACTTCTAAAGATTTTAGTAATTCATCTATAGCTTCAGGAGTCATTTCGTCCTTATTTAAATTGATTTCTAATAGTTTGTAGTGGTCCATAATAATAGTACCTAAATCAATCTCCGTATTAAAGTTAGTATTCTTAATAATATTAACATAAGGATCTGTTAAGAATTTATCGTATTCTTTAACAATACTCTTAACTTTATTAATATCAATATCTTCTTCATGCTCTTTAATGCAATATCTTAAATATCCTTTATATGATAAAGCAAAATTGAAGATATCGTAGATTGATGAAGTTGCACTTAATTCAGAATTCATTTTTTCATAAATTAAGGCAATATCATATTCATCAAATTTAGCATCTAATTCCTTAACTTTAGCATCAATTTCTAAATAATTATGTTCAATATCAACTTTCTTCTTGAAGAATAAGAAGCCTTTTCCAGAACCATTATTTATTTCTTCAGTTAGTCTTTCTAGCTCATCTGCTAAAGCATTTATTTCTTTCATTAACTTAGGCAATTGACCTAAATGACTATCTTTTTCAGCAAATTTTTTCTTAGCATCTTCAATAACATAAGAATATTTTAAATAATTCTTATATTCTGTTAAACCATGGAATAGATTTTTGAAATCTTCCATTTTTTCTTTGCCTTTATTAATATCAGCATTATCACCTAAAAACTTAGAATAACATCTACTTAAATTAATAATATTATAATCATTTAATAATAGATCACCTTCCATAAATCTTGTAACAATTACAGATTCATCATAGTGTTCTAATTCATAAGCTTCTCTACCTAAATTATTTCTCTTTAAGACATAATCATTGTATGAAAGATTATCTTGAATAATCTCTTTTTGTCTATTCTCAATATAGTTTTCAAAAGCTTTAATATTCTTATTAAATAACACTCTGAAACTAGTTTCGATATGAGAAATAACATCAGGACATTTCCAGTGTAAATCTTCAAAAACATCTTTCATTCTTTCAAGATTATTATCTCTTAATAATTCTCTAATATATTTACGAGCATAATTACTATAAACGAAATCTGCTTCTGTTAACTCAACACCAACTTCTCTAAAACGAGCGAATGTTTCCATAATATCTTCATTAACTGAAGCTAAATCATTTTTATAATAATGAGTTAGACTATATAGTAAAGTATCGAAACCTAACTTTTCATATGGAGTGTTTAATGGATTAAAAAGATTGACATCTTTATAATCCATTAACTCCTTCTTAACGATAGCTAATCTTTCGTTTGGTTTATAATTTAAATATTTGCTTGAACGTTTAGTAATTTCTTTTAATAATTGGTCTCTATAACCTGAGTATTCTTCTTCCAATTCTGAAACTTTAGTCTTGTATAATGCTAGATTTTTAGCATTATTTATAGGCATACTAGTAAGCACATCTTTTGCTACATCAACATCATGATTGAAGTCATCTAATTTTTTAATTCCCATTTTTATTTCCTCTTCTCTACTTCGGTATTTTCTTCAATTTGTAAGAATTCTACGAATTCATTAACTGCATTATATAAGTCAATCAATTCCTTAAAACTTAAATCTTCTACTTTCACTTCCATATGCCTAACCTCCATTTCCATACTCGTCAACGTCTAAGCTTCTAATAATTAAATACTCGTAATCACTACCGATTTCTGTGTCTTTAGGGACACCATTAACAGTAGTTCTATCGAATACTGTAAACAGTACTCTATATGTTCCACTTCGCCATCCAGATGTAGATGGATCAGTTTCATCATTATTTGGTCCATGTTTAAGTGTTACTTTAACTGTGTAATTCTTAACCTCGCCACTAGCGATTGGACCTAAATCATAATAATAATCAGTCATTGTACCAGTACAATTAATTGTTACCGGTGTCTTATTTGTATCATCTTCACTCGTTATCTCAATCTTCGTTGCAAAATCACAAATATTCTTGTTGTTATATATCAAGTCACCATAGTTACCTGAGTTATGACTTCTAAATTGTTGAATAGAAATCTTTAAACGAGGATTTGCAATTCCGTTTGTTGATCTAACAGTATAAGTAATAACGTCATTATCTTCACTATCTAATCCTGTTTCAACGTCATGTGTTATCTCTACTTCAGGAGCAGTAGCTACTAGACCAAAGTCACTACTTAACAAATTGAATTTGAAACATTTTTCAGATGCCTGAATACCATTGTAGTATAAGCCATCATATGAACCAAACGTTTCAACGCACAACTCATATTCGCCTACTACGAATGCATCACTAACATTACTGAAGTCTAATTTAACTGTTGAATCTAATGTTGAAATTCTACCAGCTAAATTTAATCTAATTACACCAGATGATTCACTATTTTCTGGATAATATTTATTTCCATTAACATCTACTACTAAACCATCTAATGTATCGTATGATAATGCTACTTTTTGATTACCTTCACCTAAACGATAGAAAGTAAGTTTAGCACCTAATTGATAATCATCATAAATTGTATCTGTGAAATTACTATTTGATAAACTGTTTTGAAGTGATGTTTCAAGTAACATTGTTGCTGGTGTTTGACGATAAACATCAAAGACTTCTTGAGTAGAAACGTTTCCTTCATCATCAACAAATCCACCATCAGTTGAAATATAACTTGAACCAGCTTTAATAACAGTATAGTTCATTTCTTGATCACCAGTTTCAAATACTGGTGCTAATACAGTTTCAACTTCGCCTGTATCATCATTTATACCATCTAATTGTAAGTAAATATTTGAAGTTAACTCATAATTAGCGGCATAAGAATTTTGATCTGTACTTGAGAAATCGAATGTGAATATAAACTCTTCAATACCATATTCTCCTACAAGCACACCATTTTCATAAATAGCTTTATAATACTTACTATTTACGCCATCCATACCATCATCGAAATGAATGATATTTCCACCTACGTTACTCATACTTACGAAGTCTCTTAAGTAATAACTATATGTACTATTAGCATTTTGTACTTCATTACCTGTAACTTCATAGAAGTATTGTTCACCTTTAATCATATCTAACATTGTGATTCTTGTACCAGCAGGAAGTTTATCTTTAGATGATAAGTATCTATAGTTATCATCATCATAAGCTTTATCTGGTGACCAATGTTCATCTTTCTTACCAGCAACTTCTTTATTTAAATCTAAAGCTAATGAATGGTAAATACTAAATGAACCATCAGTACCAATTGTTGGTGTAGACATCGCAAATGTTCCATATTTTTTACCTGGAGCAATTGAATATCCATAACCATCATGTTGGTCATCATCTGTTAAATATACATTAATTGTAATAACAATTGGTAAGTCAGGTGTTGCATCACCCCAGTTAGGGTTTCTTGCTTCCATATCAACAGAAACATTACCTAATCCAATATCACCTTCAGGATCAATCATATAGCTTGTATCAATATTCTTAGAATGATACAACCAGAATGATAAGTTACGAGCTCCTGTAGTTGAATCATATATATATGTAGTATCGCCAGTATATGGATCAGTATCGTTAGTATAAATATTAGTTGAATAATTATTCTTCCATCCAGTTGATGAAGTACCCATTGTAATAGCAAATTTTCTATTAGCATCTGTTACACCATTTTCACCGAATGTTTCAGCAATCTTAGGGATATCAGCTTTATTAATTAACGAAGCAGTAAAGGCTGTATTTGAATTAGTAATTGATTGTCCAAATTCACTAGTCTTAACTGATTTAATATTAAAGACAACATCACCATTTGAAGAACCATCTTCTGTAAACAATTCTTCGAATTCAATCTTAACATTCTTAGATGCTTCCATTGAATACTTAGATGCTTTCAAATCTACAGAAATCTCTAATACTTCTTTACCAATTATCCATTTATAATAATTTTCTGTTTTAGGTGTTACACCAACATAATCAGTTGAGAACTCCTTAGTTTCAGGATCTGCATAGTTAGTATAGAAACCATCTATAGTAGTTTTTCTAATTCCACCTTCTTCAACATATGTTAAAGGAGCGCCAGCATCAGTACTACTACTACCATATACATAAGTAAAGTTACTTTCAGGATCGAATAATGCATAAGTTGCATCATCAACTACTCCAGAAGGAGCTGTGTAATCAGGATCATAAATACCTCTTACAAATGTATTTCCTGAACCATGTGTATACATTCCTAAGAATGCAATACCATGTACAGTTCCTGGATTAGAAGCTAAAACTTTACCTTCAGAAACTGCCAATACTTTACGTGATGGCATGTAAATTCTATTTACAACACCATTTGTTTCACCAGTATTTATATTGATTGTTTCTGGAACAAATGTATTTCCATTTTTATAACCACTATACATTTTTGCAAGCCAAGTACCACCACCCTTAGCGTAAACTGTTGTTCCGCCAGGATTGTCAGTATCATGTGTTCCTAATAAATATAAGTTACCAATTGTAACGAAAGAATATTCAGATTTATCTTCACGGAATTGTTTATTTCGTGCACCTGTTAATTCAATCGTACTATCTAATATCTCAACAACAGTTGCTCTCGCTAAAGAAGCAAATGCTACTGGATTATCATCATTACCATAATTTATAACTTTAATAATTGATAATTCAGGATTTGAAACAGCTTGATTACCAATAATAGTTGAGTTGTTTCCTTCTCCATAAATTGAACCTCTTAATTCAATTATTGATTTATCATCATTATCGTAATAATCAGTAGAATCTAATACAACATTAGTTTTTCCTACTACACCAATACTACTAAAGTTATAACTCTCTAGTTCACTAGCAACTGTATAACTACCACCAAATACAGTACCTGTTATACTTATATTCTTAATATATGTATTATCGATACCAGTAATAGCATCTATTGCTGATTTTCCAACATTAACATAAGTTTGTCCATGAACAAAGGCAGCATTACCTGATCCAAAGACATTACCTGTTATTGTTCCACCAACAATATTAACAGTACTCGTTCTTCCACTTTCAACATAAGCAGCATTAGTATTATATTCACCTGTATATGGAGTTCCATCACCAGGTTTAAATGGAGTTGTATAGTTACCAACATGGGCCATATTACCAGCACCATAAATAGTATCAACAGTACCATCATACATATTAACTTGAGTATCTCCGTATACAACAGCTAAGTTTCCACCACCATATACGTTACCTTTAACAGTACCTTTTTTCAATTCTACTAAAGTAGTACCAGTAATTGTAGGCGCAGGATTAGTATCTCTATTTCTATATCCTATATATGCACCATTACCATTACTTCCACCAAATACATTAATAACTGATAATGTATTATTCGTAGAATTTTCATCAACAGTTACATTTGAATGCAATGTTGAACCTCCAGCATTATTACCACCAAAGGCATTACCAATAGTTCCATAATTAATATAAACATGGCTATTTGACACCATTCCGTCTTGGTTAGATCCACCATAAACGTTATTTAATGTCATACCTTTTAAATAAACATTAGAATTAGTTACATCAGCAGATTTTCCACCACCAAAGGCATTACCATACTGAGCATTCGCTACATCCTCTGATGCTGTATCAGCATCTGTACCACCATTAACTATAATATTATTTGATATACTACCCACTAAATTAACGTTTGTAGTATTGGTTTCAGCAACATTACCTCCACCATAAATGTTTCCTGTAAATATACCAGCATTTGCATTAACTGTACTTGAATAAACAGTACCAGATTGGTTAGATCCTCCAAATACGTTATATACAGTAGCCCCTGTATTAATATTTACAACAGTATTACCACTAGTTCCTGAACCTTCGTCAGTACCAGCTTTATAACCACCACCGAAGACAGATGCTCCATCAGATCCATCTTGAGCCATTGTAAATGTAGCTTTTCCTATATTTACATTTGTTGATGGTACGTAAGCAGAAGCACCTTTACCACTACCATATACTCCACCATAAATTGGAGTAGTTGTACCACCATCAGTAATTACATCACCAGTATATCCTGTGATTAGTAAGCTACTACCAGAAGCTTCTTCAATTGTAACGTTTGATTTTACAACAGTATGGGCATCATTACCACCACCATAAACGTTATCAATTGTTCCACCAGTAATTAAAACATTAGTTGTATTAGCAGCAGCTAAAGAACCTTTAGAACCACCAAACACATTACCAACAGTTCCACCAGATACTTTAATATTTAATGGTCCATTTGGTGTTCCATTAACGTTATTACCGTTATAAGCTTCAATAACTTCACCTTTTTTAATCTCTACATTAATAGCACCACTATTTGTAGGAGCAGTATTATTATTACCTTCTCCACCACCATAAATAGTATTAAATTTACCACCATCTATAGTAATAGTAGTTTTACCCTTAGAGTTAACAGCACCTAATGCACTTCCACCATAAACATTATAAATATCTAAATCTTCGTTTGCTAAACCACTTGGTAATAAAGATTTAATCGTAATATTACCATTTACTGAAGTAGCAGAACCATATCCTCCACCATATACACCTTGATTTTCTTCACTTACATTTCCGTTATATAGGTTAATAAATACGTTTCCTCTAACTTCTCCACTATTATTTGAGCCACCGTAGATTGATTTTTCTACAGTTGTTCCTTTTAAATCTATTGTAATAGTATGTCTATAAGTATTAGTTACATCAAGTTCAGGTGTTACTGCAGCACATGTACCATTATTACATTCTAAGTAAATATTATTTGCATTGTAATTATCACCAGTATGATACATCGGAGATGATGAAACAGAATAATAAGTACAGCTATAATTTATATTAAAATTTTCTGTTCTTGTTCTTGTTGTGCCTTCAGGATAACCACCGTAACCACCAGAACTATAATTCCAGTTTCCGAAGTTTTGATTTGAATCAGTTCTGTTAACTCCAGGAACAGTACTATCACATACCCTAGGAGCAGTTAAATAAGTACCATCAGCTAAATAATATCCAGCAGGAATAGTTCCAGTAGATGTTCGTGTCGTAGATTCATTTGAATAAGAATCACTACCCCATGTACCATAATAATTATTACAACCATAGTAACTATTACATGTTTGTCGGTGATTTGCAGAATATCTGTCAACAGTCGTAACAGTATGACTATTAGTAAATCCATAATAATCATTAGCCAATTTATTTGTGCCACCATTTCCCGTTCCGGATCCACTATCAGCTCTATTTGAAGCTCCGTATACAGAACCTTCAACAGTACCATCTAATAATTCTATATGAATACTAGTATTCGTACCATCATAAGCATCAGTTGAACCTACAGATCCGTAGTTTCCACCACCAAATACTGAACCGTAAATAGTACCACCATTAATAATTACATGTGAATTATCAACAAGTCCATCATCAGTACTTCCTTGTTGGCCTAAACCAGCACCATATACTGATCCTTTTATAACTCCATATAAAGTAGCAGAAGCCCAGTTATTTGCGTTATCAACTAAAGTACTTTCAGATGTTTTATATCCAATAATAGCATTTCCACCGATATAAACTAAGGTATCATCGCTCATGGCTCCACCACTATTAACACTACCATTACTTCCACCAGCAACAGAGTTTGCTACTCTACCACCAGTAACAGAAATAATTCTGTTTCCAAATGTTTCAGTTTGACCAGCACCACCAACAATATTTGTAATTTGGCCGCCCTTAATATAAATGGCAATAGAGTTTCCGGCATTTCGAGCAATACCAGGTCCTCCATTTATATTGAATATAACTCCACCTTCAACAGTTAAAGATCTTAAAGCAGTATTATTTCTTGAGCAATGCCATGACCCAACATATATACCATATGTATAATCACTTGCACTATCTCCATCAGTACCAAATTTACCACTCTTAACTATAATATCAGTAGAAACCCCATCGGAAGTTGTATTTGTTCCACGTCTTGAACCAGATACCGCATTTGTAACTGTTAATTTGCTATTATCTTTTTTGGCCCTATCATAATCACTTCCATAAATATATTTACCATGGATATTATTATAATCGCTACCATAAGTACTACAGCTATTACTATCGTCATCGCCTTCATAACTGTTAATTCTTTTATAAGTTCCAGATTCAATAATGACTTTATTATTATAATCTGAACTTGTACCAGTACCACCATTAAATACGTAGTTGTCATTAGACATAGTATTATTTCTTCCAACTTTGAAATTATTAAATTTAGCATCAATATTATTAGAAATAGTTGAATTAATTATTGCTAAATCATCACCAACAGTTCCAGCACTATATGTTCCGCCATCTAATGTTAATGGTTTATTTGGAGCAGTTCCAATAGCAACACCTTCAATAATATTTGTATCTCTTGTAACTAAATAATAATAATCAGTTAATCTAACAGCATAAGTTGAAGAATCATCAATCTGACATGCTACACGTCTACCAAAAACACGATCACGACGACAAGTATCCTCTAGCGTTCTTGTTGCTCCAATAGGAGGAGGCAATACTTCACCAGTATCAGGATCATATTGTACAACATAATTATTATAATCACTTATATCTGCATTCATATAATGAGGTTCGCTAGCTGCTGTACTATATGGATCACCATACTGAATTAATTTATATCCAGCTTGCGCTTCAGTAGTATTATTACATGTAGTAGAAGTACAAGCTTTTCCGCTATATTGATAATATAATCCACTAGTTCTTTGAGCAGATGTTAAATTACCAACTTTATAATAATATGCTCCAGCATTATTTAAACTTAAAGGGTCAGTTTGCACACCAATATTATCATTTCTTGCTTGCCATTCAGCAACTGGACTATTAACATCAACATAATTAAAGACATCATTTCCAGTTACATTATTATTAACAGTACCAGTGTTCCCATTTGCTGTTGCACCAGGAGTAGAAGGAATAAACACTGCTAAAGTATCATTAAGCTCATAATATCCAGCATTATCATCAATATAGTAAAAATAACAAGCTTGGTTAGGTTGATTAGGACATGTAGTTCCAGCATTAGCAATAGTATAATTAGTTCCACCATTACCTTTTGTATAAACAATCCTACCATTACCATTCCCCATTCTCGTATTACGAGGAGCTAGTTGTCTATTTGGATTTAAAACGATAGTATCATCCAAATAGTTATAACCTATAGTAGCATATTCTTCATAGTTAATATAAATATTATGTTGAACAGATTGAACTTGCTGCATTGATTTATCGTTTAAATCAGCAACACTATCTTCAATATCTGCTCCTACCCATGAAGCATTTAATTGTAATGTAATTACTTTCTCACCATTAACAGTTTGAGCATTTGCTAAACTCACTTTAATATAACGAGTATAATAATCATCATCATAAGATAATACTGAATTTTGGCAGATATTTGCAGTAATACCTGTTGCAGAATTATTACATACCCAACCATTAAATCCATATCCGAAAGGTCTATCTGTATAAGGATTATCTATTAATTCAATTGTTACTGTATTATCAGTAGTATTAATTGGATAATATTTATAATATTCAAATTTATATTGTTGTTCATCTTCAGAAACATATCCAATCAAGTTAGTACTATTAATATCTGTGCCATCATAAATTAAATGAACAGCTGCTAAAGTATTTTTATTATAAGTATTTGCATACGTAGGCATATTTGGTTTACTTGTAATTCTTGTATAATTTAAACCTTCATAATAATTCCAATCAGCTTCTAAGTCATTAATAAAAACAGTACTGTTATTTTCTCCACCAATACCAGTTGTTACATTAACATTATAATGTTCACTACTGCTCCAAGATGCATAGTATCTAACGATTGAAGACATTGAAACTGCAAACAAAAGAAGTATTGTTAGCCAAACAATAGTCTTTTTTCTAGGTAGTTTTTTTAATCTATATTTAAGCATAACTTCACTTCCTATGTTATGTATTATTCATCATTATTAATTATACAATAAAAAATGTAAAAAAGGAACAAAAAAAGGAACAAATTTAGTTGTTCCTTATAACAAATTTTTCCGTATCATCTAAATCAATTGTGATTTTAGAATTATCAGTAATTTTGTTTTCAATTAACTCCATTGCAATTAAAGTTTCGATGTTTTCTGAAACATATCTCTTAATAGGTCTTGCTCCAAAATTCTCATCATATGAATTCTTTATAACATATTCTTTAGCTTTTGGTGTTAACTCAATTTGAATATTTCTTGTTTTTAATCTTGTTTCCATTTCAGAGATTATCTTATCTAAGATCTTACCGACTACATCTCTACCAAGACTATTGAAGAATAAGATTTCATCTATCCTATTTAAGAATTCTGGTTTAAATGTACTTCTTAACTCTTTATTAATTAATTCGTTTTTATTTGGTAAATTTTCTAGAATATATTCACTTCCTAAATTACTTGTCATGATAATAATTGTATTTTTAAAATCAACAGTTCTACCTTGATTATCTGTAATACGGCCATCATCAAGTATTTGAAGTAAAATATTAAATACATCTGGATGAGCTTTTTCAATTTCATCAAATAAAACAATACTATAAGGGTTTCTTCTTACTGCTTCAGTAAGTTGTCCTCCTTCATCATATCCAATATAACCTGGAGCTGCTCCAATTAAACGAGAAACATTAAACGCTTCCATATACTCAGACATATCAATACGAATCATATGTCTTTCATCATCAAATAATTCATATGCTAAAGTCTTAGCAACTTCTGTTTTACCTACACCTGTAGGACCTAAGAATAAGAATGAACCAATTGGTCTATTAGGATCTTTAATACCTGCTCTACTTCTTAAAATAGCATTAGATACTTTATGTAATACCTCATCTTGACCAATAACACGTTTCTTCATATTTTCTTCAAGTTTTAATAATTTTTCCTTTTCCCCTTCAACTAATTTAGTTACTGGTACATTAGTCCATTTACTAATAACTTGAGCAATATCTTCTTCAGAAACAGTATCACTTATTAATTTGTTCTTATTATTCTTTTGTAGTTCTTCCAATTCACTTTCTAATTTAGGAATTTCACCATGACGTAATCTTGCTGCTGTTTCCAAATCATATGAATTCTCTGCTTCTTTTAACATATGTTTAGCACTTTCCAAACTTCTCTTCTTATCAAGAATAGATTGGTTAGTTTCTTTTTCTTTTTTAAAGTCTTCTTTTAATTTAGATTCCTTTAATTTTAATTGATATAATTCTTGATCAAGTTCATCCAATCTCGCTTTACTAGACTCGTCTTTTTCTTTTTTAAGACTTTGTCTTTCTATTTCTAGTAGCATAATCTTTCTTGTTAACTTATCTAGTTCAACTGGAACACTATCCATTTCTACCTTAATAGTTGCACAAGCTTCATCAATTAAATCAATTGCTTTATCTGGCAAATATCTATCAGTAATATATCTATCACTCATAGTAGCTGCCGCAATAATAGCTCTATCTTTAATATTAACTCCATGATGAACTTCAAATCTTTCTTTCAAACCACGAAGTATTGCAATTGTATCTTCTACACTAGGAGCTTGAACAATAATCTTTTGGAATCTTCTTTCTAGTGCACCATCTTTTTCAATATACTTACGATATTCATTTAAAGTAGTAGCACCAATACATTTAATTTCACCTCTAGCTAACATTGGTTTTAACATATTACCAACGTTCATTGTACCTTCAGTTCCATCACCAACTATCATATGTATTTCATCAATAAACATGATAATCTTTCCATCAGATTCTTTAATTTTATTTAAGACTGCTTTTAGTCTCTCTTCAAATTCACCACGATATTTAGCACCAGCAACTAATGCTGCTAGGTCTAATTCCCATACCGTTTTATTTTTTAAACTATCTGGAACATCTCCATTAACAATACGTAATGCTAAACCTTCAACAATAGCTGTTTTACCAACACCTGGTTCACCAATTAATACCGGATTATTCTTTGTCTTACGAGATAGTACCCTTTCAATACTTCTAATTTCATCATCTCTACCTATAACAGGATCAATCTTATTATTCTTAGCAGCATCAGTAATATCTCTACCATACTTTTCTAAAACTTTTTCCTCTTCTTGAGGATTCATTTGATAATCCATAATATCCCTCCTTATCGAAGACATTATAGCACCAAAATTAGCACTCGTCAATAGAGAGTGCTAATTATATTTTAGACATTAAAAAAAGACGATATTCTCGTCTTTTATAATACAGTTGGTACCAAGAAATATACTAAGAATAGTATAAATACAACCATTGTTACTAAATTTATTTCTAAATGAGGTTTTTCTTTTAAACTACCCCTCTTATATCTAATTATATCAATTAAATATACTAATAAATCTAATACAACAAATGAAATAATTCCTATACCAATTCCCTCAGTAATAGAATATGCAAGTACCATTGTAATAATTGTTAAGAATGCAGGTATAGCATTTTTTATATGATCAAAATCTACTTCTCTTACATTACTCATCATTAGAACACCAACATAGATTAATGCACTTGCAGCTGCTGCTGAAGGAATAAATGCAAATAGCGGTAATAAGAAAATAGATAACAAGAATAATACAGCAACAACTAATGCTGTTAAACCTGTTTTACCACCAGCTGAAACACCAGCTCCACTTTCAACGAAAGTAGTAACTGTACTAGTACCAAATATAGCACCAGTAACAGTTGCTGTACTATCAGCAAGCATCATCTTACCATAATTTTGTGGTTTACCATCTTTATCTAAAAGTTTAGCATTACTACAGCAACCAACAACTGTTCCCATAGTATCAAACATATCAATCATTGAGAATGAAATAATTAACATCAAAGATGTCATAAATGATTCTTTTGGTAAATCGAATCCTCCTCTAAACAAAGAGAATAAAACAGAATCACCATTTTTAATATTAAAGAAGTTTCCAATATTTTCCCAGAACTTCCAACTTATTCCAGGAACATTTCCTTTAATAATTTCTAAATCAGCAACACCTAGAGGAATAGCAAGTATTGTTGCAGCAAGTATTCCTAAAATAACAGATCCTTTAACGTTATAGTGTGATAATATTCCTATAACAATCAAGCCAAATAAAGCTACAACTGCTGAACATGCAGCTCCACCTTTAGCCCACAAACCAGTATTATTAAAATCAATTAATTGTAATAAAGTAAATTGATTATCAACAATAATTTTAGCATTTTGGAAACCAATAAATGCAATAAATAATCCAATACCTACAGAGATAGATATTCGAACTGGTTTTGGTACTCCATCAAATATTTTTTCACGAAGAGATATCATCTCTCCCTTTTTATTCCTTCCGCAAGGAATAACAGATAATAGTAAGAAAATGATTCCACTTACGAATACTAATGCCATAGCATTTCCATATGAATATGCAAATCCCATAGCACCTCCTACTATTGTTCCAACTGTGGCATTAAGTCCCATTCCTGGAGCTTGCGCTAATGGCATTTTAGCTAATAATGCCATTAATAATGTTCCTACGAAAGCACCTAACGCAGTAGCAATAAACACACTTGAGAAACGAGGATCTGCTGTTCCGCCCCACAAGATGTTATTTGGGTTTACAGTTAGGATATAAGCCATCGCAAGGAATGTTGTGATACCAGCAAATATTTCTGTTCTTACATTACTTCCTCTTTTAGCAACTTCAAAGAACTCATTAAATTTGCTAGCTCTCTTTTTCTTTGTCTTTTTCACAAAAAACAACCTTTCTTTCTAGGAAAATAAAAAAAGCCTACAAAAAGATTGTAAGACTATTTTTTTACAAAGAAGCACAACATCAAGTCATAGTCTATTCATTCACGGTGAATAGGTAGAAACATTCGAACCATATTTTCGAACATATATGACTATCTCTATTTTCCAACTAGATTATCCCACTTAGAATAATAAAAAACAATTCTATCATTTTAACCTTAAATATGTTATAATAATAGAAGAAACAAAAAGAGTGTTAACCACTCTTTTTTCTTTTGTATAATTAATTGTTACTCATTTCTTTTCTTAGCTTTTTACATTCAATTTGACCAAATTCATTTTCATAATGTTCTTCTTCACATTTTAACATATGAACATATACAGCTAAATCATAATAAACATCAAAAGGATTATCATATTCACCAATTGTATTACGTAAATGAATAACTGAATTCCATTCTTCTTCTGTAGCACATCTAGGAATAATTGCTAATCTAAAAATATTTTCTAATTCATTTATACATGTTTCAACATCTTCATTAGAATTAATAATTCTAAGTAATGCTACCTTTTCTGGTTCATTATCATTCATACCTAATACATTCTCTATTACACTATCGCTAAAAGAAGGAGTTTCTTTTGGTTCTTCTATAACAGAAGGACTTTCTTTTATTGGTTCTTCTACTATAACAGGACTATCTTCTTTTATATCTTCTACAACATAAGTACTTTCAACTATCTTATTATTACTATTAGATACAGATTTTGCACCTGTACATGCACTTAAAGAAACAGCCGTAGCAATAGTTAATGCTACTAAACTAATTGTTTTCTTTTTCATTTCATTACCTCTTTCAAAGCAAAAATACTATATATCTTTAGAAAATAAAAGTCAAATTAAAAAGGAGTTTATTACTCCTTTTATTTAACTACTATATTAACAATTTTACCTGGAATAACTATCATTTTAACTATTTCTTTTCCTTCAGTAAACTTAATTACATTAGGTTCAGCTAAAGCTTTTTCTTTAATAGATTCTTGATCTTCATTTACTCCAGTAACAATAGATGCTCTTAACTTACCATTTACTTGAACACCTATTTCTTTTTCATCAGATACAGTCTTAGCTTCATCATATGTTGGCCATGAACTATATGCAAGTTCATCTTCCATACCTAATACTTCATGATATAACTCTTCACTAATATGAGGTGCTATTGGATTTAATAATTTAACAAATCCTATTGCATATTCTTTTGGTAAATATGTTTCTTTATATACTGCATTAACAAAAATCATTAATGCACTAATAGCAGTATTAAATGATAATCCTTCATAATCATTTGTTACTTTCTTAACAGTACTATGATAAACATTTTCTAAAGCTTTATTTTCTTTATCTTCAATTTTAATAGTACCATCAGTATATAATCTCCAAATACGATCTAAGAACTTTCTAGCTCCTTCAACACCAGCTTGACTCCATGGTTTACTAGCTTCAAGTGGTCCCATAAACATTTCGTATAAACGAAGTGTATCTGCTCCATATTTTTCAACTATATCAAGAGGATTAACAACATATTTTGGATATCTCTTACCCATCTTAATACCATTTTCACCTAAAATCATACCTTGATGAACTAACTTTTTAAATGGTTCTTTAACTGGTGATAATTTATTGTCATATAAATATCTATTCCATATTCTAGAATACATTAAGTGACCAACAGCATGTTCTGGACCACCTACATATAAATCTACTGGCATCCAGTGTTTTAATAATTCTTGATTAGCGAACTCATCTTCATTATCTGGATCAATATATCTTAAGAAATACCAACTTGAACCAGCACTTCCTGGCATAGTAGATGTTTCTCTTGTTCCTTTAACACCATTATTATCATATTGTTTCCACTCTTCAGCATTTTCTAAAGGTGCCTTACCATTATGACCTTTATAGTCCTCTAATTCTGGTAATACTAATGGTAATTCTTCATCTGGTAATAAGTATTCTTCACCTTTATCAGTATGAACTATTGGAACAGGTTCACCCCAATATCTTTGTCTAGCAAAAATCCACTCTCTAAATTTATAATTAGTAGTTTTTCTTGCTACACCCATTTTAACTAATTTATCAGTAATTGCTTCCTTAGCTTCTTCAACAGTTAAACCATCAAACTCTTCACTATTAATTAACTTACAGCCTTTACCTAAATAATCTTGTTTTTCAAATGCACATTTACTTACATCTCTACCATCAATAACTTGAATCATTGGTATATCATGTTCAACAGCATATTCAAAGTCTCTTTGATCGTGACTAGGTACAGCCATAACTGCTCCAGTACCATAATTAGCTAAAACGAAATCTCCAATAAAAATTTCTGCTTCTTTACCATTAACTGGATTAATAGCTTTAACTCCTTCTAGTCTACAACCAGATTTACCTTTATTTAATTCTGTTCTATCAAGATCTGATTTCTTAGCAACTTCTTCTATATAAGCTTTAACTTCTTCTTGATTTTTAATTCTAGGCATTAATTCTTGAACTAAATCACCATCAGGAGCAAGTACAAAGAAAGTAATACCATATATAGTTTCAATACATGTAGTAAAGATACTAAATTTACCTCCACCTACTATATCAATATCTACTTCTACACCAGTTGATTTACCAATCCAGTTTCTTTGCATTTCCTTAGTTGATTCAGGCCAATCTATTTCGTTTAAACCTTCTAATAATTTTTCAGCAAACATTGGTTGATCAATACACAATTGTTTCATATTCTTACGAACAACAGGATATCCACCACGTTCACTCTTTCCATCTATTACTTCGTCATTAGATAAAACTGTACCTAATTCTTCACACCAGTTAACTGGCATGTCTACATATTTAGCAAATCCATCTTTATATAATTGTTTAAAAATCCATTGAGTCCATTTATAGTACTTAGGATCACTTGTACAAAAACATCTATCCCAATCATAATCAAAACCTAAACTCTTTAATTGTTTAGTAAAATATTCTACATTTTTTTCAGTAAATTTACTTGGATGATTACCTGTTTGAATAGCATATTGCTCAGCAGGCAATCCAAAAGAATCATATCCCATTGGATGCAATACATTAAATCCTTGCATTCTTTTCATTCTTGATACGATATCAGTTGCTGTATATCCCTCAGGATGTCCAGCATGTAATCCTACACCACTAGGATATGGAAACATATCTAATACATAAAACTTAGGTTTCTTAAAATCCCAAACATCAGTTTTAAATGTTTTATTATCTTCCCAATATTTTTGCCATTTCTGTTCAATTTCTTTATGATTATATTCCATTATTTTTTGCCCCACTTCTTTTGTAATTGTTTTCCATAAATATAATAAAGACTAAAGATTAATACTAACATTAAACCAAATGCTATCATTAATCTGAAAGCCATATCAATTTTCAGTGATACCACTATTGCAATTGTTAACGCTATAATAAAAGAATTAATAAATGCTACGCCAGTTAACAAACTTCTATAATGCTTTCTGTTTTTTTCCAAATTAAACTTATTAGTTAACAAAACTAATTCAGATATTCTCGCATATTTTTCTTTTTTGAGCATATCATCAAAAATCAAATAGTAAACTAAAAAAGCTACTACAAATACCACAAAAAACATTATCACACCAAACATCATATTTCATTCTCCTTTTAATACCAAAAAAAGGCACTCTCATCATAAGGACGAGAATGCCGTGGTACCACCTTAATTCCTAGTAAAACTAGCTTTAAATTGATAAAGGAATTACCCTATTAACTCCGAAATCAAGTTCATATACTTCCATAACTAGTTTCCATCAACCACTAGCTCTCTATATATTTCCATATACTACTACTATTTCCTCAACGTATGAAACATATTATATTAAAATATAATGATTTTATCAAGAATTATCTTGATCTTCCTGCACCATTATATTGATAATCTACTCCGAAAGTTTGTCCAGCCTGTCTCATCATTTCAATATATTTTTCTTCTGTAATAAATCCTATCTTAGCTAAATAGCCATAATATTTTTTATTAGCATTCATACATCTCTTTTGATAAACAGCTTCTGATATTTTACCTTCTTCAAGTTCTTTTCTAGCTGCATTAATCTTAACTGTACAAGATTCTCTTTTTAATCCTCCTAAAGATAAACCTTTAAAAGCAACTATAGTTCCTTTAATAAAACTCTTATGTTGTTTTCTTTGTAGTTTATATGTTTTATGAGTTTCCCAAAAAGAATCTAACCAACGTTCCATCCAGAATTCTCCAGCGTTATCAGCGTTTCCTTCAAAACGTCTTGAAGCACCCATATAACGTGGAGGTATTAAACGATAATGTGATGCGCCTCCAGTGAACATTCCTCCACTGTAGCCTCCACCACCTCCATATGGACCTCTTGGTGGCATAAAATCATCCCCTTACTAAATTAATTATAACTATTTTCCTAAATTTGTGCAACATACTCAAGCAATTTGATAAACATGTTAACAAACATTTTATCAAGTCCTTGCTTTTGTAATTTTCTAATTTCCATTCTCTTTTTATCAATTGGTAGAGATGAGAAAATTATCTTACCTATTTGTTCTTTTAATACAGTTTTAATCTTTAAGTCAGAAATGATTGAATCAATATCTTCATTTATTAAACGAACAGCATCTATTTCAATATCTTTACCTTTACAATTAATTGTCAATTGCTTACTTGTTGGAACATCACTAACTTCAACAACGAAATCAGTATCTTCAACATATGAGAAGCTATCAACTTTTTCATTATCAATATAAACAATAACATCATTAGCTTCTCTTGTATTTCTAAATCTAATACGATAATTTCTCTTAGCTGTAATAATACCTGTTTTGCCTTCAACTGGTCTAATAATTAAAGTATAGTTATTAGCCATATAGTTATAATCTACTCTTGTTAGTAAATAATAACCATCTTCATAAAGACTACTATAACCATCATCTTCAAATAAATTATATTGATTACTCTTACCAGGGAATACATGTATTTCCATTGATTTAGGAGCATTTGTAACATTTAAATTCTTCTCTAAATCAGCCATACAAATAATTGATCCATCTCTAGCAAATACAGGATAATCTTCTTGTTTATAGAATAAAATATATCTCTTATTACCAGGATATTTCTTACCTGTTTTAAAATCATACCAAGTACCTTTTGGTAAAAATACTTTTTCAACTGATCTATTCATGACATTATCTTTTGGTTTAGTAATTGGAGCTACAAATAACTCTGAACCAAAATAATACTCATTACGATAATCTATTTCATCATATATCTCAGGATATTGATAATACAATGGTTGAATTAATGGTAAACCAATCTTGTGATACTTATAAGCTTCACTATATAGATATGGAATTAATCTATGTCTCATTTGACAATAGTTACTAACAACATTTAATGTCATAGCATCCCATTTCCATGGTTCTCTCTTATAGTATCTACCATACTTAGCACTAAATCTAAATATTGGACTAAATGTACCATATTGAACATATCTTATATATAATTCAGAATCTTCAATACCATCTTTATAACCACCAATATCATGACTCCACCAAGATAAACCTAAGTTAGAAGCTGTACTATTAAAGTATGGTAAAGCTCTTAAAGTATACCAACTAACTTGTGTTTCACCACTATAATGTACTGGGAATCTATGAGGAGCATATTGACTTGGTCTTGATAATATCAATGGACGAAGTCCTTCCATCTTTTTCATATCATTAAAATGATAATAATTTAATGCATCATTAGTTGTTTTATCTCTTAAATTACGATAATTAATCCAGAAGAAATCAACACCTAAAGCATATAAAGGTTCAATTAATTCATTTAAATAACTAATAACTAAAGTTTTATCAAATACATTAAATGGAATAATTTGTTTTTCCTTTGTACCAATAGCTTTAGCTATTTCATCAAACTTCGGTTCATGTGGATGAATACCTTCAGAAGGATCCAAACTTAAACCTAATTTAACTCCTCTATCATGTAAATACTTACTTAAATCTTCTGGTTTAAAGAATAATTCTCTATTAAATGTAAAACCTGAATTAAATCTTTGTAAGTTATTCTTATCTTTTAAATGCCAGTTATCACCAAGTAATAAAACACTTAGTGGAATTTTATACCTATTAAAACCATTCAATAATTTTTGAATGTCATCAAAATAATAGAAATCATTTTTATTCCACCAAATACCTAAAGCATATCTTGGTATCATCGGTGGCATTCCTGTTAAAATAAAGTAATTTTGTAAACAGTTACCAAAGTCTCTGTTGTACATAAATACATATATATCAGTTCTATTTTTATCATTTAAAATTATTGTTCCATCTGGAGCAATAAAATTACTCTTAGAATCATCTATCGAAACAAATCCATCTGCTGAGAATAAACCTTTTACTTTTGTAAAGATAAAATCTTCAACTTTATTCTTAACATATTTAAACTCTTTACCATTTCCTTTATCAACAAATGGATCATCAGTTTTATCTAAGTTAGCAATAATACCAGAATAGTTTCTAGCTTCTGGATGTCCATAATACCATTCCTTATTAGCTGAATCTAATAATCTAATTTTCAAAACACTATCTGGACTATGTTTATTACCAGTAAATGAACTTTCTTTTACATATCTTAAATTAAAATATTTTGTTGTAATATCTAATATACGATCATTTTGATCAATCTTCATTTGAGGTATAGAAAAATTTCTGAACTTAGCAAATTCAGTTGGTCTATCTTCAAAATAACCTTCTTCACTAAACTCTAGTCTAACTAGTAAATCAGATAAAACAGTTATTCTATAAAATTGTCCTTGAAAAATACTTTGTGGTTTACTCTTACAAACAGAATAATCTATCTTAAAATGTTCACCCATTTCAGCCATTGTCTATCCCTCTATTCTCTTAAAATTATATCATAACAAAATAAAAATAGGAATAAATTATGTTATAATAACTTCGGTGAATTATATGTTTAAATATACTTTAGACAATAAAAGATATCATACCTTAAATTATTATTATAAAAATAAATATGGTAAAAAAACATTTAAAGTATCTTTAAATGGTAATTTTTCATGCCCTAATAAAGAAAAAGATGGTCATGGTTGTATCTTCTGTTCTCGTTTAGGTTCTGGAGATTTCGCTGGTGACAAAGAAAAAGATCTTGTTACTCAATTTAATGAAGTAAAAGAAATAATGGAAAATAAATGGCCAGATAGTTATTACATTGGTTATTTCCAAGCCAATACTAATACCTATGCTCCATTACAAGAACTAAAAGAAAAATATGAAACTATTTTAAACCTTCCTAACGTAGTTGGTTTAAATATCGCTACCCGTAGTGATGCTATCTCTGAAGAATGCTATGATTACTTAGAAGAGCTATCTAAAAGAACTGATTTAATAGTTGAAATTGGTTTACAATCAATGCATGATAAAACCTTAAAATTTATTAATCGTGGACATGATTTAAAGAATTTTGAAAAATGTATAAAAGAATTACAAAAAAGAAATATAAAAGTGGTTGTTCATATTATTAATGGTTTACCAAACGAAACTAAAGAAGATATGGTTGAAACTGTTAAATATCTAAATAAATTACATATAGATGGTATTAAAATTCATATGTTACATATCATAAAAGATACTGATTTAGCTGACTATTACAAAGATCATCCTTTTCATGTTCTTACTAAAGAAGAATATATTGATATTGTAATTGCTCAGTTAGAACAATTATCACCAGAAATAGTAATCCATCGTATAACTGGTGATCCTAAAAAAGAAGATTTAATTGAACCAACATGGTTATTAAAAAAATTCTGTGTCTTAAATGATATAGATAAAGAAATGAAAAAAAGAAATACATGGCAAGGAAAAAGCATAGAATAATCTATGCTTCTTTAAATGGATAAAATTTATAATCAATTACTTTTTCTTCGTCAGGATTAAATTCAAGAATTATATATCCTTCTCTTTTAGTTTTATATTCATAAGTTTGAACAGAAAGATATGTTTTACCTTCTAAATCACGAGCTACATTGCTCATAGTAGGAACATAATAAGTATAACCCAAATCTTCTAACATTGCTTTCTCTTTATTAAAATCATAAGGTAATTTAAAATTATTAACTATATCATCACCTACTATATTACGATCTAATTTAAGATTTTCAAAATTACCTAATGTAAGTAAGAATTCTTTATCTTCATACCATTTGTCACCTTTTTTTCTCTTATAAATATCTATTAAATATTTCAATGCTTTTTGAGCATCTTCATCATTATAATTACCACTAATAAGAATTAAAGAATCAAATGTTTTTAAGAAATCTGTATATTCATCAGGTTCCATACCATCTTTACTTAATAATTCAAACAAGGCTAATTCAGAATCAGGAGCAAAGAACACATCATTAATAGTTTGATCACCATATATACTAGCTAATGATGCTAAACCATTAGTACCATATGAATAAGATCCCATTTGATAATTATTTAAATATAAACCACTATAGTATTCTGCTCCACCTTCTGTAATTAAACCAGAATATGAAGTTATAAACTGTTGTTCACAATCATTTCTATCTTCTTTAGTAATAACAGTTTCATCACCACATTTATATATTGATTTTGAAAAATAACGTTCATCCATTGAATAATCAACCATATGCATTAACTCATGATAAACAGTATGATCGTTATCCGCAAAAAATGGTTGTAATACTATTTCACCACCACTATATGTTCCAGCAGCACCAGAAACAGAAGTATCACCAATTTTAAAATGAAGTCTCTTAAGAGATTTTAACATATAAGTTTCATCTAAATATTTTTTATTATCAACAAATACTTTAAACATCATTAAAACACGTCTTTTATAATCAATTACATCATAATCTCTTAATGCAACTAAATCACTATGCGTTACAACATAAGCATATTTTTTAAATAATTCCTCATTCTCTTTTATCTCTTTTTCAATTTCATATAAATTAAATTCTTCTATTACACTATCAACATCTATCTCATTTGTTTTTGGTTCACTATAAACAATATCATACTTAATATTTTCTGTTCCTAATTTTATAATGAAGTTTTCTGTAATACCTTCTACAAATAAAATATTGTCACCAATATTAATCATCGGAAATGTTAAATCCAAGATTTTTTTACCGTTATATAAAGCACCATATTTATCATCTTTTCCAACAACACACAAATAGTCTTCACATTGAATATAATTATATTCTTCATTTTCAATAGGTTTTAATTCTTTATCTAATAATACAAATTCTTCTCTTGAAATTTGACATGAATATTCTTCTGTACCAATTTTTTGTAAATCTAAGCATTTTAATTCTAATTCATTACCTTCTAAATCAAAATATTTATTTTCTTTAGAAGTCTCTACTATTACATCACCAACGATACTAAAATCACCTATACCGGATATAGTTTCACCATTCTCCAAATAAACAGTATCAACATATACTCCATCATCATCTCTAGCACCTAAAACAACTAAATCATTAAGACGCATAAAGTTATAGCATTTATCACTTTCTAATTTATCATTTTTATATAGATTTACCGTACTAATAGAACATGAATCACTAAATTTAGCACTATAATTTTTATTTAAAGGCATTGAACCATCTTTATTAAGTTTAATACCATCACTTTGATAATATTTTTCATCTCCTAAAGTAACAATATTATTTTCATATGAAGCACTTTTATAAGATTTAAATTCTCCATCTTCACTTATACTATAAGCACCTTTCTCCCCAATGAACAATGTTCCACCAAAGAAATCAGTTCTTTCATTATAATTGTATGTTTTCTTATTAAAAACATCATATATTTTAGATCTGTCATAAATGAATCCACCTAAATCTTCAATGCATTCTTCACATTCATAATATTTACCAAATTCATCATCATATATATTTAATCCTTTATCTTCTTTAACAAAATAATATACTCTATCTCTATTTTTATGTATTGTAATAGCAAATGCTTCTAATTTAACATTTCCATCTAAATCTATAATTTGTTTTTTTCGAAAACCATTTTTATCTTCTACTTGAACTAAAAAAAAACCTTCATCAGCATATTCTATAGAATAATAATCATTATTTAATACAATCTCATCTTTAGTATTAGTTATACCAAATTTAATATGATCTTCTGTAAAAACATAATAGTCTCCTTGTTGAGCAGTTACAAAATATCTAGTTGGTAAAATTCCAACAGCTCCGATAAATTCTGGTTCCTCAATTTTTTCATCTTTATCTTTACCAAAAAAGCATACAAAAGCTATTATTCCAGCTAAAACAAGAATAATAATAGGTACTTCTATCTTTCTCACACTACCACCTACTATATAAATTATAACATAATAAAAAAAGGATAGTAAAAACTATTCCTTTCTTTTTAATCTTAAACTATATACCTCAGAATTCTCTGTTGAATAACTCTTATTAAATCCTAATTCTGTAGCAACACCTTTACCTGGTTCATTATCTTTTCTAACTGATAATAGAATTTCATCTAATTTAGATATTTCTATTATCTTTCTTAAAGCTTCTGTTCCATAACCTTGTGCTAAATATTTTTGATATATCTTATATTCTAAATAACCATTAAATTTAACAGATACTTCACCAATCTTATCATGTTCATCTTTCAAATAAATGAAATAAACAATAGAAGCAAAGTCTGGGTTATCTAATTTTTGTAAATATAATCTATCTGTTTTAACACTTTCAGGATAACAAGATTCATCAAATACTTCTAATTTTGCTAAAGTAGTATCTTTTAAATCAAAATTTAAAATATTATCTGGATTTAAAACAGCTCTATAATCATCATCTTTACTTAATTCACATAAAGCCAAACAATAAGCTCTTAATTTTCTTAAATGTTCTTTATCAAAATGAAATCTTATTTCTTGTTGAGCATTAATATAATCCATCAAATTAGTTCCAAATTGTTTACTTCTAGCATGACAATCACATGCCATTTCCATTAGGTCAAGATCTGTCATATCGTTTGGTGAATCATAATATTCTGGATGATGAGAGTTCCTTTTCCAGTGTAAGCTTTTCGCTTCAATTTGTTCTTCACTTTGTGTATGATTAACATCACGTAAATCTTCAAGTGTATCAACAATACTAGCTAAAGCCATAAACTCTTCTGCATTAGTAATTTTTGACATATCATGTATCTGACATCTACCAATTAACCTAATAGCATCAACACTTCTATTTCGATGAATCAAATATTTCGCTAAATAATTACCACTCCGAATAACACATTGTCTATGTATCATTGTGTCATTCATTTCCATGGATAGCTTTTCAGTATCTATTTGCCTCATACATAGCTACCTCCAAATATAAAAAGTATTATACACTAAATTTAAAAAAGGTCAAATCACACTATTTTATCCAATAAAAAAAGCACTAAAGTGCTTCTTTACTATTAATAATACTCTTTACTTTTTCATAACGTTCTAATGAAGCAATATAGTCATTAGCAAGTACTCTTACCTTATCAACTTCATCTAAAACATATTTTTCTTGATCGTTAACATTTTTAACTTTTGTCTTACAATCTTTTAAAGCTTTTATTAATTTATCTGCAAGATTATCTGCAATAGTTTTATCATTAATCTTACTAATTGATTCACAAATACTTGCAGTTTTTAATTCTATTCTACTTAAGAATGATTTAGAATTACCTTTTCCTTGAACAATATCAATAGCTTTTGTAATTAGTTTTTCAACACCAACACTACTACTATTAATATCATCTCCAGCTTTATCTACTATACTAGATAAATCTGCAATTAGGTTTTGTCCTATTTCTTCTGCATATGCTTGAATACCATATAAATTACTATCTGAACTCAAGTATTTACTATTCTTAGGTACAGATTCAACAACTTTGTTTAATTTATCTTCATAATCAATTACTAAATTATCCAAAGTATCTTTCTCTTCTGGTGCCAAAGAATTTGTTAATAAAGAAACATTTAATAACAAACTATATATTTCTTCATCATATACAAAATAATAACCAAAAGGTTCTTTTAAACCTTTATACATTCTTAATGTATTAATTAATTTACCATAAGGTTTTAAACCTTCATAAATAACATAATCTTCATAGAATTTACTAAATATTTCATCTCTATTATTAAAATCTTTTACTAAATCATATCTTAAACTTAAGCAATCAGGATATCTAGTAACTTCTCCTCTAATTACACTCCTTATTTCTAAAGCAATAAATTTTCCATAATAAGCTAATTTATCATATGTCTTAGAAATATCTGAGAAATTATTATCAACAAATTTTCTTCTTTTTCTATTACTTAATTCTCTCTTAGAATAATCTTTTAAATACTTATTAAATATTTCAAAAACAGAATCTTGTTTCTTACTTTCTCCTCTTACTTCTTCAAGTAAATCTACATATTGAGCTAACTCAGTAGAACCATATGTTTTTAAAACTTCTTGGTATAATTTATTAACTTCATAATCAAACTTTTTATCTTCCGTAAAAGCATAATTACTTAAATCTACTTTTAAATATAATAAGCTTTGAACAACATCATTAGATATTAAATTTAATATTCCATCTAATTTTTTAGATGTCTCAATATCATTAAATTTTAAAGCCATATAATGAATATAAGCTGCTTTATCAGTTGTACTTTTAATTGATTTAGATATTTCAAATATTTCTTTATCCATAATTGAAGATATCTTTTCTACTTTATTAACAACTGTATTTAAAGCACTAACATCATTAAACTTAAATATAACATTTTGTAATTTATTAATTAAAACTTTAGATGTTTTCTCATAATCATTATTATTTAATGATATCTTTACTAGTTTTTCCAATTCTTCTTTAAATATAGTTTCTATATAAGAAGGAAAAGAATCTTTAACTTTATTTCTTAAGCTTTCTAGTAATTCATCAATTGCTTTATCATCACTAAATTTCCAATCATCTTCAAATACTATTTTTATATTACTAGATATTTTATCTCTTAACTTCGTAACATAAATATCTGAATTATTAAAACCTAAAACTATCTTCTTTAATTTAGGGAATGATTTCTCTTCAATAAAGAATAATATTTTAGAATTAATTTTCTCAACATATATTGTCTCTACATTTGGAGCCTCTCCAAATATTTGTAATGAATTAAACACAGGTACAATTGTTGATGGAATAGATATCTCTTTTAATCTTAAACAATTCTTAAAAGCGTTTTCATCTATTTTTTTAACACCTTCAGCTATACATAGTTTTTCGATTTTAGAATTTTCAAATGCTTTTTCACATATTTCTTCTACATAACTAGGAATTATAACATTCTCTAAATTAGATCCTGTAAAAACAGAAGTACCTATTTTAGTTATACCTTCAGGAATTACTAATTTTCTAGACTTACCATGATAACCTAATAACTTACCGTTTTCTACGTAATAAATCTCGTTAAGCATATCCATTTCCATCACCTACCTCACTATTAAATAATAACTAATTGCTAATATTGCTCCTATTAATAGTCCAATAACAATTGATAATAAAATCATTGCTATATATCCTTGTACTGGACTTTTTTCTTTTTCTTCTACAGAAGATAAATCTTCTTCAGCTACAATTTTAACAACATTAGTTTTCTTTTCTGGCTCTGCAGCCACTTTCTTCTTCGATTCGATATAATCACTTATTCTCTTCGAATTATATACATATTCATCTTGATTATTTTTATATTGGAATTTATCAGTAATAAATTCTTCTATTTCTTCATACTTAATATTATAAGTACTAGCTTTTAATCTATCTAATATTTCATAAATATCTTCTTTAAAATAATTAACAAATTCTTTTTGATTTGGATAATATTTATCAATAATATCATTCAAATCTTTATCAGATTCCGGTTCTTCATTTAACAATCTTGGAATATAAGAAGTCTTCATAATACTTATGATATTAGGTATTTCTTTTCCAGGACTCCATGGAGAATAAGTTAATACCTTATTATCCATTAAACTATTAAAGAACTCTTTAACATCTATTTCAAATTTATCCATTGCATAAATGTTACGATAATTTCTTGAAGTCCAATCTCTAGTATTGTATCTTCCTTCAGTTGCTTTATAGAACATGTTTCCATCTAGGACATGAATCATTATTTTCTTACCAGCAATTGTTTTTTCAATTGCTCCTTTTACATATTCATCTAAATGGTATTTAACAACATATTCCCCATTCTCATCAAAATACTCTTTAATACTAATTCCTACTTCAACATCATTTTGGAATACTGTTCTAAAGAATGATTGAAGTGGACTATCAGAGCATATTAAATGGAAATCTTCTTCTTTACCACTTTTTTCTTTAATTAAATCAAAATTACTTGTACTACCATAAAATAAAACTGCTGGAACCCTAAATAATTCTTTAGCTCTTTCTCCTAGTTCATTTTCTATTTTTAAAGAACTAGTTAATTTCTTAGCAATTACTTCATTCTTTACTGGTAAATACTTTTTAGCAAAGTTAACATATATTTTGTAATAATACTCAAACTTAGCTCTATTATCTAAATTTGGCATTACATATTCTTTTTTCTTATATTCAAATAAAACATTATCGGCTGTTTCTAGTAAAGCTTTTGATTCAGGGAATCTTAAAGCTCTAGGTTTGCACTTCGTAAAACTGTAATCTAATCTATTACGATCAATTGCATCAGCATCTTTTAAAATACAGTAAATCTTATTTAATTCAGCTATTTGTTTTTTACTTTTTATATTTAAACCACTTAAATCAAGTTCATTACTTTCACTAGTATGTAATGCTATTAATCTTCTAATAATAGCTACATCTCTTTTATTCATATCTGGATTACATTTCTCAAATATATTAGCGCCATCAATACCATGAGTTTCCTTAGGTCTATTTCTATCTAAACCACAATCATGATACATAGCAGCAAGCATTACATAGTTATAATATTTCTTATCTATATTTTTTTTAGTGCATAATAAATGAGTGTATAACGTCGTTCTTATGGCATGATTAACATCGTGCTTACGGTCGTATAGTACTACATATAACTTGTTATCAGATAGATGCGAAAAATAAGACCTCATTGTGTCTTGTTCTAATGAATCTAATATGTTTAATCTAGTAACAATATC
Source organism: Bacilli bacterium (assembly GCA_017525015.1). The sequence continues at coordinate 96,239 of JAFXUK010000004.1, forward strand.
AAAAAAGTTTTTAAATTCTTTTTCAAATACGGCCATATCACTTCACCCGACTACACTCTTTCTATTCTACCCTATATTATAACACACTACTATTACAAAAAAAAGAAGAAAAGAATATATTTCTTTCCTTCAAAATACCTAAATTGGATTAGCAAACACTACATTTCCAAAGCGTGATTTAAACTCCGAAAGTGTTGTTGTATAAGTTCTCCAGTCATTCTGAGCAACTGCAAAAGAATCACTTGTTCCATTATAATTACCATCTTGAACTGTAATAGTATCACCATCTACAGCAATAATCATTCCTGTATGACCGTATGGATGACCTCCACTTGCTAATACTGAGAAAACTGAACCAGAAACTGGTGTATCAGATCTATAGAATTTATCTCCATGTGCAGCCAATAATTGATCAGCACAATCACATCCATTACCGGTAAATCCTGGACTATATCCATAGGTTTCATAGAATTTACCCCAAGAGAACCAAGTACATTGACCTGTATAACCAGCTTGAGCATATGGGTTTTGTGAAACCCAAGCAGCTGAATTATTAAAGTCTGGATTACTATAAGAAGACTTAACCATTTGGGTAGAACCGCTATTACTAACTGGACTACTACTTTCAGTACTCGAACTATCACTAGTTTCTGTAGAAGTTTTCTCTTCTGAAGTATCAAATGTTATAATTGAGAATTTTTTTGATACTTTAGAAAAACTACTAGCTGCTCCTGAAATTCTCTTTCTTAACGAATCTATTTCTGAATTTAAATTTCCAATATCATATTTTAATCTACTTATTGCTACTGAATTTTCATCAGTTACTGGAGTGTTATTTAATTGAGTTTGTAAACTATCTCTTGCTTCTTTTTTATCTTTATAAGCTTGAAGATTATTTAAACATCCTGCTAATTTACGCATATTACCAACTTGAGCAATTGCATTATTAACTGATGTTCCATAATTACTCATTAAGTTATCATGTGATGGACCTGACCAAATCTTATTAAAAGAACCTTTCTTACTATCAATAGTATTAAGGGTTGCTTCAAGACTATCAGCATCAGAATTTAACTTACTTGCTAAAGCAGAATAATCCATATAACCACTCCTACTCTTCATAATTATAACATAAAAAAACATTATTCTAAAAGGAATAATGTTAATTAAAAAAATATTTGACTAATTCTTGATTGTACACTTCTTCATCAGCATTATTTAAATCTACATGACTAGTGTTTTTTAAACGGAAATTCATTCCATAGAATAAATTATGTACAGCCCATTCTCTTCTCATAGATTCAATACTTCTTTGCCATTCACTAGGATACATTCTTTCATATAATTGTAATATTTCTAAAATATCATTTCTTTCATCTCTTGATTGAATCTTATAAGAATTATAAATCATCATATTTGGATCATCACTATCTCGTTCATCTAAAACCAAAATATCATTCTCTGTAACTTGATCTTTAATTGAACGTAAAAATCTAGCATCTCCAATATAAACATTTCCATTCCGATATGCAGCAAAAGCTTCATCATCTTGAACTAATTCTATTTGTGGTGAATAATAATGACAATTAACAGCTTTAGGAGTTAATAAAAACAAAGATATAAGTATTAAAATAGCTTTTTTTCTTTTTAATTTCTTTTTTTCATCCATATCATCACCACCCAAGTTAGTTCCATATTATATCAATTATTAAAAAAAATAAAAACCTTTAATTAATCTACTTTACATTAAGGTTTTATAGTATAATATGGGCAGGAGGTATATATGACAATAATTTGGTTACTTATTGTAATTGCTTTAGCCCTTATTGAAGTTTTTACAATAAATCTATGTACCATCTGGTTTATTGTTTCAGGAATAGTTGCATTAATTCTTTCAATCTTTGATGTTACAGTATCAGTTCAAATAGCAACATTTGTTATTCTAGGTACTGTACTATTATTTACAACTAGAAAACCTCTTGAAAAAATGCTTAATAAAACTAAACAAAAAACTAACATTGATAGAGTCCTAGATATGGAAGGAATTGTCACTGAAGAAATAGACAAAAACTTGCCTGGAGAAGTAAAAGTTGATGGTAAAAGATGGACAGCTATATCTGATCACAAAATACCAAAAGATGCTACTGTCAAAATACTAAAAATAGAGGGCGTAAAATTAATTGTTGAGGAGGTAAAATAATGGAATGGTTATTTCCACTACTTGTTATTGTTTTTGTAGGTATTATTTTATGTATTAAAGTTGTACCTCAAGCAGAAGCTTATGTTATTGAAAGAGTTGGTTCATATTTAGAAACATGGCATAATGGTCTTCACTTCATGATTCCATTCATTGATCGTGTATCTAATAAATTAACTTTAAAAGAAATAGTTAAAGACTTCAAGCCACAACCTGTTATTACAAAAGATAACGTTACAATGCAAATTGATACTGTTGTATATTATCAAATAACAGATCCAAAATTATATACATATGGTGTTGAAAGTCCAATCATTGCTATTGAAAACTTAACAGCTACAACATTACGTAATATTATTGGTGAACTTGAATTAGACCAAACACTTACATCAAGAGATGTTATCAATGCTAAAATGCGTTCTATCCTTGATGAAGCTACTGATCCATGGGGAATTAAAATTAACCGTGTTGAAGTTAAAAATATTATTCCACCAAAAGATATTCAAGAAGCTATGGAAAAACAAATGCGTGCTGAACGTGAAAGACGTGAAAAAATCTTACAAGCTGAAGGTTCTAAAAAAGCTGCTATCCTAGAAGCTGAAGGTGAAAAAGAAAGTGCTATCTTAAGAGCAGAAGCTCATGCTGAAGCTGCTATTAAAGAAGCTGAAGGTAAAGCTGAAGCTATTATTAAATTAAATCAAGCTGAAGCTGAAGCTATTAAATTACTTCGTGAAGCTAAAGCTGATCAAGCAGTTATTTCTTTAAAATCTTTAGAAGCTGTTGCTAAGATGGCTAATGGTACAGCAACAAAAATAATCGTACCATCTAACCTTCAAGATGTTGCTTCAATTGCAACTACAGTTGGCGAAATGCTAAAAGAAGATAAAAAACAATAACAAATAAAAAAAGAACTTAAAGTTCTTTTTTTTATTGCCTTACAAATGAATTTTTTTCTATTTCTACATCTTTAGTTTTAAAGAAGAAATATGCACTAATTAAACCTAGTACTATAAATCCAACGGATAAACAATTATTTATTAAAGTGTAATTACCTATTTCATTAATTACTAAGTATGAACCAATAACTGATAATAAGTTATTAGCACCATGTTGTAACATACATATTAACAATGATCTTGTCTTATAATAAGTAAATGCTAATACAACACCTAATACAAAAGCATTTAATCCTTGTAATAAATTCAAATGAATAAATCCAAATATTGCAGCAGATATTAATATAGCAGGCCATTTCTTAACACCACTTAATAATCTATTAAATGTTAAACCCCTCATCATTAATTCTTCACATAATGGTGCCATAATAACTGTAGATAAAACAGTTAATGGTAAAGCAGTACTAAACATAGATTCTACTATAGAATCATAACTACTTCCAAAATCAGGAATAAACCTTTGAATAAAATCAAGTATATATGAACTAATTGAAGAAACACCAAGCATTAATAATATAGACCAAATACCCATTGACCAATTAGTTTTTTGTTTTACTACTGGTAAACATTCTTTAACTGCTTTCTTATAGAATATTGCATAAATAACTGTAGTTATTACTTGTATTGCCAATGTAAGTGGTATTGACCATTGAATTACTTTTTCTACTATGAAACCTGGTTCAAATTCATTACTACGATTAATAATTATCCAAAAAATCAATAGGAAAACAAGTACAAATGATAATCCAAAATTAATAGCTAAATAAAGTCCTCCTGGCCAAGAGGCACCCCATACTATAGCTCCAGATGTATTACTTTTATAATTATATTTATCTTTAATATCCATATAATCACTCCTCTATCTTAACTATATCATCTTTATTTTCTTTTTCAAATAAATCTCTCATAGTTGGACTATTGTTTGTCAACTTCTTTATAGTTAAGTCTTCTGCCTTACTATTAGCTAGTCTTAAATTATTTTCACTAGATAGTAATGCTTCTTTTGTTTTTTGTAAATGATCGATTGTTTTATCAATTTCTTCAATTGCTTTATTAAATTTTTCAGATGCCAATCGATAATTACGTGAGAATCCTTCTTTAAAAGCATTCATATTTTCTTCAAAATTACTAATATCTATATTAGTATTTTGGGCAACTACTAATTGTCTTTTATAATCTAAAGCATTTAATGCTGCACTTCTAAGTAATGTAATAATAGCAATAAAAGATTGAGGTCTTATAACATACATTTTTGGATATTTATAAGATACATCTGTAATACCACCATTATATAATTCATTATCTTTTTCTAATAATGATACTAATACTGCATACTCACAATTCTTTTCTTTACGATCTTTATCTAACTCTTTAAAGAAATCTTCATTCTTATGTTTAGTAGCAGTTGTATCATTTTCATTTTTCATTTCAAACATAATTGAAATGATTTCTATTCCATCATCATCGAAATCTCTAAAAATGAAATCTCCTTTAGACCCTGTCTTAGCATCATTATCTTTTTCAAAATATGCTTTAGGAAACAATGGTCTTAATCTATTAAACTCTATTTGACAATGTTGTTCTAAAGTTTCACCAACCATCTTTGTACTTAAAGATGTTTTTAAATCTTTATAGTATTCAATCATTTCATCCTTTTGTTTTATTTCTAAAGAATGACTTTCATTAATACTCTTTTCTTTTAATTCGAATTCCTTCTTAGATAATTCAATTTGATTTTTCAATTCATCAATACTTTTATCTTTTTCCGATACAGCTTTTTCAATAGCAAGTTTATTTTCTGAATCTTTTAATTTCAAATCATTTTCCAATTTAGTTTTACTTAATGTTAATTCATTTATTTCTTCTATTAGTTTTTCTTTAGTTTTTGCTTCAGCTATTTTAACTGCATTTTCTTTATCTTGTTCAAATTGTTTTTCTCTTGTTGTTATTTCTTTTTCAAATTCATGATCTCTTATTTGTTTAACAATTGATTCGTAACTACTCTCATCAATTTGAAATACTTTTCCACAATTGGGACATTTTATCTCATTCATAAAACCCTCCTAAAAAATAACAAATGACATTATTACATCAATAGCTAAAATAACTAAAATAACAATACTAATTATTTCTACCTTCTTACCTAGTTTACCAACTAGTTTTTCAAATAAAGGTTGGAATAAATATAAGAATGCAACCCCACCTAATCCAAATCTAATACTTGGACTTAAAGCAATTCTTGCTTGGAAGTTAATTTTATAATCAGCATATGTTTGCCATGGCCATGATCCCATAGTCCATTCACATAAATATGATGTAAATAATTCTAACAACGTTGCACTTAACATACATAGTATGAAAACAACTGGAATCATTATTAGTTTTCTTTTTAAATCTTTACCTTTAATTAGTGGATATACTAAGAAGATAAACATTAAAGCACCAAATCCATAAACAGGTAACCAAGGTCCATATAATACACCTCTGTTACTAAATCCCCATCTATAAACAACTACTTCTAAGAAAACTTCATATATCCATCCAACGATAGCATACATCATAAAATAGATAACATATGGTTCTAACTTTCTTAACTTATCCTTCATATCTTTCACCTCCTACTAATGGTTTTAAATCTCTAACTTTTACATTTGATGGTACCTTTATTTCTGGTAACTCATCTTTCTTTATATGATAAAAAATATCTAACATATAATTTAATGTATCATCTTTTTTACTTTTAAATATTTTAAACAAATCTTCTTCATTTAAAATATATAAATCTTCATATTTTATATATTCTTTAGAAATAGCATATCTAGTTATATCAGCAAGTAGCTCCATCATATAATGATCTTCTTTAGAATGACATACTACATCAATACTTTTACTTACACTAACTATTTTTTTAACTAATGTCTTTTTCGTAAAACCTATTTCATTATGATCTATTCTCATATCATTAACTACATCATAAATAAACTTCTTATCAACATTTTTAGTCCAACTAATACCTGTTAATATTACTCCATCTATTCTATCAGCACATACTTTAGGTCTTTTATTATCTACAATAGGATATCTTTTAAAATCAACTATTTCTTCTAATAAAATATTATCTTTTTCTAAACAAGAAATTAAATATTCATCACTTCGTAATATCTTTTCTGTATATTCTTCCGTTGTCTCCTGATTCTCATAGTCTTTATTCATATAATCAATAACATGTGAAAAACAAGGTGTTGCTACATCATGAAATAATGCGGCAATGGTTTGTGTTTTATCATTAGTTAATTTATATGTTATTAAAGCTACAGTAACTGAATGATCATATCTAGTTATAAACTCTTTAAAATCATATATATCTTTAGATGCATAATCCATTCCACAAAAATAACCTATCTTCTTTAATCTTTTTAAAGAAGAACATCTTAAATATTTTTTCATGAATGTTGGTATATTTCCTAATAATTCTTTGTAATACTCTAGTAGCATAAAACCCACCTCATTATTAGTATATCATTTATTTCTTTAATATAATACCACCACGTGGATGTAATACTTCTTTATTAGATTTTTCTAATGTAAGAATCTTTTTAGCATCTCTATATTCTGGTGGAATATATATACTTTTATCTTCATCAGAATTATTTATAGCTACAAATATTTTATTATCTTTTCCTACTCTTTCATAAGATATATGATCATTTTCAAATTCAATTATCTCTGGTAATACTGTTCTTAAGAATTGATTATCTTTTCTAAACATTCCTAATTTAATAAAATGTCTTAATAAATCTTTATCTTCCATTCCCCACGGATATGTTCTTCTATTAGCCAAATTATTTAAACCTTGCATACCTACTTCATCACCATAGAATAAACAAGCTATACCTGCCCAAGAATATATAAATAATGAATACTCTTTAACTAACTTTTTCGCATACTCATATTCTTCTGGAGTTAATTTATAATCCAAACATAATTGATGATTATCTTCTACCTCTTTAGGAAGACTCTTTGTATATTCTCCTTTTCTTAAGAATGGCGTAAAACTAAATACTGTTTTTAAATAATTAACGGTTTGAATAGGTACCCCTTTTTCTCCTAATTTCCACATTAACTTATGATAGTCTTCATATTGTAATTCTATTGTACCTGCTAATAACATTTTAATTAATTCATCAGTATAACCAATTTCTTTTAAAGATATAAATATTTTATATTGTAAGTCATGTGATAAACTATCAAACTTATGATAAGTATCAAACTTCTTCTTACCAAGTAAAGTCATAAGTCTACTGATATCATGTGTTGAAGTTGAATTCATAGAAGTTAATATTGTATCTACTGGAAACTCTGCTTCCATATCTCTTATTGAATATGACAAACGTTCTTTTTCACCATACTTTATATAATAAGCTAAAGCATCAGTTAAATAATAATTCATTGTTGAATGCATTCTATCAGATGAAATTAATGGTGGATAATGTTTCATTGGATCGTGCCAATATTCACCAACTATAAATGAATCTGGTTTATTTCTCATACATGCTTTATTTATATTTTTTAAACCATTATCATCTAAGTTTTCTGGAACATCTAATCTTAAACCATCTATACCAAGTGAATACCATTTATCAATTACTCCACCAGAACCACAGATATAATCAGTCCATGTTTTTCCACCAGAATCATTCTCTGGCATTGTTTCAATATTCCACCAGAATTTATTCTTCCATTTGCCGTCTTCATAAACCCATCTAAACATGTTACGCCATTTACTCTCTGGGTTTTCAAAAGCACCATCTTCTTTTCTATCACCAGTTCGATATTCACCATGTCTATCATAATATTTAGATTCATCACCAACATGATTAAATACAGCATCTAAGATTACTTTCATACCTCTTTCATGAGCCATGTCACATAATCTTTTTAAATCTTCTTCAGTTCCAGCATATGGATCTATCTTTTCATAATCAGCTGCATCATATCTATGAGTAGATTGACTTTTTACAACTGGACTTAAATATAAAATATCTATTCCTAAAGATTGAATATAATCCAATTTCTTTTGAATACCTATTATATCTCCACCAAAGAAATCTACATTCCATACATCTTCATCTGGTCTATAATGTTTAACATTTTTATTATCACCAATAATAACATCTTCATTCCAATTCTTATGAACTTGTCTTCTTTCAGTTGGTGTTATTATTTCTTCACTACCGCGATAAAAACGATCAACAAAAATATGATACATAGTAGCTCCCTTAGCCCATTCAGGAGCATTAAAATTAACACTTAATTTATTTTTTTCATAATACTCTATATTTCTTTTTGTATCTTTAGAAGTAACATAATAGCATTCACCATTAACAAAGTATTTAAAGACATAACGATAAATAGGACATGTTTCCAAATCCATTTCTAGTTCAAAAGTTACCATTCCATTATCATTATTTTTATGATGCATTTTATGTGCAAAAGGATAACCTAAAGAATCAATTACTAATTCCATTGAATCAATCCATCCAACACTTTGAGGAACACTAATAGTAAATAAATATTTATTACCATTAGATAATTCTTCTATTTTTTTCACATCAAATAAAACATTATCTCTTCTTACCATAAATACCTACTTCTAAACCCATCTCTATTCTATCTAAATTATACCATAAAAAATAACTAGTTTTTTACTAGTTATTTTAATTTTTTAGATAAATATAAGAATGGTGTATCACATATTGCAATTACTATTTCAACTACAGAAATTGTTGTTGCAATATTTAACATTGTTGCTACATCATATAAACCTACAAAAGCAAAGAAAATAAAGAAATAATTTTCTAATACATTAGATACGATTGTTGCAACATTATTTCTTACCCATAATTGATTAGGTAATTTCTTTTTAATTTTTTCAAATAGGATTATATCTAAATTATTACTAATATAAAACATAATAATACTAGAAATAGTTATTCTTAAATTTAAACTAAATAATGTAGTCATTGCTTCATGAGCCATATCTGTTACATCTGGTTTAAATAATAAACCTATTTGCATTACTAAAGTAAATGCAATCATTGCACATACAGCTATCTTAATTGCTTTTTTACTATATTCTGCACCATATTTTTCATTCATAATATCTGTAGCTAAAAAAACAGATGCAAATAATACATTCCCACAAGTAGCTGTAAAACCTTTAAATAGTCCAACTGTTTGACATTCTAAGATATTAGCCATAATTAAAGCAACTGATGCCCAAACATATAATCCTTCCTTTTTAAATATTTTTTCAAATAATAATACTAATGAAAATGTTACTAGTATATTAATGAAAATTAACAACACATTATACATAAATAAAACTCCTTCCCTTTTTTATACTAGGATGTGTAGGTTAACTAGTACCCGTCCATTATATCTTATTTCCATAAAAAAAGATAGAAATATTTCTATCTAATAACTATATATAATAAACATAGTTTTCTTTTCTTGGTACTGCTTTACTTTTCTCTCCATCAATATAACCTAAAGCACAATGACCTATTCCTTCATAGTCACCTTCAATACCTAATTCTTTCAAAATATCTTTTCCAAATTCCGAATCAAATTCTTCTTTAGCTCTATGAATCCAAATACTTCCTAATCCTAAACTCTCAGCAGCATTTAACATATTACCCATTACTAAACTTCCATCATAGATATAAGTACCAACTTCTTTATTAGCAAGTACTATTAAAATAACAGGTGCTCCATAAAATGGATCAGTTCCTTCTCTACCCATAATACGAGCATTCTCTTTAGCTATTTTATCTCTCATCTCTTTATTAGTAACAGCTATTATAATTGGTGATTGTTTACCCATACCAGTAGGTGCATAAGTACCTGCTTTAATAACACTGTCTAATTCTTCTTTAGTTATCATATCAGGTTTAAACTTACGACAACTTCTTCTTTCTTCTAATACTCTTAAAGTTTCATTCATAATTACACCATCTTTCTAAATGTATTATATCAAAAATTTTATTTGATGTTTTTCATCTAAACTATTTATATATCCATTAAAATCTTTAAATGATATACCAGGTTCTACTTCAAAGAATTCTGTTACAGGTCTTGCTTTACCTTCAGCCATTTTTACATAATAATCATTAATTGTTTTAATAGCTTCTTCTTCTGTTACAAATTCATAGATTCCAACTCTTTCAAAATTAGGATGTTCTATTTGATATACTTTACCATCTTTATAATATAAAACAAAACAATGCATATGTTCTTCTGCTTCTAAATTATTAAAATCTTTACCTTCATAAATTCTTGTACAAAACATTTTATTAGGTATACCTATATTATTTAATAAATTACTCATTAAATTTACTTGTTCAATGCAAGTACCTAAACCATGTTCTAAAGTTTCTTGTATTGTTGATGTACGATATAGTTTTCTAAAACCTTTCATTGTTTTAACGTGTTCTTCATTATTTATATCCAACCAACCATACTCAATATGTTCTTTCATAAAAGCTAATATATCTTCTGGTGTTTTAATATCTCTTATCTCCACAATAACCCCTCCTATTTATTATTTTCTAAATATCTACACACTTTCTTAAAACAAGCTATTTGATCTTCATTTAATTCTTTAGTTTCTACCATATGTTGTAATTCATCCATTGAAAACCATCTAACTTCACTTAGTTCATCTTCTTGAATAGTAATATCATTTAAATCTAAATCCTTTGTAACAAAATACATTTTATAGCAATCTTTTCCATCACAGCCAGAATCATATTCAATAAAATTTTCTTTAGAAAAATCTAAACCTAATTCTTCTTTTACTTCTGTAACAATTCCTTCTAAAGGCGTTTCTCCACTCTTAGGATGTCCACCTGTAACACCCCAATCTCCACCTTTTCTTGGAACTCTCTTTTGCATTAAAAATTCTCCTTTAGAATTTCTAATTACAACCATTACTACCATCGGATAAAAACCTTCAGGTATTACTTCTCCTTTATGATATGTCTTACCAGTTAAATTACTATTAACATCATATAAATCTCTTAATTCTGCCATAATATCACCATCCATTTGTATTATACAAAATAAAAAGACTATTAACTAGTCTTCTTTCTTCATTACTTTTTTTGACCAAGATTTCTTACCACATTCAGGGCATTTTAAATATCTTGTTGTATGCATATGAGGAGCCATTAACGCTTGTAAATAAGTTGGTACAAATCTATTATGACAATTCTTACATTCATAATAACCAGCATCTACTTCTAACTTTAAAGCATAGAAAGCTACTAATACAAATAGTGTTGTTGATCCAGCAATAACAATACCTAATTTTAGTCCTTCTTCTAAAGTCATACAAGCTAGAGCTAAAATTCCAAGATAGAATAAAACATCAGTTATTAATAAAACCCACATATCGACCATTATTCTTTTATTCTTCATTTCTTCTTGTTTAGCTAATTCTAATAATAGTTCTTCATTCTTTTTATCATAATCTTTCATATTAATCTTTTCACCAACAAAAAGTTCATTGACACTAATTTCTAAAATATTACATAGTTCTAACATCTTATCAGCATCTGGTAAAGATAATCCTCTTTCCCATTTACTAACAGCTCGATCTGTAATATATATTTTTTCAGCTAATTGCTCTTGAGTTATATTTTTCTTTTTTCGACAATCAGCAATAAACTTTCCAATTTTAATTAAATCCATGAACTTTCTCCTTTCATGACTTAAATATATCTTAAATCATAAAATATTTACACATACTATTGGTTGAGTTCTTTCTTTTTATCTCTTTCTTCTTCTAAAGTATTAATATAAGCATTTAGCTCATCAAATGTTAAACCTTTTGGTATATCAAAAAATTCAACAGCTGGTCTTAAATAACCACCATAAAATTTTTGATAATATCTTTCCATAGCTTTAATGGCTAATTCTTCTGAATCGAATCCATGTATTCCTCTTCTAGTAGGATCTGGATGTTCTATTTGAAATACTTTACCATCTTTATAATATAGAACAAAGCTATGAATTAATATTTTACTATTTATATAATCAAACTTTTCGTCTCCTCTATATACTCTGATAATAAACTTTCTATTAGGGAAACCTAATTTAGTTAATATTCTACTCATCAAAATAACTTGTTCTAAACATGTACCAAGATTATGTTCAATCATTTCTTCTACAGTTGATGTTCTATATAACTCTTTATGTCCTTTACCACTTTGTATATGTTCTTCATCATTTATATCTAACCAACCATATTGGAATCTATCCATATATTCTAATATATCTCTTGGTGTTTTAATATCTTCTAATTCCATAAAAACTCTACCTCAATTACCATTATAACACATAAAAAAACTCCAAATGGAGTTTTTATTAATTATTATCTTCTTCTAATCTTTTTAATTCTTCATTTAATTCATTAAGTCTATCTTCTTCTAATTTTTCATTTCTTTTTCTTTCTTCTGCGAAATAATCTTCTCTATTTTTCTCAATCTTTTCTAGATTAGCTTTCTTAGAATAAACTTTAATATAATGATAATCACTTTCGATTAGAATAACTTTTTTCTCATTAACTACTTTGATATAGTCTCTTATCAATTTCATTGGTTCTTCACAACGAGTCCATGCTGAAATTGTATATCCTTCTTTATCATTAATTCTTTCTTCTAAATTGCAATATTTAATCATTGAATATTCTATTTTAATATTGTCATTATCTGATTCAATAAATTCAATATCATAATGAGTATTAGGATATAATACGACATTATCTTTCATATCATATTCTACTGTTTTAGTTTCTAGTAATGTATCTTTATCTTCTGTTACATCAAATTGTAAAGCTCCAGTAACAGTTAATCCACAACCCACACCAAACATAACTAATGATAATAAGAATCCCCATATCATAGCTTTCTTATTGTTCTTTCTGTTGAAAACAAAATTAAGAACTAATAACATAATAATGATAATAATAACTGCTGAAGATAAAATAGAAAGTATTAAACCCACAAAGAACAAACCTGTTTTATATAACATAAATGACATAATTAATGCTACAAATAAACCTACTAACATAAATGCAAAATGTAATGAATAACATAATAAGAAGAATTTAAATACACCAACTATTATTTTAAATAATCCATTTATAAAACCATATTCACTATGTTTTGGATCTCTAATAACAATTGAGTTTTCTTCTGTCTTAAAACTAATTTCGTTTGCTTCTCCAGCTTTAATAACATCTTTATTCTTTTCACTATAATCTTTTTTAACTTGATTATAATAACTCAAATATCTCGTTTTAAAGATATGAGCAATTATTGTTACAGCTGCTACAAATAAAGCAACATTAACTACTGATCTCATAATAGTTGTTATAAAATTAAAACCATTACCTGGAATAAATCCAAATAAACTACTAAAGAATGAATTTAAAATACGAGATACAATAAGAGATAGAAAAAACAGAAACAGAATAATAATAAATTGTTCAAATAAACATTTTACTTTACTTTTAAAATCCATCTTACTGAATAAATCTACAGTATCAGAAAAGAATTTTAAAAAGTCATTCATAAAATTATTTATCTTTTTATTACTTTCTTCTTCTCCTTTCACTTCACCAATATCTTTATGTAATAAATCATCTATATTTAAATCAAACTTATCACATAAAGCAATAATTTTATCCATCTCTGGATATGCAACAGCTGATTCCCATTTAGATATAGCTTGTCTTGATACACCAAGTTCATCAGCAAGTTGTTCTTGAGATAAATTATGTTCCTTTCTTATCTTCTTTAAATTTTCTGAAAAATGATTGTTCACATTTTTCCCTCCTTTACATCTCCATTTTATAATTTCTACCAGTTGCGCTCTACCATCTTTAGGTTGTTTTTTGTAGAATATTGGTTGCATTTGCTATATTTTACCATAAAAAAAGGGCTTTTAACCCTCTTAGCTATCAAAATCAAATATTATCTTATTATCTTTATCTAATTTTAATTTAGCTTTAAATTCTGTTCCTTTTTTTGAAATAAATCCTTCTATCGTTGCTGTAGTTCCTTCTTCAAGTAACTTTTCTACATTACTTTTAGAAATAGCTCTACCACATATTACTGAGCTTATTTTAAAACTACAATTCTTATAGTCTTTACAACTATAATTATATCGAGAACGAATTACATCATTACCACATAATGGACATTTACCTACTACATCACCAAAGAAACCAAGATCAGTATCTTTTTCAATAGCAACATCTTTCTTCTTAAATACTTCTCTTATTTCCTCACAAGCAATATTGACAGAATCATTTACTGTTATTTCATCATGATAAACTTTCTTTAAGGCTTTACCTAATTCACTAGTTTTATACTTATCCATTGAAATGCCCATTTGTGAAAGTGAATTAATTAAAAATTCTCCATTAGGTAATATTGTATAAATATCTTTCTTTAATGCTATATACTCGCTCTTTTTAGCATTATCAATAATACCAGTTCTTGTTGCTTCTGTACCTAATTCTAATCCTTCAAATATAGCTTTATAATCTTCAGCATCATCTTCACCTAATTCCCCATTACTTAATTGTTCATCAATTTCTTTTTTATCATCTTTAAATGGATTCAATAAATAATTATTTAATGTTTCAATTGTGTAATGTTTTGGTGGAGTTGTTTCTTTTTCTTTTAATTTAAATAAAGTATTAACTTTCTCTCCTACATTTAAATCTGGTAGTATTTTATCTTTAGTAGAAGCTTCTTCAAAACGAGTCCATCCAGCTTCTTTTATGATATTGCCTTTTAAAATAAAATCTTCATAAGTTCCTACACTTATTTTAATTTCTGTTTTTTCTACCTTACAATCTTCACTACAAAATACTGCTACAAATCTTTTAAAGACTGTTTGATAAATAAGTAATTCTTCTCTACTTAATTTATCTTTACTAGGTATTTTATAAGTTGGTGTAATAGCTGAGTGTGATTCTATTTTACTATCATCGAAAATAGTTTTTTTATCTTTAAACTTAACTGGATAACCTATCTTTTCAATTATCTTTAATAAAGCTTTAACTTTATCTTTTTCAGCAACAGCTAAATACTCAGAGTTAGTTCTTGGATATGTTAAATATCCATCTTCATATAACTTCTGAACTATTTGTAAAGATTTATCCATTGATATTTTATACCTTCTACCTAAATAATTTTGTAACTTAGTTAATGAAAATAACTTAGGTGGATTCATTACATCTTTTTTAACTTTTTTATCCGTAACAATTGCATCAACACTATTATATTTATCACATAGTTCTTGTGCCTTTTGATTATCTTTTTTATCAAATTTTTCTTTACTATTTAATTCAACTAATTCTCCCTTAGTTTCTTCATTACTCCATAAACCATAATACATCGTTGGCACAAAATTCCTTATTGCCATATCACGATCATATATTGCTTTTACAATAGGTATTATTACTCTACCTACTCTAAGTAATGTTCCTGTTTTTAAAGATGCATATCTCGTTAAATTAACTCCATATAACCAATCTATATAAGTTCTTGCAAATCCTTCATTAGCTAAATTGTCATATTCACTATCTAACTTCATTGTAACTAAGGCTTCTTTAATAGTATTTTCAGTTTGATCTGGTAACCATAAACGATATACTTCTTTATCACTTTCTAATCCATTAAGAATACAAAGTCTAACAATTATTTCACCTTCACGATCGGAGTCACCAGCATTAACTATTTTTACTACATCTTCTCTATTCATTAATGTTTTTAAAATATTAAATTGTTTTAAAACACCTTGATCTACTTCTTTACCATTTTTCTTTATATTAAATTTAAACTCTTTAGGAAAACAAGGTAGATTATCCATCTTCCATTTATTATCAGGATTATCTTCATAATCTTCGACATCAGCTAAACTAAATAAATGACCAAATGCCCAAGATACTAAATATTCCTCATTGGAAAAAAATCCATCATTACGTTTCATATTACCAATAGCACTTACTATATTACGTGCTAAAGATGGTTTTTCAGCAATAATTAGAATCATACCTTACCTCCTTTACAAGTAGTTTTATTATACCATAAAAAAAGAACTATTAGTTCTTTTCATATACTGGATTATCCATTTCAATAACAATATCATCATTAATAATGAATTTAAGTTTCTCTGCTTTTTTAGATACTTCAAATCCTCTATATCCAGAAAGTTTATCTCCTTTTAAAATCTTTCCATTATATGGGAAGAAAGTATATTTATCTTCACCTTGAACTAAATCACAGAAAGCATCATCTTCTTCTAAACTTACACTTTTAGCTTTTTCATCGCCAGCTTTTAATTCAATATTTCTAATAAGAGAAGCGTCGATTGTTTCTTCTGTTTCATTAGCTACTACGATATGGAAAGCAACCTTTTGATAACCATTTCTTGTATTACACATATCCTTAAAACTATCTGAAGTATATTCAAATTCTTCATAGCCATCTATTTTAACACTAAATTTTTCATTTTTGCCTTCACCATCTAAAGTACCAGTTACACTTTCCTTCTTTTGTGAAGATGCAGGTCCATCAGTTTTACTGAAATGCATTGCTGCTCCAACCATACCTGCTGTTATCATAACAAACATTACTATTGGAACAATCAAGAATGCTCCACCAGCTAACATAACTTTTTTAGCATTTCTTTTTCCAACTGCTTCCATCTCTTCACGACGAGCTTTTTCTTCTGCTTCTTTTTCTGCTTTATAATCAGCAATTATCTTACTACAATTAGCCCCACAATTAGGACATTTAACATCTGTCTCCTTTATTAAATGACGACAGTATTCACACATTAAAATTTTCTTTTTCATTTTATCAACCTCTATTTTTTTTAAGACTTCTTAATCCTAAAGCAATTAAACATGCACCACCTAGAATACAAATCATCCAGAATATTGATGCAAGTAAACTTTGTTCAGAAATCTTTAAGAATGGATATGGTCCATCTACTACTCCTAAAGCATTTAAGACAACCAATATAATTGCATATATAATTGTAAATAGTATTCCTACTAAAAAATCTTTCTTTTTTAAAGAATGTTCTTCAAAGAAGACAAATGATATAAAAGCCACTACTGGACATAAGAAATGATAGAACAACATGTTTCCAGCAAGTAATAACCATTTATAATTAAAACTAAACATTGGTGCCAGAATAAATATTACTACTAAAAATGTAACACTAAGTGAAACTACAGACATGTATTTTAGCAAAGTTACATTTCTTGGTGTCTTTTTACCTTTTACCAAATAATATAATAAAAAGCATGATGCA
Source organism: Bacilli bacterium (assembly GCA_017525015.1). The sequence continues at coordinate 113,792 of JAFXUK010000004.1, forward strand.
ATTAAAGATAATAAATTACTATCCTGAGTATAATATTGGAAATCAAAGAATCCTATATCTCTAACTGTTAGGACAAATCCTGCTATTCCCATTATTACTAATAAGGCATTTAAACCTATTGCTATACTTTTCTTTTTCATAATTAAAGTTCTTTTTTCCATAAGCCATGAAGATTACAATAAGCATAAGCTCTTACAAGATTTTCATCTTCATTTAAAACAAATCTAGCTTCTGGTTTTTCCCCTGGTTCTAAATTAATTAATTGGAAACCTTTTCCAGTTTCAATAATAATCCATTCAATATAATGATCTTCTCCCATAGGATGTTCTACTTCTCCTACTTTAACTAAAACATTACTTCCAATTACTTCTACAACTGGAACATGTTTTTCTACTGCTGCATCTACTTCATTAGCTTTTAATTCAACCATTTCCGTATCACAACAGAAAGTTCCACAAGAACTAGGATTTAAAATAGCAATTACCTTTCCACACTTCATGCATTTGAATATTTTCATATCATCATCTCCTAAAAATATTATACCATACCATTTAAAATATTACTTCTAATATCTAATATTTTATTAATATCAATTTTACTCTTATCACTTAATATTATAACTTGTTTTACTTTATCAATTACTCTTACATTTCCGGTAATAGTTTCATACTTACCACCATTTTTATTCTTATCAGGAATAAAGTAGGTAATTGTAACTAATGGTCGATCTTTAATGAATGCTTCTATAATCTTTATTTTTTCATCCAATATTTCCTTAAACTCTTCATCTAAAAGAATCTCACTATCTACTAATCTTGCTGTTTCTTTAACTTCTCCTTCAAATCCAGTTAAAGCAGCAAAAGGAGCAAACTGACCTGCTCTTTCTGTCATTGACATTCTTTTATGGTTCTTCGATTCATGATGAGGTAAGTTAATAATATCATCATACAAATATGTATTTTTCATTCACTATGACCTCCTATTTGTTTATTGCGCGAAATAGTTGTTCCACCTTTTTCTAAATTCATACCTTTTAAGATAGCATTCTTTCCATATTTTCTTTTTATATTTAGAACAACTCTTTGTAAATTTCTTTCTTTTTCTTCTTTTTCTTTTATCTCTTCTCTTTCTTTATCTAATTTTTCAAAATCACTAAATATATCAAATTGTTCTAAGATAACTTCATTCTTAGCTTCACTTTCAGGTACTACCTTACAAGCTGTAATATTGATTCTTCTTGTTAATAAATCCTTATTTATTATCTGGTCAAATAACTTAACAACATTGTTAATAATTATTTCAGATGAAGAAGTCTTGTGATCTAAATTAATTGTTCCATGAGCATGTTTAGGTACTTTTCTTCCATAAAAATCTGTAACTATCTCTCCAAAATATTTCTTACTATAATAAGGATTACTTAAGTTCTCAATATCATAACCAACTGTTAAAACTAATTGATTAGTAACCATATGTCTTTCTACTAAATCTAAAGATAATAAATCAGCCATCTCTCTAATTATTAATCTTGTTTTTTCATAATCATATGGTTCATGTAATACTTGACCACTACTAATACTATTAACACTTGGTTTAAAAGATTTAATATCTTTCATTGTACATGGTTCCCATCCCCATGCATGATCAATTAATAATTCTGCATTAACACCTAATAACTTGTAGAGAACATCTTCATTATTAACCGACATTCTTGCTACATCGCCCATTGTATACATATTATATTTTTCTAACCTTTTAGCTATTCCTGAACCAACTCGCCAAAACTTTGTTATTGGTCTAAAATTCCATAAATATTTACGATAATTCATTTCATTTAATTCAGCTATTCTTACTCCAAATTCATTTGGTTCAACATGTTTAGCTATTATATCCATAGCTATTTTAGCTAAATATAAATTAGTACCAACTCCAGCAGTTGCTGTAATACCAGTTGTTTCATAAACATCTTTAATAATCATTGTTATTAATTCTCTAGGTTTCTTTTGATACATCTTTAAATAATTAGTAATATCACAGAATACTTCATCTATTGAATAAACATAGATATCTTCTGGAGCTAAATACTTAAGATAAATATTATAAATATCTGTACTATATTTCATATAATAAGCCATTCTTGGTTTAGCTACTATATAATCTAATTCTATATTAGGATTATCTTTTAAAATATCAGCATCATAACTTTTACCAACAAATTTACCTTTTATTTTACTTCTTCTTATTTTATTAACTTCTTTAACTCTTTGAACAACCTCAAATAGTCTAGCTCTTCCCCCTATCCCATATTCTTTTAAAGAAGGACTAACAGCTAGACATATTGTTTTTTCTGTTCTTGAATTATCAGCTACTACTAAATTAGTTTTTAAAGGATCTAATTTTCTTTCAACGCATTCTACTGAGGCATAAAAACTTTTAAGATCTATACACATATATACTCTTTTCATTTTTCCACCTCCAACCGCCATTATTATATCAAACATTTGTTCTTCTTTCAATAATAAAAAAATAGGTTTACTTACCTATTTTTATCCATATAACTTAATAATAATATTAAATCATTTTTTAAATCTAATATATTACTATAATTGTCTACTAATACATCTCTTTCATCTTTTTGATAATCGATATTACTACGATAAACAACTGGTTTTGTATCAACACCATCATATGATTCTAATAACTTATCAACTAATGTCATTAAACTAGTTAATTCTTTATTAAACTCTTTTCTTTCCTCATCAATACTTAATAATCTAAAGGCTTCCAACACTCTTTCTTTTTCCATAATTTCACCTTTTTAAACCTTTTGAATATCCTGAAGATAATCTACTTTGTCTATGCATAGTAGAAATTCTATCATAGACTGCTTTAGCTCCTCTAAATTTCTTTAAAGCATCAGTAGTAGCTTCTTCTAATCTTAAATGTCTATCAAATAGAATTCTTTCTTGATTACTTAAATCTTCAATAGTAGCTTCTGGTCTAATTAAACCTTTTTGTTTTAACTCATCTAATACTTTTTGTTCTAAAGTATCTTTTAAACTTTCCATTACTTTATCACGATAAGTTAATCTAATCATAATTGGATCTACAACTTGACTAGCTTTCTTTCTTTCATCATTATACTTTCTACCTAAAGTAATAGCTGATAATATATCTTCACTAGACATTTGTTCATTATTAGCAAATTGATCTAATTTAGAGCGTAATTTAATAATCTTATCTGCTTTATCAGGAGTATCTTCTATTGTAGCTTGTAATTCAGCATACATCTCTGCATAAGCTTCAATTACATCATCATGTTCTGTTTTACCTAATGCTTCACTAATTACTCCTAATTCTTTTTGATCAAAATTTTCTTTTTCTCTATTTAATCTACTTTCTAATTTACTTCTTAAAGCTATTAATAACAAATATGTATTACGATAACTAGCACTATTATTAATAATAGCTAAAGCTCTATCAATAGCATCTATTTGTTTTTCTAAAGAACTAATACCTTCTAAAGCTGCTCTTGTTTTAGCTCCGGTTATCATTACTCTTGTAGGAGTAAATCTTGATCTAACAAACACTATTTTAGGAGCCACTTTAGAAATATGTACCATGTCTCCATCAGCTATCTTTTTATCATATTCATCTAATGTACGCATATCTTCTTGTGTAGATAATGATGCTTTTGGTGTAATCTCTTCTTTTAATTTATCATCTACACTATGTGTTCTAGACATTTCTAAAGCTATATTTTGTAAAGCTTCAACAATACCTAGAATAGTTGTTTTACCAACCTTGGCATATAACAAACCATTCTTTTCAAGTAATGCTACAAATTTAGCAATATCACTTACTAAACTATCTAACTCTACTTGATTACCATCTCTTTTAGCAACATCAGCATTATAAGCTTCTTTAATTTGTGAAGGTGTTTCTTTTCCTTCTTCTATAGGAAATTGTTCTTTAACAACATTAATAGCTGTATGAACTTTAATAGCATATTCAGTATCAAGACTAATACTCTTAATATTTCCAATTATTCTATTAAAGTGTTCCAACACTTCATTCATTATTCTTAATCTATTATCATAAAAAGCTATACTTGTTTCATAATTTGGTCTTTTTAATTCTTGTTCTTCAGGTGATAATTTATTAAACTTAGTTACTTCATTTTGTTTAAAAGTAGTTCCAAAATCAATAATAGATTGAATATAATTACCAAACTCTGTTTGATAACCAAGTAACTTATCTACTTGTTGTTTTGTATAATCACTCATTATCCTCGAACTCCTTTGCAAGATATGCTTTAATATCCTTTTCCTCTTCTTCACTAACAGCTTCTAAATAGGTTTTATCGTTACCAGGAATTATCTTACCAAAGCATAACATATTAATAAATTCTCTAACCTTATGTTCCATATAAACAAGATATGAACTATTATACTTATCTAATGTTACTATTGTAACGAAATAAACTTCCTTATCAGTTCCATTAATATTAATAGTTATTTTCTCATTCATACATATCACCTATTATCATAATTTTACCATATTATCCAACAAAAAAACAGATAATTAATTACCTGTTCTTTTCATTTTAATATTTAATCTTTCATCTACAATAACATCATAATTTGAAGAACGTTCTGTACCATCTTTACTGTACCATACAACAGTAATTACTGTCTTACCTTTTTTAATTCCTTCAAAATAATAATATCCTGAATAATAACCTTTATCATTGATTTTTTTATCTATATCTTCTTTTTGTAATTTAACAATACTTTCATCTTCTATTATATAAGATATTTTTCCTTCTTCATCATAACTTGTTACATAAAGTGGCAAAATATTATTTTCATTGTATTCTTTTTCTTCTAATAATTCAGCTTTCCACCATAAATATTTCTTTTTTAAGCTAACCTTTTTTGTAGACTTAGGGAATTCAAAATAATTCTCTCCCATATCAATATCTGGATCTGAATTATACATACAATCATAACTTATAACTATTTCATAATATTTTTCTTTTGGAATTGAAGTATTATCCAAAATAGATACTACATTATATTTACCATCTTCTGTTTTATAAATATAATCATATGAAACTATATCGTTAAATAAACCATAAGCATCAGTTCTAGATCTTTTAACAAGTTCCCAATCTTTAAGAATATATTTTTTATTAGTTAATTGTTTAATAACAGTTTCTTTATCATTATCACCAATGCAGCCTACTAATAACAAACTAAAAAATATTAATAAAGCAATTCTTATTTTTTTCACAATTATCTCTCCAATACAAATTCTCTTTCGTAGTCCCCTGTTTTATTAGTAAATGTATTCTTATCAGTTATCTCAAATTCCATTGCCTCAGTTGCTGTTAATTCAATCCAACCTTTTTTAGTATCAGAAATTTCATTTAAGTATACAGTCAACTTTTCGTCAACTATCTCATATTCACCACGATAAAATATACATGTTCCTTTTTCTTCACATTTTCTATAGAACATAGAGCCATCTTCGTATAAAGATATTTCTTCTACTGAACCAATGTCTATCATATGTTTATGATCATAAAAAGTCTTATTAAAAACACTAATATTCTTCGCATTATCAAGCTCTGGAGCTTTTTCTTTACCTTTCATTTCACATCCAAATAGACCAACACTAATTAATAAAATTATTGCAACATATAAATATCTCTTCATAAGTAACTCCCTATCCTATTTAAATTATATCACAGCTTTTTTATCCAAGAAAAAAAGAGCAATGCTCTTTACACAAATTTTAATTATTGTACTCTTTTAAGTCACTATTCCAACTAGAATCTAGACACTCTTCTTCACACATCATTCTAGATGCCTTAGCTACACTACCAAATAATCTAGATACACCTGTTTTACTTTTTTCATAATTAGCAATATTCTTTCTATTAATACCAATACTAGTTCCTTCATCAAATGAATTAATATCAGCACCAATATAAATAAATTCCCAATTCTTATGTGTTTCTATCATTTTCTTTATAGTATCCTTTTTAAACTCTTTGGAAGCATTCTCAAGTCCATCAGTAGTAATAACAAATAATACTTTCTTAGCATTCTTAGAATCCATATAACCAATTGTTTTACCTATAGCATCTAGTAAAGCTGTACAACCTCTAACATAGTATTCCTTATTTGTTAATTTTTTAACATCTTTAATATCTACTCTGTCATATAACATTTCATATCTATCATCAAATAAGACTGTTGTAACTTTAACATTATTCTTTCTTTGAGATTCTAAATAACTGTTATAACCTCCAATAGTATCATTTTCTATTCCACCCATAGAACCACTTCTATCTAGTAAGAATACAACATCTGTTTGTGTTTGTTTTTTCATAATCTTTTCCTTCTTTCTGATGCCATTTTATCTAAAAGAAGGATTAAATAGGTCACTTATAAGGCGACAAATAAAAAGATGATTATTTAATCATCTTTAATATTTCTTCTTTTAAAACATTAACTATTTCTTTTTGTGGTACCTTCTTAATTATTTCACCTTTTTTAAAGATTAAACCTTCTTTAATACCACCAGCTATACCTATATCAGCACATCTAGCTTCTCCTGGTCCATTAACAGCACATCCCATAACAGCTACTGTTATATCAGCATTTATTGTTTTTAAAAACTCTTCTACTTCTTTAGCTATTGGTATTAAATCTATTTGGGTTCTTCCACAAGTAGGACAAGATACTAAAGTAGGTACTCCTTTATACATACCTAAATCTTTCAATATCTCTTTAGCAACAATCACTTCTTCTACTGGATCATCAGATAAAGATACTCTTAAAGTATCACCAATACCTTTATTTAAAAGTATTCCAATACCTATACTAGATTTAATAGTTCCACTAAAAGCCGTTCCTGCTTCTGTAATACCTATATGTAAAGGATATGGAAACTCCTTACTAGCTAATTCATATGCTTTAATACATAAATTTAAATCTGATGATTTCAAACTTAAACAAATATCATAGAATCCTAAATCTTCTAATATCTTAATATGTCTTCTAGCACTTTCTACCATACCTTCAGCAGTTGGTTTACCATCTACTAATAAATCTTTTTCTAAAGATCCTCCATTTACACCAATACGTATAGGAATATGTTTTTCTTTACATGCTTCTACTACTGCCTTAGTCTTTTCCATACTTCCTATATTACAAGGATTAATTCTTACCTTATCTACGCCACTTTTTATCGCTTCTAAGGCTATTTTATAGTCAAAATGAATATCTGCTACTATTGGTATATGAATCTCTTTCTTAATCTCTTTAATAGCTTTAGCATCTTCTATATCTAAGCATGCTACTCTAATTATTTCACAACCAGCTTTTTCTAGTTCTAATATTTGTTTAACAGTTGCTTTTACATCTTTAGTTTTCGTATTACACATCGATTGAATAACAATCTTTTTCTGTCCACCTATTTGAACATTACCAACCATTATTTTTCTTGTTTTATTTCTTTTCATAATTACCTCACATAATTATTATAACAAAAAAAAGACATCTATTTATGTCTTTCTTGTTTCTCTTCTGTACTAAACATTTTCTTAGATACAAAATATTCTCTACCTTTTCTAATAAAATCAAATGTTGTTTTTCTATATATTCCATTTTCTACAATAGAATATTCTAAAGAAGCATTCTTACCTACAAAAACAGCTACTAACATTCCTCCACTATCTTGAGGATCAGTAAACATATAAACAGTTGCTCCCTCTTTTTCATAAGCCCAGGATTTTCTTTTTGTTAACTCAAATCTAGGTAAATCTGTATAATTTAATAAATTATTAATTTTTCTAATTATTCTAGTATCCACATCAACCATAATAATCCCCCTTAAGTGTCTGTTATTATAAAGTATAAAAAAAGAAAAGTAAAATTTTACTCTTCTAAAAATTATCTAAATATTTACTCAAATCTATATTTAATAACTTATTTGTCCCATCTTTAATTTCCTTTAATAAACGCTTTTTCATCTTAATAACTAAGTCATAATCTTTCTTATCTATATCACCTTGTTTATAAGCATCTATAAATTCTTGTTCATCTAAAACATTTATTTCTCCTGTTTTAGCAAGTAATGTAATATCTAAATATAAATCATTAAAATAAGGTACTTTATATTCTTCATCTATTCCACTATTCTTAATAATATCAAAATAATACTCAATTACATTTTTCTTATCATCTAAAAATACTCTTAAAGCATAATTATCATTTTTCGGAATCATCTCTACTATATAATAACCATTATCCATAGCTACAATACCATGTTTAATAACAAACTTATCTGTAAGATTAATTAACTTCTTTACACTTACATATAAATCATCTTCATCTAAAAATAGTTTTATTTGATACTTAGTAGCTTCTCTTAAATATGTATTTGTTAGTACTTTCTTCTTCATACACTTCACCAACAGTTTTAATTATAGCACAACAATTATTGTTTTAATGATATAATTATTAAAGATAGGTGTGATAAAAAATGTTTTTAAATATCCTACTCCTTATTATAGGATTTGTCCTTCTAATTAAAGGAGCTGATTTCTTTGTTGATGGTGCTTCGTCAACAGCTCAAAACTTTAAAGTATCCAAGATGTTAATAGCTCTTACTATTATAGCGTTCGGTACTAGTGCTCCTGAGTTTGCAGTTTCCATGCAAGCTTTAAAAGATGGCAGTACTGATATGGTATTAGGTAATGTTATTGGTAGTTGCATCATGAACATCCTTCTTATTTTAGGTGTTGCTGCTATTATTAATCCAGTCAGTATAAAAAGTAATACCGTAAAAAAAGAAATACCTTTAATAATGTTAATATCTACTTTATTATCAGTTCTCTTCTTAGATATAAGTTTAGGAAGTGGATTTGCTAATGAAATAACTAGATCAGATGCTGTTGTTATTCTATTATTCTTTACTATTTTCTTATATTACTTAATTAATTTAGCTAGAAAGAAGAAAGAAGAAAACGTTGAAGAAAAACCTCTATTTCCATTAGGAAAATCACTTATCTTCGTAGCATTAGGTTTAATTGGTATTATTATTGGTAGTAACATGGTAGTTGATAATGCTACTGAAATAGCTTATAGCTTAGGAATAAGTGAAAGATTAGTTGCTTTATCAGTAATTGCTTTTGGTACTTCCCTACCAGAATTAATAACAACTATTGTATCTTCTAAAAAAGGAGAACAAGATTTATTATTAGGAAATATAATTGGTAGTAATATCTTTAATATATGTATAGTTTTAGGTATTCCAGTTGCTATATATGGAACTATAACACCAAGTAGTTTCCAAATGATTGATATAGTTATGTTAATAGCATCATCTATTGCCTTATTCATCTTTGCTGAAACATCAAGAAAAATCACTCGAGCTGAAGGAGCCATAATGTTAATGGCTTTTGCTGTTTACTATACATTAGTATTTGTCTTATAAAAAAAACAACATTTAAAATGTTGTTTTTATTTTATCTATTTGTTACATTGCCACCTGATGATTTACCATCCATTATATTTGGAGGAGCATATTTAGTAACTGCTATTGGTTCACCCCATGTTGGTGGTGCGTACTTAGTAACAGCTATTGGATCACCAAATGATGGTGGTGCGTACTTAGTAACAGCAATTGGATCATCAAATGATGGTGGTGCATACTTAGTTACAGCAATTGGATCATCAAATGATGGTGGCGCGTACTTAGTTACAGCAATTGGATCTTCAAATGATGGTGGTGCATACTTAGTTACTGCAATCGGATCATTTATTGATGGAGGTGCATACTTAGTTACTGCAATTGGATCATCAAATGATGGAGGTGCATACTTAGTTACTGCTATCGGATCATCCACTGATGGTGGAGCATATTTAGTAACTGCTATTGGTTCCCCACTTCCTCCAATAAAGTGTAATCCAGGAATAGCTATAGCTGTAGCTCCAAATCCAACACCTTTTAAAGAGAACAAACCATTTAATAATGATTCTGCTCTAGAAGCTAAAGAATTAATTTCTTCATCTAATGCTTCTAACTCTTTAACAGCCTTTTGCTCATTAGCTTTAGTATTCTCAATATATGTATTTAATAAAGTTTTAATAATTACAAATGTATCTTCAATATTATTAATTGGAGAATCCATACTTTCATAAAAATTTCTCCATCTTAAAGCAAGATTACTATCATCTGATGAAACAATGTCACTCATGTTACCACATTCATTTTTAATAGTTCTTACATTTTCTAAAATAGAAGTAAATACTTTTTCAGATCTTTCTCTTAAATCTTCTAACTCTTTAACATTAAAATTACTATATAGTGCCATTATTTCACCTTCTATTCATTAATCTCATCTTGAGTTGCTAAATATCTATTAGTCTTTTCATCTAAAGATTGTACAACTTGTTCCATAGAAGTCATCCAATCACTTAATGCATTTAATTGTTCATTTAAAGTTTTACCTCTATTTGTATCATGTACAAACTTTTGGAAATTTGCATCATTAAATAGTTTTCTAAACTCATCATTTGATGTAGATGCAGAATCTAAATTTTTTTCGATTATTCTTAAAGAATCTCTAGCTTTTTGTATTGCTGGTCCACCTAATGCCATAAAATCACTCCTCTATTATTAGTATCATTATATCATACTATTTTTCTTTTAAAACTCTTTTTCTAGCTTCCAAATATTCAGCTATTACCTTATCTCTTCTATCATAATCTTCTTTAAATACTTCCCTTACACAAAAGTTAGGTTTCTTCTCATCCCAATCCCATGTATGGAAAGCATCACCTAAACAAGATTTCCAATCAGGACACTTCTTACATTTACTATTAGAAGTTCTATCTATCTTACGATAATTTTTAAATTCATGTTCCCAAATATCAGAGAATTTTCTTTCTCTAATATTACCTTGTATTAATTCTGGTCTTCTTTCTATATCAGGACATCCAAATACATCACCATTGCTTAAAATACTAGCAACCCAATATCCTGTAAAACAGAAGAAACAATTACCTAATAATTCTGTATCTAAGTCATTACCCAAGAAATGTCCACATCCATATTTAAACTTCATAGATGGATCTTCTTTTCTCTTATCAATAATAAACTTAAACATTCTCTTATATCCATCAGCATCTAATAATAAATCATCATTACCTTTAGCTCTACCAATTGGATCTACTTCAATAAGACGCCAATCAGTAACACCTAAATCTTTAACAATCTTATAAATATCTTCTAATTGATCTATATTCTTTTTATTAACGCAAGTAGTTACTTGTAAATCTACAATAGTAGGACACTTTTGCATTAACTTAATACCTTTACAAATCTTATCAAAAGCCCCAGGTACTTTTCTAAAAGATTCATGTAATTCTTTAACACCATCAATACTAATAGAAACTGTATCCATATGAGCTTTTTCTATTTTCTTAATTAATTTCTCATCAATTAAAATACCATTAGAAGTCATTCCCCAATGGAAACCTAAATTATGAGCATATTCCATTAATTCAAATAAATCTTTTCTAACACAAGGTTCTCCCCCTGTTATATAAAGCATTACATTTTCTGCTCCATAGTGTTCAGCTACATCATCTAAAACACCTTTAATTTCTTCACCAGTAATTTCATCTTTAGGAATAAAATCACCACAACTACTTCCACAATGTTCACATCTAGCATTACATCTTGAAGTAACTTCAAAGAATAAAGCTTTTAACTTATGTTCCTTATAAGCTTTCTTTTTATATTCATATAAATTATTTACAAAATTTTCATCCATAATTAACCCACCTTCTTTTTAAGTTTTTTTATTAAAATACCACCTAACAAAATAAACAAGAATATACCCATAACAATAAAGTTATACTTATTAGGGTAATCATTATATTCCACAATAAAAACACCAAATATTAAGAAAGCAAAATCTAGTACTAATATATCATCTATTATTGAAGCAGTCTTTTCTCCAAATATAATTTCTTCCTTAAATATACCTTTAGGAACATATATGCTTTTATAATTATATCCTTCAATATATTTTCTCTTTAATGTTAGTTCTCTTTCAATTGTTTCACCTTTATATTCAAAAGCTATTATTGTTAATACTCTTCTACCATTAGCTCCTTTACTACATGGTATTGTTTTAACTATTCTAATAGTAACTTTTTCTCCTCTAAGTAGAATTCTTAAGTTTTTAAAAAAATCAAGTACAAAAACAATTGTTAATAAAAAAGCAACAAATAAAAAAGGGAACATACCTAATGCTGAATTATTTTTTAATATCATATATAATCAATCCTTATAAAATAATTATACCATATAGAACCATATAAAAAAGACTAAGTTTTCTTAGCCTTTCTTTGGTCCTTCTTGTGCTTCCTTTTTTCTATCATAACCTAATATATTAAACATAGTTATTCTACGCTCATATTCATTTAAAGCTATTTCATCTTTTGATCTATTCATCTTATTCATAGCTCTATTCACAATCTTTTCCATAGTTGGATCAACTACTCTAGTTTCTTGAGGTTCAAATTTAAAATCATGATTTCCTACCACAATATGTTCTATTCTTGAATCCCTCTTTAAAGTAGTTAAATTTTTATAATATTCAGCAAACCTTTCTTGTGCTTCCATAGCTTGCTTTTCACGATTCTCATCATATAATTCATCAAATAATAAATCACCATGCGAAGATAAAGCTTTAATTATCTTTAATAGCATTGAATCTTGTGGTTCATGATGTGTTCTAATTTGTTTAAACATCATAACTGCTTCTTCTAATGTACAATCATCTTGATTTAAATAAGCAATTAAATCTAGAAAAGAATTATGATTATCATGATTAAACAAGTTTTTAGAAATTAAAATACTATATGCTTTATCAAATAATTCCATCTTTTCTTTAGGAATCATTTCTTTAGCTCTATCATATAGTTGTCTTTTTCTTTCTTCACTTTCTAAACGTTGTTTTTTAAAGAACTCTGTTGTTCTTCTCATATATTCATCATAAGATTTTTTTAACTGTTTCTTATATTCTTCTCTTGTTATACCATATACTTCTAAATATGCATCATCTACAGTTACAGTATCAGCATATAATCTATGACCTAAAAAATCACAATAATATTTAAAAGTAGGATGATCTTTTTCATCTTGTAACATTTCTACTGTTTCTTCCAATGTATAAAACCCTAAAGAAAAATATGGCATTTCTATTCTTTCACCCATAAATAACCCCCCTGACGATTATTTATCTTACACTACCAATTATTTTTTATCAATAAAAAAAGATAGATTTCTCTATCTTTTTATTAATCATAAACTTCTACATGAATATCTGATATTGTTCCTTTAAAGAACCTTGTATATACTTGATTTTTATCTTGTGATGCACCAAATACGATATTCAATGGAGAATAATTATTTAATGGTGCTAATTTCTGATCATATAGTTCATATTCTACAGTTGTATCATTATATGTGTATCTTAGAGTAACAACTTGATTTCTACGTTCATAATGTACTTGAATTGGTAGATTTGAAGTTCTTTCTCTATGATCTTGTGAACTACCATTATTTTTCCAGTATGATACAAAATTAACAGTATCAGTATTATCATAAGGTATTCTAACAACAAATCCAGGAACAATTTCGCCTGAAACAGGATGAGTTTCATCTTTAGCGTTCATAATTGTTGTTTGGTATTTTTCAATAGGATTTTCTAGGTCAGGATCAACATATACAATTGTAAAGTCAATATCGAAATCTCTATCAACATTTTCTTCGCTTAAAATATTAATTCCTGTATCTAAATAATCATCTATACCATCAAATGATATTTCTCCTTCATAATCGAATTCTGATTTAACATATTGAGCATATAAAGTAACAACATCATTATTTGTAGTTGATAAGTTAAGAACCTCATCTTTATCAAGATACTTAGTACCAGTACCATCTGGTGAAGTATTCCAACTACCAAATAAGTAATCTTCTTTAGTAAATTGTGAAGAACTTAAGCTTTGTGTTTCACCAACATATAATTGTTGATCTTCCATTGTTCCAGTTCCACCATTAGCATCAAAATGAATACTATAATGTGGAGCTTCTTCCCATTGAGCATACAATGTAATAACATCATTTTCATTTCCTAATCCTGAAACAACTTGTTTATCACTATAACTTGTTCCAGTTCCATCAGGTGATGTATTCCAACCAGTAAACATATAAGAATGTCTTGTAAAGCTATTAGCTTTTAACGGTTTAGAACCATTTAAAGAATATGTTTGGTCTTCCATATAACCTGTTCCACCATTAGCTTCAAAATGAATGCTATAATGTGGAGCATCTATTAACTCGACAGTCATATTTGATAAAGTTCCTTTAAAGTAACGATATGGTTGACCATTAGAACTTAATCCCGCACCAAAAGTAGCATGATTATCAAAGAATGTACTAAAATTAGTAAAGTCATTAATTTGAATAAATGGTCCATCATCATATCTATAATATACTATACCATTTTCCTTCTTAATTGTTACAGTTTGACCAGTAGTATATCCAGTATTTGAATTTTTTACTTTGTGTCCTAAAGTATTTATGTTCATAGTATATTTATTAGATTGATAGAAGAAATGAACACCTGGATATGGTTCTTCCTTCTCAAACATATCAGTAAATATTGTTCCACGATCATTAGCATATCCATTATTAACATCTACTTTAAACGTAACAACGAAATCTTTATCAGCATTTTCTTCACTGAATATTGAGACACCAGTATCGATATAATTATTACCAACAAATTCAGCTTCATCATTATGGAAATAAATCTTATTCCATCTAGCATACAATGTCATATCAGAATTTACTATATAATCTTCACTTACTTTTTCAGTAAATGATGAATCTGTATACCATCCTTTAAATTCATATACATATGTACAATTTCTTTCACCATAACTTCCAGTACCACTATCACAATCATCATATGTAACTGTTGGTAATGTTCCTAAAGCTTCTCCTTCATTTCTTGTTATAGGAGAAGGATTTGGACTACCACCATTAGTAACAAATGTAATTTCATAAGGATTACTATATATTGGTGAAATAGTAACATCTTCTGTCATTGTAAATGTATAATCAGGATTCTCAACTCCATTTGACCATTTAACAAATTCTCTACCTTGACTATCATATTGATTAGCTATCAAATGAATTGGTGAACCATAATAATAAGTTCCTGATGGAGTTGAAGTATTAGCAACATTCTCACTATTTTCAACTACAAGTTCATATTCTTCTCTATCATACTCATATATTATTGTTACTGTATCAAAACCAGCTATAACTGTTTGTATATCTGGTGTAATAAAACCTTCATATGTATGTACTTCTGGAGATAATGGTAATCCAATATCAATTTCTCCTTCTAAAGTTTCAACTGTTGTATATGTTACACCATCTAAATTCATTTGATTATGTTTAATAATATAATCTGTTTTACTTTTTAAAGTAAAGGTATTTATTTTAGGTTCTGGAGTTGATTTAAATAAAGCATTTACCTTATTAACAAAGAAAAATGATGAAATAAATGCAACTAAAAGAAAATTAAGTACTTTTAATTTTTTCATATTTCATCATCTCCTTTAATTAAATTGCTTTTTTGTTATTGTCTCCCAGTAATAAGCCGGCCACTAAAAGTAAGAATATACATACTCCACATATTACCTTACCTTTTGTACTTTGAATAGCTTTTACTGTATATCCTACTTTTGGTATTGAATATACATTCTTACCAAAGTAGTTTTCTCTAGTTGTTTTGAAACCATCAGAGACGTTATTAGCATCTCCTCTGGTTTCAAATCCATCACTAGTAATATCTATTACTCTATGAGTAACTAATGTACCATCACCCATACTAAAGGCGATGATATCATTTTCTTTTATTTCATTAAAATCTACTTTTGTATTAATGAAACTTACACTCCCTGTTTTTATTGTTGGTTCCATTGATCCAGATATTACAACATATGGTCTAATACCATATATGTACATCGCTATACAACCAGCACCAACAATAATAATCAATGTTAATATAACATCAACTATTATCTTTAAAACTTTCATTTTTTAATTATTCGCCAGGGAAGTTAGCTGCAAATACTTCAGCTGTAGCACCAGCTACATTGTCTTTTTGAACAGCAAATGCTTTAACAGGCATTTTTAAATCTTTTGCAGTTGTTGTAGCATCAGCATCTGTTAATTCAGCAAATTGAGCATCAGTTAAATTAGCAAAAGTAACTGTACTAAATAATGTTGCTGTAGCATTTTTTGTCATACTATCTGTATGTCCATAAACTTTTACAGCTTTTCCATCAGTACAAGCAGTTTCTCTAATAGCAGTCCATCCACTATTAACTGAATAAGTAAATAATTCAGTTTCGCCTAAGCATGGAACTTCTACTTTAACAAATACCCATGCATCTTCACTATCAGCTGCAACAGTAACTGTTGGATCCTTTTCGATTACATCACCAGGCATCATACTTTCTGCTTTAGCTGCTCCAGTTGAAACCCAAGTTGGTTCACTTAATTCGATATCTACTTTACCAATTGTAAATACGTTTTCTTCAGCATCACTATCTGTGAAGTAAGCCATTACGCCCCCGATTGCTAATAATAAAAGTAAAACTAAAGCTGCAATAATTGTTTTTTTCTTATTCATAAATTTTTCCTCTTTCCTTTTTTCTAATTATTTTTTTCTATTTTATCCTTTTCCTTCTTTTCAAGTATTAGGACTATTAATAATCCTAAAGCTGAAAGTAAGAAAACGGTAATAGACAAATCAAATTTTAAATCCCATGTTTCAGGAATTATTATGGCGCTCTCTATTAATTCTAAAGAGAACCTCCATGTTATCTTTGTCAGAATCTTACTAAATTCATTATCTAATTCTTTTGGTAATGATACTTCTAATGTTAAAGTATCACCCTTACCACTTTCATAAGTACCTAAATCTAACTTTTCTAAATCTGCTAGATTAGTTGTACTTAATACTGTACCATTACTTGTTTTTATAATTAGATTAATATTCTCTAGTAATTTTCTTTCTTCATCACTTAAGTCTTCTTTATCAATTCTTAAGTAATATTTGTTCTTATCTTTACTACTATTTAAAATTTCAACATTTTCACTTACACTATCTCCTGGTAATAAACCGCCTAAATTATCAAAGAAACCATCATCTAATGTAATGTGTTGCTGTGCATTGTTTTCATATACCACAGTTGAACTTCCAGAACTGTTAATATCATATGTTCTATTAACACTTTCTTTTATTTCTATTCCTTCCCAATTACCATCAAAGTTTTTAGCTTGTATAGCTTCAACAAGGATGTTAACGATAACTTTTTTACCTTGATATTCATTAGTTAAATTATCAGGTATTGAAATTTCATTAAATAAATCAATTGATTCTTCTTTACCTAAAGTTGAACCATAGTAGTAATATCCATCTTTTTTATCCCAAGATGCATAATTACCATCAATATAATCTAATTCATTATATTCTTCATTGTTTATTGTGTAAGTAATCTTTGTTCTTAAATAGCATTCAATCCCGAGATTATTAACTCTTGGAACAAGCGATATTTCTTCACCTGGCATCACTATTTTTCCATCTTCAGTAAATGGTTCGTTACTGCCATTATATTCTTCTAATTTTATTTCAACAGCGCTTGTTGAAAGTGTTGTTTCTGTATCATTTATTTCATTATTCAATGCATAAATACCAGAAATACACATTATTAAAAAGAACATTACTCCTACAAGAAATAATCTCTTTTTACTAGCACAATATCGAACCACCTCCATATCATCTACTATACGTAAAAATTATAGCATATAAAAAGAGGTTTTTGAACCCCTTTACGTTAATATTTCATATGCCTGAACTACTAATCTATCCTTGTTATTATCATGACATGTTGATAAAGTTAGTATCTGTTTAATCCCAGTTAAATCAGTATCAAAATTGATTTTACTTCTACTTTTAAACTCTTCTAAAGTTTTTTCAAAATCATCAAAATTTCGATCAGCATAATAATCTGTACTACTAGCTTCATAAACACTAAATATTTGATAGTATTTATTTTCACCATTAATTACTAAAAGTATCTTACCATCATTATCATCATAATAACTTTTTTTCATTAATTTATCGATATCACCAAACATAATACCATCTTTACGATGATGACCATATATAACTATATTTTGATCATCCATACTATTTCGATAATCCATAAATATCCAACCAGCAGCATTTCTATTGCCGTCATAATCATGTCTTAAATAATAATCATTATTATTAGTTTGTACAATTGGATAATTAATATTGGTATTCTCTATTTTTATCCACCCTATTGTATCTTCATTAATCTTTATAATTTCTTCATTAATAGCATAACTATCATTGTCTAATATTAAATAATCACTTACATTATTAACAATCTTTTTTACTTTTCTTTTATCGTTATACCAAGATAAGATATTTATTAAAGAACCAATAATTAGAATAATAAATAATACTTCTAATATTTTTAGAATAGTTCTTTTCATAAATATCACCTACCTATCATCTAAATTATAACATATAAAAAAGAAGCATTGCTTCTTTATTCACCAAACTTAATACCACAATTAGTACAAAACTTAACTCCTGGTAATATCTTACTACCACAGTTCTTACAATAGTTATTATTAAATATTAATTGTCTTCCACATTTTATACAATAAACAGCAGTTAAATTTATTTCTGAACCACAATACATACAAAACTTAGTTGTTTTCTTACTACTTTTTTCTTCTTTAACTACTTTTGCATCTTTAACACTTCTTGCCATTTGTATCACCAAAAAGATTATAACATAAAAAGACACTATTCAGTGTCTTTTTCTACTCCATTTATTTGTTCATCAATGTTTTTAATATTTTTTCTTGTATCACTAACATCTCTTTCAATAGAGTTAATTGATATCTTATTAGCTTTATCATTTAAGATAGCATAATCTTCAATTTTGGATCTAACAGAATTACTTCTTACAGAAGAATTAACAATATCTAAACATTTATTAATGTTTTCATTTAGTCTTTTTAATTCTTCTGATAAAGCATCATATTTTTTTAATGATTCTTTTTCAGTTGTTAAATTATTTTCTAATACTTTTCTTTCGTTAGTATTTAACTCATCGCTCATATACATATTTTGCACTAGGAGTTATACCTTGTACTTGTCTTTGGAAAGCAAGTACTTCTTGATAAGCTTCTTCTAGTATTCTTTCTGCTTTATCGTATATTTCATCTAGACCTTCTATTTTTTTGATTATTCTATCTAATTCTTGTAGCGTTGCTGTTGCAATAGCTATCTGAGCATTAATAACATCAGCATCATACATTGGAACCCAAGTTGATAAGTATTCTCCTGGATTATCAGGATCCTCATAAACAACTTCTTTCGTTTCGTTTAGCATTCCTCTTAAAGTTTCAATACTATCTTCACATTGTTTTTTAGCATCTCTATATTCTTCTAATCTTGATGAATCTAACATTTCATCAGGTTCCATATAATCTTTTAACATTTGTAAAGCTTCTTCAATAGCAGCACCTAAGTGATCAGCAACTTGAGCTCTTTGACCAAGCGCCTGTTGGAATTCCGCCATTTTACCTCTAACTTGATCCCATTGTTCACCTTTTAAATCTGTTTCACTTTGTTCTATAAAATCAACTAAATGATTACCAGTAGAAGTAGCATCTCTACTATCTTGACTAAGGGTATTGAAAGTAGTAAATGATAATGCTGATTCTAATTCATCTAAATATAACTTAGCCATTTACTATCGTCGCCCCTTCCAATAATTCATTTTGAATTTCATCTAATGATTTTGTATCTAGATATTCTTGTTTAATATAAACATTAATACCATTACCTTTTACTTCCATTCTATCGAAGTAATCTTTACCTTCAAATTTCTTCATTAATTCAGACATTGCTGCTGATGCTGATTCTGCAGTATCGTATTTATAATAATATCTAAATGATACAATCTTTTCGCCATCTGTTTCTAAGATAGCATTATGATTATCTTCAAAATTAAATTTTAATTCTCTTGTTCTCGGTGTCTCCGGAACTGTTGGTGGATTACCACCCGGATTATTACTACCCGGATTATTATTATAAAAATCCGGAGTATTTCTTGGTGGTTTATAATCATTAATTGGTTTAGCCCCATCTTCATTAGGTACTTCTAATACTGAACCTAATTCATCTGCACCTTCTGCTAAATGTTTATCCATATCTATCATTGCTTGAGCATAACTTAATACTGATTCTGTTTGTAATGATAAATCTGTTAACAATTGATTTACTAAACTAAAGTAAGCATCAATATATTTACCTATACATCCAGGTATACCTTCAGTACTTCTAAAGTTTTGTGTACCATATCCAGATAAGTAACCTGAACTACTTACTTGTTGTCTAATACTATTCATAGCAGATTCAACATAACTATATTTAGAAGTAACTTCTCCACCTCTATAATTTAATTTTAAATCTGTTAAACTTCCAAGAATTCCCATTTGATCATTCTTAACAAGATTATCAGTAATTGTAAATTTACCAGGACTTAATAATTTTCTTAAACTAGGTATATTTACACCTTCAAGATTAGTATTAATTAAGTCTTCTATATTAACATCTATCTTTTCACCAGTATCAACATTATAAGTTATTAAACGATATTCAACACCACAATGTAACCAATCACTTGTATTACCAATTTCATCAGTATATCCAAATATGCGATCAACTACTCCATTAGCAATAGTATCTCTATTTATACTACCATGATAATCATTCCAACCAGGTCTTCTTTCATAAGAAGTTTCCATAATATACATTTTATATCCGTTTTGTAAACCCAGTTGAACACGTTCATCTCTATAGCCATTATCAGGTGGATCAAAATAAAATATTGATGTACCATTATTGATAATAGCTTGATAATTTTCAGGATGTTTTACTTGTTCTATATCATTATTTGTATTGTTAACAACCATCCATGTATTAAGTTCTGGATGCAATGTTAATAAATTATTTAAACTTGTAAATCCATTTCCGCCACTAGCACTAAATGACATTTGACATACATTAGGTATATTCATACCACAGTCTTCTGTTAATGTTTGATAAGTCTGAGTAAGTAAATTCTCTGCATTTTCACCATAAGCAGTATAGGAAATACAACATATATATCCAGGAGGATTATCACTATGTATTCTCTGTCTCAACATATCTGAATCATAGTATCCACCAAGTTCTCCACCATCTCCAGGTAAATAACCTAACATAGATACACTACCTTCATAATTAGCAGGAATATATAATCCATTATGGTGAGCGTCTTCACAGTAGTATCCACCACCATCTAATGCTTCTACAGTACTATAATTAGCGTTCAAGTATTCTTCTAAGTTTTCCATATACTTCACCTACTATCTAAATTCTATCATTTTATCAATTTATTGTAAATTAACCTACTATTTGCTTTACTCTAATTTTATATAAAAAAGATATCATTCGATATCTTCATCTTCTTTTAAATCATCATTTATAATATTTTGGAATTTATCATCATTACTTAATGTTCTAAGTATAGCTGGTAATAAGTTTTCTTTAGCTAAATCACTTATCTTAACCCATTTATAATAACTAGCATCACTATCATGATTAATCATATCATTTGTAAATCTTGTATCGTATTCATCAATAGTTGTCTTATATAAAATATATAATTCATGATACTTTCTTCCATTCATTTCAAAGAAGTTTTCTATTAATGCTTTCATAATAACTTCTGTTTCTAATATATCTACTTGCATTTCTTCTTTTAATTCTCTTTGTAATGCCGCTAAACTACTTTCCATTGTTTTAACTCTACCACCAGGTATAGTTACAAAATCAATCTCTGGATTAACCTCTACTAAGATTTCATCACCTTTTTGAATCATCAAGCCAGCTCTGTAGTTGAATTTAACATTTTCTTCTACCATCATTGATAAATCCATAATAATTCTCCTTATTTTTCTTCTAATAATTTATCTAAATCTTTATAAATACTATCTAAATAACTATCCCCATATTCTCTTCCAGTTACAGTGCCATCATTATTAATATCATATTTTTTATAAACATTATTATATGTTTCTTCTTCTTTTTCTTTAGATGAAATGATTTTTTGATCAGTAGCAATATTATTTAATGCTTTTGCAAGACTTACTTTTAAATCAAAATGTTTATATCTTTCACTAAAATCTATTTTACTTAATATTTCTTTAACTTTACTTAATTCATCATCTGTTAGAGTAGTATAACTTTCTTCATCGCTAACTTCACAATCTAAAGCACTACATCCCATAACTTTTATAACATGTAATGATTTTTTTTCAAAACCCATTGTAACTATATAAGTGTTTCCGGGTATTCCTCCATCTTCAGTTACAAATTCAAACATATTACCTAAACATTTTTCTTTTTCACATGTACATTCATCATTACATTTACATTTAAGGTCACATTTCTTTGGTATCATAAAACCAACTAATATTCCTAAACCAAATAATAATATAATCCCTATACAAATTAATACTTTCTTCATTACGTTCACCTACTATGTAAATTATATCATAAAATGATTTAAAATTAGATAGTAATAAGATATAATTCTTATGGTGATAAAAATGAATTTTTTTAAAAAATATTTTTTCTATTTAGTAAGATGGCAACTCAGTACTCCAATCTTAGCAATCGTATTAAAATTACTATCTAATATGAGTACATTAACAGCTACTATTATAGCCAACTTAATTGGTGGTCTAATCTTCTTCTGGGTAGATAAAATAATTTTTAAGAAAACTTCCGATGTACCTTTATGGGAAATTAAAAACAAAGTTGAATGTCATGACTGTCACAAAAATACTAAAGGTTACCGTATTGTTATGTGGGGTAACTACGATAGATCAGAAGATAAAAATCCTCAATATAGATGTCGTGAATGTAGTCTAAAAAAGATGAAATTAATTAATAGTAAATAAAAAAGATATCATTTGATATCTTTTTTTAATCATGTAAAGCTTCTGCTCTTTCGTATATGATACAAGTATCTCCTTTTATATCAGTATCTGGCATATCACATACATAACCATCAGTTAATTCAGCAGTCTTTGTTTCGTTTATACATCTATCATGATCTACTTTTGTATAACCAGAAGGACAAGCCATTTTATGTTGTGCAGGTTCTTCCTCTTCTTTAATACACTTAGTACCTTTCATTGAGAATTCATTTTCACAAGTATATTCACTTACAATAGGATCTGTATATTTAATAGAGTTTTCACAATATTCATTTCTACTACTATATTGTTTACCATCACGAGCACCTTTACAAACTAATACATTTGAAGCATCATCCCAACACATATGACCTATTTGAATTTTTCCTGGACATCCTTCAGCAATTACTGGTGCTCTATGCCAGTAACATTTACCACCAGACATAGTTGTTTCAGTTCCATCATGTAATTCACAAGGACTCATTGGATGAGTTGCTTTTGATTTATCTACACAAATATATCCATCGTCTCCTGATCCAGGTTGTGCTAAAGCAATATCACTCTTCTTAGTTAATTCTCCACTAGAACAAGTAAAGCTCTTAGGAACAGGATCTCTTTCTTCTTCTCTAATACATTTATCACCTTTTAAAGTACGACCTTCAGCACATTCATATTCTTCTGTTTCTTCTGGACGTCCTTCTTCATAACATTTACCATCATGTTCTATATATCCTCTAGGACAAACTTTACCTTCTTTAGCTTTTTCTCTAGCTTTTTCTTTATAACACCAGTCGCCATTTAAAGTCCATCCTTCTTCACATCTATTACCAGAAGCTTCTGTTTCTTTTATTTCTCTAATAGATCTATTTAAAAAATATTCTACATCTATATTTTTTTCTTTAGCTATTTTATTAATATAAGCAGCTTTAGCTGGACTTATATCATATTCTTTAGCTAAATCTCTATCTTCTTTTGTGATTTTATCTATAACAATTAAATCTAGACCAAGATTTTTTTCAGTTAAAGGATTAGCAATATATCTACGTAATTCATCCATATCAACTTTGCCATCAACATGAATTAAAACTACAGCCGTATCATCTCTAATATAATCATATTCTGCAGTTTTATTCATTATTTCAGTCATAACTTCTTCTAGATTCATATCATCATTAACTTTTTCAAGAACTTTTTCCGCATCTTCATTTAAAGCATTAACTTCTGTAACTTTATCTTTTTTAAGTTTAATTTCAATACTAGGATTAATATCCATAGTTAAAGTAGCTACACCACTATTCTTTCTATTTAATACTAATAGTACTACTACAACTATTAAAACTACTAAACATAAAGCTCCAGCTATCATCATTTTCTTTTTCATATTATCACCTTATTTAAATTATAATATATATGATAAAAAAAAGACACTAAAAAGTGTCTTTTATTAATGTGTAACTTCTAAATCATTAACTTCTACTTCTTCAATTTTATCTTTTAAATCTACATAAGCAAAAATCGTTGTACCAGATTCTTTATTTCCATCAGCAATATAGAATACCTTGCCATTTCTTATAAATGGTTTAGTAATTACCGTTCTTTTACTATCTTTAAAAGTTATTTTAGAATATACATTCTTAATTTCTAATAACTTTTCTTTATCTTTAAAAACAGTTATTTCATAAGTATTGCGACATGTTTCTGTTTTAAAGAAAACATAATGTTCTCCATATCTAGTATATACATTAGAAATATTACAATCTCCACCATCATTTGCTTCATAACTTGGAGCAACTTTTTTAGCTTCTTCTTGAGTTAAATACTTTATATCTTTATCAGGTGTCCCATTAAAGAATGTATTAATTTCTTCATATGTAGACTTCTTTTCAATTACTTCTTTTACTTCTTTAGGAGCATTTGTTTCTTCATCATTAACTTCTTTTTTACCTGTGGAATAACCAACAGCACCAAAAATT
Source organism: Bacilli bacterium (assembly GCA_017525015.1). The sequence continues at coordinate 139,012 of JAFXUK010000004.1, forward strand.
AAAATAACTAAAATAACTAAACCAAATATTAAAAGTTTATTACTTTTTTTCTTTTCATTAATATCCATTTTATTTTCCCATCTCCATTTGTTTTGTTCCTAATAATTCTTCTTTACTATAGTACTTATCTCTGGAACCTTCCTGCTTAATAACTACTCCTTTAATATACTTAGGATCAATATAACTTACTCCACCATTATTTATATATACATCTTTACCTTTAAAAGATAAATCAACATCTACTTCTTCTGTAGGAAATTGTAATATTACTGTAACATTATTATCTTTATAAGAACCAACTAAGTTTATTAAATCTCCAAAAGAAGTCATAGGTGTAGTTGTTAAAGAAAGTGATGGTATATCATCAAAAACTCCTTGCATTCCATGACCATTATTTATTAAACCATCTTCTACAATACTTTTTATATTTTCGTTTGATGGAACTCCATCAATATCTCTAACAGGTCCTAAATAAGCTCTATGAATAGCAGTTACATAATTAGGATCAGCAAATAAACTATTTAAATATTCACCAGTTTCTCTATCAAAGTTACATACTTCATCCCATCCAGCCATAAGATTGTAGAAGAATTCATACTTACCATAATCATTTAGTCTTTCCATTCTTTTTAATAAATCTCTTGAAAAATCAAATTCAAAGAAACTATATCTATCTTCAGCCATCGCAACTAAAACAGTATCTGCTACATGTGCTCTTTTTTCGATTATTTTTTTATCTAAACTTCTTTTACTTTTTATCCATTCTTTTAAGTTCATAGCTTCACCTATCTAATAAAATTAGTCCATGCTCCAGATTCTCTTTCAGGTAAACCATATTCTTTTTTACCTAAATTGATACTCTTAATTAAGAAAGCCATATTTCTTCCTAGATTACGCATAGTTTGTAATCCTTCTTCATCTTTTAGTACATCTTCTTTTTTAGAACCATGTACTTCATTCCAATAAGTACTTGTAGCAATAGGCATTCCTGCTATACCAAAATACTTATGTATTTCATCATATGCACTAGTACTTCCAGCTCTACGTGATGATATAACAGCAGCACCTACTTTCATAGTTTTACCTATATAACTACTATGGAATAAACGATCTAAGAATACTTTTAAAGTACCATTCATTCCTGAATAATATACTGGTGTTCCAATTAGTATTCCATCACTTTCTCCAAATATTTTAGCTGCTTCATTTACTTCATCATCAAATACACATTTTCTTAATTCTTTGCATTTAAAACAACCGATACAACCTCTAATATCTTCATTACCGATATGTAATGTTTCAGTTTCAATGCCTTCTTTATTTAATTCCTTTTCTACTTCTTTTAAAGCCGTTGCTGTACATCCATCTACATGAGGACTACCATTTATAATTAATACTTTCATATTACTCTCCTTTTAGAAATTCATCTTTAATATTCATTTTTTCTTCTCTAAATATTCTCTCATCCATTAGTTTTAAATCTTTAGATACTAATGGTTTAAATGCCATATGAGCAAGAATATCTTTTTCTAAATCTACACCAGGTGCTATTTCAATTAACATAACTCCATCTTTTGTTAATTTAAATACACCTCTTTCGGTAACATATAATACTTCTTGTCCTGTTTTAATAGCTTGTTCAGCAGAGAATGTAATTTGTTGTACTTTATCAACAAATTTAGGTTTTTCTCCGTCTTTCTTTATAACTAACTTACCATCTTTAATTTCTTCTTCTAAACCAACAGCAGTAAATGTTCCCATGAATATTACTTTCTTAGTACTTTGAGTAATATTAATAAATCCACCAGGTCCTGTTACTCTAGTACCAAATTTAGATACGTTAACATTACCATCTTTATCTACTTCAGCAAGTCCTACAATACCCATATCTAGACTTCCACCATTATAAGCATCAAATTGTTCAGCTGTTTGAATAACTGAATCTGGATTAACAGAAGCTCCAAATACAATACCACCAATTGGTACACCACCAGTTGGTCCTGATTCAACAGATAAATAAATGTAATCACTTATTCCTTCTTCAGCACAACTATTAGCTACTGAGTCAGGCATACCAACACCTAAGTTGATAACATCACCTTTTCTAACTTCCATTGCACTTCTACGACCACATACTTTTCTTTCATCTAATGGTCTTATTTCAATATCTTCTAATTTAATTCTCTTATCTCCTGTTATTTCTGGTTTATAGAAAGGAATATTATATTCACCTAATGAAGTATCTGGTTCATTAACTACAACATAATCTACATAAGAAGAATGAATTAATACATTTCTTGCTCTAAAAGAATTTTTAGGTTTAATACCTTTAACTTCTACTACAACAATACCACCACTATTATGAGCAGCTATTGCCATATTATATTGTTCACCAATAACCCCTTCTTCTTCTAATGAGATATTACCATCTTCATCAGCATAACTTGCTTTTAATAACGCTACATTAATTGGAAATGAATGATAAAAAAGATTTTCTTTTCCGCCAATATTAACTACTTCAACAAATGGATCTAAGTCTTTAGCTTTTTCATTAGCACAGCATCCTTCTACACGAGGATCAGCAAATGTTCCTAAACCTATATGGGTAATAATACCAACTTCATGACCAGCAATTGCTCTATATAAATGGTTTATTACTCCTAGTGGTACAGCAAATGCTGGGAATTGATTACCACCAATAGCATTACCAAATACTCTTCCCATTCCTAAGTGTGCACATATTGCTCTACCAACTAAACCTGGTTTAGCTAACATATTCATACCTACATCATCATTAGTTAAATTACCAGGACTTATACCACAAGTAACTCCTATATTACATGGATGTCCAGTACTTAAAAACGAATCCATTACGCTTCTAATTAAAGCTTCTGGACTACCAGATCCTCCACTACCACTTATGGCTACCATATCTTCATCTTTTATTAATGAAGCAACATCTTTTTTATCAATTATTTTCATAAGTATCACCTAATATAAATATATCATTTTTACAAATAAAAAGAAACGATTTGAAATCATTTCTTTAAAAACTAGTTCTTCTTCTTAAGAATAGTTGCTTCCATGACATATTTAACAATTACAGATAGGATTAAGGTAATTATTACACATGGAACAAAGATTAACCAGAATGAATATGCAGTTTCTTGAGTATTAGTTCCCAATAATCTAATTACTAAGATAGCTACAGGATAATGTAACATGTATACGTATAATGACAAGCCACCAAGATAAGATAAAACTTTGTTTGTTACATCATTGTTTAATACTTTAGTAAGACCATCTTTATTTAATAAAGATAATGCTACTACCATTGTACATAAGAATGCAACTGGCCATCTTTCAAGTTTAAACCAAGTAGGTTGATAAACTATATACCATCCTAATAAACCACTTATAAGGATATTTAGGATAGTTAATAACCAAGTATGTTTGAATTCATGTTCTTTAACTTTTTCAAGAACATAGTATAGGATAACACCAATTAGCATACCAATCATAACGAATACTAATCCATTATTGAATCCTAATGTTGGAGTTGCAGCACCAGCAGCACCACCCATTCCGTTAGTAGAAGCTGTTTGGAATCCAAATGTTGACCAAGCAGTTTGAGCAGCTCTTGTACCAGTAAAGCTCCACCATCCAGCAAAGAAAATTGTTAAGAATGGAGCAGCTACACCAGCTGTAAAGTCTTCGTTTTTACATAAGCCCCAATAGATAAAGTAACCAACAAGTATAATAGCTGATATGAACCATAATGGTCCATTTAAGTTAAAGAATTCGTTTCCTGCACTTCTTAAACCAGCAGCATGGAATCCCAAGAATTCCCAAATACTATTAAATACCATTACAAATACTTCTTGTACTTTATAATCAGGATAGAAGAATTTAGTACAAATGATTACACCTAGTATATATCCCAAAATTAATACTGGAAGTAATCCTTTGATTCTTGCCCAAGTATACTCTCCTGCTCTAGACATTGCACTCCTTTCGTTGTATTTTGGATCTTTAGATGCTTTTTTGTAGTGAGCAGCCATAAAATAACCAGCAGTTACTGTAAATACAAGTAATACTTCACTAGCACCAAAGAACCAAGTGTTTGATGGAGTCATCCAGTATCCGTTAGCTCCGTTACATGTTCTAGCAATTATCCATCCTACATGGAATCCGATAATAGCAATTGCAACGAAGAATCTCCAGAACTCGATGGCAACATTTCTCTTCTTGACTTCTTTTTCCATTAAAGCCATTTCTCCTTTCTCAGTCGACTCCTATCTTAAATTTATTTTATCAAATATATATAAAACTTACAACCTAATAAAAAAAGACACATAGTGTCTTTTAATTACTTGAACCTGCTACATTAACTGCTTGATTATTATTAATATCTTTAGTAATAGCAGCCATAATAGCAAGTATTATTTCTAACTTACTATCATCAAATATTTCTATTTCGTATTTATCACCAATAGTAAAGAATTTTCTACCTATATGAGCTATTTTATTATTTCCTTCATATACATCAAAATCTAATGCCATAAAATTTCCATCAATTCTATAACCATTACTTAATTCATAGTCATGTTTAAATAATTTGAATTTCTTTTGAATTTGGCAAGCTAATTCACCATGAAAATAAATATTATAATGACGCATTAAATGAAACAATTCCTGTTCTATATATGCTACTTCATTACCTGCCATATCTTTAATAGTCATCTTATCTCCAATAGTTAATAACTTACTAGTTATTTCATACAAGTTATTACCTTCTTCATCTGTAATAAAGAATCTATCATGTATTGAGAATAATTTTTCATTAACATATAATTTCATACATATCACCTACTACCATTATACCATATCAAAACTTGAAAAAAAGCCATTTTTATGGTATAATTAAGGTACGTTAAGGGGGAGTAGTTAACATCTCTCAGATGTTTATTATTCGTCAATGACAATATCATTCTTGATATTCGGATAATAAGTAATAACGAGACTTTTAATAGTATTAAAGGTCTCTTTTTTTGACCGAATAGAAAGGAATGATATATATGAGAGAATATAGAAAAGAGATTTTCTTTGCAATTCTAAAAATTGCTGGAGAAATAGCTAAATCTTTAGGTGTTGCTCTACTTGGTGTTATTACTTTTATATTTGAAATATTAGTTAAAAGTAATGTTTTCCTTTTAATCTTTTCTGAAACAGATATTTTTGAATTCATCTCTTTTGAAATGTTTGCCAGTATTGGTGAATACATTGAAAATATTAAAGATTATATCCATGATATAAAAGATGCTAGAGCTGAAATCAAAGAAATTAAAGAAGAACAAATTAAAGCTCAATTAGAAACTAAAGCTAAAAATACTGTAGTTACTAAACCATTAAATGATAGCGTTATTGAATATATTAGAGATTTACTATTTAAAATTGAAGTATTACCTACTGAAGATCAACAAGCTTTTACTAAAAAATTAAAAGAAGTATTAGCAGATTATACTTCTAAATACATTGATAGTATTACAAATCCTAAAGATCAAAATGTAAAAGCTAAATCTCTTTCAATAGTACGTCAAAAAACAACAGAAAAATTAAGTGCTATTGATATGGCTATTAGAGCTAGAATTAATATTCAAGATAAAGTAACTGCTATAAATTTAGCAGAACAAGAATTATTATCGTTAATGGACTCTAAAGAAAGTACCCCTAAAACTTTAGAATTAAAACATTAAAAAAGATATCATTTGATATCTTTTTTATAATGTTTTTTCTACAGGCATTACTGCTCTTTCTTTAGGAGGTTCTAACTCTCCTTTTTTAAACAATTCTAATCTTCTTTTACATTCAGAATAGAAATCACTTAATTCTGATCTTACTACTTCTTCATTAGATGGAATATAATCTCTATTTAGTCCATCTGATCCTTTATAAGTAACAATTCTTCCTTGATCAAATTGTTCTCTTACCCACATTTCTATAGGCATTACAATTCTTCTATGGCCATAACCACCTATTGTAACTAAGTTATTTTCTTCATCTACATTTAAGTATGCTCTTAAATAACTTAGATCATCTCTTTCTTCTTTAGATAATATTTTAAATGGTCCATGACCCATTACTTTCTTACCATTGACTTTAAGGATGTATTCTTTTAAGTCTCTCATTAATTTATAAACAAAGACTTCTCTCTCATTATCATCATAAAGTAAGATATCTTTTAATTCGAACCAACCATATTTTTCTTCTAGAGACATACTTCTCACCTCCCCTGACTATAAAAGCCTAAAAAAAGACTTTTATATTTCTATAAAAGTCTTGTTCTTTTAAGTTTAATCCGGTTACCGTGTTGACGTAATTAAACCATCTAAATAGATGAGAACTACTCCCTCTTACGTACTTTCATTATACCATATTTTGGGCTTTTTCTCAAATCTAGATACCCATTTCCTTACTAGCTTCTTCCATCTCTAAACTAGAATAAGCACATAGTTTTACGTCTATATCATATTCAGGATAATCACTTATAAACTTCTTATAAGCAGCTAGACATTGTTTAGTTGATTCTCTAACAGGATTTTCTAATCTTCCACCAAATATACTACTACTTATTAAAGGAAATGATATTGAATGATAATTATTATCTTTTACTGCCACTAAAGAATTGTAATAAGCATTAAATAACTTATCAAATGCTTCTGGTGTTCTACCAAAATCTGGCCCTACTGCATGGATGATTATTTTAGCATTCTTTATATTAAATGCTGGTGTTACTATTACTTCACCATCATTAATTGGTAAATCATATTTTCTACATGCTTCATTTAATTCAGCACCAGCTTTTAAAAGAATCGCTCTAGCAACTCCACCACCATGTGCCATATAACCATTAGCAGCATTAACAATAGCATCTACTTCTTGTTCTATACAAGAATCATTTATTAATTCTATCTTACTCATATTATTTAATACTTGCTTGATAAATCATATCAATAGAATCTGCTAACTTCTTATCAAATTCTTCTTCAGTATCATTAACATTTAATCCTTCAAGTAATGCTCTTGAGAATGATGCTATCATACCTTTATTTCTAGCAAGTCTATTACATGCATCTTCTCTTTCATAACCACCAGATAATGCTACTACTTTAACTACATGTTTATCTTCCATTACTTCAGAATAATAATTATCTACTGAAGGTATAGTAAACTTAAACATTACTTTAGTAGATTCATCTAACTTACCTAACTCTTCCATTACATAATTACGAAGTATTTCTTCACATTTTTCTTTATCTGGAGCATTTATATCTACTTCAGGTTCAATAATTGGTACTAAGCCTTTATTTGCTATTACTTTAGCTATTTCAAATTGTTGTTCAACAATTTTTTTAATACCTTCGGGATTAGCTTCTTTAATAACACTTCTCATCTTAGTTCCAAATATTCCTCTTTCAACAGCAACATCTAAAGTATCTTCTAAACCAGGAATATCTTTCATAAGTTGAACACCATTATTAAGTTCTTCTAATCCTTTATCTACTTTTAAGAAAGATAAAATATTCTTACTCCATAAATATTCACTAGTATACATATCATCTATTTTTCTATTCATAGTTTGTTCAAATAAAATAACACCAACTATTTTTTCACTAGTAAATTCTTTAGATTTCATAACTCTAGTTCTCATAGCATGAATTAGATCAAACATTTCTTCTTCACTACTATAACTATCATCATTAACTCCATATAATCTTAATGTTTTTGCACTAGATCCACCGCTTTGATCTAATGCTGCTATAAAACCTAATCTATTTTGCATAATATCTAATTTTTCCATCTTTATCTCTCCTCTATTTTAAAATCAAATATTGTGGTAAACCATCTTTAGTAATTTGTTTAACATCACCTTGTATTAATGGTTTAATATATTCTACTACATCTTCTGTTACATAATTGTTTTCAACATCTATCCAATCCATTGGAATCTTCTTTTCCACATTAGCAATTTTATGGATATCATCAAATACTTCATATTTAACACTATATTTCTTACCTGGTTTTCTAGTCATTATAACCATCTTACCAGATTCACCATTATATGCTAATTTAGCACCTAACTCACCACATTTAATAGCTTCATCTAAATCTCTTTTAGATGCTAAATGAGCACCAGCTCTTTGTAAACTAGATAATGTAATTGGTCTAGTTTTAACACCTAATCTATCTCTTAAGATTCTACTTAGAGCATCAGCACAACCTAATAATTCTTTATGACCAAAAGAATCAGTCATTAAATTAGTATCTAATAATTCACATACAAATTTTCTATCAGGTGTTCTTATTCCTTCAGATACAGCTATTGCTATATTAGATTTCTTTTTTAATAAATTTTCTACATTACTTACAAATGTATCTATATCAAAAGATACTTCTGGTAAATAAATAGCATCTACTCCAGGACATGTTTCATCTTTTGCAAGTGCTGCTGCAGCTGTTAACCATCCAGCATGTCTACCCATTATTTCTATAATAGCTACTGTTGGTTTAGTACTACCATAACATGTATTATCAGTAATAACTTCTCTTAATGTTGTAGCTATGTATTTACATGCACTACCAAATCCAGGACAGTGATCTGTAACTGGTAAATCATTGTCTATTGTTTTTGGTACACCAATAAAGTTTTGATGTTTTTTATGCATCTCAGCATAATCAGATAATGATTCTACAGTATCCATTGAATCATTACCACCTATATAGATAAATGAATCTATTTCATGTTTATCTAATATTTCAAAGATCTTTTTATAAATATCTTCATGGTCTTCTATCTTGCCTAATTTAAATCGACATGTACCTAAAAATGACGAAGGAGTTCTTTTTAGTAACTCTAGATTTTCTTCACTATTTAAATACTCATCTAAATCTACTATTCTCTCTTCTAGTAACCCTTCTATGCCATTACGCATTCCATAAACTTTGTCGAAGCCTAATTTTTTAGCTTCGCTGTAGACACCTGCAAGACTTCCATTTATAACAGATGTTGGTCCTCCTGATTGTCCTATTATTAAACTTTTCATATCATACCTCCCATTTTTCATAAGAGTTCATTATAACATAATAATTTACATGTAGTTATTAAATTTTATTAAATATGTAAAGTATTTTTTAAAATAAAAAAAGTATCTAATTATTAGATACTTTTATAATCTTATTCCTCTGCCATTTTCTTGTTGTTCCGTGTAAGTAATTTCTTCATCAAAGTCATAATCTACTTTTCTACCACCTACATAGATTCCATTATCTTTAACACCCATATCATAGTCTTCTTTAACTATTTCTCCATCTTGTATTTTTTGTGTTAAAGAATAATAAAGTGGTATATATTCATATTCTGGTTCTAAGTCAAATACACTATCTGCATAGTCACTATGAATTATTTCATACTTGCCATCTTCTCTTGGCACAAGTTTACATGCTCTATAGACATGATGTGTCAATCTAGTGTCTCCAGTAAAATGATTAACTTCTGCGTCAGGAGACCATTTATCTCTATATCTTGGAGCAAAGAAGGGTATTATTCTCCATCCTGCTTCTCTATGTTCATATTCCATATAATCAGTTCTATTAGCTTCTATTTCTTTTAAAGCTTCTTCATTATCAGATATTTTAAATAAATGATGTTTACTTGTAAATTCTAGTAATTCTCTATTCTCAGGAGTAATAGCTATATATTGATCTGTTTTTACTAAATCATCTTTGTGTAATCTTTCACTTTCAATATATCTACCTATACCTGTATAAGGACTTACATAAAAATGTGCATGAGGTTCTTCTATTTCACATGGATCAGCAAATGCACATCCACTAAATGTAGCTAAATTAGCTACAATAAGACCAGTAGCAAGTATCTTTTTTAATACTTTTCTACCTTTCTTTTCATTTATTTGTCCATCTATAGATTTATGATTAGAATCAAATTTTACCATTATTCTACCCCCAATGTTTTAGCTGTATCGTTAATAGCTCTTTGCTCAAATTCAGTTAAATCAGTAACTAAATTAGTTTTACCATCTACTTCTTCATATCTAGCTCCATAAATATCTTCTCCTATTTTATAAAGAACATATTCACCCATATCTTTTAACTCAAATTTAGCTACTAATTCTGCTTGTACTTTAGTACCATCTTCAGTATTAATAGTTATATAATCTAACTCCACAATACCACCTCACATTTATTATAACATATAATTTACATCTAAAAGAAAACGTCAATAAACAAAAAAAGACTCTATGAGTCTTTTTCTATTAAGCCTTTACGTTTTTATTTTTTTGACTTTCTTCGTAAGCTCTAATTTGAGTACAAAGTTCTTCGCCATTAGTATAGAATGAACTAATAATGCTCATTACTAAACCATATGACATTCCTGAATGTCCTTGATCATCTAACATTTTAGAAATTTCTTCAATTGTTTTTCCAGCTTTATGAGCTTCCATTATTTGTAAGACATCTTCTACTTCTCTACCGTTGTATAAATCTCTGATACGAATGTCTATACATCTTTCCCATTCAGCCCATAAGTTTTCAGGTATTAATTTTTTACCTCTTTCAATCCATTCAGGTTTTTTAGCTCTGGCTTCTTCTTTTTCTTTTTCTCTTCTAGCTTTAGCTTCAGCAAAATATTCTTGTTGTTTTTGTAAGAAAGCTTTATAGGTATATCCAGTTACTTCTAAGTATGCACTATCTAAAGTAACATCTCTAGAATATAATGTATGACCATTGAAATCACAACATACATCAAATCCAGCCTTTCTATATCTAATTAATTCTCTTACTACGCCTTCAAGATCTCCGTATAATTCTATTTTCGTCATTTATTATTCCCCCTTTATCATAAAAGTCATAATAGACGAAAAAAAGACTTTTATGATTTTTCAATTCATAAAAGTCTCGTTCATTACGTTTAATCCAGAAATCGTGTTGATGAATTAAACCATCTATAAGATGGAACTACTCCCCTTTAAGTGTTTCTAATTATACCAAAAAACACCTATTTTGTCTAATTTTGCCCCATTCCATTTATATAACTCTTTTCTTCTATACCATACATTTCTAGTAAAGATGATTCTAATACATTACCTATTCTATATTCATCTAATACATGAAATGGATAATTAGGATCTAAACATACATTACCATTAGCACATATATATTGTTTCTTAAATTGAACACCATCTTGACCATATTTCATTATTACATATGTATCATCTACATCTACTAATTTAGATATATCTGGTTCATTACTAGATAATTCATTTTCTTGTGCTCTACCATATGGTAATAATTTTTCTGCTATATAATCCTCATCTAGTATTACTAATTTAGCAGGCAATTCTCTTAAGTTATCTATTACTTCCTTTTTAGCTTCTCTATGATATTGGTCTTGTGATATTCCTATTCTTCCAAAACTAGTTGCTCTTGTTACATTGTATAATTTATTCCAACCAACTATATCTATATATTCATGTAATCTTCTAATAGCATTACCAAACTCTTCATCATAATAAGTACCATTAATAATAACTCTATATGTACCAACTACTACTCTTTTAGCAATTATCTTATCAACAAGATAAGATAATGCTTTACTGTTCATAGTTGGTTCGCCACCACTTAAATATAAGTTTTCAATAAGACGTATATCGTTATTATCAAATAAAGCATCTATAACTTCTTTAGTTAAATCAATATCTTGAGCATTGCCTCTTAAACAATGTTCACATTTCTCATTACATCTTCTAGTTAATTCAATACCTAATTCACTATAAATAATCTCCATACGTCTCACCCCCCTAAATAATGAAACTTATTATACTTTTTATTATCAAAAAGGTCAAAAATTAATTGACTATTTTTTCTAATATATTATATGTTATAATTTAATATAGAGAGGATGAAGAAATATGGATTACAGTATTGATTTAGATTCATTAGATTCCAAACAAACTGAATTTAATGGATTAAAAAGTACAGTTACCGAGATTAATAATGGTGTAACAAGTGGTTACTTAAAATCATTAGATAGTTCAGAAATCTCCTCACTTACTAATAAAATAGTCCAAGGAACAAAAGCTTTAAATGATAGTTATGATAAATCATCTAATTGGTTAAATAACTATCTAACAGATATAAAAAATGTTGAAAATGATTTATCTAATTTCGATGTAGATGGTGCTGAAAAACCAAAAGAATTTAAAGAAGAATTTGTAGATATATTTAGTAAAATAACAATACCAACTTTAAAAAGTGATTACAAAGGTTTTGAATCAGGTGAACTTGGTAATACTCAAGCTTCTTCCTTCTATGCTCTAGGAGATGCTGCTTATAATGAGTGGCAAGATTTCACAGATGATTGTGCTCGAGCTGAATGGATTAATAAAGTTGGAGAAATAGTTAAAAATACTAATACCTATGGTATGAAAAAATCATTAATACTTGCTCAAATTATTAATGAAAGTGGATGGATGAGTACTCATGCATCTTCTCTATCAAATTATAATAATATCTTAGGTATTAATACTGATATGGGTAGAATAACACCAGATATGCAAACATCTTCTTGGTCTAAAAGAAGAACTTCTGGAGTTAATACAGTTACTCAATGGAATTCATCTGGTACAACAGTAATACCTAGTAATGAATCTATGAGACATTATAATAGTATTGAAGAATGTATCGAAGACTATGCTGAAGTAATGTCTTTATATCATCCAGAATGTAAAGGTAGTAATAACATTGAAGACTATCGTTCTTTCCTAGAAAGTTATACTCCTAATCCAAATGCTAGTACAACAGATAAATATATTAATATTATAAATAAATATAATTTAGAAAGATTTGATGTATAAAAAAAGATATCACTTAGATATCTTTTTTATATTCATCAATTACATTTTTAAATTCATCAAAACTATTTACTACTTTAAAATAATTATAAATATTATCTCTATTAAAATCTCTTTTAACTAAATCATCTATTAAAGCTATAGTTGAATCAAAGTGATGATCTTCATTATATAATACTAATTCCTTATCAATATCATTACTTCTCACTTCTTCTAAATAAGCAAAGAATTCAGATATAGTACCAGTACCACCAGGTAAGAATAATACTAAATCTGCATCAGTAAAAATATTCTTTTTTAAATCAAATGTTGTATCAAATATCTTATGAGTAGCATTTGGTAAATTTTCTATATCATCAGCATATTTAGAAGATGTATATCCATACATTTTTCTATTATATTTATTAAATTCATCATAACAAATACCCATTATAGATATAGAACCAGATCCCCAATTTAAATCCCAGCCATTCTCTGCTAAATAATCACATACTTTAATAGCACTCTCTTTATATTTATCATCAATTATTTCACTTGATGAAGAACTAATTGTTACTTTCATTATTACACCTCAAAACAATTCTAACATAAAAAGATATCAAATTGATATCTTTCTGCGTTTAAAATAATATCTTATATAAATTGCAGATAAAGCAAATAATACAATAACTAGAACTCCCATACCTACTTTAGTAATTGGATTAATAATAATCTTTACTTCATTAGATTCTTGATTAGTAGTAATACTACTTGATAATACAGAATTAAATTGAAGATTCTTATCTAATTTATCCTGTGTCATAACTTTAAAATAGAATTCTTTAGAATCACCCATCATCATTTTTCCATATGTCCAAGTAACAGTTCTACTATCTTTATCATATGTCCAAGTAACAGTTCTACTATCTTTATCATATGTACCATTATCACTTATACTATCTTCTATTATTTCTATTCCTTCAGGAATAATAGTTTTAATAACATTATCATCTGAATCAGTATTACCAATATTTTTTACTAATACTTTATACGTTAGTGTATTATCTTTTTCAAATGTTACTACATCTTTATCATCTAACTTAACTTCAATAGACATCTCAGGTAGATGTAATCCATATTTAACAATAACTGGATCCATATATCCACCATTATAAATATCTCTCCAGTCAGTACTTGTATCTGGTAAGACATATATTACTCCATCTGGTCTTCCATACATATCATAAGATAACATCAAATAATCTACTACATCCCAACCATACCATGTTTCATGTCTAGGATCATCTAATTGTGTATCATCTTTGAAACCACCATATTCTTCTTGCCATACTACTTTACCATTAAAATCAAGTTTCATAAGTACTGCATTACCATCAATATCATTACTACAAGATTCAGTAATAGCTACATAATATCCATCATATTTACCATTTATATCTTTAGACATAATTAAATGATCACTATCATATCCAGTTCTATCATATATACCATCATATACTCCTGGTTTTCCATATACATTCTCCCATACAAAATTTCCATCCTTATCATATTTCATAACAATAGAATCAAAATCATTAGTAGCATTACTAATCTTTTTAGAGCCACCAAATAAATAACCATCTTGCTTTCCATCTTTATCATATGTAGGAATAGCATCTTCTATATAATATGTATCATTGTCTAACTCAAAAGAACCTACAACTTCACCATTTAAAGATATTTTAGTCAAACTATTAGTATATGGCATAGATAATAACAATCCATCATATTTTCCGTTTTTATCTTGGGTCACAAGCATAAAAGCTGGATAATTATTTATATCATAACTCCATAACTCATTAAAATTAGAATCGTATTTTTTTATATAATGATGATAAGCATTTGGAACACGTTCAGTAACATGCGCATAGTATCCATCATGTTTTCCATCAGCTGAATAAGAATCGTATAATTCTTTTTCATCACTAAGTTGTTCTTTAAATAATGTATGATGTTTTAAATCTAAATCTAAACTAATAATATCTCTATAATAATAAGTCGTGTAACTAATTTTTTCTTTTAAATAACTAGCTTGAATATAATAACCTACTACTTTATTATCAGAGTCATACCTATAATAAATATTAAAAGATACATATGGTTTATCTTTTATATTTTCTCTATAAACCAAATTACCATTTAAGTCATATTGTATAATATCCAATCTACTACCTGTATTATCAGCTTCAAGATAAGGATTACTATGATTATTAACTATTAATACATATCCATCTATATTACCATTCTTATCATAATGTAATAGTACATCTTCTACTGTAGCCATATCATCATATCCATCTATAGCTTTATGCCACACTATTCTACCATTTAAATCATATTTAACTATTAGACCATAACAATATTCATCATCTTCCATACCTTCATATCTGCCATAATCTAATCCTTCTACATTACCAGATGATCCATAACCAGCTACTATATAGCCATCTATATTACCATTCTTATCATATGAATAATTAAACTCATACCACCATTCATAACCCATACCACCATAGTTATGTTCCCATTTCAATTCTAAATCTTTACCATATACTACAAATGGTATTAATAATAAAAATATAAAGAATAATACTTTCTTCATAGAATCACCTACTATACATAAATTATAGCATATAACTATACATAATCTATTATAAAGTACACTTTAAAAAGATATCATTATGATATCTTTTTAAATTCATCAATAGTTATAATTACACCATTTTGTTGAGCAGCAGCACAACAAGTAATACTTTCACATACCCATATTAACTTTATAATATGCTATAATAAGAACAGAAAAGGAGAAACATATGAAAAAGAATTTATTAAAAATCTTCATAATATTATGCGCTTTAATAACTATTACAGCTTGTGGAAATAAAAAAGAACTTAATTTAAAAGTTATAGCAACAAGCTGGTCAGGTGAACAAAACATGCAACCACCAGAAGAAGAATTTTACTATGATGTAAAACTTAATGAAGAATATACTGTTAAAGAAGGCGGACTTGGTTTAACATTTACTATTACAGAAATAAATAAAGATAGTATTGTTATAAAAACTACAGAACCATTTTCTGAAGGAGAAGATGGCATTAATCTCCAATCTAAACAAAAAGAATTCACTATTAAAAAAGGAGAAAAAATTAAACTAACCACACCTACTATGGATGCTGGTGGAATCTATTACTTTGAATTGAATTAAAAATACAAATAAAAAAAGATATCACTTAGATATCTTTTTTATATAGTGACATTTAGGATAATTACTACATCCATAAAATGGTCTATACTTACCATCTCTTTTAATTAAAGTACCACCACATTCAGGACATATCATATTTTCTAAATTATATTTTTTCTTATAATATTCGTAATAATCAATCTTTTCATTAATACTTCCATTTATAAAAGATTGAGCTTGTTCTTTCATTGCTTTTTCATTATCTAAAGGCATGTCTTTATCCCTATGATCAAAATCATATTGTAGTTGTCTAACTAAAGCATCAGATCTTAATACAATATATTTCATATCAGATGGTGCATACTTAGTATTCAATATAGTATCCTGATTAGCAGCTACTACAAGTATTCTATTATAATTATTAAAAAATTTAGAAGCAAAAAACAGTTTTAGTTTATTAGTTTTACTTTCCCATATTTTTCTAATAACTTCTCTTTGTGCTTCAACTTGTCTTAAAGGAGAATACATTCCCTTTTTTATTTTCTTACCATTAATAGTTAATTCTCTTATGAAATCTCCTTTTTCATTAACAGTAATATTTCCAACTAGATTTTTACATTCAATAAAATAAGTATATAAAGGAGTAATAACTACATAATCAATTTGAGCAGTTAAATCTTCATATTTTACTTTTATATCTCTTAAAACATACATACCTATATTAGCTTTTTTTAATTGATATGCAATTTCATTTTCTCCATCTAAACCTTTTTTAACTATATATAATTCTTCTAGTAATTCTTCATTATTAGGAAACTCATTATTTAATTTACTTAATGCATCATATTTATCTTGTAAATCACTATTTTCTTTGTAAAAAACAGTATCTTTAAATCTAAAAGCATCAACAGCATTATCTATAACAGAATCAATAATACTCATTATTATCACCAAGTCAATTATATCAAAAAAGATATCATTTAGATATCTTTTTAAATTCATCAATTGTTATAATAACACCATTTTGTTGCGCAGCTGCACAACATGTTATGCTTTCACATACCCAAAATACTTTATCTTTATGATCTACAACAAATGGAAATATACTATTAATCATTTCTTCTTTAGTATGATGTATAATTTTATAATTATATTTATTCATAATATAATCATAAAATTCTCTTCTTTTATTCTTATCCCCTTCTCTAATAATAAATTGAGTTTTCATATTATTCCTTTCTAACATCTTAGCTAGAAAAAAAGACTTAAGATAACTCTTAAGTCTTTTATAGTTATCTTATAGATCTAGCATTACCACCTAACTTAATAGGTTGGTGAGACTTCATAGGGCTAGTCCCTCCGTCTCTCTTTATAAGATGCATCTGTATTATAACATATGTTTCGGTCAAAGATATAAAAAGAGCTTTTCGCTCTCTTCAGGTGGTGATACATTTGTTCGATATCGTATTTCCCTAACCATTTAAAACCGCGTAAATACGGGATTGTTTGTCCTTAACATTTTACGTAATTTTAGCGTATTTTATAATTTTGTATTTGTGAATGTATTTGTAAAACCCTTTATAAATAAGCAAAGAGGAGAATTATGTATTTGTAAAAATCCCCCTCTTTTTTATTAGATTAACTTTTGGTCATTTGGTCCAAAAGTAACTTCGCGCCAACTTGGCACACAACGTGCCCAATGGACACACTTTGCGACCACTGGTCACACAAATATATATTAATCAATTAAACTGATAATAGTGATCTATTATCATTTGATAGGTCACTATTTTATTTTAATGTATTTTTTGTCTACTTTCTTAGTTAGCCAAATATGGTTATTCTCACACATGAACTTTATTCCATCCTCATATGCTCTTTTAGAATCTATTATTAAAATAATTGGATTTTTATCTCTTCTTTTACCTACTATAGTTGCTGTTTCAACATCTTCAGATAAATGGACGAACTGTCTCTCCATTGGTAACAATCCTTCTTCTAATATCTTATCAACTACCTCATGAGAAGTTCCATGATATAAAATATCAGGAGGAACTTTTTCTTCATGTTCTATTTCTTTTTCAAAAGAGTGGCCATAATAAGCTCTAATCTTATCACCTACTACTACCCATCTTTTCTTATCAGAAGTATCTAATATATAATTAATATCTTCTATAGTAATACTTTTCTGAAATTCCTTTTTAGCATTAATTGCATCTAATAATACATCTATTTTTACAAAACCATTTCCATCTAATTCAATATTATATTCTTCTGGGTGGTGTCTTAAAACATAAGAAATAGTCTTACTTAACTTAATATAATCCATTATGCAACCTTTTTAAGTTCTTCAGCTTTATTCCATCTAGTAGATCTTCTATCTGGATAATCTAGTAGATATGCAAAGTAATCTTCTTCTTCATCACCATGTTCAATCCACCAAACATCATAAACTACACCAGCTCTGGTACCATCAATTCTTTCTACCTTATCACCAGGTAAAAATTCAGGATAACCAATTACTTCAAAATCTTTTTTATTAATTTTTATAGTAGTAGTCTTATCACTATTTGCTAATGTTACTACTTCACCATCATCATCAATACAAAATTGACAAGAATGATAATTGTCTTCATTACCAACTAATTCAATAATAATAGACTTATCATCTTCATATTGGCCATAACTATTTTTGAAACTGTCCATAATTACTTCCTCCTTAATCTAGATTTTTTAGAGAAAATGCTATTTCCATAGTTATTATACAGCATATTCTCAACTTTAGAAAGTGACTTAATATTAGGTCTATAATGACCACTATTTGCATCAACATCATATATTTTGCCATTTCTAATATCAATCATACCAGCCATAGCAACTTTAGGATCTTTACCACCTATTAGAGATGGATGTGGAGATCTCTTTCCATGTTCTTTACTAGCTCTTTTTCCAAATATTAATTCACCATTTGGTTTTAAGACATATGTATATTTTCCATTTGCTTTATGACCTTGAAAATAAACATTGTTATTCTTAACAGCATCTTCAATATTTGTAGCGGTTGGATTTTTATTATATCCCGTTATTTTATTATATACGTAGCTATTCTTAATATCTTTAGCATGTTCAGAAGATACAACCGAATATCTAGCTGAAGAAGATTGCGATTGCCACGAACTTCGAGATCCTGAATAACTACCACCAGGTCCACTTCCCATTATTGTTCCTCCTTTCTACGTGATTCTTCATATTCACTACTAAAGTGAATAAATTTAGTCCTATCTTTAAACTTTTCAAAAACTTCATTTGGAAACCTTCCATACACGATTACAACCTTAGGTTGAAGTCTATTAATCATCTCATTTAATCCTAGTTCAAAGTAGTATTTATTTTCTTTTCCTTGAATACAACCTAAAGTACCTATAGATACAATCGAATGCTTCTCAACTCCAAGAAAGCAGTAATCAAAGGAATCCGGTCTACCCCAACGAATATTTGGAATAACCTTTATCCCTTTAGTTTGCATATAATAAGCAATTGCTCTATTAAGATAAACGTTTATAAGTTCAATAGGCATCGGTGCATCTCTATATAATGATGGATCCATAGATATTACACTTTCATATTCTTTTAATACATCTATGTATTTATCTGGATGATTTATCATTTGTTGAAATCTTTCGTCTTTTATATAAAAATGAATTGTTTGATTTTTATCACCTACTATATTTCTCTTATCAAAAGCCACTAAAGATTTAGGCATTTCCAATTCTTGATGTAAAAGTATCGGTATATGATATTTCTTAGTCAGTTTTGCTCCTTTAACTAGTTCTGGATTAAAGCCATCAAAATATTTGTTATAATCTGCCATACAAATCCTCCTTTTTGCAGTTTTACCAATAGATGGTATAATAAATACCAGTAACTAAATTGCGCGCTTTTTAATTACAAGAACACTTTACCAAAAGAAACTGATGAAAAAGTTCCATCAGTTTCCATGAGTTTCCACAAGTTTCCAAAAAGGGAGGTTTAAAATATGAAATTAGGTGCTTTTATGAAAGCTATTTATAATTTTGCAGCTGACAAATATGACAATCAAGTAGATTTTTTTAGAGATTTTATAAATAACTCAGTTGATATAAAAGAACATGATTTTATTAATAACACCGAAAAAAGTACTATTAGTAAATACATAAACGATAGATTATCATTTAGTATCCCTGCTAAAAAGATATTAGCAAATCCAGATAAAGATAATTTAATCAATTATTTAGCTACAATATTTCATAATGATGATCAAATAATCATGTTAAGTGACAATCTTAAAATTGAAGAGAATTTTAATGATGTTAATGATATTGCTGATTATTTCTATAACCTTTTAGTATCCATATCAACTAACAATAAAGGAAAAGATAAAATTGAAAAGATAAACCTAACTAAATCATCATTTGCTGGAGAAATAATGCATTCAGATCCACAAAACGTTATGAAGTTATTGAATAATACCGAGGATGAATTTAAATTAGCTGATATGGCCCTTAATAGTAAAATACCAGAAAATATAAGAAAAGACTTTGAGTATAAAATACTAAGGAATAATGTTAATATCTCACCAGAATTATTAATGAAGAATAAGGATGCTCTTTCTAATCATCAGCTATCATTTAAATACAACTTTAAAGGAAAAGATGAATTAGAAAAATTTATTAGAACGATTCAAAAAGCAGATATATTACGTCGTTTCATAGAAGTAAATCCCAATTCAGTAGAAAGATATATAGATGATTTTAAAGACGAATACTATGATACAAGAAGATATAAACAATACGTAGGCCCTACCGATAGAGAAAGACCAATATTAACAATGAGTTTAACTCTTGATAACGGTCATTTTTCACAACATTTTGATAACTTAGTTCTTAAAGAGCAAGAGATTAAAGGTGATACACTCATATATACTAATATTGATGATGAAAACTGGTTATTTATTAAATTAAGTATTGATTGTAGTAAATATGAAGAAGGTAAAGCTAAACAAAATATGAATTTGGGAATCAAGTCAGATTATGCTACTAATATAGATTATTATAAGAATTATCATAAATGTGACATTTTAATGATGGATAACAAAACTCATATAACTCTAACCGATACAGCAAATGGAAATAACTTTATCGATACATCTATTACAAATAGAAATAACTATACTGATGAAGATTATAAAGGTATGCAAGAAATGTTTGATTCATATGATAAAATTTCTAAAATTCAGGAAGTTACAGGAACTATATTTACTTTTAATCCAGAAGAATATAATGCATATAAACCAACTTATGATGTAGCTTATGCATGTGTAATGAATAAAGATTATAATATAAAAGCAGAAATAATTGTTGAAATTATCGTTCCTGATGAAAATTTAAGTGATTATGTAGTCGGCGATAAAAAAGATAGAAGCAATGAAACTGATTTTATGGTTTTATTTGATAAAAAAGTTACATTTAAAGATAAAATTATAAAATTAAAAGATGCAGAAACACTAGAAGTATATAAAAAAGATAATATGAACATAGCTAAAGTAAGAACATATGAAGTAACCATAGAAGAAGCCTAGCAACAGATGCTAGGCTTTTACTTTGTCATTATTTTATTAAATAATTCACGATAATTATTCTTATCTATTAGTTCTTCAATATTTGAGAAATAATCACTAATTACTTCTTCACTAATAGGATTAGTTTCTATATCGTCTTTTATTTCATTCATTTCATCCTTCTTTTTATTCATAAAGTTAATATCTTTTTCAGTAATAAAGTAACCATTGTACTTAGCTACTTCTTCTGGAGTAGAAGCAATAGCAAATTCATATAATGATTTCATTAATATACTTGTTCCTGCTACATATAACTTATCAATCAAATCTATTTCTTCTCTATTTTTATATAGATGATTTAAATATATATAACTAACTGTAGCAACAACAAAATATGTGTTATTCTTCATAACTGCTTTAGACTTTTTATTACTAGATAAATCTCTTAATAATCTTCTAGTTGTAGATTCATGAGATATATTTGATAAATAACTATATAATTCTTTAATTAATTTTTCATCAATAGTTTCTTCTTTAAATAGTAAATTAAGATTATCTATTACTTTATTTCTAATTATTTCAGGTTTAGTTTTAACTTCTATTTGAAATAGAGGATCACTATTAGTAGCCAACTCACACATCAATTCTTCATATGTGCTTCTAATTAATACATATGAATCTTTAATATGGTTTTCTTTTATTATTTTGTTAATTAATTTAATACTTCTTAAAATGCTCTTATTGCAATTACCTTTTTCAAGTAGATCAATATACACTTTATTAATAAATATTAAGAACTTTTCTTCCATATGAATCACCAATTACCTATTCTATCACAAAAAAAGATTTAGAATTACATCTAAACCTCAATATGTCATTTTATAATTCAATAGACTCTTCTAAGCCAAAACGATTATCAATAAGTGATCTTTCGCTTATTGATTTATTTTTTATATTACTCATTATTAATTTGCATCTTTCAACTTTATCAAAACAACATCTTTTAAACTTTTTCCCACTTCCACAAAAGCATTGTTCATTTTTACCCAGTTTAATATATTTACCCCACTCTAGATCACTAAAGAGCTTATATAAATCTTGCTCTTCATCAGAATAAAATATTTCTTTTTTCTTTTTATACCCTTGTGAACTAAGATTGGAATAAACCATATATACTGATTCATCCCCATATGAATTAACGTTTTGAAAACTATATTTTTTGTCTTTAAGAGTACAAATTTTCTCCGTAGCGTTGTTATAAATAATATTGTTAATTTTTTCCGTTTCTTGTTTTGATAATATATTTACATAATTAGGTATCATGTTAATTGATTTATTAATAGTCTTATCATATAAAAGAAAATAATAATCAATCGATACTGGAAAAAGTATTATGGAACCTCTAACACCTATATCTCTATTGCTAATATTGGAAAACATTCCATTAAAATAATTTGATGCTGTTGATATAAATTGATCACATAATACAAAATTACTATCATTACTTTTTATGATGTAAATATCATAGCAATTAGCAAGAATTATAGACATTCTTTTCATATAATCAATATTAGTTATCAATTTAAACATTCTTGTAGTTGATTTATTCTTTTCTAGTATTTGATTATCATTTTTACTCAATCTAACTAATGAAGCCAGTGATTTATAATAACTAACGACATAAAAATAGAAATTATGTTTTAACAAATCAATAGCAGATTTAACCTGATTATTTAATAGTAGATTATCTATCTCAAATAAAGTATTAGCAAATTGTCCATCATATAGTTGTGCAAAAGCATCTTCGAGTTTGTTATCTTCAAATAAATCACTTTCGTATATATCCGAACAACACATACTATTATCAGTTGAGCAATCATAATCACTATGTTTTTTTAGATTGTATTCATGAATTTTATTTGTTCTAAAAAAATTATCAAGTATGGAATTAGAAATGTAATGCTGTTTTTTGGTTCTGTTCATTGCCTATTATCTCCTAATGAAAGTATTATAACACAAGAAAAAGTCGAATAATCGACTTTCAAATTAGTTATTATAATGATTCATAATATTGTTTTAACTTTTGTGCCATTAGTTTTCTACGTTCTTTCAAGAAATCTTCGTAGTTATCTATTGTCATTTCAACAAATGATCTTGGAATACTGTTTTCTTCCATATTCTTGTACAAGTCATCTAAAGTATTTATAGCACCATATTTGTTTTCTTGACCATTACACTGATCAATAATAGACTTCATATATTCATTAGGAGCCTTCTTTCCTATTTGAATATTTACTTCTGTTTGTAACATAGCAAAGTTAGCTATTTGATTATAAATGGATCTATTATCTTTACCATTCTTTTGTAAATAATCTTTAGGGAAGATATGATGAACATCTCCTCTACCTTCTATTAAAGTTCTAACATCTATATCCCTAGATAAGAATGCTCTATTATTTAACTTAATTTGAGCAATAATAAATGTTTTCCAATATGGTGAACTTGCTACAGAAGTATTGAAGTTTTCAACTAAGATATTATCCCAGAATGTGTCACCTAATCTTCTTTCTTCCTCTTCTTTAATATATTGAACAATATTTTCGGCTTCATTTAATCTTCTTATGTCTAAGTCAAATTGTGATTCAGGAGAAGAAGTATATCTTTGAGTAATAATAGACATAATTACCCATCTTCTTACCAAAGATTCTATCTTATCTGGAGCAATGTCCTTTTCTCTTAATAATAAATATAAGATATAACCAAAGTTTAAAACATTTTGAGATCTAACTAAATCACCATCAATAATTCCAGCTGATTTTAATATCATGACATATCTTTCAAAATTACTTTGATTAACAAATTGTCTTACACCATCATATAATTTGCTATAACTTTCAGCTACTACATCTTCTCTATATTCTCTTGTTTCAAAATCACGACCTGATAATAAACTTACTAAATCTTGTAATTTACCTCTTTTAAATTTATATGTAAATGCAACTCTTAATACATCTACATAACTAGGAAGATATAAATCATCATTATTATCTTTAATCCATGTAATCTTATTAAAGATATCTTTATTGCTGAAGTCTTTATCATTTTCTTTAATATTATCAAAATCTACAGGTGTTTTAGCAAAATGACAAAAATAATCAATTGCTTTTCTAATATCATTTCCATTATATTCTTCATTAACACTAATCTTACTCATAGCAAAATCAGCTTGTGATAATACAACACCCTTAGAGTTAATTCTTACAAATATTTCTGTAACTACATCTATATCTAGTGCAGAACCTAGTTCAATTCTACCAATTGAAACATTTTTAATAGATCTAAGTTTAGTTACTCTATTGCTAACTATATTAGCGTCCATATTAAACTTTTTAGAATATTCACTAATAAAATCAAACGTATTAAAATCATCTCTCATGAAATCAGAAATATCAGATATCCATTCTTCTTGTTTTTCAATTGCTGGGTTATTAGTTTGAAATTCTTCTGTTTGAATATTAAAAGCTATCTTAATTTTTCTTTTCTTATAATTATCATCTAATACTTCTTGACCTAAAAGAGCTGCTGTTAAAGCTGTTACTCTTTGTTGACCATCAATTAGTATTTGCTTTCCTTCAGAAGAAGTACCATCTTTTAATTTAACATCTGGACTCTTCCAAGTAATTATATATCCAACAGGATATTCTCTATAAAGAGAATCTATTAAATCTCTTACTTGAGTAGTATCCCATACGAAAGGTCTTTGTATTTCAGGAATAGCTATTGTTCCATCTTTTACATAACCTAATAAAGTACTAACACTAACATTATTTACTTCAAATTTTGCCATATTACCTCCTATGCTTGTTTATAACATCCATTTTCATTAATTAAATTAATGATTGCTACTATTAATTGAATTATATTCATATTACCATTAAATATTTCCATAATATTTCCATAACTAGTAAATGGATCTTCATTTAATATTCTCTTATCCATTACGCCATTTTTAATAATATAATTTTTAATTAGATTTACAAATCGAGTTTGATTAACATTTAAATCTTTTTCATATTCAGCAAATAGCTTATCTACTGCTTCCTTAGATAATCCAACCGTTTTTCTAACAAGTAGTATTAAAGATTCATTGTTATAATTTAAGTTAAATTCATTCTCATTTGAATTTAAATCATTAAATAAAATACTTTCCAATTCATTTAATTCATTTGGCGATATCTTTTCGTTATTTCTAATTTTATTGATAATCTCATTATCCATATGATTTTTTAAATAGAAATTTACTTTCTTTTTATAATCACTAAATTCTTCTTGAACTACTTTTTTATTATCGCTTTCAATAATATTAATATCATCACTGAAATCTGTATAAACTATTTTTCTATCAACTTTATCAAGATATTTTATTAGTTCTCTTAATGCTTCTCTTATTCTTTCAATTTCAAAAATATCAGAATTCTTAACATAATTAGCCTGTCTAATCTTTTGAATATCGTCTTGTTTAATTGCTACATCAGGAACAGTTAACTTTCTAACTAATCCATCACCAATATGAGCTAGCCTACTTATTTCTCTATCAAATCTAATATTTAACATTTTGCTTAATTCAACTGATAACATCAGCTTATCAAATTGTTTAGCTGATTCCTCGTTATCAGTAGACATAATTAACGCTGTTAAATTATCTTTAATCTCTTTAACTGAAATATCTGTTAAATTAGTCCAGTTAACTATATTCTTATATTTCTCTACATATTGTAATTTTTGTTTAACATCAAATTTTAATGTATTAAGTGAAGAAATAATATCCACCATTTCTTCCATTAAAAGATTCTTATAATTAGTATATTCCTCATCATCTAAATACTCTGATTTTTCAAGTTCTTTAATTAAATCTACTTTTAATTCAAATAAGAATTGAGATAAACTTAATCCCATAGTAGATTCTTTACCTTTTGGATTTTGTGAGAAGAATTCAAAATTCTGACATGCATCGAATATATAAAATTCTTTTTTATCTTTACCTAATCCAAATAAATCTTCACATAATCTAGTACCTCTACCTATCATTTGTAAAAATTTAACCTTAGATTTTACATCCTTAAAAAATACTAAGTTAACTATTTCAGGTATATCTATTCCTGTATCTAACATATCAACAGAAATAGCTATCTGAGGCATTTTTGTACAATCAGAAAAACTTTCAATCAAACTTGTATAGTAATTAGTATGAATATCAATTACACTAGCAAATTTACCATTGTATTGAGGATATAATGCATTAAATCTTTCTTGAATCTTTAATGCATGTTTATGATTCTTAGCAAAGATAATTGTTTTACCTAATTTATCATTACTTTCAACTTTTAATCCTTTTTCCATTAAAGTTTCAAGAATTTTATCTATTGTATCTTCATTAAATAACCATGTGTTAATCGCAGAAGCTTGTACAGTATCTACTACTTCTTCATCATCAGAGAATGTTTCTTCAAATTCTTCTTTATCTTCTTCAGATAATTGATCATAATGTATACCTTCTCTAATAAATTTAGTAGAACATTCAATAGTATGATAATCTACCAAGAATCCATTTTCTACAGCTTCTTCATATTCATAAGAATATGTAGGCATATTATCTTCAAGATTGAATATCTTATATGTATTTTTATCTAAATCACTTCTAGGTGTTGCAGTTAATCCTAATAAATATCCGTCAAAATAATCAAAAATTGCTTGATATTTTTTATAAATACTTCTATGTGCTTCATCTACAATAATTAAATCAAAATGTCCCACTGTAAATAATTTCTTACCATTTCTAGTTTTAACTTCATCGATAGCATTCATCATAGTTTGATATGTTGAGAATACCATTCTAGCATTTTCCGCATTATCTTTTTCAACAGTTAAATTAATCGTAGATAAATTAGGCATTAACTTATTAAAATTCTTTTTAGCTTGTTTTACCAATTCAGATCTATCTGCTAAAAACAATATGTTTTTAGCCCAATTATATTTAGTTAATATATCAACTATAGAAATAGCAGTTCTAGTCTTTCCAGTACCAGTAGCCATAACTAATAAACCTTTTCTTAAATTGTGATTCAAATCATCACAAAATGCTTTTATAGCTTCATGTTGATAAGTTCTGTCTGTTATTTCTCTATTAATATTTATATTAGTTAAATCTTTTCTTAAACTTCTTCTATCAATTAATAATTGAAGTTCTTCTTGATTATAATATCCTGCTACTTTTCTAGGAGGATAACTCATATCGTCCCACATATAAATATTAAAGCCATTAGTATAGTAAATAACAGGCCTTTGACCATATTTAGCTTCTAAACAATCAGCATATAATTTGGCTTGTTGTTGTCCTACATGAGCATCTTTAGTTGTTCTTTTAGCTTCAACTAATCCTACTGGCTTACCATTAGCGCCCATTAAAACATAATCAACAAAGCCTTCGTTAGATTTATTTGGCATACCTTCAACAGGAAGCTCTTCAATAACATTAGTATTAATTTCCCATCCAGCTATAGCTAAATCTACATCTATATAATTTTTTCTAGTTTTAAATTCAGAAATATCTTCGATATCAAAAGGAATATATGTTTTCTTTTCTTCTTTTGTTTTCTTAGTTGTCTTTCTTAATTCCTCATATTGTTTCTGTAATTCTTCTATAGTTTTTTCTTTAGATTCTAATTGAGATAATAATTCTATTTTTTCCTTTTCTAAAGTCTTATTATTTTCTGTTTCAGGTTCAAGAGTTTCATCAAATTTATGTTCAACATAATTATCACAATATAAATAAGTTAACCATAAAATGAAGTCATGTAAATTTTTTAAAGCCACTAAAGCTTGAGTCTTAGTTATTTTAATATTACTGTGAATTGCATTATTACCTAATTTTTGAATATAAACTAATTCACTATGAAGTGTATCATCAATTATGTTTCTAAATGTATGATCATAAATAAGAGTTGCTAAAGTTTGTTGATAAGGAATAACCAACTCCCCATCAACTCCATAAACCCATTTAACTCCTAATTCTAATGCTTTTCTTGTTAATACAGCACAAGTTGCAGGTGTAACTACTAATCCCTTTTATGCTTCAATACAAGCTTGCTTAATATCATCTAATCTAGTATCAGATATAAATTCAAAATTCGACTTCATAAATCCAACTCCCAATAAGTAACCTAACATTTATATTTTAGCATATATTCGGTATATTTTAAACTATTAAGCACTTTATTAAATTTCTGTTTATCGACTTGTTCTACAAACTTAGCAAACTTATTTTGTAATTCCAAAGGTGGTAGTGGAATTTCCATAGATTCAATAACCTTCGCAGATGGTAAATGTGTTAAACATGCATTTCTTATATCTCTGCTTAATTCATTTAACATATATTGATTCCATATTTCTTCAAAATATTTATAATTAATTTTATTATTAAGTGTAATTTTTAATAATGATGCACTGATAATTCCCTTTTCCATTTTAGAATCAAGTCGTAATAGTTTTCCTAGTGTCCCATCACACGTAACGATATAATCCAGAGGTTTCACTTCGAACTTATACATTTTTTCATCAAAATATTTTTTTGAAATATAATAATTCCCCAAAGACTCATCTTTTTTAATTGCATTAATCTGTATATAAACTTTATATGTATCAGCAGTTTTTGGAACGTATAATGATTTTTTAATATCACTACCAAATGGTCCTTTCAACATGCTTTCAGTACAGTTATTAAATTCTACTTTATCATACTTAAATCCATCTTGTTTACTTCCAAACATCTCGACAAACTGAGATTTTACAAGAATGTTTAATTTTTCTATTTCATTTTTCTTTATGTTTATTAATGAACTAACATTGTCTAGTTTCCTAACAATATTTTCTATTTCGCCGATACTATTTTCTTTAAATTCAAAATTCTCAATTTGACTATTACTAATATTAGGTTGAGCACATCCAATAGAACTTAACTCAACATATTTTTTAAATTGAGGTGACTGCAAAAGATAAAAAACATACTTTTTATACCTCTCGTCACATTTAATATTTCCAACACGTTGATTTAACATAGAAGGATTATCAAAACTATATATTCCTACTTTACCAACAGTAGCACCTGACATAGCAATTAACAGATCATCTTTAAAAATTAAAAACTCTTTTCTATCACCAATGGTAGAAATAGGTGCGGTAATATCATTATCTATAATAACTTTATTATTTACTATATTTCCAATTCTTATGATAGGTGTTTCATTCGAAACAAAAGAATCACTTTTAAAGGCATAACCTCCTTGAACTTTAGCTATTTCTTTTAATTTCATACAATCACCTCATTAACAAACTGAGATTTGAAATTAACAGATATATTTATGGTGAGATATCTTTACATTATTTTGATTAACCATTGCATATTGAAGTGTTGTATCTATTTTGGCATGGCCTAATAATCTTTGAACTTGTTCAATTGGCATTCCTTTATCTATAGCTCTTGTAGCTAATGTTCTTCTAAATTTATGAGGATGAACCCTCTGTAGTTCTAAATCATTACCTAACTTTCTTAATCTAACTTCTACTCCACTTATTTCTAGTCTATCATGCGGTTCTTGTAAACTTACGAACAAAGCTGGGTTATTATCTTTTCTCATTTCAATATATTTTTCAAGATGTAACTTAGTTCTTGCATCAAAATATACTTCTCTTTCTTTACTTCCTTTTCCTATAACAATACAAGATCTATTTTCAAAATCTATGTCAGAGATATTAAGTTTTACAAGCTCTCCTACTCTAACACCTGTAGAGGATAAAAAATCAATTAATGCTAGATCTCTAATTTCTACACAACCATCTCGTAACTTTTCCAATACTTCATCAGAATACGTTTCTCTAACAACCTTACTAGTTTTTATTTTATGAATTCTTCTAATGGGACTCTTCATAATATAATCCTCATCTTCTAGCCAAGAGAAAAAACTAGATAATATTCTTCTAACATTATCTATTGTAACTTTACTACACTTATTCTTTTCTTGATAATTAGATAAATAATTTCTAAGATCATCTGTTTCTATCTTTTTTACATCTTTACTTATTTCTTCTAACATATTTTCAATTGTAGTTTGATAATAATTAATAGTTCTTTCAGAACATCCCTCAATCTTTTTAGAAGATATAAACAATGTACAATAATCAATAAATACTTCCTCTTTAATACATTCACTTACCTCATAATTATAAAAATTATGTTGTAATACATCATTTAATTTTTCTAGTTGATAATTATTAAGATATGAATTCATATCAGAATTTATTGTTCTAATTAGTTCATTTTTCATATAACATCAATCCCCCTTCTTTTAGAACGATTAATATTATACATTTATGCATAAAAAAGAGCACTTTACCCAAAGTACTCTTGCATTAATGAAGCTTGTAATTCTTCCAATTTTTTTAATTGTTTTTCAAATTCAAATTTCTGTTTATCGACCTGTTTAACAAACTCTGAAAACTTATTTTGAAGTTCTAGTGGTGCATTAGGTATTTTATAATTATAAATATCTTCATTATGTATTGCTGGATAATTAGCCCCAGTTGTAATAGAACTCATATCGTTAGTAAAATCATCAGATAATAAAATATACATCAAATATTCAGCTCTTATTCCTTTGCTTCTTAAAACACAAAATCCACTAGTCCCAATTATGTTATCATCATTATATTTATTCATGGCAATATTTTTCAAATTAGGCCTTACAGTAGATACAACTATATCATTATATCTTAGACATTGTTGAGCCCTTGATGGTTCTTCACCAACTTTATAATCTGTATATCCTGACATTACATTTTTGACACTGTCAATTGATGATATATCTATATATTTAATTTTATCTCCATTTTTAAATCTCTTTTTAATTTTTATAATGTTTTTATCAATAACTTCTCCTATCGTTATATAAGCAAATTTATTATTGTTTTTGATTGTTCCAAACATTTCGACAAACTGAGATTTGATTAATTCATCAAGTTTAAAAAGCTGATGCTTTTTATTATTTATCATATTATTAATTAAATTGAGTTTCATCGCAATTTTGTTTTGCTCTTCTAATGAGTAATCAGGAATGTCGATATTTAATATTTGTTTTAACGAAATATGTTTTACCGTTGCAAAGGATGTAGAATTTTCTATTTCCTTTAATTTAAAAGGTAAAGAATAATAAATGAAATCTCCATTGCAAGTGTTAATCGGATTAACTTTACAAACTCGTTGATTTAGCAAAGCATCATCAGATTTCCATTTTGAAATATTAAATTCTCCATCCATTCCTATCAAAATATCATCTTTTTTTATTATATATTCATCTTTGTATTCTTCGGTAGTATACGTTTCTGTATAACCCCTTCTTATATCTCTAATTCTTACTAAAGGCATACCATTAACATCATTGAATAAGTTGGAGTCAAAAGCAAAACCGCTTATAACTTCAGCATAATTAGATAATTTTTTCATTAACATTATAACAACTCCTCAAGCTCTTTTAATTGCTTTTGGAATTCTTTTTCCATATCCATTATTTCTTTTAATATTACTTTTGGATTTTCATATTCTACTTTTTCTTGAACTATTTCTTTATACTTATTAATTGATAAATCATATCCATTATTTACGATTTCTTCTTTTGTAACAAAGAATGATTTATCTGTTCTATGTCTATCAGCTTCTTTATCTAAATTATTAAATCTTTCGACTATATCAGGAATATCTGATTCACTAATTTTAGTACGTTTTGCATCTAAACTATAACCATCTGCTTGCATATCATAGAACCAAACTTTATCTGTTCCACCTGTAGTTGTTTTGGTAAATACTAATACAGCAGTTGATACACCAGCATAAGGTTGGAATACTCCACTTGGCATAGATACAACAGCTTCTAGCTTATTGTTTTCTATTAATTCTTTTCTTATAGCCTTATGAGCATTACTACTTCCAAATAAAACACCATCAGGAACTATACAAGCACATCTTCCACCTATTTTTAACGCTCTTAAAAATAATGTCAAAAATAGCAATTCTGTTTTTTTAGTATTACACACTTTCAATAATGATGGAGATGTTCTTTCTGTATCAATTGTTCCTTTAAATGGAGGATTAGCTAAAATAATTGAATATTTTTCTTCATCTTTATTATCTTCAGATACAGAATCTTTGTAATTTATATTAGGATTATCTATACCATGCAACATCATATTCATAGCACTTAATCTAAGCATTGTTGTATCTGTATCAAATCCATAAAACATAGAATTATTGAAATGATATTTTAGTGTATCATTTTCAAATATCTCTTTATGTTTTTCTCTTAAATATTCTCCTGTTTCAACTAAGAATCCACCTGAACCACAAGCTGGATCACAAATAATATCATTTGGTGATGGTTTTATCATTTCTATCATCATTTTTATTATATGTCTTGGTGTTCTAAATTGTCCTAAATCTCCAGAAGAAGATAATTTAGATAACATATATTCATAAACATCACCTTTTGTATCTCTTTCTTTCATCGGAATAGAATCGATTTTACTTACTACTTTTTCAAGAACTAATGGTGTTGGTACGGCAAATATTGCACTTTCCATGTATCTTGAAAAAGATGAATCTTTACTTGGTTGTAAATTTTTAATAAAAGGAAAAACTTTTTCTGAAACAACTTTATACATTTCTGGAGCTGACATATTTTTAAATTTACTCCATCTACATTCTTGATGTTCTTCATCAAATATTCTATTAAATTTAACTCCTAATAATTGTTCTGTTTGCTCATTATTAGTTTCTACATCATCTAAACCTTTTATAAATAATAAGTATGTTATTTGTTCAATTACTGTTAATGGATTAGCTACTCCACCAGCAAAAAAATCATTCCATACTTGATCTATTTTATTTTGTATTGCTTTTTCCATAAACCTCTCCCATTTCTTTGCTCAATTTATTAATAATTCCATACAATTAATTATATCATAATTATTTCACTTATTAATAGCAAGTACTGAATTTGTCATACATCACAATTTTCACTCCTTGCATTAGCAAGCACTGAAATTGTGTCCACATTCACAAATTCGGATTTTTTGTTCTATGTTAGAAAAAGATAGAATCATTTTTCTTTCTAACAAAAAAATCTTTCAATGAGGAGTTCCCCAATCCCCCAAGATAATTTATGCAAAAAATCCATGCCCCAAAAAATTCCAAAATAATTCACACTTTTTTCTTATGGACATTAAAAATAAGAATGATAGAATATAGTAAACTAGGAATATTTTAACAAAATAGTTAATAAAACTGTTTATATTTTTGTTAAAAAAATTGATATAGAATTATTTATTGTCAATAGGTACAATATAGTAAACTAGATAAATTATTGATCATTATAGCAATCAAAAATGAGAATAAAAATGAGAATAAAAATGAGAAAATAAATGAGAATAAAAATGAGAAAAAAAATGAGTCTTGAAAAAGTCAATTAAATCATTAAAATAATATATAATAGCAATGATTGTATACAAATAACGTTTTAAAAAGCGTTTTAAAAAACGTTTCAAAAAACGATTTGAAAAACGTTTGCTAAAAGAAATGTATTTTAGTATATTTTGATAAAGTAGATAATTAATAAAAAAAATAAAAAATTAATTATTAAAAAAATTAATAAAAAAAATATGTATTGTAATTAATATAAGAATATCATATATTATGGTAAAGTAGATTAAGTCTGAGAAAGACAAAAAGGATTTCAAAAAGGACTTAAAAAAAGACTTCAAAAAGTACTTTAAAAAGTACTTTGAAAAGTACTTGCAAAAGGATCAAAAAAATAGTACATTTGATTAAATAAGGAAACTCTAGAAGAATATTCTAGAGAATAATTTAGAGAGTATTTTAGAGGATATTGTAAAAGGACATCATTTATATTATATTTTGATAAAGTAGATAAACTATGAAAAGAGGAAAATTAATTCCTCTTTTTTTTGTAGAAAGGTGGAAAAAATATGCCGCGAGCACCATAACTATGTTAAGACAATTTATTTTTGAGGAAGTTAATCTTCCTCTTTTTTTGTGCAATAAAATAGAAAGGAGGATAAAATGGATAGTTTTATTAAAATACCATTAACCATATTGGAATCGAGATTACCAAATAAGGCTGCCCTACTACTTGGATTGCTAATATCTAACTCTCAACAGTATGGATATGCTTATGGTAGGAATCAATACTATGCAGAAAAGCTTGGTTGCTCACCTAGAACTATTACTAAACTTCTAAAATTACTTGAAGATGACTATTACATTAAAATTGAAGATGGTCATAGTTTTAAAAGAAGAATCAAAATAAACCAAGAACGTCTAACTAATCCGAACTACATTTACCAGTTGATAGACAATGCACTCTATCATAATAAATAATAATATATAAATAATATAAATATATAAGATAAGACCTTAAGGCCTTAAGGAGAGTTCATGGATGATTACAAAGACTTCATAACTTATAGTGGCAATATAACAAGTATTAGAAAAAATGTTGATAAAAAATATATCTGGTTTGATATAGGTAAAATAGAATCATACGAAGATCAGGATGGGAAAGTAAGAACTAATCCATCCTATTTTAGTGCCAGAATCTATAAATGTTATGAAAATAAAATAAACATATCTTTAAATGATAAAGTATGTATACGAGGTATCCCTAAGGGATACGTGGATAAAAAGGGATATAGGCAAAACTATATTCACGTTACAGAATATAACGGAATAAATATAGATGAGAATCTAGTTGACCAATTCGGTGAAGATATAGATGGAACTCCTCTATGGCATGGAAAAAAATGCGAAAGCACCCCACCATCAGAAGAGGAATTAAAAGAAATGCAAGAAATATTAGATTCATTTAAATAAGGAGGGTTTGAAATGGAAACAAATGAATTATTAAAATTACTATCTCAACAATGGTGTAGTCTTAATGACTTAATGAAGATTTGTAAGTGTGGGAAAAATAAAGCACTTATAGTAAAAAACAAGATTAAAAAACAACTTCTAGATGAAGGATATATCTTACCTAGTAGATCATTACCAATGAAAGCTGTTGTTGATATATTAAAAATAGATATAGACTATCTAAGAGAAATGTCTAAATAAAAAGGTGCTGATATAGAATCAGCACCATAATTAACAAATACAAGAAGAAACTATTGGTTGACTACTTCGATTGTTTCAAAATCAAAAGTATCAGCCTCAATAATAATGTTGTAAACATCCCTATTGTTGTCTTCAACAACAAATTTAACACAATTATTATTGACTTCTACTTCTAAAATTGTATCATCATTGAATGTATTATGAGAATTAACGTAATTAGTAACATTCTTGAAAGTTACTTTTATAATTGAATTTTCTGGATTCCCATCAACGTAATCCTCTTGCATAAATAAACAATACATTATCTTTAATGATACAGACCCATCGTTCTTTGAAATCTCAAGAATTCCACTATCATGGAAATTATAATTGTTGATATCTTTAATCTTCATCTTTACTACTTCCTTTCTTAGTCACAATATGTGAGGCTTTTGAGTTTTTAGGGCAAGGATTTCCATCAATGTCTAAATATGCATCACCAGCGCCTGTTGCATTAGGATTTTCAACATGCCAATGATCTTTACCAGCGAATCCATTTTTGCCCTTTTGGCCTTTGTCAAAATGAATTACCATACCAGTATTATCATTAGTATATGTGGTTCTATGGGAACCATTTTCTTTTGCTTTAGGATTAGTAGTATCCTTCCAATTATCATCCAAGTCTTTTGGAGTCATGTTTTGTAAAGAACTAATTGAACTAACTGTTCCGCCTAAAGTACCAGTGAAATGACCTGAATTACCTTTCATGCCTTTTCACCTCTAAAAGCCAAACTAGTTTGACTTTCATATGTCTTAATAATGATACCAGCATCTCTATGCTTTTTAAAAAACTTATCGGGAGCTCTACCATAAATCAAAATTACACGAGGAGAAACTCTTTTAACCAATTCATCTAATCCCTCTTGAAATAATCTCCAGTTTTTCTTTTCTTTTATGCATCCGATAGTTCCTATCGATATTATACCATTTTTAGGTAGTCCTGCAAAACAGTAATCATATGAAGATTTATCTGACCATCTAACATTATTTATAACATTTATTCCGCACTTAGATGCATAACAACCAAACGCTCTCATTCGATAAATATTATATCTTTTTAATGGATCAGGAAAATCTAAATTAGTGGAAAAATCAGGTGTTATCATCCCTTTATATTTCTTAATTCTTTCAATAGCTTCTTCCGGATAATTCCAAATACCTCTCTTACCATCAAACTTATAGTCATCAATATAAAAATGTACATATGAATCATACTGAGTAGATGATTTAGTTAAATCATAAGCTATTAATTGATTAGGAATTTCTTCTCTACTTGTTAAACATACAGGAATATCATCTATATCAAATGATGCGCCTTCTAACATGAATGCATTGAATACATCTTTGCATCCTTTTCTTACTTTTGTCATTTTTTACCTCTTTTCTACACAAGAGTTTCTGCTGATCAGGCATGATTCATGTGTTATAATATTTAATCGAGAAGAAGGCCTTCTTGCTTCGACAACTAAAGTATCCCATACAAGAAGAAATAAATCAGGAATCTTCAAGAATCTTTAAGAATGACAAAGAATGAAAGGATGTGTATTAAATGACTTTTTCAGAATTTGCAAAAGTAATTATTAAATTTGTTGGATGTAGTCCAGAAGAAATAACTCAAAATTTAGTTGATGGAATTTCAAACATAGGAATAGAAGATATTATGAAAATCTCACCAAGCGGATGGTCAAAGTATTATCATGGTAAAGCTAATTTCAAAAAAATTGCTAATATAATTAAAGATAAGTATGATAAAGAATATTTCTATGCTTATTTGGATGATTATTTTAACGATGATAATATATCAAAACTAATAAATGAATTTAATAATATAGGTTGTAATGTTAAAAAAGATTCATGGAAAGAAGATATAACAAATATATTCATAAGCATAATTGATGAAGCCAACGGAATAACAACAATTGACAATACAAACGAAGAGAAAAATCTAGATCTTGAACTTAAAAATTTAGATCACGAAATAATATCTACCGTAAATAAGGACTTTCAAGAAGCTGACAAAGAAATAAAAGAAGCTTTTAACAACACTTTTCAAGCAATTAATGCTTTGCAAACAAACAAGCTTAATCCTGAACTTAAAGAATATTTTGATGTTGAATATAATCACGTTAATAATCAATCTTTTGGATTACTTGTTCCTAAAAATGACGAAGCTTTAAAAAAATACCCATATAACATACTGATAATGCCACAAGAAGACACTTCAAAAGAAAGAGAAAGACTTAAAAAATATTTGGACACAATACAAAGAGAGGCAAATTTAACTAATAAATCTGTTGAAGTAAAAGAATCATTTAAATTAGTAGAAAAACTTGGCAATTATGATAATCCCTACCCACTTTTTAACAGATTAGACAAGTTAACACTAAATCCAGATCCTAATTTAAGAAGTTCTCTATTTACACTTAGAGTATTCAACAAACACTATGATTTAACCTTTAGAGATATTGAAATGTGGTTACTAGATTATGATAAAGATCATTTTATATTTTCAAATATTAGAGAAGAAAAGGCTGATTTTATTTTAAGAATAGAATTGATACATGAAAATGGGAAACCAAATACAAAAACAACTTTCTCAACAAAAGAGGAATACATAGGAGATGCTAGTGCTAATAAGAGGAATTACTTATGGAGAATACTAACTGCAGATAAAAAATCTACTTTCGAATTAACATCAAAACTAGTTGGAAAAGTTGCAATAAAAGCAGAAGGCTTTGGTAAAGAAAGCTTTAGCACAAAAGATTATAATGAATTTAAAAGAGTAATTAATTATTTTGATAAGATAAAATTTATTGAAGATGTTACAGGTAAAAAAATAGACGTTACAGGAATGCATATGGATAATGAAATCCCTTCAATTGATTTTATTTATTACTCACTTAAAAGAAAAAGTAAAACTTTTAGAAGAAAAATGTACTTTGATATGGAATTAGATAAAGAATATATAACAGATTTTAAAGAAGGAGCAACACTTGTTAATGTTGAATCAGATTTAGCATTTGCTGAATTAAGAGGAATTACTTTTGATTTATATAACACAGAGGTAAAAATGGAAAAAGTAGAAGTAATCAAATTAGAAAAACTAAACAATAAAAAATATAAAGTATACTATCAAACAGATAAGGTCGAAATGATAGTAAATTAGACATTATTAATTATTAATTTAAAAAACAAAAAATTGTGTACCCAGAAGAGCGCGAAAATGTGCTCTTTTTTAATTTGCACAATTGACAAATACACTTACGCTGTTTTATATTGTCCGTGGTTAGAGAAAATAGTACGGACAATAATTAGAAGGAGGAATTAAATATGGCCGTACGTGAAACCAATAAAGAAAGAATAACAAAGGATGGAAGAAAATGGTATTTCTATACCTGGTTAAGCTATCCAGATGGTACAAGAAAAATGTACACATCAAAATTATATTTAACTAAAAAAGAAGCTACAATTTCAGAAAAGGAATTTATCTTAAAAAGAGATAAAAGTGAAATTAATATCACTGATATGACATTCATGGATCTTTATACTGAATTCTATGATTACAAGAAGGATAAAGTTAAACACTCTACCCTAACTGGATATAGGAACAATATAAAAGCACTAGTTGAATTTCATAGATTAAAAATAAGAGATATTAAAGTATCACACTATCTTGCTTGGAGAAAAAGAATCGCTGAATTAGATTTAGCTGACAAAACCAAAAATGGATATTACAAACTATTAAAAGAAATATTCAATTATGGTACTAAATGGCATGATTTCAATTTCACCACCATTTATAACAAAATGGAAAAATTTACTAATCCTAACAAATTACCGAAGGAAATGGATTTCTATACTTGGGAAGAATTTAAAAGATACTTAAGTGTTATCGAAGAACCAAAATATAGATGTCTATTTCAAACACTATATTATTGTGGACTTCGTAGAGGCGAATTAAGAGGCCTTACATGGGACAATATCGATTATGAAGGAAAATGTATTTCCATAGTAAAAAACTGCGTTAATTTGCGAGGAGACAGTGGCTTTTGGCTACTTACTACACCAAAGACTAGAACTAGTACAAGAACTATACCAATACCTGATCGATTAGTCGAAGAATTAAAAACTTATCAAGAGACTGTGAAAAAGTATTATGGATATGAAGATAAGTGGTTTGTATTTGGGACATCTTCCCCTCTACATCCAGATGTTTTGCGAAGAGAAAAGAAAAGATATGCTGAACGTGCAGGACTTAGAGTTATTAGAACTCATGACTTTAGACACTCATGTGCTTCATTACTGATAAACAATGGTGCTAACATAATGATAGTAGCTAAATTTTTAGGTCATGCAAAAATAGATGAGACACTAAATACCTATGCTCACCTATTCAAAAATAAACTTGATGAAGTTGTTATTAAACTTAATGAATTAGACTAAAAAATAAGTCTACAAAACATGTTTGTATTTGTGAATGTATTTGTAGAAGCAAAATTCGATGTATGAAAAATCCCAGTTTCCTTTAGAAATAAGGGCTGGGATTTAAATAAATTATTATCACGCTCTCTTCAGGGGGAAGAGAGCACATTTATTATCACAAAATTGAACTGTTATTCACAAAAAAAGAGTACTTTTAATAATTTACTCTTATTTATCATTCCTATCTATTTCATGAAATATTTCTATTACTATTTTTTTAATTATATTATCATCAATTTCTTTTTCATAGCTACTAATTATATTATATAAAGTTCTGTAATAATCGGTATGTGTTCCTATTCCAAATAACGTAAGCATTATTACACTATCGCTAACCTTTTTTTCACGCATCAAATTGATTAACTCTTCATTTTCATCATTCTTTAATTGGTTTACTACAGTTTCTTCAATATTATCTTTCATATTATCTATTCTGTTTTTCTATATCATCGTGTAGATTTTCTAATATTTCCCAATATTCATCACTTGGTATACCTTTATCATCTACATGATATAGTTCTTCATCATGTATATCATTTAATAATTGTTTTAAACTTCTATTTTTATATTTAACATGATACCATTCTAAATCTTCTATTTGTTTCTTAGTTAATTTAATACCATTAACAATTTCTATTTTATTCTTATTACTAAAAAACATAATATCACCAATTAAAGTATATCAAAAAAAGACACATAAGTGTCTTTTTAATATAATCCTTTTTCTTTTGTTTTAGAAAATGATGCTTCGTAGTTATGGGTATCTTTAATTCTAGTAACATTCATATCTACTGGTTCATCAAATAGTTGAGATATTAAACTACCTATGAAATCAAATGGACAATCTCTAAAGATTACTTTAGCAGGTAATGTTAAACCTACTCTTAATCTATTCATTGTATTTTCATTTAATTCATAAACATTATCTCCACTTGTAAAATAATATTTATCTCCTTTTTTAGTTATTACAGTATCCATATAATTACCCCCTAACAAAGTTAATGTGTATTATAACATATAATATTTAAAAAAGACACCTAAGTGTCTTTTCTTTACGCTACTTTTTTAAGTACTACTGGTTCTTCTTCATCAAATGTATTTTCAGTTGTTTCAGTTTGTCCATCAAAACTCAATGGTTCCCAAAGATCAAATAGTGTTCTTCTACGGCGATGGAACTCTTCAGTATTATGATAATGACCCATAAGCACCATTCCTTGAGGTCTTGGAAAATCTATATGACTATCGATACTAACTACATTAGATTTATCTATATTTTCATTTCTATCGAAGTATCCAAAATCTACTTGTTCTAAACTAGGTGCATTAAATAATTGTACTGATTTATTACGAATCATAAAGTTTTCTTTAACTGATATTAATTTAGGAAAATCTAATCTTAATATTGTATTATTAATTGATAAAAAGTTACTACCAATTCTTTCAACTAATGGTGCATCTACTTGTTCTAAACTTTCATTATATCCTAGGAAATAATTACCAATTGATTTAGTATTTACTAAACCTATTCTTTTCATTACTGTATTTCTTTCCATAAAGTAATTTCCAATATTTTCTACATTAGGTAAATTAACATATTCTAAGGAATTATTATATCTTAAGAAGTCATCCCCTATATCTCTTACATCATCTAAAGAAATAGATTGTAAAACATTATTACATGGCATAAAATCATGTTCTATAAATCTTATATTAGGTAATGATAAAGTTCTTAATCCCCTATTTTCATATAAGGAACCAGAACCAATATTTCTTATTTCTGGCATATATAATGAATCAAGTATTCTATTACTATGTAAGAAAAAATAACTTACCCTAAGTACATTAGGTAATGAAATTGATTTTAAACCCAAATTTTCTGCTAAGAAATATTCCCTTATTTCTTCAACATTAGGTAAATATATTTCTTCTAAAACAGTATTTCTTGCTAAGAAACAACTACCTATATAATCTACATTAGGTAAACTTACTATTCTTAGTGTATTATTATCTTCTAAGAAATAATTACCAATACTATCAACTATATTATTATGATATTCTATCATTTGATTATATGAATTTAATATAATCATCGTATTATAGTTAATAATTATAATTTTATTACCATTCTTAGTAGTTCTAATTAATAGTTTATCTATATCCCCAATAGATTTTGTAAAACTATCACTTCCAAATATATATTTAGTAATACATTTATTATCAATATCTAATATATATTGATCAAATAATAAATATTTATTTTTATCAAAATACTTTACTTCTCCATTATCAATAATTACATTATCAGTACAATAATAAGTTTTAAAACAATTATAATAATATTTATATAATTTACCATCATTAGCTTTAACATATCCTTTAAATTTATTAGATAATTTAGTTCTTCTAGCATTATATTGTAATTCTGGATATTGACTTAAAAAAGCATTTGTTAATCCAGGAACAATATTATCTAAATTATTTGAATATGTAGCATCTGGATTAAGCACTGTATGATTATATCTATTCTTAATAGATAATCTACTAGTTCTTCCTTTATCAAATTGAATACTCATAACAGATGTTCCATATTCATCTTCTCTTTGAGGATTTTTAAAGTTTTCTCTTATAATATCATCTACATTTTTCTTAACAGCAAAGAAAACATAACAAGAATATAATCTTCCACCATCAAATGTACATAAATCTTCTCCACGAGCATAATACTTTTTAAAGCTTTGAATATCTTCTTCAGTATGACATTCATATAAATCATATCCTACAGAAGCTAATAACTCTTGTGGTGTCTTATCACTTTTAACTCTTGTTTCATCATCTTCTACATAAGAATAAATATAATCAACAAAGTCTCTTTGTTTAGAATATTTAACAATATCATCATATAAGAATTTAGAGTATGCAAAAGCTTTAGAAAGACATGAAAAAAGTAAACCAGGTTTCTCTAACAATGTTGGAAACAAAGTTCTACATAGGTGCATCATGTTTTCTCCATAATACTTCTTAATAAGTTGTAAATCATTAACGGTTTTCATAGTTAACCCCTTTAGTGGTGAGTATTCTACCATAATAAATCTATTTGGGCAAATTTAAAAGACACTATTCAGTGTCTTTTATTTCTTCTCCTTTATTAACAAAGTCTACATTTGTTAATAAATTTTGTGTTATAGCTTCTCTTTTATCTTTAACATCACTTAGTATATAAATAATAGAATGAAATGCTTCCCATAAAGAGAATGTAAATAAGAAAACAAATATTTCTGACATAACAGTAGATTCTAATATTAATACTAAATATAAATATATAGCTAAACAAACTAATCCAACTACTATTAAATTAATAGCTTTATTTCTAGTCTTCTTATATTCTT
Organism: Bacilli bacterium; assembly: GCA_017525015.1. The sequence goes on from JAFXUK010000004.1 coordinate 182,904, forward strand.
TTTGAATCTTATATAATTCAATAGAATAATGTTCTTTAACAAGGTGTTTTATTACACCTTGTTCTTTAGATGTAAATTCATAACCTATTATATGAAAATTAATAGGCATATCACTCTCTAACATTGATGATTTCTTTTCTAAATATTCATACACATCATCTTTTAAAGCTATTTGATTATCTGTAGTACGTCTATCAATTACATCATCTTTTTCTCTTACTTTTAAATATATATCAGCATCATTATCATTCGTTGAATATTCATTATTAATATAACCATTTAAATAATCATCATTAGAATATTCTTTTATTTTTTCATGTACTTTATTTTTAAAATCATTCATCATCGTCACCTACTATAAGATTATACCACATATGGATAAAAATAGTTTTCTATGATACAATATAAATCTATTTTTCTAAAGGAGGAAGATACATGAAAAAAACAGGTATATTTCTTACAGGTGGTGGCGGTATTGGTGCTTTCCATATTGGATTCTTTAAAGCCTTAGAAGAACAAGGTATAAAATATGATACTATTGTTGGTAGTTCTGTTGGTGCTTTAGTTGGAGGAGCAGCAACATATCTAACAGCAGATGAAATGTATCAAAAATGGTTTTCTATTACTTTAGAAAATGCTCTTCATGTAGATAGTAATAAAATAAAAGATTTACAAGGTAAAAAAAAGAACACTAATGCTATATAAAGAATGTCTTAAAGCTTGTGCTAGAAGAGATCCTAACTTCTTATTAGATTTCCAAGGAATAAGAGATTTATTATATAAAATGTTAGATGGTGAAAGAATAAAAAAATCACCAATTGAATTTGGTATAACTACTACTCTACTACCTAGTTTAAAAATGGAAAAAGTATTTAAAGAAAATATGATTACTAATCCTTTAGAATATATACTTACAAGTTTATATATGCCTGTTTATACAAGAGAAAAAATGATAGATGGAAGAAGTTATGTCGATCTATCTAGATTTAGAAGATATCCTTTAGAAATGTTAAAACAAAAAAATTGTGAAAGAATTTTCGTTGTTAATCTAGAAGCTAATCACCTATGGCGATTAGAAAGACCTATTAGAAAATTCTTTGACAATGGTGAAGAAGTAACTTTAATAGATTATGAACATAAACCATCATTCTTAGATTTCTCACATGAACAATCAAGAATTAATTATCAAAATGGTTATGAAGCTACCGTTAAAAAGCTAATAAAAAAATAGACTTTCGTCTATTTTTTATTTACTTCTAACTTGTTCAGGTTCAGTATATCCTATTTGTTCTAAAGTAGGAACATAAATAGTTAAAGCTACATATAAGTCAAGATTATCGATTTTAGTATCTAAACTATAATCACCACTTAATCCAACTTCTTTTAAATATAATTTTAAGAAATCAGGATCTATATCAGCATTTGTTTTCCAATTATTATGATAAATATCATCTAATAATTGACCAATAGTCCATGCATCTTTAATTACATCATAATCATCGTCTCTATAGATATTATACTTTTGAACATATCTAGCAAACTTACCTGATTTTTTATATTCAGCTAATTTTCTATCCATTTCTTCAATAGTATCTGGGAAGAAAATAATATCACCAGGTTGTAAAACTCTTGGGAAACCATTCATAAATGCAACTACAGGCCAATATTTAGTTGAAATTTCAACACCAAAATGTCTACAAATTTTTTCACTAATTTTAGATGTATAATCACCTTGTTTAACGATATAAACTGTATAATCCTTTTCTGTTAATTCATTTGTAATTGTAACAAATGTTCCTTGTTTGTATTGAGTATTACTTGCTGCATAAGCAGTAGTAGCATTACCAAATATCATACTTGCTGCCATTGTTGCAACAAGTGCACCAGTAGCAATTCTTTTTTTTATGCTATTTTCCATAAAAATAACTTTTTCTCCTTTTCATGAAAACATATCTTACTACTTTTATATACAAAGTCAAATTTTTCCGTATAAAAAAAGAATAATCTTTTGATTATTCCTTTTTATTTACCGCCAAACTTTTGACCTTGTTCTTTTTTCTTTAAATTAGCTACTAAACTAATATCAAATATTTCACCAGCTTGAATAGCTTTTTTAAATTCTTCAAAAGATTTAGGACCAGTAAATTCAACCCCTGTTCCAGAAAGCGCTCTAACTAGTTTGTCATAGTGAATATAGCCTTGAGTAGTATAATGATATTCACCATAATCACGTTCATTAGTTTTTTGTCCATCTAAATAACTATCGAATTTACCTTCATAGTAACGAACAATACCATTAACTGGTTTAGCATTTCCTTTTACCTTATTATTCTCATCTAAGTCTTCAGCTCTATAAATTAATCCAAGATCTAAAGCCATTTTCATAGTATCAAAAGAACAATCTCTTGCATATGATCCAGTAGCTCCACAGAAATCTCTCATAATCATTTCTAATTCAACTCTGTCATAGATGTTATCCATCTTTTGCGCAAATTGATTAGTTTCAGTACGAACATCACCAGTATTAAAAATAATAACTTGACCTATTTCGTAATCTTTTTTAGCTTTCATGACTCTGTCTAAAAGTGAATCCCCCAACAAGTTAACCTCCTTTTCCTCTATTTGTCTGAATGGGCCCCCTCAAACGATTTGTATACTAACACAGGATGTGCTATAATTAAAATACATATTTGTTATGCGATGTATAACTATTAGTTATGGGGGTAACTATGAAAACAAATCTTGAATTATATAAAACATTCTATTTCGTTGCTAAGAACAATAGCATTACTCAAGCTTCTAACGAATTAATGGTTTCCCAACCAGCTGTTAGTAAAGCTATTAAGACACTAGAAAGTGACTTAAACACATCTTTATTCAATCGTAATAAAGATGGTGTTTCCCTTACTAACGCTGGTGAATTACTATATGCTAAGATTAATAAAGCTATGGAACTAATTATCTCTGCTGAAGAGGACTTAGATGGCTTAAATAACTTAGAACAAGGAACTATAAACATTGGTGCTGGTAATACCATTATGCAAAGATTCTTAATGCCATACATTAAAGAATTCCATAATAAGTATCCCAAGATAAATGTTATTGTTCACACCGTTGTTACAGATGAATTAATTAAAAGAGCCCAAGTAGGTTTAGTAGATATCGTATTTACTCACCTACCAAATGATATACCTAAGAACTTTGAAATACATAAAGTAAAAGAATTACATGATATCTTAGTTGTTAATAAAGATAGTATTTATAAAGATAAACTAATAACTAAAAAAGATCTTAAAAAAATACCATTAATTCTTTTACCATTTAAAGCTAGTAACAGAAAGAACTTTAATAAGTTCCTAGCTTCTAATAATCTTGTTATTAATCCATTAATGGAAATTGGTAATGACCTTATTATTGAAGATAGCGCTTTAGGTGGATTAGGTGTTGGTTTAGTAGTTCGTGAATATGTTGAATCTAAGTTAAAGAATCAAGAATTATTTGAATTAAAAACTAACTTCAATATTGAACCAAAATACTTAGTTTATTGTATTGATCCTAATAGAAAAAATAACATTTTAATTCAAAAATTCTTAGAATTACTATAGGGCCTGAATTTGAGAAAAAGCCCATTTTATGGTATAATTAAGGTACGTAATGAAGTGATAAGGGGGAATAAAAATGGCAAGTATATATGATGAATTAGATGATGAAGAATTATATATATTAGATGAAGATAGATATAATCAAAAAATGGAAGAACAAAAAAAAGAAAGAGTTGAAAGATTAACAAAAGAAGCAGAACCTTTCTTATTAGATGATAAAAAAAGCTCATGGGCTATCGAAATGCTATGGGAAAACAGAGTTCAACCAAGTAAAAAACTTTTTCATTTATTAGGAGCTTTAAGAATGATTGAATTATATAATGAAGGAGTAACTCCTGAAGATATTCAATCACGTTATATTTCAATGGGTATAGAAGAATACTTAACAATGATTGCTTACTTACCACGTTACTTTAAACAAGGTCAAGAATTATTAGATCAATTAAAAAGAATTAAAGCACCTGTAAGAGGTAAATAAAGAGACACTATTTAGTGTCTCTTTTTAATTTCTTAGTAAAACTTGTTTCTCCTGAGTTTTCTTTAACTTTACTCTTTCTATCCGTAATATGATTAACTGCACAATATCTTTCTTTAAAGTCATCTTCTCTATTTAATAAATCTCTCATATCCTTAATAAATACTTGATATGTTTGATCTTCATAAAACATATTCTCTGGATTAGTTTCATCATACTTCTTTCTTAATCTATTAATTGTATAATCTAAATATTCTTTAATAGTAGTTTCTGGTTGTTTTTCTTTAGCTACAAAGAAACTTCTAATAAATACTATATCTATAGAAGTATTTCTATCAGCTGAAGATATTAACTTACCATAAGTAGATCTTGGTTCATCTTCTTTAGATGAACGATGATCTTCTATTGCTTCTTTAATAGTTTCTCTTTCTTCATCAGTAAAGAATTGTTTAAAATTAGGATCATTGATAAATGCTTCAGCTGCTAATAGATGATGTCTATCACTATCTATGTATTTACCTCTATCATGACAAGCTGCTATTGCATAAATCATATCTGGTTTTAAACCTAATTTAAAAGTATCATTTAAAGCAAAACTTCTTCTAATAACTTCTAAGATATGATAAATATTATGACCACCATCATTTAATTCATAATCAGGGAATACATGATCTTTAATATATTTCTTCAAAGCTGGATTAACCATCTTTGTATAATACCTTAGTTCATCAATATCAGCTGCTTGTAATATTTCTTTTCTTACTACATCAAAAGGTCTAGGATCTTCTAACACTTGATATGTTTTATATAAAATTTCATCTAAAGATAAATCTCTATTATGTCTTCTTATTTCATCAAATGTATATTTCATTTTATTATCTAATCTATTAACTTTAATATATCTCTTTTTAAACTTTTCTTTATCAGCAGCTAATTTAGGAGCATCTTCTAAAAACTTTTTATAATCTAAATCTTCAAAATAAGTTTTAGTAACTGCATAACCTTTTTTACCAAATTTATCTATTACATGTTGTCTTGATTCTTCTATTACATCATCCATTGTTCCTTCAGGATTATGTTCTATTCTATAAGCATATGTTCTTTCAAGTATACCGTCTACAGATACATTTCTATCTGCTGTAGATACAATCTCTCCATATACACTTCTAGGTTTTTCTTTATCACTACTTGCTCTATGATCTTCAACAGCTTCTGCCATTGTCTTAATCTCTTTAGCACTAAAGAATCTCTTTAAGTTAGTATCAGCAAGTAGTAATTCTGCAGATACCTTTTCATGATTCTTAGCATCTATATAATGACCTATATCATGATAAGCTGCTATTACATATACCATATTTAAATTAATATTATCTACACGATTTGCAAAAACAAAACTTCTTTCAATAACATATTGAATATGTTTAAGGCCATGTCCTTCTTCATTTCTTTCATAACTAGGTAATACATATTCTTCTATATATTCTCTTAATTCAGGATTTATCTCCTTCATACTTTTACTAACAATAAATCTTTTACTTTTTACTCTTTTAATCTCTTCATCTGTTAATGGTTCCACTCTATGTACCCCCTGTTCCACTTCTATATACATATCATCTAATTCTCTAGCAAATAACTTCTTATTAAATATATTCATATATATTACTAAGTTAGTAGACTTACTAACATCTCTAACTCCTGTATATTTAATATTCTTCTTTAATTTACTACCATCATTATTCAAAGATATAATTCTATATATATTTTTGTCTATTAATCTTTTACCTTTAAAGTGTTTAGCTAAACTACCTACTTTAAATACATTATTTAATATATACTCTCTTTGTCTTTTAATAAACTTTTCTTTATTACTTAATAAAGATCTTATTTCTTTTAAGAACTTATCATACTCTGGATCATCCATATAAAATTTAGCATAACCATCTTCACCAAATTTCTTAGTTAATACATCAAATGCTCTTTCATATAATTCCATATCTGATGTCTTAGGATCTAACTTCCTACCATAGAAATAACTTCTATATAAACATTTCTCTACAGAATCATTTCTATCTGCTGATGAAACTATTCTTCCATAGATAGTTCTTGGTTCATCCTTTTTACTAGCACGATGATCTTCTACAGCATCTGCCATTATATTGATTTCTTCTTCACTAAAGAATTCTCTTAAATGTTTATCTGCTCTTAACATATCAGCAGATACTTTTTCATGATTCTTAGCATCAATATAATGACCTATATCATGATAAGCTGCTATAACATATACCATATTAATATCAATATCAGGTATATCTTTAGCAAACTTTAAACTTCTTTTAATAACATATTGAATATGTTCTAAATTATGTCCCTTATCATTTTTACTATAACTAGGAAATATTTTATCTTCTATGTATTTCTTTAACTGTCTCTTTATCATATAACATTCCTTTCTAGCTACATTATTTACTATAACACAATTATTATTAGTTCAACCATAACAAATATTTATATGATAAAATAGTAATATAGAGTGATGATATGAAAAAGAAATATTTACTAATAATTTTAATACCTATAGTAATATACATAGCAGTATATATTTTTTTGAATGTCTCTTATCATTTAAATAAAGATACTTTTATAGAAACATATGATATACAAGGTAATAAAGATGGATATGTACCTCAAGGTTTAACCTACTCTGAAAAATATAATGTAATCTTACAAACATCATATAACAAAAAGAAAGATGGTATGTTATACATAACTGATTATGAAAGTGGTAAATTATTAAAAGAATTAGAACTTAAAAATAATAATAGTCATGTTGGTGGTATTGCTACTAATGATGATAAAGTATGGATAACTAGTAATTACAAAATATATGAATATAATCTAGACGATATTATGAATACAGAAAATAATTACATTGAAAGTATCAGTGTAACTGATACTTATAATCGTGGTGATTTCTGTTATTACAAAGATAATACCTTATGGATTGGTGATTACCATCATTTCTTCTACTTAAGAGCTAAAGATGATCTACCATTACTATTAGGTTATGATATCGATGATGATATTGATTACAATAAACCAAGAATAGTTGTTTCTATTCCTAATATGGTTCAAGGAATGACTATGTTAGATGATAATAGTATTGTTTTTACCAAATCATTTTCTAACTTAATGAGATCACGAGTATCTATATATTCATATGAATTAAATAAAGAGACCTCTGATTATTATGAAATAGATGGTAAAAAAATACCTTATTATCATATAGATAATAAAGTATTATCAAAAAGAGTATTCTTATCTCCTATGGCTGAAGGAATATTCTATAAAGATAACTATGTTTATATTTTATTTGAAAACAGTTCAGATAATTATGAATTTACCTATCCAAAAATTAAAAAGATAGTAAAATACAAATTGTAAGAAGGTGTTAATATGTATAGCAAAAATAAAAAGATACTACTTATATCTATAATCCTATTTATAATATTGACTTGTATAGCAGTTGCTTTATTACCTTTTCTTCTTATAAAAAATAATACAATAGAACCAGAAGAAAAAACTAAGACAGAAGAAAAAATTGAAAAAGAAGAAGAAAAACCTGTCGAAGAAGTTCCTGAAGAACCTAAGGAAGAAGAAAAGAAAGAAGAACCTAAGGAAGAAATAAAAAAAGAAGAACCTAAACCTGTTGAAATACCTAAACCTAAAGTAGAAGAAAAAACAGTAGAAATACAAAAACCTAAAACTGAAGAACCACCTATTACCTATTCTTGTCCTTCTGGATATACCCAAGATGGTAATAAATGTCATTTAACAGTAGATGCTACTCTTAAATGTCCTGAAGGAACTGATGAAGGTGGAGAACCGACCGGTTGCTTCAAATTTAGTGAAGCCATAGAAACTCAAGAAGAATCATGTCCTAGTGGACAAGTATGGTTAGAAATGATAAGTCTAGGTGGACCTTCTAAATACTATTGTTATCCATCCTATGATAAAGTATATACATGTGAAGATGGTTATACTTTAAATGGTAATAAATGTATTATTAAAACAATTGATGCGACAAAGAATTAAAAAAGACACTAATTAGTGTCTTTTTCATCATCTTCATCTAATAATACTAATAAAGTATCATCATCTATTTCATCTCTATTAATCATTAATAACTACCATCCTTATCTAATTCTTCTAAATCATAGTAGAATCCATATTCTTCATATATTTCATCACCTATTTTAGCTTGTTTAGTTTCAGCTTTAATACCACCTAATTTAAGATAGAACTTAATAGCATTATCGTTACCTTTTAAACACCATACAATCATATTTCTCTTACCACGAGAACGAAGTTCTTTAGCTGCTTCCTTAAATAAAGCAGTACCTATTCCCTTATGATGTTCATTATTTCTAATATATAGACTTTCTAATTCAGCATCATAATTAAATGATCTTTCCTTAGGATCAAAACAAGCATATCCTAATACTTCTTTACCTCTAACAGCTACAAACACTCTCTCTTTATACTCTTCAAAACTTCTAAAGAATCTTTGAGTTTGTTCCTCATAATCCATACCTTTTAAATATTTAGAAGCTATTATTTGATCATAAGTATCTCGCCATCCATCTATTTTTATTCTAGCCATTTGTGCTTGATCTTCTATTTTATTAAATCTAATAATATAGTCTTCTTTATCTTCTAATTGTTCTAAACTTCTACCCATATTATATAAAGCATTAACTAGAATATTAATATCAATAGCATAACTTACTCTACCAACCAATTCATCTTCATATGGCCATGAAATAGATTGACCTACTAAAAATCTTATTCTACTTGTTTTATAAAAGAACTTTAATAAATCTCTTTCGGTACTTATAATTCTACCTTTATATTTCATACCTTTTATTTCTGTAAAATCTAAGATAGCAAAGAAACCAGAATCAGGTTCTAAGTTCTTAGGGAAATGAACATAAGGTAAACCTTTTAAAGCAACATCTGCTTTATCTTTTAAAATATTTCTAATTTCATTAAGAACTCTATCTTTATAAAGAGTAACACTATCTATACCTTCTACTAAAGCTTTTAATATTTGATATCTATACTTATACTCTTCTCTTAAAGAATTAAAGTATTCATTATATGCTTTATTTCTCTCTGGCGTATTATTAAAAGCTCCAGATAAAGCATAACCAGTAATAGATGGACTAGAATCTATTTCTTGGAATATTCTATTAATAACTTCCCTAATAATTATTTCATCAGCTACAACAAATCCTGCTCTAACAGCAGCTAAACCATATGATTTAGATAAACCAAATAAAGATATTGTATTTCTAAACATACCTGGTATCGTAGCAATAGGTTTAGCTATATTATCCTTATCATAAGAAATATCTCTATATACTAAATCATCTATTATAAATACACCACGACTAGAACATACTTCACCTATTCTAGTTAATAACTCAACATCCTTTTCTCCCATTACCTTACCAGTAGGATTATTAGGATTAGCATTTAAAAATGCTACTACTCTAGGTACATAACCTTTTCTTCTGTTATATACCTTTTGTAAACTCTCATTTATATCATCTATTCTCGCAGCTAACTTATCTGGATTTACTAAGAAATTATCTTCTTTTTCTAATGGTAAAATATCTACTTCTGCTCCAGATCTTTCTGCTCTAATCGTAAATAAACCATAATTAGGTCCAGTTACTAACAATACATCTCCAGGTCTTGAAATAATATTAATAATAATATTAAAAATCATAGAGGTAGATGGCATAAAAGTAATATTATGAACAGATAAACCTTTACTATCTACATCAGGAAATGGATAAGGACGATTATTAATAAATCCTTCTTGTTCAATATAATCAAGAAGTTGTTGTCTTATCTTATCATCACCTTCAGTATAAGGATATGAATACAAATCACTACTATCTAAACATTCCTTCATCTTTTCTATACATAAAGGAAATGGTCTAAACTTAACTGGATTACCAGTACCTAAGTCTATATCTTTTATAGTTCTAATATTTTCATCTCTTACTTCATAACCATAAAAGTTAATAGCATCAGCTATCTTTTCTACAGTAGGATTAAACTTCTCCATATCTAATCTATTACCTACCAAAGGTAATCCATATCTTCTTTGTCCTAACTGTGGATTCTCTCTTAATAATCTATCTATTGCATTAGATTTAATTAACATACTAATCACCACCTAGATTATATCATATAAACATTATTAATCATTTGTTAATTACAAATAAAAAAGTATCAATTAGATACTTTTTAATCTGCTAGATGATCTATTGCATATTGTGCTTCTTCTTTGGTAAATTGTTCACCATATTCTGATATTAGTTGATCATATATAGCATTTTTTGACATATGCAATGTATCTCTATAACTTTCTGCCTTTTTTAAAGCATTAGCATTCCAATCTGCATTCACATTATCAACAGCATATTGTGCTTCTTCTTTTGTAAATTGTTCACCATATTCTGATATTAATTGATCATATATTCCTTTCTTAGACATATTTAAAGATTCAGAATATGACTCAGCTTTCTTTAATGCATTTTCCTTCCAATCAGCGTTCATATTATCAATTGCATATTGAGCAGCATCTGCAGAAAAGCCCTCTCCATACTCTGATGTTAATTGATCATATATTCCTTTCTTAGACATATGTAACATTTCAGAATAAGATTCCGCTTTTTTCAACGCATTTTTATATTCAATTGTAGGTTCTTTACCTTTTGAGAAAGCAATTGTTATTTTATCACCTTCATATATTTCTTTATCAGAAGGTACACTTTGACTAATATATTTTCCAGATGGAACAGAATCAGAATACTCTATTGATATACTACATTTAACATTATTGTTGTTACACCATTCATCTATCTCAGATTCAGACATACTACTAAAATCAATAACTACTACTTTAGTTCTTTCTTTTTCAGGTTCTGCTTCTTTTTCAGATTCTTCTTCCTCTTCAGTTTCTTTATCTTTTTGCTTCTTCTTACTTGTTTCTTTACTTTCATTAGTTGAAGAATCTTCACTTGAATTTGATGAAGAACTTCCAATCGCTATAAGAATAATAGCCAGAAATATGAAGAATCCTATTATTACAGTTATTACTATAGTCCAAATAAGTATTTTAACAGTTTTATTCTGTTTGTTTTGATTATTAAATACTGGAGTAACAGGTTGTGGATTTACTGAAGCAACAGAATTTACAGCTGTTCCACATCCGGTACAAAACTTAGCTCCTTCATTTAATTCTTTTCCACATTTTGTACAAAATTTTGCCATTTTCATAACACCCTCTATTCAAATCAATTATAGCAAAAAAAAATAAAAAATGGATACTTTTTTAAACAATTACTACCCTATCTGTTTATTGAAAATGATATTACGTAATGATATCATAATCTTAAGAAATAGTTTAGTTAGAAAGGAGGAAAGAATTCATTACTAAACTATACTAAAAATAAAATAAAGAGGTTTAAAAATGAAGAAAAAAAGTTTATTAATTATAATTGGTATTCTTCTTGTATTATTAATAATTGGCATAGTTATTGCCATTGTATTTGTTAAAAAAGGAGAAGAAGAACCAGAGGAAGAAGTTACTAAAATAACAATTAAATTTGAAACTGATGGTGGTGAACCAGTTGAAGATTTAGAAGTAGAAAAAAATGAAAAAGTTACTCTCCCAACAACTGTTAAAGATGGATTTAACTTCTTAGGTTGGTATAAAGAAGACGAAAAAATGGAAGATGAAGTTAAATTCAAAAAAGATACTACTTTAACAGCTAAATGGGAAAAGATTCCAGAGAAAGCTAAAACAATGGAAGTTAGCTTCAATACTAATGGTGGTAATAGTATTAAAACAATTACCATGGAATGTGGTAAACCACTTACATTACCTGCAAATCCAACTAAGAGTGGATATAAATTTGTAAGTTGGGCAGATAAAAAAGGAAAAGTAATTTCTAAAGGTGCTAACCTAGCATGTGAAAATATTACTTTATATGCTAACTGGGAAAAAGAAGAAGAAAAGAAAGAACCAGAACCAGTTAAAAAAGAATATACTTGTCCAGATGGCTATACACTAAATGGTACTAAATGTACTCAAACAGTAGCTGCTAAAGATAAATGTCCAGATGGTACTAAAGCTGATGGAAACTTATGTATTAAAACAAGTGATGCTAATGGTGGAACAAGAGTATGTAAAAGTGACACTGTTGCTATAAATGGTAAAGGACAAACATGGACTGGTAAAGGAGATTATTATTACATACCAAATGCTTATGGAAAATGTGCTTATTACAAATGGGAAGCTTATACTACTGAATCTGCATGTACTGGAGCATATGACATATACCATAAAACAACATGGGTAAGTTATTTAAATGGATGTTATGCCGAAACAAAGATGAACAACTATGAAACAGTTTGTGGTAGTGATTACCAATGGTATACCTCTGCTGAGTTATCTAGTAAATTTGGAATTCATGATAATGGAAAATGTTTAAAGAAAGTAGATAAAGTTAAATATTGTGAATCAGGATTTACATTAGATGTAGGTAACTGTGTTAAAACAATTGATGCTACTGAAAAATAAAAAAGACTTTAAAAGTCTTTTTTTTATGAGTTTACATTCTTGTTATTGCCACCACGTCTTTGTCTAAATATCCAATCTAGAACACTTTCATGTTTGCCATCTGGTGAATCATATTCATCAGAATAAGTATAATCTTGAACATATCCATGTCCAGCTCCTTGGAAAGTATGCATTAATGCCGTACCACCAATGTTATTAATCTGATTAACAGCATCTACTGCTCCATGATATGTTGTTTGACCATAACCTCTATCATCTCTATCACCATGGAATGCCCATACAGGTGTATCTCTAAATGTATCAGTTATCTTACCCCAACCACTTATTGGAACAATAGCTGAGAAATAACCAGGATTAGCTTGTACCATACGATAAGCTGTAATAGCTCCATAACTATGTCCACTAGCTGAAACTCTATCTGGATCAGCATGATATCTATTAACAACATCATCTGCTAACTCTCTTAAACATACTTGAATATTATCTCCTTCAAAGTTTCTAATATGAGGACATATTACAATACCTTGTGGTGTTACACTCTTTTCATTTATAAACTTAGTTAAACCATGAGAAGTCATACCACCCGTTCCATTACCATGAGCACTACCACCATGCATATAAAACATTACTGGTAATCCTTCTGGAACTTGATCAGGTAAATATAATAAATAATCTATTTTTACACCATTAGAAGCTTTAAATGATTGCCATCCAAATGAACCATAGCCTAAACTACCTTCTAATGTACCTGGCATTACATAATCACTTCTTAAAGTTGGCATTGTTACTTTACTAAATATATCAATAAATTCACTTTTAAATTCAGTAGGTTTAGCAGCTCCTGCTACATTAAAACCTGCTAGATTATTCTCTACTTCATTTATATCTTTTACATATCTACTTAACCAACTATTAGAATTACCATATCCATTTTTTAATCTAGACATATTATTTTCAATAGAAGACTTAAGAGAAGCTAATTCTGAAGATAAATTCTTTAAATAACCACTATCATATTCATTACAAATATTATCTACATTACTTTTTAATCCTTCAAATTCCGATTTCTTAGAAGATAAACTATCTAAAGTAATACTATAATCCATCTCTTAACCTCCTATCCAAAAACTTTATTTAATTCTTGATAACTACTATAAGCTGTTTCTTCTGCTTTACCATCTTCTGTAAAAGTCATTGATAATAAATCAGAAGTATATAACAATTTCTTATAAGGTTCTCCCTCAGTATCTGTTGCTAATTCTTGTTCATATATTACTAACTTAAATTCCATCTTTTCAATCTCTGATATTTCATTTTCTTGTAACCAATCAGCATCTATTGCAAAGTTAGTTAATAATTGTTTACCTTTTCTAATAAAAGCTTTATATAGAGGCTTATCTACAACTATATCATTTATTTTTAAATCTGTTACTTCTATTTCTAAATTCTTATCAGAAGCATTATATATATTAGTAAATACTTTTGTTTCACCTATATAAGTATCATACTGAGTTTTATAAATATAAAAATTAATATCATTTTGATCATATATTAAAGTTCCATAAGATTTAATAGGTTGAACATAATCTTTAACATCTGTTTCTAAAACAAGATTATCTGTAGTAAATAATACTTCTCTATCTCTTTTAACAACTAAATTCATCTCTATCTTTTGTACATTAGAAATAAGTCTTTTTAACATATCTTCTTTAGTAACAGATATATGAGCATTATTTGCGCTATAAGCTCCTATATACTCTAAGAATGTTGCTTTAATTTCAACATCATTAATTGAAAAATATAAATCATCAACCTTAATATCATATTCATTATTGTTTTCTATATATAAACTTACTTGTAAAGAACCATAAGCTTGAAAATCTAAAGATTTAGCTACTATCTTTACTCCATGTTCATCAAACAAAACTGTTTCTTCTATTTTAGAAGGAGTAATATCTTCGATTCTTTCCTCTGCTAAAGTTTCCATCTTTACTTCTTTAGTTTCTTCTTCTAAGTCAGAAAGATCCCCATGTCTTACTTCATCTTCTCCACAGCCAGTAATAAATAATAAAACAATTATTAATAGTAATAATCTTTTCATGCTTATCACCTATTATAATTATAACATAAAAGAGTAACTATCTAGTTACTCTTTTAACAAGTTGTAAAACATATTCTCCATTTTGTTTAGCCAGTACATAATCCTCATCATTATCCGTAAAATGAATAGTTCTATATAATTGGCCTTTATCATCTAATAAAGTCTTAGTAGCTTGACGATTCAAATATGTCATATAGTTGTATAAAAATGCTATATCTGAATAATGATATTTACACTTACTTGTACTAATTATTTGTGCTACCTTACCCATAAAATTATATCCATTAGTACTATCTATATCTTGATATCTTTGTTTAGATATAAATTTAAATCCTATTTCTTCATCTATATCAGGTGATGGAACATCTCCTTCTTCTTGTTGGAATCCCATAGGAGCTAAACCCATTTTAACTCTTGGAAAATCTCCTTCCGTAGCATCTAAATTCCATTTACTAGAACCAAAATAAGCTTTAACATAACTATGTCCTTGTTTACTACCTACTACTTCAGTTTTAGCTCCAGTTAATTCATCTAATAAAGGCTTTAAAATATATCTAGAGAAACTATGACATATTACTAAAGGACTATCTATATTTTTAACATCAAATTTTCTTTCTTCAATTTCTTTAATTAATTCATCACTAAATAACGTAAAATAATTCCATCTAGCATCAAACGAAAATATCTGACAACATCTAATATAAACATATCTAACTCTTTCAAATTCAGTAAAGTGTTTATCTCTTAACTCTCTACTTAACATTTCTACTAGATTCATTCATAATACCCCCTTAAGTGTAGTTTGTATTATAAATTGTTTACATTATTTGGTCAAATATACATCAAAAAAAGCTATATAAAAATTATAGCTTTTTAATTATTTCTTTTAAGAAATCTGCTACATTAGCAGCACTTGTTTTTAAAAAATCATCAAATGTAACTTGATTATTACCATTAGGTACATCAGAAATACTTCTAATAACTAAAAATGGAACATGATTTAAATAACATACTTGAGCTATACTAGCTCCTTCCATCTCTACACATAAAGCATTAAACTTATTAGCTATTTTTTCACTCATCCATTTTTCTGTACAGAAGATATCTCCAGATGCTATTGTACCTAGTAATACATTATAATTACCATCTTCCATACATGATGTAGCAACACTAATTAAATAATCATCACTACTTACATAATCACCTAAATTAGGTATATAGCCTTTAGTATAATTAAATGCTGTTAAATCAAAATCATGTTGAATTAACTTATCTCCTATTACTAAATCCCCTATATTTAACTTATCACTTAAACCACCAGCAACACCTATATTAAAAATATAATCAACTTTCATATTATCTATTAATATCTGTGTACATCTAGCAGCATTAACCTTACCTATACCTGATTCTACTAATACACATGTTTTATCTTCAAATCTACATTCATAGAATTTCAAATCAAATATGTCATATTCCCTATCTAGTCTTAATCTTTTTAAAAGTTCATCTAACTCTTCTTTCATAGCAAAGATTATTCCTATTTTCTTCATATACAACCACCTCTTAAAGGTTACCATAAAAAAAAGACTTATAAAAGTCTTTCTATACATTATCTGAAAAATAATTATATTGTCCATCTCCACCATAATAGAATGTAGTTGGACTTATATTTCTTAAACCATTCATAGCATCTGAAACAACACTTTGAACAGTCATTAATTTTTCATATTCTTGAGCTCCCAATTGATCTATTGATTTTAAACCAACTGGAACGCCATTAGCATCATAATTTATATACTTATCACAAGTTTTACCCCATGGCCAGTAACCGATTTTTAAAGCATTTTGAACAGTATTTCCAAATCCTCCACCAGCTTCTATTCTATTTAATATAGTTGAACATACACCTAACATATCATCAGGATCATTTGCTGATTCCCCAGCAACTTGACCAACTAAATATAAATAATCGGTATTTGATATTGTTCCTTGTTGAGCATTAGTACCATCACTAATTGTATATTTATTATTATTATATGTTAACTGACCATTACTAGCTTTACATTCAGGAGAAGCTATTGTTTTAGAATGTAAATTGCCTGCATAAGCAACAGAACCATTTCTATATTGATCATTATAAACTTCTAAAGTTTCCGTTTGTTCAGCTAAAGTAGTATCAGCTCCTGTATTATCTTCAAATATTTTATCTAAATCTACAACATCCATAGACTTAACTGGTTGTTGAGAATTATAACTACCAGATATAGCACCCTGATCAACTATTTCTCCCCCTAAACCAGACATTGATGGTTTAGTTCCTACATCAGGTATAGAAGAATTTATATTAATATTTTCAGTTAATCCATCAAATCCCATTGAACCCATTTATATCACCTGTCTCATTATAAGTATATCACATATTAAAAAGACTTATAAAAGTCTTTTTAAATATCAACATTAACTTTACTACCATCAAACTTATAAATGTTTGGTAATAAAATGCTTTTTTCTCTTAATAAGTCCTCTTGTTTAATATCTAAACCTCTTTCAATAGTAGGACTTGTATTTACAAATACATGTTTACTTTTTACATCTCTAATAAATAAACCTGCATTCTCACTATCATTTGTAAATATCGAAGAACTATATTTACCACCATTATAATTAATGTTAGTAATAGCTTCATCAATATCTGCTACATAAATAGCATCTTCATAATCAATTAAGCCTTCTTTAACATATGCATTAACATTTAAACCTAATCCAACTATTTCTTTTAATAAATCTAAATGAGTTAAATCTTCTACATATAAATCATAGACATTATTTCTAGCAACTACTACTTCTGTAGTACACTCTTTTAAATACTTATCTACAAACTCATTATCACCAATAATAACTGTTTTATCTATAGATTTAAAATTAGTAAAGAACTCTTTAGCTCTTATTGTTAAAGATTGTTGAAATATATTTGTATCTAATTTTTGTTTCTTAAAGAAAGATTCAGCAATACTTATTAATAATGAATTACTTCCACCCATATAACCATCTGATGCAAAAATAATTACATTATGAGTTAATAAACCAAGTATCATCATTTCTAACATAGTATATGTATTACCATCAAATATGACATATAATACACCTAATTTTTCATATACATTAGAACTAAGAAGATTATCACTTAACTTTGTATCATCTGTTTTATCAATAATAGATTCTACATTTGTAT
This sequence comes from Bacilli bacterium, assembly GCA_017525015.1. The sequence goes on from JAFXUK010000004.1 coordinate 200,976, forward strand.
ACTTATCTAAAATTCTATTAATAGCTTCTACTTCTAATCTAAAACCATTGTTATTTTGCATATCAATAACATTAGTATTTAAGAATAAATCATTATTTAATCTAATAGCATCAATAAAACTTTTAACTAAATCTTTATGATAATAATTACTTCTACTAGCAACAACTGCTTTAGTAATCATATCTTCTACCTTAAATTGTTCCATGTGATAATCCCCTTTCTTCATCCATTTCTTTATCTAACTTCGTCGCCGATTCAAATACTTTTCTTTGTTCTTCATCTAACCTAGATATATCAAATTCTTTACCTTTACCAATTTGATCTAAAGCACGTCTTATTTGAATAATTATCTTCGCTGCTACATCTACATTATCTCTAAGATCTAACTTAAAGTTATATAGTAAATCTCCAAGAATAATCTTATCTCCTGCATCAGCATAAATAATTGCAAAGTTAGGATTTGATATTACTCTAGTTTGTGTAGGATTTAAACCATAATTCCAAGCCATCTCAGTAACAAAATCATCTAAAGAATCTTCAACTTGGGTATTACCTTCAAATCTTTCTCCCTTAGTAGCAATCTCTAACTTAATTAAAGATAATACATCTTGTAATTTCATACTCTTATCATCTAATACATCAAATTCATCTCCATGAACAACCAATGTTTCTTCAGTACTTTCTGGAACATCTTGTTCACCTGATAAAATATATTGAGTTGATGAATCACTAGTATATAAATAATCATCATGATCAACTGGATCAACATGATGTATTGGTCTAGCAACATGTTCAGATTCATCTTTAGGAGCATTCTTAATTAATGCTGACTTAATATCGTTATAACCTTCACCAACAGTAACTTTTCTAACTCTTAAAGCTTCAAATTGCTCTTCAGTTATTTTACCTTCTTCTAATAATTGTTTATATACTTCTTCATCTTTAGCTATTATTTCATCAGCAGCCGCTTTATATAAATTATAAACAACTTCTGCAAATTGATTAGCATTCATACCTTCACGAGAAGCTCTTGTAAATGCTTTATCTGGAATTTCAATGTTATCAAAACAAATAACATTCTTATTACGCCACATCCAACTTTGAGCAACTATATTACCATCACTATCTTTAATAACAAATACTCTACCATGTCTAGATGTCATACTATGTTTCATACTAGATTCAGCAGCATTTCCAAGTTCTTGACAACAGTCAGTTAATGTTCCAATAGCAACAGCTAATGGATCATCTAATTTTAATATCTCATATGTATATCCATCTTGAACTGTCTTAATACGAGGAATACTACTATATGTTCTTACCTTACCATAATTAAATATTTGTTGTAATCTATCAAATGCATCTTGAGAATATCCAGCCACTTTAGATACTTCTGATAAAGCAACATTACCTATTTGAACGCCTTCATAAACATTTGATTTAACATAAGCTAACGCTAAATCTAAAGTTAATACTCTATTACTATTAATAGCTTTTATTTCTTCCCATTGTTTATGCATTTTTGAAATATAAGGCATTAACTCATCAGATGCTAATATTTCATCAATATGTTCCATTAAGAATCTTCTAAATTCAGGTTTACTTGTTAATTCAAATCCACCAAAAATCTTATGAGCACTGTTTGGAGTTAAAACTCTACCCCATGATACATCTTCTAAAGCTTTTCTTAACTGTCTTATTTTTTCTTTTTCTCTTTGTGGATCAATAATTAAAACATATTGACCTCTATCATTTAATTGATAACATTCTTGTATTAATTTTACCTTCTTATTATCTTCTTCGACAGTTTTTTCAAATGCTTCTTTTTCTGCTTCGCTCATGCCATCTGGAACTTCTATATTCAAAGCTGCTTCTATATCACTCATTTGTTCTTGAGTTAAAACTCTTGGAACATCACTAAATAATTGCATGAAGTCATGGAAACCATCATCATCACCATCAAATACTCCAAAAGCATATGATGCTTTTAATAAAGATAAAACATCTTCATCACTACCTGTAAATGAATCTAATCTCATAATCATAGACCATTTCTTACCAGAAGCAACATATTTATCTATTTCTTCTACTGGAAAATTAAGCATTACTACATGATGAGGAATAAATCTTAGTCTTTCCCACCAAGCATATAATAAATCTGGTTTAGTTTGTAACATTACACTTACTGCTTCAGGATTCTTTAAACCTATTCTTAATGCTTCCTCATCACCATATCTTTGGAAGAAATCAATTAAATTACGTGAATAATTACCTTTTGCAAAAGCTCTACGAATAACTTTACCTTTTAAATAAGGTAACCAATCTCTATGTTCTTTTAATATTTTAAATGTTAAAAATTTCTGTGATTCAAAATAGTAACATTCTTTTAATTCTTCTGGAGCATCTGGGCTCAAGAAGAATTCAGGAGCCAAATCTCCAATATGTTCAGCTAAATCTTCACCATACTTAACGTTTTTATTTTTTAAAGCCCTTAACATTTGTTGCTTAATATCTTCAACCGCTTCATCAAAACTCATCTTCACTCCTTGAGGGAAGAATACTTCACAAAGTATTAAGTAAGGACCAAACTTATAGAATAATTCTAAGACTTCTCTTTTACTTAAGAAAGAAAAATTATTAAGCCAATTTCTATCTGCATTAAATCCTATAGAAATATCTGCTTTTTCCAAATAAGGAATCCATTCTGGATGATCTTGAATAATTACCAAAGATAACTTTCTTTGATAGAAAAGATTACGTAAATCATCTGGAGCATCTTCACTTAAGAAGAACTCTGGATAATCATGTTTAAATTCTTCAGGTAACATTTGTTCATCATAGAATACTTTTCTATTAGAAATATTATAAACAATAGAATCTATTAAAACCTTCATAGCTCCTTCTTTACCTGCAGCAATATCTATCATTCCATTAACAGATGAACGAGCTATTACTTTTCCATAATCAGCTAAGAAAGTTAATATTTCTTCATTAGAGAATCCTACTGATTTTAAAATTTCAAATAAGTTAGCAACAAATACTGCTGAAACACCTCTTGGATCAGTATATTCAGTATTGACTACACTAACATTAATACTTTCAAAAACAGCTGCTAAATTAACATTTAACAAATAAGGAATCCATTCTGGATGTTCTTGAATTTCAGAACAAGACATAAATGTATATCTACCCATTATATTTCTTCCATAGAATTCATATTCTAAATCTCTAGGAGCACCTTCTGGTAAGAACAACTCAGGATGTTGTTCTCGAAAGCTAGCAGGTAATTCTCTTATATCATATTTCTTTTGTTTTGCTTCACCAATGAACATACTTCTATAAATACGTTCATTAATAGCAGCTTCATAATTATCAGAACTTTTTATTATTTCAATTAATTCATTATCTATAACACCATTTCGATCAAAGAAAAATCTTTCTACATCCGAACCATACTTAGCTATAATTTCTAAGAACTTTCTTGTTTGTAATGCTTCTAATAATCTTCTTAAATTTGGATAATTAGAATTTATAATTATTTGCTTAGTTTCTAATACTTCAATTAATTGTGGATACTTTTTTAAGATTTCAGGAATTCTACCTAAATAACCACCAGTAAGACCTCTTTTTAAATCATCAACTAAATCATTTAATTTCTTATCATCTATATCTCCAATTAATTCTCTAACTTTATCTTTATCAATGAAAAATTGTGGATAAAGTGGTGCTAATTCTTTTTCAGCATGATCTAATATAGATTTCCAATGATAATCATCATTTCTATTTACTACTTCAATTACTTTACCAATATAATTTTTTAAATCTTCCATATTATTAATAGGACCAAATTGTACTACATCCATATGACGAGCTATTAATTGAAGTAAAGTATCAACAAAAGGATCTCTACCATAGCCAGTACCTTCTTCTAATAAATAGTTATGAGCGTTATTAAATTCTATTAATAAGTCTAAACCTACCTCTTCAATAAATTTAATAACTTTTTCATCACTAACTATTTCATCAAGAGATATATGTTGTAACATAAATGGAACTTCATCTAGATAGAAATAAAAACCATACTCACCTAAAGATGTTCTCATAGCTATTTTAAAAATTTCATCAATTGATTTAGTATTAAATACTTCATCTAATTGTTCACTATCATAAGTACTATTTAAATATGTTGCTATAAAATGATCCATTTCTTTTGGTACTTTAGCAAAATAATCTTCAAAACTACCAAAATATTTTAAAATTTTTTGACATGTAGATGATTTCTTAGTACCAAATTCTAAGTCAAAATTTTTCAAAACATCATAATAATATCTAACTTCACTTATTGTTAAATTACTTGCATAATAATCTTTTAATACATTCTCTGGTAATACATCACTACCAACAAATGTTTGAGGAAACATATCTATCAATTCTTGAGGTAATATTTCAGGATTATATTGATAACTATACATTGTTCTTAAATTACGTACTACTTCCCCAAAAACATATTTTTTGGCTTCTTCATAAGAAGGAACTCCTTTAAATTCTGGATCATTAAATCTAAAATTACTTGAAATATATCTTTCTTCAGATTCTTCAGTAATATTTAGTATTAACTTTGGATATTCATCCAATAAACGAAGTGTATTTTCTAATCCTATAGCTGAAACTAATGATTTAGAAGGATTTTCATTAAAACGTTCACCTTCAAAAGAATACTCGCTAACACACTTTCTTAAAGCAGGGAATTCTATTAAATGATGTAAACGTAAATTCCTTTGATAGAAAGCTTTTCTTATTTCATCAGGTAAACTTGCATCTGGGAAGAATTCTGGATGACTAGCCATAAATTCTTGATCAAATGTTGTTTCATCATAATGTAATCTTTGAATATTTCTAACATTACATCCATTTAAATTAATTCTTTCATATTCTATCTCTTCTAATAAAGAGAAATCTAAATTAGCATGTGTTTTAGAAAAATCCAATAAGCCATCTCTAAATATATACATTCCTTTCCATTCTTCAAAAGGAATATCACTTAAATCATGTGAAAGCAAAGTATCTAGTAGTTTTAAATACTCTTCTAACAGCTGATCTTCTGTTAATTCTGATTCATCAATATTAGTATTAAAGATCTCAGCCATTCTTTCTCTTATTCTTATAAATTCCTCTAGTGTCATCTTATTCATTACATACACTCCCTATCTTAATAATTATATCATTTAACCAATAAAAAAAGAACATCTAAATGCTCTTTCCTATTACATCTCCAAAGTATGGTTTATTAGGTAAATTAGAGAATATATATCTAAGTCCAATCTTAACCTTCTCACTTACATTAAGATTCTCTACTAATCCATCTAATATAAATCTACCTTGATCAAAACTAAATTTATCATCATGTGTTAATAAATTTAAAGCCATAATGGTAAATACCAATATATCATTATCTCTTAAAGATACTTTACCACCATATAAATTATACATAGTTCCACTTCTCGTTGGCATTAAATCAAAGAAGTATTGACCAATAGCATAATTATCGACATCCACAAAGATTGGATTATCATTTTGATCTATCATAATATTATCGGCTTTAATATCTCCAAGTATAATACCTCTACTATGTAATCTTTTTAATATACTTTCTGCTTTCATTAAATATTCTAATACTTTTCTAGTATCATGTAACATCTCTAAATCTTCAAAATCTTTTCTAGCTATATCATATTTAACTATATCAGAATAACAACCAGATAATTCACCATCACAACTAGTATATCCAATTGGTCTAGCAATACCTTTTTCTTCTAATCTAGATAATTCCCCAATCTTCAAAAATTTTCTTTTTCTCTTAAATTCACTAGTACGCATAGTAAATATCTTTACTGCATATAAATCTTCATAATTATATACCCTACTTTCACTACCATAACCAATAATTCTATACTTGGTTCCTAGTAATTCTCTAGGTATCTCTATAACAGGCAATGTACTATCCACTTTTCCATCCACCTAACCGTTAAAAATTATAGCACAACTAAGAAAATAAGCCAAAAATAGCTTTATTTTGACATAAAAAATATATAATGATAATATAACAAACAACGGAGATGATAATATGAAAAAATTATACATTATTCCGCTTCTTTTCTTAGCACTAACAGCTTGTGGTAAAAAACCACAAGAACTAAAAATTGAAGTAAATGATAAAGAAATAGGTATCAATGAAGAATTCTATAACACTGATGGCATTGATGTATTAGAACATGGTGAAATAACTACTGAAAAAGAACAAATTGATACCACTAAACTTGGTGAACAAGAAATAAAAATATCTGTTAAAGATGAATTTGATGAAGAAAAAGAATACACTTATAAAATAAATATTGTTGATAAAGAAGCACCAGTTATTAAAGCTCCTAAAGAATATGAAGTTACAGCTGGTAAAACAGTAGATTTAAAAAAAGATGTATCAGCAACTGATAACTCTAAAGAAGATATACATGTTTATATCGAAGGTTACTACTATTACAGAACTCCTGGTACTTATACTCTTTACTATATAGCTACTGATTCTTCAGGTAACGAAGCTAAAGAAGAATTTACTGTAACAGTAAAAGGTAATACTCAAAAAAATACTACTACATCTACAACAACTACTAAAAAAAGTACTACTACAACTACTACACCTAAGAAAGAAACAAAAACTACTACAAATAATAGTAATACTCAAAGTAATAATACAAGTGGTACAAGTAGTTCTCTAAATGGTACTACTACATCTAAAGGATATACTATTACAGTTAAAAATGGAGTTACCTATATTAATGGTTATTTAATAGCTAATAAAACATATGGATTACCTAGTTCTTATGGACCAGGAGGATTAACTTCTGAAACTAATGCTGCTGCTAAAAAAATGTTTGCAGCTGCTAAAGAAGATGGATATAACATGTGGGCACAAAGCGGATATAGATCTTATAATACTCAAAAGAGTCTATATAATAACTATGTTAATCAAAGAGGAAAATCTGCAGCTGATACCTTCTCAGCAAGACCAGGACATTCTGAACATCAAACTGGTTTAGCATTCGATGTATGTGCTACAAATAAGCCTTGTATCAATAGTGGTTTTGATTCAACAGCTGAAGCTAAATGGTTAGCTGCTAATGCATACAAATATGGATTTATTTTAAGATATCCTTCTGGTAAACAAGGTATTACTGGATACAAATATGAATCATGGCATTTTAGATACGTAGGAGTTGATCTAGCTACCAAATTATATAATGGTGGTAACTGGATTACTATGGAAGAATACTTCGGTATTACAAGTCAATATCAATAAAAAAAGAGCAATTGCTCTTTTTTTTAATGATGATGGTGATGATGTTCTTCGTGATGTATCTCTACATGACATTCCTTTTCATCACAAGCTTCATCTTCAGTTTCTAAAACTGCATGACATATATTATGTTCTTCTAATTCTTCTCTTATTTCATGTTTTAATTCACTAACATCTTTTACCTTAGTAACAATATGCATAGTAGCATAATTATTATATCCATCCATACTCCATACATGAATATGATGAATATCATCAACACCTTTTATTTTTAATAGGTGTTCTTTTAATTCCTCTAAATTAATATTAGCAGGTGTTTTAGCTAAGAATAAATCTACTACTACTTTTAAATTCTTAACAGAATTAATTAGAATAAATAATGCTACTCCAATACTCATAATAGAATCTAATACACTAATATCAGTAAACTTCATTACAATAGCACCAATTAATACTACTATCCAACCTAATACATCTTCTAACATATGAAGGTTTACTGCTTTTTGATTAATAGAATCTCCTTCTCTTGTTACATAAGCTGCTATAAAGTTTAATACCACACCTACTATAGCAAATATAATCATTCCATCATAATTAATATCTACTGGTTCAAATAATCTTTCAATAGCTCCTATTATTACTAAAATAGAACCTACTAATAAAATAGTCGTAGTAATTACACCACCTAATACAGAATATCTAACATATCCATAAGTATGTTTATCATCTGCTTTTCTTTTACTCTTTCTTTCTAAAAAGTATGATAAGCCAATACTTAAAGCATCTCCTAAATCATGAACTGAATCAGATAAAATAGCTATACTACCTGTTATAAATCCACCTATAAATTCAAATATTGAAAAACCTAGGTTTAATAAAAATGCAATTAATATATTCTTTTCTGTTTTCATAAACATCCTCCATAACTATTTTACCACAATATGAAATTATATTCATATTATTTATACTCTTTATAAGTTAAATACATAATAAAAAGCACATATGTGCTCTTTTATTTTTTAATCAACAATCTCTTTTTATCATATAAAACAGTTGTAACGACACCTGTTATTACAAATAATAATATAAGAACTACTGGTAAAGATCCTACAGTTTCTGGATTATGCTCGTTTGAATCGTCTTCCTTAGGTTCTTCTTTACCATTTGCTACTTTCCTAAATTTAAAAACAATTTCTTGATCATGTTCTTCATATTCATAATTGTTATCTGTTACTTCAGTAACTAGTTCATAACCGTCATATTCATTAATAATAGGAGTATAAGGTAAACCTATTACATCTCTTGTTGTAACTGAATCAAACACTTCTCCAGTATCTGCATCAACATATTTTACAAATATATTACCTTTAGGATATATTACTAATGTTTTATCTGCTTTATTATTTATAACTACAGTCTTTACAAGTAAACGACGATTGTTAATATTTTCATATGTTACTGTAACCCCAAAATTATAATTAATTGTCATATTTGTAGATGAATTAGAATATAAATTTTCGGGTGGATTATCTATAAAAAACTTATTATCATTTAAATAAAAATAACCTGTTTCGTCAATAACACCCCCATTATAATTAATTTTAATAACAAATGGACATTTTTCTTCCAAAAAAGCTTTAATCTCTGGTTCACCATCTAAATATTCATCAAAATAATCAGGTATTTCAAAATAGTTTAAATAAGAAAACTGAAACATTGATGTTTCTTCTATGTTTATTTCCATATCAAAACTAGCTTCATGACTTAGGGTATAACTTCCATCATCTGTAGGCACTGCTCCTAATCCCGTTAGTCTTACTTGTTTAATGCCAGATGCAATATCTGCTCTTCCTTCCCACGATCCATATAGTGTAATATTATCCCAGTCATTAATTATATTATATATGCTTACATAATAAGGAGATCGATCTGTCTCGCTATATGTATAGCCTACTCTTAAGTGGGTACCACTATTATCTGCTTTTGTATTCCATTCAGTTATAACCATATCATCCATAAAATCGTTTGGATTAGGATCAATATATTCAAAAATAGAACAGGGTTCTATAGTATAACTATCCCCTTTTTGAATTTGAAAAGTTTTAGTTCTTCCAGAACCGTCATTTGCATCATATGTAATTGTTATGTACTCTTCTGCAAATACCATTATTGGAAACACTAATAATATTAGAGCAAAGCAAAACTTTTTTCCCATATAAAACAACTCCCTTTAAACTATTATCTATAATAATTATATAACAGCTAATATAATACTTCATTTATGATTTTATAGATTATACGCAATTTATGTAAATTTTCCCATAAAAAAAGTGAGAGACTTTCGTCTCTCTTCAGGGGGTTTTGGTTGATCCACTTTCATTTCAATCATGAAAGTAATCAGCATGACATCTATCATGCTAATTAAATGATATATTATTTTAAAAGTTTAGTCAATTGATTTTTTAAAATTTCAAAAACTAAATTTTATTTCATGTCAAAATGTCATAAATTTACAATGTTACTTGACTCGTTTTTTCATACTCTTTCATTGCTTTTAATATAGCATCTCTTCTAGCTTTCATTTCATTATAAGTTCTAACTAGAACAGTATCTCTATTAGCTTTTAAATCTCCTTGTAATCTTCCATAAACTCTTTGAGTAAACACTTCGTTAAAATCATGGAATAAATCATTTAAAGCATCAAAATTTTCTTTTCCTACTCTGTCCCAAATTACTTGAATATTACCATGTCTTCTACTCATTATTATTGAGTCAAAAAAGTCATTAAAGAAATCTCTAACTAAGAATGCTGAATACTCATAAGAGGTTCCACCTCTATCCATAAAATGATTCTCATCATTCAAGATAAATACACCAGCATCATGCATCATCTTAGACATTCTTTGAGCAATAAATTCATTTATTATTTCATTAAATGATTCATATCCTCTTAATTTTCTTTCTTCACCTAAAGTACTTTTTACTTCAGATGAACTTTGATTTATAGAACATGTTCCATTATCCCATCCACAAATATAATCATAAGAATTATCATCAACTTTTCTTAATGTTAATTCAAAAATATGATTTAATTCATGTAAAAGATTCTTATCTGCATAAATATCATCATGAGCATATACAAAAAGGAATGGAAATAATTTATATGTATCATCTTCACGGAATAGATTTGTTTCAATATAAGTTGTCTTTTGCGCCAATAAAGTTACATCATTTACGCCATCTGTATCTAACAAGCCTTTTTCTTCTATTGTTTTATCTACTTCTTTAAAGAAATCCATACTAGATATCATATCTACATAAAAACGATCTGAATAATAATCTAATCTTTCATTTATTTTATTAATCATTTCATCACTAGGCCATACTTTTTTACAATCTGGATTATTAACATAATCCTCGTAATTATCGCCTAAGTCTATACCTCTATATTTAAAATATTTAATTCTATTCTCTTTAATAGTTTCTCTACGATAATCACTTACTTCTGGATTTTGTAAATCTGTTTCACTACTTTGGTCAAAATAATTAATATTTCGATTACCAAGTAAATAAGTACTTAAAACAATTTCTAAGCCTTGTATATTACTTGAACCTAATAAAGAATCTTTAGCAATCATTTCATCTACAAGTTTTTGATCACTTATACTTAAATATTCTTTAGTTTCTTCTAGAAAAGCAAAGAAATACTTCTTTTTTAAACTACTTTCATATTCATGTATTTTAGTATTTATCCTATTATACTTACCTACTATTTCATCATCTAAAGCATTATACTTACTAACATACTCTTTAAACTTCTTACCAATTGTATGTAAACGATCCAATTGACCAGATGTAATAAGCATATCTACATTAGCTTCAGAAGCACCAGGAAATAAAGAGTTAATAGCATTAATAGACATTCTTCTAGCATCAGCTAACTTATCATCAATATTACTATCCCCAAACCAATACTCTCGACCTAGTCTAATAAAAGAAGGTAACTTCTTTATTTGTTCTTCTGTTAATTTATCATTAATATAAGTATCATAGTCTAAATCAGGCATATAATTTTTAATAGTTTCATATTTTCTTTTTCTTTCATCTTCTTGTAAAGCATCAGGTCCTCTTTTTACCATATCAATATATTCATAAGCCAATAAAATAGGTAATAAATTAGGAAACCTAAAAGTTGAACCTCCCATATATCTTTGAGCTTCTTCTTCTGAATATTCCATACCCATTTCTTTAAATAATTCTTTTACTAAAGAATCAGAATGATTTTTTTGTAGATTAATAATCATACTAGCAAGACTATCTGCATCATAGTAACCTATTACTTTCATATTACGGAATTTCTCTGTAATTTCATCTCTTAAATCTTCACCATAAAAAGTAGTGAATATATCAATTAAAACAGGAATAGAATCATTTATAGTCTTAGTAGCATCTAAATTTCTTAAGATTCTATCCATATATATCATTCACCAACTTTTTAAAAGCATCATAATTATTTGGATATTTACCATTACCAAAATAATCATCTACCCCTTTAGCGGTATATACTTTGACTCTAAATTGTTCTGCGTCAATAGCACTATCATCAATATATTCAAAGTCCCACTTACAAATAATATCTAATAATTCTCCTATTACTTTAGCATCAATAGTTTTCTCTTTGCCTTTAGCATATACTTTTAAAGCGTTTGGAATAATAGTTAAATCCATATTACTTGTTAAACTGTTAATTCTAATATCAATCTTTTCTATACCGTTCATGCTTATCACCTATTATAATTATAGCAAATAAAAAAGTAGTTATACACTACTTTTATTTTGTTCTTCTAATGTTTTGAACTTTTTTAGCTAATCTGTGAACTGCTTTTCCAATAGGTCCTTTTTTACGATAAGCTAATTTATCAAGAATATCATTAATTTGGGCTTCTTTTTCTTCAGGTGTTTCTTGTATTGTTTCTTCTGGTTCTTTATCACCCATCATATGTTTTTGTACTACTTCTAAGTCTTCTAATCTTAGTAACATAGCACCGATACGATCATATCTTTGATCAGAAACTTGATCATCTAACATAAAACGAAGTTTTTTCTCTTCTCTAACCAAATAATCATATAAACCTAGGATTATTTCATCACTATAGTTTACTAAAGCAATTAGGAATGAATCTTCATATGCAATTAATCCTTCATATAATTGAATTTGTTGATTTCTTTCTTTAACTACTTGAACTAATACAGGTTCTTCTCTATTTTCACCCTTAATTGGTTCCATAAAAAAAATTCTCTCTCTTTCTATGGCAATTATTATATTAATTACATAAAAAAAAGTCAAATTCTTCTTGACTTGACTTCTTAATTATTTACCTAAACCTCTTCCTGCTTCTGTTCTCATTTGGTATTCAGCAGCAGAAATTTCTTTACGTTCAACTGTTCCAGTACTTTCATTATAGAAATAATAATCAAATACTGATTCTCCATTTCCCTTAATTCTTTCAACGTATGGCCATACAGATACACCAACTGTTGAAGGAACAGATACACATCTCATTGAACCATCATGATCCATAATAATTAAATCAATTACTGAATTAATCTTATTAGCGTATACTCCAGCTTTTAAATAATCAGATTCAATATATCTTCTTTCTGAAATAGTACCACTAGAATATCCATTAAATCCATGGAATGAACCTTGCATAAATGTTTGATTTTGACCTTCTATACAGTTAACACTACTATAAGAATTATCATCTGCTATTGGGAAACCAATCATTTGTGAATTATGAATTCTATCATCCATAGTATCTTGTGTAATACCATCTACTGAAGGATATACACTTCTAATAGTTGTATCAATATGAACGTTATCAATATATACATATTTACCTTCTGGTAAACCATCTGTACAAACATCCATATACATTTCTTTATCTGATGTTACTGTCCATTTTGCATTATCTTCTAACACACATCTATAAGTAACAACTAACTTAAAATCTTCTCCTGGTACATCAATAACTTGTTGAATACCATTATGAGATATATCACTATTAACTGTATCAATAACATCATATTGAATATGAGCATTAGTTGAAACTTCTCTAGTACATCCAGACAAAGATAATAAAACTACACTAGCACATACTACTAAAGCACCTTTTTTAACAGCACCTTTAATAGCTTCTCCTTTTGTAGGTTTTTTAGCTTCTTTGCTTAATACTCTTTTACAAGCATCTTCGTTAAAATATTTAATCATATCAAAACTCCCTTTTTCTGGGGAATATAATAGATTATTACATAAAAAAAGTCAAATATATCTCAATTTGACTAATCTATAAATTCTAATGATTTTATTATTTCTTTATACTGTGGATAGTCCTTAAAATCATTCTTAATATTATCTTGCAAGAAGATTCCTGCATCATTCTTACATTGTACTAATATCTTATAGTCCCTTCTAAGATCACCTATCTTAAAGACCATATCACCACTTTGACGTGTACCAAACAAGTCTCCACCACCTCTTAGTTTAAAGTCTTGTTCAGATATATAGAAACCATCATTACTTTCTTCCATTACATGTAATCTCTCTTTATCATAATTACTGATTAAATAACAATATGATTGAACATCATTTCTACCTACACGACCACGTAACTGATGTAATGTTGCTAAACCAAATCTTTCAGCATTAAATATTACCATCATTGTACTATTTTTAACATCTACACCTACTTCAATAACAGTCGTACTAATTAATACTTTAATATCACCGTTCTTGTACTCTGACATTATCATATCTTTATCTTTATTACTCATCTTACCATGTAATATTTCTACTCTTATCTTATTTTGGAAAGCTAAATCAAATTTCTCTTTTAATTTAACTACATCATTTAAATTACTATTACCATCTTCATCTTCAATTAAAGGAGCTACTACATATATTTGATGTCCCTCTTTAATCTCTTCTACCATATGAGTTAAAACATCCTTTAACTCACTTTCCTTCTTTAACTTCGTAATAATATCTTTACGACCACTTGGTTTAGTTTTAATTATTGATGTATCCATATCTCCATATATAGTTAAAGCATATGTTCTAGGTATTGGAGTTGCACTTAAATATAAAACATCACATAACATACCTTTATTCTGTAAATTACTTCTTTGATTAACGCCAAAACGATGTTGTTCATCGGTTATAACAAAACCTAAGTTTTTGAAGGTTACACCTTCACTAATTAAAGCATGAGTACCTATTAGAATATCAATATCTCCCGATTCTAACATTTGATATACTTTTTTCTTTTCTGATACCTTCATACTACCAACTAATAATGCTACTTTAATATCTGTATCTTTAAACATACTTGTTACATTAGCATAATGTTGACGAGCTAGTATTTCAGTTGGTGCCATCATACTACCTTGATAGCCAGCCAAATAGTTTATATATAAACCTATAATAGCTACTACTGTCTTACCACTACCTACATCTCCTAAAACCAATCTATTCATTCTTTTAGGACTTGTTAAATCATTATATATATCATTAACTGCTGTTTCTTGATCAACAGTTAAACTAAAAGGTAAACTACTAATAAAAGCATCTACATCTTCTCTATTTATATCTCTACCTAAACCTACATTATTTAAATCATACTTATATCTTAAATAATTAGTCTTAAACATAAATTGAAAGAATTCCTCATATATTAATCTTAATTTAGCTTTCTTAAGTAACTCACTACCTTCAGGATTATGTAACTCTTTTAAAGCATCTACCTTGTTGATAAATTCATACTTATTAACAAGATACTGTGGTACATAATCAGTTGAAGAATTAACATACTTAAAGCCTTCATTAATAATCTTATTTAAATTCTTACTCTTTAAACCATTAACTAAATGATAAACAGGTTCTACCTTAGTACCATTGATTATTTCAAACTTAATATCACTAGCAGTAAAAGTATTATTCTTTCTTTCATATCTACCTATTAAATTAATCATTCTGCCAACATGTAAATGTTGTTTATAGAATGCTCTATTAAATATAGTTACATTAATTAAGAAATTATCTGTTAATACTTTAAAACTCATTCTATTTAAACTTCTATTTATATAACTTACTCTAGGTTCGGTATCAACAATACCTTTAATAGTAACAGCTTCACCATCTTCTGCTTCTACAAGAGGAATGACTTTAATAACATTATATCTATATGGATAATAGTTAATTAAATCATCTACTGTATATATATTTAATTTATGTAATAACTCATATGTCTTAGTACCAATACCTTTTATGCCACTTATATCCATATAGATCACCTAAAATTATTATACCATTAAACATAAAAATATACTCAGTTATAATTCTTTTTTATAGCTAAATTAAGCCGAAATCAAAAAGAATTATGACTAAATATAAAAATATTAAAAAAGTTAAATTTTTTGCACTTTTTTGTTGACAAAATACCGTTTACCCATTAGAGTATGAAGTACCAATTCACTTAAAGGCGAATTGGTGCTAGTATCACACTAGCCAACCCCTTTTTATTCTTTTTGGAGTTGTTCTCAGGGGGACAACTCCTATTTTTTTTGTTCTAAAAATGTTAAAATGAAAAAGGTGATTTATATGAACAATTTCTTTGAACATGTAAAAGCATTCTTCTTAAAATTATTTACTGTCATCTTCGCCTTCTTTAATAGTATTCTTTCTGTAAAGAATTCTCCTAAAGAAAAGAAAAAGATTGAAGAAATAAAAAAAGAAGAAGTTATTAAAAAAGAAGATGTAATAGTTGGTACAACACCATCTAGCATGCCAGATGAACCTTCTACTCTAACCAATCCACATAACGAAACATCTGGTGATGAAGAAAAACCAAATGCTGTTATCTTAAAACTTCCTAAATTTAAAAAAGAAGTTATTAAATATAAAGCTATTAATAGTAAAAAGTTCTTAATTACTGAAGAACTAATAGATGAACTTATTGATAAAGCAATCGAAGAAATTGAAGAATATAAAGAAATAGATTTTAAAGTCAAAGATGCTGACAAAGAAACCAAAGAAATAATCAAAGAATTTAAAGAAAAAATAATTCCTAAAATAAATCATCAAATTGAAAGAAATAAACCAGAGAATCCTCTAGAACTATCTAAAATAGTTACTGAGGTTGTTAAAGAAGAGCATAAAAAAGAACCTATTCTTCCTAAAAAGAATGAAGAAATAAAACTAGATCTTAATAATGATAAAAAAGAAGATATTAAATTAGATTTATCAACCAAGAAAAAAGAACCATATTTTATGGCAACTGTCATACCTAATAATACTTTAAATCTAAAAGCTCCAGCTCCTGTTAAGGAAGATACTAAAATAGCTAAAACAGTACCTGAAGTTAAAGATGAAATAAAAGATAAAGCTGATGATGTACCAATTCGCATGGTTCAAAATACTAAAGATATACTAACTCCTTCTCCTAAAGAAGAAATAAAAACTATTGCAACTGTAGCAGCTATTGCTGTTGTTAAAGCAATAGATACTGTTCTAACTTCCGTTCCAAAAGAAAAAAAAGAACAAATAAAGAAAGCTCCTCCAGTTGTAGAAGTACCTCTTCCTAAAGAAGAACCTAAAAAGGAAGAAGTTAAAGAAGAAGTAAAAGTAAAAGAGCTAGATCTACCTGAATTAAAACAAGTAGATGAAAAGATAAAAGAATCTAATGAACCAAAAGAAATGGAAGTTGTATCTGAAGAACTAGTATATATCGATACTAAGATTGAAGATAAAAAAGAAGAGATTCAAAAAGAAGAAGAACTTCCTAAAAAAGAAGAAATAAAAGAAGAACCAAAAAAGGAAGAACCGATTCTAATTAAAGAAGAATTATTAACTAATATATCTTTAGCAGTTGATGCTATTACTAAAAAAGCTAATGAAGAAATAAAAAAAGAAGATATTGAAGATAAAGAATATAACAAGGTATATGATGAAATAGATGAAATACTCCAAGAGATAGATGAAACAATGTATAAATATCGTCATAAATTACCTATTATTCAACTTCGTAAACTAGAAGCGCAAAGAGCTAAAATAGAAAAAACTAAATATAGTATTGATGCCCAACAAAAAATTGATATCAATAATGAAAGACAACACTTAAACGAAGTAATATCTGAAAGTGAAAGAAAAGGTTTAAAAGAAGAAATAAATAGAAGAAACATGGAACATACTATGGAACTTAATAATAAATTATTAGGTAAATTAGATAAGTTAGATAATATTTCTCAAGAACAAATGGCTGCTATTGAAAAAGAGATAGTTAAAAATAGATTAAGAGAAGCTTATCGACATGCTACTATTACATCTATGATAGCTTTCCCTTTTGTTAGAACTAAGTTCTTCTTCTACTTTACTGCTGGTATGATGGTTAAAACCTTCTTAATGCAAATAGAACACGTTTTTAACCGTCGTAGAGACCGTTTAACTACTCCAGACATAATTGAACTAAGAAATGGTGAAAACGCCTTAAATGAAGCTATAAATACTACAGAAGAAAATATGGATACATTAGAATATCTAACTTCTGAAGCAATAGCTAGATATCCTGAATTACAATTTGATCAAGAATATGTTAAATATGTTAAAGGACTTAGAGAAAGATTAAATAATAATTATAATAAATTAACTAAAAAAAGAAATATCATTTCTCATACCCTTTATCGTTCTAAAAAAGATGTTAAACAATTAAAAAAGATCAGAAAAAAAGATCTTGATAATGCAGCATAAAAAAAGCGAATTAATTATTCGCTTTTTCTTCTGCTAATTTTTTATAGTAATTATAACGTTTCATAGCTTCTTGTTTATTTAATTCTAATATTTCATCAGCCATCTCTGGATTTTTCTTAACTAAGCTATTATAACGTACTTCATTCTTTAATAACTCACCATATTTTTCAAAATCTGGTTCTCTACTATCCATAGTTAAAGTATCAGTTTCAGGATTATATCTCATTAAAGATACATAGCCACAATCAACAACTAATTTTTGTTCTTGACTACTATTACCCATTCCACCTTTTATACCTTGTTCAATACATGGACAATAAGCAATGATAATACTTGGTCCATCATGAGCTTCTGCTTCCTTAAATGCATTAATAGTTTGCATAAAGTTACTTCCAAATGAAACATTAGCTACATAACAATTTGGATAACTCATAGCTATCTTAAATAAATCTTTTTTAGCTGTCTTCTTACCAGCATCAGCAAATTGAGCAACTTGACCAATTCTACTAGACTTAGAAGCTTGACCTCCTGTATTAGAATATACTTCTGTATCTAATACTAAGATATTAACATTCTCACCACTAGATAAGACATGATCAATACCACCAAATCCAATATCATAAGCCCATCCATCTCCTCCTAGTGTCCATACACTACGAGCAGGAATATAATTGATTAAATCTCTTAATTCCTCTGGAATAGTCTTATCCATTAATTCTTCTTTAATTCTATGAGTAATATCAAAGTCTTCTCTATTATCTAACCATTCAACAAATAAATCTTTAACTGGTTCTTCAACAGCATCTAAGTTTTCTCTCATAATATTTTCAATTCTATCTCTAGACTTATTGAAACTTAGTAACATACCAAATCCAAACTCAGCATTATCTTCAAATAAAGAATTAGCCCAAGGAATAGAATATGGTGTACAAGGAGCACTTCCTCCATAAATAGAAGAACATCCAGTAGCATTAGCAATAACTAACTTATCTCCAAATAATTGAGTTAATAACTTAATATATGGAGTTTCACCACATCCAGCACATGAACCACTAAATTCAAATTTAGGTTTCTCAAATTGACTACCTTTAACAGTAAATTTAGGGAATAAATCTTTTGGATTTTCTCTAGTAGCAAACCATTCTTCTGCATCTTTAGCTAATTTCTCATCATAATCACCAAATGATAAAGCTTTTTCTCCTTGTTTACCTAAACATGCATTAATACATAATCCACAACCAGTACAATCTGCTTCAGATATCTTAATTGTATAGTATAAACCATCTTTACCTAACATAGGTTTTCCATCTTCTGGATTATCTGATACAAATGGTCTAATTACAGCATGTGGACAAACAATACTACATTGACCACATTCAATACAATTTTCTGGATTCCATTTAGGAACAAACTCAGCAGTTTTTCTCTTCTCATTCTTAGATAAAGCACCAGGGAATGTACCATCTCTGTAAGGAACTAAATCACTTACCTTTAAGTCATCTCCTCTTCTAGCATTTATCTCTTCGAAGATATCCTTTTCTCCTTCTTCTTCAAAATCATTTACTGTAAAATTAATAGCTACTCTATTTAAATTCTCTAATGCTTTAGTAATAGCTTCTTTATTAGCATTTACTATATCATCACCCTTAGTACTAAATTGTTTTTCAATACTATGGTTAATAACTTCTAATGCATTAGGATAATCTATTAAACTTAAGATTACCATTTCCATAATCTTACTTATCTTACCCTTAATACCAGCTTCATTAGCTATCTTAGAAGCATTAATAATATAGAACTTAACATCTTTTTCTTTAATAATCTTCTTAACTTTATTAGGTAAGAAAGAATCCATATCATCATGAACAGTATTTAAAACTAAAATACCATTCTCTTTGATATTATCAATCATATCAAACTTAAATAAATATTCATCTTTAGTTATAACAACCATATCTGGTCTAGTAACATAGTATGGAGCATTTGTTTCTTCATCATATATTCTTAAGTTACAAATAGTAACTCCACCACTCTTCTTACTATCATATTGGTTATAACTTTGAACGTAAGTACCATCTTCTTCTCCTACTATTTTCATAATATCTTTACTAGTACTTACCATACCATCTGATCCAAAACCAAAAATCTTAATCTCTTTAGCTTTTAAATCTAAATAATAATCATTAGCAGGTAAACTTAAATTAGTTACATCATCTACAATACCTAAAGTGAAATTATTCTTTAACTCACCATGTAACATTTCATATACTGCAAATATTTGATCTGGTGAAGTATTCTTACTAGATAAACCATATCTACCACCTACTACTTTAATATCTGTATCAGAAAGAGCAGATACAACATCTAAGTATAAAGGTTCTCCTGTTCCACCAGCTTCTTTAGTTCTATCAAGAACAGCTATATTCTTAACAGTTTCCGGTAAAACATTCTTTAAATACTTAACACTAAATGGTCTATATAGATGTACTTCTACTAAACCAATATATTCTCCCTTATCTACTAAATCATTAACTACTAACTTAGCAGTATCACATACAGAACCCATTGCTACAATTACATTTCTAGCTTCTGGATGTCCATAATAATTAAATGGTTTATATTCCTTACCAGTTAATTCATTAATTTGACCCATATAGTAATTAACTATATCAGGCATTTTATTATATAGTTCATTTCTAGCTTCTACACTTTGGAAATAAATGTCTTCGTTTTCTGCCATACCTTTTTGTATTTTAGAATCAACATTTAACATTCTATTCTTAAATTCTCTAACTTTATCAAAATCAACTAACTTAATTAAATCTTCTCTTTCCATTTCATCGATTTTAACAACTTCATGACTAGTTCTAAAACCATCAAAGAAATGTAAGAAAGGAAGTCCACCTTTAATAGCACTTAAATGAGCAACTGCTGCTAAATTATGAGCATCTTGTACATTAGTAGAAGCTAACATACAAAATCCAGTAGAACGAGTTGCATAAACATCACTATGATCTCCAAAAATACTTAATGCATGTGTTGCTAAAGTTCTTGCAGCAACATGAATTACAGCAGGTAAACATTCACCAGCCATCTTATACATATTTGGAATCATTAATAACAAGCCTTGACTTGCTGTAAATGTTGAAGCAAGTGAACCTGCTAGTAATGCTCCATGCATTGTTCCAGCTGCTCCGGCTTCACTTTGCATTTCTACTACTCTAACACTATCTCCTAAAATATTTTTAACATCAGTATGACTTATTACATCAACCTCTTGAGCCATAGGACTACTTGGTGTTATTGGATAAATACTAGCTATTTCACTAAATAAATAAGCAACATCAGCACAAGCTTTATTTCCATCTACAATTTTTTTCATAATATCTTCCTCTCTACCTCTTTATATACTCACTTACACCAAATAACTCATTAAAATGTTCTCTAGCGTAATTTGTATTATTTGTAACATTCCTTACCCAGTTCTGATTTAAACCTTCAATATCTTCTTTATCATCAACTGGGCAATAAGATTTACCTATTTCTTCAATTGTATTTTTACCATTACGGTTATATTTCAATATTTCTAAACAAGTTTCATAAATTCCTTCAGTTGGTGTATCAAATATCCAAAAACCATCACCAGTTATATTCTTTAAACCAGCTGGATTATTATTTGATCTAAATACTTCACTAGCAAAACTAGATTCACTCATACATATTCCATATACAAGACAAGGATCAACACCTACTAAATTAGAACAATAGTAAATATCTTCATAATAATTTCTTGGATTATCAAAATCTTTTCTTATATATAAACCATCTGTATCTAATCCTACTTTTTCTGGAGCTTGTTTACAACATCTAGCATATAATAATAACAATTCTGTTTCGTTATTAGCATATACCTCTTCTCCCTTACAAGTAACTCCTCTAATATGATGTTTAAATACATAATCATCACTTCTAAAATTAGAAGTCATATCTTTTAAATGATTATATACTTTATTAAAATCAATTTGATAAATATCACAGAAATACATCAAGTCTTCTACTCTATTACTTATTTCATCAAATTCTTCCGACGATACATAAGCTACATCAGGATCATTAACAACTGCTTCATATGTTTCTTCATTAAAACCATATCTATTCATAATATCTTGAAAATCTTCTGCTGAAGGATCCTCATACATTATTCCTGAACTTTCATATGTATTAGAAGAAGCACAAGATTTTAATTTAGCTGATAAAAAACCAACACTCATAAATACGATAGTTCCAAATATAATAAATGGAATCATTCTTTGCTTCTTAACCTTTGATTTAGCTTTATAACCTGTATACTTATCATTTCTTGTTACCTTATAATTACGAGGTTTATTCTCTCTAGTGATAATAACTACATCCTTAGCAATATTAGGATTATTATAGTGCCTTCTTAAAAAAGCAATTTCTTGTTCTGATAGATAAAACATCTTTGGAATGTTAACATCTACAAAACGTCCATTACTTCTTATTTTTCTGATGTCTAATTTTAAAAGCTCTTCTCTAGTTAACACTATTATCACCTTATATATTATAACATAAAAAAAGGTTTCTATAATAGAAACCTTAATTACCTATATGTAATTCTATTTTCTCTCCATCTAAAGCATTATTAGATTGAGCAGGTACTAATACAACATAGTTAATTTTATTCTTCTTAACATAATCAACAATACTAGTTCCTGTACCATTATTACGATAATCAATACTTACCATTCTATTAACAGATGGTATTGTTAAAGCCTCTAAAACATTCGTAAATGAAGAACCAACATACATAACGTTTGGTAACTTTTCACGATTTGTTTCAATTCTTGTATAACCTCTATCACCAGACATAAATGCTGTAGCATAATCCAATCCTTTACCCCATACTGGTAAATCACTAATTACATCCCATTCATATCTTGTATAATTAAAGTCATCTTTTAATGTTAAATATAATTCTTCTTTATTTAATTCAACACTTTGACCTACTTGTTTATTAAATGAACCATTAACAGTAGCTTCATGTATCTCATATAAATCTTCTAATTCATATATCTTAACATCATATTTCTTACTAACTTCTTTCATTACTTCCTTATAAAGTAATTCTCCACCTCTAACATTAATATGGTGATCAGTTTTAAAGTAATAATGATATTCATCTTTGTGTTCATTAAATACTTCTAAACCATCTATTATTACAATATCACTATTTAAATTATCTCTTAATAATTGCATTCCATAATTATATCTTTCCCTACTAGATGTATATGTCTTTGGTAAATACTCTTCCATATAAGCATCTTTACGAGGTATAGATAAGAAGATTAATTGAGCATTATTAGCTTTTAATTCTTCAGATAACTTATTTAAATCTTCTATTGCTACCATCATTTCTGCAGTATAGTCATCAATGTCTTGAGGATATTGAACTGCTGAAAACATCTCACCATCTTTACCTTCAACAACATCTCCTAAATATCTTTGAAATTGCATATAGTAATAATATCTAACCAAAGTTTCTCTTCTATATAATTGATCACTAAAAGCTGAAGTAACTTTATCAAAATAATCACTATTTTTAATCTCACTTAATTTAGGAAACATAGCTAAATCTCTTTTTTCAACATCACTAATAGGTTTATTACTTGTAATAGTATTAGCAAAGAATACCAATAATGTTATTACAAATATACCTATAAAACATATTCTTATTCCCTTCATACTATCACCTAAAATCTAAAGTATATAAAAGGATTATAAGTAGATCTAGCTAAGAAACAAATACTTATAAAGAATAGAACTAACAATCCTATATACTTAACTGCATTAAACCATACTTTATCATTAAACTTATCTCTAATAACATAATATATTGGAGTACTAAATATAATACCTAATGCTAAATACAATCCATATGTTTCTAAATAAATAAGAATAGTATTAACATCACCAAGTTTAAAACTAAATAACTCTTTACTAAAAGCAACTATTCCTCTTAAACCTTCACATCTAAATATTATCCAACCACCAAATACTACTAATAAAGTATATATATGTTTTAATACATGAGTCTTCTCTAAATATTTACCTAACCAAAGTTTTTCTAATACTAAGAAAACAAAGTAATATAAGCCCCATAAAACAAAGTTCCAACTAGCTCCATGCCATAAACCTGTTAAACCCCAAACAACAAATAAATTAAATAACCATCTCTTCTTACTTACTCTGTTACCACCTAAAGGTATATAAACATAATCTCTAAAGAATGAAGATAAACTAATATGCCATCTTCTCCAGAAATCAGTAACACTACTAGCTATATAAGGAAAATTAAAGTTTTCCAAGAAATGGAATCCAAATATTCTACCCATACCAATAGCCATATCTGAATAAGCTGAGAAATCAAAATATATTTGTAACATATAAGCAAAAGAACCAAGTAATGCTAATACCGAACCTATTCCTTTACTTTGGAAAATAATATCAGCTAAAGCTCCTGCTTGATTAGCTATAATAACTTTCTTAGCTAAACCAAGAATAAATCTTTCAATACCATCACTTATATCTTCAATACTACTTTTTCTATTAATTATTTCTTTTTCAATTGTTTTATATCTAACAATAGGTCCAGCTACTAACTGAGGGAAGAATGATACATAGAATAATAATAAAAAGAAATTCTTTTGTACTTTAACTTCCTTACGATATACATCTATCGTATAACCTAAAGCTTGGAATACATAGAAAGATATACCTATTGGTAAAATTATTCCTAGTACTCCTATATGACTATGAAATACTTTATTAAATGTCTGAATAAAGAAATCTAAATACTTAAAATATCCTAATAATCCTAAGTTTAAAGCCACTGTAATAATTAACCATATTTTCTTTTGATACTTATCTATTAATAAAGCACCTAAATAATTAATTAAAACAACACTCAATAATAAAACTATAAACTTAGGTCCACCAAATAAATAGAATATTAAACTAAAAAACAATAAAACATAATTCTTAAGTTTTTTAGGTGCAATAAAATAGAACAATAATACAAGAGGTAAAAAACCAAATACAAATACTGAACTACTAAATACCATATAATTACCTCCTTATAAAATTATATCATACCTTATTTTGCATTTTTCTTAAAAACAAATAACTTGCTAAAAATATAATTGAATACAATTACTAATAATTGAATAATAAATGTAACAATAATAACCCATGCATTAGATGTTAAATGTAACAAAGTAAAGAATACAAATGTTAATAGAGCTTCCATACCTAAAGTAATTAATCTAGCTCCAATAAAACTTGCCATTTCTTTTAATATCTTTTTACTTTTACTCTTAAATACAACTAATCTATTAGCAACATAAGCAAATAAAACTGCTACTATCCAAGAAATAATAACTCCCGCTTGAGCTTGAACAGCATTATCAACATCAAAGATTGTGAAATATAAACCCCATTTAATAGCAACAGCTACTACTGTAGTTAAAAAACCTACTATTAAATAATTCCATAATTCTTCATTCTTATGATATACTCCCCAACCCCATCTCCAGAATCTTACTAAAGCATTTGGTTTATAATCATAATAATTATATATTTTATCTTTCTTAACTAAATAACCTTCTTTAGCTTCTTCAATTAAAGGCAAATCATTAATAGAATCAGTATACATAGAATAAACTATTCCTCTTGGAAAATCTTCATAAAATCTTCTAACCTTTTCCTTACCATGACAATTAGTTCCAATAACTTCTCCTGTCTTAGGATCTATATTAGTAGCTATTAAAGCACATACCTTATACTTATCAGCAATTGGTTTTAACCAGAATTCTGCTGAAGCAGATATAATAATATCTTTTTTATGTGTTTTTTTCTCTAACCAATAAGATTTTAACTTATGTTCATGACTCTCCCAGAATTCCTTAACAAACTTATCCATATCATCAATATCTTTAAAGAATGAAAACAATCTAGTTTTCATTTGTTCTTTTGTTCTTAACTTTAATTTATATAGAATAACTATTCCGATAGCACTTAATAATTTAAAAAATATTAATGGTTTCTTTTTCATTGCAAATAGAATAATATCTACTCCTGAATCACCATCATATATTGTTCCATCAAAATCATATAAATCGTATTTCATAAATTCACCTTCGTTGCAATATCAAGATTATACCATATTTTACACTAAAATGACTATTTACATTGACACCATTTTTTCTTTTGCCTATAAGTGGTACAATTGTTATAATAAAAAAAGCTTGGAGGTTATTATGAAAAAAATTATTAAATTATTAATTATAATCACATTTATTGTATTATCATCTATCCTAGTTTACTCTATTAATAAATTAGGTTTAGTACCAAATAAATACTTATATATTGGAATTGCTGGATTAGTAATTCTTAACTTAATTGCAGCTCTCCTATTACTAAGTAAAAAATTAATACCAAAAATATTTAGTGTTCTTATTTATATCTTATTACTATTTGCAATTGTTTCAGGTTTCTATGTTTGCAATACAACAAACAATTTCTTAGATAAAGCCTTTAACAATGTAAATAATGAATTAGTATTAAATTACTACATCCTAAGTACTAAAGATATTAAAAAAGAAGATCTAAGAGATCAAAACATTTATTACTTAGATAATATTGATTATGTTAAAGATGCTATTGCTGAAATAAATAAAAATTATAAACCTAATATGATTCCTTCTATTGATATTGAAGAAGTAATTAATCAAGAAATATTTATGTTAGATAAATCAACTATTTCTCTTCTAACAGAAAGTTATAACTTTGATATTAATAAATATTATATTATCGATGTACTAGAACTAAAATATGAAATCGAAACACCAAAAGCAACTACAGATAGTAAAAAACATTATTACAATATCTTTGTTGGTGGTCATGACTTCTCTGGTGTTCATATGGATATGAATAAAATAATCACAGTTAATACTGAAACAAGAGAAGTATTAATAACTAATATCCATCGTTTCACTTATTTAGATGTCCCTGGATATAATCAAAAGAATACCCTTAGTTCAATGGGCGTTTGGGGTGTTAATAATAATGTTAAAGCTTTAGAACAAGAATTAGGTATCAAAATAGATTACTACTTAGTAGCTGATGCCGAAGGCTTACCTATTCTAATTGATGATGTTGGTGGTATTGAATACTGTTCTGATAAAGACTTTGTAACATATCATAAAACTACTTTAGATTATAAAAATGATACTGGTTACAATGTTCATGTTAAAAAAGGATGCCAACATTTAAATGGTATTGAAACATTAACAGTTGCTCGTGAAAGACTTGCTTTCTATTATGGAGCAGCTGAAAGAGATAAAAATGATACAGAAATAATGATTGATATCTTAGAAGCTATGAAAAAACCTTCTAACATTACTAATTACTCATCTATTCTAAATGATGTAAGTGGTTTATATACAACATCTATTCCAAGAGAAGTAATGACCAATGGTATTAAAGAATTACTAAATAGTAAAATAATTATTAGTAAACAAGAATTAGATGGTAGAAATGGTACTGATCGAGTTAACTTCTCTAATATGAAAGGTGCAGTAGTCTACGTAGACGAAGCAAGTAAACAAGAAGTTATAAGTAAAATTAAATCATTAGACAAATAAAAAAAGGATTCTATGAATCCTTTTTCTTATGTTGAAATAATATATCTGTCTTCATTACTAAGAACAATACTAATAACATCAAAATAACATATATTAATACTGCCATCTTAGCATCACCTAATACAAAGAAGATAGATACACTAGCAAACAAGATATTAATAGCATATATAATTAATACTGTTGCTTTCATACTAAATTTCATCTTTAACAATTGATGATGGAAATGCTCTTTATCCGGTGCTGATATCTTCTCACCTTTTAAGATACGTCTTAATATTGCTAAACCTGTATCAAAGATAGGAATAGATAATATTACAATTGGTATAATAAAGGATGTTAATGTTGCTCCTTTAAATCCTAGTAATGAAATAACACTTATTGTAAATCCCAGGAATAAACTTCCCGTATCACCCATAAATATCTTCGCCGGGTTAAAGTTCCATACTAAGAATCCTAAAGTAGATCCTAACATAATTAAAGCTAATATTGTATCCAAGCCTTGCATCTTATTTAAAATAAAAGCAATAATTGCAATTGTTGCAAAATAGATAGAACTTATACCAGATGCTAATCCATCTAAACCATCAATTAAATTGATAGCATTCATTGTACCTACCATAAATAATATCGTAAATAGATAATTTAATGGTACTGGGAAAGTAAAATCCAATCCCAAGAATGTAATTCTTCCAAAAAATATTCTTCCATAAAATACAACAACAGCTGCTGCTAATACTTGAACAATAAATTTAATCTTAGCAGGCACTGGCTTAACATCATCAAATATTCCTACCAATACTACTAAGAAACCACCTATTAAAATAGATAGCATTTGATTACTTGTTCTCGCAAATAACATATATCCTAATAAGAAAGCACCAAATATAGCCAAACCTCCTAAACGAGGAATAGGTTTCTTATGCACCTTTCTTTCATTAGGTATATCCATAGCTCCAATATGATCAGCTGCTTTGATAATAAATGGAGTTAATAAAACACTTGTTAAAAAAGTAACCAAGACAATTAATATAATATTATGTCCATTGACTTCCAAATTCATAAAACCACCTAATTAAATTATATCAAAAAAAAGAAAAAGTACTACTTTTTCTTTCTTTTATCTTTCTTTTTAGTATTATTTAATACTTCATCAGAATTTGGAATTTCTTCTAAAATATCTGTATCTCCAAGTATTTCATTCTCTCTTGTTGATAAGAAATCTTCTCTTAAAGCTCTAGCTTCCTCTTCTTCGTCTTTCTTAAGTTGTTTAGCTAAACGTTTCATTTCCCTCTTAGATAATTCTTTAGTTTTTTCAAACTCTTCATCTAATGCAATAGCATCTTCATCGTCTTCCTCTTCCACAGAATTTCTCTTTTCTTCTGCTTCCTTATCGATTAATTCAATGAATTTCTTATCTAAATTATCTTCGCCTTCTAGAACAACTTCAGGTTCTCTATCCTCTTTATGAGGCATTTGACTTTCTAATATCTCAACAAGTTTCTTATTCTTCTTATCTTTACTACTATTCATAGCAAGTAAAATTAATAGAATAATTAATGAAATACCAAAGCATCCTGCAAATAAGAATGTTAGTAATAAAGAATGATCTTTTTTCTTTTCATCTTTTTGAACTTCTTCTTTCTCTTCTCTATATCTTAAGAAAGTTTGTTCTTCAGTATCATATCTATACCAACCAACATTACCAGTTGCTACATTCATACCATAAATTAAAACAATATCATCAACATCATTATAATAAACAGTATAATCTTTACCAGCTATATTAATAATCTTAGCATTATTATAATTACCTAATTCCTCTTTTGGTTTCATAACAATAAAAGTAAAACCATTAACTTCAATTACTTCATAAGGTTCAAAAGTCTTTTCTGAAGCATCATAAACATATAATCCAATATTACCTTCACTATCTTTTAATCCAACTAAAGTTATTTTAGCTTTCTCATTATATAGTGTTGGAATATCTTTATCTTCATATTTATTATTAGATAACTCATATCCTTTAGGAGCTTCTAATTGTTTAGGATTAGTAACTATTGTATATTCCTTATCATCAATTTTAACAATGATAGGATCTTCTTCTTCAACTGTAACAACTACTGTATATACTTTCTTACTACCATTTTCAGCAGTAACTGTAATAACACATTTATTAGCACCTGGTTCTAAAGATACATCTTTAAAATCACCATTAGCTGTTGATTTACCATCTTTTTTAGTAATATCAATATAAACACTATCTGTTCCAGCAGGAACTGTTACATTATAATCAGTTACATTTGGATCAAATTCAGGAGTTAATTCATATCCTTTTACTTCTAAACTATTTAAAGTATTAACAGAACTTCTAGTTGGTTCTACATAAGGATCAACTGTTATTTCAGTTGTATCTTGAATATTTTGAGAATTTAATTCATTATCTGTAATTTTACCATTAACAACTAAAACAATTTTTCCTGTACTATTAGCTTTACAAGTAGTTCTTAAAGTGACACTAGTATTAGAGCCATCTCCACTATCTTCTACCCAGTGATTACTACATCCACTAGTATTACCAGATGATGTAACTGTTACATCCCAAGCCATTACATTATTTAACTTAATAGTTAAAGTAACATTTTGACCATCTTGAATTTTAAACTTATCTGGCATTATTGAAAATGATGGAGCTGCGTATACATGACCAATAAAGATAAACAATAATAGTCCAAATAACATATATTTAATTTTTTTCATAAAATCCCTTCCTATCCTTGGCTAATTGATGCTTTACCTAATAAGTATAGACGAATCTTAGCAAGTGTTGTTATATCAACATCTCCACCAGTTATCTTACCAGCTTCTTTATAAGCACCATCTAGTTTTCTATTACCTAATAGATATAATCTAACTGTTGCTAAGTCTACTATATCTATCTTACCATCACCGTTTAAATCTCCATAAACGACAACATTATATTTCTTTTCTCCGGTATCTATTACCATACCAGTCTTTATTATATCATCATTATTGACATTATTACCATCTTTTGTAAATTTTAATAAATTATCTTTAGCTTGTAACTCAGAAATCTTTGTACCTAATTTAAAACCATATACTTTATCTCCACTTACTTTAACACCTAACTTGTTGATATCACCATACTTAACCTCAGGTTCTGTAGGTTGTTCTGGTTCTGTTGGTTCTGTTGGTGTTGGTGGATTTGGATTAGTTGGTTCTGTAGGTTGCTCTGGTTCTGTTGGTGTTGGTTCTGGATCAACTACTGGGTTTTGTGTTGGTTCCGGTTCCTCATATAAATCACATATTGTACATGCTCCACCAGCTGCATATACTAAACCAGCTTTTAAAGGATTCTCTTCACTTGAGTAAGCTCCGATATTATAGAAATTATATAAACCTCTATAAGTAACACCTTTATATTCAAATTCATCTCCACCAATATTACCAGTACCAATCTCAAGGATTGATAATGATGCTAAATATGATGGATTAACATTTGCTTTTCTACCAGCTTCCATGAATATAGATGAATATGTCATATTATCAATTGGATCTTTTTCTGGAAGAATTGGTTTTGTCTTTAAGATTTGTTTAATAACAGATTCACTAACAGCTTCATTGAAACTTAAATCTTCAAACATAAAGATATATGTTTCATTTAACCAGTTTCTTGGATCCATATAATAACGAGTTGCTTCTGCTGTTGGTTTATACCAACCAGGTTCAGTTACAATATATCTTCCATCAGCATCCTTATATCTCATCTTTTCATTTTGAACAGCTCCAACCTCTTTTTCGATATCAGCAGATGCTTCAAAATCTAAATTAGTATTTAGAACTTTGAATGTCCAATTAGGATGATCTTTATGTAAATCACGTAAATAAGGTTTATAACTATCTGGGAAGTCTTTAATCATTAATTCAAAAGCATCATCTGTTTCATCAGTAGTCGATAAATTAGCTCCTGTTACTCCTTCTACTTTATAAGATTCAGCCATATTGTTATAAACAGGTATCGTGAAAATAAAAGGGAAGGACTCACTACCCTGTTTCATATAGCCAACCTTATCATAAGCTCTCCATGAAGCATATGCTTCAGATGAAGGAGCAGCAATATTAGTTTGATACTGATGGTTGTAAACAGCATATGCTGAATCAGGATTAACATTATACTTCTTTAAGTATGAAGTATATTGACCCTTAGATATATAACCATTCGAAATAAAGATTGCTCCACCTACTATCGCTTTATAAGGACTATTCCATGGTCTTAAAAACTTATCTTCGATTCTTTCAGTTGTTACATACTTGGAACATACATAACCTTTTGTATTATTAAAACTGATATTGTACCAACCCGAACTACATCCATCACCAGTAACTTTATTTTCGTCAAGTACAGTAACAACATTACCTTCCATTAAGACTCCAATAATATCACTGTTCTTTGTTGTTGGTTTATCTCTAAAGTTTAAATCATCAACCGTTATATACGCCTGAAAAGGCGATGCGTGTATTATTAAAACGTTAAAAAAGGCAGCAAAAATACAAAAAAGCATACAAAAAACAAATTTACGACTAGTTTTCATACTTTCACTTCCCTCTATTCATAATTATTATACCATGATTTACACCTATCCAAAGCAACTTTCTGTACAACAGTGTAAAGTTACACCGGTGACAAAACGTCATTTGAGAACTTCCTTGTATTATGTTATAATTTAACGTAGTATATAAACATTGCGGGTGATTACATGAAAGTATTAAAAAGAAAACTCAAAAAGGTTCATATAGTTAAAAAGATATTCTATCATTTAACTAATATTCTATATATAGCGACATTCGGTTTCTTCGCTTATTGTATTCTAAAATACTTAGGTGATATCGAAAAAGCATTAAGAATAATTGGGGTTGCATTCTTTAGTGTTTGGTTCTTAATCTACGTATTAGGTGGATTAGTATCAATGCTAGCTAAAAAGAATAAAACATTTATATTCTTAACGTTTATAACATTGCTATTATGCCCTATCTTTGGTGTTGGTGCTTACTTCATTCAAAGAACATATGGTGCCCTATCAGGAATGAATAGAGAAACAATAACATATTCAACAACCTTAATAGCATTAAAAGATTCTGATTTCGATGATAATACAGTAATTGGTATGATCGAAGAAAAAGAAGATGACGTTGAAGGTGCTTTAGCTAAGAAGTTAATTGAAAGAGATAAATTAACTAATAAAATAGAAACTTATGAAAATTACAATCATATGGTTCAAGATTTACTTGATGGTAAAATTGGAGCATGTTTTGTTCCAGGTAACTATAAAGTAATGCATCTATTAGATGAAGAAGATGACAAGAATAAAGAAAATAAAGAATCATTTGAAAGTAAAGTAAAAGAAATAGCTACCTACTCTGAAGATAGAGCTAACCAAGATTTAATAACTCTTAAGAGTAGTAAAAAGAAAACATTAACTGAACCATTTACAGTTCTAGTAATGGGAGTTGACTCAGCACAAGATGGATTAAATCCTAATCAAGCATTTAATGGTGATACCTTAATTCTTGTAACATTTAATCCAAATACTTTAACTGCTACAATGTCTTCTTTCCCAAGAGACTTATATGTTCCAATTGCTTGTAACCATAATCGTTATGCGAAAATTAATTCATCTGCAGCTTATGGATCAAGTTGTGTTATTAGAACTATTCAAGGTTTAACAGATATTGAAATTGATTATTACGTAAAAATAAACTTCACTGGTGTTGTTGATTTAGTTAATGCCGTTGGTGGTGTTGACGTAGACGTTGAAGAACCAGATTTCTGGTATGATGAAAATCACGTTGGTCAATTATGTGAATCTAACCAATACCGTGAAACAGATAGTGGTAGCATCGTATGTATGAATACTGGATGGCAACATCTAGACGGTGCTCAAGCCTTAGCTTATGCAAGATGTCGTTACCTATTTGCTACATCAGATATAGCACGTACACAACATCAACAACAAATTATTGAAGCTATGGCTAAAAAGTTAAAAACAATTAAATCAGTATCAGAATTCAATAGTATTCTCGATGCTGTATCAAAAAACATTGAAACAAATATAACTCCAGAACAAATCATGTCATTCTATACTGTAGGAAAAGATATGTTAACAAATTCATCAACTAATGCATTATCAATTAAGAGAACATATTTAGAATATTACAGCTTACCAGTATGGCAACCAAGATATGATAGATATACATCTGCATTAGGTTATCATCAAAATTCACTTAATGCTATTACTAAAGCCATGAGAGTTAACTTAGGTTTAGAAACAGATAAACCAATTAAAACATTCAGTTTTGATTATAATGAAGAATATACTACTCCAATCGTTGGTAAAGGAATATATGGTGGAGCTATTCTAGAAAGAATGGAAACATTTATTGGTTATGACCAAACAACTGCTAATAACTATTGTTTAAATCATAGCTTAACTTGTTCATTCGAATATACAGAAAGTCATGAACCATATGGTATTATTGTAGATCAAGATGTTCACGAAGGAGAATTACTAAAGAGTGTATCAAGTGTAACCTTCTACTTAAGTGATGGTAAAGGTGTTGATCCTAACGCTCCTACTGAACCAGAAAATCCTGAAAATCCAGAAAACCCAGAGAATCCAGACAATCCTGATAATCCAGGTGGTGGTGACAACCCTGGCGGTGGAGATAATCCAGGTGGAGACAATCCAGGTGGCGGAGAAAACCCTGGCGGAGGAGAAAATCCAGGAGGACAAACTCCTGAACCTAATCCAGGAACTCCAGAAAATCCATAATAAAAAGAAGTACCTCAGGGTACTTCTTATTTTAGAAAGGAATAATTATGCATAAAGAAGTATTTACAACTAATAAAGATATAAAAGAAACTAAAATAGCTATATTTAGTGATATCCATTATTATCCAGAATATAATACTAAAATATTTGATAGATTAATAAAACAATTACAAAATAATAAACCTGATTATATAGCTATCTTAGGAGATATATTAGATAGTGCTGATACAAGCGATTTTAAGACTCTAGAAGAGTTTTTAAAAGCTATTACTAATATTGCTCCTACTATTGTTGTTTTAGGCAACCATGATACTAAAAAGGGCTATATGCGTAATTGGTCTTATTACAAGAATATTCCTTTCTTAGAATTACTAAAAAGTATTGATAACTTAACCTTATTAGAAGATGAAAAGTACTTAGACAAAGAAAAAAATATCTGCTTCTATGGTTTTAGTCCTTCTTATGAACATTATGAAATAAAAGACGAAGATTACGAATCATTTATTGAAGAAGTTAATGAGTTAAAAACAAAACTAGATACTAAAACTTATAACATTTGTTTAACTCATTCCCCTATTAACATTTATCGTTTTATTAAAGAAAATAAAAACCATAATTTAGCTAATACTGACTTAGTATTATCTGGTCATATGCATAATGGTGCCATTCCTTATTTCTTTTCTAATATCTTTAATAAAACATTTAAAACATCTAGATCAATAATATCTCCTACTAGAGAGTTCTTTCCTAAATATTCTCAAGGAAGAATATATAATGATGTAGTTGATGGTTATATATATGAAGGATTATCTAAATTAAGTAAATCAACCAAAGGCTTTCATAAATTTGATTTTATTTATTCCAAAAACGTTCATTTCATAACAATTAAAAAGAGTTCTAAATAGAACTCTTTTTTAAAACTTAGGATTTAATGTAGGTTGTGTATTAACAATACTCCATTTAATATCATTTTCTTTTACTAAAACTATTGATGCTTGAGTATCATAATCATAACTCTTAACATAAGTAATTTCTAACTTAACTAAATAAGCATCTACATTTTCTTTTCCTAATTTATAATTTGTTTTCTCAGTAGATACAACTTTAACTTCTTTTACTTCTGGTAAATTTTGTTTTCTATCTCCATAAGTATTATCTAACATAGAAGAATATAAACTATCAATTACCTTTTGTTCAAACATTTCTTTCTTATCAGCATGAATAAATTCATTTCCACCAATATCATACTTATTAATCTTTGTATCCATAGTATATAAATCAATAACAAATAATTTAGCTACTTGAGTTGCATACTTTTCTTCATCTACTGGTTTAGCTAGTAGTATCTTTTTTAACTCATCAAACTCACTTTTAAAATACTTACTATCTTTATCACTTACTTGATAACCATATTCATCAATACTATCTAGTATCTTAACTTCAACAGGATTTCCAGGGCCTTTACCTTTCTTGAAGTATTTCCATCCAAAGAATATACCTACTCCTAATAAAGCTAATACAATAATAACTATAAAAGCTATTAATAAAGCGTGTTTCTTTTTTGTTTTTTCTGTCTTAATCTTTCTTGCCATTATTTGCAACCTCACTTTCATCCTCTGGAGTATTTATAACATTATTTAAAACGTTATCTCCTTCTCTATAGATTAGATTATGAACAATAATATCATTAGATACTGTTAATCTTTCATCAGTATAATCTTTTAGATTACTAATATAATCTTCATCTATAACATTATTAGTATTTTCACAAGCTTTCTTCTTAACGTTTTTACCATTCTTAATATTACTTAAAACATTATCGCATCCAAATACAAAATAACTTCCAGTACTATTATTATAGTAAACCTTATTAGTAACAAAGTTACCACTTGGGAAAATAACTACATTATCTTCTTTAACATCAAATATATCATGACCTAATGCATATTTATTTTCAAATCCCATCATATTACCTAATGTAGGCATTAAATCATACATACCCATAACATTATTATTAGTAGATTTAATCTTTCTTAAAACTTCAGGATTCTTTGTCCAAATAATTAATGGAGTTCTTCTATTAATCTCATGTTGGAAAGCATCATAATCCCTATATTCAGGATCATCATCAGTATATACCTTACCATTAGTAATATCATAATTATAATAATATTGATATTCAGACTTATCTAATCTGGCATCATGGTCACCATATAATACAAATACTGTATTATTATAATGATCACTATTTTTAACATATTCAAGGAAATGACCTAATGTAACATCTCCATAATGAGCACTAATTAAATAATTACCTAACTTAGTACCTTCTAAATAATCATCTTTAACTTCTTTAGCTTCTCCAGTCTTACGATCTATAGCAGTATATGTATTAGTTAAATCTAATTTACCAAAATCATAATATTTTTCTGGATTAACTTTTGTTGCAGCAAAAGGAGAATGGTTAGATAACTGAATAATTGTACCCATATAATGTTCATGTTCATTTTCAATCTTCTCTAACTTAGCTTGTAATTGAATAAAGAAATCTTCATCATCCAAACCTAAACCTAAAGCTTGTGTCTTCTCATCATATTCAAATGTATCTTGGAAATACATATCTTGATATCCTAAATTAGGATGCATTACTCTTCTGTTCCACATAGCTGAACCATTAGCATGTGTACTAAAAGTATAATAACCTTTTTCTGTTAATAATTTAGGAATACTTACATAATCTCTATCAGCATATCCAACAAATACAGTACCTGATAAAGATGGCATTAAAGAAGTATTTAAAGTAAATTCAGTATCACTACTAGTTCCAACACTTATTTGTGGATAGAAGTTACTAAAATACATACCTTCTCTACTTAATTTATTAATAGTTGGGGTAACTTCTACTCCATTTACTTCCATATCAACTAAAGTAGATTGAATACTTTCCATATGAACAAATATAACATTCATACCTTCTAAAACATTAGTATACTTATTATCTTTATGTTCTTCTTCAAATTGCTTACTATAGAATTCTTTAAATCTCTTAGCAGCTTCATCATATCCAAATAATGAATTAATCTTTGGTGTTAAACTTTGAATTAAGTCATTACCTTGATATAGAATAATACCAAATCTTTCAACAATATATACACGATTCCATTGTTTAACTAAACGAGATGCATCAGTACCAGTTATATTAACAACTGTAAATACTAATACTAAAACACCAGCTAAAATAGTAGAACCAAACATCTTCTTACTCTTCTCAACTTTTGAAACAAAAGAATAATAACTTCCAGTTTTCAAATTATAATGTAATAACATATATAAAAGTGGGAAAATTAAATAAATAAAATCTTTAATTCTAAACTTTTCAATTACTGAGTCTCCTACTTCTCCTACTAATCCTAATTCAGATAGTAAAGAAAAAGAAGCAAAAGAATTATAGAATACATAATATATTGAGTTTACACAGCACATAACTGTAAAAATAATTAACCATATAAAATAATACCTAAACTGTTTTTTAGGCTTAACAAAATAACCAAATGATCCTATTATCAAAAGGATGGCTAAATCGCAAATAAAAGGTTTATAATCAAATACGTTTCTTGTCGTATAATTTCTAACTAAAACTGTCTCAATTAAAGAAAAAATTATAAAAGTAACAAATAATCTATTAGTAGACAAATACTTAGAAACTTTTTTACGTACTTTTTTAAGTAAACTAATTACTTTTCTTTTCATCTAATCCCTTCTTACAAACTCAATTATACCATATTTAAGCCTTAAAAACTACATAATGTAAAATTAATTTAGACTTGCATTTTATATATAATAATGGTATTATACAAGTACTGAAGAAATGCAGGTGTAGTACAATGGTTAGTATACAACCTTGCCAAGGTCGAGATGGGAGTTCGATTCTCCTCACTTGCTCCATTTTTAAAGTAACTGGTATTAACCAGTTTTTTTATTTAGGAAGTGGTTAAATGGAAATAATCAGTATTAAAGACAATGATACCTATTTAACAGAATACATATCTCTTTGTAACCAAGAATGGGGAACTAAAAAAGATAAAGAATATGTTCAAAGAAAACTAAAACAAATAAAAACAGAAGATAAAGTTATTAGTATTCTTGGATTAATAGATAATGATGAATTATTAGGTTTCATCTCCCTATTTAAATATGATGGTGAAGAAAAAAGAGAATTAACTCCTTGGTATGCCACTATGTATGTAAAAAAAGAATATCGCCATAAAGGATATTCTAAATTACTAAACGATGCTATCTTAAAAGAAGCTAAATCCTTAGGATATAACAAAGTATATTTAAAAACTGATTTAAATAACTATTATGAAAAATTTGGTGCTATTAATATCGGTAATTATGATGATAAAGAAAAATTATTGTATTTCGTTCTAAAATAAAAAGTAGTTCAATGAACTACTTTTTTTAATTTAATACACCCTTTACTTGATTAACAAAAGCTTCTGGATTAGTATCTGTATTAAAAGGAACTCCTTTTATTCCCATTACTAAACCACAAAATATTAAAGCATCTTGAACATTATTATCCATATCCAATCCTCCTATCAAATATTATACCATTAAAAAACAAGATTACTTATCTTGTTTTTCTTGATATGTTTTTTCTAATGTTTTAGGTCTATCTGCACTATCAACTATTTCATTATTTTCAAATGCTACATTTAAAAAGTTTCTTGAAGCAATATAATCACATAAATGAATTAATAATTCTTCTTTACTCTTTGGAGTTGGCATTATAACATGACCATCTTTATCAGTATTCCAAGGTCCCATATGTGATCTTATTAGACTTGCTACAAATTCAGCATCTTCTGGACTAATAAATAACTGATCTTGGTTATTAACAATAAAATCTGCCATTATAACTGGGTGATCTACTGCAGTATGTCCAGAATACTCTAAACCAGATTTAAACCCATCATGTAAAAGTAAAGCCATTCTCATTAAATCTTTCTTATAATCAGAATATTCACCAAAAGCTTTATCTCTAAACAATTCTTCTAGAATTCTCATAGCTACTTTAACATGTCTAACTAATCCACCTTCACCTAGTGAAAAAGCCGGATGAAATCTACCAGAAGAAGATGCTGGTATTTTATAAAAATAATCTGGTAACATCTCTAAAACAAAACTAGCACTAATCCTAACCCTCTCATCATTTATTCTATTAAGTTCTACTTCAAATACTTTACTACCCATAATAAACTCCTTAATAGTTTTCTATTATAAAACAAGAAAATAAAAAAGTACATCACATGATGTACTTTTCTATTTTGCTGATTTGTATAATTTTGTGAAATAACCATTTTTATCAAGTAACTCTTGGTACTTTCCTTCTTCTTTGATAACACCATCAACTAATACACAAATAGAATCTACATCCTTTATTGTTTCTAAACGATGAGCAATTACTATTAATGTTTTGTTCTCTAACTTTTCTACAATATTTTTCATTACTTCTTTCTCAGTTATGTTGTCAATTGCACTAGTAGCTTCATCTAAAATTATTATTTTAGAATCATCGAAGAATAGTCGTGCTAAAGCCACTCGTTGGCGTTCACCACCACTCATTCTTACACCTTTTTCTCCAAGTTCTGTGTCTAAACCTTTTTCTAACTTTTCATAGAACTTGTCTAAACATACTAATTTTAAAACTTTTAGTATTTCATCATCTTTTATTTTCTTATCAAAGATTAAATTTTCTCTTAAAGTTCCATCAAATATTGGTGCTTCTTGAGATACATAAGTAACATTGTCATAAAATGAACTTAAGTTTATCTTAGATAACTCTTTTCCATCTATTAAAATGTTTCCCTCTTGGTATTTAACAAGTCCCATTATTAATTTGATGATTGTTGATTTTCCTGAACCTGATTCACCTACTAAAGCTACAGAAGAATTGGCTTTTATTTTTAAAGATAGATCAGATATTATTTTCTTCTCATCATTGTAAGAATAAGATACATTCTTTAATTCTATTTCTCCATCTACTCTTTTTAAAACAATTCCTTTTTCTAAAGCTTCATCATCTTTGGTTTCTAATAAATCAACATATCTTTTTACAGTTACCTTGTTTAACCTGTAATCTACATATTCAACATTGAAAATAGCAATTGGTTCATAAGCTTTACCAAGTAAAGCAATTACTGTTACAACAGCACCAACTGATAAATCAGATTTTAATACTGCATAAGCTAAAACAATTACTTGTAAAATATTAACTATTAATGCAAAAACAGAAAAGAATATTTCATGTACAAGTTTTATTTTTGTTTTACCATCAACAATGTTTTTTATTCCTTCCTTAGTTATAGCTATTTCAGTATCATATTTCTTGTTTGTTCTGAATACTACTAATTCCATGAAACCTCTTATTAAATGTTTGTTTAATAATTCTTGGTTTAATAATATTCCTTCTTTTAATTTGTATAATCTCTTTAAGATTATGTTAGAAACTATAACAACTACTACATAGCCTAAGAAAACAAATAATACATATTCCCTCTTAACTCTGTAAATGAAAAACAAACTGAATAACGCTGTTGGTAATAGATATCTTACTATCTTTAACCAAAAGTCCATCATTACATCTCTTGAAGCAGTGGCCCCATCTTCAACCTTTTGTGATAAGCGTCCTGTTCCAATTTTTTGATATTCTAAATAATCAATTGATTTCATTTTCTTTAAAGCTTGTAATATAAAATCTAAATATAACTTGTTCTTAACTTGTTGTTCTGGATAGTTTTCTACATATTCTAATACTGTTGAAACGATTAGTAACACACCATAAATAACTAATGGCATTATTGTTAAAGTGTGAAATTGAAATGCATCAAGTATTTTTTGATAATAAGTAACACTGTATAAACTTAAAAAGTTTATAAC
Organism: Bacilli bacterium; assembly: GCA_017525015.1. The sequence goes on from JAFXUK010000004.1 coordinate 242,643, forward strand.
AATTCCGATTATTACATAAAAAATCATCATTTTTAAATTGTTTTTAATAACTTCTTTAAATATTTTCATAATCTTTCCTTCTTTCTTTTAAATTAATTGTGAACAAAAAAAGAACCTCCTTTCATAAACAGCAAAAAATCACAATTAATTGTGTTCTGCCATTCATGAGGAGATTCTTAAGGCTCTTCATTATTCCTTTAAACTTGCGTTTATCTGGTAGTAAAACGCGAATGGTCTAATTGATTTACTACAATCAAAATATATCATACATTTTATCAATATACAAATTTTTCTATGTTATAATTAATAAAGATAAAGAAGGGATTACATGAAAAAACTATTATTCTTATTAATATGCTTCTTTTCCCCATTAATAAGTTATGCTTTAGATTATCCTGAAGTTAATTCGCAAATGGTTGAAGTATATGATTTAACTGAAGGTAAAATTTTATACGAATTAGATTCTAATAATAAAGCTTCTATAGCATCTATTACTAAAATAGCTACAACTATTACTGCTATAGAAACAATTGATAACATAGATGAAAAAGTAACTATAACAAGTGATATCTTAAATCAAGTTAGTTGGGAAGCATCAACAGCTGGTTTAGAAGTTGGTGATGTTCTAACATATCGTGATCTAGTATATGCAACAATAGTAAAAAGTGGTGCAGATGCTGCTATATCACTTGCTGTACTAAGTAGTGGCGATACTGAATCATTCGTTGAAAAAATGAATAAAAAAGCCCAAGAAATTGGTTTAGAGCATACTCATTTCGAAAACGTAATTGGTTTAGATGATGAAGAACACTACTCTACTGCTGATGATGTTAGAAAACTATTAGAATATGCTCTAAAGAATGAACTATTTAGAAGTGCATATACTACTAGAGATTATACTTTATCTAATGGACGTAAAATTAGTTCTACAATCTATACTTATAATAGAGGTGGTAGAGACACTTCTAAAATAATTGGTAGTAAAACAGGATTCACTTTAGAAGCCGGCTATTGCTTTACTTCTCTTAGTAAAGTAGAAGATCATGAAATGATAATCATCGTTTTAAAAGCCGAAGCTTATGGTGATGATTACTATAACATTATTGATACTATTGATTTAATTGATTTTGTTACTGAAAATTATAAAAATACAACTATAGTTAATAAAGGAGACTTTAAAAAAGAAATACCCATCTCACTAAGTAAAACAGATAATTATACTATTAAATCTGATTCAACCATCACTAAGTTCTTACCTATTGATTACAATAAAGATGATATCAAAATAAAATATGATGGTTTAGAAGAATTAAGCTATAAGAATAAAGAAGGTTCTAAAATTGGTGAAATAAAATACTACTACCAAGATGAACTATTAAAAACTGAAGAAGTATTAGTAAATGAAAAAATAACTCCTGATTATCTAAAAATTATTAAAACAAAATGGTTAAGTATTCTTCTTAAAACAATAGGAATTATATTCCTTATCTTCATCCTTCTAATAATCAGAAAAAAGATTAGAAGAATGAAAAGAAGAATGGCTAGAAAACGTAAAAAACGTTCTTGACATTCCTCATAATAATGGTATTATAAAATCCATTATTTGAGGTGATATTATGTTTGAAGAATATGATACATTATTTGATGAAGTAGTAAAAAAAGATAAAGTACTATCTAAATATGAACAAGATTTAGGTCAAAAAAGAAGATATGTTAGAAATCTATTATTAACTACTCCAGTTTCTGAAAAACTACGTCACCCTATTAAATTATTTAGAACTAGATACGAAGCTTGGAGAATAGCTCGTATTGAAATGGGATACGATGAAATAAAAGATACTACTCTAGTTGAAAACTTCGTTGAAGAATCTGGGGAACTAGATCATGACTTTTATGCAGCAGCAACTTACTTTAAACCAAAAAGATTAAAACTATATGCTGCTAAATATCCAATATATCGTAAACAAGATGATAAATTATTACAAAGAAAAAGATGATTTAAAATCATCTTTTTTTATTCCCATTCATACGTGTTTTTTTCAACTTTAGGTTGATATACAGTACCAGTAAACCATACTTCACCAGTTGCTTTATCTCTAATAATATACATATATGGTTTATCAAAAGTTAAATCAATTCTCTTAACAGGAACTTCATAGAAATAATCAAATCCACCATTAGCTGATCCTCTACCACCCATAGCTGTAGCTGCAGCTGCTTTGATACCTTCATTAGAAAATTCAATATTTGCTTTATGAACAGCAGTATCAATATAAGTCTTAGTAGATGATAACTTAGATAAATCTGCTTTAGATGAATCAAATACATCAGTAATACCTATTGCTTTAAGATCATCCATTAACTTTAATTCATACTCATAATCAAACATTGGAATATAACCATCAATAATAGTTATGTAATCTTCTTCAAAACTATCTAATTCAATATTCTTTAAATTACCTATAAGAGTATTTAAATCTTTAGCACTAGTCTTATCTATATAAGTAGCTAACTTAGTTTCTTTTGGCATTATACCAACATATTGTAATGTTGTACCATTATATGGTTTTAAATCTTTAGCAAATACTTTTACATCATCATCAACATAGAACATAAAATCAGTAGAACTACTTACATGTTTATAAGCACCCTTTAAATCATCCATATAAGTATCAATATTAAATGGTGAGTAATAATCTTCTTCTCTATGTGTCTTTTTCCATTCTTCATATTCTGCTAATACAGTTTTACGAATATTTGCTTCGCCTTCTTTAGTTACAATATCATATCTATTAGCAATAGCAGATATATCAGCAGATTTAACAGTATCTTTAGAACCTTCAAATTCTAATTGATGATATCCACCAGAATCTAAAGGTGATACATAAGCTCCTACCCAGCCATATTCTTCTTCAGAACCTTGTTCTTTTAAATGTTTAAAATGAACATTATAATCTTCATGCTCGCTTTGAATCTTTTTATTCCATTCCATATCAATAGCTAAAGCATTAACTAAAACATAATCTAAGTCAGAAACATCATCCATTAAATTAGGAATTAATTTAAATGTTTTACCACTTACCCAATCATTTATTACTTTAGGTGATTTAAATTCATCGAACATTACTTCAGCATTATATACATTCTTTAAATTAGAAATATAATCCTCTTTAACTGAATCTTTAAAACTATTTCTAATAAATAAAGCATTAGCAAATGACATATTATTACTATTAACATACTTCTTAGCAGTATATTCACCAATAACAGCATCTAATTGAGCTTTAGTATCACCATCAGCTCCTTCAGCTAACATTTCCAAAGCATACTTAATAGATAATGGACTATAAATTTTATTTTCTTCACCATTCTCTATTTTTAAAAATGCTAAGTCAAATTCACTTAATGAGTTATCTAACATTTTTAAATCTGACTTAATAGTCTTTTTAGATTCATGTGATTCAGTATTACTTCCTTCATCACCAAATAGTTTGTCTTTAAATATAAATAAAAAACCACCTGCAACTACCAATATTACTACTAATAATATTGGAATAATAACCTTAACCTTTCCTTTCTTTTCTTCCATTTCAACACCTTCCTTATATTAAAAGTATAACACAAAAAAAGATGCTATAACACATCTTTTAATTACATACGATCAACGAAAATGTCAGTTATTTTCTTTGTATTTTCATCAACTAAATACTCTGGATGCCATTGTAAACCTAAAATAAATTTCTTACCAGGATACTCTACTCCTTCAATAACTCCATCTTCAGCAACAGCATTAACTACTAATGTATCCATTGCAAAATTAATAATATCATTATGAACACTATTAACTGATATACTTTTATCTTTAATTACCTCTTCTAATAAAGTATTTTCTTTTATATTAACTTTATGTGAATACTCATCAGGTTTACCATGATGTAACTCTGTAGTATCTTTGACTGCCATATAAAAATCAGTTTTATTTTTAGCAAACATACTACATAATACTTGGAAACCTAAACATATACATAGAAGTGGTTTATCATTCTTAATTGCATAATTAATAACATATTCATCAAAATGATAAGCATATGTTCCTCCTGGTACTATAAATTCATCACACTTATCTAAAATATAATCCATTTTAGGAGATACTTTATCTCTACCATTACTTTCATCTTCATATATTTTATCTTCTGGTGGTAATAAAGTTATACAAACACAATCATCTCTATTAGCTAATAATCTTCTTACAGCATCATGAGTTTGCACAATCTTTTGGCCATCTTTATTGTAATAACATCTACCAACAATACCTATTAAATGCATAGCAATCACCAACTAAATTATAACATAAAAAAAGATGACCAAAGTCATCTTATTTAATTACCTTAACATAATAAGTAGCATCAGAATTCATAACATTTAATACTTGAGCTTCGATACCTTCATCACCATGATCTACTAAAATCCATACAAATTTCCAAGTAGTACCTGGTGTTAAATTAGTGCTAGTTTTATCTTCTCCTCCAGAAATAATCTTTTCAGGAGTTAAAACAAGACTATAAACATCAGCTTCAGTTACTGTACCAGCAGAATTATTTGTAATAACATCCATCTTACTACCTTCTAATCCTACTGATTCTAATCCTTCTTTACCTGTTTTGAAAGTAAATGTACCTTCCCAATAATTATTATCTAAAACATCAGGAGATTGATACCAATAGAACTTATTACCTTCAAATTTCCAATAAGTAGGATTATCTGCTAATAATACCCATCCACCAGTTAAAGTTCTCTCTTTAGATAGAGTTAATCCATTTCTCATTTCTGTAGTTCTATTCCAACTACTTAATTTATCTAAGTACTCACCTATTGATGGATTATTAATACCACCTGTTTGTTCTTCAATTTCAATAGTTGATAACATCTTAGTTACTTTCTTATAAATATCTTCTACATCATCTTCAGTACTATATCTAAAAGTAACTATAGCATTCTTATCTTCAGAAATTAAAATAATATATCTACCTTTTAAACGAGTACTATTTTTACCATAATTGAAATAAGCTATATAAATATCATCTTTAAATTCTTCAAATACAGTATCATTTTTAAATAATGATAAAGATTCATTACTTAATTGAGAAATCCAAATCTCATAGAACATATTATATACTTTACTTTGACATGCTTCATCTTCAAAACTACAATCTACATTATCACTTAATGTAGAAGTAGTAAGAGCAAGTAATGTAGTATTATTATCTCCTGATCTTAAAGCTTTAAGATCACCATTCTTACCTTCAGCCCAAGATACCCCATGTTCAAATTTATAACCTTCTCCTTCAAAAGTAACTGTTTCTTCTGTAGTAGGTTCCTCCACTGGTTTATCTTTTTTACCTTTATTAGTAACTAACATAACAATACCTATTATAACTAATAAACCAACTATACCAAGAAGAATAAACATCCATAGATTATTTTTCTTAGGAGCATCATCATAATCTGAATTATCATATTGCTCATATTGTTGATACATAGGTTGTTGCACTGGTTGTTGATATTGTTGGTACATCGGTTGTTGCATTGGTTGTTGCATTGGTTGTTGATACATTGGTTGTTGTACAGGTTCTGATGATTGTTGTGAATCATATTGATTCATATCATCTGGTTCACCAGGTTGTGTTGAAAACTCTGGTTTTGGTCCCAAAGCATTAAAATTATTTTGATTTGGATCCATTATCTCACCTCATCTCACTTCCACCCCATTCAACAACTGTATAACCAGTTCTTGAAGGAGTTTCTAACTCTTGTTCTTTAACATCTATTTTTTCTTCTAATCCTTTAAAATCCATTACTACTCTAATAACAGAATCAGGAGTAGGAGTTACTATTAAAGGCATATAACTATTCATTTCATCTCTAGTTTCGAATCTAATATAATTGTATTTATTATGTTCCATCCTAGGTAACCAGAAAACAATAAACTCATTAGCTTCTTTTTCATTTAATCCTAGAATAGCTAACTTCTCTTCTAAGAAAGATTCAACATCTTCACCTTTAACAATGAATCCATCTTCCTTTATCGATACATCATGATCTGTACCTTCCCAGAATAATCCATAGTATTCTCTACCATTATATTTTAAAGTACCATCTGGAGAAGCTAATACTTTCCAACCATCTTTATATTTTGGATATGTAGTTGTTAATACATCAGGATTACCTAGCTTAACATTTACTTCCATTTCCTTTTCAGGATAAATATAAATCATAGGTTTATCTTCTACAAAATAATGTGGATCTTCTACATGACCATATTTCTTTAAATTCTTATATTCTTCTTTAGTATATGTAGTAGTAATACTATAATCATTAACTTCTTTACTTAATGGTATTACTAATACATATCCAGCTATATCAGCAGTATATCCACTAAATTTTTCATACATAAATACATCTATTTTTTTCTTTTTTACTAAAACATCTGCTAATCTAACTTCAACATTAGCTGAACCTTCGTTAGCTTGCGCTATTATAAAGTAATATTTATCTTTATCAGAATACTTTGGCTTTAAACCATACTCTTCCATATAATCTTTATAATCTTCATAAGAATAACAATCAGTAGTATTAAAATCACTAACTAAAGAACGAGACCAACGATAACCAGTTTCATTTGGAGCAGCTTCTGCCGAAAGAAGATTAACATATTCTAATTGATACTCACCATCGTAATCACCAGTTATAATATATATCTTTTCATCCTCATATTCTCTTTCTTCAATATTTTGAACTTTGCGATTTTCATTTGACTTTGGTGTATCAGAATTAGCATTTTTATTTAATGAATAACCTAATCCTATACCAAAGAATAATAATAAAATTGCTGAACAAGCAACTATCTTTTGTTTCTTCATAAAAGCCTCCTATTATCCTATGATTATTATAACATAAAAAAAAGACTTAAAAGTCTTTTTTTATTCATCTGCTAGATTATCAAAATATCCTTGAATGAATACTACTGGAGTACCTTTATCACCACTACCACTAGTTAAATCACATAATGATCCAATTAAATCTGTTAATCTTCTTGGAGTAGTACCTTGAGTAATCATTTGACCTTTCAAGTCTTTAGCTTTATTTCTAATTTCTTCTTGAATAGCTTTCTTTAATTCATCACCATGTAAATCAGGGAATTTATTATCAGAAACGAATTTTAATTTTATTTCATTTGGAGTTCCTTCAAGTCCACTAGTATAAGCAGGAGAAACAACAGGGTCTGCTAATTCCCAAATCTTACCAACTGGATCTTTAAATGCCCCATCTCCATAAACCATAACTTCTATAGTTTTACCAGTAGCTTCTTTTAATCTTCTTTGAATTCCTTCAACTAATTTTTGACCAGTTCTTGGAAATAATTTTAATCTCTCTTCTGTAGATTTATTAGAACCTAACATACCATATTTTTCATTATAACCAGAACCATCTACTGGAGCATTCATAATTTCATATAAACCAAATACTTTAGCACCTTTAGCTTCTAAAGCCTTCTTAGTTTTATATCTAGTATGAATATCACAACTTAATACATTATTTGTATATTTTAAAATATCTGTTACTGAATTAGATAATACGAATACAGCTTCACATCCCTCAGCTTCAATTAATTCTTTATAAAACTTAATCATATTAATACCAGTAAATGGATGTAACCAATCACCAAATGTTTCCATATACTCTTCTTCAGTAATAACACTACCTAAATTATATTTACTATTTTCTAGTTTTTCCTCATCTAATATACCATTACCTACTTCATCACTTGGGAATGATAATAGTACATATAATTTCTTTGTACTTCTAGCAATAGCTTTCAAAATAATTGAAAATCTATTTCTACTTAATATTGGGAATACAATACCTAATTCTTCAGGGTTATTGAACTTATTTTTAATATCTTGAGTAACTTGATCTACTGTAACATAGTTACCTTCTGAAATACCTACAACTGCTTCTGTAATAGCAATAACATCTCTATCATGGAATTCAAATCCATTATTTTTTGATGCATTTAATACAGATTCAACTACGATACTCTCTAAGTCATCGCCCTCTTTAATAATTGGTGTTCTAACTCCTCTTACTACTGTTCCTAAATCTCTCATTTTCTACTCTCCTTCTTTTAATTACCAAAAATAAAAGGAAGCAATATAGAATTGTTCCTTTGTATACAAAATCATCTAGTTGTTAAACCAGCTCTTATTTCTAGTAATTTATTTTCTGTGGAATCATTTCTCATTTTAACCACCGTAATTATTATATCATTGATATAAAACTACTTTCAATAAATATTTATTTATTATGTAAACATTTATCTACAATAATTAAAGGTATATAAACTTCATCATCTGTATAACCAGCATGTTGTGATACTAATACCTCATCTCCATCAGTTACTAAGCATTTATTATCATTTTCTGCAATAGCTATAAAATCACCAAGCGCTGGTTCAAATAATTTATTTGGTTCACCATCACCAAATAGTTTACTTTCCATTACATCTTTCTTGGTATATAGAGTAAATGATTTACCAAATAGCTTATTAAATAATACCGGAAATTCTTCCATATACTCTTCTTTTATTTTAAATGAAGCAGCTCTTTGTTCTATAGACGTTGTTCTTTCCATCATTTCCATTATTTCTGGATAATCTTTTAAGAAAATATGATCTACTTTAATATGACCATGATCAGCAACTACTATAACTAAAGTATCTTCTAAGTTTTTACAGAATTCTTCTGTTTTTCTATTTCTAGTTTCAATTAATCTTTTAGCTTCTTCTGAATCTGGTCCAAAGTCATGCATTGTATGATCAGGTTCATCATTATAAGCATAAATAAAGTGTTTGCCATCTTCTTTTAAAGCATAATTAATCATCGTATACATTTCATCTAAATCACGATATACTTTAGCATTACCTGCTTTAAAAGGAAATAACTCTAAACCTTTATATTCACCTTTTCTATTTATTTCATCAGCAATAGTATCATTTACTAATTGATCTTTAACAGTAAAATATTCTCTATAAGTTTCTTCTTTACCTTTTTCTCTATTCATATATAAAGTAATTATTTTATCAATAGGTTCCAAATAAACATTCCAACCAATCCAACCGTGTTCACAAGGATTTAATCCTGTTCTAATAGCAGTTGTAGCAGCTGTTGTAGTAGCTGGAAAAACTGTTGTTATTTTCTTATATCTATTCTTAATAAAGAAAGCATCTTTATCTAAATTTCTATCTAATATATTAGATCCCATACCATCAAATAAAAATAGAATAACATTCCTTGGTTGTTTCTTTTCTAATATTTCATCAATATAAGATAAAGTATTATGTTTATACTCTAAACCAAAATACTTTCTAATTGAGCATGCTAAATTTGTTAAACATTCATTATAATTATTTTTAACTTTCATATAATCATTCCCTACTCCTCAATTATATCATAACTATGTTATAATTTAATGTAGAGGTGATAAGATGTTAACCGTAAAAAATATTACAAAAACATATGGTACTCTAAAAGCCGTAGACAATCTTTCCTTTGAAGTCAAAGAAGGAGAAATATTTGGTCTTCTAGGTGTTAATGGCGCTGGTAAAACAACAACCTTCAGAATGATAGTTGGATTGCTAGAACCAGACGATGGTGAAATAACTCTTAATAACCATAAAATAGATTATGACATAACAGACACAATTGGTTTCTTAACCGAAGAAAGAAGTTTATTCCAAAAGATGACTGTTAAAGAACAACTACTATATTATGGACAATTAAAGAATGTAGATAAAAAAACTATTCTTGAAAGATTAGATTACTGGCTTAAAAGATTTAATATTGAAGAATATAAAAACAGCGTAATTAAAGAATTATCCAAAGGTAATCAACAAAAGATTCAATTTATTGCTGCTGTAATTCACGAACCAAAATTACTTATTCTCGATGAACCTTTTAGTGCTCTAGATCCATTCAATGTCTCATTAATGATGGAAGCTATCAAAGAAATAAGTAAAAAAGGTACAATGGTAATCTTCTCATCTCACCGTATGGAACATGTTGAAATGTTCTGTGAAAAACTATTGATTCTTGTTAAAGGAAAAGCTATTCTTCAAGGATCACTAAAACAAATCAAAGATGATTATCAAAAGAAATTTATTCACATTGTTGGTGATATCGATATTGCCAAGATTAAAAAGTTAGATGGTGTTGAAAAAATAGAAAAAACACCTGAAGAATATATCATCAAAATAGCATCTAAAGAAATAATTGAAAAAGTCTTTAATGCAATCAAAAATGAAAAGAACATTACAAGATTTCTTGTAGAAGATCCTACTCTAAATGAAATATTTGTATCGAAGGTAGGTGAAATCCTTGAATAAGCGTAATTTTTTAATAAAAGAAAGTTTAAAAAAGAAATTAAAATCAAAATGGTTCTTTGGCACTAATATATTTATCTTCATAATGATAATGCTTACTTTAAATATTAATTCTATTATTTCTTTATTTGGTGGTAACTTTGAAGAAAAGTATACTATCTATGTTCGTGATGAAGTAAAAATATATGATGATTTTAATAAAGAATTTACTAATAATAACTTATATTTTAAAGATAATTACAAAATGGAAAATAAAAGTACTTATACCATAGAACAATTAAAACAAGAAGCACTTAATAAAGAAAATATTATTGTTTTAAACATTATTTATGATAGTGAAAACTACATGCGTGCTGAATTATATAGTACTAAAGAAATATCTCCATTAATTAATAGCGTTTTTCAAAGTTCATTAAATAAAGTTAGATATAAAATAGCTTTAGATAATTCTAGTGTTGATCAAGCTGAATTAAATTATATTAATCAAGCAGTTGATTTAAAATCTAATATTATAAATACTAATAAACCAGGTACTAAAGCTCCTGAAGAAATAAAAGAAGAAGCTAAAAAACAAACTGAAAAAAGTGTTATGGGTGGTATTATTGTCGTAACATTCATCCTTCCATTCTTCTTCCTAATTGTAACTTTAGTTCAAATGATTGGAGCTGAAATAAACGAAGAAAAAACTAATAAGAGTATGGAAATAATTATTTCCAATGTTCAACCAAAAGATCATTTAATATCAAAGATAGTATCATGTACTACATTTACTGTTATTCAAATATCCTTAATAGTTATTTATTTCTTAATAGCTAATTTCGTTAAAGGTTTATTCCCAAGTGTTCAAACCGGTACAGCTTCTGTATTAATGGAAGCAGTTCGAGATATTATTACTCCTGAAGTATTAGCACCAATAATAAAGATAATACCTTTATTAATAGTGTTCTTTATCTTCACACTTATAACATATTCTATTATAGCTGGTGTCTTAGCATCTATTACAACAAGTATTGATGACTTCCAACAATTACAAACACCATTAATGTTAATAATATCTTTAGGTTTCTACCTATCAATAATGGCCGTTATCTTTGAAGGATCAACATTTATAAAAATAATGTCATTCATTCCTTTAATAAGTTTCTTACTATCTCCTTCATTGTATATGTTAGGTCAAATATCAATAATATCTTTAATCATATCTGTAATAATTCAAATAATCTTCTCATTCATCGTTTATAACTATGGTTTAAAAATATATAAAGAAGGTATCTTAAATTATTCAGGTACTGGTTTATGGAGAAAATTATTTCATTCATTAAAAAAATAGAGGTTAACCTCTATTTTTTTTCGAATACTAATTTACCATCTTCTGTATCAACTTCAACACCTTTAGCATTTACTAATACGCTAGAAACTTTAGTAACTGATTCTAATTCTAATCTATTATCTGATATAACAAATAACTTCATACTATCAGCTATAATATAAAATCTAGATTCTTTACCATTAGCAACATATAAAGCATATAATACAGTAATATTCTTATCAGTATCTTTCTCTTTTAATTCATCACCATTTTCAAATGATACTTCTTTTTTATCATTGAATACTAATTTATTTTTAATATTTTTATTTAATGAAGCTTCTTGTGGTAACACAAGTTCTTCTACTTCTTCAACTTTTTCAGTTACTTCTAATTGTAATTCATTATCAATAACATATTTACCATTCTTAACTTCAATATAATAAACTTTATCACTTACTTCAACTATAGCTTTACCTTCATATAAACCAAGTCTACTTACTTTACTCTTTAATAAAGTAAATTTATTTTTACTCTTAGTATATACATAATTACCTTCTGTTAAATAATATTCTTTACCACTATCATCTTTAACAGATACAACTATTTTATCTTTTTTAACACTAGATTCAGAAGAATTATTAGCTCCTGCCCATTCAACTTCTATAGTTTTAGTAACTTCTCTATACTTTTTAGCACTATTAGCATTATAGATTTCTATTTCTGTAGCTTGTTCAATAAAACTATTATCATTATCAAGATCAAACTTATATGGTTTACTTCTTAAACCTAATAAAACTCCTATAACAACAACTAATACTAAAAAGATTACTTCTCCGATTATAATCTTGGCTTTCTTTGACATAAAAACACCCCTTAAAGTGGCTTTATTATACCATAAAAAAAGAGAAAAGCAATTATTTCTACGCTTTCTCTTTTAATTTATCATTAGCAACATCTTCCATAATCATCTTTACTATTGCTACCACTGGAACTGCCAAGAACATACCCAGTACACCAAAGACTGCTCCACCTATTGTAATAGATACAATTGTTAAAAGTGGACTAACATCAACTTGTGTACTAGTAATTTTTGGATTAATAATATTAGCATCTAATTGTTGTAATACTAATATTGAAATACCAGCTATTAATAATACCTTTATACCACCTGTTAAAGCAATGATTATTAAAGCAAATCCAATACCAAATATTGCACCAAAGAATGGTATTAAATTTGAGAATCCAATAATAATTCCTAATAATACAGCATATTTAACATGTAATACTGATAATACAATAGTAGCTAAGATACCAACTAAAATACTATCTAATATTTGACCAGATAAGTAATTAGCTAATACTGTATTTACTTCTTTAGTATACTTACATACCTTTAAATATCTTTCTTTACTTAAATTAGCTTTAGCTTGCTTATTCCAGAAAGCTAATATTTCTTTTCTACCAGCTAATAAATAAATAGATACGATAATTGATACAAAAATGTTAAATACTTCTTTAGCAATACCTATTGTACTCTTAACATATTTAATAACTGTGTCAAAATCAAATAATGAAACTAAATCAACTTTATTTAATTGATCTAAGATATATTCTCCTATTTCGTTATCTAATACTTCACTTTCTTCAATTGTTTTATAATAGTCAGGAACATTCTTAACAAACTCACCAACACTATTTGAAATAATCGGACTTATTACATTAATAAATGCATATAAAACAATACCTACAACTACATATACAATAATAATAGCTAATGTTCTCTTATGTTTATTAACAAAGCCATCTTTTTTACATTTACCTAATCTCTTCTCTATTTTTCTTTCTGGTAAATATAAAACATAAGCAATAATAACACCAATAATAAATGGCATAAGAGCTGAAATAATAGTATTAATAAAACTTGTAGTAGCTCCTAAATTAGCAAATATTATTGCTAGTAAAATAATTGAAAAGGCATATAACCATTTCCTAATAGTAAGTTTTCCTTCCATATTAACCTCCTAATTAAACTCTTTTTCATACTTTTTAATATATTTTTCTATTTCATCACTATACTTATTATACATCATATTTCGATAATCATGTTTAGTAACTATATTTTTATTAACAGCATAGTTACTTAAAGAGATACTAATATTTAAACAATGATTAATAATACTTTCACAACAATTAAGTATTTCTAAGAAAGATAAACCACTTTCAACACTACATTTACCTTTCTTTAGTCTTCTAATATGAGCACTCTTAAATTTTTCTTTTTTAACTTCTGCAAAATCTCTTAAAGCTTCTACTTCGACACTTACACTATTCTTCTTAACATCAAAAACACTCATTGTTTTCTTTATAGCTGTCTTAGTAATTGCATACATCGTATCTAATTCTTTTAAAGCACTCTTACTAAAAGTAATCTCATTATCATTAATGTTTTCAAATTTCTTCGATAATCTAAAAGCATAATCACCTATTTTTTCATATTCAGCTTCAATACGAAGTAAATAAGTAATCTTCTTATTTTCTCTTTCTGATAAATCTAAGTTTTCTAAATTAACAAGATATCTTGTAACTACTTCTTCCATCTTATCAATATTATTTTCACATTTCTCTACTTTTAATAATTCATCTTCGCTATAGCTCTTAAGTAACTTCATACTTCTATCAAAATTACTTGCTGATAACTCGCCCATTTTCATAACTACATCTTTAGAGTTATCAATAGCTATTCTAGGCATTGTTGATACTCTATCGTCTAACTTATTTAAAACCATTAAAGATTCATCTAATTCATCTTTAACATTCTTATCCCTAATAGTTATCATTGTTAATTTTTCAATTAAACCCATGAAAGGAAATAATATAATAGTTGATACAACATTAAATATCATATGGAAATTAGCTATACCACCCATATCAACTACACTATTCCAAAATGAGAATCCTACAAAATGTTGATATCCATAAATACCTGCTAAGAATAGAATTGTACCTATTAAATTAAAGTATAAATGAACCATTGCAACTCTCTTAGCATTACTAGATCCACTTAAACTTGCTAGTATTGAAGTAAAACATGTACCAATATTTTGACCTAAAATAATTGGTATAGTTGTCGCATATCTTATTTTACCTGTTGTAGATAAAGCTTGTAAAATACCAACAGTAGCAGAACTACTTTGAACAATAGCTGTAACTAAAGCACCTGCTAGTACTCCTAAAAATGGATTACTTAAATCTTGTAATATTGTTGTAAGTATTGGTAAATCTTTAAATGAACTAGCCATACTTACCATAGTTACCATACCTGTAAATAAAATACCTAGCCCCATTATCATTGAAGCAATATCTCTTGTTTTTTTCTTCTTTGCTTTTTGATGAATTAATAAACTAACAATTAATAATACTGGGGCAAAACTAGCTGGTGATAATAAACCTAACCAACTACTACCATTTATAGATGTTAATCTTAATATTTGTGAATTAACAGTTGTTCCTATATTAGCTCCCATTATGATAGGAATAGCATTTTTTAATGTTAGTATTTCTGAATTAACTAAACCAACAACTAAAACAGTAGTTGTTGCACTACTTTGTGTCATAACAGTTATTAAGAATCCTACTATCAATCCTTTAACAGGATTATTAGTTGCATTAACTAATATTTGCTCTAACTTACCACCGGTTAATTTCTTTAAATTAGAACTTAGCATCTTCATACCATATATTAGTAATGCTAGACCACCTAACATTTTTAATAATGATGATACTATCTCCATCATAATCACCTTACTAATTATAACATAAAAAAAGGCTTTAAAGCCTTTATTTATTACATATTTCCGTTATATCTATATACTTTTTTAACTATAGTTGGATCATAATCTACTTTTGATAAACTTTTATGTTCTTTCAGAGCTAATTGATGTGTTAATAACATACTCATATAAGTGTAATAGAAGTCATTTACGATATGATTATCATATTTCTTATCAATTACACTAACTCTTCTCTTACTTTCTTCTAATAGCCTTAAAAAAGTTCTATCTAATTCTGTATCTCCATTAAAATAAATCATCTCATTATCTTTATGATAACCTACAGTACTTCTACCATGACAATAATCATATTTATCATGAACGACACAATTACCTAATCCACTCTCTGTTAAAGTACTTTCTAAATACTTAGCAGCTACACTACTTTCATATCCACTCATAACTTCATAAGTACTAGCTGTTCTAACACTTATATCTAAACTACTATTTAAAACATCCTTAATTACTTCATTATTACCATCTAAATAATATGATAATAATATTGCCATAGGTGTTAAAGTAGCTGCTAAAGAAATAAAACTTCTTTCCTTATCCATAACATAAGTTAAATTATTTACTCCTTCTATCGTACCAGTACTTAATAAATACTTATTTAAATCATTCTTAAATGTTGTTTCAACTCCATAGTTACTACCACTATAACTACAAGATATTACATTACGATAACCACTTATATTCTTATACAACATATCTCTTGGTGACAAAGATGTAGTAATAATACCATTCTTTTCTTCTAATACCTTACTACCAAACAAACTAACAACACTACTTCCACCACTACCAGTTAAAATAGTAGCTCCCTTAATCTTACTTAGTATATCTCTTATACTTGCTAAATCACTTCTATCTAAAGAATCAATTACTCTCTTAGTTAAAAGACTAAAATTTTCTTCCATTGTTACTTCTGGATTTAACCATTTAATAAATTCCTCAGTAGCTGAAGTATGATTATCTTTTCGATGATTTCTTTCATAATCAGACATCTCTGCTAATGTTTTACTTTCATTTACTGGTATAAATACTTTCCATAAATTAGATTTAGCATTTACTAAGTCTCCACCCCTTACAGTAGTAGATAACTCTCCTTCACTAATACCATAAAACTGTTTAATAGTAGTTCCATCAAAATACGTTAAACAATCTATAAAACGACAACTTCTTTTTCTATCCTTCATTACATCTAATAACATTTCAACATTTGTAGAGATACCACTTCTTTTAACAAATGCACCTGGGTATCCTGGATTATTAGGATAATCATCTATATAAAAACCAGAATCTGCTACAAATAATGGTTTTCCTATTATTGCATAAGCTTTCCTTGCTTTATCTAGAGATATTTTAGATATATCATTAATATCTAATTCATCAATATCTATAGATGCATAATCTATTTCAATACCATGTTCTTTAAAATGGTCTCTTACTGCATAATACTTCCCCTTATTACATGTAACATAAACAATATTCTTCTTCATAAAAATACCATCTCCCTAAGGAAATGGTACCACTCATATAGGTAATATTTCGTCTACTTAAAAATATTCATCTAATAATTCAATTTCTTTAATATCCTTAAGACCAAACTGTCTCATATCTTCTCTTAATTCACAATAAGCTACACAATACCAACCATCTTTATAAATATACATTTCTGCTGGATCAATAACTCTGTAATTATCCCCATGAGACTTAGAAGTATATAATAACTTAACCTTTCTCTTTTCTTTAATAGCTCTTGTTAAAATATTATATTTATTTTGATCTTCTGGAGATAAAACAATATTAGTATTCTTATCTTTATTAATCTTTATCTCTTGATTTAGTACATAACCACCATAAGGTCCCATAATACTATCTATATAAATACCAGCTTTTTCTAACTCTTCTTTATATACTCTTATCATACGAGGTGTAACTTCTAATTTTTCTGATAGTTCTTTAATACTATATTTTCTACCATTACTTAAATATTGTAACATCATAATAACGTTAGATATTTTAGACATATATTTCACCTCAAGATGTATCTTAACACAAGAAAAAAAGATGAACAAGTCATCTTTTATCCTTCAAATATTGCATCTAAATAAAATATAGGTCTCTTCTCTTTAAAATACTGTTTCTCAAAGTCTGTCATTACATTATATATCTTTCTTTCATCATTATGTAAATCTAAACTTACACACTTAAAGACATACCAATAATCACTTAAACTTTCTAAAGCAGATGCAAATAATATCTTATTATCTGTCTTTAAAATAATATGTTTATTCTTCTTAAAAATACGATCATACATTTTTAAATAACTAATATGTGTGAATCTCTTATTCTCATCATGTTTTTTTGGCCATGGTTCAGAGAATGTTAAATAAATAGTATCTATTTCTTTACCAAAGAAATTAACTATCTCATTAGCATTAGCATTTATAAAACGAAGATTAGGTAACTTACGTCCACCTAAATACTTAACAGCAGTAGCTGTTTGTGAACTATCTAATTCTAAACCGATATAATTAATATTAGGATGTTCAATAGCCATTTGAATAATAAAACTACCTCTTCCCATCCCTAACTCTAAACATATTGGATTATTATTACCAAATACTTCTCTCCATCTATTTTTATACGTACTAGGATTACTAATTAAAGCAGTACTATTATCTAATATTTTATTAGCTCCTTTAACAACGTTGTAACGCATAGTATCCCTCCTCGGCAGGTATTATAACACATTATTCTTACTTTTTCTCTTCATAACTTATTAAATCTAATTGTTTTTCCAATTCTTCTTTACGATTTAATAATTTCTTATCAGTAGGATTATCTTCTAATCCAGCATTAATATCTTCTAATAATTTTAGTATTACTTTAGACATCATATATTTACGACCATTAATAGTAATCTCTATCTTATCAGTATTTTTCTTCTTACCAGTAATATCTGTAACTTCTACCATACTATCCTTTTTATTTTCTAAAGATAGTATTTCCATATACATTAGATTTAATAAATCTTGTATTTCATTATTACCAGATAATTTCTTTCTAAAATCTTCTATAGCTAATAAATTATTAAAGTCTAATCTTTGAGTATTATTAGCATAATATATAGACATTAAATACTTTAAAGCAGTATCTACAGAATTTACCTTATAATCATTAGCACTAATATATTTAGCTCCATCTTCACCTACTAATGTTCTAAACATATTAATATAATCCTCTGTTAAATCATCTCTTTTTCTTTGAGGTAATTTATCAATTTCACTTATAAAATCATTTAAATGTCTTTCTCTTTTTTCTATTTCTTTTCTAACTAGTTTCTTTATTTCATTTACTTCTTTAAAAGAAATTACTACTGGATAATGCAATGTATCTGCTCCAATAATAACACTAGCTACATTATAATTATCTACAGGAATACTTTCTATTAACCATTCAGTATTTTCTAAATCATTAGGACTATCTTTTTGTATAGGTCCTTGTAAAGGTAATCCTGATGTTTCAATATCATAAGTAACACCAATCATTGGTAAATGAACATTCTTAGTAACGCCAGCTATTTTATAGGTTTCTATTTTTTCTAATATATTTCCTTCCTCTACTCCGTTATTAGAATTATCTCTTGCTATATAAGGATTAGAAGTTAAATGAACCATATTATCTTTTTTATCTAAAGATACTAATGGTTTATCACCTAAAGCTAACTTATCAAAATCAGATATATTTACTTTAATTCCATAATATAAATAAACCGGACTAATTACTGCCACTATCACTCAACTCCTTTATATACATATTCAAATGTTGAACCATTCTTTATACTTTCAACAGTAGAATCATAGAAATAAATATATATTCTATCATCATCAAATGTAATATATCCTTTTAAATATCTTTCATCACTAGGACTTTTACATTCAAATGTACCAATATTCTTTGTAATATTAGGTGAAACATTCTTAATTTGTGCTCTTCTTTTAATCATTAAATCAAATATTATCTTACCTTTTTCATCATACTTAATCTCTAAATAATTTTCATCATCTTTATCTTCGCTCATATACCATCTAGCAATATAGTAATCGTATGATACAGATTTTGGTTTAACTTTAAATTCATATGATTTTACTTCTATCTCAGATATTTCTGATTCCTTTACTTCAATATTAACAGTATCACTTAAAGTAATTTCTGCCTTAACCTTTTGCTCTGTTTCACGAGATATAAACTCTACTGTTCCTTTACCTTCTTCAAAAGTAGCAGTAGCACTTTTAAAAGCTATACCATTTAAAGTTAAATACATATTAACATTGGTACCATCAAATCCTGATACAACGAATTTATTCTTACTATAATCAGATAAATAAGATAAATACCATGTACCTATATATTTCTGATCTATTGTTTCTCCTGTATATTTTTCAATGGTTTCTGAACTAGGAACATATTCCTCTGTTAAAAAGTAATTGAACTTATATAATGCATCTAAATCAATATGTTCATAAGTTGATTCTGTAATCTTTAATAATATTTGATTATCAAATAAAGTTATTTTAGCTTTTAAAGAACTAGTATCTTCTTCAAAAGAAATCTCACATTCATCTTTATCTATTCTACAAGTTAGATTCTTAAATTCTTTTATACCAAAGAAGTTTAAATCCATCTTAAAAGTACTACCTTCTAAATTAGTAATTACTATACTATTTAAGCCAGCCTTTTCTTGGCTTTCATACCAATAACCGACATAATATTCTAACTTTTCATTACGATTAATATTAATATCTTTTTGAGTTTGCAAATCTTGGACTTTATCAAAGTTACCATTTAAAACAAAATATCCAATTAATGCTCCACCAATTAATAATAAGAGCATTAAAGCAATACCAATATCTCTTTTCTTCTCCAAGACTTCCACCTCCTATACTAACATAATTATATCATATTATTTATTTCTTAAAGACTTAACATTTTCTACATATACACTATATTTATAATTATAAATAAAAAAGAACTACTACTAGTCCTTTTTATGTTTAATAAATTGATCTATTCCATCACGTTTATCTTCTTCTTGATCTAACATAATAGAATTACTAAGTATCTTATAATACTCTCTTTTTTCCTTTGGTAACTTAACTCTTTCAGAGACTTCTACATCTACACCTAAATCACTCATCAAAGATATCTTATCTGCTTTACCTAAAGTAGCAATAAACTTATCTACCTTTTTAGCTTTATATGCTTCAATAAACTTCTCTTTACGTTCTTGATTAATTATGCCATTAGCTTTATTAATACGAAAAGCTAAATTATCATAATTCTTTTCCAAAGCAATTAAATATAAACCAACTCTTACTGATTCATTAATATATTTCAATTCTTTTACTATCTCATCAGTATCAGCATTCATTGCATATAATTGCTTCACCATTTCATTCATGGCTGTAATAAGTTGTTTACCAAATAATCTATTAATTACCTTATCCTTCATAGTAATCACCAAATAACCTATCTATAATGCCCAAATCAAGAGAATCATCAGATATATTATTAGGTAATGCTGTACTATCCATAACTTTATCTAAATCTAATACTGCTAGTGGTTTAAAAAATCTACAATATTCTTTACTACCAACAGCTGCACAGCTTAATTGGAATATTTCATTAGGATTATTTTTTAATCTCTCTTCATATACATTCTTTTCTAGATAAGGATCAAAATAATAGTAATAATCATCTATATTAACAATATTAGTTAAATAATAATTACCTTCTTCATCATTACATGCTATACATTTAACATCCATATTTAATCTCTTTAAAATATAATTGAAAACTAAAGCTGTTGATATATTATCTAAATTACCATTTACTATACCATGGAATATACTATTCTTTTGAACACTTCTACCAATAGAATCCCATTCTTTTTCATAATCTTTATTAATAGCTAAATATGATTGTAATACACATGCATTTCTTACTGAATCTAAACTATTATCTATTTCTCTAAGATTTAAAGTACTAATAATTTCTTTAACTATAGTATCTAATCCTAAATCAACAGATACATCAGTAACATCTAAATCTGTTATTGGATTCTTTTCTCTAACTAAATCTAGATTAGATTCAGAATACATCTTTTCCTTACCATTTACAGCTACGATATATAAATTATAACCATCACCTAAAACTGCTGCTACTTTTGTAATATTTCCTATTTCACCAGTTGATACAATTTTAATCTCATCGCCAACTCTATATTTTGCCTCTTTATTCATTATTTCACCTCGTTTTTAGTACTCTTTAATCCAATAAATACATCAGAATAAATATCTTTTATATCTTTATGAAAGCTCTTTAAATCAAACTTATCTGTTGCAAACCAACTTGGAGCTTTATCAGTAATATCTTTAAACTTATCATACCATTTATCTGATATACCTAATACAAATGTATATGGTAAGATATCATAGAATAAATTTTTGTTATTCTTTAATTCATTTAAAATCTCTTCTTCACTAACATTTACTAAGAATGATTTATATCCATTAATCTTTCTATACATTGTTCTACCATATCTAGTTCTATTACTCATTAAACTAACAATGATTGTAATTAGTATCATACAAATAATACCAATAACATATATAAATAGATTAAAAGTATCTATAACAAATGCTTTATAAGAAGTTAGTACTATTGGAACTACAATAAAGATTAAACTTACTAAAGTAAATAATACTTTCTCAATTTTTTTCTTTGTTCCATACATACCTAAAAATAGCAAGATAAATCCAATACCACCAAATAATACATTAGCCCAAATTACATTAGGTTGATAATCAATAATAATATTAATAGTATTAACAACAAAGATAACAGCAGCCATCATATAAAATATTAACTTATAATTTAATACTGGCATTAAATATACTTTTTTTCTTCTCTTATCTTCATTTAAATTTTGAGTAATAATCTTATTTAAATCACCTAAGTTAGAAGACAAATCTTTTCTATATATCTCTTTATCATCATAAAATAATTCCTTCATGAAGTTTTTCTCTAAACGATCATTTTCTTCATATTCTTTTAGCTTAATTATTTTATAACTCTTACCTTCTTTTTTAATCTTAATATAGCCTTTATTAGCTAAATAGAATAATAATGTAGCAATATCATTATCTTTAACACTACCGTTATATAAATATCCTACTTCTAAACTATTTAAATCTTTATTGAAATAGAACTCATTAAATTCTGTCTTCTCATTACGTTTCTTATAAGCATACCATAATACAATAGTAAATATTAAGAATGTTATAGATAAGAATGCACTCCATATTGTATAAGGACTAATAGTACTTTTTGTATCTTTAAAATATCCTTCTGGAAGTAATACATAAATAGCATAAGTACTACCAGGTTCAATAGTTCCTGTAATTTTACCCTTAATTGTATTATCTTTCTTATCACAAGCAATTGATTCTAGTTCAATACCATCTTGATCTATAAAATGAATATCTTCATATTTAAAATCTTTAGGCATATTAATTTCAAAATTAATACCATCTACTTTAACATCAAAATCATTTATTAAATATAAAACAAATTCATCATTACCTTTTCTCGTATCTTTACCTACATTGTAATAATAAGTAACATCATAATACTTAGTTTCATTATTAAGATCACTCTTACCAATAGATAATACTCTAATTCCCTTTTCTGTCTTTAAATCATAATAGTCAGGAATAGAAATATCATATATTACAGCTCTCTTATTAACTCTTCCACCATCAAATCTTACAAATTGACTTCTCTTTGGAATACCATAATTAACAACACTAGTTCTTTTATCTTTAAATATTGCTCTAAAAGTATTATTAACTTTATAAGTATTGTCTTCATTAACATCTACTTTTAAATAATATTCATCAATATAATAATTCTTTGAAGATCTCTCAACACTAATATTAGTTTCAACATCTATAACCATTTCATAATAAGCTATTCTATCAACACTATATTCATCAGTAGAATAAACATATTCTTCATATATGCCATTTGATAAAGAAACTAATTCAATTTCTTTAGTTAATTCATCTACAACATCATCGTTTTTATCATATAAAACAAGTTTGATATTAAAATCAACATTTCTTGCATATCCATTTACTACAGCAGCATCAAAAGCCAAACCTGGTTTGCCACTTCCTTTTAAATTAATATACTTAGTACAACGGATTTTCTTAACCTCTAATTGGTCAATCTTAATATCCTTGATATAACCTAATTCTTTAGAACTAAAGCTCATTTCTTCAGCTAGTACTACTTTAAAAGGGGATAAAATAAATATAAAAATTATAGCCACTAAAAATCCAAATATTTTTTTCATGACACCAACCCACTATCCTAATATAAAGTATACCATAAAAAAAGAAAGTAATTAAGCTTTTTCTTCACTTTCCTTACTTTCTTTTGGTTCTTCTTTTTTTATATTAATTTTATTAGGTAAAACCTTAATAAACATAATACCAATAGCTATAACAACAAAGCTTATTAAAATATCTAATATCTTAAATGGATTCTTCTTCTCTGTTACTTTACTATAGTCTTTCTTACCATAATACAAAGTAATAGTATCACCTATTTTCTTATCAGTTTTTACTAAACTATAATAAGTATAATCCTTATCTTCAACAGTATATTTAATAATAGGTAATCTCTTATTATTAATTTCACTATCTCTTATCTCTCTTACTATTGTACCTTCAACAACATTCTTATTATTGTTAACAAAATAATAATAACTAGTAATATTAAATATTTGATAACCTACTAAGAAAACACCATATAGAATAATAACAATACCACATATCTTAACAACAATCGGTTTAACTGTTGGTAATGATATTAATAATTCAAATAACAATAATAACTCAATAATTACTAATAAATTAATAATTGTATATGGTTTTCTCATCACATTTTCTAAATTATCACTAGGATTAATAGAAATACAATCACTTCTTGAAACTTTTTTCTTACCACAATAAGCTACTATACCTTCATTTTCTCTTATTTCAACATCTTCTTCAGTTCCATAGAAATCAGATAGAGTTTTCACTTCTACAAATTCATTCTTATCATTGTAATAACCAAGTTTTTCATTTTCTTCAATTAGTAATACTTCTTTTCTATTTTCAATATCTCTATTCCATCTTAAATATGTTGAAATTGAAAAGATCATACATAAACCAATTAAAGCCATAATGATAATAAATAGAATACTCTTCTTACCTATCTTCTCTTTTTCTTTCTCATAAAACATGAATTTAGATTTAACTTCTTCAGTCTCTTTCTTTTTAAATAAACCCATATACATCACTCTATTCTTTATAAATTATAACATATAAAAAGACAATTTACATTGTCTTTTCAAATTGACTATTATAAAGATTTGAATAGAATCCATTTTTAGCCATTAATTCATCATGAGTTCCTTGTTCAACTATATTACCTTCATTCATAACTAGTATCAAATCAGCATTTTTAATAGTTGATAATCTATGAGCTATGATAAATGAAGTTCTACCTTCCATTAACTTATCCATAGCTTTTTGAACTAACTCTTCTGTACGAGTATCTACATTACTAGTAGCTTCATCTAAGATTAAGAATGGCGCATCTTCTATCATACCTCTAGCAATAGTTAATAACTGCTTTTGACCAGAACTAATAGCATCATTATCTCCAACCATTGATTCTAATCCACCAGGTAATGTTTTAATAAAGTGATCTATTCCTACTACCTTACAAGCTTTCCATACTTCATCTTCTGAAATATTCTTCTTATTAAACTTAATATTCTCTTCTATAGTTCCATTAAATAACCAAGTATCTTGTAAAACCATAACAAATAAATCATGAATATTTTCTCTAGTTAAATCCTTAATAGAAGTTCCATCTATAATAATATCTCCGTCATTAATATCATAGAATCTCATAAGTAGATTTACCATAGTTGTTTTACCAGCACCAGTAGGTCCAACTATTGCAATTTTTTGACCTTGTTTAACTGTAGCACTAAAGTCTTTAATAATTGTTCTATTATCATCATATCCAAATTTAACATGTTTAAACTCGATATTACCTTTAGCATCTTTTCTTGATAACTTACCTTTAATATTTTCTTGTGAAGGCATTTCTGCTTCATCAATAAATTCAAATACTCTTTCACCAGCAGCTGCTGTTGATTGCATTGCTGTTAAACTTTGAGCAATTTGTGATAAAGGATTAGTAAATAATCTAACATATATCATAAACGCTACAATAGTACCAAAACTTGTCTTATCATTCATAACAAGTAAAGCACCAACTACACATACAGCAACATAACCAAAGTTACCTATAAATCTCATAAATGGATGCATAATACCACTTAAGAACTGACTCTTACGATTACAATTAAATAATCTTTCATTAATACTATCAAATTCTTCTAAAGCTTCCTTTTCCCCATTATATGCTTTAACTACATTATGACCAGAATAAATTTCTTCAATATGACCATTAATATTGCCTAATTCTTCTTGTCTTTGAACAAAGTACTTTTGACTTATCTTCAATAACATAAATGAAACTATAAAACCTAAAATACTAGATAATATTGCTGTAATAGCCATAGTTGCATTAGTAACAAACATCATAATAATTGAACCAATAAACATTGTTGTACTAGATACCAAAGAAGCTAAACTTTGATTAGTATTCATAGCTATTGTATCAACATCATTTGTTACTCTTGATAATATATCACCAGTTTCATGATTATCAAAATATCTAAGTGGTAAAGTATTAATCTTATCACTGATATTAGTACGTAATTTCTTAGCAAAACTATTAGATATATAAGCCATTATTCTCGCTTGAGTATAAGCAAATAAAGCACTTATAACATAAATACTTCCAAGTATTAAAGCTCTCTTAGTTAACTCCTTAGTATCTAATTTAGGTTCAATTAACTTATAAATACTTTTAGGCATTTGATCTAGTTTAATTAATAAATCATCAGTAACCATTGATTCATCCATTGAACTAATTATATTAATAAATTCTAATTGATCTTTACTACTTATTTTGGTATCTAATATTTCTATTTGTGGAAGTAATTCTAACTTCTTATCTTCATTTAAAGAATTAAATTTATCCATTATTTCTTTATAATCAATATCATCTATTTCTTTAACTTCTCCACTATCAATTATCTCTTCTCCCCAAGATAAGGAAGCTCCTTTTATTGAATAATTATGTAATAAATTACCATATATACTTTCAGAAACTATTTTTAAATTTTCTGTATTAGGTTTAATACCATCACTAACAACATTAGTTAAATCAGCTAACTTATTAGGAGCTACTGTAGCTAAAGCTGAACTTAACATTGCTAATGTTATGGAAATAATCATATATTTTTTCCATTTACCAAGGGCATTAAATAATCTAATTATTGATCCCTTAAAGTCTTTTGATTTTTCACCAACTTGCATTGGTCCTCCATGTCTAGGCATTGTTTAATTCCTCCTCACTAAGTTGTGATAAGGCAATTTCTTTATACACTTCACATGTTTTAAGTAACTCTTTATGAGTCCCTATTCCAACACATTCACCTTTATCCAATACAACTATCTTATCTGCATGAATAATAGTTCCTATTCTTTGAGCAACTATCATACTCGTAGCATCTTTTGTATATTGTTTTAATTCTTTTCTTAATGTTGCATCAGTCTTATAATCTAATGCACTAAATGAATCATCAAAAATATATATTTCTGGATCTCTAGCTATTGCTCTAGCTATAGATAGTCTTTGTTTCTGTCCACCAGACACATTAGTACCACCTCTAGCAATATGAGCTTCATAAGTTCCTTCCATTTTTGTAACGAACTCTGTTCCTTGAGCTACATCAATAGCTTTCTTAACTTTTTCTAAATCAGCTTTCTCTCTACCATTACTACCATAACTTACATTACTTTCTACAGTACCAGTAAACATAACTGCTTTTTGAGGAATATAACCAATCTTATTATTTAAAGCTTCTAATTTATATTCTTTAACATTAACTCCATCTACTAATACTTCTCCATCAGTAGCATCATATAATCTAGGAACTAAATTTATTAATGTAGATTTACCACTACCAGTAGAACCTATAAAAGCAATAGTTTCTCCTTTATTAACCTTAAATGATATATTTTTTAAAATATATTCATCAGCATCTGGATATTTAAAACTAACATCCTTAAACTCAACTGTTCCTTTATCTTCAGTATTACCATCAAATGAACCATCTTTAACACTTATATCTTCTTCTAATACTTCAGCAATACGTTTAGCAGATACTTGTGCTCTAGGTATAATCATAAAAATAAATGTTAACATTAAGAATGAAATAATAACTTGCATTCCATAACTAGCAAATACAACCATATTACTAAACATATTAATCTTATCTACCATACCCATACTCATAATAAGTAAAGCACCTATACAATAGATTCCTAATTGTTGAAAATGCATTACCATATTCATTACTGGATCCATAATAGCAAATGTTCTTTGGTTAGCTAATTGAGTATTAGTTAAATCATTATTAACTTTTTCAAAACGATTCTTTTGGAATTTTTCAGCATTAAATGCTCTAATAACTCTAATACCGGTTAAATTTTCTCTAGTTACACCATTAACATCATCAGTTAACTTTTGTAATCTTTCAAATCTAGGAGTAACCGTCTTAATAATAAATATATTAGTACATACAATTATTACAACTCCTAAACCAGTAATTAAACTTAATTCACTACTCTTACCTAATATCTTAGTTAATGCCCATATAGCCATAACAGGTGATTTAATAATTAAGTTTAAACCCATAGCTAATAACATTTCTATTTGTGTAACATCATTAGTTGTTCTAGTAATTAAACTACTAGTACTAAATTTCTTTATCTCAGCTATTCCAAAACTTTCTACTTTTGTAAATATTTTTCTTCTTATAGTTCTAGAAAAATCTGCACTTAATAAAGATGAAAAGAAACCACAACTAATTTCACAAGCCATACTTCCTATTGCACATAATAACATCCATTTACCGGCATTTAAAATCATTGCCATTGTACTATCTTCTGTTTGTACTAATTTAGTTATCTCACTCATATACTCTGGCATTTTTAAATCTAACCATACAGATGTAATAACTAATGTAGCAATTATTAAAATCAATAAATAATCTTTAAAAGTAAAATTCTTAAAAAGTTTTATCATATCTTCTCAATATTCCTTTCTATCTTATCTAATACAACTTTAAAAGTAGCATATTCTTCTTTAGTAATACCTTCTAAAGCTGTTTTATTAATACTATCAAAATCATTACGCATTTTATCAACTATTTCTTTTGACTTACTAGTTAATTTAAGTATCTTCTTTCTTGAATCAATAGAAGATTCCTCTCTAATAACTAAAGAATTCTTTTCCATACTATTTAGTATCTCCGATAAAGTTGATTTATTAATTGATTTTAATTCTTGTAAAATATCAGTAGCACTTACTTCTTCATGTTCAGAAATAAACATAAGTAATCTCGCTTGTACAGGTGTAATATCTATATTCATTTCACGACATCTATTAGAAACAGCTCTATGTATTTTACTATTCAATCTTTTAATTTCTAATGTAACCAAATTCTTCAATCTGCTCACCTCTTTTAGTTCGGATACGAACTATTTAATTATATACCTTTTTATTTATAAATACAATAAAAAAGATAGTTTATTTTAAATATTCTAAACTACCTTCATTATCATTACTTATTACTCTTACTTTAAATCCATTTATCATTGTCATTGATGGTTTAACATGACCTACATCAAAGTTATATATTACTTTCATATTAGGTAATGCTTTCTTAATCATCTTTTCATAAGACAAATTTAAGAAAGAACTAGGAAATCTTACTTTTCCAATAATAATTGCTTTTGTATATCTAAACCAACCAGCCATTTTAAATTGAATTAAAGTACGATACAAATCTTCTGGTTGCATACTAAATACATCAAAATACCATATAGTATCTTTATACTTTTCCAAAAAGGAATTAGTTTTATCAAATCTAGTACCAATAACATCTTTTAAAGACTCAATACATCCACCTATTAATGTTCCTGTCTCATCAACATCTCCATTAATATTTACCCATTTATTCTCTTTATCAAAGATATCATCATCACTTTCATAGAAAGGATATCTATTTTGTTTAACTAAATTACCTTTTAATATTTCAAAATAATTTAAATATGATTCATGTAAATTATCTGAACTAAATCCACTCATATTACATGGTGAATAAATTGTAGCTATATCTAAGTTAGTAGTAACTGTATATAACAAACTAGTAGGATCACTACTTCCACATAACCATTTAATGTTATTTCTTATAACATCATAATTTACTTTATCTAACATATCTATTAAGAAATCTCCACCTGAAGTAATAGCTATTGCTTTAACATTACTATCTTTATATAGAGATTCTAATTCTTTGGCTCTAGTAGTAGGGTCACTACTTACTATGCCACTTGTTCTAACATTTGGAGTTTCTAAAATATCAAATCCCAAGGATTTGATATTCTTATTACTTTTCTCATACTTATCTATTTTTTCTAAGACACCACAACTACAAGCAGTAGTACCAATAGTATCTCCTTTATTTAAGTACTTAGGAGTTATCATTTGCAAGTAGCTCCTAAATCTTCTAATTGTTCTTTAGCTTTTTTCAAATCTATTTCTTGATCCTTAAAAGCTTTATCTACATCATATGACATTCTTAGTGTTATCTTCTTACCATTTCTTTTTATATCATATGTTTTAACACCAGCATCTTTTTGTGTTTCTTTAACTTCTTTCTCCATAGCTTCAACTGCTTTTTTAGCATCGTCTTCACTTTCAAAAGTAGTTACAGATGTTGCTTTATATTCAACTGGTTTATCTTTCTTAAATTTTAAAATAAATGTTTCTTGATCTGTTATAGATCCTAAATTGTTTTCTTTAGTACAAGTTAAAGTTTTAGTGTTACCAACAGATAATGCAATTGCTATTACTATAATTAAAACAACTGCTATTCCTAGAACAACTCCAATTTTCTTAGGATCATTAAATATCTTTTTAAAATCAAAACTAATCTTACTTCTCTTTGTTTGATTGCCAAATGGTTGTTGCATACCCATATTATTATTCATCATAGGTTGGTTACCCATTTGATTATTATACATACCTTGATTGAAATTATTATTCATAGGTTGATTATTCATTTGGTTATTATACATATCTTGTTGTGGCATACCCATATTATTATTCATTTGATTGTAATTATCATAGCCTTGATTATAGTTATCATATCCTTGGTTATAATTATCATAACCTTGATCATAACTATTATTCATCATTTGGTTATTATTCATTTGATTATTATTATCAAATTGACTAAATACACCAAGATTATTGTATTGTTGAGTAGCATCCATAGGAGGAGTATTCATACCTTGATTATTATTATCATTAAAGCCAAAGAATTTACCACCTTTAGATGTTTCTTGAGCATTAACTTGATTATAATTATTATCCATCATAGGTTGATTACCCATTTGCGTATAACTATCATATCCTTGATTATAGTTATTCATTTGACCATAATCGTTCATCATAGGTTGACCCATTTGGTTATTATACATATCTTGTTGTGGCATACCTTGATTATAATTATTTCCCATCATTGGTTGACCCATTTGATTATTATACATATCTTGTTGAGGCATTCCTTGATTATAATTATTCATCATAGGTTGTCCCATTTGATTACCATACATATCTTGTTGAGGCATTCCTTGATTATAATTATTCATCATAGGTTGTCCCATCTGATTATTCATCATTTGGTTATTATTCATATTTGGATCGTAATTATTACCATATTGATTATTGTCATTCATATTACCTTGGTTAAAAAATTTACCGTTCATAATAATCACCTATTCTATATAAGATTATAACATATAAAAAAAAGAAATAGTAAACTATTTCTATGCTACCATTTCATTAATTTTTTTATAGATATCTTTCCATGTATCTAATCTATTTAAATCCTTAGAAACTTCAGTAAAATCATTACCCATTTGAATAGTTTCAATTCCTTTACTTTGAACAGCTTTACAGTGTTTAGCACAATCATCTATAAATACATCTATGTTCTCTAATAAACATGTTTTTGCTTTATCTTTAGCATTAACAATTAATTTATCAAAAGGAACACCATTTCTTTTCAAATAATCTAATGATAATTTATAAGGATCTGGATACTCTTCATAACCTCTAGCAGTTATAAAGATTATTTTATGACCATCTTTTTTTAATTGATTTAATATTTCAACAACATCTTCTCTTAAAGGTGCCATTTTAGCCATTATACGGAAATTTTCCCATCTAAATTTATCATAGTCAGGTAAAGTATTATGTAACATATTATAAGATGGTTTTTGAGCTAATAACTTTTTCATACTCATACCATACTTAACAGAAACTATTGGTAATAAAGTTTCATAAGAGTATGTAATTGTATCATCGATATCTATACCAATATTCATATTCCTCACCTATTCTTTATAAATTATAACTAAAATCCCCTTAAATAACAATATTATTCATCTTTATCTTTTGGTTTACTAACATAAGTTGGTAAAGCAATACCATCCTTAGTAAATAGATTAATACCATAAAATAAAGCAATACATAAATCTGCTAATAAGAATAATACATATGATAGACTCTTATGAAAGCCGAAAACAAATAACATAACAAATAAGATAAGAACAGAAATAATAAAGTTTCTAATACATATAAACTTTGAAGGTTTCTTATATACTCTTACCTTATCTGGTCTAGTAACACCAACTTCTTCATATTTATCTAAGAATTTATCAACAACATTTTTTTCATTCTCGTTCTTCATTACTATCACCAATTATATTTTACCATAAAACAAATAAAAAGTAGAATATCTACTTTTTATAGTTCTTATTGTAATAACTGATTAGTATTGAATTAACAATACTTTGAATAATAATAGATAATCCAAATAATAAAGCACCTATTATTTCATCAAATACTAAACATATTACTAACATAAAAATCAAAACATATGTCATTATCACAATTGTAATAACATCTGCTTTTCCTTCTATTATTAGATTCTTAGTATCTTCCATAATTTTATTATCTTTATATAACAGAATTACTGATACCATAAAAATAACAAAACCTATAACAAATAATATACCTCCATATAACTTAATTGCACCATTACTACTATTATATAAAAGAGGAATACTATTAAATATTTTCTTAACAAAAGATATTCTTTCCAAGGTAGTACCGAATAGTAAGAACAGACCTATAATATAAAGTACTAGACCTATTACAAAACAACATATTGCTAAGCCATTTTTCCTTCCGTTCTTTCTATTCTTTTTCATAATCTACCTACTTCTCTAAAGCTTCTTTCTTTAAATTAATAACTGGTCTTACAATTAATGTTGTATCAGAAGTTATACTACTCATACCAGCTGTTTCATAAGTAGCATAAATATTATAGTATTTTAAATGTAATCTTTTTTCTTCTTGTTCTGATTCATTAAAATCTTTTAAACTTTCATAAACACTAGATATTTGTGAACCTTTAGTATCAATCATTGTAGCAAAATAATTATTTGTTAAACAAATATAATCAGGACAATTATTTATTTCATATGCATCTAATCCATCATCATAAGTAACATCTAATAAATTCTTCATATCTTCTTCATCAAATAATCTTACAGCATATCCATTTCTTTCAACTAAATTACCATGACCTAATTCTGTAGCATATTCATTCTTTAAATACTTATTTAAATCACTAGTTTCATATATACCATCAATTACTTCCGTAATATCTTCATCACCTAGATAAAGAATATCAGCACTTATTAAAGTAACGTAATCATCCTTTTCAGAAGAATCATATAATACATACCATTCAGAGTCATGGAAATCAACTAAATCACCTTTTTTAAAAGTTGTATATGTTTCTTTCTTATTACTAAAGATTCTTATTTTAGCTCCTTCAGTTTTTCCAAATGTTTTAATAGCAACAAAACCTGTAAATAAAAGAAGAAGAACTAAAACAACAACCAATGCTATTTTTTTCTTCATATAAACCTCCTGTTAATACTCTTTATATTCTACTTCTTCATTAAAACTTTCGTCAATTGATAACATCTTGTTATGTAATAAATTGGCAACTTCTTCAATATCAATATTTTTCATCTTAATTAAAATACATTGAACATCATCAGTAGCAACAATTATTTTAACTACATTACCCGCTTTATTAACAGTTTTAATAATTCTTTTAACAGATATTAAATTAATTTCATGAGTATCTTTACCTTTTTCTTCATATACTAAAGTTTTACCTGATAAATAATAATTACTTGGTATAGTTTTCTTTACTGGTAAATTTTCTTTATCTATTTCTTCATGAACTTCTTCAATAACAGGTTCTTCTTTTAATTCATCTTCATCTGTTATTATTTTTTTCTTTTCTGTATCTCCAACAACTGCAATAACTTTTGTTTTAAACTCTTCTTCACCATCATCTTCTGGTGCTTTCTTAAATAATTCATATAAACCAACAACACATAATACTAAACCTAAAATAGGACATATAAATATATATTTACCTGTTTTAAATGTTTGCACTACCGTAGGATTATTCTTGTGATAATAAACATCTATTTGATCTTCAATATTAACTTCATCTTTATAGTAGAAATTATATTTATAACTAGTATTACCTACATCATAAATAACAGTAACATCATTTTTACCTGTACCATCACTGTCTTTTTTTACAGCAATAACTTCTGCTTTAGTTTGTACTAAATCTCTATCTCTACGTACAATATATATACAAATAACTAAAGATAATAGAAGTAATATACCTACAACTAAAAACAATATACTTCTTAAATTTACTTCCTTATTAGTCATCATTATCAACCACTTTCTACTTTAAAATATTATAACATAAAGGACCACTTAAAAAAAGTATATAATCTTTCAATTATATACCCTTACCCTTACCTTTTTGCATCAATTCTTTATATCTCATATGCCCTTCATAAAGCCTTCTGCAATAGAATATTTTACCCTCTTCTTCATCATAACAATCAGCTAAACCAGCATCTTCTAAATACTCACTTAAATCTTTAACACACTTTGTTAAATCAAAGACTTTTATCTTAGCAATTAAACCTTGAGCATCTAAATATTTACCATATGCTCTATAATAATCTCTTTCATCTTCATAATCTTTTTTTCTAGGCATAGGTACATTACGTTCTGGATTATCTACCCATTTATAACAATCAGTAAACTTAATATAGAATTCATCTACTGTCATATATCCATCTTTTTGAACATCTTGATAATGAAAGAAATCAAATAACTTTTTAAATTCATCAAAAGGATCTTTATCTCCAGGTTTAACAGGAACACTAAAACCGATTCCATAACCTATTAAACCAATAAAGCCTTCATCTTCCGGAACAGTACGTCTTCTATTAGCAAAATCATATAATATTTTAGTATTCTCTGGCGATAACAAACCAATAGCAATCCAAGAATTATCATTATCATAATCATTAGTTTGTGTTGTTAAAATATTCATATTCCATAAATATTCTATTGCTCTTCTATTCTCTGGAATAACAAAGTCATCAATATGTTCCATTACTTTAGCAATTGGATTAGCAACATTATAATAGTTTTTGCTTGTGTCCATACCTATCACCTATTCTAATTATAACATAAAAAAAGAAGTAAAAATTACTTCTCTTTTAAATCAAACTTAATCTTTAATTCGTCTAATTGTTCTTTAGTTAATTCAGCAGGACTACCCATCATTAAATCTTGACCAGATGCACTTGGTGGGAATGCTTGAACTTCTCTTAAGTTTGGTTCATCTTGAATTAACATAATAATTCTATCTAAACCAGGTGCCATACCACCATGTGGAGGACATCCATATTTAAATGCTGTAAAGACAGATCTAAATCTCTTTTCAACTTCTTCTCTAGAATAACCAACAATTTCAAATCCTTTAGCTAAACTATCTAAATCATGGTTACGAATAGCTCCACTCGCCATTTCATTACCATTACATACAAAGTCATATTGGTAAGCTAAAATATTCTCTAAATCACTAGTATCATCATAAGCATGAATTCCACCATGTGGCATACTAAATGGATTATGACAGAAATCCCATTTTTCTTTTTGTTCATCCCATTCAAACATAGGGAAATCATTAACAATACATAACTCTAATCTATTAGGATCAATTAAACCTAAGTCATTACCAACACGTAATCTTAGTTGACCTAATGCTGGTTTAACAACATGTCTATCACCAGATATAATTAAAACTAAATCATTGTTTTCTAATCCTAATTGTTTCTTTAATGCTTTAACTTCAGTTTCACTTACTACTTTAGCAATAGAACCAGTTATTTCTTCACCAATCTTTAAATAAGCTAAACCAGAAGCTTTTTTACTCTTAACAAATTCAGTTAATTCATCTAATTGTTTACGAGAATACTTATCAGCAGCATCTTTAGCTACAATAGCATTAATAATACCTTTTTCTTCAACAACATTTTTAAATACAGTAAATTCAGTTTTCTTAAATACATCAGTAATATCTTGAATCTCCATACCAAATCTTAAATCTGGTTTATCAGAACCATATAAGTTAATAGCTTCATTATATTGAATTCTTCTAAATGGTCTTGGTGATACTTTCTTATTACTAAATTTAGTAAATGTATCATAGAATATTTCTTCACCAACAGCTAAAACATCATCTTCATCAACAAATGACATCTCTAAGTCTAATTGATAGAATTCTAAAGTTCTATCTGCTCTTGGATCTTCATCTCTAAAACATGGTGCTATTTGGAAATATCTTTCAAATCCACCAACCATTAATAACTCTTTATAAATTTGTGGAGCTTGTGGTAATGCATAGAACTTACCAGGATATACACGTGATGGTACAACGAAGTCTCTTGCTCCTTCTGGACTAGATGCAGTTAAAATAGGAGTTTCTACTTCAGTAAATCCTAAATCATACATCTTATTTCTTAAAAAGTGTAATACTTCATTTCTTAAGAATAAATTATTCTTTAACTTATTTCTTCTAATATCTAGATATCTATATTTTAATCTATTATCTTCAGAAGTATTAACATCATCTACTATTGGGAATGGTAATTCTTCACAAGTATTTAATATTTCTAATTCTTCTACTTCAATTTCAATATCTCCAGTTTTTAAATTAGGATTCTTACTACTTCTTTCAACCACTTTACCAGTAACTTCAATAACATATTCATTCTTTAAAGAATTTGCTACTTCATAATTTTTATTATCAGGATTAACTACTAATTGAATTATTCCAGTTCTATCTCGTAAATCAATAAATAATAATCCTCCTAAGTCACGTTTCTTAGCTACCCAACCAGCTAATGTAACTTTTTTACCAACAGATTTCATATCTACTGTTTCATTATAAACTTTCTTCATCTTTCTCACCCTTCTATAAAATAAAAACTAGTCTTCATCCACAAGGGACGAAAACTAGTTAATTCCGCGGTACCACCCAATTTACTACTTAGT
This sequence comes from Bacilli bacterium, assembly GCA_017525015.1. The sequence goes on from JAFXUK010000004.1 coordinate 280,078, forward strand.
AGTCACTTTATATATAACGGCTTACACCGGATTATATTTCTATAATCAACTCCTGAGTGTCTTCATATATTTATCATTTTCTATTTCCACCAACCATAGAATCTCTATAAATTACAATATATTACTCTTCTCAATCAACATTTATACACGTATTTTAAAACTAAATTTCTTTAATGTCAATTGTTATTCCTTAACAATAGGTCTTTTAACAACATGTCTTTCAAACTTAGTTTCTTTTTCAATAGTTTGAACAAGTTCAATTGCTTTCTTTTGTAAATCTTCTAAAGTACCATCATTAACTACTTCATAATCATATTCAATTTCATCAACTAATGCTTCTGTAACATGAGCTTTTTGATCTTTAGTTAATCTACTAGTAAATCCCGGTCTAGTTACATGAACTGTAACTGTCTCTGGATAAGCTAACTTAATTGAAGCAAACTCCTCAGGTAATCTTCCATCACTTATTGTAATAATATCAAAATATCTAGAATAAATATCTATATCTTGAATAATTCTTTTAATAAAGAAATACTCATCTATTTGTTTTCTAATTAATTCTGTACCTAAATCTTGTAATAACTGTCTTGGTTTAGTTTCATTATCTCCATCCCATTTAGCTATTTCTTTAGCATACATCTTAATATAATAAGCGATTTGGATATTAACAACATCTAATCCTCTACTTCTATAATATTCATCAATATATTCTGCTGTTGAATCTTTACCTGTATTAGCTTTACCACCAATTATAATTATTTTCATAAAATACTCCTTTATACTCTTATACTTCTACTATTTATACATTGTGATAACAATTTAATATAATTAATTCCATATCTTGGTTTTTCATACATATATAATTTTACTTTACTAAATTCACCCTTAGGAATAGTAGCTACAAACTTATGTAATACATCATTAAATAATTCTTCTTTAGAATCATATATATGTAATCCTTTATATCTTAACCAAGAATTTTCTAACCAATAGTAATTTCTACCATCTTTATAAACAAGAATAGAATGAGACATATCATATTCTTCATCAGGATAGAATATAAAATATGATCTAGACTCTCCTCCAGCTTTATTAACTAATTCTCTTTCTAATTCTACTTGATCAAAACAAGAACCAATCTTACTCTCTAATAATTGTTTTGGACTTTGTAAATAGAAATCTTCTTTAAAGTTATGAGTAAATCCACCATATACATTACCTTGTTTATCAATATAACCTAATTTAATATCACTTAATTTATCTTTAATACTGTCATATACTTTATCATACTTAAGTATTAATGTTCTTCCTTGACTAAGAACATTAAAACCTAATTTAGTAAATAAATCTAATGCATTAACATTATCTTTATAAACCCAGATATACAAAGGCTCTAAATCTTTCTTTAACTTGTTAATAATACGTGTTCCAATACCTTTATTACGATATTCTTCAAATAGATATATTTCATCTATCATATAACCATCTTCATAAGGTACTGTTAAATAAGCTCCAGCTATCTTCTTATCAATAAGAATCATCTTATAAGAAGAACAATTTAATTCAACATTTTGATTAATGCTCTTCTTAATCTTATTCTTCTCCGTAAAAGATAATTTCTTATCCATATCATCATCAATCATAGTAACTAATTTCATACTAGTTAAGATATCTAAATCCTTATCTTTAGCACTAACTACCTTCAAATCAAGCATAGCATCACCTTCTTAAGTTAATATACTAACAAAAATGAATTGAAAAAGAAAGACTAATCTTTCTTTTCTTTCTTAAGTACAACAACTCCACGAGCTTTACAACTATCTTTTCCTTCTGGACAATAGCCTTCTACTACACATGTTGGTCCTAATCCTTCTCCCATTAAAGGAGCTACTAGTTTAGCTTGAGCAACCATTTGATCAGCTATCTTCTTTATTGCCCATTGAGCTTTATTACATGTTCTCATTCTACTAAACCACTCTAACATACGACCATTCATAGTTGTATAAATATTACATGCATTTCCTGATAGATAGAAATATACTAAATCTTCTTCTCTAACACCTTGTTCTTTAAAGTATTCCATCATTAATTTATTATTTTTAAATATTTCTCTATATTCATCTTCATGATTAGCTTTAATACTATCAGGTATCATATAATTATCTAAATTCCACATAGGAACAAAATCAGGTACTATTAAAGAATGTAATCTATGTCTTGTAATATGAGTTAAAACAGCAAGTTCAATTGGAATTTCATAAGAGAAACAAACTTGTTCTAACTCTCTTTGGTTTTTACTATGGATTAATGCTTGCATCATCTTACGTTTAATATCAGGTTCTACTTCACTTAATCTATGTAAGTATTCAGCAGCATCTTTTTGTGATAATTGATATCTACCCATTAATATATTACATAAGACAAACCAATCTGGATTATCAGTATACTTTGTCATTCTTACATTAGGTAGTAATTCTCCCCTACCTAATTCTAATGTTTCATAATAATCTAAATCTGAAGTTTTATCTGCTTTCTTCATTAAATCATCAACAAAAGACATCTTATCTTCATAGTATTTCTTTTCTTTTTCGCCATCTAAAGCTCTAACTAAATATGGTACATACTTATGAATCATTTCTTCAAATTTTAAACCTAATTCATGTAACTCCGTAATATTAGAATTCTTACCATACAATAAATCTGCTGTCATTCTTAAGAACTCATTAGCGTCACAACCCATAATGATATTACTATAGAATGAATATGGTAATACATATCTACAATCTTCAATAGGTAATTCCTCATCAACTAAACTACCATACTTATCAAATAATGATTGCATATAATCCTTATATTCTTTTCTAAGTTTACGATTATTAGCTAAAACATTACCATCTTTATCTTTGAAATCTGGAACATAAAAACCTGCTGTTCTAAAATCAACATTTCTTCTAGACTTAATTGTAAAAGATGTTAATCTATACTCGATAATTGTTTGTTCTACTACTGGAGTAACATTCTCAATAGCAAATACTAAATAATCATGTTCAGATATAGATTTATGTCCATAACCTACAACTGCTCTAGCTAATTTTAAATTTGCTTCATAATCATTTCGTGATTCAAAAACTTCTGTAACAGTTCCATCAGCACGAGATAAATTACCTGCAGCAGCAACTATTTGCAATCTCTTTTCTATTTCTTTTTTGGTGTTCCCACCAAGCATAACGATCTTCATAAAAAACTCTCCTTTTACCTTTCTTATCTCTACCAACTTCAATATAACTCATGCCTATATAAAATACAAGTGTATTTTGTACACTTTACTAAAAAATTAAACAATCCCCCATTTCACCACGTCAATAGATTTACAACATTTACAAATTAAATATGATATACTTAATAAAGGATGTGATAATATGCAATTTATTAAAAATCTATCTGAAGAAGAATATACAAAATTCTGGGAAACAGTTCCTAACAATCATTTCCTTCAAAGTTATGAATGGGGTATTGTTCAAGAAAAGAATCGTAATCAAATTCCATGTTATGTTGGATTAAAAGATGATGATGGCAAACTAGTTGCAGCTGCTTTACTTTTAAAGAAAAAAACACCTCTTAAGATGTGCTACTTCTATGCCCCTAGAGGATATACCATGGACTTTTCTAATAAAAGAGTACTAAATGAATTTACTAAAGAATTAAAGAACTACTTAAAAGAAGAAAATGCCATTTACCTTAAACTAGATCCACCTATTATGTATCAAGAAATAGATGAAGAAGCTAATAAAGTAGAAGGTGGTTTAAATAACTATCCAATTTATAATAACTTCTTAAATATTGGCTATAAACATAAAGGATTTAATAAACTATATGAAGGTAATCAACCAAGATATACTTTTAGAACATACTTTAAACAATTTCAAACTTTTGAAGAGGTTGAAAAAACTTTCTCAAAAAGTTTCTTCCGTCCTGTTAAAAGAAGTTATAACTACGACTTAGAAGTATATTTAGCAGATGAAGTTAAAACTTTCCATAATCTAATAAAATTAATATCTGAAAGAGATGGCTTTCATGAATATACTTATGATTATTACAATGATGTCTTTCAAGAATTCTCTAAAAGAGGACATATCAAAGTATTTAATGTTAAAATCAATCCTTCAAAATTAATAACAAAGTTTGAAGAAGAAAAATCTAAAGAAAAAAATGATGATCGTCGTGCTAAGATAGAAAAAGACATTGAATATTTTAAAGAAGTAGTAAAAGAACATCCTGAAGAATATACATGTGCTTCTCTAATTTGTACATATTCTAAAACTGGATCATGGTCATTATATATTGGTAATGATGATGTTGCTACTTATACAGGTACAGTTAATAGATTGTATTATGAATTTATAAAAGATGCTTATGAGGCAGGTTATGAATATGCTGACTTATTTGGTGTTGTTGGTGATCCACATACCAAGTTTAAAAATCTTGCCGGTATTTTTGAATACAAAAGAAAAATTGGTGGCGACTACATTGAATTCATTGGTGAATTTGATTTAATCAATAAACCTTTCTGGTATACTGTCTTACCTGGTCTTTTAAATATATATCGAACAATTAAAAAATAGAGCAATGCTCTATTTTTTTTCTTCAGTTAAATCTAATAATTCAATAGATAAAACATTCATACCATCAAAACATACTTTAAATACCATTGGTGCTGTAAATGTTCCATCCACAATACTTTTTTCATTATAAGTTAAGATAACTTCATCATCATAATTTTTACCAACTTCACACCATGCACTTAATAAACATGTAATAGCTGTACTATGAGAAACAACTGCTACTCTATTACCCGTTTCAAACATTAAAATGTTCTTCATAGCTTCTACCATACGTTTTTTAGTCTGGTTAAGTGATTCTCCACCAGATAACTTAAAATCAAAATCACGTGCTTGTAAACGATGAAATTCTTTACCTTCCATCGAACCCATATCACCAATCTTGCGTTCATTTAATCTTTCATCGACATTAATAACTGTATTATTCTCCATAGCTAAATACTTAGCTGTACTTAATGATCTAACATAATTAGAACTATATACAGCATCTAACTTTTGTAATTCAGGATGTTTACTTAAATTTTCAGCAGACTTTTCTCCACTTACACTAAGAATCGCTTTTTCATTACTAACTTGAGAATTCTCTTTAACATCAATAATCTTATAATTAGCTTTTGTAATAGCTTCACTATGTCTAATTAAATATACTACTGTTTCCATTAAAATATCACCTCAAAGAATCCAAAAGATATTAACATCATAATTACACCAGCAAGTAAAACACCTAACATAACAGCTGTTATCGTTCTTTTAAAATCTAAATCTAAAATACTTGCTGCTAATGTACCTGTCCATGCTCCTGTACCAGGAATAGGAATTCCTACAAATAATAATAATGCTAAGAATAAACCTCTACCAGCTTTTGCTTGTAGTTTTTTTCCGCCTTTTTCACCTTTTATTAAACACCACGTAAAAAACTTTCCTATAACTGGTTTATCTTTACCCCATTCCAATACTTTTCTTGCAAACAAATAAATAATAGGAACAGGTAACATATTACCTATAATACAAATAATATACGATAAGGTTTTATCTAAACCAAAACCAACTGCAATAGGAATTGCTCCTCTTAATTCCACTAAAGGAACCATTGAAACAAAAAATACTAATATATATTTCCAAAATGTACTCATTTTCTTCACCTAATTTAACTTAAATAATTATACCATAAAAAAAAAGAAAAGACATTATAGAGTCTTTCCTCTTTCTAAATCTTTTTTCTCACTTTCAGATAAGAATGAATAATAAACTCTACTTTTTCTTATCTTCTTTAAGTTTTCAATAAATACTACATTAGTAGGTATTTGTGAATAATCTCTTATTCTTATACCTTGTGCTTTATTTTCTTGTCTAATAGAACCTTCAACCAATCCTCTTACATCTCTAATAAAATCTAAAGCAATTTGTAAACCATCATTTCTTTCCTTACGCCAAACATTTCTAGCTTTACCAACATCTTTAGCAGGTGTTGCTCCAGCTCTATAACTAGATACGTTGTTATGATATACAACAGCACTTTCTCTTATGTCTTTAGCTTTAAGTTTTAAAACATTAGTTAAATCAGCAACTTCTTCTTCATGTTCTTGAACATAAACTTCATTAGCATTTAAGATTTCTCTGAAACGTTTAACTAATTCATCAAAGTTTTCTAATAAACCAATAATTTCTCTTTGAGCATTATTTTGGTTTTGACCATTTGTTAATGATTCACGTTCCATAAATCCATATTCAGAAATAACTCTGACTAATCTATCATAAGCAATAAACATCTTATCTACATTACTCTTAGGATTCTTAATTAGATTTAAAACATATGAATAAGCAATACCTAAATTTTCTAATCTTCTTTTATAGTCTCCATTGAATCTTGTGTTGTTAATAATTGCTTTTCTTTCTAAAAACATACTTTTTAATGATTCTTCAGTAATGCCAGCTTTTAATTCATCTTCTTCCATTACCTCTGAAAAATATAAATCAACTAAATATTTAATATCTTTTCTCATATTAATTCCCCCTAAGTACAAAGCGTATTATAACATAAACCAATAAAAAAAGACATTAAAAATGTCTTATTCACCTAAATCAACGTTATGATAAATATCTGTAACATCGTCAATCTCATCTAATAGATCATATAATCTATTAAATAGTTCTAAATCTTCACCTTCAAGTTTTACTAAATCTCTAGCATACCAACCTGCTTCATCAACTTCAAAGTCAACATCAGGTACAATACTTTCAATTATCTCTCTAGTTTTAACATTATCAGCATACTTAACTGAAATATTTACCATACCATCACTATCAGTTTCACATTCAACTGGCTCAATAGCTGCATCTAATAAAGCCATTAAAATATCTTCTTCTTTATCAGATTTAAAACCATAAACAGCTAAATTATCATAATTATATGAAACAGAATTAGAAACACCTAAACTCTTATGAACCTTATTAAATGCTGCTCTAACTTCACCAACTGTTCTATTAACATTATCTGTTAATGTTTTAATCATGAAAGTTGAAGCACCAGGTCCAAATCCTTCATATAGTATTTCTTCATATTCATCTTTACCTGCTCCTTTAGCTTTATCTAAAGCTCTATTTATAATATCAGCAGGTACTTGCATTTTCTTTGCTTTTTCAACTAAATGTTTTAAAGCACTATTTGCTTCTATCTCAGGAACTCCTCTTTTAGCAGCTAAGTATATTTCTTTAGCAAAGTTAGTATATACTTTACCTCTAGCGGCTCCTGTTTTCTTTATTTTAGCTTCTCTAACTGCGTAAGCTCTTCCCATAATAACACTCCTTAATTAAATAAGTTTAATACCTTGTATAAAACGATACATAAACTTATCACTTTCTATTTTTCTTAACTTACGTATTAAAAGATAACTATTGTAGACATGATAGTAATTAATCTTTTCTTTCTCACAAATATATTCTAATGACTTAATAACAGCTTCTTTTGTTGTCTTAGCTCCAAAGAAATTCATTACTCTATTCTTTAACTTTTTATCTATTCCTCTAGTTATAAACTTATAATACTTATCACTTCTAGGTTTAAAACAATACTTATAACCATCTAAATGTTTTAGATATCTTAAAGTATCATAATATCCCATAAAAATATTATCCCTAATAATATTTTGGTCCAATTCAAATATTGATCCAGTATCTCTACTTGCTTTAATTTCAACTACTTTGATACCTTTAGGATATTTTCTAGCAATACCTATACCTTTAATGTCAATAACATATACTTCATCGTAACCTTTATCTTTTAATAAAATAACTGGAGAATTATCATAAACGCCACCATCAATATAATAATGATTATCTATTATCTTCTTTTCACTGATTCCAGGAAAATAACAACTAGCCATCAAATATTCTATTAACTTCTCTTTATTTTTAATTTCTTCCTTATAAACATAAATTGGTTTAAAACCAGATAATCTAACTGTTACTAAACCAAAATCCTTTTTAGAATTCATTAACTTATCATAGTCAACCACATTATAAATTCTATCAAGTAATTTACTATTATCTATTCCTTTATTCTTAACAACGCTTTTAACGGTAGAAAGAGCCCCTTTAAGGAACTTTTCATCTATTATCTTATCATTGATACCTTTAACAAAATTAGCGTCAAAATCAAGTAATTCGCCCGGATTTACATTATACCAAAAATTAAGTAATTCACGATACATATTACTTGCTAACATACAAGAATTAAAAGAACCAATAGAAGTTCCTACAAAACCATCCAATTTAATATGACAATCTCTAAAGGCATAATAAGATCCAATTTGATATGATCCCTTAACTCCTCCACCTTTTAGTACTAATCCTCTTTTCATAAATCTTTCTTCTTATATTTACCTAAAAAAGGTAATACTAATAAACGAGGAATAAATCTTGTTACTTTATATTTATATTTAGTTAAATTACCATAATATACATCTATATTTTTACTTCTAAAATGAATAATATCTTCTAACTTATCACCATCTGAATAACATCCACCATAATAATTCTTTTCAGCACATATTAAAGTAGATAAATATCTAACAGATAAACCATAAGTTTTAAAAATATGATATATATAATCACTAAATGTTGTCCTAAACTTTTCTCCACCAGATACATTAAAGATTTTCTTATTTACCTTATCTTTATAATCTATAGCAGCAACAAAAGCATATCCAGCATCTTCACTAGATAAAGTTTCAAAGTATAAATTCTTATTAACATTATAAATTAAAGATTCCGGACCAGGATCACCTAGTATATATGCTAATCTAAATATACTATAATTCTTTATATTATCCTTAATATAATCTTCACATAATAACTTATATTTAGAATAATAATCAAAATCATCCACATTACAGTTAGTCTTAACTGTAATTTTATTATTATCTTCTTGTTTACCATAAACAGAAGTACTTGAAGCATATAATAAGAAACAATCAGGATTATAACTTTTAATAGAATCCACAACTGTCTTAGTACCTTCAAAATCTATTTCCTTACATAATTCTTCTCTAACATTAGCAAATGGAGGTAATACACCAGCACAATGTATAACAACATCTTGATCTTTAACTAAAGCATCTACAATCATCTCATCACAGACATCGCCGTATACAATGCTTATTCTTTTTCTAAAAGATTTTAATCTTTTATAAACATGTCTATTTTTTAATTCTAATGCTGTGATATCATACTTACCTTCACTAAGTAAAAACCTAATTACTTGTAATCCTACTGTACCACCAGCACCAGTAACTAATACTTTTTTCATATTCTTCCCTCCTTCACCATATTAATAATAACACAAACAAATTAACTAATAAAGTTCCTCACAACTTGTAGCATTTAACGTTAAATCAGCAAATTGACCTTTCTTATATAAAGGATATGCTGCTGCTCCAATCATAGCTGCATTATCTGTACAATATACAAATTTTGGAACAGATAACTCAACACCATATTTATCAGTTAACTCTTTTATTTGACCTCTTAAGAACTTATTTGCTGATACACCACCAGCAATAATCATATTCTTAACATTATATTTCTTAATTGCTAATTCACTCTTACGTACTAATTCATCAACAGCAGTATCTTGAAAACTTCTAGCCAAATCAGCTTTTCTAATTTCATGACCTCTTTGTTCCTCATTATGTACTAAATTAATAATAGCACTCTTTAATCCACTAAAACTCATATTAAATGAATCATCATTCATTGGAATAGGTAAATCATAAGTATGCTCACCTTCTAAAGCTTCTTTCTCTACTTTTGGTCCACCTGGATATCCTAATCCAATTACACGAGCTACCTTATCATAACATTCACCAATAGCATCATCTAAAGTACCACCAATGTGTTCAAACTCATAATCACCTTTCATTAGAATCAAATCAGTATGACCACCACTAACTACTAATGCCAATAATGGATACTTCATTTGTGTTTCTAAATTATTAGCATATATATGACCTGCAATATGATTAACTGCTATTAAAGGTTTCTTATAAATCATAGATAAAGTTTTAGCAAATTCTACACCTACTAATAAACTTCCTAATAATCCAGGACTATAAGTAACAGCAACAGCATCAATATCATCCATAGTCATACCTGCTTTAGTCATAGTTTCTTCAAAAACCATTGTGATATTCTCTGTATGCATACGAGAAGCTATTTCGGGAACAACCCCACCAAATTCAGCATGAGTATCCATTTGTGTTAAAACAGTTAAATGAACACATTCAACACCATTTCTAACAATAGCCATACTCGTTTCATCACATGATGACTCAATTGCTAATATATTAACATCTTTCATCTTTAACATCTCTTTTCATAATCAAAGCATCATCGTTATCATAATACTTTTCCCTTTTACTAATTATATGAAACTTATTATTAATATATAGATTAATAGCATCTTTATTATTCTCATTGACTTCTAACATAACACTTTCTAAATCATCAAAATGATCAACACTATAATCAATTAAATCTGTTGCAATACCTTGTCTTCTATATTTAGGATCTACAACAATATTAACTATATCCATATTTTCATATAATTTATTCAAATGAATAAAACCTAATAATTCATCTTCATAATAACCATATAAATAATCGTAATCAGAATTAATAATTGCATCCAAATCAAATACCTTATTAAAACTCTTGTTAATAAGTAAACCTAATTCGTTAAATTTTTCCTTATCATCAATTGTCAATTCTTTTATCATTTAAAGCACTTATTCCTTTTATATATAATGGTTTAACCTCATGAGGATTTAAACTATCTTTCTTTTCCACAAAAGCATATACTTTTTCATAATCAATATCTAAATCAGTAATAACATCATTACCTTCTTTATAATCCATATATGCTGTTTTATTCATATACACAATATCATTAATTAAATTATTGTCTTTATCAAATTCTCCTACAAAAGCACCATTTCTATCTTCTAAAGCAACACACTTTTTATCGCCATCAGCATTAATAGCTAATATGCTTAAAGAATCAATAACTCTAATAGGAATTTGTAAACAATAAGCAATTGTTTTAGCTATAGTAACAGCAATTCTCTCACCTGTAAATGAACCAGGTCCTGGAACAACAATTACTTCGTTTATATCATTAACTTCTAATTTAACTTCTTTTAATAACTCATCTAATAATGGCATAGTAATCTCACTATGTTTGTTAGAAGATAAAACATTCTTCATACCAACAATTTTGCCATCCTTAAAAACGATTAAAATAACATTTTTATCATGTGTATCAATAAACAATGTGTACATAAAATCGCTCCTTCCGTGCCATATTATACCACAATTAAGCCAAAAGAAAAAACTCTTTCGAGTTCTATAAAACAGCCTGACACAAATCTTCGTATTTTTCTCCATGAGGAGTAAAAACTAAAACTCTAGTATCATCATCAACTACTTTAATTTTAATGTCTAATCTTTCTTCTGGTAGTTGTTCTTCTATCATTTCTGGCCACTCAATAATAGTAACTGCATCTTGATTTAAATAATCAGATAAACCTAAATCTTCAGATGAATCATCTAAACGATAAACATCCATATGATTTAATTGCATTTCACCATCTGTATATACTTTAACTAGAGTAAATGTTGGACTAGTAATAGTTTCTTGAATACCTAATGCTCTGGCAAATCCTTTAACAAATACTGTCTTACCACTTCCAAGTTCTCCAGTTAAACAAATAACCATTCCTGGGAATTTTTCACTTTCAATATTTTCAGCAATCTCCATCGTGTCATCTTCGGATCTTGATGTATACTTGTAATTCATATTATGTCACCCAAATAGATTATAACAATAACAAATTACCAATTTCAACAAATAAAAGAAATTTTACACATTTTTTATCTGACACAATTCATCATTCCGTTATATATGTCTTTATAAGTACCTCCAGAATAATGTAAACCATCACCTGTTTGGAAATTACCATTAATTAAATTATATGTATCACAATACTTAATATTTGGCTTACCACTGGTACCAACTTTTAACTGATTATTAAAAGAAATAATATTAACATTCTTAGTACTATAACCATGTTGTGCTTCTATCGCTTCATTAACTGGATTAACAGAAACTAATATTATATTATGTTTACTCCATGCTCCACTAGATAATTCATTATATTTAACAATATATTTATCTAAATCACTTAATAAATAATTAACACCCATTAAAGAGAAAATATTATATGTAACATTAGGATTCTTTTGAATAATAGCATTTACAGTTGGAATAGCTGTTGATTCAAACCATGAATAACCCATAGCAGATTGAGAGATATAAATATCATTACCTGAATAAGCTGGTCCACCATTAGAAAATGAACAACCACTAACACCAGCTGCTACTGTTCCACACATACCAACAGTACGAGAGTCCCCAATAATTATATTATTAGAAGAAGATTTTAAAATATTTCCAGACGTACCAGGACTACCTGCCGTACCATCAACTATTTCTGGATGTTCCTTCTTATATTTTTCTAAAAAGGCCCTAGTCGCTTTTCTCTGCGCTTCCTGTTCCTTCTCGTACTCTTTTAATTGCTGCTCGCTTCTTTTTTTCTCTTCTTCCTTTAAACGCTTCTTTTCTTCGGCTTCTTTCTGACGAAGAGAGTTAACTTTTTCTAAACTAGCAGTTGAGTAACAAGTAGTAATTGAGCCGTAGTCGCCCTTTACTACCTTGGTAAATGTGAAATTAAGAAATTCAGGGATCAAAAAAACAATTAAGCCAGCTACAATTGACTTAATAATGCCTCCCACGTGCTCTTGCAAATCTTTGCCGTTCATCACGTAACTTGTTAGTGATGCTATCGCTCTAAAA
>JAFXUK010000005.1 GCA_017525015.1 Bacilli bacterium
CTATATCAATACTAGCATCATCATTGATTCTTAGAATATTCCACTTCTTATTACTATAAGTTATTTCTTCTTTCATTTTTCCTATTTCATAATATCCATCATTAACTTTAACATCTTCTAAAGTATTAGTTAAATATCCCATTGATACTATAAAAGAAATATTAATATTATCATTACTTGGATTAACAATATATAATCTAATATTTACTTTATCATTTGATCCAATAACCCCTTTAGTTATACCATCTATAGAATAAACAGTAATTTTTTTGTTAATTAAAAGTTTATAGTATGAGCTTATCTCATTTGTTGATTCTATTTCTAAATCAATGATAGAACTACCAGGTACTAAATCTATATTATTTTGATAAGTTCCATTAATTTTTAAATTATATGATAGTGCTCCAGCAAACATTTCAACAGCTCTTTTATCTTCAGAGTTATATACAAAATTCGCATATGTTATTCCAAATGAAATACATACTACAATTAGTAGTACTAATAAAAATATCAACTCTTTTTTAAAAAAACTAATATATTTACTCTTCATTCTATCTTATCACTATTAATAATTATAATATATTTTGAGACAAAACAAAAGACTTTATTTCTAAAGTCTTTTTGTATTCTTACTATTCTAAGATTTCTGAAACTACTCCAGCACCAACTGTTCTACCACCTTCACGAATTGAGAACTTTGTTCCGTTTTCAATTGCGATTGGAGTGATTAATTCAACAGTCATATCAACATTGTCACCAGGCATAACCATTTCAGTACCTTCTGGTAATGTAATTACACCAGTAACATCTGTTGTTCTAAAGTAGAATTGAGGTCTATAGTTACTAAAGAATGGAGTATGACGTCCACCTTCTTCTTTAGAAAGAACATAAACGCTAGCTTTAAATTTCTTATGAGGTGTAACACTTCCTGGTTTACATAAGATTTGTCCTCTTTCAACATCTTCTCTGTTAATACCACGAAGTAAAACTCCAGCATTATCTCCAGCTTCAGCATAATCTAATGATTTTCTGAACATTTCAATTCCTGTAACTACAGTTTTTCTTGTATCTCTTAAACCAACGATTTCAACTTCATCATTAAGATTTAATTTTCCTCTTTCAACACGACCTGTAACAACAGTTCCACGTCCTGTGATAGTAAATACATCTTCAATACTCATTAAGAATGGTTTATCATTATCTCTCTTTGGAGTATCAATCCATTCATCTACAGCAGCCATAAGATCTTTAATTGGTTGTACCCATTTTTCATCACCTTCAAGAGCCTTAAGAGCGCTACCACGAATGATTGGAGTATTGTCTCCGTCAAAACCATATTCTGTTAATAATTCTCTAACTTCCATTTCAACTAAGTCAAGAAGTTCAGCATCATCAACCATATCACACTTATTGATGAATACAACCATTTTTGGTACACCAACTTGACGTGATAATAAGATGTGCTCACGAGTTTGAGGCATTGGTCCATCTGTAGCACTAACTACAAGAATAGCACCATCCATTTGAG
>JAFXUK010000006.1 GCA_017525015.1 Bacilli bacterium
AGAATACCAAAAACTTGTAGAAGATTGGATATTATTTTACAACACATCTAGATTAAAATCAAAAAAGAAATCAAATTAAATGATTCCTTTTTTATGTACAACTAGTTTTTTATTTTTGTGAACTATTTGGGGTTCACTTCAAATAGCTAGTTTTATTTATCAGTAGTCTTTGTATCAGTATCTTTAGTTTTAGTATTACTTTCATCACCAACAATATATTTCTTATTGATTACTAAAACTGGTCTAACTGGTAATGATTCATCAGGATCTCCTAAGCAGAATCTATTCTCTAAAGCAACTGTAGTTCCTTCAGTCTGAGTATTAGAAGTAACATTAGTATTATCAGTAGTTTCTTCACTATTCTCTTCAGTTTTATTCTTATTTAAATCAATACTAGCTCTACTAGACTTACATAACATTACTGGATAATTAGCAGTATCTGTTTGATATACAGTATCAGTTACAGTCTCTTCAGCATAAATAAATTCAGGTATATTAAACTTAGATATATCTGTCTCAGGCAAATACTCTTTAGAATCAGATTTAGATAAAGTAGCTAAATCTAAATAAGCTAAGAATCTAATATCTTGAATATCAGCAGTATCACAACTTAATGACTTAATTAATGATTGTTTATAAGTACCTTTTAATAAGCTAGTTACATTACCATATAATACAGATCCAGTATTAACATTTTCATCACTTAATAAAGAAACATATGAAATATCCTTTTCTGAGTCATATAATACATGCCATTTAGAATTATCAGTTAATGTAACACTATCTCCACTCTTATACGCACTATAAGTAACAGTTACTTCTGTAGTACTAGGTTTTTGTTTTTTCTTATTTCCATTTAATAACTTATATGTTAAAAAGAATACAATTATAAAAGTAAGTACTGCTACTCCTATAACAATAATCCAATTTTTAACATTAGTAGAAACATTTACTTCATTTTCCATAAATAAAGCCTCCTATAATACAATATTATCATTTTTTTAATCTAAAAAAAAGATACTTTTTAAAGTATCTTATCTTTCTAATAAACTTAAACTAACTTTATTTCTTTCTAAGTTAATATCATCTACATAACAATCAACTATGTCACCAACACTAAATAAATCACTAGGATGTTTAATAAAATCTTTTGATAACTTAGAAATATGAGCTAAGCCATCATCATGTAATCCAATATCTATGAATAATCCAAAGTCTACTACATTTCTAACAGTACCTTGTAATTTCATACCTATAGTTAAATCTTTAATATCTAAAACATCACTCTTCAATATAGGTTGTGGATACTCATCTCTAGGATCTAAGTTAGGTTTCTTTAAAGAAGCAATAACATCCTCTAAAGTATATATATCAGTATTTAGTTTATCTTTATATGTATTCATATCTATACTATCAAGCTTTTCTATTAATTCTTTACTACCTACATCACTTATTTTAAAGTTTAATTCTTTTAATAAGTTTAATGCAACATCATAACTTTCAGGATGTATTGCAGTACTATCTAAAATATTTTCTCCATCAGTTATTCTTAAGAAACCTATAGCTTGTTCATATGCTTTATCTGTTAATAGTTTTTTACTTTTAATCTCTTTTCTTGAATTAATTCTACCTATCTTTTCTCTATATTCAATTATCTTTTCTATAGCTTTTTTAGAGATTCCTGATACATAGCTTAATAAAGATGATGAAGCAGTATTAATATTTACTCCTACACTATTAACACATTTTTCTACTACAAAATCTAATGAATCAGATAGTTTCTTTTCAGATACATCATGTTGGTATAAACCTACTCCTATACCTTCAGGTGGAATTTTAACAAGTTCTGCTAATGGATCTTGTAATCTTCTACCAATGCTTACAGCACTTCTTTTTTCAACAGCTAAATCTGGAAATTCTTCTATAGCTTGAGGAGAAGCTGAATATATAGATGCTCCTGCTTCACTAACAATTACATATTTACAATCCAATTTATAATCACGAATCATATCAGCACAAAACTTTTCTGATTCACGAGAAGCAGTACCATTACCTATAGCTATAACATCAACATTATATTTTTTAATTAATTGAACTACTACTTCTTTACTTAATCTAATTCTCTCTTCTTCATTTCCATTTAAGAAAGGTTTAATAACAGTAGAATCTAAATATTTGCCATTTTTATCTACAACAGCTAATTTACAACCATTAACATATCCAGGATCAAAAGCTAATACAACTTTTTCTTTTAAAGGTGGAGTAAGTAATAAAGCTTCTAAGTTTTTACCAAAGTTTTCTATAGCAGAAACTTCTCCTTTCTCAGTTAAATCACTTCTTATTTCTCTTTCAACTGAGGGAGCAATTAATCTTTTATAAGAATCTTCTATAGCTTCTTTTATATAATTAACTACATAGCTTTTATCATTCTTAATTATCTTTTTCTCTAAGAAAGAAAGAATTTCATCTTTATTAACATCAATACTAACATTAAGTATTTTTTCTTTTTCTCCTCTATTCAAAGCTAATATTCTGTGAGGTTTAATATATTTTACTGGTTCACTATATTCATAATACATTTCATATATTTTATTCTCATCATTAGCTCCCTTCTTTAAAGAAGAAGTAACTATTCCATTTTTATAAAAATAATTTCTAATACTCTTTCTATATGAAGCATTATCACTAATCCATTCAGCAATAATATATTTAGCACCTGTTATACACTTATCAAGATCTAAGTCATCTTTAATAAATTTACTACATAAATCTTCAATCTTACCATTAGTTGGAAAAGACATCATCATCTTAGCTAAAGGTTCAAGTCCTAAAGCAATAGCTTCAGTAGCTTTAGTTTTCTTTTTCTCTTTATAAGGTCTATATAAGTCCTCTACTTCAACTAACTTATTACAATTTAAAATACTATTCTTTAATTCATCAGTAAGAAGTCCCTTCTCATCGATTAATCTAATAACATCTTCTTTTCTTTTTAATAAGTTTTCTTGATATTCATATACTTCATTTATCTTTCTAATAGTTTCTTCATCTAAAGCTCCAGTAGCTTCTTTTCTATATCTTGCTATAAAAGGAATAGTATTACCTTCACTTAACATTTCCAAAACAACACTTACTTGTTTCTCACTAATACCTAAATCATTAGCTATTCCTTTAATAATTAATTCATTCATATGTACCTCCATTATGTCCATAAATATTTTATCATATTTTACAAAAAAGATATTTTATATTTACGTTATTTTTACATAAAAAAAGTATTGTATAAACAATACTCTAGCTTAAATAATAACAAATACCTTATTATTCAATTCTGCAATAAGAAACACCATTAATACTTGCATTACAAGTACATTCGCTACGATCATCAACAGATACACTAAAATTATTATTATCAAAAGCAACCCAAGTCCCCACTTCAGGAACTGAACAACCAATATTGGCTGAAGTAGATGAATCATGATAAGTACAATTACTTGAACCAAATGCACTCAAAAGTAATTCTTTTGTTGCATCATAACCTGCTCTAGTACTTCCAGGCTTAATTGCATAAGTACCTGCCACAGCTCCTGAATTAGTAGCTGCCATCTCAGGTGATATTACAAATTCAACATATGTTTCTACAATTATATCATTAGACATTAAATGCTTTAAATAAAATGGTCTTGTTTGTCCAGAAGTACCTAAAATATCTGACCAATCTGCCATTGCTTCCATTGGTGTTAATCTTGCATTAACTCCATTTGGAATAGCTTGTCCAACGTACGTCCTAGTATCTGATACTGTAAATCGTGCAACTCCAACTGGAGTAGCTATAGCAGTACTATCAGCTTGTTCATATGTAACACTAAATGATAATGCTATTGTTTGATCACTCGCAGGTAATTCATTAGGTTCTAAATCCCTTCTATAGTTAACCCTTACTTTATAAGTTTTTGTATCTCCGTGAGCTAGTAAATGCTTATTAGCAACATCTACACCATCATCATATGTAATAGAATAATCTAAGTATTTTTGTTGAGCTGTAGTTAAACCAGTATTACTAAATGTTTGAATCATAGCATCAATAGTACCATCATTTACTGCATCTACAGTAAATTCATAATAATCTCCAGGCATAGTTAAAGTAACATTATAAGTAACAGTAGTATCATTATTACTAATTACAGGAGTAGGAGCTGTAACACTACCACTAGTTACTTGTACATTCTCAAAATGAACATCCCATGTATTTCTTGCAATACTAGAATTACCCGTAATAGAAAGACTAGCAGATATTGCAGAAAATCCTATACTTATAACAACAATCAATATTATAACTAAAAAAACTTTTTTTCTTCTCATAAGTACCTTCCTATCATATAAAGTATATCATAATATTTTACATAAAAAAAGTATTGTATAAACAATACTTTTAATACCAAGAAGGTAAATTAGAAGATGATACTCCAGAATTATCAAACATGCTAGTTTTATCAGTTAAACTTGAAGTGTTCCAACTATTTAAAGCTGTGGCACTATGTAAAGATGAACAATAGTAAAACATCTTTCTCATATTTGTAACTTTAACAGTATTCCAATTACTAAGTGGAGTAACATCATTCAATTGCTTACAAAGTTCAAACATATAACTCATACTCTTAACATTACCAGTATTCCAATTACTTAATGCTGAGACATCAGCCAATGTTTCACAGCGTGAAAACATTCCATACATATTTTCAATATTAGACACATTCCAATTTGATAATACAGATATGTTCGTTAAGTTTTCACAACCACTAAACATATGTGTAACCATAGTAACCCCTGAAATATTCCAATTTCCAATACCATTTAAAGAACTAACTCCAATTGAATAGAATAATCCTGACATATCAGTAACGTTACTAGTATTCCAATTACTTAACGGAGTTAAATCTGTTACATTTGAACAAACCTGAAATGTACCATGCATATTTGTAACATTACCAGTATTCCAATTACTTGCAAAAGATAAGCTATTCATATTGCATTGATAAAAAGTAGATTCCATACTTATAACATTACTTACATCCCAACTACTGATAGAATCAAAATTACTTAACTGTGAACACCCCCAAAACATATGATCCATATTTTTCATTTTAGAAGAATTAACATTTAACAATCCGGATATATCAGTTAAATAACGAGAATAAATAGTAAAATTCTCATTATCTGGTTCACAGTAATTGAAAAAGTAAGAAGAATCTTGATTCATATATACAACATTCGCTTCACTATACCAATAGATAGTTCCTAAATATTCTTCCCCCTGATTAAGTTCAAACCACATGTAAATTGGTTTATCAGAATCACTAGTAGAAATAATATTATCATTAGTTAACCCAGATGCTAATTGAGAGCTATGTTTAAATGCTGTTACATACAATGGAACTTCATCAACAGGAGTATTAGATAATTCAAGCATTAAAGTAGAAACATCTAATCCTCTCTTAAAAGTTGCAACATTATGAACATTCTCATCTGCCATGACATAATTAAATTCTAGTGTAAAAGTAAGTTCCATTTCCTCAGTTGGTAAATCTTCTAAATCAATATCTTTATAAAAGAAATTTACTGTAACAGTACGAGAAGTATTAGCCGGTAATGCATCATATTGAGACAACTGATTACCATTAGAATAAGTAATTGTATAATCTATATAATTACTAAAATCACTAGTAGCAGTAACATTTACTGCATCAAACATTGCATCCAAAGTACCATCATTTACTATATCTACATTAAATTTATAATAGTCGCCTGGAATTCTTAATCCTGATGCAAAAGTAATAGTTAAATCATCATCACTAACTGTTGGAGTTACAGGATTATAACTAGTACTATCAACTACTACGTTATCAAAATGAATATCCCAGCTTTGACTTCCAAATGATCCAATACCATTAATATTTAAATTAGCAGTTAAATAAGCAAAACCTATACCTATAAAAACAACTAATAAACCATATATATATTTGTAGCTTTTCCTTCTCTTCATAAGTACCTTCCTATCATATAAAGTATAACATAAAAACAAAAGCATGTTATACATAATTATTTTTACATAAAAAAAGTATTGCAAAGCAATACTTATCATGAATACCATGAAGGTCTTGTAGCAGATGTAGTTCCTGTTCCAGAAAAAGCCCAAGACATATCACAACTAGAAGGAATATTCCAACTATTCAAACAAGTAGCATCAGTTATTTTAGTATCATATTCAAAAATAGTATTAATACTTGTTAAACTACCAACATTCCAATTACTAATTGGAGTTAAATCACTCAGATTATTGCAACTTGCAAACATTCCACTCATATCAGTTACATTACTAGTATCCCAATTTCTTATTGGACTTAAATCAGTTAAGTCATATATATATCCAAACAATCCACTCATATTATTTACATTAGAAACATCCCAATTACCTATTGGCGTAAGATCAGTAATCTTAGTATATCTAAACATTCCACTCATTTCAGATAAACTACTTACATTCCAATTACTCAAAGAACTAATATCACTTAAATTACAATTAAAGAAAATAATAGACATATCTGTTACATTACCAACATTCCAATTTGCCAGTGCCGTAATATTAGATAAAGAATTAGCATCATGAAAAAGTGCAAACATATTCTCTACATTACTCACATCCCAATTACTTAAATATGATATATCCGCTAAATTTTCACAACTATCAAACATACATTCCATATTTTTTACCAAAGAGGTATTCACATTTTCTAAACCACTAATATCTTCTAAATTACTAAAATATATTGAGTAAAAATTTTCTCCATCTTCATAATATTCAAAGAAATATGAAGAATCTTCATTTAAATATACAACTTTAGCATCACTATACCAATATATTGTACCTAAGTTCTTTTCTCCTTCGTTAAGTTCAAACCACATGTATATTGGTTTATCCGAGTCACTTTTAGATATAATATTATCGTTTGTCAATCCAGACTTTAATGTATTACTTCTTTTAAATGCAGACACATAAGCAGGAACTCCATCATTGGGTGTTCCTGATAAAGAAACCATAGAAGCAGATACATCTAAACCAGGCTTAAAAGTAGATACTGAGTGTACACTATCATTAGCCATTAAATAATTAAACTCTAATGTAAAACTAAGTTCCATTTCCTCAGTTGGTAAATCACTCAAATCAATATCTTTATAGAAAAAATTAACAGTAATTGTTTTTGAACTATTAGCCGGTAACATATCATATTGAGCTAATGACTCTCCATTTTGATATGTAATTGTATAATCTATATAATCACTAAAGTCACTATTTGCAGTAACATTTACTGAATCAAACATTGCATCCAAACTACCATCATTAACTATATCTACATTAAACTTATAATAGTCTCCAGGTAGTCTTAAACCTGATGCAAAAGTAATAGTTAAATCATCATCACTAACTGTTGGAGTATCTGGTGAATAACTAGTATTATCAACTACAACATTATCAAAATGTATATTCCAACTTTGACTTCCAAAAGATCCAATACCATTAATATTTAAATTAGCAGTTAAATAAGCAAAACCTATACCTATAAAAACAACTAATAAACCATATATATATTTATAATATCTTTTCCTTCTCTTCATAAGTACCTTCCTATCATATAAAGTATAACATAAAAACAAAAGCATGTTATACATAATTATTTTTACATAAAAAAAGTATTGCAAAGCAATACTTATCATGAATACCATGATGGTCGATTAGAAGATGATACTCCAGAATTATCAAACATGGAATCCATATCATTTACACTTGAAGTGTTCCAACTATTTAAAGCAGTAGCACTACGTAAAGCTGAACAGTAATAGAACATTTTTCGCATATCTGTAACTTTAATAGTATTCCAATTACTAAGTGGAGTAACATCATTCAATTGTTTACAAAGCTCAAACATATAACTCATATTCTTAACATTACCTGTATTCCAATTACTTAATGCAGAGACATCAGCTAGAATATCGCAGCTTGAAAACAATCCATACATGTTTTCAACATTAGATACATTCCAATTTGCTAATGCTGATATGTCAGTTAAGTTATCACAACTATCAAACATGGAAGACATATTAGTTACACTAGAAATATTCCAGTTTCCAATGCCATTTAAAGAACTAGCACCAATACCATAGAACAATGCTGACATATCGGTAACTTTACTTATATTCCAATTACTAAGTGGGGTTAAATCTGTTATTTTTGAGCAACTCTCAAATGCACCATGCATATTTTCCAATTTACTAGTATTCCAATTACTAGCAAACAATAAACTATTCATTTGGCAATCATAAAAAGTTAACTCCATGTTTGTAACATTGCTAGTATCCCAACTACTGATAGAATCAAAATTACTTAACTGAGAACACCCAAAAAACATATGATCAATACTTTTCAATTTAGAAGAATTAACATTTAATAATCCAGATATATCACTTAGTTCTTCAAAATAAATAGTAAAATAATTATTATCAATTTCACAATAATTAAAGAAATATGAAGAATCTTCATTCATATATACAACATCAGCATCACTATACCAATATATTGTACCCAAGCTCTCTTCCCCTTGATTAATTTCAAACCACATATAAATTGGTTTATCTGAATCACTAGTAGATATAATATTATCATCTGTTAATCCAGCCTTTAACTCACTACTTTTCTTAAAAGCAGACACATAAGCTGGAACTTCATCAACAGGAGTATTAGATAATGCTATCATAGAAGCAGATACTTCTAAACCTGGCTTGAAAGTAGCAACTGAGTGTGCATTCTCATTTGCCATTAAATAATTAAATTCTAATGTAAAACTAAGTTCCATTTCCTCAGTTGGTAAATCACTCAAATCAATATCTTTGTAGAAAAAATTAACAGTAATTGTTTTTGAACTATTAGCCGGTAACATATCATATTGAGCTAATGACTCTCCACTTTGATAAGAAATCGTATAATCTATATAATCACTAAAATCACTAGTAGCAGTAACATTTACTGCATCAAACATTGCATCCAAAGTACCATCATTTACTATATCTACATTAAATTTATAATAGTCACCTGGAATTCTTAATCCAGATGCAAAGGTAATAGTTAAATCATCATTACTAATTGTTGGAGTTACTGGATTATAACTTGTATTATCCACTACAACATTCTCAAAATGAATATCCCAGCTTTGACTTCCAAATGAGCCTATACCATTAATATTTAAATTAGCCGTTAAATAAGCAAAACCTATACCAATAAAAACGACTAATATACCATATATGTATTTATAACTTTTTCTTCTTCTCATATAATCACCTAACTACCGTTAGACTCGGTCATATTACAAGTATAATCACTATCTAATAAAGATTTCTCTACACTATCAATATTAGTATCACTAATAAATGAAGGTAAACTTATACCATATTGTGTATATAAAGTTTTAACACTATCAGAATTATATTTAGAATAATCAAATGAATGAGATTCGGTTACTGTACCTTCAAACATATCACAACTTAAAGATGCTCCATTATCACTAGTTGATAAAGCACCTGATAAACCTTTGCAATTTGTATATAAAAGATTTAAATTAGCATAATCTAGAGTTTTATCTCCTTTAGTTGCAACATCATAATTAAATGATTTTATTTCTTTATTAACAAATGAAATATCTATTGAATATATTAAATCATAAGTTTCATTACTA
>JAFXUK010000007.1 GCA_017525015.1 Bacilli bacterium
CCCCAATCCCCAATCCCCAATCCCCATCCTAAATCTTAATTAAATATTCTAATTAATAACCAAATAAAATTACATTTAAATTAATTATATTTTAATTAAAAACAATTCAATATAATCTTATATATTATATAAATACTTTAAAATGTCTATCAATTCCAACGAAACAACAATAAATCCCCGTATAGAATACAAAACAGTAATGAACGTCGAAGGTCCATTAGTAATTCTCGACAACGTGAAATTTCCCAAATATAATGAGATAGTAAACGTTCGTCTCGGTGATGGTACAGTTCGTCGTGGTCAAGTTTTAGAAATAAATGGTAACCGTGCTGTAGTCCAAATATTCGAAGGTACTCAAAATATTGATGTAGTAAATACCTATGTTGAATTTACAGGAGATGTACTTAAAATGCCAATATCAGAAGAAATGCTCGGTCGTTCTTTTAATGGTTCAGGAATACCAATTGATGGAGGTCCTGGAGTATTAGCTGAAGAATTTAGAGATATAAATGGTCAACCAATAAATCCATGTAAAAGAGCATATCCTCAAGAAATGATTCAGACAGGTATAAGTGCTATTGATTGTATGAATTCTATCGCTAGAGGTCAAAAAATACCTTTATTTTCTGCAAGTGGTTTACCCCATAATGAAATAGGAGCACAAATATGTAGACAAGCTTCCTTAGTAAAAGGGAAAGATATTTTAGATCATAGTGATGATAATTTCGTCATTGTTTTCGCTGCTATGGGTGTCAATTTAGAAACTGCTCGTTTTTTCCAAAAAGACTTCGAAGTTCATGGAAGTATGGAACATACTGTGCTTTTCTTGAATTTAGCAAATGATCCTGCTATTGAAAGAATTATTACGCCAAAATTAGCATTAACTACTGCTGAATATTTAGCTTATGAAAGAGAATTACATGTTTTAGTTATAATGACTGATATGACCTCATATGCAAATGCTGTAAGAGAAGTCTCAACCGCAAGAGAAGAAGTCCCAGGTCGTTTTGGTTATCCCGGTTATATGTATACAGATTTATCTACCATATATGAAAGAGCTGGTCGTATAGAAGGTATTAATGGATCTATTACACAAATACCCATATTAACAATGCCTGGAGATGATATTACACATCCTATTCCGGATTTAACTGGATATATTACTGAAGGTCAAATATATGTTGATAGAACTATGAATTCAAGAAATATTTATCCTCCTATTAATGTTTTACCATCTTTAAGTAGACTTATGAAAAGTGCTATTGGTAAAGGAATGACTAGAGAAGATCATTCAATGGTTTCAAATCAATTATATGCTAATTATGCTATTGGTAAAGATAATCAACAAATGAAAGCTGTTGTTGGTGAAGAAGCTTTGACTCAGGAAGAAATTAGATATATTGACTTTTTGGAAGCTTTTGAAAAAACTTATATAACACAAGATAGATATGAAAATAGAAGTATTGAAGATTCGTTAGATAAAGCTTGGGAATTATTAAGAAGATTCCCTTATGAAGAACTTACTAAAATCCCGGATGCTATTAAGAAAAAATATTATTCGAGAGAAGATATGATTCATAATAAAAAAGCTGAAGCGGAAAATGAAGAAAAAAGAAGGAATGAAAAAAAA
>JAFXUK010000008.1 GCA_017525015.1 Bacilli bacterium
ATTTAAAAGTAAAATGTTACTTAAATAGTATTGATAAGAAGTGTTATTCTCCAGGAGAAAGAGTACAAGTAACAACTCCAATTCACTTTATAGCAATTAATAAATAAAAAAATAGAGAGCAATCTCTATTTTTTTATGCTAAAATTATAATAGGTGTATAGAATGAAGAGAGTATTAAAAACAAAGTACATTTTTGTTTTAATATTACTAATCAGTATTGGTTTTGCGTACCTAACTAGTAATCTATCACTATCAGGTATTTCTAATATTTTTGGACATACATGGGATGTGCATTTTGAGAATATACAAATAACTAGTGGTAATGTACAAGCTAATACTCCAGTAATAAGTAATAATGATACAACTGTTACTTTTACAGTTGTTTTAGACATGCCTGGAGATTTTTATGAATTTACTGTAGACGCAGTAAATGGTGGTACTATTGATGCAATGTTAGATACATATACATCTACTACATTAACAGCTGATCAATTAAAATATTTAGAGTATACTGCTACATATGCTGATGGAGAAGCATTAGCTCAGTATCAAGAATTAAATGCAGGAGATACATTAACATACAAAATAAGATTATATTATAAATCGGATATTCAAGAAGATGATTTACCTTCAGAAAATCAATCAATAGAAATAACATTTACTACTAACTATATACAAGCTGATGAAAATAGAATAAGACGTAGAGCTGAAAATTCACTATATAATGTATTGAAAAACGAAGCTGAAAGTGGAGGACTAGCCAAAAAATATACTTTAGCACACAAGGATAGTATGGATACTTCACTTTCAACTAAGAATATTTATAATTGGTATGCATCAAATGATACACAAGGAACTCAAATATCAGATAAAGACAATGTAATATTTGCTAATCATTGTTGGCAAATGTTAAGAACTACTGACACAGGTGGAGTAAAGTTAATATACAATGGAGAAGTAGAAAATAATCAATGTTTAAATACCAGAGGTACACATGTTGGATATGCTGCAAGAACAACTCAAAATCTTACCGCAAATTATTGGTATGGAACTGATTATACTTATGATAGTAATAACAAAACTTTTAGCATAAGTGGAACAACCGAACAAAAAACATGGAGTGCAACAAATGGACCCGGTCTAATTGGAAAATACACATGTAAATCAACAAACATTAATGGAACTTGTGAAACACTATATTTAATAGAGTCTTATTATAATTCATCCAATGCATATGCAATACCGTTAGACTCTAACTCACATTATTCACAATTTGGGAGATTACAATTTAATCCAAATAACAATTCACTATCATATGTAGGATATATGTATAATACAAATTATCCTCATGAAAAAAGGACAATGGTTCAACACGAAACTATTCTAACAGGAAATTCAATAAACTCTTCATATTGGTTTGCCGATTCTGTAACATATGATGGAAGTAATTATAGTTTAAATAATCCTTATCAGATAAGCATTCCAACCAATGCTCAAGATTTAGTAGGAAAATATACTTTTCGTAACTCATCACAAACATATAAAAGCAAAACTATAAATTATATAGCAGCAGTAGAAGAAAGTGGAACATGGATATATTATATTGCAGTAACTAATAATAGTCCTATATCATTATATAATAGCACATATACATTTGGAGAAAGTTATACTGATAATGGAAATGGAACATATACGATTAATAATCCAATTACAATAAATAGACTTGATTGGTACAGCAGTTATAAAAGCATTGGTAATAATAAATATTACTGTATTAATGCTACAAATAATACATGTACTGACTTAAGATATATGAATTATCCAACACCAAGCAATCCAGGATTTGTGAGAGTATCAAATACATATAAATATTCAAAAGGGTTTACATGGGATGGAAGTAAATACATTCTTGACAATAATAATTCTGAAACAATTTGGAATATTTTTGGTATTAATTACACAACAAAAATAAGTAATGCACATTACACATGCTGGAATGATACAGGTGAATGTACATCATTAGCTTATATATTTAATATAGATCACTCTGGAGATGTTAAACCTTATTATATATATTTAACAAATGGAAAAAACATAGAAACAGCTATAAATGAAATGTTATATGATAATGATGTTAACTCAACTAATTCAATAATAAAAACAGGGGTAGAAGCATGGTATAAGCATTATTTATTAAGCGATTATGATAATTATATAGAGGACACAATCTATTGTAATGATAGAAATGTAAATAAACTGCAAGGATGGAATCCAAATGGAGGACTTGTAACCGCAAGATTAGATTTCAATGTACAAAATATTATATTAAATATAAAATGTAATAATACAACAGATCAATTTAGCACATCAAATAATAATGCAAAACTAACATACAAAGTAGGATTGATATCAACACCAGAATTAAAAAATTTGAATAGTGTAAACATATATAAAACAGGAAATTATTCATGGAATTTATCACCATATTATTATGACTATGAGGATGGCGCTACAAGCTGGACATATGGTGGTATGGGTACTTCTACAACCAGGGTAAGCTCTGCTTTAGGAGTAAGACCAGCAATATCTCTTAAACCTGGAACTGTTTATTCATCTGGTGATGGATCTATGGCTAATCCTTATGTAGTTGATACTAATTAAAGAAGAAATAAAAAAAGTACTTGCAAAATTTACTAACTTATATTATTCTTAAAAAAGAGGGTATAAGTTATGAAATTAAGAGTAGGTAAAAAACTTAATATTTTTAATAATTTAAAGATAAGTATTTTATCTATTTCTTTATTTTCTATTTCAATTTTATTTATAAATTAAGAAGAGTTATTTTTATGACTCTTCTTTTTTGTAGAAAAAATTGCTTATATCTCTAGAAAGAGAGGAGTTTTTATGGAAAACAAAAAGATGGCATATGATATAAATGAAATGCCACCAATGAAAGAAGCAATCATCTTAGCATTTCAACATTTATTTGCAATGTTTGGAGCAACAATCCTAGTTCCAATACTTGTAAATGCAGCAGCAGGTAAAGAAGTATTAACAATACCAGTTGCTTTAGTAACATCAGGTATAGGTACATTAATATATATTGCATGTACTAAAGGAAAATCACCTGTATACCTAGGTAGTTCATTTGCTTTTATTGCACCAGTAGCAGCAGCCTACTTAAAAGGTGGAATAAGTGGAGCAATGACAGGTATTATGGCAGTAGGTTTAATTTACTGTATAATTGCTCTAATAATAAAATTTGCAGGAAAAGAGTGGTTAGAAAAACTATTACCTCCAGTAGTAATAGGTCCAATGATAATGATTATAGGATTAGGATTAGCTCCATCTGCAATATCACAAATAGGATTGGATAGTAGTACAGCATTTGATCCAAAAGTATTAATAGTTGCACTAGTATCATTTTTAGTAACAGCAGTAGTAATGACAAAAGCTAAAGGATTCTTAAAAATCATTCCATTCTTAGTAGGAATTATAACAGGATATGTAGTAGCAGTATGTTTAGGGATGATAGATTTTAAACCAGTAGTAGAAGCTAGTTGGTTTAGTATACCTAAATTTAAAATACTATTTAAAGATTATAATATTAATTTTGTATCTCTAATAACTATAGCTCCAGTAGCATTAGTAACATTATGTGAACATATAGGAGATCATACTTCATTATCTAATATAATTGGAAAAGATTTAATAAAAGATCCAGGATTAGATAGAACACTTTTAGGAGATGGTTTAGCTACATTTGTAGCAGGTTTCCTAGGAGGACCAGCAAATACAACATATGGAGAAAATACATCAGTTGTAGGTATGACTAAAGTAGCCAGTGTTAAAGTAATAGGATTAGCTGCAATATTTGCAATAATTATCGGATTCTTAGGAAAGTTTACAGCTTTAGTATCAACAATACCTAATGCAGTATTAGGTGGAGTATCATTACTTTTATATGGTTTTATCGCAGTAAATGGTTTAAAAGTATTAATTAAAAATCAAGTAAACTTTGAAGAATCTAAAAACGTAATAGTTGCATCATCAATGTTAGTTTTAGGACTAGGAGGAGCAGTAATAGCTATAAATAGTGGAGATCTATCACTATCAATATCAGGTATGTCACTAGCATCAGTAGTAGGTATACTTCTAAATATTTTCCTAAAAGGAGAAGAAAAAGAAGAAAAAGTAGCTAGAATAATAAGAGAAGATGTTGGACAAGTAAAGCAAGATATGAGAAAATTAAAACAAGATATCAAGAATGAATTAACAGTAGAGTTAAAAGAAGATATCTTAAATGCTATTAAAGAGGAAATGAATAAACCGACTAAAAAGAACAAAAAATAGGAGGAATCATGAAAAACGTAATTGAATTAAATCATCCATTAATAGAACATAAACTTGCTATTCTAAGAGATAAGAATACAGGTACAAAAGAATTTAGAGAATTAATTAAGGAAATAGGAATGTTCTTATGTTATGAAGCTCTAAAAGATGTAAAGTTAGATAAAGTTACTATAGAAACACCTATAGAAAAATATGAAACAGGTAAATTAAATGAAGACAACTATGCATTTATACCTATCTTAAGAGCAGGTATGGGATTACTAGATGGAGTAATTAGTGTAGTACCTAATGCTAAGATAGGGCACATAGGAATGTATAGAGATGAAAAAACATTTAAACCAGTAAACTATTTCTTTAAAGTTCCAGCAAACATTGAAAAGAAAGAAGTAATTCTATTAGATCCAATGCTAGCAACAGGAGGAAGTGCACTAGATGCAATAGAACTTCTAAAAAGCAAAGGAGTAAAAAAGATTAAATTTATCTGTATAATAGCAGCACCAGAAGGATTAAAAGAAGTAACAAAGAAATATCCAGATGTAAAGATATATACA
>JAFXUK010000009.1 GCA_017525015.1 Bacilli bacterium
GTCTCATTAAATGTTTCAAATAATTTTCAAATTTTATTTAATAAAGTTGCTTTTCAATTAAATTCAAATTATAGAGAAAATTATTTAAATTTTGAATATAAAAAATTAAGTAATCTTAATGATATAATTAATAACAATAGCAATATTCCAAATACAAATACATATACAACAACAGTTACCAATGGTGAAAGTAAATACTTCAATTCTAAAAATGTAACTCAAATAAGTGGATTAACAGAACAAGAATTAGTAAGTATCTTACAAAGTAATACCGCCTATAAAGGAAAAGCCAAAGTATATCTTCAAATAGCTCATGATTTAATCTTAGCTGAAAGAAATCATGGAGTTAATGCTTTCTATCTTATGGGATTATATTCATATGAATCAGGATGGATGGGATCTGCTTTAACTAAGAATTGTAATAATATAGGTGGAGTTAGATTCTATAACCAAACATATGGTAATGGTAAGAAAACTACTAACTGTAATAGTGGATATGCTGGTTTTGATAGTATAAGTGAATTTATTGATTTCCACGCTAATTTATTAGAAAAGAAATACCTTACTCCAGGAGGCAGTCACTACTATGGCACTAGTGTTGCTGATGTAGCAAAAGACTATGGAGCAGGTAATGGTATAGACACAATAATTAGAATAGCTACAAGAGTATCAACAGAATATTAGGAAAGGTGATCGAAATGTTATTAGATGCACTTGCTCCTTTAGGATTATGTGAAAGAGAAGGACCATTAAGAGTATTTAAAATAATCTATTTACTTATTAGTATTGCTCGTGTCCTAATCCCTGTAATAATAATCATAATAGGAACAAAAGACTTAATGAATGCAGTTCTACAGAGTAATACTGATGAAATGAAAACAGCACCAGTTATCTTTATCAAAAGATTAATTGCTGGTTTAGCTATTTTTCTAATACCATCATTCATCGATGCAATATTCAATATGGTATCTGGATATGAAAAGACACCATCACAATTTGCTAGTTGTAGTGTATGTTTAACAAACGGAAAAGACTGTGATACTTTAATTGCTACAGCTATCGAAACGGAAAAATCTCTTCGTGATGCTGAAAGAAAAGATACTAGAGCAAAATTTGAATTATCAGATGCTGATATAGCTAACTGGGAAAAACATAAAGCAGAAAGACTAAAAAGACAACAAGAAAGAAAAGATAATCCATCTAGTCAAACAACAGATGGTGATAATATAACTTATGATACAACAGTTACTAATGGTGAAACTAAATATTTCAATTCACGTAATGTATCTCAAATAAGTGGTTTATCAGTACAAGAATTAACTAATATTCTTCAAAACAATAAAGCATATAATGGTAAAGCTAAAATGTATGTGCCATATGCTCAAGCTTTAATTGATGCTGAAAGAAATCATGGAGTTAATGCTTTTTATCTTATCGGTGTATATTCTTTAGAATCAGGTTGGTTAGGTTCAACCTTAACTAAAGAATGTAATAACATTGGTGGTGTTAAGTTCTACAGTTCAAAGCCATATGGAAATGGCAAAATGACTTATCAATGTCGTGGTCAATGGGCTGGATTTGATAGTATTGATGGATTTATTGATTATCAATCAAGCTTATTAGAAAGAGCTTACTTAACTCCAGGAGCTTCTCACTATTATGGTACTAGTGTTGCTGATGTAGCAAAAGACTATGGACATAGTAGTGGAGTAAACTCTATCATTCAAATAGCTATGAAAGTTTCAAGTGAATATTAAAAAAACTATAGAATAATCTATAGTTTTTTATTTACCACATTTGTGTATAATTACCGTCTTCTTTATACACATCATCCATTAAAACTACGAAAGTATAAATACTTCTTCTATGTTCTAAATCATATTTTGGAACAGTTGTCATAACAACTCCACCAGTAGTATTTAAAGACTCAGCAATATAATAGTTTTCATCATCCCATCCAGCAAGTATTGCTGCATGACCACTTAAACCAATTAAATCTCCAGCTTTAACTTTTCCAGAATTCATTAACTCAGGAGTAATATTTAATTTAGTACCTAAATCTGGCATTGAACGATGAGTTGTATCACCATCTTCACCAGCACCAATATCACCAACATCGAAACCACCATTTAATAACGTCCAAGCTACAAATCCAGAACAATCTAATCCGTTAGGATAATACTCGTTTCTAACCCATTTACCCCAGTTAGTGAAGTTCTTCAAATCACATCCCCAAATAGCAGGGCCAACATAGTTTGCTCCTTTAGCTAAAGTACTAAATTTAGATTCATGTAGATACATACCTCGATGATAGTATCTACCTTCACCGTCTACTTTAGGGAACGGATCATAATTCTCTAACCTTCCATTTTCATAGAAGTAATCAATTCGATAAGAAAACTCTAATGTAGCAAATCTAGCTGCTGCTAAAACCCCAGCACGAGTTCCATAACCAGCTTCATCAACTCTATCAAATAATATCTTATCTATTAAATCAGCATCTTCTTTAGAAAACTGTCTACAAGCAATATATTTTTTAGAAAAATCAATTTCTGGTTTTCTAATCAAAGGAGTAACTATAACATTAACCTTACCAGCTAAACCTCCATCACCAGTTATCTTAACAGTAGTAGTACCATAACCAACAGCTTCTATTTCACCGTTTTGATTAACAGTAGCAATACTTTCATTATCACTTGACCAAGTAACATCATCACTACCATCACCAAGTTTAACGACATTATATGTAATCTTTTCTTTTCTTCCCTTATACATATAAACATATTCTTTACTTGGTTTAACTTCTAATACTTTATTAATTTTAACTTTTTGCGTATTCAAATTACTAAGATTACCATATCTATCTTTTAAATAAATATCATAATCACCATCATTTAAAATAAAACTACAATTATCTTGTTTAGCAGTAATCCAATCATCGCTGTTTTTATCTACTTCTTCACCTTTAGGAATAACTAAACAATATGTTGTCTTATCAAACTTATAAAAATAATTACCAACATCAATATTAATAACCATTTTATCTTCATATTTTATACTATCGCTTAATTCAATATTAGTTACAAAAGGTGCAGCTGTAAAATTAGCTATAATCAATGTAACAATCAACACTAAAAAAAGAGAAATGATAAAAATAGGATATATAGCTTTTTTTAACATATCACACACCCCAAATTCGTAAATATTATAACATAAAGAAATAATTCATAAAAATTTAACTATTTATTAAAAAGTAAAGTGATGACAAAAATCTTAAATAATAGTATAATTACTTTAGAATAAGAGAGGTATTTAATATGGCAACAAATAGAGCAAACGTTACTTTTAGTGATGGTACCGTAATTGAAGTAGAAAAAGGTACTACTGTATACGATCTTAGCAAAATCTATAAGAAAAAAATGAAATATAGCATAGTTGGAGCAGAAGCTGATAACGAAATAGTTCCAATGGAAACTAAGATT
Source organism: Bacilli bacterium (assembly GCA_017525015.1). The sequence goes on from JAFXUK010000009.1 coordinate 3,483, forward strand.
ATGAGAAACACTAAATTAGACTTTATAGATATAACAAGTACAAATGGATATAAGATAAATAAATGTGGCTTACAATTTGTTATCGAAGTAGCATTAAAAGAAGCATTTGGTGAAGGATATGATGTAATATATGATCACTCAATAGCAAATGGCTTACATATGACAATCGATTGTGAGAAAAAATTCACATTAAATGATGCTAAAAAGTTAAAAACAAAAATGAATGAAATCATCGCTAATGATGAAAGAATATATAACTTAAATGTTGAAAACAAAGAAGCTATTTCTTATTACAACAAAGTTAAAGCACCTGAGAAATCATCTAACATTCATAACTTAACTAATAAGATAGTTACTATGTATAAACTACGTAATTATTTAAACTATTTCTATTCAGAAATGCCATACTCAACTGGTTGTTTAAATAAATATGATTTAGTTTTCCTAGGAGATAATAAATTAGTTTTACTATTCCCATCTCCAAATAGTAAATACAAAGTACCTGAATATATCCATTATCAAAACGTAATTAAATGTTTTGAAGAATCAAAGAAATGGGCTAATTCAGTTGGTATACCTTATTTAGCAGACATTAATAATGTCGTATCAGAATCTAAAGTAGAAGGCTTAATTAAAATAGTAGAAGCTGACTATGATAATCGTATTCATGATTTAGTTTCTGATGTAATTAAGAAAAAAGCTAAATACGTATTACTTGCTGGTCCATCATCAAGTGGAAAAACAACTACTACTAAAAAGATAGCTCTTCAATTTAGAAGTAGAGGATATGAAACTTTAGTAATATCAGTAGATGACTTCTTTAAAGAAAGAGTTGATTCTCCGAAAGATGAAAATGGGCATTATGATTTCGAATGCTTAGAAGCGTTAGACATAAAGTTATTAAGTAAAACATTAAAAGACTTACAAGCTGGTAAAAAAGTAGATCTTCCAGAATTTAACTTCGTAACTGGTGAAAAAGAATATAAAAATGATCCAGTTAAATTAGGAGAAAACGCTATTATTCTTCTAGAAGGATTACATTGCTTAAATGATGCAATGACTCCTGATTTAGATCCTGCTTTAAAATATAAAGTATACTTAAGTCCATTTACACCACTAAATTACGATAGACATAACTATGTATCAACAACAGATTTAAGACTATTACGTCGTATTGTTAGAGATAACAGAGATCGTGCTATCGATGTTGGTAAAACAATTAGTTATTGGCAAACAGTAAGATCTGGTGAAGAAAAATATATCTTCCCATTTATAAACAATGTAGATACTATTTTAAATACATCATTAATATATGAAGTTGGTGTACTTAAAGTATTTGCTGAACCATTGCTTTATTCAGTTAAAACTAACTCACCATCTTATAATGAAGCAAGAAGATTAATTAATTCATTAAGAGTATTCTTCCCAATTCCATCAGACTATGTTCCTGATGAATCAATCTTAAGAGAATTTATTGGTAAGAGCTCTTTTGAAAAGTTTAGATAGAAAGAGGTAATAAAATGATAAAAGTTGCAATTAATGGTTTTGGTCGTATTGGTAGACTTGCATTCAGAGAAATGATTACAGGAAGTGATTTCGATGTTGTAGCTATCAACGATTTAACAGATGCAGAAACATTAGCTTACTTACTAAAATATGATACTAATCATCGTTCATTCCATGAAGACATAATCGATTTCGAAGGTGATGAAATCGTAATCAAAGGAACAAAGAGAATCAAAGTATTCGCAGAACAAGATCCTGAAAAACTTCCATGGAGAGATCTAGATGTAGATGTAGTACTAGAATGTACTGGACATTTTACAGATTTAGAAGGAGCTAAAAAACATATCACTGCTGGAGCTAAAAAAGTTATTATTTCCGCACCAGGCAAAGGAGATATGAAGACAATCGTATATAATGTTAACTCTGATATACTTGATGGAACTGAAGAAGTTATCTCAGCAGCATCATGTACTACTAACTGTTTAGCACCTGTCTTAAAAGTAATAGAAGACAATATTGGCATAGTAAAAGGATATATGACTACTGTTCATGCATATACTAATGATCAAGCAACATTAGATATTCCTCATAAAAAAGGAATCCTTGCTCGTCGTGGACGTGCTTGTGCTATGAATATCGTACCTGCTTCAACAGGAGCAGCATCTGCTATCGGAAAAGTTATTCCTTCAATTGATGGAAAACTAGACGGAAATGCCTTCCGTGTTCCAGTGTCAGATGGTTCTGTAATTGATGTTACACTAGAATTAGCAAGAAACACTACAGTTGAAGAATTAAATAAACTATTTGAAGAAAACCAAAACGAAACATTAAAATTCACAATGGATCCTATTGTATCAAGTGATATTCTTGGTAAGAAAGTAGGAGCTACTGTTGATGGATTATTAACTAATGTTTTAGATAGTGATGGTAAACAATTAGTTAAAGTAGTAGCATGGTATGACAATGAAATGGGTTATACTGCTCAAATGATGAGAACAGCTAAAAAACTAATGAATATTGAAAAATAAGTGCTCAGCACTTATTTTTTTTACTACTTTACATAATCAACATAAAATTACTTATTGTAAATAAAAAAAATATATCATATAATAATACTAGGTGATGATATGAAACGCAGGATACAGGACATGGAGGTTAGAAATAAAAAAGTACTTCTTAGATGCGACTTTAATGTACCTGTTGCCGATGGCAAGATCCTTGACGATAGCAAAATCATCGCTTCTTTGAATACTATCAATTACTTAGTAAAAGAAGGAGCAAGGATAATTATATTATCCCATTTTGGTAAAGTTAAAAGTGAAGGAGATAAACCCAAGAATTCTCTTGCACCTATAGCTGCCCGTCTTCAAGAATTGGTAAATACCAAAGTTATCTTTTCTAAACAGACTCGCAGTCTTTACCTTGAAGCTAAAATTGATAGCATGAATCCTGGGGAGATCATCGTTCTAGAAAATACTAGATTTGAAGATGTCCCTGATAAGCTTGAGAGTGGCAATGACACTCAACTAGCTATGTATTGGGCAGGTTTAGCCGACATATTTTGTTTGGATGCTTTTGGTTCAGCGCATAGAGAGCATGCATCAACTTCTGGCGTTGCTAAATACCTACCTAGTTGTATTGGATTCCTTGTTCAACATGAAGTTGAAATGCTAGACAAATATATTTTAGCTGCTAAAAAACCATTTACTATCGTTATGGGCGGTGCAAAGGTTGAAGATAAGGTAGAACTTATTGAAGCTCTAATCCCTCAATGTGATCATCTTCTTTTAACAGGAGGTATCGCAAATTCTTGTTTAGTATCACTTGGTTTCGATGTAGGTAGTTCTTTACGAACTAAAGACCCTCAAATATTAGTGAGATTAAGGGAACTACTAGTTCAGTATCGTGACAAAATCATGGTACCAGTAGATGTAATCATCAGTCGTGTTTATAATGATTCTTATATAGAACATATAAACATAGATAAAATTCAAGAGGACGATATCGTTTACGATATCGGCGCTAAGACCGTTAACAAGTATCGAGAAGTTATTAATTCGTCTCAAACAATTTTTGTTAACGGCACTGCAGGAAAGTACGAAGACATACGTTTTGCAACAGGGACTAGAGAACTGTTGAATGCCATTGCGGATACCAACGCTATTAAAGTAGTCGGTGGTGGAGATGGCGTTAGTGCTGTAAAAAGTTTTAGATTAGAAGATAAATTTACCTTCTTATCTACCGGTGGCGGAGCTACGCTCGAGTATATTATTAATGGGGGCCTACCTGCAATAGATAACATCCAAGATGTTTAAAACATCACCTTCTAAATAATTCGTTTATTTAGATAATATTATTTAACGGTACATAGCTATCAATTATGTATTCTATTCTATTCTTTTAGAAAAGGATATGTTTTTCATGAATAATGAAATTAAATTGTTGGTAGTGTGTAGTAAAAACGATATAAATTCGTTTATATCAAAAATGAAAATTGTTTCGAAAGAAATAATCGTTAAGTATACTGCAGATACTTATAAAAAAGCGTTAAATATTATTAATGAAGCCACAAGCACATTTGATGCTATCATTATTGATGGCACATTCACTGATGAGAATGTATTATGCCTTTTAAAAGGCTATATTAACGAAATGTTAATTTCGCGAACAATCATTATTGATAATATCAAGATGGATTGTTATAACTTGTCTTCGAGTAAATACCAAATATTTAATATCTTTCCTAAAAGTTATAAACCCGAAGAATTAATAATCTCACTAAAAGAAATCAAAAGTAAGAATGAAATTTACAACCTAAAAAAGATTTCATTGTATGATGAAATAGCAGTGGTCTTAAAAAGACTTGGAATCGCGCCCGATATTAATGGTTTCCATTATTTAAGGAAAGCAATCTATGAATGCTATTTACATCCTGAATTGCTGACATCTATTACGAAAAAAGTCTATCCTATGCTTTCTACTACTTTCGACAAGAATGAAAGATGTATTGAGCGTTCGATTAGATTTGCAATTGAAACTGGGTGGAATCGTGGAGATTACGAATATTCGTCTAGTCTCTTTCGTAGCTGTGTTGGTTACAATACGGCGAAACCCACCAATAGCGAATTCATTGCTGTCATAGTAGACATGTTGCTTATTCAAAAAGGAAAAACATCATACTAGCTTTTGGAAAGACCCTTTTGGGTCTTTTTTTATTTATAAAAAAAAGTTTATATGCTATTATAAAATTAGGAGTATGTACAATGAAAAAAGTTATTACAATTATATTAGATGGTTTCGGTATGCGTGAAGACATATATGGAAACGCAGTTAAAATGGCCGGAATGACTAATTTTATAAATATATGGAATAAATACCCACACTGCTTGCTAAAAGCCAGTGGTGAAGCTATAGGCCTTCCAGAAGACCAATGTAGTAGTAGTGAATTAGGTCATGAAATATTTGGCGCTGGAAGAGACATTAATTATAAGATAAATGATTTGAATGAAACATTTAAAAAAGATAGATTGAAGTATAATCCTAAATATAATGAACTAATAGCAGACTTATTAGATAAAAAAAATAATCTACATATTGTTGCTTTACTTTCTGACGGTGGAGTATCTTCTCACATTAATCATTTAATATCTTTTATTAAAGAATTAAGAAAGAGTAAAGTTAACAATAATATATTTATTCATGCTTTATCTGATGGTAAAGACTCTGATCGTAAATCAATCATTAAATATATGAATAAATTAGAAAGTAGTGTCGATGAAAACGTTAAGATATCTTCAATATGTGGTCGTTTCTATTGTTTAGATGTTAATAAGACATATAAAAAGTTAAAAACGTATTATGAATTATTATTTGAATCAAAAGGAGTTAATGCTTTAAATCTAAATAGAGTAATAAACAAATGCTATGAAAGAAAAGTAACAGATGAATACTTGCCACCTTTAAAAACAGCATCATATACTCCAATTGAAAAAGATGATATCTTAATGATAATGAATTATAGTGAAGAAGAACAAATAGAATTACTAAACTCTATTGTTTCTAAAAGTTTTGATGGATTCTCAAGATTAGGAACAATTCCTAAAGTATATAGCTTATATCCAATAGCATATAACTTAAATAAAAATTACTTCTTTGATAATAAAAGAACTAATAATACATTAATAGAATACTTATCTAGTCTTGGAATAAACCAAGCTCGAATATTTGAAGAATGTAAAAAGTATTCTATGACATACTATTTAGATGGTAAAAGAAATCTAAAACTAGATAATTGTAATACTATCTGTATTCCATCTATATCTCCAGATGACATTATTCATAAACCAGAATTAAACTCACTCCAAGTAGCTAAAACAGCTATTAAATGTATGGAAGAAGATTATGATTTTATTCTAGCTAATATAGCTAATGCAGATATAGTAGGTCATACAGGTAATTTCCAAGCTACAATTAATAGCTTACAAGCTGTAGATGTTTGTTTGGGTAAAATTTTAGAAGCAGCCGAAGACAACTTCTATAAAGTAATAATTCTTTCTACTCATGCAAAAGCCGATACAATAATTGATCGTGATAATAACATAGTGACTAAGAATACATTGAGTTCAGTTCCTTTTATAATATTAGATAAAAAAGTTAAACTAAGAAACGGTAATCTTAAGATGGCTGCACCTACTATACTAAGTTATTTAGATATTGCTTTACCAAAAGAAATGAAAGAAACAGAAATTTTATTAGAAAAAAATAAATAATAGAACGTAAACAAAAATTTATGTTCTTTTATTTTTTGCAAAAATAGTAAAAAAATGCTTGATTTTAGGGCTTTTTATGTTATAATTAAAAACGTATGACTGCGTAGATGTGCGAGGTTGCCGATACACTAGGAGAGGTTGTTACATACTTTCTGATAAATGATCGGGTAATTCGTTCGGAGCAAGCCTATACTAGATATAGACGAAGGGAGGACATATAATGTCAAGTAACAAAGTTCGTATTACTCTTAAAGCATATGATCATAGACTTTTAGATCAAGCATGCGGAAGAATAGTAGAAACTGTTAAAAGAACTGGGGGAGAAGTTGTTGGACCTGTACCACTTCCTACTGAAGTAGAAAGAGTTACAATTCTAAGAGCTGTTCACAAGTATAAAGACTCTAGAGAACAATTTGAAAGTCGTACTCATAAGAGACTTATTGATATTAAGAACCCTACAAAAGAAACAGTTGAAGCACTTGCTCACTTAGATATTCCAAGTGGTGTAGCTATCAACATCAAATAATTAACAAAATATAATGGAGGAAAGAGAAATGAAAGGAATCTTAGGACGTAAAGTCGGAATGACTCAAGTCTTTACAAAAGATGGAAAACTTGTTCCTGTAACTGTTGTTTCTGTTGAACCAAACGTTGTAACTCAAGTTAAAACAGTTGAAACTGATGGTTATAATGCAATTCAATTAGCTACAGTAGACAAGAAAGAAAAGAATGCTAGTAAAGCTAGCGTTGGTCATGCTAAAAAAGCACAAACAACTCCTAAGCGCTACTTAAAAGAAATTCGTGATTACGAAGGTACTTATAACTTAGGAGACAAAATTAGCGCTGATGTATTCACGGCTGGTGAGTATGTTGACGTAACTGGTACTAGTAAAGGACATGGTACTGAAGGTGTTATCGAACGTTGGAATCAATCAAGAGGCCCTATGGCTCACGGTTCACGTTATCACAGAAGACCAGGTTCACTTGGAACAATGCGTCCAATGCGTGTTATCCCAGGTAAAAAATTACCAGGTCACATGGGTGTTGAAACAACAACAATCCAAAATCTAGAAATTATCGAAGTAAATGCTGCTGAAAATTATATTTTAGTAAGCGGAAATGTTCCAGGAGCTAAACAATCTTTAGTTTTAATTAAAACAGCTGTTAAGAAAACTGGTTCAGCTGAACCAAAAGAAATCTTAACTTATGGTGAAGAAACAGTTGTTGATGAAGTTGTAGAGGAGACTCCAGTAGAAGAAGTAGCTGAAGCTGCTACTGAAGAAGCTGCTGTTGAAGAAACAGTTGAAGAACCAGTAGAAGAAGCTGCTGAAGAAACTGCTGAAGAGGCTACAGAAGAAAACCAAGGAGAAAGTAAGTAATTTACTTAGAAAGGTGATCTAATATGGCAAAAATACAATTAATTAACGTTAAAGGTGAAAAACTAAAAGATATAACATTAGCTGATAATGTTTGGAACATTGAAGGTAATGACATTGTTCTTAAAAAAGCAATCGATTTACAATTAGCAGCAACTAGACAAGGAACTGCAAAAACTAAAACTCGTTCTGAAGTTTCAGGTGGTGGAAGAAAACCATGGAGACAAAAAGGAACTGGTAGAGCTCGTCAAGGTAGTATTCGTGCTACTCAATGGCGTGGTGGTGGAATCGCTGGTGGAGTTACTCCAAGAGATTACACATTCGATATTAATAAAAAGGAAAGAGTATTAGCTCTTAAAACTGCACTTACTCATAAATTCCAAGATAAGGAATTAGTAGTTGTAGATAAAGTTGAATTTAAAACATTAAAAACTAAAGAAGTTAAAGATTTAATGGCAGCATTAAAACTTGATGGAAAAGTTTTATTCGTAACTGGCGAAGACAACGAAAACCTATATATGGCTTGTAGAAATCTTGGTTATGCTTACAACATTAATGCAGATGAAATAAACTGCTATGACCTAGTAAATGCTGACATCCTAGTTTGTGATGAAAAAGCAATAGAAGTAATTGAAGGGGGACTTAAATAATGAAAGATTATACTGATATTATTCTTGCACCTGTAATTACAGAAAAAGCTGCTATCCAAGCAGAAAACAATATATATACTTTCAAAGTAGCTGCTGATGCTAATAAAACTGAAATTAAAAAAGCTATCGAAGCTGCATTTGGTGTAAAAGTAGTTAAAGTTAATACTTTAAATACTAAAGCTAAATCAAAAAGAGTTGGAAGATATACTGGAAAAACTAATACTTATAAGAAAGCGTTCATCACTTTAGCTGATGGCGACAAAATAGAACTATAGAAGGAGAGAAGAAATTATGGCAATAAAGAATTATAATCCTACGACTAATGGACGTCGTGGAATGACTACTTTAGCAAACACTGAAATAACTACTTCAACTCCTGAAAAATCATTAGTTGTTTCTAAAGCTAAAACTGGTGGAAGAAATAACCAAGGAAAAATGACAGTTCGCCACATTGGTGGAGGAGCTAAACAAAAATACAGAATTATCGATTTTAAAAGAGATAAAGTAGGAGTTACTGGTAAAGTAGCTACTATCGAATATGATCCAAATCGTAATGCTAACATTGCATTAATCAATTATAGAGATGGTGAAAAAAGATATATCATCGCTCCAAAAGATTTAACAGTTGGATCAATCATTGAAAGTGGAGAAAATGCTGATATCAAAGTTGGTAACGCATTACCACTTGCTAACATTCCAGTTGGTACAACAATTCATTGTATTGAATTACAACCTGGAAAAGGAGCTGCATTATGTAGAGCAGCTGGAACAAGTGCACAAATCTTAGGACGTGAAGATAAATATGTTTTAATCAGATTACAATCTGGTGAAACAAGAAAAGTTCTAGGAACTTGTATAGCTACTATCGGAGTAGTTGGAAATGAAGATTACGAATTAGTAAACTGGGGAAAAGCAGGACGTACACGCCACTTAGGTGTAAGACCTACTAACCGTGGTTCAGTAATGAACCCTAACGACCACCCACATGGTGGTGGTGAAGGACGTGCTCCAGTAGGACGTAAGTCACCAATGACTCCATGGGGTAAAAAAGCTATGGGTCTTAAGACTCGTAAAGATAAAAAGAAATCTAGCAAGCTAATTGTTAGTCGTAAGAAAAAATAGGAGGAAATAAATAATGGCAAGAAGTTTAAAAAAGGGACCTTATGTTTTCGACAGATTACTAAAAAAGGTTCAAGAATTAAATAAAAACAACAAAAAAGAAGTTATTAAAACTTGGTCTCGTCGTTCAACTATTTATCCTGATTTCATCGGACATACAATAGCTGTACATAACGGAAAAGAATTTATCCCAGTTTATATAACTGAAGATATGGTTGGCCATAAACTTGGTGAGTTTGCATTAACTCGTAAGTTTGGTGGACATGCTGGACAAAAGTAGGAAGGGAGAATAAGTAATGGAAACATATGCAATACATAAAGGTGCTATGATCGCTCCTCGTAAAGCAAGAATGACTCTTGACTTAGTTAGAGGAAAAGATGTTGCAACTGCACAAGGTATTCTAGAAAATACTAACACTAAAGCAAGTAGATTAATCCTTAAGGTATTAAATTCTGCTGTAGCTAACGCTGTTAATAACTTCGGCGCAAATGAATCTGAACTTGTTATCTCTGAATGCTACATTAATCCAGGACAAGTTTTAAAAAGAATAAAATTCGGTTCAAGAACAAAAGTTGACAGAAGAGACAAAAGAACAAGTCATATAACTGTTAAAGTATCTGATAATAAGGAGGCAAAATAGTATGGGACAAAAAGTTAATCCAATAGGACTAAGAGTTGGCGTTAACAAAGATTGGCAAGCTTCTTGGTTTGCTAACAAAAAAGATTTTGGAACATTATTAAATAAAGATGACAAAATTCGTAAATATTTAGCTAACAAAATGAAAGATGCTGCAGTTGCTGAAGTAGTAATCGAAAGAACTGCAAAAAGAACTGATGTAAAGATCTATACTGCTAAACCTGGTGTTATTATCGGACATGGCGGCGAAGATATTGAAAAATTAAGAAATGAATTAAAGAAATTAGTAGATGAAGAAATATATGTATCAATCATCGAAGTTAAAAATCCAGATTTAAATGCTCAATTAGTTGCTGAACAAATTGCTCAACAAATTGAAGCTCGTGCACCATTCAGAAGCGCACAAAAGAGAGCTATCAGAAATACTATGAAGGCTGGAGCTAAAGGTATTAAAACTGCAGTTTCAGGAAGATTAGGTGGAGCTGAAATGGCACGTACTGAAGGATATACTGAAGGTACTGTTCCACTACATACAATCAGAGCTGATATTGACTATGCTATCGCAGAAGCTAATACAACTTATGGTAAGATTGGTGTAAAAGTTTGGATTTACAAAGGTGAAATTCTTCCTACTAAGAAAAATAAGAAGGGAGATGTAGAAAATGTTGATGCCAAAAAGAACTAAGTATCGTAAACAACATCGTTTATCATACGAAGGAAAAACAAAAGGTAACGTTAAATTAAGCCAAGGAGAATATGGTTTAGTTGCTACTGAAGGTACATACATTACAGCCCAACAAATTGAAGCAGCACGTATCGCAATGACTCGTTTCATGAAACGTGGTGGCCAAGTTTGGATTAACATCTTCCCACATTTACCAATTACTCAAAAACCACTTGGTGTTCGTCAAGGTAAAGGTAAAGGTAACGTAGAAAAATGGGTTGCTGTTGTTAAAAAAGGAAAAATTATGTTTGAAATCGGTGGAGTTGACGAAGCTACTGCTAGAGAAGCTTTAAGACTTGCATCACACAAACTACCAATTCCTTGCAAAATAATTAAAAAGGAAGGTGAATCTAATGAAGGTTAATGAATTAGTTAAAGAGCTTAGAGCTTTATCAAACGAAGATCTAGAAACTAAAATTAAAGAATCTAAAAAAGAATTATTTGATCTTAGATTAAAACAATCAACTGGTTCATTAGAACAACCATCTAAGATTCATGAATTAAGAAAGAATATCGCTAGAATGAAAACAATCCTAGCAGAAAGAGAAAATGGAGGCGAACAATAATGGAAGAAACTAAAAGAATGTCACTAGTAGGAAAAGTTGTTAGTGCAAAAAATGATAAAACTATCACAGTTTTAGTTGAAACATATAAAAAGCATCCACTTTATGGAAAAAGAGTTAAATACTCAAAGAAGTATACTGCTCATGATGAGAATAATAAAGCTAAAGAAGGGGACACAGTTAGAATTGTAAGTACTAGACCACTTTCAAAGACTAAGAGATTTGAACTTGCTGAAGTACTAATCGAAGCTGTTGTTCTATAGTAGGGGGTATCATTTATGGTAATGCAAGAATCAAGACTTAAAGTTGCTGATAACTCTGGTGCTCGTGAAATACTAGTTATTAGAGTAGTAGGCGGAAGTAGAGTAAAAAGCGGTAACATTGGTGATATCGTTGTTGGAACTGTTAAAAAAGCTATTCCAAATAGTAACGTTCCAAAAGGAAGAGTTGTAAAAGCTGTAATCGTTAGAACAAAACAAGGTGTAAGACGTGCTGATGGATCATATATTAAATTTGATGACAACGCATGTGTATTAATTAGAGATGACAAGAGTCCAATCGGAACTAGAGTATTAGGACCTATTGCTCGTGAATTACGTGATCATGATTTCATGAAAATATGTTCACTTGCACCTGAAGTTATATAGGAGGCACTTGAAATATGAAAGTTAAAGTTGGAGACAATGTAAAAATTCTTGCTGGTAAAGACAAAGGAAAAACAGGAAGAATAATTAAGACTCTAAGAAAAGAAAACAAAGTTGTTGTTGAAGGAATTAATATGATTAAAAAGCATATTAAACCTAACAGAATGAATGAAGTTGGTTCAATCGTTGATGTTGAAGCACCAATTCATGTATCTAACGTAAAAGTTGTAGCTGAAGAAAAGAAAGCTGCTAAAAAAGCAGAAGTAAAAGAAGCTAAAACAACTGCAAAAAAAGAAACAAAAACTACAGCAAAAAAAACAACAAAAAAATCAGAAAAGAAAGCTAGTTAGGAGAGGGAAATATGAGTACATTTAAAAAATTATATAATGAACAAATAGCTGACTCTCTAATGAAGAAATTTAACTATAAATCTAAAATGGAAGTTCCAAGATTAGAAAAAATAGTTATTAACATGGGAGTTGGAGAAGCTTCTAAAGATTCTAAATTTATGGAAGCTGCTGTTAAAGACTTAGAATTAATCGCTGGTCAAAAACCTGTTGTAACAAAAGCTCGTAAATCTATAGCTGGCTTTAAAATAAGAGAAGGCCAAACAATCGGAGCAAAAGTTACACTTCGTGGCGAAAATATGTACAATTTCATGGAAAAACTTGTTAAAGTTGCTCTTCCACGTGTTCGTGATTTTAGAGGTATTTCTAAAACTGCATTCGATGGAAAAGGAAATTATACTTTAGGTATTAAAGAACAAATCATTTTCCCAGAAATTGATTACGATCAAGTACTTAAATTAAGAGGTATGGATATCGTATTTGTAACTACAGCAAAAACAAATGAAGAGGCATTAGAACTATTAGATGGTTTCGGAATGCCATTTAGAAAGTAGAAAGAGGAGGAAAGAATCATGGCAAAAACAAGTTTAAAAGTTAAACAACAAAGACCTGCAAAATTTAAATCAAGAGCTTATACTCGTTGCGAGAGATGTGGACGTCCTCACGGAGTTCTACGTAAATACAAATTATGTCGTATTTGCTTCAGAGAAATGGCAAATAACGGACAAATTCCAGGCGTTAAAAAGGCAAGTTGGTAGAAAGGAGGAATTTAGACTATGGTAGGAGATATAATAGCTGATATGCTTACAAGAATTCGTAATGCAAATCAAATGAGATATGAAAATGTTGAAGTTTTAGGTTCAAAAATGACTTTAGGAATTGCTGAAATACTAAAACGTGAAGGATACATTGAAGATTTCAAATATGAAAAAAATAGCAAAGGTGATAAATTAAATATCACATTAAAATATGGCAATAAGAAAGAAAGAGTTATCACAGGTTTAAAGAGAATCTCTAAATCTGGATTACGTATCTATGCCAAAAGTGATGAAATTCCTCGTGTTCTTAACGGACTAGGAATCGCCATCATTTCAACTTCAAAAGGATTAATGACTGACAAAGAAGCTCGTGAAGCTGGTCTAGGAGGAGAAGTACTTGCCTATATTTGGTAGGGAAAATTGGTTATGAGTAGAATAGGAAAAAGAGAATTAGTAATTCCTGCAGGAGTTACTGTAACTGTTGACAATAATACTGTAACTGTTAAAGGTCCTAAAGGTGAATTAAGCTACACAAAAGCTGCAGCTATCACTGTTGAAGAAGTTGAAGGAAAAATCGTTACAAAAAGACCTAACGATAGTAAAGTAAATAAACAACTACATGGAACAACAAATGCTTTAATTAAAAACATGATTGTTGGTGTAACTGATGGTTATGAAAAAGGTTTAGAAGCTGTCGGAGTTGGATATAGATTCCAAGTATCTGGAAGCAAATTAACATTAAACGTTGGTTATTCAAATCCAGTAGTTATGACTGTTCCTGCTGGTTTAAAAGCAGAACAAATAAGCAATACTGAAATTACTATTTCAGGTATCGATAAACAAAGAGTTGCCGAATTTGCGGCTAATGTTCGTTCAGTAAGAGAACCAGAACCATATAAAGGTAAAGGTATCCGTTATAAAGGCGAATATGTACGTCGTAAAGAAGGTAAGAAAGCAGCTAAATAGGGTAAGGAGTCGAGAATATTATGATAGTTAAAGAATCAAAAAATGATTTACGTAAGAAAAGACATGCTCGTGTTCGTAAAACTGTTAGTGGAACAACTGAATGTCCTAGATTAAACGTATTTAGATCAAATACACAAATATTTGCTCAAATTATCGATGATGTTAAGGGCGTTACTCTTGCTAGCTCTTCATCTGTCGAATTAAAAATCAAAAACGGAGGCAACGTTGAAGGTGCCAAAGTTGTTGGTAAAGATATTGCTGAAAAAGCAAAGAAATTAAAAATCAAAAAAGTTGTTTTTGATAGAGGTGGATACCTTTATCATGGACGTGTAGAAGCTTTAGCAGAAGCAGCACGTGAAAACGGACTAGAATTCTAAGAGGGAGGAACGGATTATGCAAAATAAAAAAGTAGAACCTAAGAAAAGCTTACTTGAAGAAAAAGTCGTTTCAATTGGCCGTGTAACAAAAGTTACAAAAGGTGGACGTCATTTTAGATTTTCAGCAACAGTTGTTGTAGGAAATAGAAAAGGATTAGTTGGAATCGGAACTGGAAAAGCAAACGAAGTTCCAGAAGCTATTAAAAAAGCTATTCAAGCAGCTAATAAAAACGTAACAAAAGTTGCATTAATTGATAACAGAACAATCCCACATGAAGCTATTGGTAAAGTAGGACGTGCTCAAGTATTAATTAAACCTGCTGCTCCAGGTACTGGAGTTATCGCTGGTGGTAGTGCTCGTGACGTTTTAGAGCTTGCCGGAGTACGTGATATAGTTTCTAAATCATTAGGATCAAATACTAAAATTAACGTTGCTAAAGCAACACTTAATGCTCTTATGATGCAAAAGACACCTGAACATGTTGCAGAACTAAGAGGAAAGAAAGTTGAGGAGTTATAATATGAAGTTAAATGAATTACAAAAAGCTCCTGAAGCTAAAGTTGCAAAAAGAGTTGGACGTGGACAAGGAAGCGGCAACGGTAAAACTGCTGGCCGTGGAGAAAAAGGTCAAAAATCACGTTCAGGAGTAAGCATTCCAGCTTGGTTCCAAGGTGGACAAACTCCATTATATAGAAGATTACCTAAACGTGGATTTAATAATGCACAATTCAGAACTGAATTTGCAACAATTAACTTAAGTGATCTTAACAAACACTTTAATGATGGAGATGTTGTTTCTCCAGAATTATTAAAAGAAAAGGGAATTATCAAAAAACAACTTTGTGGAATTAAAGTTTTAGGCAATGGTGAACTAGAAAAGAAGCTTACAATTAAAGCTCACAGATTCTCAAGTTCAGCCGTTACAAAAATTGAAAGTGCTGGCGGAAAAGCTGAGGTGATCTAGATGTTTTCTAATCTAAAACAGCTATTTACCAGAGAAAATAAAGATTTAAGAAAAAGAATTTATTTTACCTTTTTCTGTTTAGGAATATTTAGTTTTGGTAGTACAATTACTGTTCCTTGGGCTACTCAATATATGGGTTCATTAGGTTTCCTAGAAATCTTTAACTTAATGACTGGTGGAGGATTAAGATCTTTCTCTATCTTCGCATTAGGTGTAACACCATATATTACAGCTCAAATCATTACACAAATATTACAAATGGATATAGTTCCATATTTTAAAGAATTAAAAGAAGAGGGGTACACTGGTAAACAAAAAATAAATAAAATTACTAGATATCTTGGTGTTTTATTCGCTGTTATCCAAGGATTTGTATTTACAATTGTTTATTCAGGATCTAAAGATCCAATGGTAATAGTAAAAACTACATTAGTTCTAACAGCAGGTACATGTGCCTTATTGTGGATTGGTGATAGAATTACTAAAAATGGTATCGGAAACGGATTATCACTTATGATCATGGCTGGTATCTTACAATCAATGCCAAACATCTTTACTAGTGCATTTAATGAATTAGTAAAAGGTGAAACATTTGGTACTACGTTAGGATCAGTATTATTCGCTTCATTCGTAATAGTGTATTTACTAGTAATAGTTGGAATGGTATGGGTTCAACTTGCAGAAAGACGAATCCCTATCCAATATGCTAACAGAACAAACAGTGCATATGGAGGACATCAAAATTTCCTTCCTATCAAAATAAATTCTGCTGGTGTTATTCCAGTAATATTCGCATCAACTTTATTAACAATTCCAGTTACAATTACAGGATTTATCGGTAAAGGTCAAGGTTTTGTAGAAAAATATCTAGATAATACAACATTAACAGGATTTATCCTATATATGGCTTTAATATTATTCTTTGGATATTTCTATACTTTCCTACAAATGAATCCAGAAGAAATGGCTAAGAATTTAAATAAAGCAGGTGCTTACATTCCAGGTGTTAGACCAGGAAATGACACAATTGAATATGTTAGTGATGTTTTAAGTAAACTAACAATCGTTGGTTCCATATTCTTAATGATTATTGCCGGCTTACCTATTTTATTCTCTAAGTTCTCAGGACTTACAAGTACTGTAACAATAGGAGGAACTGGATTACTAATCGTTGTTGGAGTTGCAATAGAAACATACAAACAACTAGAAAGTAGTTTAGTAAGTAGAAGTCATAGAAAGGCAATAAGAAGGTAATGAAGAATATTATATTTTTAGCAGTACAAGGTGCTGGAAAAGGAACATTCGCAAAAAAACTTAAAGAAAAATATGGATATGCTCATATATCAACAGGAGACATCTTAAGAGAAAGAGCTGCTGTTGGTGATGAGTTAGGAAATAAAATCAAAGATATGATTGATAATGGAAAATTTGTTCCAGATGATATCATCTTTGATGCTGTTGAGTTTAAAATTACTCAACCAGAGTGTGAAAAGGGGTATATCCTTGATGGTTTCCCTAGAAACCTAGCACAAGCTGAAGGATATAGTAAAATCCTAGAAAAACTAGGAAAAGATTTAGGAGTAGTTATTAACTTAACAATTCCTGAAGAATTATTAAAACAAAGAATTATTGGTCGTCGTCTTTGTCGCGATTGCGGAGCTATATATAACATATATAACGAAGCATTCCAACCAAAGGTAGAAGGTGTTTGTGATAAATGTGGTGGCGAGTTATATCAAAGAGATGATGATAACGAAGAGTCAATGAACACAAGAGTTAAAACATATTATGAAGTAACTGAACCAATAATTGATTATTACAAAGAACAAGGCGTACTACATACTGTCGATTCTTCACAAGAAGTTGATACAGTATTTAGTGAAATAGAAAAAATTCTTGGGAGTGAAGATGTGAATAACTAAATAGTTATTCACATCTGAATCACTCTAATATAGTTATGGAGATATAAAATGGCTAAAGAAGAGAAAATTGAAGTAGAAGGTAAAGTTGTTGAGATCCTTAAAGGAGGAACTCCAATTGTAGAATTACCTAATGGACATACTGTAGAAGCCTACGTTTCTGGTAAAATGCGAGTTAATATGATTCGTATCTTACCAGGTGATACAGTAACAATAGAATTATCGCCTTATGACTTAACACGTGGGCGCATAATATGGAATAAGAGATAAATGGAGGTACAATTATGAAAGTTAGACCATCAGTAAAGAAAATTTGCGCAAAATGCAAAATTATTAGAAGAAAAGGAAAAGTAATGGTTATTTGTGAAAATCCAAAACACAAACAAAAACAAGGCTAATAGGAGGTAAAGTATGGCACGTATTAAAAATATTGAATTACCAGGCGAAAAGCACACTTGTATAGGTTTAACTGCTATCTTTGGTATAGGTAGAAGTTTAGCTAACCAAATTTGTGATGCAGCTGGTGTTGACAGAGCAAAAAAAATTAAAGATTTAACAGAAGATGAAATTACAAAACTTCGTGCAGAAGTAGATAAACAAATGGTTGAAGGTGACCTTCGTCGTGAAGTTCAAATGAACATCAAAAACAAAATGGAAATTAATAGTTACCAAGGTACTAGACATAAAAAAGGTCTTCCTGTACATGGTCAAAGAACTTCAAGAAATGCTCGTACAAGAAAAGGTAAAGGTAAAGTAGTTGCTAACAAGAAGAAAGCTACTAAATAATAAATAGGAGGTTAAATAGATTATGGCTTATAATAGAAGAAAAAGAAAAGTTAAAAAGAATGTGCCAGAAGCACAAGCTCATATTCATTCAACATATAACAACACTATCGTTACTATTACTGATAAAGACGGTAATGTAGTAAGTTGGGCTTCTGCAGGTACAATTGGTTATAAAGGATCAAAGAAGAAAACTCCATTTGCTGCTGGTATGAGCGCTGAAGCTGCTGCTAAAGCTGCAATGGACAACGGAGTTAAAAAAGTAGAAGTATTTGTTAAAGGTTTAGGTGCAGGACGTGAAAACGCAATTCGTTCATTACAAACTGCCGGCTTAGAAATTACTACAATTAATGACGTTACTCCAGTTCCACATAACGGATGTCGTCCACCAAAACGTCCAAGAAATTAATTGAAGGAAGGAACTTAGGATATGTTAAGATTTGAAAAACCAGAATACAAAATTACAGAATACATAGAGAATAATCACTATGGAAAATTTGAACTAGAACCACTTGAAAGAGGTTTTGGTACAACTATTGGTAATGCTTTGAGAAGAGTTATGTTATCAAGTTTACCAGGAAGCGCTATAACATCTGTTAAAATTGAAGGTGTTATGCATGAATTCCAAAAAATAGATGGTGTAGTTGAAGATGTAACAGCAATCGTTCTTGCATTAAAAAGCATCGTTATTAAAAATCACTCTGAAGAAGATAAAGTTATCAGAATTAGCGCTGATAAAGAAGGTGCTGTCACAGCTGGTGACATCGAAAGAGATGCTGATGTTGAAATCATCAATCCAGATTTAGTAATCGCTAACCTTGTAAAAGGTGGAAAACTAGAAATGGAAATGACAGTATCTAATGGAAGAGGATACGTAGATGCAAAAGCAAATCAAAAACTTTTAGGTGAAACTAAAGCAGGTGTTATTGCAATAGATTCACTATACTCACCAATCGAAAGAGTTAGCTACGAAGTGGAGAGCGCTCGTGTAGGTCAAAATGAAAATTTTGATAAATTAATAATGAACGTTTATACAAATGGATCAATTACTCCAGAAGAAGCTATGGCTTTATCTGCAAGAATTTTAATTGAACATTTTAATATCGTAACAGATTTAAATTCAATCAGTGACGTTTCAGGATTAATGGCTGAGAAGAAAGTTGATACAATCACTAAGACTCTAGAAACTCCAATTGAAGAAATTGAATTCTCTGTACGTGCTTATAACTGCTTAAAGAGAGCTGGAATTAATACAGTTCAAGATTTAATTTCTAAAAAAGAAGTAGAAGTTACTAAGATACGTAATTTAGGTAAGAAGTCTTTAAAAGAAGTTATAGATAAAGTTAAAGAAATGGGACTTAAGTTCCGCGATTAAAAATAACAAGGAGGTAAAATACTTATGGCAAAATATAGAAGATTAAATAGAGAAAAAAGTATCAGAAGAAGTATTTTAGCTAGTTTAACTAAAGATGTTATCTTAAATGAATCAGTAGTTACAACTGAAGCTAGAGCTAAAGAAGTAAGAAAATTCGTTGAAAAGATGATAACTTATGGAAAAAGAGGAACTTTAGTATCAAGAAGAAAAGCACTTGCTTTCTTAAATAATGACAATGAAGTAGTTACTAAGGTTTTCAATGAACTTGCTAAACGTTATGAAACTAGAAATGGTGGATACACTAGAATTATCAAATTAAAAGAAAGAGTTGGCGATGACGCTTTAACTGTAAAATTAGAACTAGTTTAATAGTTCTTTTTTTATTGGTTTATAAAAAGAGTTTTATTGAAAAAGACTTAGTATTATGTTATTATTATCTTAGACTAGGATAAAAGGGTGTGTTCTATGGACGATAAATTAAAAGTTTTTTGGAATCTAGACATTTTAGTTAAAATGTGTCGTTCAAAAAGTGATGGACCAGCGCTTAAAGTAGAAGAAGCAGAAATCGAAGAAAAATGCGCTAGTTACAAACAAGAAATCGAAGATATTAAATCTCAATTAGATGAAGAATCTTATGATACATCTGCTGAAATGGCAGATCGAAATATAGAAATAATAACTAAAAAAATATTAAAGACTTTAAAAAACACTTTAAAGGAAAAAAATCAAGCACTAGATGTACTTAAAGAAAAAGAAAGCGATTTCTACAAAGATACTTCCGTATTAAGAGAAACAAAAAATAGTTATGAAAACTATATTTTAAGCATGGAAGAAAGAGTTGGCGAAACAACTGATAAAGATATAATTGATAGATATAACACACTTATTGAAGAAGCTAAAGAAAAGATTGTTAACGTTTCTGAAGAAATTGAGATAGGAAACGAATCATACAGTAATGTTCAAGAAGAAATCTTAAGTCTAACAGAAGAAATTAGAGATTTAGAAGAACAAATCGATAAAAAGAAAAAATTACTAGAAGAAACCCAAAGAAACCTAGAGAGTAAAGATACTTATATCGATAAAACTAAAAAAGAAAAAAATATTAAAAAGATAGCTGATTTAGAATCAAAGATTGAAAAATTAAGTTCTAGATTAGAAGAAATAAGACAAGATCCACAATACATTGAAACAAGAATAAAAGATATTCTTACAAGCAAAGAAGATGTATTCAATGCTAGAGATTATATTATTCAATTAGTAAATATTGCTATTAAGCAACCATACATCAATGTACCAACAGATAATGCCTTAGAAGAAGAGTTATTAAGAGCTACTCAAGCTAGAGATGCTTTTGCTAACGAAATAGATCAAAAGAAATATGATATTCTAGAATCTAATACACCTGAAAAAATACGTACAGACTTCTTAAAAGAACGTATTTCAAATTGGGAACAAGAATCAAATAGATTAAAAGAGAAAATTAATCTAATAGATAAAGATGCTGAATATTCATACGAAGAAAAAGATAAAGCTATAGCTGAAATGATTGAAAGCATGAAAAAAGACTTAGCTGAATATCAAAAAGCTTATGATAATACACCTGATACAGATTTAGGTGCTAAAGCTACTGCTAAAGTTGCTTTAGAAGAAAAGAAAGATGATATCTTAGCAGCTGAAAGAATTGCTCAATCATTCAAAAAAGATGAGAGCGAAGAAATAGCTGAAGCAACACATGCATTGAAATATGAATGTGAACAAATAAGCATGAAAATTCAAAATGCTTTCAATGAAATGGATGAAATCAGAAGTAGATTACTATCTAAGAAAGCTGGAGCATTAGATATCGCTTCTCAAAATAAAGATAAAGATAAATTAAAAGAGCTTGCTCAAATAGTTGTTGATATTAAACATCGTCGTCAGTTTGCTGAACCACCTATTGAAATAGCACATAGATTAGAAGAAACACTTCATTTAGATTTAACTAGTGGAATCGACTTAGAATACATCAATGCTAATAATGTAATCAAACCAAGAAATTATGATGAATTTATTGCTAAAGAACCACAAGAACAAATTGAACTAGTTGAAGTAACAGATGAAGAAATACCTGAAAAGGTAGCAGTAGAAACATCTGATGAAGATAAAAGAGGATACAAGGTAATTGAAGAAGTTGAAATTACAAATCCTGCTGTTTACTTTGATGAACAAGAAGAAGGAACAGCTAATGAACTAGTAGAGAAGAGTATTGAAGAAATAGAAAATAAAACTGATCCAGTTGAAACACAAGAAGTACTTGTTGAAACTGAGCCAGTTGCTGAACCATTAACAGAAGAGGCTGTTGAAGAAGTTCCAACTGAGCCAGTAGTTAAAGAAGCACCTGCTGAACCAGTAGTAGAGGAACAAGCTGAAGAACCTGTAGTTGAAGAACCAGTAGAAGAAGTTGTTGAAGGAACTCCTGTTGAAGAAGTTCAAGAAGAAACAATTACTGAAGAACCACTTAAGACAGAAGAAATAATTCCAATTGCTGAACCTGCTGATGAAACTATTGCTGAAAAACCTGAAGTAGTGGCTGAACAACCAGAAGCTTTGGTTGAAGAACCAGTTGCAGAAACTCCTGCTGAACCAGCTCCAGAAGTTGCTTCAGAGGAGACTGTTGAACTAACACCAACTAAGCCAGAAGACAGTTTATCAATAGATTCTATCTTCAAAAACGAAAAAAATGATACAAATGAAGAAAAAGATGATAATATAAGTGAAGGGTTATTAAATGAACTTGATGAGTACATTAATAATCTTGGAGTAAAAGACGAATAAGATAGGAGACGAAACAATGGCACTAAAAACAAATACAATAATTAGTTTAGAAAATGATGAAAAATATGTTGTTCTTAATGAAACAATGTATGGAGGAGTTAAATACTTCTTAGTTATGGGTGTAGATGATAATAAAGACATTGTTCCAAGTAACGTTGCAATTGTTGAAGAAATAATCGATGGTCAAGATACTTACGTTGATAGAGTTAGAGATCCAGAACTTATCATCATCTTAACAAGAATATTAAAATCTCAAATATAAGCAGATACTATATCTGCTTTTTTATTTGATTGACTTTTCCCATTGTTTATAGTAGTATAACTAATCAATAAAGGAGAATACGTATGAACCTTACAACATTAATATTACAAATAATATTTACAATTCCTTTAACAATATTACTATCATCTTATAATAAAAAAGATAATAGAGCAATGAACTATATCTTAATACCAACAATATATATCATTGTCTTAGCAGCTTTAATACCAAGTATTAAAACTAATATCTTTTTAATAGTAATATTTGAAATATTTATTAGAAATTTCTATGTTACAAATATTGTTAATAGAGATTTAAGAATAAGTGTTAAAAGTTTCTTAATAGAAAGTTTACTAAGTGTAGCATTAAGTTTATTTACTTATAATTACTTTATCTCTAAAGTAGATACAGTAGTACCTGATCCAGAAGAAATAAAAGCCTTCTTATGGTTCTTACTAATCATCTATTGTATTTATCTATATAAGACATTTAATAAAGATAAACAAGTAATTAAAGAGAATAAAGCCAAGAATAATAACAAAGAACAAATCATAGTTAAATATGCTAAATTTAAAAATATGTATTCATCTTATATTAAGACAGAAAAAGATATAATTAAAAACATGATATATGCCATTATGATTTATAATGA
Organism: Bacilli bacterium; assembly: GCA_017525015.1. The sequence goes on from JAFXUK010000009.1 coordinate 26,690, forward strand.
TAATCAGAATCCAAAATTATATCGTAATATTAGAGAATACATTGGAATGATTACTAAAAAAGAAACATCTTATAGTATTATGCAAATACCTTCATTCAATAAGATAAAAGATGAAGAAGGAATTGAATTAACTGTAAGTGATTTTGAAAATAGAATAAAGAGTAAAAGAATAAAAGAACAAGATCAAATAGATAAATTATTATCTTCTTATAATCCTAAAGCTAAAGAAGAAATATTAAAAATCTATAATGAGATAATCGAATTCGAAAAGAAATAAAAGGTCTATGACCTTTTTTATTTGCTTTACTTTCGTTAATATGTTAAAATACTTAACAGAAAAACGTTGAAGACGAACTAAGTAATTATATTAAGTTCTTCATTTAGAGATTGAATGTCACCGGCTGAAAGCATTCATAGATAAATAATATAATGAAATTCATCGTTGGAGTTGTATCGCGTATAGATGCGTTATATCTATAATGAGAGCTAGAATTCTAGAATTAGGGTGGTACCGCGGAGAAATTCGTCCCTTAGTTTTAGATTTTTTTTTAATGGAGGTAAAAATATGAAAGAAAAAATCGAAATATTAAAGAGTGAAGTATTAGAAAAATTAGCTAATGCTAAGAACTTAAAAGAAGTAAACGATTTAAAAGTTGAGTATTTAGGCAAAAAAGGCCCAATACAAGAACTTACAGGACACATGAAAGATTTAGACGTTGAAGAGAAAAAGTCTTTTGGAATGCTTCTAAATGGCCTTAAACAAGATGTTACCAATGCTATTGATTCTAAAATAAAAGAATATCAAGATGCCGAATTAAATGAAAAGCTATCTAAAGAAAAAATAGACGTAACATTACCAGCTACTACTATTCCAGTAGGTGCTCCAAATATCTTAGAAAAGATAATTGAAGATGTAGAAGAAGTATTTATGTCTATGGGCTATGATGTAGTAGATGGACCAGAAGTAGAAGAAGATAAATATAACTTTGAAATGTTAAATATTCCAAAAGGACATCCAGCTCGTGATGCTCAAGATACATTCTATATTGAAGATGAATCTATCTTACTTCGTAGTCAAACATCTCCAGTTCAAGTAAGAACTATGTTAGCTGCTGGTGGAAAAACTCCAGTTAGAATGATTTGTCCTGGTAAAACATATAGAAGAGACGCTGATGATGCTACTCACTCTCATCAATTTATGCAAATTGAAGGATTACTAGTAGATAAAGATATAAGATTATCTGATTTAAAAGGAACTTTCGATATTATTGCTAAAAAACTATTTGGTGAAGACTGTGTAACAAGATTTAGACCTTCATATTATCAATTTACAGAGCCTTCTGTAGAAACAGATATCTCTTGCTTTGTTTGTAAAGGAAAAGGATGTTCACTATGTAAGAATACTGGTTGGATAACAGTATCTGGTGCAGGTATGGTACATCCTAACGTATTAAGAGGATGTGGCTACGATCCAAAAGTTTGGTCAGGATTTGCTTTCGGTTTCGGAGCAGAAAGACTAGCAATGCTAAAATATGGTATTAACGATATTAGAACATTCTATCAAACAGACTTAAGAGAATCAGAAACTTTCGATAGAAAGGATGTGTAATAATGATAAGTTTAAATTGGTGTAAAGATTATATTGATATAGAAAATGAAGACTTACATGAATTAGCTGTTAAAATAACTAAAGCAGGTGTTAACGTTGAAAAAGTAATTGATTCACGTATAGAAAAACTAGTTATTGGTGAAGTTAAAGATTGTATAGATCATCCAGATAGTGACCATCTACATGTATGCCAAGTAGATATTGGTGAAAAAACTGTTCAAATAGTATGTGGTGCTCCTAATGTAAGAAAAGGTCTTAAAGTATTAGTAGCATTACCTGGTTGTGTCCTTCCTGAAGGAACTATTGAAGCAGGTAAAATCCGTGGTGTAGAATCAAATGGTATGATATGTGCTTTATTTGAATTAGGATTAGAAGAAAAAAATGATGAAACATATGCTAAAGGTATTACTGAATTAGATACTGATTTACCAAATGGTACTGATGCTAATATCTTATTAGGTACAGATGATACAGTATATGAATTGGATGTTCATAAACATCGTAATAATGACTGTTATTATCATGTTGGTTTCGCTTACGAAATAGCATCTATTCTATCTAAAAAAGTAAAACTACCAGATGAATCATATAAAGAAGATAAAGATAGTATCGATAAACATGTATCTCTAAAAGTTGATACAGAAATGTGTCCATACTATACTGCTAAAATGGTTAAAGGAGTAGTTATTAAAGAATCTCCTGATTTTATCAAAAAAAGACTTATTGCAGCAGGTATGAGACCAATTAACAATGTTGTCGATATTTCTAACTACGTAATGTTAGAATATGGAAATCCTCTACATTTCTTCGATGCTAAAAAACTAGGAGATAAAATTGTAGTAAGACAAGCTACTAAAGAAGAACCTATAACTACTTTAGATAATCAAGATAGAGTATTATCTGAAAAAGATATAGTTATTACTGATGGTAAAAAACCAGTATGTATTGCTGGTGTTATGGGTGGTTTAAATACTGATGTTGATGAAACAACTAAAGATATTGTTATCGAAGCAGCTATCTTCGATGCAGTAAGCATTCGTTATACAGCAGCTCGTCTAGATTTAAAGAGCGAAGCTTCAATTAGATATGGTAAAGGATTAAACTACGAATATACTGATTCAGCTATGAATAGAGCATGTCATTTATTAGAAAAATATGCAGATGCAACTATTCTAAGTGGAAAACTAGTTCATGATAAATTGGATAAAACTGAAAAAGTAGTAGAATTTACTACTAAAGAAGTATCTACATTACTAGGACTAGAATTAACTGATAAAGATGTTGAAACAGAATTGGATCGTTTAATGTTCCCATATGAACTTAAAAAAGATACATTCAAAGTAACAATACCAAGAAGAAGATTAGATATTGATCCTAATGTTAATGATATAGCAGAAGAAATAGGTAGATTATATGGATATGAAAATCTAGAATCTACATTACCAAGAGTACCAGTTCGTAGAGGTGAATATATTGGTGATGTTAAGATTAGAAAAGAAATATCTAAAAGATTAAGAGTACTAGGTTTAACAGAAACTAAGACTTATACTCTAACATCTCCAGAAATGGCTAAAATGTTTAGATATGAAGAAAAAGAACAAATTAATTTACCAAATCCAATGAGTTCAGATAAATCAATAATTAGAACATCATTACTACCATCATTAGTAAATGTTTATGAATATAATAAAGCTCGTAAAGTAGAAGATATAAAACTTTATGAAATAGCTAAAACATATGATAAAGATTATAATGAAGATATTAAAGTAGCTATCCTAATGAAAGGTAATTACTTAATTAATAACTGGCAACACACAACTACTAAATGTGATTTCTATTGCTTAAAAGGTATTGTTGAAAACTTACTTAATTATTTAGGTTTCAAAAATAGATATTCATTTAAAGCAGAAGAAATAGCTGACTTACATCCTGGTATTGGAGCTAAGATATTACTAGATAGAGAAGAAATAGGTGTTATTGGTAGAGTTCATCCATCACTTAAAAAAGATGAAATATATGTAGCAGAAATATCAATGACTAAGTTATATGAAAAACAAATAAAACCTATTAAATTCAAAGAAGCTAATAAATATCCAGAAATAGTTAAAGATTTAGCATTCGTAGTTGATAACAATGTTGAATCAGAAGTTATTAAAGATCAAATTAAAAAATCTGGTGGTAGATTACTAGATACAGTAGAAGTATTTGATATTTATCAAATGGAAAATGAAAAATCTATTGCTTACAAATTAACATTCAAAGATAATACAAGAACATTATCAGATGAAGAAGTAATGGAAGTATTTAATAAAATAATAAATGAAGTAGAATCAAAGACTTCAGCTAAATTAAGAAGCTAATAAAGCTTCTTTTTTTATTACTTGTTATTAAAAAAATGTTAAAAACATCTTGACAAATGTATCTGTTATTAATATAATGTTAATAACAGAGGTGATAAATATGTTTGTTGAAACAGATGTAGTAGAATTTATTAATAGAATTATTAATGTTCCCAAGACTAATAATTCCGAAGTAAAAAAGAACATTATTAAATTCCGTGATTATCTAGTATTAACTAAAATGACTGATCAAGAAACAATCGACAAGGTAGATAAAATAATAGCTTGTTTAGATTCCATAATAGCAGTTAAAAATACACTAGGTTTTGTTGATATATCCGCTTTAATAAACGCTCCTATAACTGAAGAAATAAAAAAACTACGTAAAGTTCCAATCACTCAATCACAATACAGCAATAAACATTATCATCATTATCATAACGATGATAGTGCTAGTTCATGCTATACCTGTGGAGCTGGTTCATCTAGATCAAGTTATAGTTCAAGTTGTGGAACAAGTTCATCTAGTTCATGCTACAGTTGTGGAAGTTCAGCAAGTAGGAGTAGATGTTAATGCAAACAATTAATATATTTGGTCAGGATCTTCTAGTTCGAGATGAAGCATGTACTTGTTCACCTGATAAAGTAATCAAAGGCCTTCCTTCTTTAAGACTTTATATAAAACCAACAGATAGTTGTAATGCTAGTTGCTTGTTCTGTGCTAATGAACAATCTAAAGACTTTGGAACTATTAACTTAAACAAACTAGAATATGTTATTTCTTACTTAAAAGAACATCATATCTTACATGGAATAAGTATAACTGGTGGCGAACCGATGATGAATCCTGATATTATTTTTAAAATACTAGATATGGCTTATCGAATAGATCCAAACATGGAAATCCAAGTATCTACTAATGGATATAACTTATTAAGATTCCTAGATTATCAAGATGTTAATAAGTTAGAAAGTATCCACATCTCTAGACATCATTATGATGATGAAAAAAATAAAGAAATATTTCATAGTTCTACTATAGCTTCTACAGAAGATATAGCTAGATTACAAGAAGAACTAGATGATAAAAGAATAATAAACATTAATACCATTGTAATGAAAGATTACATATCTAATCTAAGAGAAATAAGAAGAATGTTAGATTATGCAAGTAGAATAGGAGTATATAAAGTAGGATTTGTATCATTAATGAAATGTAATCAATTCGCTAAAGATCATTTCATCAATTTTAACGATATTTTTAGCCATTTAGACAAAGATTTTATAGTTGGCCATCACTTTTATAATGCAGAGTATTGTGAGTGCATAGATGGCTTATATTTATCTGAATATAAAAGACTAATAGAATTTTATGCTAGAATGGTAAAAGAAAGTACATGTCCATGTACTAATCAATTAGTTTATACCTCTGATAACAGAGTAACTGCCGGATTCGGTAAGAAACTTTTATACAAATAAAAAAAGTGAGTTAATACTCACTTTTTTAATTGTTATTATTTTTGACCAGCTGTATATGTTTGAGTTTCAGTTTTAGTTTTACCTGTAAATTCCCAACCATCTAAGCTTGAACTTTGACTCCATGTATATTTATATGAAGTAGAAGTTGAAGTTTCAGCTGTTGCATCAATTGTTACAGTTGTTTTCTTAATACATTTATCACCAGCAGCTACATAACCATCTGGACAACTATGTGAAATGATTTCACCTTTAACAGTCTTGATACATTTAGTACCACTTAACTTAGCTTCAGCATCTTCACAATAGTATTCTCCTTCAGTATGAGTTACTTTAGAACATGTTGTATTTTCACCAGAACCACTCTTAGTATAACCTTCTGGACAAACGTAATCATAAACATCTGTACCAGTAGCATCTATAGTTTGAGTACATTTCTTGCCGTTTAATGTATAACCAGTAGGACATGTATATGTAGATTCTCCTGGTTTTTCTGTAGCATCTTTAGTAATAGTACATTTCTTACCACTTAATGTACCACCATCTGGACAAGTATATGCACCTGTTCCAGTATGTGGAGTAGCATTATATGTGTAAGTACACTTATTACCATTCTTAGTGTATCCACTTGGGCATGTATAAGTTGTTGTCTTAGTAGCTTCTTTAGTAATAGTACATTTCTTACCATTTAATGTTCCACCACTTGGACAACTATAAGTTGTATTAGCAATTGGATTAGCACTACTAGTTACATAACATGTAGTACCACTTCTAGTTCCACCACTTGGACAACTATAAGTTGTTGTAGCAGTAGCAGCATAAGTAGATGATGTATAACACTTAGTACCACTTAATGTTCCACCGTTTGGACAACTATAAGTAGTATGTGGAGTTTTACTTCTTGTATAGTAAATATATTTATACCAAATACCTTTATTACCACAAGGAGCTCCACAAGTAGCACCAGATACAGCACCTTGTAATACTAATTTAGAAGTATCACCAGTATATCCAGCACTTGATGATGTCTTATATTGAGTTCCACCATTTACCCAACCACCATAAGTGTAAGTTGTGTTAGATGAAGCATTATAACTAGATGAGATTGTACATGTAGTACCACTTCTAGTTCCACCTCTAGGACAACTATATGAAGTTGAAGCAGAAGCAGTATAACTTGTTGTTTTAGTACATTTAGTACTTGCACCAGAACCACTCTTATCATATCCACTTGGACAACTATAAGTAGTTGAACCAGTAGCATCATAAACTTTATAACAACTTGTACCATTTCTATCATATCCAGAAGGACATGTATAAGTAGTAGTAGCAGTAGCATCTTTAGTTATAGTACATTTAGTACCACTTAAAGATCCTCCGTTATCACAAGTATATGAAGTACCACCAGGTGTATAAGTAGCATCATATGTTTTAGTACATTTAGTTCCACTTAATGTATATCCAGTAGGACATGTATAAGTAGATTGTCCAGGATGTTCAGTAGCATCTGTATATTTAATACATTTAGAACCGTTTAATGTATATCCAGTAGGACAAGAATAATCAGTTCTAATTTTTTTCTTTTCAGGTTTTACATATACAGTATGATCAGAACCATCGCTCTTTTTAGCATCAGTAGTAACAACTCTATCTGGACCATAAATTGGAGTAGCATCTATCGTTGCACCAGTACTTGTCTTAATACATTTAGTACCACTTCTGTTATATCCAGAAGGACAAGTATATATAGTCTTAGTAGTAGTTACTGCTTTTCTAAATTGATAATAAGTTATAGTTTTTGTGTAGATACCACTCTTAGCATCTCCATATCCACTATAATCAGTTTCGTCTAATACAGCTTCAGCACTATGTCCTCCACCATTATTAGAATTATTATTATTGTTAGATGTATTATTTGAATTACTATCATTATTAGTATTATTAGCTATACTATTTGATCCACCATTATTAATAATAGTTTGACATGTTCCATTAGAACATACTGTAGTACAACCAATTGTATCTAAGATGTAATCTTTTTGTTCACCACAATTTAATTGAACTTTTAAAGCATATTCATTTTCAGAAATCTTTGTAACTTCAACTTTACTTGAGTTTTCATCACAATAATTCTTATCTTTATCTCTGAATTGAATAATCATATGATTATCAACCATTTGCTTTAAAGTCATTGAAGTTGATTCACCAACGTTTTTAGGTAACTTATCAACAGTATAATAATCTCTAGCTGCTTCTTTCATAGTCTTGATATTATTAGAATATACTGAATCGTAGAAAACGTCTAAATCAGCTTTTGGAAATAACCATAAAAGTAATAATATAAATAGGATTAAAAGAATAATCTTAATTAATATATCTTTCCAGTTAATTCCAGTTGTATACGTTACATGATTTTCTTCGTACATAAATTAACCCTCCCTTTCTTATTTTGTTAATGTTTTGCCATGGTTCATAGCATAATTATTTTGTGCCATACCTTCCATGTCGCCTTGAATTCTTTGGCCGAATGTTTGACCATTTATCAATACATCTACAATTTCGTATTCGAAATCACAACCATTGTTGATCCAAGCTTGAATTTCTTCTAGTGGAACGATATCTGGATCATAAATTGGATATCCATTTTCATCAACACCGTTTGTATTTAATTTATTATATACTTCCCAAGAATCATTAAACATAGTTCTAACTTTTACTCTAGAACCACCAGTGATTCTATAGATTGTTTTATATCCATCTTCAACTACAACTTCGTAGTATTCAGGATGTTCACGGAAGTCAATAGTTTCACCATTATCTAAATTAACATATGTTTGATCATAAACATAATCATATTGATTAGCGAATATTAATTGAGCTTCAGTAGTTATAAGTAAAGCTGATTCTGGATATTGTAATAATTGTTCACTTGTAAATCTATAAGTAACTTCTTTACCATTTTCCATTACTTTAATAGTACATCCGTTACCTTTCATAATGTCAGCCATTACTTGACCAACTTCTTCGTAGATAACTCTCATTTCTTCTCTATCTAATGTAGAGTTGATAGCTATTCTTTTATCAGTAATCCATTTAACTAATGGGAATACTTCATTTTGACCATATGCAGCTAAGTATTCATCAAATCTTACATGATGTACATTACCAGCAGCAATTTCATCTTCTAATAATTGTCTGAAATCATCATTACCTTGTGCATAAGCAGCATGGAATAGATAATAATCAGTATTAAGTGGAGAAATTAATAAGTCAAGTAATTGTAATTGTCTTAAATCAATTTCTTCCATAGTTTCTGGTGTATAAACACCTTTTGCATATTTAGGATATACACTTAAATCTGCTAATTCATAAGGAACAACAGTTTCATCAGAAACTCTTCTATAAATACCAGCAGTATTTAAATCATCTAATAATGCTTGAGCTCTAGTTTCAACTAAAGCATCATCCATGATGTCACCCATATCTTCGATGGTAACTTGTTCTTTCTCAACTGGAGCTTCAGTTTCAGCAGGAGCTACAGTTTCGGTAGCAGCTTCTGTAGTAGTTTCGGTAGCAGCTTCTGTAGTAGTTTCAGTAGGTGCTTCAGTTTCAGCAGGAGCTACAGTTTCAGCAGGTGCTTCAGTTTCAACAGGAGCTTCAGTTTCAGTTGGTGCTTCTGTAGCAGTTTCATTAGCTGCTAAGAAAGCTCTAAGTTCACTAACTTCTTCAGCTGTTAAAGTTTGTTCAACAGCAGTTTCATCACCAGTTTTAGTAGTAAATGCTTGTCCTTTTAGTAGGTATTTATCAAAATGCATACCACCAATAAATATTGTTGCGATTAAAGCAGTAATACCAAGACCAGCAAGTATCTTTCTACCAACATGTGATTTCTCAGGTGCTTCTTCTTCAGAAACAACACGTCTACGAGTTCTACGAGTACTAGCTAAATATTCTTCTAATCTAGCATCATATTCTCTACGAGATTCATCGTTAAGTAATGTAGCTGTTGCTTCTTCGATTTTTCTTGTACGAGTATTCATTTCTTCTTCAGTAATTCTACCATCACTGAATAATCTAGCAATTCTTTCACGTTCAGCAGAAGCTTTAGCAACAACAGTATCTTCAAAAGTAAGATCATCTAAAGCTCTGGAATCTTCGAAATTCATGCCCAAAATTTCATAATAATTTTCCATATTTTATCCCCCTTTAGAAATTAAAAAAACCTCGTTTCTCGATTGCTTAGCCTACCATATCATAGGGCAAAAGTCAACTTTTTATCCTATAATATATAGAACTTTTTCTCTCGAAATTAAGTAATGCTAATCCCTTGTTGTCAAAAAGATTATAACTCAGCCCTATAATAGTGTCAAAATTTGCCCTAATTTCTGAAAAAAATTTTAATTTTTGCCATATTTATGGTATAATTATCCGGTACTTGGGGTAGACATGGTTTCGACAGGTTGTATCACGGTATGACTGCAAGTAGTAGGAGTACTTTAAACTCAAACTTAAAATTAAATGACGAAACTGAATATAGTTTCGCTCCTAATGCTTACGCATTTGCCTAATATAAGGTAATGGAGCACTCTAAATTACTTTTACCTATAGGGTAATCTTAGGGTTTATATATATAGGGTATATTATTGTAGTTCCTAGGATACAATAACGAATTTTTCTTAGGATAGTTAAGATGGTAGGTACGTTATAGCCGGCCGCTTAATGAAATTAAAAATCTAACTAAACTTGTAGACGTTGTATTAGTGGATAGCTTGGACAGGAGTTCGATTCTCCTCTACTCCACCAAATGAAAATTAAAGACCAAAAGGTCTTTTTTTATGTTAGAATACAGGTAGAAATGGAATTTCTAGTATCAACCCTAGAAACGTTTCCTGTTAAAAATGAGATAAAAATACTATGATTAAGCCATGAAAGGGAGATTTTCATGAATCAAGAAAAAATAGGCAAATTTATTGCCAAATGTCGTAAAGACAAAAAAATGACACAAACAGAATTAGCTGAAAAATTAGGAGTAACTGATAAATCAATAGGTAATTGGGAAAATGGTCGTAATATGCCAGATTTATCTTTATTTAAACCATTATGTGATGAATTAGGTATAACTATTAATGATTTACTAAGTGGTGAAAAAATAAGTAAAGAAAAATATCAAGAAAAATTTGAAGAAAACATTGTTAATACCATTGATTATTCAACAAAACAAACATCAAAATACCATCTTACTATTAGCTTAATACTAGTTATATTTGGATTATTTATCGCTATGTCAGCAGTCATAATGTTCCCAAGTGAGAGTAGTTGGGGTAGTATTTATTCAGTATTTGGAATAATAATATTTGTCATTGGTATTTCTAAACTTACAAGAAAACTAAAATATTGGGTAAGAATACTAATAGTTGCCATAGTAATGTTTGGGTCTCTAGGTATAATTATGTTCTCAGACTATATGAGTGTAAAAGAATTTAATCAAGCTCCTATGGTTAGAATAACAACTACTTATCTTGGTGGAGATGATGAAGTATTATACTATGACACTCCATTCTATGATGTTATTAAATGTAATGATAAATTTAATATAGTTAAAAATAAGAATTATTCACATGAAGATTTATTTGAATATTGTGAAAATAAATAACAGTCGAAAGACTGTTTTCTTATGCTATAATGAAGTGGGGGAATGATTTATGATAACATTTATTATAATTTTGTCAGTTATCATTATAATTTACTTAATTTTTACTTATATAATGTTTTTTATTGTTAGTAGAAGAGTTAAAAAAATTTTACTCCTATGGAAAAAGCTGTAGAAGAAACCTTAAAACCATTTAAAGACTTAATAAATACGGGTAATAAATGGATCAAAGAAAAAGAAAAGAAAAAACAAATTAAAGATGTTTTCATAAAATCAAAAGATGACTTAAAACTACATGCTATGTTTATTGAAAATAGTGAGAATAAAGGAATATTTATAGAAATACCTGGCTATAGAAGTACTCCTATGAGAGACTTATATCCATCTTGCTATGAATATTATGATATGGGCTATAGCTTATTACTAATAGATAATAGATCATCCGGTTCAAGTGAAGGGAAATATATAACCTTTGGTGTAAAAGAAAGTGAAGATCTAATTCGTTGGATTAAATACATAAACAAGAAATATCCAGATTTAAATATCATCTTAGGTGGTGTTTCCATGGGTGCTAGTACTATTATGATGTCTATGAATAGAATCAAAGATGATATGAATGTAAAAAAAATAATAGTTGATTGCGGATATATATCAGCATATGAAGAAGTAAAATACTGTATTAAGCATTATTTTCATATACCAAGTTTCCCATTCATCAAAATGGTTAATATCTGGTGCAAATTAATTGCTAAATTTGATTTAGAAGAAAAAAATACCATAAGAAGTATGCGAAAATCTAATATACCAGTTCTCTTTATTCATGGAGAAGAAGATGACTTTGTTCCAACATATAATTCTAAAGTAAATTATAAAAACTATAATGGCCCTAAAAAATTACTATTATTTAAAAAAGCTAGTCATGGAATTAGTTACTTAGTAGAACCAGACAAATACATTGAAGCTGTTAAAGATTTTGTTAATAAAGGAGAATAATAATGGATAAAGAATTATACGATATGATATTTAAAAGAAAATCATTTCACTTATTTAGAAATATTGGTAATGAACATATTACCGAAGAAGAATTACAAGATATTGAAAAAGAGTTCTCTAGATTAAAACCATTAGATAAAAATATCAAAGTAAAAATGAAAATAGTAAAAGAAGGAGCAACTTGTCATCGTGGTCAAGAATATTGCATTCTTTTATATTCCGAAAAGAAAGATAATTATCTTCAAAATATCGGTTATTTAGGTGAGCAACTAGATTTGTACTTAGTATCTAAAAATATCGGTACTCTATGGTTTGGTATAGGTAAAGTAAAAGAAAAACAATTAGATGGTTTAGATTTCGTTATTATGATAGCTATAGCTAAAGTTGATTCTCCTGATAAATTTAGAAAAGATATGTATAAAAGTAAAAGAAAAGAAGTATCTGAAATATGGAATGGTGATAAATATTTAGATATTGCTAATATCGTACGATATGCTCCTAGTGCATGTAATACCCAACCATGGTTAGTAGATGCTGATGAAAAGAATATAAAAGTATATAGATATAGGAAAGAAGGTAAAAGAGGTATAATGCCTAAAAATATGGTTATTTATTATAACCAAATAGATATTGGTATCTTCCTTTGTTTCCTAGAATTATGCTTAGAACATAACAATATAAAATATGATAAAAAAGTATTTACTGAAGAAAATCATGAACAAGAAAGAAACCTAATTGCTGAATATATGTTATAATTCTTATAGAATAGAGGTAATAAAATGAAAAAGAAAATAATATTAATTACAATAATAGTATTAGGTATATTCCTAACAGCATGTGGTTCTGAAGAAAAAGAAAAAACAGTAGAAGATGTTATCAAATCTGGTGACTATACTGTTATAGATGTTAGAACTAAAGAAGAATATGATACAGGTCATGTTAAAGGATCATTAAATATTCCATATGATACAATTAATGTCAATACTAAAATAGATAAAGATAAACCTGTTTTAGTTTATTGCAAGAGTGGAGTAAGAAGTGCTAAAGCTTATGAAACATTAAAAAAACTAGGATATGAAGTATATGACCTAGGTGCATATGAAAAAGTAACTTTAGAAAAAGAATAAAAAAAGCTTGATTTATATCAAGCTATTTTTTTGGATCAATTAATATCTTAATTGCATTATCTTCTCCAGAAGTTAATCTTTTGAATGCTTCTTGAACTTTATTTAGTCCAACAATATCATCAACAAATTTTAAGACATCTATCTTTCTTTCACTCATTAAATCAATACATTCTTTAAATTCATCTACTGTATATGCAATAGCACCAAGTACTTTTAATTCTTTAGTAACAACTAAGATAGAAGGTATTGTAATACTATCCATTGATACACCAACCATAACTAATGTACCATTAGGTCTTGTTAAAGTTATACCAGTACTAACAGCAGCACTATTACCTGAGCAATCAAATACTACATCAAAACCATAAGCGTTTTCTCTAGTAATATTTTCCATAAATTTCTCATCTCTAGCATTAAAGAATTCATCAGCACATCTTAAAGCCACACACTTCTTACCACGTTTCTCATTAGTTTCAGAAACAGCTACATAAGAAGCACCATTTAACTTAGCAAACATTGCACATAATTGACCAATAATACCAGCACCAATAACTAAAACTCTACTACCTATTTTAACATCAGCTAAATTAACAGCATGTAGACTAACTGCAGTAGGTTCAACCATAGCAACCTCAGCATCAGTTATATTAGATGGAACTTTAATAGTTAAATCTGGTCTTAAAGATGTTGATTCTGCATAAGCTCCAGGATTAGTTAAAGAAAGACCAACAGCAGTATCCCAAGTTTTAGGACAGTATTGAGGATTTCCACTCTTACAAGCTGGACATTCACCGCATGGTGAAATAGGTAATGCTGTAACTCTATCTCCTACAGCTAAATCACTTCTACATCCAGGATCTACTACTATTCCACAGAATTCATGCCCCATTACTAAGTTATTAGGTAATCCTAAATCCCAATAATGAATATCAGAACCACATATTCCACATTTCTTAACATCTATAATAACTGAACCATTTTTTGACTTAGGTTCACTTATTGATTCTAACTCAATTTTCCTTTTATCTTTTAGCATTGCACACTTCATAATACCAATCTCCTTATCGTACTAATTATAACATAATTCTCTTTAACATAAATAAAAAAAAGAGTATAATCTAGTTATGCCGACTTAGCACAGCTGGTAGTGCAATGCCCTCGTAACGCATAGGTCGCTGGTTCAAGTCCGGCAGTCGGCACCATGTAATAAAAAAAAGACGATTTTCGTCTTTTTTATTTTCCACCAAATCTTGGTGCTTCTTCCTCTAAATAAGTACCATTTGCATATGCTTGAATTTTTTCAGGATCAGTTAAGAAATACATATTATTAACAACAGATTCCCTTATTGCTTTTAACCATTCATCTTCTCCCATTAATATTCTTCCAAATTTAGAAATAACAATTGAATTAAATTCTCCAATTTCTGCAATATTTCTTTGAATTGTAGCAAAATCATTGTGAATAAATCCACATGCATCAGCACATGCCAATAATAATTCTAAAGTTTGATAGTCTTCTAAACTTTGAAGATTATTCCATGTTTCTCCATTTTTATATTTAGTTAAACTAGATAATCTTATTAAAACATGTTCATCGACACCTAATTCTCTTAATAAAATAGCTATCTCTTGTTTTTTCTCGTTTAATTTAGCTAAATTAAATCCAATTCTTACATTAGTTTGTATACCATTACCAGCAACAAATTCTTCTTCCTCAGTTTCGGCAAATAAATCTCTAATGTTCTTATTTAATTCTTTTGAATTAATCATAAAATCCCCCTAATGAATTAATTGTGCTATATTCTAGCACTTTTACCTATTTCGTCAAATCCTTAGTAAAATTTTTAAAAATAAAAAGTATATGTTAAAATAATCAGCATTGTGAAAGGGGGAACTAACATGATGCTATTAGAAGATCCATGGATAAAACGATTTGGTAGAATCTATCCTTTTACCACTGAAAACATTTCTGGTTATGTAAAATTCTTTGATTTATACAAAAAATCACTATTAACAGTTGGTTCCTCTGGAGATCAAGTTATCAATGCTCGATTAGCAGGATGCCAAGATATAACTGTAGTAGATGTTAATCCTTATACGCAATACTATTACTACCTAAAAGTAGCATCTATACTTTCCCTAAAAATAGAAGAATTAAAAAGCTTTTTAAATTACATGCAAGATCTATTCATTAGAAATAGAGCAGCATTTGATAAGAAAAAGTTCTTAAGAATAAAAGGTTGCTTAAAAGAACTAGATTATGATTCATATCATTTTTGGGATGAAAAATTTGCTATAAGAAGACCATTAAATGTAAGAAAAGCAATGTTTATGAGAGATGAATTCTCCAAAAGTATAATATCTAAATGTAACATTTATCTTCATAATGAAGAAATGTATAAAAAAACTCAAGCTATAATAGGAGATATAAGACCTAATTTTATAGTTGGAAACCTATTATATGATGATATACCAGGAGTTCATGATAATATTTGGTTATCTAATATACCTGCTTTTATAGATTTAAAAACATTAAGATTACTAGTAGACAAAATGTATCTTTTACTAAAAAAAGAAGGAGATATGATGGTAAGCTACCTATATCTATTTGATGAATTTACACCATATGAAAAAGGATGGGATCCTATCTATGATATAGATAGAGTAAAACAAACCTTATCTCCATATAAATTAGAATTAAAATCTTTTCACGGAACAGAATTTAGAGAAGATAGTGATTCTGTATTAATACTTCATAAATAATAGTGTAATAAAATGTAAAATAGCATAGAAAAATTAGTAAATATTAGTAAACTGTGGTAATATATAATTACATTAATTATTTATGCCGAGGTAGTTGTAACGTTAGAACGTACACTTCGTTTGTGTAAGGTGACTTGTTTAACTCAGTCTCTCGGCACCATTTGATTATTAAGACCTATAAAGGTCTTTTTTTATAACCATTTTTATCTATAAAAATAAATTCTAATAAAATCGCTTTTTTTGTCAGTTTTTTCTATTCAAAAGGCCTTTTTTTTGTTATAATTTATATAGTTATAGTAAGGAGCGGTTATTATGGAGAAAAAAACTACTAATGAACAATTATACATCGTATCTCTTGATAATGGCATCCGTGAAGAGGAGCCAGTAACTATTGAAGTTTATAATACTTTTAGTGACGGTTCTGAATTAGTTCAATTAAACAATACTGTTTTTGGTGTGCTAAAGAAAAATAGTCTTAACCCAGAAACAATGTATATAGATGATTTCAATATTATTAAAGCAGACATCGCTGAATTAATAGACGTAGATCATGAAGAAACAAAAAGAATAGTTGATGAAAATCAAAACATAGGGGTATTTACAACACTTAATTATAGTAAAGATATCGAAACAAGAATATCTGCTACAACAGCAATTAATCATATTATTAGTTATGTTAATAATGGTGTAATAACTGGTGAAGAAGCTGAAACTTTAAGCAAAGTTTTAAAAATATCTACAGCAACTCCTATTTCTAATAAAGAAGAAGTAAGACAAATAGTAGATTTAGGTATAACTATTCTTAAAAAAGAAGTAGAACTTCAATCAGGATTGTCATTTGATGCAAAACTATATGAAGCAGTAAGAAAAAGATATCTAAGAATGATAATTTTTGATATCTTAGTTGGAAGAAAAAATCGTGATTTAGATTATTATCTAATTAGTAAGATAAATGAACAAGGAAAACCAGTATGGGTTGACTCATATTTAAGTCCAATATCTGTTGCTTCAATGGTAGATAAAGAAAAATCAGTACCAGAAGGTGCTTATTGTATTAATAATAAAGTAGTTAATACAAATGTATTATTAGAAGTATTATATGAATACTATTACGATGAAATAAAGAAATTAACAGTAGCATTAAACGATGCTAAAGGATTATATCAAGATGCTATTAGTAGAATTGTTTACAATAATACTGATTTAGATAATGGTTCTAAATTAGAAGCAATTATTAATAAGAATCTAGATTTAATTACTAAAAAAGAAGAAGTTAAAGAAAAATCATTGGATAAAGAACAAAAAATGAATAAAGTCGAAAGAACAATGGCTACTCAAAGCTTAAATGTTAGAGTAACTACTAAACTAGACTTAATTCAAAAGAAATATCCTATTAATCCAAAAGAACATCCAGAGATATTTGCTAAGAAGGATAAACTTGATAAAGAAGATATAAAACTAATAGTCGAAGATGAAAAGAAGAAAAATGGTTTTGTATCATCAGTAATCCTAATTTCAGTTATCTCGTTAGTATGTGGAATTGGTGCAGGAATTGCTTACGTTTTAATGACATTTGGAAACTAGTATCTAGTTTCCTTTTTATTGCATAAAAAGGCATTTCATTATAAAATAAACATTAGAAAAGGGTGGTTTATGTGTTAAAAAAAAGAGGGATTATTATCTTTCTAATATTTATTATCACAATCATTCTTCTTGTGATATATAACATCCACTTAACAGACGAATTAAAAGCTATTGATTCTGAAACAACAGAAGAAACAATAGAAGTAATAAAATATTGTCCTAAAGAAGAAGATAGTAAATATAATGAAAAGAAAACATACTATAACAAACTAAATTACAAAACTTTTCAAAAACTAAATAAAAAGAATGTCTTAATAACAGTTGGCGTTGTTGATAAAACATCATCAACTTCTAATAAATTTATCGAATTAATTAATAAGCAATCTTATCATACAAATCAAAGTATGTATTTATTAGATATAAGTAAATTATCTAAAAAGAATCTAGTTGCTTTCTATGAATTAGATGATAGATTAAAAGAACTAGATTATAACTATATAATTACCTTAAAAAAAGGAAAAATAATATCAATTACAGAAATAGATAATGAAGAAATAAATTCTTTACTAGAAAGCTACGGTGAATAAAAATGGGAAAAGTATATGATCAAGTTAAAATGTTTAAAGCCAAATATCCTGGTACAATTACATGGTTTAGATTAAGAAGCCATGCCAAAGTAGTAGAAATGCATTTAAATGCAGCTGAAGAACCAATTTATACTTTTGCAGGTCAATTAAATGAAAATAACTTAGATATTATAGATACTGGAGTTATATGTGTAACTAATAAAAGAATACTTATAGGTCAAAAAAATCTAATATTCGGTTATAACTTAAACTCTATAACACCAGATTTATATAATGATATGCAAGTATACGCTGGAGCAATATTTGGTTTAGTAACAATCGATACTATTAAAGAAGTAATAAACATTTCTAATATCGATAAAAAAGCTTTACCAGAAATAGAAACAGCAATTTCCAGTTTTATGATGGAGGAAAAGAAAAAATATGCTCCACATAGACAAGAAGAAAAATAAAGGAGAAGCCATGAAAAAATATAGATTAAAAAAAGGTGCTTTAATCTTCATATTTTTAATCTTATTAATTATTATTGCTTTAATCTTACTGATTAAATCACTCTTTACAAATAAATCATATAGTTTAGAATACAACATCGATGATTTTGATGTTAGTGAAAACTATGTATCTGATGAAAAAGTCTATTATTATCAACTTACTTATGAAGGTACTAAGTATGACTTTGTCTATCCATCAAAATATCTAAAAGATAAAAGATTAATTGATGAAGTAGAACCATATACATTCGAAGATTATACTTGTTTAATAATAGAAAGTGATTACGTAGAGTCTAATCCTCTATGTTCTTATGATGGTGATCAAATCGATTATCGTTTAATTCCTGAAGAACTAGAACTACCTGTTTCTAGTAAAAAGAGCGAAGAAAAAGATGAATACGAAAATTACACTATCTATAACAAAGACAATAAAATCTTAATATGGAATTACAAAGGTTTTAATTACTTAAACAAAGATGAAATAGAAAAAATAGATCTATTTGATAAAGATATCTATGAAGTATCCATAATAGCTAGAGTAAATAATTATGTAATAATACCTGATTATGAACAATCATATTCATTTAATAAAATATTTATAATTAATCTTGATAATCTAAAAGTAGAAACATGGAAAATAAAATATGATATCTCATTTGATTCATATATCTTAGGAACAAATAAAGAATCTATTTATTTAATGGACAAGAAAAATAAAACAGAGTATGAATTAGTTCCTCATAAGAAAAAAATGCGTATTATAGCAACAGATAATCGTAATGGTATTTTAATTAAAGATGGTAAAGAAGAAAAAGAACCTGTTAATAATATTATTAATTCCAAAGAAGTATTTACTTATGAAAATAAATATCATTATACATTAAAAGATAACAGAATATATTTAACATACCTAGATATGAAAAACGAAACAATCATATCAAGTGATGATGTTAAAGAAATTATTTATATTGAAGAAGATACTATTTATTATTTAATAAAAGATACTCTATACAAATATGATTTAAAATATGGAGAAACTAAATTAATAACATTCTCTGAATGGAATTATAATTATCAAAATTCAATAATTATATACTAGTAAAAGACAAAATATGAGCAATCATATTTTTTCTTTTTTTATAGTTATTATGTTATAATAATAAATAGAATAGGAGGGATTAATATGATTATTAAAAATCCATACAGATATATTAGTAAATATTACAAATATATATGTTTGATTATGTTGATCCCATTACTATATTTAACTTTTAAATTTTACGATATCGGAAAATTCTTTAGAGATTATGTAGCATCTGATTACACAACATTTGAAACTAAAATAGCTGAAACTTATATTACAGGATTATGCTTTGGAACCATTTTCGGTATGCTACTTTTTAATGCCTTTATATCAATTGTTTTTGCCACTAAAAAACGTGGCAGCACAATGCATATTGTAATAATAATTTATACTATTCTATTAGCTATCTCAGCGTTTATATTCCATGTTGTAATGAATAGTATCGAAGCTAGAATTGCCGAACCAACTTTGATTCGTGTTATTCGAGACTGGTCTAACATAATAAGTATACCGGGATTTATAATATTGCCGGCAACCTTAGCAACAGCGATTGGTTTCAATTTCAAAACATTTAGAATTGAAAGACAATATGATGCTTTCATCGGTGAAGACGAAGAAGGAATGTCTGATGAATTCGAATTAAAAGTTGGTGAAAGAGAAACTACTGCTAAAGGTGGTATGGTCCACTTAATAAGAGAAGCCAAATACTATGTATTAGAAAACAAATTTGTCTTTAAAGTAATTGGTGTTATCCTGTTGATAATAATTGGTATATCAACATATATGAATTTCCAAGTTTATAACAAAAGATATACTGTTAATCAAGAATTTGTTCTTAACAATTTTACAATGTCCTTAAAAGAAAGTTATATAACTAACGTTGATTATCGTGGTACATTAATTGCCAAAGATAAATACTATTTAGCTATTAAACTAACTATTCAAAACAAGAGTAGTAAAGTAAGAAATATTGATTCATCAAACTTCAGAATATTCTTAGGTGATACAGAAATATTCCCAAGTTATGATAGAAGTTCAAGATTTATCGATATTGGTAAAAATTATCATGGTGAAAATATTATTGGAAAATCTATAAATGATTATGTTTTCGTTTATGAGTTAACAGAAGATCAACTACAAACACAATATCAAATGAAAATATTAACTAATTCAGTTTTAGGGGATAACAACAAACTTATTAACAGTTATAAAATAATAAATATTAAACCAGAATATATCCTAAAGACTAAAAATTTAGGTAGTGCTAAAATAGGTTCTGAAATTACATTAAAAGAAACTGTACTTGGTAATACTACTTATAAGTTAAAATCATTAGAAGTAGCTGATTCATATCCATTTGAATATCAAATATGTGATATCAACAAAGTTTGTACAACAATTAGAGATACTGTTGTTCAATCTGGGGGAAAAACCCTATTAATAATTGATGATGAAATAAAATGGGATCAAAATAGTTCTTATTTTAAAAATAGTGATCAAGATTTCTATGGAGACTTCGTTAAAATAAAATATGGATATTCAGTATCTTATAATGGTGAAGTTAGTAATAGAGACGAAAAAAGTATTCTAAGGAATAAAACACCAGCTCAGGTAACTAATTATAAAATATATGAAGTACCAGCTGTTATTAAAAGAGCTGATTATATCCAATTAGAATATAGCATAAGAAATAAAGTATTTACAATAGATATTACTGATATAGTAAAAGGTAAAACAGGCTAAAATGCCTGTTTTTTCATTTGACAATTATTATAGAATGATATAGAATTATAAGTACGAAGCAATTGGGTCTATAGCCAAGTGGTAAGGCGTGGGACTGCAACTCCCTGATCGTTGGTTCAAATCCGACTAGGCCCTCCAATTATAAAATACTCGGTGTAAACCGAGTTTTTTATTTCCTAAATTAAATAAAACACCGTGATATAATTAAAATAGGTGAAGTGTATGGCTAAAGGAAGAGGATCAAAAAAAGGTAATTTAACATCAGCTTATTTATATGTTATTCTTCTTCATATTTTAGAACTAATATATAGTATAATACAGCGTGATTTAAGCATAATAAGTGGTATTATTAGTGTTTTAGCAATAATTCTACTTATAGCAGGTTTTATTTCTACATTAAGACTTACTATTAATTCAGGATATATTGGAGTAGTAGCAGGTGGCCTTCTTACAATGATGTTTATAGTAGGAAATTTGTTTGACGGTATCATTGGTATAATCCTTGTTTTTTATTCACTTGACTTTATAAGTAAGTATAATCAAGATGATAACTCGAATTAATCGAGTTTTTTTTATTTAAAAGTATCAGTTATATTTGTAAAACAATAAATAATAATATATAATAAGCACTACTTTTAAGGGGATATATTTACTTAGGGGGATTTGATATGAAAGATTTGGTAAGTCTACTTAAAATGACCCAGCCAGAACTAAAAATGTATTTATTTAAATTATTACAATCAAGACAGATGAATCCAGTATTTGAAGACGGTTATTTATATGCAGCTGGAGATCTTCCAGTTTTATTAGTTGCACACATGGATACTGTTATAACAACACCAAATCAAATGATTTGCTATGATGAAAATCTTGATAAAATTTATTCCCCACAAGGTGTACTTGGTGGCGATGATAGATGTGGAGTTTATGCCATATTAAAATTATTAGAAAAGCATAGACCACATATCTTATTTACAGAAGACGAAGAAATTGGTGGTATAGGTGCTATTAAAGCATCAAATACTTTACCAAAACCAGATGTTAAATATATTGTAGAATTTGATCGTCGTGGTAAAAAAGACTGCGTTTTTTATGAATGCGGTAATCAAGACTTTATTGATTATGTTAAAACATTTGGATTTAAAGAAGACTTTGGAACTTTTAGTGACATATCTATATTAGGAGAAGTATGGGATATTGCATCTGTTAACTTAAGTTGTGGATATTATAATGAACATACCAAAAAAGAATACATAATATTTCATGAACTAGAAAAGACTATTAATAGAGCTAATAAGATGTTAAAAAGAGTACCTAAGGCCAAAAGTTTTGACCATCAAGGAAAAACATATGAAAAAGGATATGTTAAAAAAATAGTATATGATTATTATAATTGGGGGTTAGACGATGACATTTACGATTAGTGAATTAAAAAAACTATTTGATTACTTATTAACTAATAGAAGTATAATCTTAACTGATACAGGTTTTTTTAGTAGAGATACCCTAATTCATATCAGAGAAATTGTAAAAAATCAAAGACCAAATGATTTAGAAATAACTCCCAAACAAGTTAGAAAATTAATAACATCATTCTTATCTAGTAATATGTCATTTAATGAAGATACACCAGAAATAATACTTCAACATTCAACTTGTATTGAAGCAGCTATTAATAGATGTATTTATAGTGTAGATTATATTGAAACTTTTACACCAGAATTAACTCAAAAAGTATTAGCTTTAGCTATTGAAAGAAACTACATATTAAATTCCAATAGTCCTAAGTTTTTAAAAAGTAATATTTCAATTATTAATAATTCAATTAAAGAGAATCCATCTTCTGTTGATTTCATTGATTGGGATTCCTTATCAAAAGAAGATTATAACTTCTTAATTCAAGAAGTATTAAAATCAGATTATATTTTAACATCTAATAGTTGCGAGGCCTTACGTTCAAATCCTAAAGTGGTATTAAAATCTATTGCTCAAGATATTAATACAATTAATTTTGCAACATCTCATGCTAAAAATAATCCTGCTGTATTTAAATATTTAATAACACACAATTACAAATTCAATAAAAGAGATTTCGAAGAACAATCTTTAATTAGTTTTGCTGATCCAGAAATAATGAAACATGCTTTAAATAAGTTTGGTTTATTAGACAAAAGAGAATCCGATTTTCAAGAAATATTCGAAGATATCGATGGATTTGAAGACAATGAAGATGAAGTAATGGATGCTTATATTAATAGAGTTAGTGCTTTATACGCTACAATTATTAGTAGTTTTCCAACAATTAAATCATTTGAAAAAGTATTCCAATATGCTGCTGAAGATGAATGGTTAGAGTATAGAGAAGAAAATCTTGATAACTATAATAATATATTTGGAAAAATATGTGTTGAGTTACAAGCAAATGATGACTTTGATGACGCTATCAGTGAGTTAGATTTCCTACCTCTTATGAAAGATGTATTAGATGAAAAATATAATCTTTTAATGCAAGCTATGTCTCAATATCATTCCTTATTCCATAGTAGTATACCGCTAGGTAATTTTGACTTCGCCCGTGATAGAATAGCTGAGTATTCAGCATTATATGTATCAAAGAGTAAAGAAAAATTTAAAAAGGATAAACTAAATGATTCATATGAAACGTTAAGAGATTATTTTATTCCACGTAGATCTAATGGCTATATTCGTAAAAGAATAATTGAACATAAACAAAAAGAAAAATTTAAAAAACTATATAATGATTCTGATAAAGAAATAACTAGTTTTATAGATGGTATTATTAAAAAATATTCTGTTAATATTGATGAAACAATAATTACAAATATGATTATTGGTTTTGTTATAGATGGTTATCCTAAATTAGATTCATTTATTAAAGCTCCACGTGGATTTAATAACTATAAAAGATATTTAG
This sequence comes from Bacilli bacterium, assembly GCA_017525015.1. Next base: position 51,071 of record JAFXUK010000009.1, read on the forward strand.
AAGCAAAAAAACTTATCAACAGATTAAATAGTAAATATATAAATTACGAAGACAATGCAGTATTTCATTATATGGATATTATCAAATATGATATTAATACAGATAAATACTATTATACTGGTCCAACATTTGATGAAGAAGATATATCAAAATTTGAAAGATATAAAAAATATCAAGTTGTCTTTGATAAAATTAAACAAGAAATTATGTATAGAGCTAAGTCATTAGAAATAGAACAAGAAATAACTGATGACGAATTAAATAGAATGGCTCATGAATTACCATTCACTGACGAATTCTTTGAATTCGATGTAAAATACTATGAAGAAAACATTACATTTGAAACATTTATGGAAAAATGTTTAGTTACAGACGACTATATTGAACCAGCAAGTATTTTTGATGATGATGCATATGAAGCAATAATTAAGTACTTATCCCAAAATAGTTTACTTTGGTTATGTATGTTTGCCGATTGTGATTTAGACATAGAAGAAAATAATAAAGAAAATTTACTAGGTTATATGGATAACATGTATGAAATAGTAAGACTATCTCAAATGTTTGATTATAATTTAAATGAATATAAAGATGTTGTTACTTTAGCAGTTCTAAGTGATTGTGCTGATGAAGAAGCAATTGCTATATTAGGAACAGATATAATTACATCATTAATTAATAATACTGGTTATGTATCTTCTGACCCAGATGAGGTAATAGTTGCTGCAAAAGAATTAGTAAGTAAAATGGTTCAAAGAGACAAATCTACAGTACCTTATGTTAGTGGTAAAACATTAAACTATGAATATTCAATGTATGATTCACAAGATATATCATTTTTATTAGCAGGTATTAATACTGATGCATGTTTTAAAATAGGTGGAAATGATAATGATTTCTTCCATTACTGTGCTTTAGATAAAAATGGTTTCGTTATAAAAATAACAGATACATTTGGTAACTTTATTGCTAGAGCATCAGGATTTAGAAATGGTAACTGTGTCTTCATTAACCAATTAAGAACCATCTATGATGAAGGTGGAGAGGGCTATGAAGGTAGTTATAAAAAAGAAAAAGAAGAAATTATTGAAGCATTCCGAAAAGCTTGTAAAGATATTGTTGAAATATCACAAAACAATCCAGAAGAAACTAATAAAATTGATTTCGTCTTTGTAACTAAGAGTTACGCTATGATATCAACAGAATCTAATGTTAACAGAGATGTTGAACGTAAAATAGGTAGTTATCCAATGGATACAGAAAGTGAAGATTGGAAAGAATTCGTTCGCGATACAGAAAATTTAACAGATGACATTGATGGTGGATTTACTACTGATTATAGTAATTATGATTTAATATGCATGGCCTCTAGTAAAGGATATAGATTCTTTAGTAGAATTAGACCAAAAGATATAAAACCAAAAGATGTTAAACCTGTTTATACAAGACCTAGAAATAAGATAATCTCAACTGATATAATTGATCAAAATGTTATTAATAGAATTAATAGAATAAATGGTATATATTCATACTTAAGTGGAGAAGATTATGTACCAATAGATATTCCAAAAGGATCAGTAGTATGTATTGGAGATAACTGGTATATCGTTAGTTTAAATGGTGAGATTAGTAGCCAAGTAGTATTAGATTTTGATGCAAGAGCAGTAGTAGAATATGTAGCAACAAGTAATGTAATAGAAGAAATCTATACTAAAGAAAATAAACAAGTAGGTACAGGTGTAATAGATATACCTGAAGAATACTATAAAAAATTAACATTAGTAAGAACTTCTCCAACAGAGAAAGAATAAAAAGACTCAAATAACTGAGTCTTTTTTTATTAAAAAAAATTATAAAACTCTATATTTTTTAAGAAAATAATGTTATTATTATAATAAGAAATAATAAGGAGGAAGAAAATGAAAACATTAAAAAGAATATTTGCATTAGTTATGGCTTTATTTTTAGTTGCAGGATGTACTATGAAAACAGAAGCTGGATTAGTTATTTCTGAAGACGGAAAGATTAGTACTACTGTATTAGTTGCATATGATAACGAAATGATTGATGGAATGTTATCAATGGACAGTATGGGAGAAGAACAAACTGAAGAAAAGGAATATACTGATGCTGAAAGATGGGCATTTGTTGAAAAAGATAAAAAGGACAATGAAGAAAGATATGAAAAAGACGGATATAAAGGTCTAATTTCTACTGAAGAAATAGGTTCTTTAGACGAAATCTCTGCTACTTCAGCTACTGAGAGAGTAAATATTGTAGGATCAGATGAAGAAGCAAAAGATGAAGATGAAGGAGCATCATTCGAATTAAAGAATAAAACGTTGTTCATTAAAGATGGTAATAAATATAAATCAAATATGACTATTGATTTAGGTGAAGAAGCAGCTTCAATGCAATCTTATGAAGATTATGGAGCTACATTTGAAATTAACTTCACAATTACATTACCAGTTAAACCAATTTCACATAATGCTACAAAAGTATCTGAAGATGGTAAGACTTTAACTTGGGACTTATTAAAAACTAAAGATATAGATCTTGAATTTGAATTAGGCGGAAAATCAGCTGCTAAAGATGATAAAAAAGATAAAAAAGATGAAGAAAAATCTGAATCATCTGATTCAAATATTCTATTATATGTTGGAATTGGAGTAGGAGCACTTGTAGTAATTGGTATTATTGTTGCTATTGTTGTTGCATCAAGCAAGAAGAAAGCACCAGCACCAGTTGCTAGCGCACCTGTTATGGGTCCTGTAATGCAACCTTCTCAACCAGTTGAGCCTCCAGTACAACCTGTACAACCTGTACAACCAGTACAACCAGTTGAACCACCAGTTCAACCAGTACAACCTGTACAACCTGCTGAACCTGCTCAACCAGTTGATCCAAACAACATGAATAATCCACAAGTATAAAAAAGAGAGTTAATCTCTTTTTTTTTATATTGTAATTCCTACCAAAAAGGTAGTATAATACGACATGGAGGAATACTATGAAAATAACAACTAAAGGAAGATATGCATTACTTATAATGTCTGATATTGCTAGAAATGAAGATAACTATACTTCATTAAACGAAATATCTATAAAAGAAAACATATCTCTAAAATATTTAGAAAAAATAATGTCTCTACTAAGAAAAGCTAATTTTGTTACTTCATCACGTGGTTCTGAAGGGGGATATAAACTTGTTAGAAAACCTGAAGAATATACAATAGCTGAAATCTTAGAAGCAGCTGAAGGAAATATTGCTCCAGTTAAATGTGTTTTAGATGATAATTGTCCTTCAAAAGATAAATGTAAGTCTTATCCATTTTGGAAAGAATATTATGATAACGAAAATGCTTTTTTAACTAAAAAAACATTAAAAGATTTTATGTAAGAGGTGCTATATGGAAAAATTACTTGAAATAAAAAACTTATCAACTATAGCTAGTGATGATAATAATAAACATATCCTTAATGGATTAAACTTAACTATTAATAAAGGAGAAACTCATGTCATAATGGGACCTAATGGTGCTGGTAAAAGTACTTTAGCTAATACTGTACTAGCTTCTCCACGTTACATTGTTACATCTGGAGATATCTTCTTTGAAGGCGAAAACATTAATAAATTAAATACTTCAGAAAGAGCAAAAAAAGGAATCTTCATGTCTTTTCAAACTCCTGAAGAAATACCTGGTATATCTGTTGCTAGTTTCCTAAAAACAGCTAAAGGATCTCAAACTGGTACTAATGTTAGTGTATTTGCTTTTGCTAAAGAAATAGAAAGCAAAATGAAAGAACTAAATATGGATTCATCATTTGGTCAAAGAGAAATGAATGTTGGTTTCTCTGGTGGAGAAAAGAAGAAAAATGAAATTCTTCAACTACTTATGTTAAATCCAAAATTAGCTATGCTAGATGAAACAGATAGTGGTTTAGATGTTGATGCTGTTAAAATAGTTAGTAAAGGTATTAATCTTTATAAAAATAAAGATAATGCTGTTTTAATAATTACTCATTCATTAAAAATGTTAAAAGATATTGATGTAGATTATGTTCATATATTAGTAGATGGTAAAATTGTAACAACTGGTAATCGAGACTTAGCTCTTAAGATAGAAGAAAATGGTTACAAAGATTATCTATGAAAACAGATGTAAATAAAATAAAAGATGAACAAACAGATAATATTTACAATACCATTACTAATAACGAAATAGAAAAGAAAGAAACTGGATTAACTAAAGAAGTAATCGAAAGAATATCAATAGAAAAAAATGAACCAGAATGGGTTTTAGAATTAAGATTAAAAGCCTTAGATTTATTTAACAAACTACCAATGCCAACATGGGGACCTGATTTAAGTATGTTAGATATGTCTAAAATAGATACATACGTTAAACCTAAAACAGACATGAAAAGAAAATGGGAAGATGTTCCAGAAGATATCAGAAATGTTTTTGATAAATTAGGTATTCCTGAATCTGAAAAAGAGAACCTAGCTGGTGTAGGAGCTCAATATGATAGTGAAGCAGTATATCATAATTTAAAAGATAAACTAGTAGAACAAGGGGTAATATATACTGACTTTGATACTGCTATAAAAGAGTATCCTGATTTAATAAAACAATACTTTACAAAGTGTGTACCACTTAATGATCATAAATTCATAGCTTTACATTATGCACTTTTCAGTGGTGGATCATTTGTTTACATACCTAAAAATGTCAAATTAGATATCCCCCTTCAATCATATTTTAGATTGAATGCCAAGGGAGCAGGGCAGTTTGAGCACACTCTTATCATAGTTGATGAAGGAGCGTCTCTTCAATTCATTGAAGGATGTAGTGCTCCTGGTTATAATGAAACTAATTTACATGCTGGATGTGTAGAGCTATTTGTCAAGGACAATGCCTTTTTAAGATTTTCTACTATCGAAAACTGGTCTAAAAACATGCTTAACTTAAATACTAAGAAATGCCTAGTAGGTAAACATGGAACTATGGAATGGGTAGCTGGATCATTTGGTTCTCAAATATCTATGCTATATCCTATGAATATATTAAATGGTGAATATGCTAGATGTGAATTTACTAACATCTCATTTGCAGGTCTTGGTCAAAATCTAGATACTGGAGTAAAAGTAATTCATAATGCCCCACATACATCTACTGTAGTTAATAGTAAATCTATTAGCAAAGATGGAGGTATATGTACATTTAGAAGTAATGCTTGGGTTAAGAATAATGCCAAAGATAGTAAACTAACTTTATCATGTGAATCACTAATGTTAGATAGTATATCTCGTAGTGATACTATACCGGTTAATAGACTAGAGACCGATAAAGTAGAATTCGCTCATGAAGCAAAGATAGGTAAAATATCTGATGCAGCTATTTATTACTTAATGACTAGAGGTTTATCAGAAGAAGAAGCTAAAGCCTTAATCGTTAGAGGATTTGCTAATCCAATTAGTAAAAATCTTCCGGTTGAATATGCTGTTGAAATGAATAGATTAATAGACTTAGAACTAGAAGGGACGATTGGCTAATGACTAAATATACATTAAACGAAACTCCTGTAAGAACTTCTATTAACTTTGCTATCAATGATATCTCTCTAGATTTAGACATACCTAGTTATAAAGAATCTACTTATACAATTACTAATAAAGAAGAAGTAAGTATTAAAGAAACTAATAAAAAAGACTTTAAAAGTCGTATTGGTTTAGATTTTGATAACTACAAAGAAATAAAAATAGATATTACTAAATCATTAACAAAACCATTAGTAATAGAATATGATGTTGATAACTTACAAGTTATTAACACTATAATTAATATATCTAAAGATATTGAAGCTAAAGTAATAATCAAATATAAAGGAACTGGTTTTAATTCATCTAAAATTAATACCAATCTAGAAGAATATAGTAAACTTAAATTAGATGTCATAAATCTAATTAATGATGAATCAACTAGTTTTATTTCAACAGAAAATGAAATAGCAGAAAAAGCCTATTTAGACTATAATTTTATTGATTTAGGTGGCAAAACAAGATTATCTAACTATTACAGTAATATAAATGGCTATGAAGCTAAAAATGACTTTAAAAACATCTATCTAGGTACTAATGAAGATATTATAGATATGAATTACTATGCAGTAATAAATGCTCCTAAAGCAGAAGCTAATATTAGAGTAGAAGGAGCTATTGATGATAAAGCTAAAAAGAGTTTCAAAGGAACTATAGATTTCATCTCTGGTTCTAAAGAATCAATAGGTGAAGAAAATGAAAACTGTATTATTCTTTCAGATAAAGCTATATCTAAATCACTACCAATGTTACTATGTAATGAAGAATCAGTAATTGGTTCTCATGGAGTATCATCTGGTAAAATAGATCATAATAAACTATTCTACTTAATGAGTAGAGGTTTATCTGAACAAGAAGCTAAAAAACTTATTATCAATGCTAACTTTAATAGTATTATTAATAACTTAATAGATGATTCTATTAAAGAAGAAATCTTAAAAATAATAGACAAAAAAATAGATTAGAATTTCTAATCTATTTTTAATTTAAATACATTACTTTATCATAAACATTAGCTAAATCATCAGCACTAATATCATTTTTAGCTCTTTCTAACTTATTATCTTTAATGTTATAGATATATACCTTGTAATTACATTCATCTAAGTTTTCTTCAAATTCACATCTGCCACCTTCATAAAGTGTAATAGTATCTTTACTAGTTTTAACAAAAGAATCGAAGTTTCCTTCATCAGGTCCATTTAAAAGTTTTTCTTCTTTACCATTTTCGTATTTATAAATTGCATCACCAGTATAATAAATATAGTAATCATCTACAGGTATTATCATAGAATCATATATAGATCCTCCAAAATCAACATGAGGTTCAGATATAGGTGATACTTTTTTAGTCTTTGTATCATATTCATAATATGTAGTCATATATTTACTATTTTCATAATAATCATGATTAAAAACAAATTTACCACGATAAATATAATTTACATAACCAACATCTGTAATCTTTTCTTTTTTACCTGTTTCTAAATCAATAGATCCAAACTCTGGTTCACTTTCTGTAGTACCTCTTGTCATATAGTAAGCTTGACCATCAACAGCATATAACAAGAAACTACCATGTCCAGCTATACTAAAGTAATCATCAAAATAATACAATTCTGTACTTTCATTTTCTTTTAAATCATAATCAATAATATATTTTTTACCAGCTAAAGAAATATAAACATGATCTTTTAAAACAATTATTGATTCAGGAATAGTCTCTTTTTTAAGTGAAGCAATTTTTTTGTATTTATTATTATCGTTTAAATCAAAATAACCTAATTCACTTGAATAATTATTTTCACCACTAAAATCATAAGTATAAACTTTTTTATCAGTATAAAAGTATTCTATATTGTCATATGCGTCTCTATCATCAAGCCTAATTTCTTTTCCATCCTCTGTTAAGAAAACGAAATTTTTACCAGCAGCAGCGATAGACATAACTTTGTTTTCTCTTATCCAATCATCAGCTACTTCTACAGTTTCTTCTTTCTTTTCGTCTTTTACGTTTTCCTTGTTAGAAAATTGTTTACCTAACCAAAAGCATAAAGGACCAATTATCATGATACATAAAATTGCAATTACCAAAACAACCCCAGGTTTAACTTCTTTTCCCATTTTCCACACTCCTATAATAATTATACATCATAAATCCTAAATTGACATTAGAAAGAAATAAATGATACGATATTTTTGAAGGTGATAACATGAAAAAAGATAGTATTAAATATATAGCTATTTTTGTAATATTTATTGGTCTTTTATTAGTATCAAAATTTACTGATTTTAATATTCAAGATTTATTTGAAGAAGAAAAGGTAGAACAAGTATCATCTCCAGATTTAAAAATATATTTCTTTGATGTTGGTCAAGCCGAAAGTATTTTAATAACTAATAATGGTCATAATATGATTATTGATGGTGGTAATAACGTAGATGGTTCATTACTAGTTAAATACCTAAAAGAAGAATTAAAAATAACTAAAATAGATTACATCATATCTACCCATCCACACGAAGATCATATTGGTGGTTTAGATAATATAATTAAAAACTTTGAAATAGCAAACCTTTATATGCCTGATTTAACAACAACTACTAAATCGTTTGAAGATGTAATTAAAGCAGCTGAAAAGAAGAGTCTAGAAGTAACTATTCCTGAAAACGACGAAACATTTACTATGGAGGATTTAAAATTCAAAGTAATCTATACTGGTACAAATGAAGAAGACTTAAATGCTAGTTCTATTATTCTTAGAATGGATTATAAAGATACTAGTTACTTATTCACTGCTGATACAACATATGATACTGAACAACTTATTTTAGATAAAGATATTGATGTCGATGTCTTAAAAGTAGCTCACCATGGTTCTAAACATGCTTCCTCACTTAATTTCTTAAAAAAAGCAACACCTAAATATGCAATTATTTCTTGTGGTAAAGATAATGATTATGGTTATCCACACGAATCAGCCATGAATAGGTTAAAACAATTTACTGATAAAATATATGTTACTAAAGATTTAGGTACTATTATCTTAACTAGTGATGGAACTAATATCGAAATTAGTAGTATCAAAACTAATTTAGATGGAGTAGAGAAAAAATGAAATACGCAGTAGATAGAATAGAAGATAACATTGTTATCTTAGAAAATATAAAAACTAAAGAACTAATAAAAGAAGATATAACTAACTTACCTAAAGGTATCAAAGAAGGTACTATATTAATAAAAAGAAAAACATACAAAGTAGATTATAAAACAACTAGTAAAAGAAAAATAAAAATAAGAAATAAATTTAATAAATTAAAAAACTAGGATTTATACATCCTAGTTATTACAAAATCATAATCTTCTAAATTATAAGTATTTCCACAATACTCACATTTACCTGAATTATTGATTAAAAGAGATGCTCCACAAGTTGGGCATTTTTTTATTAGACCTTCTTTTTTAAAATCTTTCTTCTTAGTTAATTCTAAACGATATGGAACAGTTACACGATTCTGATCATCACCAGTAACTTTACCTGTTTCTAAATCCATATAATAATCTAGATATCTTGAATTTAGAAAAACGGAAATGACATAAGCATCATCTCTTTCTTCAATAGAAGTGATATGACTATCTTGAGCATTTAACATATCATACATATGTCTAGCTTTTCTAGATTTCCATTCATTAACTAAATTAACACCATCTTGATAAACAGAATCACTTACAAAATGTTTAACAGTATCTAACTTATCTAACATAACAGCAGAGAAGTATTTAATAAACATATTTTGTACTTTTGATAAAAATAATTGTTCATCAAATTTTGGATCAAGTTTTTTATATTCTTCTATACTCATAACATCATCTCCAATCATAATACGATAGTTTGATCATTAACTTTTTTACTTAATACAAACTGACTAGGTGGAACAACAATCTTACTACGGCAGTAAGGACATACTTTAGCAGCTGGGTCAGTTATCTCAGCCCCACAACTAGAACAGAACCTAGCACTTGTATCTTTAGCTCTAATAAAGTTTAATACATAGTTATTCATTATCTTACTCTTTTTATTACCATGTAATACTTTTCCTTTACCATCTACTACATAATCATAAAAAGCTATTTTTAAAAATACACGAACGTTAATATAATCTGTACTTTCTCCACAATTAATAATTTTAATACTAATTGTTTGAAAATCACTCATAATATTCTTTTGATTCTTAGCTTTTAATACTTCTAATTGTTCATAGTATGAATTATATAATTCATCACTACAACATTTTTTTAATGTTTCATAATCAAAATTCATCCAAGCATTTTGTATTTCAATAAACTTGTTTACAGCCATTTCTTTTAATGAATCCAGAGTTTCGTTAGGTAGTATTGCTTGGAGTTTATTAATATCCATATCTCCATAATTATCATTAAAAATAGGTTTCTTTTTATTGATTTCTTGATTTATGAATACACCAATAGCAGTAAGGCCGCAGGCTAAACAAATAAACATCATTATAATTGATATTATATCGTACTTATCAATATTAAGTTCTCCATTTGAAGAAGAACTTCTTGAACTAGAGCTATGTGACGAACTACTAGAAGAACTACTACTTGAACTTCTTGATCTACTACTTGAATGACTACTAGAATGGCTACTACCAGATGAACCACCATAACTGGTATCAAATCCAGAATCACTCCAAGATGGTTCGATATAAAATACCATAGCTATAATTAATACAAAAGTAAATAAACCAATTATTACTTTCTTCATAGCATCACTACCATTCAAAAAAATTATAACATAAAAAAACAATATTCTATAATATTGTTTTTTATTTAGTTCTCATCATAAATGTATGCTCATTAGTTTTCTTGCTTAAAATAAAATCTCCGGATGTAAGAGCAATCTTACTACGACAATAACTACATCTTTTATCAACGATATTTTTTAAAGGAGCACCACATCTAGGACATGTTTTAATTTCTTGATCTTTAGATTTAATAAAGTTCAATCTGTAATTGTTTATTACTTTTGCAGCTTTAGTACCTTGAACCACATTACCTTCTTCATCAATTATAAAATCAAAAAATGCTATTTTCAAAAATACTTGAACATTTATATATTTTTCACTTTCTTCAACATTTATTATACGAATATTGATAGTTTTAAAATCACTCATAATATTCTTTTGTTTTTTTAACTTTAACACTTCTAATTGTTCGTGATAAGTATTATATAATTCATCAGAACATAATTTTTTTAAAGAGTCATAATCAAAATCCATCCAAGCATTTTGAATATCAATAAACTTTTGATAAGCCATCTCTTTTAAAGTATCTAAAGTTTCATTAGGAAGTATTTCCTGTAGCTTATGAATATCCATATCAAAATAATATTCTTTATATATATCTTGAATTGCTGAGGAGGTGCTTCCAAATATACTATGCACTATAACTCCAGCGTATAATAACATTATAAATGTAATAAATACTCCGATAATAGGACTATAGTAATATTCATCACTACTACTTGAACTTGAGCTTGAACTAGAGCTACTTGAACCTCCGATATCAAAGTCCCAGCTGCCACCATCATAGCCGCCACCAGAGTAACCGCCACCGCCAGAATAACCTCCGCCACTATCGTAGCCACCGCCACCTCCGTAGCCGGTATCAAATCCGGAATCACCCCAAGTAGGGTTTATATATAAAAAGGTCATAAAACCTAATGCAAAAACAGCTAAACATACTAATAGCTTTTTCATAAGCATCACACTACCATACAAGAATTATAACATAAAAAAAACAATATTTTATAATATTGTTTCTGTATTAAAGCCTAACTTCTCTCTAATAATGTAAACAGGTCTATTCTTAACTTCACCATTAATCTTACCAATATATTCACCTATGATTCCTAATAATAAGAATTGAATGCCAAATAAGAATAACATCAATAAGATAATTGCATGTCCTATAGTAAATTCAAAATTAAATCCTATTATTCTTACCAATAAAACTATTAAATATATTAAGAAAGATAGTAATGTTAAAATTCCACAATTAATAGAAATCTTTAATGGTTTAAAACTAAATGAAAGAATTCCATCAATAGCATATTTCAGACTTGAACTGAAATTAAATGAAGTTTTTCCTTTTCTTCTTGGTTCAACATCGTAAGGTAAGTATTTAACTCTAAATCCTACCCAAGCAAAGATACCTTTAGAAAATCTACTTTTTTCAGATAAAGATATAACAGCTTCTCTAACATTCTTTCTAAACATTCTAAAATCAGAAGCTGCATTCTCAAAATGAACATCACTTAAAGAATCTATTAATTTATAAAATATTCCCTTACATACTTTCATAAGAAAACTATCTACAGTACGATTCTTCATTACCATAGCAACTTCATCATATTCTTTATTGTTATTTAAAAAATCAATCATATCTAATAAATATTTAGGATTTTGTTGTAAGTCACCATCTAAAATACAAGTATATTCTCCAGAAGCATGTACTAAACCAGCATGAATGGCTGCATCCTTTTTAAAATTTCTTGAGAAAGATAAAACTTTAACATGTTTAATATCTTTTTCAAATAAATCACTTAATCTTTCAAAGGTTTTATCAGATGAACCATCATCAATAAAAATAATCTCATATTTTATTTTATTTAATACTTCATTTATCTTGGAATATAATTCTTCAACGTTATCTTCCTCGTTCTTACAAGGAACTATAATACTAAGTTTCATATTGCCACCTCGCATGTATTATACCATATTTTACCTCATTTCAATCAGAAATATAATATTGATAATTGACGTTATTTTTGTTATGATTATATATAATAAAGGGTGATTGGGATGAATAACAAGTGGATGATACTCGCTGTCTTTTTTTCAGTGATTACTTTAATATCTTCTATTATTTGTTCAAGCTTGGTTTATAACAGCGAAAAGAATAAAACTGAAATAAGTAGTAACCAAGTAATAGCAACTAATATAATTCATAAAAATACATCTATTGTTTATTTTAGCAACAATAGCCTTAAATTAATTGGTCTAGAACCAGGGTATAATTTAACCCAAAAATTTTTTATAACGAACAACAATTCAAATACAATTAAATATAACATAGAGTGGACTAGCGTTTCTTCTACATGGAATACAGAATCAGAAGAATATGGTGCTCCTCATCCAGAAGAATTCGTCTATACTTTATCTTGTACAAATGGAGAGAGAGTAGAGAATAAAACAATGCCATTAAGTGAAAATGACTATGTAATATTTAAAGATTTAGAACTAAAAACTAATAAAACAAATGAATGTACTATAAATATAAGATTCCTAGCTAAAGATCAGGATCAATCATATAATTTAAACAAATCATTCGGAGGAAAATATATCGTTAAAGTAATAGAGTAAAAAGGAAGTGATAAGGATGGAGAAAAATGAAGAATTCAGTAAAGAATTAGAAACCCAATATAACATCCTTATTAAAGCAGAAGCTAAAAAAACAGAACAAAGATTTATTGCTATGTTTATAATACTATGCCTTACACTAGTAAGTGGTTTAATCAGTCTAGTTTTTGCAGCTAAAGCTTATTTTAATACTAAAGAAGACGTTAATAATATCGAAGAAGTAGAAAAAGTTTATTTCGAAACCCTATCAATCACCTATAACAATGGGAATCGTTTAGAACTTAACGAAATCGGTACTGATTATGTCTTACCAAATCCTAAAGTTATTCAAATAACTAATGAAGGTAACAACCCAACATCTTTTAACATTAAGATATCATCCATTAAAACTTCATTATTAGCTACGAATAACTTAAGGTATTCTGTTGAAAGAAATGGTGAGCAAACCTTAACTAAAGAATTACCATTATCTGATACTGAAATAATAAAAAATGTTGTTATTGAACCAGATGAAACTATAACATATACCATAAGAGCATCATTCACTGGAACGTTTGATGATTACTCTAATTACTATAATGCCAATGTAGATATTATTCAGAACAATACTACTTCTGTATTACTAAAATAAAATATTTACATTTATATAGGAGAGACTTAAACTTAGGATAGAGGCACATATGAACATAGGAAAGATAAAAAAATTTCTATTAAAGCTCTTAAAATTACTAGGATATCTAGTAATTGCTTTTGTGTGCTTTTGTGTAGCGTTCTTAGTCTATTACATCATTTCATCCCAAATCCACGCTAATGATGAAGACTATAAACCAGCTGTATCTATTTATACAATCGTAAGTCCTAGTATGACTCCTGTTATAAATGTATATGATGTTGTAGTTAATACCAGAGTTAGTGATCCTAATGATGTCCAAGTTGGTGATATTATTACCTATGTATCAAAAGCTCCTACATCAGAAGGAATGACTATTACTCATAGAGTAGTAGCAATTACTAAAGCTGAAGATGGAACTGTTGAATACATGACTCAAGGTGATAACAATAGTGAACCAGATAGTTTATATGTTAGATATGATCAAGTAATAGGAAAAGAAATCTTTGTTATACCTTTAATTGGTAGATTACAATTCCTACTAGCTAATCAAAAAGGTTGGTTATTTCTATTATTAATACCAATATCTATATATGTTTTATTTGAAATATATAAATTAATAGATCTATTTGGATTAAGAAAGAAAGTAAACAACATTGTTGGAACAACAGAAGAATCATATATAGAACGTAAAAAAGAGCAAAAACAATTAGAAATCGCAAGAAAAAATGCTATTAAAGAAGAGTTGAAATTAGAAACTCAATATAAAGATTCATTAATTAGAAGTGAAAAAGAATCAGCTGGATTCCTAGAAGCTTATAATGAAACTATTTATACAGTAGCTAAAAATAAATATATAAAACCTGTTAAAGAAGAAAAAACAACTAAAACTAAAACTACAGAAATACCTGTTCAAGTTTCAACTGGTAAAGTAGAACCAGTAAAAGAAAAGTTAGAAAAAGTAGAGAAAGTTGAAAAAGTAGAAAAACCAGAAATAGAATTACCAAAAATTAAAGAAAACCCATTTGTTATTAATAAACCAATCGAAATACTTGATACTGATGAATTAACTACTAAGATAAAAGAATACGATACTAAGATTGAAAAACTAGATAAGATGATCGCTGATATTGAAAAAATACCAGTACCAGAAAAGAAGGCTAAAGCTGAAATAGTTGAAAAAGATAACTACTTAACTAAAAAGAAAATTAAAGTTAAAGCAGTTGAACCAACTAAGAATCAGAAGAAACCTGCTCCAACTAAGAGAAAGAAAAAAGTTGAAGAACCTAAGATTGAATTTAAACCTTCATTAACTCAAACAATTGAGTTAACTCAAATAACTAATTTAGAGAACAAGAGAATGAAGGTTGAAAGACCTGAAACAGAAGATATCAAAGTAGTTAGAGAAAGAGATTTAGCACCAAAAGAAGAAAAGAAACCAACTAAGAAAAAACTAAATCTAAATCCTAATAAAATAAAAACTGTTACTCGTAAGACTACTAAGAAAACAGAAGTAGAAGTTGAAAAGAATGTTACACCAAAGGTAGAAACCAAAGAAGTACTTCCACCTAAAGTAACTATCGAAATTAATCGTAATCAAACTACTCCTAAAAAAGAAGTAGAAAAAGTAATAGAACCTATTCCTGAAAGAAAAATAGAAGTAACTAAAGAAGAAGTACCTACTGAAACAACTATTGAGATTAATCGTCGTATAAATCAAGTACCTTCTAGAAAAGTTACAAAGACTACAACTAACTATGAAGAAGAGTCTAATAAAAAGGTTAAGGTGGAATTAAATAGAGAATTTGAAAAAAATGTTGAAGAAACAGAAAAGAAAAAATATCCACCATTAATTGAAATTAGGAAAGTAAGATAAAAAAGGAGAATTATTCTTCTTTTTTTTCCTAAAAAACAACTAAAAAGATTTACACTTAAGTATCTTTTTGGTATAATTTATACATAATAAGCGAGGTGTGTGTTATGGCCGAAATATCACATGAAGAAGAAAAATTATTATTGAAACTTTATAACCTTAAAAGTGACGAAAGTACAATATTAAATGATATAAGAACAAAGAAACAAAATATCGGGGACATGATAGAAGAAGCTAAGTCTTCTAAAGAAAGTACTGAAAGAGAAAGAGAAGAATTAGAAGCAACATTAAGTGTATTCACTTCTCAAAAAGATGCATTCTTTGAAACATTTGGTGGTCTAAAAGATGCTGACTTCGATGCCTTAAGAAGTGTTGGTGTAGAAGTAGCAATTGAACCACTTCTTTCAAGTCTAAGTGAAAAAGCCCCTGAGTATGAAGATTCTTTAAGAAAGAAAATAGAAGCAGCTAAAGATAGAATAGTTGAATTATTTGGTCAAATATCTACATATGGTGCTGATTTAGAAGCAGCTGAAGAAGAATTAGCAAGAGCTGAAGCTGATCGTCAATCTCTAGCAAGTCTAGTAGAACAAAGTTTAAACGGCAACGAAAGCGATCAATTAAGTAAGCAATACATAAGAGGAATCTTAGCTAATTTTGATTGCTTCACTGAACAAGAATTAAATGCTTTATGCAAAATAATTCTATTCCCAGAAGAAGCTTTAGTTGAATTCGATCGTACATATGAAGAAAGAAAGAATAAACCACTAGAAGAAGTTGCTCCAGTAGTTGAAGAGCCAGAAGAAGAAAAGAAAGAAGAACCAACTTTAGAACCAGAACCAACTGCTGTTGAAAAAGAATCAGAATCAGTAACACCAGTTACTATTGAAGTTCCTGAAGTAGTTGTTCCAGAAGCTACAGAAGTAGCAGAACCTACTGTTGTAGAAGAACCTACTAAAGAAGCTGAATCAGTTGAAGAAATATATGGTGGCGAAAAAAAACCTGAACCAACTGAAGAACCTGAACCAACTTTAGCACCAGAACCAACAAAGGCTCCAGTAGAAGAAAATACTAATCCTTTTGATGATGCTCCTACAACAATCATTGATTTAGGTGCTTTAAACCAAGCTCTTAAAGCAGAAGAAAGTACAATTGAAGGTGCAGTTGTTGAAAGCGACATGGGAGCTGCTTTAGAAGAAATTGGTTTAACTAGAGAAGGCTTCGAAAAAGAAAACGCTGGAAAAGCTGATGAAGTATATAAATTCTTAAAAGATGTTGATATAGAATTAATAAAAACAAATTATGAATTACTAAGAAGTATAAATGCTGATGAAGAAGCTTATAGATTAAGAGATGGACATATGTTCATTGCTGATAAAGAATTAAGTGAAAAAATTAATTACTTAAGAACTAAATCAATAAGCGAGAAAAAAATTAAAGAAATAATTACAACAGCTGGAATAGATTCTGTTGCAAGATTAGGATTTGATGTTATAAAAGCTAGAGTAGAAACTTTAGAAAACACAGCTGGATCAGTAACAGATGAAAATATTTCTTATATAATATTTGATACAGTATTATATGCTGAAAATATTGAAATAGCTAAAAAAGCATTTGAATTAGATGAAAAAGAAGAAAGAAACTTCCGTTTAGCATTCTTCTCACCATACTTTGCTGGTGATATGAAAGTACTAAAAGAATACTTAATATCAATAGTAAAACCTGATAATGGAAGATATGCTTTAAATACTTTCTTCAATAGTCCAGAAGAATTAATGAGTGGTATTGATCAACTAATTGAATGTGGTTTAGGAAATTTAATAAATACTAATCCAGAATTATTAGGAACTAATATGCCACAATTAATAAAGAGAGCTAATTTCTTAAAAACTAAAGGTGTAGAATTATATGATGAAGAAACTGAATCATATGTTTCAGAATTAACTGACTTTACTGCATTTGATTACAAGTATGGAAATGAAACAATTCCTGAAGTGACAAGTTTAGCTAAATATAATGGAGCTATACCTAGTCTAGTAGGAAATGAAGACTTTACTCAAATATTAGTAGAAACATTAAATGGTTATTATTCAAATCCAGAATTAAATCCTGAAGTTAAACTTGAAGGTGAGTTAAATGAAACTTACCAACAACTAGTTGCTTCATTTGAGGAAATGCTAAAAGCTACTAAATCTGGAAACTTAACATATCAAGTTGGTGACCTAAGTATTTCTCGTAACAAGTTAGAAAGAAATATCAGAGTATTATTACAAGCTCTTGCAAAACAAGGTCAACAATTAGAAGGAGTAGAAAAAGAAGTTATCTTAACATCTCTACTATATAACCTTCGAGCTGAAGAAGAAAAACTAAGAAAAGTTGTAGAAACTTGCTTGGGTTTTAATAAAGAACAAACAGTAGGAGGTCCAGAACTATGATGTATCTAAAAGAATTGGGTTTTGGAGAAAGAGATATTAATATGATGGAAAATAGTATTCCAGAGTTAGCACAAAAAATGTTAGAAGAACAAGAAAATACTGTTACTAAAAACATTAACTGTCTAAAAAAATTAGGAGTAACTAATTATGTTGATGCTTTTGAAAAGTTTTATAACATGTTCTTACTAAACAATGATGAATTTGAAGAAATTTTTGCCAAATACGATAGAGAAGATTTAGTTGAAAAACTACAAAACAATATCGCTATTATGGAATATCTATAAAAAGCCAGAAATGGCTTTTTTTATTTCCAATAAATATAAGTATTTATGTTATAATAAGACTTGAAAAGAGGAGCAACTATGAACTTATTAGATGGATTAAATGAACAACAAAAAAAAGCAGTATTACATATTGATGGACCATGTTTAGTTCTAGCTGGTGCTGGTTCCGGAAAAACCAAAGTCTTAACAACTAGAATTGCTAATTTAATAGAAAATGGTATACCATCTTATAATATTTTAGCTATTACCTTTACTAATAAAGCCGCTAAAGAAATGCGTGATAGATTAGAAAAAATAGTTCCTGGTAATAATGCCTTTGTTGGTACATTCCATTCCCTAGGAGTAAGACTAATAAGAGAAAACGCTCCTATCTTAGGATTTGATAGAACCTTTTCTATTATCGATAGTGATGATGTAGTTTCTATAATAAAGAAAATAATGAAAGAAAAAAACTTAGATACTAAGTTGGCACCACCTTCATATGTCAGAAATAAAATAAGTAACTTCAAGAATGAAATGCTAACTAATGATGAAATATCTAAGTTCTGTAATACACCACCAGATCAAATAGTAGAAGAAGTATACTATGAATATCAAAGTATCTTAAAGAAAAATAACTCTGTTGATTTTGATGACTTACTTAAAATACCAGTAGAGATGTTTATGAAACATAAAGATATTCTAGAACATTATCAAGATAAATTTAAATATATCTTAATAGATGAGTACCAGGATACTAACGAAGTCCAATATAAACTATCTAAATTACTAGCTAGTAAATACCAAAATATCTTTATAGTAGGTGATCCTGATCAATCAATATATATGTTTAGAGGAGCTAACTTTAGAAATATACTTAACTTCGAAAAAGATTATAAAAATGCTTTAGTTATTCCTCTAGAAGAAAATTATCGTTCTACTAAAAATATCTTAGATACCGCTAATTCCGTTATTAAAAATAACAAAGAAAGAAAAGATAAAACACTTTGGAGTAATAAAGGAGAAGGGGTTAAAACCAAGTATTTAAGAGCATATGATGGTAAACATGAGATTCAATTAGTAATAGATGAAGTAAAAAAACTAAAAGACGAAGGATATAACAATAATGATATGGCTGTTTTATATCGTACCAATGCTCAATCCCGTGTAGCTGAAGAATGCTTCATGAAAGCAGGAATACCATATAAAGTAGTAGGTAGTTATTATTTCTATAATCGTAAAGAAATTAAAGACTTAATTTGCTACTTAAGATTATTACTAAATAATGATGATGAAATATCTCTAAGAAGAGTAATAAATGTTCCTAAAAGAGGAATTGGCGATGCCACATTAGCTAAATTAGAGAAAGAAGCTCGTGAAAAGAATACTTCAATGTTCCAAGTTATTTCTAAAGGAAAAGAATTACAATTTAAACAACTTATCTTAAGATTAGTTGAAGATAGTAAAGAATTATCTTTAACTGATTTAGTAGATTGGGTTATTGAACAAACCGGAATGAAAGAAGAGTATGCAGATCATACCTTAGAAAGTGATTTAAGATTAGATAACCTAGAAGAATTTAAATCTACAGCTAAAGCTTTCGAAGATCGAACAGGTTCCGTATCATTAGCTGATTTCCTAGAAGAAATAACATTAATGGCCGATATGGCTGACCATAAAAGTGATAGTGATGCTGTAACATTAATGACAATGCATAGTGCTAAAGGTCTAGAATTCAAAGTAGTTTTCATCATAGGTATGGAAGAAACACTCTTCCCACACCAAAACGCCTTCTATGATCAAGGAGAACTAGAAGAAGAAAGAAGATTATGTTACGTAGCAATAACAAGAGCTAAAGAAAGATTATATATATCCAACGCTAAAAGACGTATTTTATATGGTAAAGATGTTATTAATGAACCAAGTAGATTTATTAAAGAAATAGATCCTAATCTTATCGAAGTAGAAAACGAAAACTTACTTCCAGAAGAAAAGATAAATATGGAAGATAAATATCGAAAAGAAGATATAGATTTTGCTATTGGTGATAAAATAATGCATATAACTTATGGCAAAGGTGTTGTAATAGATATTAATGGTGATATTATCACCGTAGCGTTTGCTAAAAATTTTGGCAATAAAAAATTACTAAAAAACCATAAAAGTATAACTAAAATGTAGAAAGAGGGAAGAATATGGAATTATTAATTATGGCTGCTGGAATGGGTAGTAGATTTGGAGGACTAAAACAAATAGCTCCTATGGGACCAAATGATGAGTTTATTATTGATTACTCAGTATTTGATGCTATTAAAACTGGTTTTAGTAAAATAGTATTTATTATTAAAGAAGAGAACTATGATATCTTTAAAAGTACTATTGGTGCTAGAGTAGAACCACATATACCAGTAGAATATGTATTTCAAAAATTAGAAAATGTACCTGATTTTGTTAAAATACCAAAAGAAAGAGTAAAACCATGGGGTACTGCTCATGCCATCTATTGTGCTAAAGATGCTATTACTGAAGAATTTGTTGTTATCAATGCTGATGACTTCTATGGTAGAGATGCTTTCCAAGTAGCAGCAGATTTTATTAAAAATTCAAATAGTAGAGAATGGGCTACCGTAGGTTATGAAGCAATTAAAACTATGACAGAAAATGGTGCTGTAAAACGTGGTGTTCTTGAAGCTGAAAATGATGGAAGATTAATTCAAATAACAGAATGTTCTATTATCGAAGACGGTAAAAAAATATCTTGTACACCATTATCTGGAAAAGAAGAATTCAAAATAGAAAAGAACGAATTAGTATCAATGAATATGTTAGTATTTGATCGCACATTATTCGATTTAATAGATGAAAAAATAGTAGAATTCTTCAAAGAAAATGAAGATAACTTAGAAAAATGTGAATTCCTAATTCCTGACTTATTAGATGAAGCTAATAAAACAGGATATGCTACAGTTAAAGTACTTCATACAACTGCTACATGGTATGGAGTAACTTATAAAGAAGATACAGACTTCGTTAGAAGTAATATAAAAAGATTAGTTGATGAAGGAGAATATCCTAATAATCTTTGGGGGTAATTTATGAATCCAGAAGAAAGAATTAAGGAACTGGTTGAAACCTTAAATAGAGCTAATGTAGAGTATTATCTTAATGATAATCCTACTTTAACTGATAATGAGTATGATAGTTTACTAATGGAATTATTCAAATTAGAAGAAGAATATCCAGAATATAAACTACCAGAATCACCTACAACTAATGTAGGTACTAAAATACTAGATCAATTTGAAAAAATAACACATCAAACTCCTATGTTTTCTTTAGCAGATGTTTTTAACTTAGATGAAGTAGAACAATATGTTAAAAGAGTTGAAAAAGAAATTGAAAATCCTGAGTTCGTTTGTGAATTAAAAATGGATGGCTTAGGAGTAAACCTTACATATGTTAATGGTCTTATGGTCTCAGCTGCTACTCGTGGAGATGGTGTAGTAGGTGAAGATATTACTAATAACTTTAAAACTATTAAATATGTACCTATTAAATTAAAAGAACCAATTGATTTAGAAGTACGTGGCGAAATCTACATGACTAAAAAAAGCTTCGAAGAAGCTAATAAAAAGAGAATTGAAAACGGTGAAGAACCATTTCAAAATCCTCGTAATGCTGCAGCAGGTTCTGCTCGTCAACTAGATTCTCGTATAGCTAAAGAACGTAAATTAGATACAGTTCTTTACCATGTACCAAATACAACAGAAAAAACTCATTACGAAACATTACTAAAACTAAAAGAACTAGGTTTACCAATAAATCCTAATTTCAAAAAATGTCATAATTTTAAAGAAATAAAAGAATATATCGAAGAATGGACTGAAAAAAGACCAGATCTTCCTTACGAAATAGATGGTATTGTTATTAAACTTAATGATATAGCTGGTCAAAGAGCTATGGGTAATACTGCTAGATATCCAAGATGGGCAGTTGCATACAAGTTCCCAGCTGAGAAAGTAGTTACTAAACTAGAAGACATCATTTTCACAGTTGGTAGAACAGGTCAAATAACACCTAATGCTGTACTTTCACCTGTTAAAGTAGCAGGTAGTACTATTAGAAGAGCAACATTACATAATGAAGCATATATCAAAGAAAAAGATTTACGTATAGGTGACTATGTAGTTATCCATAAAGCTGGTGATGTAATACCAGAAGTAGTAGAACCAGTATTAGAAAGACGTAAAGATGTATCATACTTTGAAATGATTACTACATGTCCTATCTGCGGAGAAAAACTAATTCGTAGTAATAGTGGTATTGATGCCTTATGTCCTAATGTACATTGTCCTGCACGTAAAATAGAAGGATTAACACACTATGTATCAAGACCTGCTATGAATATTGATGGTCTAGGAGATGCTATTATCGAAGACTTCTATAACATGAATATCATTACTAAAATAGAAGATATTTATTCATTAAAAGATAAAAGAGAAGATCTAATTGAATTAGAAGGCTTTGGTAATAAAAGTGTCGATAACTTATTAGCATCAATAGAAGCTAGTAAAGAGAACTCTCTAGAAAGATTACTATTTGCTATAGGTATTCCTGGTATTGGAGCTAAAACTGCAAAAGTACTAGCTAAAAAGTATAGTAATATAGATAATCTAATGAATGCTTCAGTAGAAGAACTAACAGATATCCAAGATATTGGTGATATCCTAGCTAATAACATCTATAACTATTTCCATGAAGATAAAAATATAACTCTAATTAATAACCTAAAAGAAATAGGTATTAACATGGAATATAAAGGTGAAAAGACTATTGATAATGATATTATTTCTAACAAGAAATTTGTTATTACCGGTACTATTAGTTTCATGACTCGAGATGAAATAAAAGCCTTATTAGAAAAATATGGTGGAACGTCAGTAGAATCCGTATCTAAAAAGACTGATGTTGTAATCGTTGGTGATTCACCAGGTTCTAAATATGATAAAGCTTTAAAACTAGGTATTGAAATCTGGGATGAAGATAAATTAAAAGATATTATAGACTCACTATAATATCTTTTTTATTACCCTAAACAATTGAATAAAACTGCTAAATGTAGTATAATTTTATTACATTTAACGAGGTGGTTTAGATGAAAGGAATAAAAAGATTTTATAAAGAACATCGTATATTTACTATCCTAATGGCAATTGTCATAGTTAGTACTATTGTCATAGTTTCAGTTTTATTCAAATTATTTGGTGGAAATGGAACTAGTAAATATGGACCACGTCTAGATGGAATAGAAGATCATATAGTTGAAAATGATAGATTAGACGACTATAGAGATAAATTAGTAGAAAACGGCAAAGTAAAAACAGCTAGTATAGAGTTAAAAGGTACTATCTTTTATATAAAGATATTATTTGAAAAAGATAGTGATTTAACCGAAGCCGAAGGAATTGCTTTAAAATCATTAGAAAACTTTAGTGAAGAAGAACTTAAATTCTATGATTTCCAATTCACATTAGAATCAGAAGCTAATGAAAATGGTGATGGTTTCTTAATTGAAGGAGCTCATAACCATAATGGAACTGGCTTAAAATGGGGACTTAACAGAAAAGTTGAGAAAAAAGAAACTAATGCCGTAGATGGGGATTAGCCTATGAAAAAAATTCGAATAAGTAAGAGAATAATTGCCATAATACTTGTAGCTATTGTTGCATTATCTCTTTTAGGATACTTTACATACAGAATTTTAAATGACGAAAACAAATTAACAGTAGAAGAAAAAGAATGGATTACAGAAAATGTTAACAAAGTTCAAAACATTTATGTACCAAACAATCTAGATGTTTTCGGTAAAAACGGTTCTGGTGTTTTCTATGACTTTCTTGAAAGCTTAGAAACTAAAGAAAATATTAAAGTTCACGTAATTACTTATAACATTGGTGAAGAAGTTGGGACCAATGCTTTTAAAGTGGTTTATGACTTAGAAGAAAATCAAACTTTATTTCATAAAGAACATTACGTAGTTATCAGTAAAGAACTAGTTAATATGAATTCATTAAATAGTTTATCTGGTAAAAAAATAGGTATTCTAGTTCAAGATGAAAAAGTAATATCTAAATATCTAAGTGATGTAAGTAACACTTTAATAAGTACTTATGATTCATCAACAAATTTATTCGAAGCTTTAGAAAATGGTACAGAAGTAGAATATGTTATTATTCCGTTAGAAGAACATTTAACATCTATTTTAACTTCAAACTATAATATTGATTACCATCTAAGTGACTTAAACAAATATATAGTTTATGATCCAACTGAAGATGATACATTTAGTTCTATAGTTAAAAAATACTTTGGTGAATGGAAAGAAAAAAATCTAAACAAAGTTTATAACAAAAATGAACTTAATGCCTTTGTTGAAGCCTTATCTATTTCTGACAAAGAAATAACTAATATTCAATCTAAAGAATATGTATATGGATTCATTAATAATTCACCATATGAAGTATTAATGGGTGGCCAATATGGTGGAATAGTAAGTGAATACTTAGGACATTTTAGTGAATTTAGTAAAACAGAATTTACTTATACTAAATATAAAAACTTTAATAAATTAGCAGAAGCTATTGCTAATAACAAAGTAGATGTATTCTATAACTATTACAACTTAGATACTAAGTATCATAAAGTAAACTCATTAATGAATTTATCATTTAATATTGTTGCTAAAGAAGAAAATGGAATTATCATTAATAATGTTAAATCACTAAGTGGTAAAACAGTTTATGTTTTAAAGAACAGTCTTCTAGAAAAATACTTAAATTCTCTAGGTGGCATTGATGTTAAAACATATGCCAACGAAAAAGATCTTAAAAAGATTGCTCGTAAAGATAACATTATAGTATTAGATAAAGAAATCTTTAAATACTATAAAAATAGTATCTTAAAAGAATATACTTCTAGATATGAAAATACTATTTCTGATACATATAATTTCTATTTGAAGAATAATGATACGTTCAATATCTTATTTAGCAAATATATCCAAACTTTAGATCCTGCTGCTATGATAGTAGATGGTAGTTATGATCATTCACAAGTACAAAAATCAGGTACTATTTTAGGTAAAGTTGCTAAATACTCATTATTTGTAATCTTTATCTTTATAGTTATTCTATATCTAGTATATAGTTCTACAA
This sequence comes from Bacilli bacterium, assembly GCA_017525015.1. The sequence goes on from JAFXUK010000009.1 coordinate 76,511, forward strand.
AGAGAATCAAGATTGCTAAGAAGATTAAAAAAGAAGATAAGATGAAATACATCGATCAATTAACTTCTTTAAAGAATAGAAATTACTTAAATGAAAATATAAGTTCATGGAATAAAAATACAATTTATCCTCAAGCTACAATTATTATTGACTTAAATCAAGTTCAAGAAATTAATGATAGATTAGGTTATGAAGAAGGAGATAATCAAATAAAAGCAGCAGCTAATATCTTGATTAAGACTCAACTTGATAACACTGATATAATGCGTACTGATGGTAATGAATACTTAATCTATATGGTAGGTTACCAAGAAAAACAAGTAGTAAGTTATATTCGTAAATTATATAAAGAATTTAAGAATTTACCTTATGAACATGGTGCTGCTATTGGTTATAGTATGATTACTAATGATATGAAAACTATTGAAGATGCTATAAATGAATCAGTAGAAGATATGCGTAATAAAAAAGAAGAATTAGAAGAGGAATAATATGGCAAAGAAGTATAAAAAAAGAAACTTCTTTCAAAGATTCTGGGATGCCTTTTGGAGACCAGAAATGCTTGTCCTTCCTGGACAAGTAGCATTCTTTCTTTTCCTTTCTTTAGTTCCAACCATAACATTAATTGGTTATGCTTGTTCCTATATTAATGTCTCAAATGAATTAATATTTAACTTAATAACTAAAGCTTTAGGAAGAGAATTCTCCGAAATCTTAACACCCATCTTAACATCTACCGAGATTACTCCTGCTTTCTTCATTACATTAGGTGTTGGATATTTTATTGCTAGTAATGGTATGGCATCAATAATTGTTGCTTCCAATACTATTTATGGTATTAGAGATTCAGGATTCTTTAGAAGAAGATTAAAAGCTCTAATTATGGAATTAATTATCGTTATTCTATTTCTATTCGTATTATTGGTTCCATTATTTGGTGATAGTATTATAAATTTATTACATTATATTAACTTAGATACATCGTCTACAGAATTAATAATAAAAATACTACATTTATTCCAAGGTCCTATTTCTTGGTTAATTATCTTCTTATTTATTAAGATAATATATACTATGGCACCTGATAAAAAAGTACCTAGTAGTAGTGTTAATGGTGGAGCCGTTTTCACAACCTTATTATGGATAGGAATAACTGCATTATATTCATATTACATTAATAACTATGCTAACTATTCTGTCTTCTATGGTAGTTTAGCAAGCATTGTCGTTTTGATGATCTGGGTTTATTTTCTATCATTCGTATTCGTTATCGGTATGGCTATGAACTACCGTGAAGAACAAGAAAAAACTGGTATTATTGAAGTTCAAAAAGTAATTAATGAATCTGCTAATAGTGCTCCAGTAATGGAAGATGAAAAAACTGCTAAGATACCAGATTTAACCAAAGAAATACCAGTTGATAAAATAAAAGAAGAATTATCAAAAAGTAAGAAAAATAAAAAGAAAAAGGAAGATAAATAATCTTCCTTTTTTATGTTATAATAAATCTTGGTGATTATTGTGGAAGAAGAAAACAAATTAGTTATAAATAAAGATGTAATTAAATTTTTAATAGATAGTTTACAACTAGAAGAAAAACAAATAAATGTAGTACTAGAAATGCTTAGTGAAGGAGCTACAATTCCTTTCATAGCTCGTTATCGTAAAGATAAAACTGGTAATCTTAATGAAGATCAAATAAGAGCTATTGAAGAACAATATCGTTATCAAGAAAATCTTTATAACCGTAAACAAGATGTTATCAGATTAATTGATGAAAAAGGAATGCTTACTCCAGAAATAACTGATGCAGTTATGAAGTGTACTAAACTAACTGAAGTAGAAGATATCTATCGTCCTTATAAGGAAAAGAAAAAGACTAAAGCTAGCGAAGCTATTAAAAATGGTTTAGAACCATTAGCTAAAATGCTAATGTCTTTCCCAACAACTGGTTCCTTAGAACAAATGGCATCAAAATTTATAAATGAAAATGTTAAAGATACTGATGCTGCTTTAGAAGGAGCAGGTTATATCATTGCTGAATGGATAAGTGATAATGCTTCTTATCGTAAATGGATAAGAAATAATGTCTTTGCAAATGGTACTATTGATTCCAAAGTTAAAAAGAATGCTGAAGATCCAAATAAAGTATACGAAATGTATTATGAATTTACTGATAGAGTAAAATATATTAAACATTACAGAGTACTTGCATTAAACCGTGGTGAAGAAGAAAAAGTCTTAACTGTATCTATAGGTATGGATGATGATGCTATTACTTCTTTCCTAGAAAAGAAGCTTATTAAAGATGAAAAGTCTTATGTAGTAGATTTAGTTAAGAATAGTATAAAAGACTCTCTAAAACGCTTAATATTACCTAGTATTGAAAGAGAAATAAGAAGTGAATTAACTGAGAAAGCTGAAAAAATTGCTATTGAAACATTTAGTACTAATTTAGAACATCTTCTTTTAACAAGACCTATTAAAGGAATGACAGTTTTAGGTTTTGACCCAGGCTATGTTAATGGTTGCAAACTAGCTGTTGTAGATCAAAATGGTACATACCTAGATTCAACAGTTATTAAACCATTTATTAATACTAATAAACAAGATGAATATATTAAAGCATCTAAACTTATTGTTAAAAACCTAATAGAAAAATACAAAGTAGATATTATCTCTATTGGTAATGGAACAGCATCTCGTGAATCAGAAAAATTCTGTGCTGAAATGATTAATGAATACAAATTACCATGTAAATATATAATTACTTCTGAAGCCGGAGCATCTATTTATAGTGCTTCTAAATTAGCTATTGAAGAATTCCCTGATTTAGCTGTTGAAAAAAGAAGTGCTGTTTCAATAGGTAGAAGATTACAAGATCCACTATCAGAACTAGTTAAAATAGATCCTAAATCAATTGGTGTAGGTGAATACCAATATGATGTTAATCAAAAAGAATTAGCTTCTGCACTAGACTTTACTACTTCTAAAGTAGTTAATGAAGTAGGAGTTAACATTAATACTGCATCTAAATCAATACTTAAATATGTATCTGGTTTAACTAAGTCAGTTATTGAAAATATTTATAAATATAAAGAAAAGAACAAAATAACTAGTAGAGAAGAAATTAAAAAGATAAAAGGTATGACTGATAAAGTCTATGAACAATCAATTGGTTTCTTACGTATACCAGATGGAACTAATCCATTAGATAAAACCGGTATCCATCCAGAAAGTTATGACGTTACTAATAAATTATTAGACAAACTAAATCTTAAAATAGAAGATATCAATACAGATAGTTTTAAAGAAACACTTAAAAAGCAAAACACTGTTAAACTAGCTGAAGAACTAAATAGTGATTACTATACTATAGAAGATATTATAAAAGAATTGCTAAATCCTGGTTTAGATCCACGTGATGAACTAGAAGCACCAATTCTAAAAAGTGATGTCCTTCATATTGAAGACTTGCGTATTGGTATGGAATTACAAGGTACAGTTCGTAATGTTGCATCTTTCGGAGCATTTATTGATATTGGTCTTCATGATGATGGTTTATGTCATATATCTAAAATGTCTAAACAATTTGTTAAAAATCCAAATGATATAGTAAATGTAGGAGACATTGTAACTTGCTATGTAGCAGATATCGATTTAACAAAACAAAAAGTTCAATTATCTTTAATAAAAGAAGTATAAAAATACTTCTTTTTTTATGATATAATTAACTACATAGAGGAGGAAAAAAGAGATGAAAAGAATAAACATTAAACCATCATTATTTTATGTTGTAACTATTCTTTATTTAGAAATCCTCTCTAAAGTAATAATAACTGATCATACACTTAATAATGGCTTAGTATATTTATTAATATTTACTTTACCTTTTATTTTACTTATTACTTTATTAACCAAGATATTTCCAAGAATAATAAATAAAATTAATAGTTTCATTTTAATGGGAATCATAACTGTGTACTTTGAAGTACAACTAATCTTCCATAGATTATTCTCAGTACCATTTAGTTTCTCAACAATAGGTCTTGCTGACCAAGCATTAGATTTTACTAATATTATTAAAGATGCTATTTTATCTAATCTATTACATTTTGTATTATTCTTATTACCATTTATATTATTAATAATTTTAAACAAAAAGATTGATTACAATAGATATCATAAATATTCTATTATTTCTTTAATAATAATGCTTACATTATCATATGGTGCTACTTTTGTAACATTAATACCTAACAAAAGTGAAATGAATTCACCATATAAACTATATTTTAAAATAGATGATCAAGCTAGTATTATAGATACTTTTGGAATGCTAACATATACCAAAATAGATATAAAAAGACAACTATTTGGTTATGAAAGTGAAATCGTATTAGATAATGAAGAAGAAATGGTTATTCCAGTAGAAGAAGGAGAAATAGATTACGGATTTAATGAATTAGAATTAGATTTTGAAAAAGCTACTAATAACAAAAATATTCAAACTCTAAATACATATTTTTCTAATAGTAATCCATCTAATAAAACTAAATATACTGGTATGTTTAAAGATAAAAACTTAATCTTTATTCTAGCAGAAGGATTTAACGAAATAGCAGTTGATGAACAAAGAACACCAACTCTATATAAAATGGTTCATACTGGATTTGATTTTACTAACTTCTATTCCCCAGTATTCTTAAGTACTACTGGTGGTGAATTCCAAGCAACAACAGGTTTAATACCAACTCAAGAAATACTTGGAGCATGGAAGAGTAAAATGCCAACAATCTATTATGGATTAGGTAATGCTTTCTCTCGTATAGGTTACCGTGCTCAAAGTTATCATGACTGGACTTATACATATTACTCAAGAGAAAAAACTATGAAAACAATTGGATTCACTAATTACATGGGTTGTGGAAATGGCTTAGAAAAAAGATTACATACTGATAGTGAATTAAGAAATATGAAATATCCATGTCAATGGCTAGAATATGATTCAGATATGGTAAATGTAACAGCACCATTATATATGGGACAAGAAGGCAACTATGTTACATACTATGTAACAGTAAGTGGACATTCACCATATAATTATAATGATATTATTGCTAATCATCATTTCGATACTGTAAAAGATTTAAATTACTCATCACAAGTTAAATACTATTTAGCTTCTCAAGTAGAACTAGATAAAATGCTAGAAGCATTAGTTAAACAACTTGAAGAAAATGGTGAGTTAGATGATACTGTTATCGCCCTTGTTGGTGATCATTATCCATATACCTTATCAACAGAAGAAATGAATGAAGCTGCTTCATATACTAAAGATGGTGTTATTGAAATAAACAGAAGTAACTTCATACTATGGAATAACGCTATGGAAGAACCGATAGTAGTTGATAAAGTAGGAAGCCAAATAGATGTACTACCTACATTATTAAACTTATTTGGAATAGAGTATGATTCAAGACTAATTCTTGGTAAAGATATCTTAAGTAACTCTGAAGGAATAGCAATCTTCTCTAATCGTAGTTGGGTAACTGACTATGGTTGGTATCAAGCTAGTTCTCGTAAGTTTACTCTAAGAGAAGGAATGGAATTAGAAAACCAAGATGAATATATTAATCGAATTAATAATAAAGTTAATAACTATTTTAGTATTAGTAAATTAATTGTAGATAATGACTATTACATCTACATAATAGAAAGTTAGGTGATACTATGTGTGGAATAGCAGGTTACATAAGTGACACAAAACCAAATAAAAAAACAATTAAACTAATGACAGATAGAATAGCTCATAGAGGACCAGATGGTGAAGGATTCTATGTAGATGATAAAATTGCTTTAGGTCATCGTCGTCTAGCTATTCTCGATTTAACAACTGGTGATCAACCAATATATAACGAAAACAAAGATGTAGTAATTATATATAATGGTGAAGTTTATAACTTCTTAGAATTAAAAGAAGAATTGAAAGATAAATATAAGTTCTATACAAAAACAGATACTGAAGTAATTCTTCATGGTTATGAAGAGTGGGGACATGATGTTGTTTACAAACTAAGAGGTATGTTTGCTTTCGCTATTTGGAATAAAAAAGAACAAGAATTATTTTGTGCTGTAGATGGCTGGGGAATTAAACCATTCTATTATTACAATAACGAGAAAACTTTTATGTTTGCTTCTGAAATAAAAGCATTCTTAGATCATCCTGATTTTAAAAAAGAATTTAATGATTCTATATTAGCAGCATATCTATGCTTTAACTCTGTACCAACTGAAGAAACATTCTTCAAAGGTGTTAAGAGATTAAGACCAGGACATTCTTTAACATATAAAGATGGCAAAATAAAAATAGAAAAATTCTTTGAATTAAAATTTGAAGAAAAAGATCAAAAGATTGAAGACATTGCTGAAGATATTGATAAAGCTATGAAAGACTCAGTTATTCATCACGGAATAGCTGATGTAGAAGTAGGATCATTCTTATCTTCTGGAATTGATTCATCTTACATTGTTTCAACATTTAAACCAAATAAAACATTTACAGTTGGTTATGATAATCCTAAATATGATGAAATAAGTTTTGCTAAAGACTTATCAGATAAACTAGGTATCGAAAATATCTCTCGTAAGATTGATAAAGATGAATACATTAAGAACTTTGCTAAAATTATGTATCATATGGATGAACCATTAGCTGATCCTTCAATAGTAGCACTTTACTATGTTGCTGAAGTAGCATCTAAAAATGTTAAAGTAGTAATGTCAGGTGAAGGCGCTGATGAATTATTTGGTGGATATAACACATATCAAGAAGACTTAAGTCAATCTTGGTATATGAAGATACCATATCCAATTAGACATTTAGGTTATAAAATAGCTAATATCATACCAGATGCTCGTGGCTTTAACTTTGTATGGCGTCGAGGTCAACATCTAGAAGATTACAATATTGGTTTAGGAAGAATAATGAGAGATTCTGAAGCTCAAAAACTAATTAAGTGTAAGAATCAAATCAATACTAAAGATATTGTAGCTCCTGTTTATGAAACCTATAAAAATAATTCAGACACAGTTAAAAGACAAGCAATTGATTACTACTTCTGGTTAGTTAGAGATTTCCTTCATTCAGTAGATCGCCTATGTATGATGTTTGGACTAGAAGGAAGAACTCCATTCTTAGATGAGAATGTTTATGAAGTAGCTAGAAAAATGCCTACATATGCTAAGATTACTAAAGAAACAACAAAACCAGCATTAAGATTAGCAGCTAAAAAAGTAATACCTAATGAAGCATATAAAAAGAAAAAATTAGGATTCCCTGTTCCATTAAGAGAATGGATAAGAGAAGATAATTTATATAATGAAATCAAAGTTAAATTTAACAGCGAAATAGCTGAAAAATTCTTTGATGTTAAAAAGATTAACAAATTATTAGATAATCATAAAAATGGCAAGAAAGATTGCTACAAAAAAGTTTGGACAATATATACATTTATAGTTTGGTATGAACAATTCTTTGCTTAAGGAGGAATTAATATGGCAGAAAATAATGATCTTCTAAGATATGCCATGGAATACGCTAATAGTACTAATGCAATTGAGAATAATGGATTAACAGAAGAAGAAATAATGAAAATACATGAAGACATTGCTTCTGGTAAAAAAGATGAAAGTTTCTTATATTCCATAATTGAATATATGGAAAGAAAGAAACAGCAACAGCAAAAACCAGAACAAGAGGGAAAAAATGTTTTACAACGATGAAGACTGGCATTCACCAACAACTGATGATAATGGTGTAATAAAAAACAAATTAGGTTTAACTAATGAGGAAGAACTAAATAAAGCCGAAAGATTAATTACAAGTTATAAACTTGCTCAATTATTCCTAAATCCAGGAAGACAGACTTTTGATGTTGCTCATTACTTAGCTATCCATAAATATTTGTTTAATGATATTTATCCATTTGCTGGTGAAATCCGTTCAGAAATGATAAGTAAAAGAATTCCTTTCTGTATGCCTCTTCTAATCTATAGCAACTTAAAAGAAACTCTAGCTAAAGCAAGAGCTAAAGTTCCTTATTTAACAGATAAAGATAAACTATTAACATATATTCCAATTCTATACTCCGATTTAGATATAATCCATCCTTTCAGAGAAGGCAATGGAAGAACCTTAAGAGAATTTATTCGTCAGTATATAGACTTTGTTTGTAAACAAAATAAACTAGAACCATACTATATAGATTTTTCCCTTTTAGCAGATAGAAGAGAAGAGTATATAGATGCTGTTGTAAAAGCAGATGCACAAATGGATTATCGAGACTTACAAATGCTATTTACTGAAACATTAAGAGTAAAACAAGATACACAAAAAAAAGAGCTTTAAAGCTCTTTTATTTTGTTCCAAATATTCTGTCTCCAGCATCTCCTAGACCTGGAACAATATATTTATTACTATTTAATTTCTTATCTATATGAGCACAGTATATTTTAACATCAGGATATTTTTCATTAACAAGCTTTAATCCTTCTGGTGCTGCAATGATACATAAGAATTTAATTTTCTTAACACCTTTGCTTTTTAATAGTTCAATAGCGTCTATTGCTGAACCACCAGTAGCAAGCATTGGATCAATTATAATAACTTCTCTTTTTTCAATATCTTTTGGAACTTTAAAGAAATAATTGACAGGTTCAAATGTCTTTTCATCTCTATACATACCAATATGACCAATCTTTGCATTAGGTATTACACTAATAACACCATCTAACATACCCATACCAGCACGTAGAATAGGAACGAATGCATACTTATCTTCATCTAACATACCAGTTTTCATTTTTTCAATTGGTGTTTCAATTTCTGCCTTTATCAACTTAGCATCACTCATAGCTTCATAGCAAAGGAATGTTGATATTTCACTAACTAATTCTCTAAATTCTTTAGTTCCAGTTCTCTTATCCCTTAAAATAGCCAATTTATGTGTTATTAAAGGATGATTAAGCTCAAATACATTTTCCATTTATATTTTTATTTACCTTTCTTTTCTTTAATTATTTCTCTTTTAATTTCTTCAAGGATTTCTCCTTTTAATTCAACAGTTAATTCATCTTTAATAGATTCTTTTAATTCCTCAACTGCTGTTCTATTATTTACTAATTCTACTACTTCTTCATCTTCCTCTGTAGGAATTATTAGGTTAAGTAGAATACCTACTATAGCAGCTAAACTCATACCTGAAATTTGAACAGCCATTCCATTACCAGTAGCAATACTAAATGCTGCTCCACCAAGACCAAGTACTAACATAGCAGAAGCTACAATAACATTTTTGTTTTTACTGAAATCAGTATTGTTTTGAATTAAAACTTTTAAACCATTTACGGCTATAAAACCATAAAGTAATAAACTAACTCCACCTAATACAGGAGTAGGTATAGTTTGAACTAAAGCTGTAAATTTACCTAAGAAACCTAATATAACAGCAAATACAGCAGCTAAAGCGATAACTCCAACTGAAGCATTTCTAGTCATACCAACAACTGCAGTATTTTCACCATAAGTCGTATTTGATGGTCCTCCTAAGAAACCAGCTAAGAATGTTGCTAAACCATCACCCATTAAAGTATTTTCTAATCCTGGATCTTTTAATAAATCTCTATCCATTATAGTACTTAATGCTTTATGGTCTCCAATATGTTCAGCCATAGTAACTAAAGCAATTGGTGCCATTGTTAAAGCAATTAAGAATGCAGGCTTATAATGTACGTATGGAATTTTAAACTCAGGCATTTGTAACCATGCTGCTACTTTTACAGCATCGAAGTTAACCATACCGAATGCACACGCTGCAATATAACCTACTACAATACCTACTAAGAAAGGTATTATTTTGAAGAACCCTTTAGCTCTTGTCATAACAATAGCTGTTGTTAGGAATGTTATTAATGCAACAACAGGTCCTTTCCAAGCGATTCCTTCTACAGCAATACTAGTATCGAAAATATTGCCAACTGCTGAACCAGCAAGTCCTAATCCGATAATCATAATCATAGGACCAATTACAATTGGTGGTAATAACTTATCAATCCATGCCTTTCCCGCAAATCTAATAATCATTGAAACAATGAAGTAGATTAGACCGATAACCATAACACCAGTCATTGCACCTGCAATTCCTCCTGCAACATAAGCTGCTGCGATTGGAGCAATGAATGCAAATGAGCTACCTAAGAATACAGGTGATTTTGCTCTAGTACATGCAATATAGATTAGAGTTCCTAATCCTGCTGTTACAAGTGCTACAGCAATTGATAAAGCTTGTCCTTCAACACCCGCTTCTGCAATAGAGGCATTTACTAGTATTGGAACCAATACAGTTGCTCCGAACATTGCGAATACATGTTGTAATGCTAGTATGATACTTTTACCAGCTGGTGGCATTTCATTTACATCATATGCCAACTTTTTGTTTTTCATTCTTTCTCTCCCTTCTAGGTGTAGTCTTAAAAAAAGAAGTTAATTCAAAAATGAATTAACTTCTAAAAAACAAATATTAATGAAATTAAAGAAAACATTACCCCAGTAATATTTGAACAATTTACTAGGTTTTTAATGTTAATTAATTTCATAACTCTACACCCTTAGTAGAATAATATAACATTTAAAAAGATAATGCAATATAAAAATGTAGGTATAAACAATTTTTATAACTAAAACTAAATGAAGTAATTAAATGACATTTAATAAAACTATTTCATTCTATGTATCAAAGAAACAGATTTAGTTTCAGTATTCATCCCTTTATCTAGTATTTCTTCTAAATTAGGTAATTCCTCAGGAAAAGTTCTTGGATAAAAAGAAACACTTCTTAATAACTCGATTGAATTTCCCAGTAATAAACATCCATGTCCTAAATAATTAATTTGATATAAAGGTAAATCATAATTACCATTAAAGTCTCTTTCAATAACTTTTTTAATTTCGTCAATTTCATTTAAAGATCCACATGGTACAGGCATTTCTGTAAAACTACCATCTTTTAAATAGCAATGAGAATGAATCATATAGTTTATATTAGGAAATAAATTATATAAATTAGATTGAACAATAGTGTCCTTAGATGGTTTAACATCACCATAGTAATATAAAGTACCATTATCTAAATAACTAGCAACGAAATTATCTTTATCTATTATACTTTTATCAACATCTCTTTTAGATACATATATAGTGTTACTATCTCCTCTAAAAGAGGCATTACCCATAAATTTTGTGACACCATCACTATGTTCTATAGTTTGATGAAATATTTCAGCAGCTTCTCTAACATACTTAAAGTATTCTTCATTACTAGGTATTTCCTTAATACCATCTATATGATAAGTATGTTCTCTTTTAGTGCTAGATAAAAAGAATAATCTTTTATATAAATGTTCAACTAAATCAGGGATACTATATCCTTCATACCATTTAGTACCTAATGGATCAAATAATAACGTTTTAAACCCATTATCATCTTTAGTAAACTCAATAGATAAATTATGTCTTTCTAATAATGTTTTATTTAAAACATCTACAAAACTATACTTTCCATCATTCCTTTTTGAACCAACTAGAATAGTGTAGGGATTTACCTTTTTAACACTCCTAACTTTAGGCAATGAATTATCTACGTTAGCAAACCAAAATACCACGTCATAATCAATTACTGAATTCAAAACATTTTGTAAATATAAAAAATTACCACCATTTAAATAGGTTATATTATCCAAATACATACCTAGCTCTACATAAAATTTTTTAATAAAACCCGATTCCTTACCACCATCCAAGTCCCATGTTCCACCAACTACTAAGACCTTTTTTATCATCACTAATCCTCCTTACTAATTTTTTAGCAATATCCTCTTTACCATGTGCTGTTAATATAGTGCCTTCTTTATCTATAATTAAGGCAGTGTGATTACCATCTCTAATTGAACTTAAATCATTTGCAACAACTAAATCACATTTGTTTTTATCCCTCAATTTAGAAGCTACTTTAATTAATTCTTCTTTTGAAACACCATCTAATAATTTAAAACCAACTAAATATGTAGCGGGACTTAAGGTTTTTATTAAAGATATTATTTTAGGAGTAGGTTTAAGAACTATTACTAAGTTATCTTCATAAGATGATATCTTATTACCACTAATAACTTCTATATTCTTAAAAGCATCATCCAAATTGGGATTCTTCCTAACACTTTCTTTAATTCTATCCACAGTAGTAACATAATCAGTTGTATAATCAGATACTGCCATCGAATGAATAAAAACATCTATTTGATTAGTAGTTAATAATCCTTCTATTTTATTCTTTAAATCAATAGTACCTTCAACTTCAATAATTTGTACTCTAGGATCACTTGGTCTTAAAGAACTTTTAGAGCACACATAATATATAAAAACCTCTTCATCTTTTTCTAGTAAATGATTAGCAATAGCAACTCCTAATTTTCCACTTGATGAATTAGTTATTTTTCTTACATTATCAATTCTTTCACTTGTTCCACCAGCAGTAATAATAACTTGTTTCATATCATTCCTCCTTAACTAATTTTTTAACATATTCAATAATTTCTTCATTTTTAGGTAATTTACCTTTAGCTTCATATCCACACGCCAGATGACCAATACTAGGTTCAATGAATCTATAACCATAATATTCTAATTTAGTAATGTTATCTCTAACAATTGGATTAGAATACATTTTATTATTCATAGCTGGTGCAAATATAACTGGAGCATCAGTAGCCATTATCGTTGTTGATAACATATCATCAGCAATACCATTAGCTACTTTCCCAATTATATTTGCCGTAGCCGGTACAATTAAGAATAAATCTGCTTTATTAGCTAAACTAATATGTTTAACTTCCATATAATCAGGTCTCTCAAACATATCGGTTATTACTTTATTACCAGATAAAGTTTCTAAAGTTAGTGGAGTAACGAATTCTGTTGCGTTTCTTGTCATAATAACATCAACATTAGCTCCTTGCTGTTTTAAATAACTTACAATACCACAAGCTTTATATGCAGCAATACCTCCAGTTATTCCTACAACGATATTTAAATCTTTAAACATATTATCCTTCCTTTCATCTTCATTTTATTTCTGCTTCATTGATAAGTACAATATATATATGTTATTATATTGATAAGGAGGACTTATAATGAATGTAGACTTAGAATTATATAGAATCTTTTATGTAGTAGCTAAACATAAACACATGACTAGAGCTAGTGAAGAATTACATATATCTCAACCAGCTATTTCTCAATCAATAAAAAAACTAGAAGAACAACTAGGTGGAATTTTGTTTCTAAGAAGTAATAAAGGTATGGAATTAACAGAAGAGGGTAAAATGTTTTACGAATATGTTAAAGGTGCTCTTGAACTTATTAATAATGCCGAAAATGAATTTACTTCTTTTAAAGACTTATCCAAGGGCGAAATAAAAATAGGGTGTTCAACTACATTAACTAAACTAGTTTTAATAAACGCTTTAAAAGATTTTCACCTTGATTATCCTAATATAAACATTAATATTACGAATGATCTAACTAGTAATTTAATAAATGATTTAAAGTTAGGAAAATTAGATTTCGTTATATTTAATGAAAGTAATATAAAAGAAACAAATTTAAATTTAGAAAAGATAACAGAATTAAAACAAGGATTTATTTATAATCCAGATTTCTTTGATGATAATGTAAATACATTTGCAGATTTAAATAAAGTTCCTCTAATTTTACAAAAAGAAGAATCAAATAGCAGAAAATTATTAGACTATCTTGCGCTTCAAAATAACGTTAAATTAATTCCTAAAATGGAAGTTGTGAGCCAAGAATTAATTACTGAATTTACTAATATTGGTTTAGGTATTGGCTTTGCAATTATAGATTTATCTAAAAGAAATTTTAGAAATTTAAAAGAATTAAATATAAATAAAAAAATACCAAATATAAATATTTATTTAGCAACAAATAAATCAGTATCATTAACATTTGCTAGTAAAACATTCATTAGGTATTTAAAACAAAAATAAATATGGTATATTAAAACTACTAGGAGAAATAAATATGATTACATTAAAAGAATACAAAAATCACTTAATAGAACAATATAGATATGAAATAGATAATGTACCTTCTAAACGCGAAGAAAGAAAAACTAGTTTAGAGAGACAATTTAGTGATGCTAAATTACAAAAAATAATTAATGATACTTACAGTTTTATAAAAGAAGTATTAAGTTACATGGATCAATATGATACGTATTGGGATGTACCAATTCCCGAAGATACAACATCATATATATCACTTAATTTAACAGGTGGTTATCATTCAGATACGTTATATAAAGATGATAAAGGCAGAACAATAAGTCATTATATTATAAGACAAATAATGAGTGATTATTTCTATATAGATGTTAAAGAACAAGAAAGAGAAATAATTGATGGTGATATAGTTGGTTTTGATTATGATTATTCCCTTTATATGCAAGGATTCCCTAAAAATAAAAATCAAATTCTAAGAAAATTAAATTATGAAACTAATGAACCAACTAATGTAATCTTCTTAGATTTTGATGGTACATTATATGGTATGCATGATCCCGGTTCTCATAACAATCCCGGTACTGAAGAAGAACTACTAAAAACAGTAGAAAAAAGAATTGCTATTTTATCTGATGTTTGTAAAACATATAATTGTAAAATAGTAATATCTTCAGGTGGCAAAGTTAACATAGATGAACATACTATGGAGATAGATCCCGAAGCCGAGTACATCGTTAGATTATTTGATTTATTCAAAAAATATGGAATAGAATGTATTGGTCGAACACCAGATGTTAAAAAAAGAACATCTCCTAATACATATATAGGTCAATGGAAAGAAGACGAAATAAGATTATATTTATTTAGACATCCTGAAATAATTCATTATTGTGTATTAGATGATGAAGACACAATTAAATTCTTCCATTGGAATGTATCTGATTTAGAAAAGGTTAGAGGACATTTAGTATCTCCTATATATTATAATGAAGAAAATCCTGACAAAGAAGGATTACAACCTGAACACAAAGAAGAAATAGGTAGAGTATTACAGAAAGAAAACGAAATAAGAAGATTAGCGCTAAGAAGTATAAAAGAGAAGTAATTCTCTTTTTTTATACCAATAATATGAAAAACACTGATATGGTAACTAGCCTAAAAGGTAACGAATAAAAAAAGACTTATTAACTTAAGTCTTTTTTAAATAGTTCTTTTATATTGTTAATAACTAAATCAGTCATTACATCATAATCCATATCTTTATGTTTATGATAAATAACTTCATGACATAAATTTTCAATCATACCTAACATGATATGTACTTTTTCTTCAAGATGTTCATCTCTAAAATGATTATTTAAAAGAATTTGTTTTATCTTTTCTGTTAATTCGATTTCTTTACGATAATAAAACTCTGCTACTTCCTTATCACTATGTATCATTGCTGTTATTTCTTCATGAGCAATACTAGATACCTTGTGTTCTTCAATATGTTTTTTTATCATATTTTTAATTAATTTATCAAAATCTTGTATTTTAAAATCTTCATTAGCATTTAACATAGGAAAGAATATACCTTCGCCATATTTTTCCATAGCAGCCATAAAAATATCATGTTTATCTTTAAAATATTGATACACAATACCTGTAGATACTTCAGCAGCTTTAGCTATTTCTGCAGTATTAGTAGAGTAGTAACCATTTTCACATATTAAATCAAAACCTGCTTTTATAATTTTTTCTTTTTTTTCAATAGCTCTTTTTTGTCTCGGTTCTCTTATTTCTGATTCCATAGGTATCTCTCCTTGAAGGTATTATAGCATATTATATGAACAAAGTTTCACATTAATTAATAATTGTGGACTATAATAATCAAAAATAAAAATAATGTGGAATTAGGTAATTGTTGACTATGAAAAAAAATAGTAAAATTAATTTATGAGGTGGAAAATTATGATTAATATTAAAATTGATTCACGAAAAATAAATAAAGGAGATATCTTTGTTGCATTACCAGGTACAACAGTTGATGGACATGATTATGTTGCTAAAGCTTATGAACTTGGAGCAATAAAAGCTATTGTTGAACATAAAGTAGATTGTCCTATTGAACAAGAAATTGTTGAAGATACAAATAGATGGTTAACTGATTATGTATCAGAACATTATTCAAAAGAAGTTAATGAAATGACTTTAATAGGAGTAACTGGTACTAATGGTAAAACTACAACAGCATATCTTACTTATCAAATATTGAATAAATTAGGAAATAAAACAGGATATATTGGCACAATAGGTTATTATCTACCAGATAAAGACTTTATAGAATTACCAAATACAACTCCTAATATCTTAGATTTGTATGAACTATTACTAGAAGCAAAAGAAGATGGCTGTAAGACAGTAATGATGGAAGTAAGTTCACATGCATTACATCAAGAAAGAGTTAAAGGTTTACGATATAAAACAGCTGCCTTTACTAATCTTACACAAGATCATCTAGATTATCATAAAACAATGGAAGCTTATCTAGAAGCTAAACAATTAATTTTAAAACAACTAGATGGACCAATGATAATAAATGCTGATGATCCTTGTGCTAATAAATGGGAAGCAGCATATGATAATACTTTAACATTTGGTAAAGCAGGTAATGATTATAAAATAATTGATTATAAAGATACGGATAAAGGTACATTTATTAAATTTAGTACTCCAGAAAAAGAATATGAAGTAGAAACAAACTTAAGAAGTACATTTAACGTATATAACTATTTAACAGCATTATCACTTATTAATAATATTGGTTACTCAATTGAAGAAATAATAAAAGTAACTCCAGAAATCTATCCTCCAAAAGGAAGATGTGAAATTATTAAAGTAAAAGATGGTGAAGCAGTAATTGACTATGCTCATACACCAGATGCTGTTGAAAAAATAATTGATGCTTTCACAGAAAATAAAAAGGGTAGAGTTATTACTATAGTAGGTTGTGGTGGAGATAGAGATCCTAAAAAACGTCCTATCATGGGTAATATAGCAACTGAAAAAAGTGATTATGTAATTCTAACAAGTGATAATCCTCGTACAGAAGATCCACAAAAGATTATGGATGATATTCTAGCAGGTGTTCACACTGATAATTACGAAGTAGAACTAGACAGACCTACAGCTATTGCTAAGGCCTTAGATATGATAAAAAAGAACGATGTAGTACTTATTCTAGGTAAAGGACATGAAGATTATCAAATAATTGGTCATGAAAAAATTCATCTAGATGATGCAGAACAAGTTCAAAACTACATAGATACACATAAATAATACAAAAAATAGGCATTTTTACTTGCAATTTAATGATTTTCTGTTATAATTAAAAATGCCTACTGATGCGGGTGTAGTTTAATGGTAGAGCTTCAGCCTTCCAAGCTGATAACGTGGGTTCGATTCCCATCACCCGCTCCATTAAGTAATTTGGTTACGGTACTTTGTATCGTAACTTTTTATTTTCTATTGAAAATACTGGGTTTAAAAGGCTCTTCTTTGTAGAAAGGAGGGCTTTTTTGATGCTTAATTTCAAACTAGAGGAACGAATTAA
>JAFXUK010000010.1 GCA_017525015.1 Bacilli bacterium
TTCTTTAAAATGTCTTAATTTTACATCTTTTCTCCCAATAACATAACCTCTAACCATATCATAACCTCCTTCACCTCTTTGTCTAACTTCACCAAATCTATAATAAGAAAATTTATAAATCATAGAATTAAGCATTGCATCAGATGCTCCAGCATCTGTTCTATAACCACCTTTCAAATAATTTTCTTTTATTTTATTTTAAATTAAATATTTTAATTTATTAGAACACTTTTGGTTCAGATAATCTAATATAAGGATAAAATACAATTTTATTTCCAGTTTTAGAATTAAATCTACTTTTAACCGAAATTTCTCTATTTGGATAATCATTAACCGAATAAATACGCACCATCCAATAATTAGTAGTATAAGCTTCTTTAAAATGTCTCAATTTAACATCTTTTCTTCCAATAACGTATCCTCTAACCATATCATATCCTCCTTCTCCTCTTTGTCTAACTTCACCAAATCTATAATAAGAAAATTTATAAATCATAGAATTAAGCATAGCATCCGAAGCTCCAGCATCAGTTCTATATCCTCCTTTTAAATAATTATCTTCTTTAATTCTTGGATAATACCCAGCGGCAATTCTTATCATCCAAATAAATTTATTTACATCATCACCAGAATATCCAGAATATCCTCCAAATATTACAAGAACATAATTAGCATCTAACATTTTACAAATCCTGAAAGATTCTTCTTCTTCTGTAGCCATAGCTGCACCTACTGTTGCTATATGAGAAGTATTCCATGTATTATTATCTACTATGACTGCCCTATTAGACATACCAGCTATTTGATAACCATAATCCCACCATGAAACAATTTTACTATCAGGCTTACTATTCATTCTTAACCAATAATAAGCTTCTCTGAAATCATCTACTATATGTCTTTTTCCGAATCGATCTTTATTTGCTAAAATAATAGAAGGTGATGAATAAGCTTCAGCAGAAACCCAAGTACAATGGAATATATATTGTATTAAAAGATAAGTAATAGCCAAAATGAACACACCTACAAATTCTAATCCATATCTATATACTTTTTTACCTTTGGTAGTATCAGAACCTTCATAATAAGTATCTAATTTGTCCTCCTCTTCATTATAATTTTTCATTTGGTCAACGAAAAAGTGGATTAATTCAGAAATACCGATACCACTTAATAAACAAAGAGCTGGAGATGATAATAATAAAAGTCTTACCATAACACTTGAGAAATAAATTGAGCAAACACCAAAAACAGCAACAAATAATTTACCATTGGTTGGATCTAAGAAGCAATAATATAATCCCAAAGGACCAAAAACGAGAAGTCCTTGTAAATCAAAGAAAAAGGCACTCCATGTTGTAGGTTGATGTTCTGATACTGAGGCAACTATAGGAATATATTTACTAGCATATGTTGGATCTAATAAAGTCAAAATTCTGCTACCGAATTGAATATAACCTTTAAATGTTAAAACTAAAAAGGTCAAACCAAATAAGACAGCAACTGCAAACATTACAAATCCAAGAAGTCTATTATATAATTCTTCACTAAGATTAGATTTAACAAATTGAATGAGCATTATCATGTTAAGAAGAACAAATACTCCGTGGGAAAGGAAATGTTCACTGGATTTCAAAGCTCCAAACATTACAAAAGGAACTTGCATACATAATAAGGTTCCCATAATATAAAATACTGTGTATGATGTATATATTTTGATATCAAGTCTGCCTATTATAACTAAGAATAAATTATAAAGAGGGATTAAGTTAATGATAAATACATAACCACCCCAAGCAGAAACCATATAGAAATAAAGCAGAGCACAAACCGTAGACCAGAATATACTACCTGTATTAACACTTTTTATATAAAAATAGAAAGTCATAATTAATGCAGTAATAGCAACAGCTTCATTATCATAACTTCCAGCTACAGATCTAGAAATATATCCAGGAACAATAGCAATTAATAAAGCAGTTAATAAACCACTATCACTTCTTCCAGTAATTTCTTTTACAAAGAAATAAGCAGTAATTGCAGTTATAGAAGCAAATACAGGAGCTAAAAAGACACAAATATTTCTGATATCAACAGGGAATAAAAAGGTATTACATAGCCAATGTATAGCACTTGAAGTAAACATAATACCTGGATAAGTAGTTCCTCCTATAATACGACCAAGTGGATACCAAGATTCAGGATCATACCAATTCCAAAAAGAATAAGCACCTTCACTTGCAAGATATTTAGTAACACGGAAGTTAAACCAGGGATCAAATTCATGGATAATTACTTCGAATCTGATTACCGAAAAAATACGGATAATAAATGCTAAGAAACAAATAAGGACTAATGTGGCTAAATTTATTGTTGGAGCCGCTTTTCGACCATAAATTTGGAATTTCTCAAACGAAGTGACTACTTCAACTTCTTCTTCTTCATCTCCTTCTCTTTCTTCAGTATCTCTTTCTTTTGCTCTTTCTTTCATATTTTTAAATATTTTTACAGATTTATATTAAAGATATATTTAAAAAAAAATTAATGAAA
>JAFXUK010000011.1 GCA_017525015.1 Bacilli bacterium
GATAGGACACAAAAGAAACTAATATCATTAGGAGCAAGTGATACATTAATCATCGAAACGATAGAAGGCTTAAAACGAGCTTTTATTCGTGGGTGGTTAACTATTATTAGTGAATTAAGAAAAGTCGCTAAATCCGATGAATTAGGTGTTATAGGTCAAACCATAAAAGCAATGGAAACAAATACACCACTTGAAATGAGTTCAAAGGGAATAGCAATTAATGTTATGCCAGGACAAAAGACAGTCGGCATAGCCAATGCATCAATAACCAATATCCGAGATTTTATAACTGACAATGGTTATGAATCTAAAGGAGCAGGCGAAAGATATGTTGATTATGTAGATAGAATAAATAATGCTTTAGTCGAGATTAATGATGAAATCAGTAAGAACACACTTGATACTAGGGGAGCAAACGGAAGAAGGATTTCAGTTAGAAATATGGCTGAAATAGAAACCAGATATAAGATGATTAGTGAATCATTGGATAGAGCCACAGCAGATGGTAATAAGTTCGTAGTTGCTTCAGCTCATGCTGATGCTTCAGAACGCTGTAGTTGGTGGCAGGGTAAAATCTTTATTGTTGACCTAGATATTGATTCAAGACCTATGGGGCAGTATAAAGGCAGTAAACCAAATCAAAGGATAGTCGGTCATATCGATGGAAAGCCTTATTATAGCCTATTAGAAGCGTGCGAAAATGGTTTCTTATCATTTAATTGTCAGCATAGACTAATCAAGTATTATAAAGGAATTAATCCACCACATTATGATATGGTTAAGGTTAAGATGCAGCGTGCATTAACTGCTAGACAAAGAGAACTTGAAAACCGAATAAGGATTTATAAGCGTAGGCAAAAGACATCCACTAGTGGATTAAGAGTTAATCGCAAGAATCCTTATACAGGAAAAACTGAAAACATGAACGAGTTAAAATATAATCAATTAATGTCAAAGTATTGGCAAGAAAGATATAGCGAGTTCAGTAAATACAATAACCTACCTGAATATAGATGGAGGTTAAGGATAACCGAGTACGAAGAATAATGAAAGAAGCAATATTTCTAATGATTATATTCGCAGTAGTCAATGTATTTAAAATTTTTGATAACGAGGACTAGAGATAGTCCTTTTTATATTGCCTTTAGTTTCTAGGCGTAAAAGAAGAGCAAACATTTAATTCTAACGAGATGCAACACTCGTAAAAAGCGTAGGAGGACAAATGAAAAGAGAAGAATTAAAAGCCAAATTAGTAGAAGCAGGTGTAGCTGATGATAAGATGTCTGCAGTATTAGACTATATCATGGCTCAAAATGGTGCTGAAATCAATTCCTTAAAGGAAGAGAACAAAGCATTAAAGAGTACCAATGACGAGGCTAACAAATCGAAAGATGATGAGATAAAGAGCCTTAAAGCACAAATTGAAAGCTATAGTGATTATCAAGACTTAAAGAAATTTAAGGAAGATACAATCGCAACTGCTGAAAATGACAAGCGTGTCAACTACTTAAAGGCACAGGGTTGTAAGCATCCTGATCTTGTTATGGGAAAGCTAGATTTTTCAAAGGCTACCTATGATGAAGAGAAAAAGACTTACACAGGATTAGAGGATTCAATTAAAGAGTTAAAGGGTACATATCAAGACTTGTTTGAGGAAAAAGGAACTCAACATCCAAATTCCAGTGAAAATCCTAACCCAACTGGTAGCTCATTCTTTGAAGAATACAAGAAAAATAATCCAAATTTATTCAAATAAAAAATAATAGAAAGAAAAGAGGAAAACAATTATGCCATTCACAGCACAAACAGAATATGGTCAAATCGTAGCAGCAAAGTTACGTTCACAATTAGTAGCAGAAGGATTATTCGCTAGAAAGTATGTAGGCGATGCAAAAGCAGCAGCCGTTATGGTACCTGTAACTGATGAAGTTACTGTAGCAGACTACAACAAAGGAAATTTAGCAGCAAATTCAGTAACTTATGATGGAAATGCTTATATCACAGTTACAATTAACAAAGATAGATTCGTTTCATTATATTTAGATGGCTTCAATATGACAGCAGCTTCTTATGATGAAAAGGCTGATGCATTAGATAAGGTTGCTTATGGTCTAGCAAAAGATATGAATGCTTATGCTATTGATACATTAGTTAAGGGAGCTCAGGGATTAGACAAAGCAGGTAATGCTTTTGGCTCTACTGATCCAAGATATCTATTAACTGGCTCAACTGTTTCAGTTGGCTCAAATGATGTATATGATTCATTATTATCATTAGGAGCAGCTTTAACAAATGCAGGCGTACCAATGGATGGAAGATATATTGTAGTTAACGGAACTGGTTTAGCTGCAATTATGGGTTCTAACAAGACTATTAGACAAGGCGATATGGCTCAAGATTTAGTTAAGAAAGGATTCATTGCACAAATTGCAGGCTTCAATGTTAAGGTTTCTAATTTAGTAACTGGTAATATTGGCTCTGGCTCATCAGCAAAAGCTTTATGGGGTGTTGTAGGTCATCCAGAGTTTGCAACTGATCCAGCAGCATTCAAATCAGAGCCTAGATTCGTTGATGGCGATGGTGATGCTAACGTAGTTGGTGGTGCATTCGTTAAAGGTAGAGTTGCATACACTTACGAAGTTATTAATCCAAAGGCATTCGGTTTATTAACTGCTTAATTAAGGAGCAACAATTTAAAAGGGGTGGTGTAAAAGCCATCCCTTATTTTTGTATATAGGAGGTCAAGAATGGAATTAGAATTTGATTACAAAAATTATTTCACAGTAGAAGAATTAAAGAATAGAGGATATGACCTCGAAGCAGATGGAATTTTAGATACTGAACACTTTCCTTCAATGGAATATGCAATAGATGACTTCATGAATGATGCATTCGATACAATCTATACATTAGTAGAAAATTATAGGGGTGCTGAATGGACTGAAGCGTTCTTTACTGATATGGCTAGGGATGATTTATCAGGTGAAGCTCTAAAGTTCAAACAAAGGCTAAATAAAGCCCTTATAGAGCAAGCAATATTCATTTATGATAACGGAAATACTAAAGCCACATTCGATGATGGAAGAAAAGCATACGCTCCGAAGGCAGTTGAAGCATTATGGCGTAATGCTTTAAATTGTGGAAGGGGTTAGAGTATGGGAAGAAATAACCTAGAGAATAGAAGTAAAGATATAAATTGGGGTTTCAATAACACTCAACAAGTTCCCTTTAAATTTGAAATATTGTCTGAACAACAATGTAGAAATTTCGAGTTAGCGCAGGGACTAGAAATGCATAAGCTATCATTAACCATAAGATTAAATGCGAAGTACAATGTCAACATTAACGATGTTGTTGTTGTTAAAGGTCAAAAATATATGGTTATTACCACTTCAGATTCATTTGAAAATCCAACACAGGGAAGATATAAAGGCTTATTAAAGGATTTTACAGGTAGCATGATTGTAGGTCTTGAGTAGTTTATGGATAGAACACTTGCGATGAAACTAGCCGAGAAGTTAAGAAGATATTGTCCTGTAGATAGTGGAGCATTGAAATTATCAATATCTAACGCACAGGGTAATCCTACTGAATGGGTAATAACTATCGGAAATGAATCAGGCAAAGAGATAAACGGAAAATGTGCTACCATAGAATACGCTGCAATTACCAATTTTAGCCAGGTGTTAAAGATTAGAGGTAAGGAATATAACAATCCTAATTATCATTGGGTTAATAAGGCAATTCAAGAGTGGGTAATGGAAAATAAACTTTTATTCGGTGTAGAAAGTGAGGAAGATGAAAGCTTATGATATATGATGCAATAGTAAGAGAGATAAATAATTATTTAGGCGAAGAATACATTTTAAAATATGCCAATAATCATGATTTAGATTGGACTAGTATTCTTCCTGAAGTACAAGAGGAATTAGTTTATGGTGTTCTACGAGTTGATAGTGCTACGACTACACAGCTTGGTGATGGAACAATTAGAAATGAACAATTAAGATTAACACTAGCCATTCCAGAGAAGAGAGAAATCTTTAATGCAACTTGTAGTAATATAAAAACCTTATTGCAACAAATGAATGGTTATGTTTGTTATGATACTGACGGAGCAGTTCAATTATTCTTTGGTGAGGATGTAGATGCTGAAGGAACAATAATTAATGGTCATAGATGGTGGATGAAGAACATAATCTTTAGTGCATCATTCTATGAGAACATTATAACTGCTACAGATAGAGAGATTACAGTTGATAATAATCCAATTAAGGGAATTATAAGTACAAACTACTTAAGAGAGGTTGCAGTTGATGGTGTAGTATTCAATGGTACAGCCTTACAAAAGGGTTTCAGTAATTCCTATAAGAAACAATTACAAGTCGAAGCTGTATTTGTTAAGAATGATCCTGTAATCACATCATTATTACAAAATGAAGATAATATATTTAAAACATATACAGTAGTTTACAATAACGGATTTAAAACAAGAACAATGACATGTACGTTAGTTACATTAAATGAAAATATAATAACAGGCAATTTCTTAAGGGCAACATTGGTATTCTTGGGAGGTAATTAGTTATGAGAAATGACATTACCATCTTTATTAAAGACCAAACAGGTGGGGAACAAAAGATTACTGGTGGTGGTGGAAGTAATACTAACAATGAAAAGGTTAATAATCCATCATCAAACGAGAATAAAAGACACACAATGTTGTCAACTGTAGCCACAATGACTGCAATGAGGTCAATTCATTATGTTAGTTCAAACATAGGAAAATGGACTGGTAATTCACAAAACCAAGCAGGAATTGATATGGTTACAAGAGGAATAGGATATGCTACAGCATTCGCTGCTAATGTTTGGGTAGGACTTGCAACTGTAGCGTTAGATGCAGGAACAACAGCAATAGATTATATGTATGAAAGATATTGGCAAGATGCACAAACAAGACAAGCAGTAGCTCGTTCAGGTGGTAAAGGTGGTTATAGAAGATGATAAATCAATTTTTTGTAGATATAAACGGAACTGAATATAATTTCAAGAATGATTTATTAATCGACACACTATCATTTCAAGCACGATGCGATACTGCTTTTGCTACTGGTAGTTGCCAAATCATAACTGATAAAATTAGCCATAACATCCCATCAAATTGTGTATGTTGGTTGGATGATGGCTTGTTTTTAATTTCATCTGAAGCTAAAAAGCATCCTACAATTAACGGATTATATATTCATAGTTGTAAACTAACTGATATAACAGCATTACTTGAAACCTATGCTTTAGGCAGTAAGGCATTTTCAATCGAAAGTGGTATGTGTCAAAACGATAATGATAGGATTGATATCATACTAAATCTAATTAATGCTAAATATAATCTTGCTATAGAGAAAGTCGTTGATTTCGATACTGATTATCCTTTAGGAAATCACGAATATACATTCGGTGCAGGTACAACAATGTATGCTGCATTGTCTGAAATAGCATTAAGAAATGGCTATCGAGTAGTTATTTCTGAATATGGTGGCGTTGCTGCAGTTGATATGAAGATTGATTTCATTGATTTAGATATACGCAATTATGTTACATTTGATACTTCAAGAATCATCGAATATAAGTATTTACAAAATGAAGATAACTATTGTAAATATTTAGAAACTGAAGCTCAAAATGTAGTTGATAGAGGTAGCACACAAATATGGCGTGATTTAACTTGTAGAGCTGAAGGACCAGCAATAGATGCAGATAATGCATGTATTGTATTACCTTCTAATGTTGAAGGTATAACTGAATTTAAAGTCTATGGTGATATGAAGGTCGAACACCTTAATATTGATTTAGACAACTTTAAAAGTGAAATTACAGTTCAATGGATGATTGACAATGGTGGTAGCCTAGAAACAATTAATAATCCTAATTATTCACAGGGATATGTTATCACTGGAACATTCGCAGATTTAAAAGCATTACCTAATCCAATACATAACGTTATGGTAAACCTAGAAAGCCATTTAGATTGGGCTAGTCAAATCACTACATTTAGATTGGTAAGATTACTACCTAATTCAGGTGATACAGTATATATTTCAGCCATAACATATCAACAGGGTGTACCTAATAGATATACAGGAAATATTGATGTTACTGATAGATTACTTGAAGAATCAGCTTGGAATTTATTAGGAGCAACTGTTAAACCAAAATATGCAGTTTATAAAACTGGTAGTAATAAGATATACAATCTTAATGCTACATATAAATATGACTTTTGGGGTGTCATTTTAGGAATTTCGAGTGGCAACTATTTGAGCTATTCAAAAGATATATCATACGATGACACATTATCAGGAAATACATTTCATGTAGATTTAGTAATTGGTACTTCAACAGATAATCCAGTTCCTAAAACATATAGCGTTAAGGCTATTGCAATTACAAAGCCAATGGTTATAGTTCAAAAGAAAGATGCTCCATATAACGAGAGTACCTGGAGGGAATCAACAAGAACATATACTAATAGTGCTAATACAATCAATTTAGATGCATTATATGAAGATATGTATCGAAAGGTTGAAACACTAGGATGTATTGAAGCTGTTGCTCTATATGAGGGAACAGGATTAAATTACAATACTTATCCTAAATGCAATAACAAGATCAAGTTAAACGATGAAGTATTCTATATATTCTCTTATGAGATTACACATAAAGGAAATAGAAAAATAATTCAATATAATCTATCTAGTAAGCCATCCAAGATAGCAGATGCTATCGGTGTTGATTATCAATTTAATCCTATCCGTTTGCCTTATTATTCAATTATTGATAGACCTACATTCTTTGAGATAACAAATTCAACAACATACAATGGAATTAAAAGTGCCATTGATAACGATAAATCAGTTTTATTGGTATTTAAGACAGGTATTAGACACTTTGTATTAAGAGCTTCGGTAATGAATTTAGAAAGCCAAAATGCTTATGTTCTATATTGTGAATGTGCTGATAATTATTCATGTGGTGATTATGCAATTTATAGTAGTGCCAATAAATATGAGAATAGAGCTTGTCCTTATGGTGATAGCTATAATGAATTAAACTATGTAGATATTGTAATCTATGCCCTATCTCAATCTATAGCAACTGATTTTTCTTATGAAATGCCAAATGTACTAGAAAGTAGAGTAGATGCTTTAAGCAGGTATACTAAATACTCATTACCTAGAAAATACATATACAAAGATGGTAGGGAACGCCTAACATTCACAATTAAAATTAATAAAAATTAGAAAGGAAATAAAGGAATGAAGATTTTTATTGATTGGCTTAAGAAAGCCATAACAAAAATTGAACATGACAACGAATTATATGTTGGAAATCAGTTTTCAAATAAATTCGATGTTTATTTCTATAATGTAGGAACTGATACAGATTGGTTTCCTACACTTACTCAATTAGCTCCTAATGGGCGTGAAGCAGGACCTTTTAGTGCTGATAGTGATTCATTCACTACTACAACTATTGATAATGTTACTTATGTAACAGCAACATTCACTATGGGTACTGGATATGCCTTTATGAAGGGCGTTAGTTCATTTTTCTTATATGAGAATAGAATTACAACACCTCATCCAACAAAGAGCGTAATTGGTAAATTTATCGTTACACTAAATAATAGTGATAACGGATATTTTATAGATGATCCAGAATTTAATCCAAAAGTTAAAGAATATGTCGATAAGTATTCTCAACTTCGTTTCGGTGGTGAAGCTAGTACAAGCGTTATCGAAGCGTTAACAACTAATCAGGGTGTATGGTTAGCAACTGACACAGGCTATTACTGGTATTGGGATTATGATAATAATGAATATGTAAGAGGAAATTTATTCCAAGCAGTATCAGTAGCAGATGGAGCTATTACTACTGCAAAAATTGCAAATGGAGCAGTTACTGGAAATAAATTAGCAAGCGCTGTTAAGACTAGAGTTGATAATAGTATTCAAAATGGTGAGAACAATCCGACTGCAGCTTCAAATGTTCACACAAATATTACTAATTCAAATAGTATGGAAAGTGATACTGATGAAAGTTATGGAAGCCAAGTAGATTTAACTTTAGATAAGGCAAATGTTGAACATTCATATTATAGCAATGGTACATCAAAACATTCAAAAATAGAATTTGATGAATACCAAGATGCTACTGATAATGAATATTATCCAAGAGCAGTAATTGAAACCGAGTATTCAGAAAGTGCAACACCTGAAAACTCAAAAATAACAATCCTAAAAGATTTAATTGAATTGTTAAGTGGTGGAAAGATTTCAATTAAAAAGGGAAATAGTGAAATTAGAATTAAGGATAGTTCTAATAAAGAAAATATAGAGATTTATGCAAAGAATAATGTTGTTATTGATGGATTAGATTGGGCGCATATTGGAACTGATAGTTATGAAATTAATGTTATAGATGGTTCAGGATTTTGGCTAACTTACTTAAATGACCAATTATTCAAATGTGATACAACAGGTTTTAAGTCAAATGTACCATTCTATTACAATAATAAGGAATTATCTACAAAAGAGTACGCTGATACTAAAGTTTCAAAAACTGATATAGTCGATAACCTAACTACCGATGATGCAACAAAGGTGTTAAGTGCAGCACAGGGTGTTGTTTTAAAGGGCTTTATTGACAGTATAAACACACTTTTACAATGTGATGATACAACACTTGATGAAATCCAAGAAATCGTTGATTATATCAAGAATAACAAGTCATTAATTGATGGAATAACAACATCAAAAGTTAATGTTAGTGATATTATTAATAACCTTACTTCAACAGCAACAAATAAGCCTTTATCAGCAGCACAGGGTAAAGCATTAAAAGATACATTAGATTCAGTTCAGGCTTCAATATCTGCTTTAACTAGCAATAAGCAAGATAAGATAGATTCAAGCAATAAACTAGATGCCGATTTAGTAGCAGAAAATAGTTCAAGAGTATTTGTAACACCAACACAAAAACAACAAATAGGAACAAATGCATCCGATATATCATCACTAGATGGAAGAGTAACAAACCTAGAGAATAATCCAACAAGTAATGTAAGTGGCACAAATGATGGCACAAATTGGACTAGCATAACAATAGGAAATGAAACATACGCAATACCTAGTGGCTCTAGTGGTGGTGGAAGCAGTGCTTCAAGTGGTGCATACTACGAGATTAAGACAAGTGATATTGCTTTCTATGATGAAAACGGAAACCAAATAACAAGTGGTGATATTTTAACTAATTTAAAAATTACTATGAGTGAAGGACAATTTGAAGCACTCAAAGAATTTATTAATCCTGTGCTAACACAAATGGGTATGCCTACAATTACTGATATTAATAGTTTAGTATCTTTAATGAATAGTGTTTCAGCTTCTAGTCAAACTAATAGCACACAAATAGCAGCTGCAATAATGGCTATGAGTGGTTTTGCTAGCTTTTATTCAATCGAAAGTAGTAATTCAACGTATAGTGAATTAGTTGTTACATTCTTGGCACTAAAAAGCCTTTATAATACAAATCATCAATATGGTTTAATCGGTCTTGATGAAGCTATAAAATTAGTAGCAACTTGGACTTTATCACAATACGGAACAAGTGGCTCATCAGCTAGTGAGAGTTATTACAAAATCGAATTAACTGATTATAATGTAGCCGACAACATAGAAGAAAAATTAATCTTAATGTTAGAGCCTAGTGATTTCAACGCAGTATTAACTGAAATTAATACTCAAATGGGAACTAGTCTTTCAACACCACAAGACTTAATTACTTTCTATGATAGTGTTAAGGGCAATAATACTTATTATGGTGGTTGTTGCTTATTATTCGCAACTATGTGTGAGTTATGTATTAGAAATGATACAAACGCAGTTTTTGTTGATTACGATTTAAGTGCATACAACAAGATTACAACTGCAATAGGTAGTCCTATACCAACCGTTAAGAGTGGTAGTATGGTAGTTATTAGTGCATTAAATCCTGATAACAATACATCAATTACTTTCACATCATCATCAACACTAACTATTACAGAGCAAAATAATCAGAAAATATAGGAGGATAATATGGATTTTATAGAAACTTATGAAAGCGTAAAAGACAATAAACTTAAACGCTCTAAATTAAAAGACATTGGAAAAGTTGTTATTGATAAGAACGGAACTACGGTTGCCGTTCTTCAAAGACAACACCTAGAACTTCAACTTAAGGTTAATAAACTTGAAGAAGAATTAATCAAAGAACGTTCTAATAATCTTGAAATTCAAACAAGATTAAATGAAACTAATGAAATACTACTAAAGAAATATGAGAAACTAGAAAATTCTATTAATACTCTTATTTCTATATCTAAATAATTTATTATGGAGGAAAGTTAAAAATTATGAAAAGATTAAAATTTTTATTAGCAATTATGATTGCTGTTCTTGTATTTAATGTATTTATTTTCTTTGGAACTTTTACAGCACATGCTGAAGAACTTCCACAAACCGAACAAGAGCCTCAAACAACTGAAGTTATTGAGGAAGAGCCAAAGGAAGAAGAACAAGAGCCTATTGCTACTACTGAAGCAATAACTGATGAAACTACTGAAGAAAAGCAAGAAGAAGAAATCTTTACTGAAGAAGAAAAATCTAAAATTGCTGAAATCGTTGATTTCATTGCTTCACTAGATAAAGAAGAATTAATGGAATTACTAGGACAAGCTAAAAATTGGTTTGTTGGTATTGGCATTGTAGGTGTTATTACAATTCTTACTGCTTTAATTTCTTTAGTTGCTGCAGTTGTTAAACTACATAATGAAAAGATTAAAAATAGCAAACTATCTGAAGAAAACAAACAAGCTGCTATTGAATCAGCTAACAAATTTATGAAGTTAGTAGAAGATAAGAACGGCGAGTTAAAAATGCTTTTACTAGAATTTGTAAATAACCTTTCAGATGAAGAAAAGAAACAAGTTCAAAACAATGTTGATACAATTAAATCTAAATTAATTGAAGCAATGAACGAAAACAAGAAAGAAGATTAATTAAGGAGGTGTCTTTATTATGATTTTTAAAGACATTGATTCCTGGAGCAAGAAAAAGTTATATTTAATGACTGCTATTTTTGCTAGTCTTTATTTTATAGCTGCAACTGTAGTTCCAGTTATTATTATTGCTGCTAACTATAGTCTATTTGGGAAGAGTGGAAATTATAAATTAACTGCTGCAGGATTAATCGTTGTTATTCTGCTATTGACTGTAGGTCGTAAATCCGTTTCTTGGATTACAAGCATTATGCCACAGGAAACTCAAAAGCAACAAATATTTAGATACTCATTTGAAATGGCTTTTGCTTTAGTCATTCCTTTATGTGGTTATTGGGTTATTCAATTATTCAAAAAGAATGTTGCCCTAGCAGCTAATACAGCTTCTTGGTGTGTTCTATCTTTTATTATTGCTATAATCGTTGATAATGTATTCTTAAAAACTTTAAGATATCAACACCAATGTATGAACGAAGTAGGACACAAAGACAAAATCGAGCGTATTCAAAACGCTCAAAAGAAAGATTAAACTATATAGGATTAAGGGGATGATTCAAAATCCCCTTTTCCTTATTACTATTACTTTATTATAAAAAGGTGGGAAATCATGGAAGAACAAACTCGTAATAGGAAAATAGCATTATATACATTTTTAGAATTTGTCGCATTATTAATCTTAACTATGGTAGGTAGTATGTGGGATTGGGTAGATATGAGATTTACTCTTCAAAAAATAACTACTACAAGATATTGGAATGATGTTGCAATCCAAACAGTTATGTACTCATGTGCTTTAGTTCTTGGAAACTTACTTAAATTAGAAAAATTAGAATTAAAATCACCAGAGTATTTCGATTTATTACATACTTATAGAACTGATAAGCTTCCTTATAAGGATGATTTATTTGTTGATTATATTTTTAAGGTTTTAAATCCTAGTATTAAAAAGAAATTTTTAAGAAAAAAATACGAGAATAAATTAGCTCGTTTAGAAAAATTTAGTAAAGATTCATATCAATTAGAATATGATAGAGTAGAAGAACATATTGCTGCAGGTGGCAATGTTAAAGAATATTATTTTAAAAATAGATTTACAAAACATTATTATTTTAGAAGAAAAGAACTCGAATTATTAAAGAGTGATGAATATATAGAAAAGCATTGGCAATCAATGTATGTTAATTATCCAAAGGTTAATCCTTATACATTTACTTATTATTTAAACATTAAGCTAAATGATAGAACAATGTACCAAACTGAAAATAAGACAGCAAGAGATATGTCTATTTCATTAACTAGAAAAGTTATATATGCAATTCTATCAGCCACTATTTTAGGTATGTTATTAATTAATCCTGATTCAAACGAATTATTAAAGCAAGCTAATGGTTGGATTGCAATTATGATCAGATACATTATAAGAGTTGGTATGATTGCTGCTAACTTTGTATTAGGTGTTTACAATGCCAAGCAATTATTTAATAATAACTTCTTAAGACCTATTAATAATAGAATAAGAATGCTAGATGAATATCACATTTATAAATTAGAAAATAAATGGAACAGCAAACAAGATATTGAAAAAGAAATCCAAAAGAGAGTTGAAGAGAAAGTTAAGCCTTTAATTCAAGAATTGGAAGAAGTAGAAAAAAAGAATAATAATCATCCGAGAGGGGTAGCCTAGTGCTATCCCTTTTTCTTTTTGTCTGAATTAGTTCTAAAATGGTACTAAATAACTTTAATGAGTTTAAACATTTTTACCGATTTTACACAAAATAGAAATACAAATCTAAAAATATGTCTTTTTAACTTTAATTTAATATAATTATATATAAGGATATAAAAGGCTTTTAAAAATAGGGTGGTAAAATCCCCAAGTCCACCATAAAAAAGCAAAAAATGGCTAGTTTAAGCCATTTCTTTTTATTTTAGATTATTAAATGGTACTATTATGGTACTATTTTTTTAATTTTTCTAATTTTTGAGCCATTTCTTGAAGCTCATTTTCTTCCTCATGCATATAAGTTGTAAGTGCTACATTAGGCGTATTGCCTAGCCTTTTAGATATTGCTACTTCATCATATCCTAGTTTTCTTAAATTGGATGCATGACTGTGTCTTAAATTGTGTAGCTTCAATTCATATTCTTGATCTAGTTTTGTGATGACACCTAAACGCTTTAATTTTTCTCTTACTCGTTGTTGAGTTATATATTCCTTATTCATTTTAAACAACACATTAGTAGGCTTGTAATGTACCAAATAATTATTAATGATTTCTTTTGTATTATTATCTAGGTACACCTTACGAATAGAATTTTTACTTTTAGTTGTTTGGATTAGGTCTTTTCCATCAACTCTTGCATAATCCTTATTAACTAGAATATATCCAGGATATAGGTCTTTTATTGTTAAGGCTGCAAGTTCACCAATTCTTAATCCTGTATTATATAATAGTTTAAATATAGTATAGTAATATAAATTATTATGATAATCTATATATTCTAATAAAGGATTCATTAGTTTTTCAAAGTCGCTAGGTGGAATATATTTTTTCTTTTCATCCAATAGAACAGGAGCATTATTTTTTATGTTCTCTAATAATGGCAGTTGTAAATTGCCTTTTATATTATACATTTGATTACCATATTTTAGGACTTGGAGCATTATGTTCTTAATGTTATTCTTGCTTTCAGATGATATGTCTAACTTGATAATTTTATTTTTCCATAGAACAATATCTTTAGGCGTAAGGTTTTCAATAAGAACATCCTTAATAAGCGATAAATAAATTCTTTTAAATGTGCCATATTTCTTTAAACTTGGTCTTTTAAGCGTTGACTTGGTATTTAATACATATTCATCATAAAGGCTATATAATGACATATTATAGGTTGGATTTTCTAGTATTGCCTTATACCTAGATTCAGCCAATAACGCTTCGGTCTTGGTTTCAAATGGCTTATTTATTCCATTGATCTTACGCCAGTTCATCAATTTAATTTTTGTCTTTTGAAAATAAAAAGAGATATACCATCCCTTTTTGTCTGTTCTTTTATAGGCTGCCATTAGTCATCTATGTCCTTATAACATAATAGATAGTCCCTAGAACAATGGAAGAACTCACAATTCTTTTGTATCTCTGGCTCTGATAATTCTAATTGACCTTTTAAAATTAATTCAGCTCGGTCATCATCAATGCCAAGTAATTTAGCATAGTCATGAACAGTAGCAATTTTTCTTGACATCGCAAGTTCTAATATTCTTGTTTTCATAATTATTTATCCTTTCTAGTTTTCAAGAACTCTATGTACTCATTTATTTTTTGCATATCTTCAATAGTCAAACCTTTTGTAGCATCTAGTAATTCCCATTGTATTTTTGTTATAGTTCCATCTGAATCAGCAACATTAACATTGTATAGTTTACCATTTGGGCTTATTGCCTTACCTAAAAGATAGTCAGTTGATACATTGAAGAAATCGGCAAAAATTTGTAAGCTTGAAGCAGTAAGATTTCTTTTACCATTTTCAATCATAGATATATTGGCTTTAGTAGTATTGACCTTTTCAGCCAATTCTTCCTGTGTTAAATGATTTTCTATTCTTAATTCTTTTACTCTATTTTTCACATTTTCACCTCCAAAGCCATAAGTATAACATAACAATTATGTGAGATATTAAAAATAATGTGTGAAACTATAAAAAGCAACAATATCATAACATAAATTATTAAAAAATAAACAAAAGTTAACAAAAAATAAACTTTTGTGTTGACAATGGGTTAATTTGGTATTAATATATAGGTGTAGTTAACAAATAGTTAACCAAGAAAAGAGGGACGAAATGAATAGGTATGCAGTTGAAAAAATCAAAAAAACTGAATATGACTTCTCTATTTCAGACATTAGATTCTTTTTAGAAGAACAGGATGCTAGAGAATATTACAACAAAGTAAAAAGCAATGCCGATTCCGAGAACGTAGTCGAAACAAAGCTTGTTGATTTGGTTAATGGAAAATTATTAGATATTACAACAATAGGAGGTAAAGAGTATGCCAAAGCAATTTAGATTAGTTATCGTAGATGACAAAGGAAATAAGGTTTGTGGGGATTGGAAAAACCAAGACACTACAACAATTAATGACCTACAAGATGGTCAAGTTGTCGTTGATGATTTTAAAAATTGGTATTTAGAGTATAGGGGGTAAAAATTATGTCAAAGAAGATTACAACAAAAGAACAAATCCTAAATGTAGTTAGTAAATATGATGCATTAAGAAGTCCAGAGCTTATAGCCAAGTTCACTGGATTTGATGATTATGATGTATTCACAATCATATTTAATTATAGATTCGCATTTAAGAACTACAAATTAATGGATGATAGAGAATTGATGATGTTGCTTCATGATAGACCAAAAACTAATAAAGAAACGAGGGATTAATTATGGAAGCTGAAATTAAGTTAAAACAATATTTAGAGGAACATGGAATAAAACCTCAATTCATTTGTGATAAGACAGGTATCAATAAGGTTACAATGTCAAATATCTTAAATGGCAAGAGAAAGTTAACAGCAAATGAATTATTAGTTATTTCCAGAGCAATAGATTTACCTTTAGATTTTTTTAATCAAGAAGTTAACTAATAGTGAACTTTAAGGAGGATTGAATATGGATGCCTTATTACAAAAACCTATCTGGAGCAACAAAGATATTCAAGAGTTTACAGGCTGCAGTTCTACAACAGCAGTAAAGATTAGAAAAGAAGCTATTACTAAATACGATGGTTTCATTCCTATTATGCCAAAGAAAACAAAAAGGGATGCAATCCTAAAGGTCTTAAATTTGGAGGTGGTTAGATGACAACTAGACAATGGATGCTTTACAACTTTTTGAAAGATAACTACTCGGACAATAAATACATAAGTAAAAAAGAGATATGCGATGCTCTTCCTGAATACTTCCAAATAAAGGATGGTGAAACTAGAGTATGTCGAGATATCGAGTTCGATGTTAGAGATATTAATGCTGATCAAACAATACAAAAAATAATCGTATCAAATAAGGAGGGATACAAGCTCGGAAATCCAAGTCAAGTACATGATTATGTATATAACAACATAATCGCATTAAAACAAAACCTAAAACATTATTATAGGTTAAAGCATAAAGCCGAATTAAACAATCAATATAGATTACAATTTGGCTCTGAAAGAGAAATTATAGAAACATATTTAACGGAGGAAAAATAAAAGAATATGACATATATTACACAAGTTGAAGTTACTAACTTCAGAAACATTAAACATTTAGTATTAAACCTAAATAAAGGAGCATCAATCATCACAGGCAAAAACAAGCTTGGCAAATCAAATGTATTGAATGCTATTAACTGGTTAATTACTGACACATTACTTACTGACAAATATGGTGTTGGTGAAAATGATATTGATTCAATAGTGCCTAATAATCATCAAAAAGGTGAGCATACTGAAGTATCAATCACTTTAGATACAAATGCAACATACACGAAGATTTATAAGGTTGGTTATAGTTCAGATGGTACAAAGGTAAATAAGCATACAACTGAATATAAAAGAAATGGTGTTCCAGTATCTACTCAAAGAGAGTTCTACAATGACCTATACAAAGTATTCGGTTTTAATCCTACATTTACTAGCCTAAAGATTAATGAGGTTAGATTAATGACTAATCCTTTATATGCATTACTAATAATTGATCCTAAAGAATTAAGAAAGTTATTAGTTGCAATGGGATGTACAGTTAGCAATGAAGAATTATATCAAATGGGATATGAATTTATGCGACCATTAGAACAAAAGTTCGCAGGAAGATGGGAAGATGTAAGAATTGATGCTAAAGAAAAATTAAAAACTGCTAAAGAGTTAAAAGACACTCACGAAGCACAATTTAGATTATTCAATGAAACTGAAGAATATGATGAATCAGTTATTAATACTTTCAAGAACAAGCGTGAAGAACTTGTAAAAGAAAGAGCTGATATTCAAAATACATCAAATGATAATTCTATTAAAGAATTAGAATTACAAATTAAATCAACTGAAATTGAAGAACAAGCCTTAATTAATGCTCGTAATACTGAATTGGATGCAAAGATTAAGCAACTTCAAGAAAAGGTAAATAATGCTGAAGAAGAAGCTCAAAGAGAGTATGAAGCAGCAACTAAAAATATAACTGATACTCTATCTGAAAAGAGAAAAGCCTATGCTTATACATTGAGCCAAATCCAAGATTTACAAGAAAATAGAAATCCACTTTTTAGGGATAAGGTACAATTAGAAACTCAAAAGGAACAAATCCAAAATAAGATAAATCAAAAATCCGATTTATTAGCTCACATATTAAATCCAGATAATGAAATCGAATGTCCTTATTGTCATGCAACATTCGTTCATGTCAAAGATGATGTAAGCATTGATGGATTAAAGAATGATATTTATTCATTACAAAAAGAAATTGAGAATATCCAGGAACAAATCGAATCTAAAACAAATGAGATGGCTACATTGGATGTTAAGATTAGAGATTTAAAGAACAATAATTATCAAAAAGAAATCACCGATTTAGAGTATGAATTAAAGGCATATCCTAAAAAGGAAATCAATGTATCTGAATACAATACACAAATTAGCAATTTAATATTAGAAAAAAGTAAACCATTGGTTAACTCGAAATTGCCTGAATTAAAGCATTTGTTAACCGAGATGATTAATAATGCAAGTGAAACAAAAAAATCAAAAATAGAGCAAATAAACCTAGAAATTAAGGCTTTGGATGATGAAATCACAAACGAAATG
This sequence comes from Bacilli bacterium, assembly GCA_017525015.1. The sequence continues at coordinate 17,941 of JAFXUK010000011.1, forward strand.
GTTAAGAAAAACGATTATGATAGAAAATTAAGCCTAATTGAAGCACTAGAGTACGATAGAAAAAATATCAATGATTGTGAGAATTGGCTAGGCAAAGTTAATCAGTTTATTCACACTATGGTGAAGATGATTAATGACAAAGCTAAAAAGATTACAGGTTTCGATTTCGTGATGTTAGAAGAAAACCTATCAAATGGAAATCTTAACGAGGTTTGTTATGCAACTGTTGATGATGTTCCATTTAAGGATTTAAACACAGCCGATAAGGTTAAATACGGAATTAAGTTCCTAGAGGTTTGTAGAAGTATCGCAGCCAATAAAACTGGAATTGAAAATGATTTACCAATTCTTGGTGATAGATTCGAAAGTATTTCATCAGTTGAAACTATTAAGGGTTATACAACTAAACAATTAATTTGTACTAGAGTAAACGAAAGTGAAGAAATGAGGGTTGAATAATATGATTAACGTTAAACTAGATAGATCACACACAATGTTCCTAAATATGCATAACTACGTTGTAGTAGATGACATCATTATCGTTAGGGAAAACAAAAGCCATTACTATACTACTCGTATCATACCAAATGAACGAGTTGAGATAGAACTTGATGCAAGTGAAACAAAAGTAATTGAAAATAAGGAGGAATTATAAAATGGAAGATTTTAAACCAGCATCAGAAAAACAAATTGCATTACTAAAGAAAATGGGGATTGAGGTATTTGAGGGCATTACAATGCAAGAAGCATCAGCTCTAATCAATCAACATAAACAAAATGAAGCTCCTAAAAATGAGGTTGTAAGTGCAGGTGGAAATAAGCCTGCTCCTCAAACTGCTTCATTCTCAACATTTATGAGTACAGTCGGAACAAAACTTGTAGCCAATACTCTACAAGATAAGGAAAGACAAAATCAATTCATTGCTAATATCGTTTCAGCAGTTTCAAGCAATAAGCAACTTGCTGAATGCGACCAAGTATCAGTATTAAGTGCAGCCTTACAAGCTGAAGCAATGAAATTCCCAATTAACAACTCATTAGGTTATGTTTACCTAGTACCATTCAATGACAAAAAGTCTGGTATGAAAAAAGCACAATTCCAAATTGGTTATAAGGGATATATCCAATTAGCAATCCGTTCAGGTCAATACAAAGACATTAATGTTGTAGAGGTCAAAGAGGGTGAAGTTGGTGAATTTAATCCTTTAGATGGTCAACAATTTAATTGGATTCAAAATTATGAATTAAGAAAATCAAAAAAGACTGTTGGTTATGTAGGTCAATTTGAATTAACAACAGGATTTAAAAAACAATTCTATATGTCTTATGATGAAATGCTAGACCACGCTGATGAATATAGCCAAGCATTTAATAAGTCTGATTATGCTAGATTACAAAGAGGTGAGATACCTGAAAAGGAAATGTGGAAGTATTCTTCATTCTGGTATAAGAATTTCGATGAAATGGCTAAAAAGACAATTTTAAGACAACTACTTTCAAAGTGGGGAATTATGAGTGTCGAAATGCAAGATGCTTATGTTAAAGACCAAGCTACATTAGAAGGTGAAAAACCTAATTATGTAGATTCTAAAGATTTCCAATTCAATTATGATGAAATGGAACAAGAACAAGATAATTTGAATGCATCCATAAATGTTGATGAAAACGGAATTATCCAAGATTAGATGTCTTGCTACAGGATCAACTGGCAACTGCTACCTATTAAATCTAGGTGGTGGTTGCATCATCCTGGATGCAGGTGTATCTATAGACAACATTCTTGCAGAACAAAATCTAAACGATGTTGATTTCGCATTTATCAGTCATCAGCATAAAGACCACTCTCGCAGTTTTGACAAATTGAAATTTAGAGGGGTTGACACATTAGATGGATTTACTAATCAAGATTTTATTAAAATTCAAAAATTAAGCCAATTTGGTGGTGAATACACGATTTATCAATTCCCTATCGAACATGGTGAATGTAATAATAACGGAATCATTATTAAGTATGATGAAGAATGCATCTTATACTTAACCGATTTTAACATTTGCAAATACAACTTACACCAGTTCAAATTTACTAGGGTGTTAATCGAATGCAACTATATGGAAGAAAATATAAATCCAAATGATATTAAGATGAAAAGACAAATCAACACACACATGGGGCTTAAAGGATGCATTAAGTTCCTAGAAACATTAAACCTAGAAAAATGTTATGAGATAGATTTAGTTCATATATCACCTACAGTTGGTGATGGAATAGTTATGGGAAGTACAATTAACAATAAATTTAAAATACCTGTTGGTGTTTGCAAACAATGGGGAGGTATAGACTACTATGGCAGAAGGTAAAAAGAGTTTCATATTATATATAACACAAAGACCTACATTTGAAGGTCTTACTGATGAAGAAGCTGGAAAGTTAATAAAAACAATATTTAGTTATGTGTCTGATGAAAATCCACAGCCAACAGGACTTATTAAATATGCCTTTGAGATTATAAAGCCTGTGTTAAAAGCTGATTTAGTCAAGTATGAAGATAAAAGAACAAAAATGAAAGAAAACATTTCTAAACGTTGGAATAAAAATGAAAGCAAAGAAATACAAATGAATACAAATGAATACAATTCTATACAAAACGAAGGTGTTATTGTTAATGATATTGTAATTGATAATGATATTGTTAATGTTATTGATAATGATGTTTCTAAAGAAACTAATAATAATATATATACTGTCGGAAATCCTCCAGTAGAGTATGTAGGATTATTTGATTTTTGGAACTCAAAACCTAATTTAATACATCACAAAGAAATAAATGAAGCTCGATTTAAGGCTTTTAAAAAGGTTTTAAAGATTTATTCTTGTGATGAAATACACAAAGCCATAGATAGATATTCAATGATTTTAGAATCCGATTATAGATTTACTTACAAGTGGTCTTTAGAAGATTTCTTAAATCGTAAAAACGGAATTAGTAATTTTATGGATGAAGGTAGTGTTTGGTGTAGCTTTCAACAAGCAGCCAAAATTAATCCGTATCTAATACCTGGTAAGCGTGATGAACGTAAACCAACAAATGAAATGATAAAAGCATTCTTATCGAAAGTGGGGGAAAAATAGAAATGATTACTTGTAATAGTTGTGGAAAGAGATTATCAGAGAGTTGTTATTACGGAGCTACTCAATGGAAGAACGGAAAGCAATATACAAATTATTATCATGTTTGTAAAAAGTGTCTATCACTAAAGGCTAAAGCAAAAAATGATTTATTCAAAATGGAAAAAACTGAAGCACCAGAGGAAGAAGCTCCTGCAACTGTTAAATCTTATTCTTGGGTATTAAGAAATTTACAAAGGTTTGGGAACTGCTACATTAAGCACCTAAACAAAATCAATCTTAAAGAATTATCAATTAAGCTTGGGTTTGCTTTAAAGGTAAGACCAACAAGCAAAGAAAATAAAGGCTACATTATAGAAAGGGTAAATGCATAATATGAAGAACGTAGAATTAACTGAAAGAGAAATCGAAACTCTAAAAGGGATTTTAGCAGTAGAAGAATCTGATCTTGAAACCTTAAAGGCAAAAACTAAAAAGACAGGTCAAGAACAAGATTTCATTGAAATAGGAAATGAACTAGCAGTAGTTCAAAGCATTTTAACAAAATTAAAGTAGATATTACAATGCTAGGTAGTTAATATAAATTGATCCAGCTCATGACACTAAACCGAGCCCTTAAAACATTTAAAAATAATTATATTTGAATTGTTGGACTAACGTTTATATACAAGTAAGGGCATTGTGTGGAATCCTAGCTTCCATAAAATGCATATTAGGAGGAACTAAAAAATGGCAAAAGAAAAAGAAGAATTATTAGAAGATGAAGAAATAGAAGAAACTGAAGAAAAAACAACTACACCTAGAAAAGGTAGTTTAGATTCAAAGAAACCAACTGACTTTAAAAAGTTAGCAATAGACACAGTAAAAGGAATCATTGCAGATTATAAAGAGTTAATGAAGAACTCTGAAGATGAAATACTTTTAAAAGGTTTCGAAGATGAAACAAGAAGCGAAGAAGAATGTGTCAATTACATTATGAATAATCTTGTAAAAGAAAATATATTCTGTGGTAAGGATAGTTTAATGTATCCATACATCCACGATTACTATGTAGATGAATTAGACAAGTCATTATTACTTGATAACTGGTCAAGCCAAATTAGAGGTATGGGTGGCAGTGGTCAACAACAAGTAAGAGTACAAAAGCCTACTCAAAAGGATATTTTAGAAGCATACGATGCTTTAGACAATGAGAAAAAGAATGAAATCTATCAGGAACAGCTAAAGCGAGCCGAAGAAGAAGCTTTTAAGAAAGCACAAGCCAAGATTAAGGCTGAAGAAGAAAAAGCCAAAGAAAAGGCAAAATTGAAAGCCGAAGCTGAAAAGAAAAAGAAGGAAGAAGAGAAGAAAGCCAAAGAGGAAGCTCTAAAGAACGGAGCAGCCGAGCAAATGAGCTTATTCGATTTCTAGGAGGTAGGTTATGACTACACTAGAAGCCTATAAATTGAAAAAAGAAGAAGCAGAACAAAGACTAGAATTTAAAAAGGCTTGCGATTCATGTGTTCCAAACAAATACATAGAGTTAGACAATTTCATTCTAGGGGTATTAGAAGAATTAACTAACCATTGTATTGAAACACAAGAGGAATTAAACCAAGCATTAGAAGAATTAGCAGATTATCAAAGCCGAGAAGAGAAATATTACAAAGTATCTTGGGCTGATGATAAGGCTTGTATGCTTTTTACTAATATAGATGAAGCATTGAGCCAATTTAGATATGAACAAGTATTTGAGCCTGATGCTAAAATAAGTGCTATTTCAAAAGAAGAATATGAGGAAATATCTAAACGCTGTAGGAGGTAAGTATGGCACATCAATGTTATTATGAAGATAGAATTGAAGTTGAATATGATTATGAAATAGAAAAGCAATACCTAGTAAGAACTGTTAGAGCTGATTGGTACGATAAAAAGAACAGCCAATTAAAACAACTTGATGTCTATAAGGAATATGAAACTGGAACATATTACGATGAAGATAGATTTTTTGCAAGAAACATTGTTTCAACAATGATGGGATATTTAGTTTTCTATCCAGGTGAAAGAATAATTCAAACTGGTTATTGGTATGGTGGAAATCAAATTGCAGCTAATGAGCCTGAAGATTGGCAAACATACGGAACTGAACGTATAGGTGGTTGCTATCCTGAAAATAAGACATCCGATAGAGATATCGAAAATGTCTTAAAGGTTTATCCAAATTTCAAATACATCATTAACAAGATCGATAGAGCTGAATTAAATAATCCATTGCTAATGGATATCATAAATGTTTATAAAGAACATCCAGAGGTTGAAGGATTATGTCAGTTAGGATTATATAGAATAGCATTGAATAAGCAACTATATAAATTGAGTTTGGTCAAACGTAAACAAGTAATTAAATTCATTATGGAAAATCACGAGCAAATGGATAAGCATACTACATTAAGAAGTATTCAAGCATGCATTAAATACAAGAGTGATTTAGCCACTTATCAAGCGTATCAAAAGATATGGTGGAAAAGAACATTTGAAGAATACTTATACTTAACTAAAAAAGGCTATATCCAGTATGAAACAGTTAAAACTAAAGACTTTAGTTATGAAAAAGAAACAACTGAAAGTGTTAGTGCCAGAAGATTATATGAGGACTACCTAGATATGTGTAAGAAGGTAGGACATGACTTAAAAGATAAGTATTGGCATTTCCCTAGTGATTTGCATAAGGCACATGCTAAAGTAATGGAAGAACTAAAAAATGTTAGAGAAACAGCATCCAAGCTAAAGGGCGAATACTTAAAAGCAGTAGTTAAACCAATGTTAAAATACAATGCTAATATTAATGGCTATGACATATTCATTCCTGAAGATATAGAAACAATCCAAAAGCAATGTGATGTATTATACCAATGCTTAATTAGAAATGGATATGTTGAAAAGGTCTTAATGCAAGATGAAATCCTAGCATTTATTTGGAAGGATGGCAAGCCAGTAGCAACTGCAGAAATATTCTACAATGGAAAATTAGGACAATTCTATGGTGATGAACGAGGACACGCTAGAGGTGAATCTTGTTTACCAAGTGATGAGTGCCAAGCTGCATTTAATGAATGGTTTAAGAAATTCAAGCCAATAAAGGAAAAAGCACCAAAGAGAAATATTCACTACTACAAAGGATTCTATCATAAGTTATCTGATACACAGTTTAAGGGTTGGAACGATTTCAAATTTGAGATTGGCAAAACCTATGAAACAAAATTCAGTAATGATGAAATCAATGTTCTAGGTGGTGAAAAGTGTAATGCTACTGATAAGGTATTTCATTTTTGTGAAAGCATAACCGAGATATCAAAACACTATAGTCCTACTTGCTATTGTGAAATAGAGCCTTTAGGAGCAGTAGTAGAACATAACGGAGCTTTATTAAGCAATCGAATTAAGATTGTAAGATTCATACCAGAAGAAGAAGTTAAGAGAATAAAGCAACAGGAGGAATTATTATGCCGAAACTAGACATAGAGAAAATCAAGCGTGAAAGCATAGCAGTATTTGATACCAAAGCAGAAATGCTTAAATATATTAAGAAAGTAGCATTTAAAGATGATGTAATGCGAATAAAATACTTCCATAAAAAATGGTTTGTGAGGTGGAAATAGATGAGTAACAAATATCCATTAGGAACTAAAGTTTTATGCAAAGGTTATTTAAAGAAAAATAATGTTTATATTACCAATGATAAAGAGGGTCAAAGAGAATTATGCAGACTAAATAGCAAACCTTTTAAGGAAAGTGAAAGTGGTTATCATGATAGTCTTGGTAACGAGGTCGACTGGGAAGAACAAATTAAAGTAAGAGATTTTATTGAAAAAGAATTTACAGGATTCATTTGTGGTAAAAAGAAAATACATACAACTATCTATCCAAGTGTTTATTATCAACCTTTTACTTGTGATGAGTATGATGTAGTATATAAAGATAATTATATATTATGTTATGAAATCTGCGTGGAAAATAAAAATAAGTCTTGGGGTAAAAGATATGTGCCATTTGATAAAGTTGAGGTAGAAGATAATGAGTAATTATATAATTTGGAAATGTGAAAATGAAGATGAATTGTTAATAGAAATATTCCACGAAAGCGATTTACAAAGCGTTCAAAAAGAATTTTTAGAAAAAGGATATATTATCATTAGAATTGATTATGCTTTTAATGGTGTATTTATGAAAGTGGTGAAGAAAGATAATGAGTAAAGAATATTTAGAAGCATTTAATAGACTTAACACTGAAGATGATACTGAATATGTTTTTAAAAGAGCAACAAAAAACATTGAGATAGTTGAATCAGCCTTACAACGTTTAGAACAGATTGATAATTCTAATCCTAGTGAGGCGTTGGAATATATAGAAAATAAGTTAAAAGATTTAGAATATGTAGCTAAACAAAATGATAATGAATATCTATTATCGAAATATATACCTAGTGAGAAATTCGACATTATCAAACAAGCCTTACAAAGACTAAACAAATATGAACAAATATTATCTAAAGGTAGACTAACTGATAGAAACTACAAGAATACCACATTAGATTTAGATAGTTGTAAACCTTATTTAAGGTTAGGAAAATTAGAAGATATTTATGAGGAAGGTAAGCACAATGAATAAAAAATTAGAAGAAGCGTGGATTACTATATGCCATTATAACGAAGAAATCATACACGATATGGGTAGTGAATATGTTGAGAATCCATTAAAAGAAGAAATTGATATTGTAAACAATGCTTTACTTGAGTTAAAAGCAATTAAGGAAGCAAAGCCTAGTCAAGCGTTAGAGTGTTTGAAAGAAATAGATAGTATGCAATTTCATAGAAGCATTGATACCTATGTTTATGAAATAAAGAGCGAAATTAGTGAAACACAATATCTTGATAACACAAACGAGTTTTATACTATCAAACAAGCCTTAATCAAAGCACAAGAGCAAGAAAAAGTGTTAAACATTATCAAGGAAAAAGATGTTGATACATTTATGTTAATGCTATGTGATAATGTAGAGCAACATAATAGTGGACTTAAAAATAAACCAAATAGACAACTTACGCAAGAAGAATTTGATTTATTAAAGAGGTGGTTGGAGTGAGACTATTATTATATTGCACAAAGGGAAAATTATCTTTAAGAAAAAGCATAAAAGACAAAGATTACTATTTAGACAATGGTAGTGAATTTAATATTATTCCAAAGAAAGACTATGTTCTTAACGGCAAAGTCGTTGCAGAATGTAATTATGAAGTTGAGGAAATCTTTGAAGATAATTTTGAAGATGCTAGAGATGGTTATGTAGAACATTTTTATACATTAAAAAGTTATGATGTTTTTGATGAAGGACAAGAAGCCTTATTAAAAAAAAGTTGCTTACAAAAATATGAATTAAGTAATTATTTAGGGTTTGAAAATGGCTATGCAATCCACATTAAGAACTTACATAGATTTGATAAGCCAAAGGAATTAAGCGAGTATTACTCAATAATAGATATGGGTGGAGGTATGTTAGGTACTAAACCATTAACAAATGCACCTAAAAATATGATGAGAGTTAGTGTTAATCGTTGGGAATATTGTTTTTATAACCCAAGTGATATAACTATTCTAATCCCTGTAAGTCCACTAGAAATGTGTAGAATAGCAAATAAAGAACAAACTATTTTGCTTAGAAAGAAAGTATTAAGGGGAATGATTAAATGAGTAAAGAATTAGATTATATCAACAATAAAATAAAAGCAGTTGAAGATAAAATTAATAATCCTGTCGAGTATAATCTGCCAACAATAAATGCCAAAGTTAGAATAGATGATAGTGCAGTTTATAAAGAAGAACTAGAAATATTAAAAAGCATTAAAGCAAAATTAGAAAGGAATGAGAAAAATGCCTAAACCACTAGAATTTAAGATAGAAGAATATTATGATTCAGTAAACGAAGAAGAACATTACAAAATGACTTTTTTCTACGAAGATGGAACAACAAGTGAAATAATGATATATGATGATTTACCAAAAGGACTAGAACTAAATAAACACTACTTTATAGGTGATTTATATGGTGAGCCTGTTGTAGATGACAGAAAGGGATTATAGAGATGTTTGAGAAGATTACATTAAAAATAATGGGTTTAGTATTAGTAGCAATATCAATAATATTAGTTGTTAATTTAATAATCATTAAAGATGAAGAAGATTTAATTATATTTACTAGTAGAGCATTACTAATCACAATAGCAGCTGTATCTGCTATACTAGGTATTGTTTTCTTGGCAGCGAAAGGAAGATAAGAGTGAATAAGATAACTAGAAAGAAATACAACATAGCCAAAAATACTTTTGTTGGTTTAGAAATACAATTATATGCTTATTTCATTAATTGTAAATATATTCATAGTATGAAACAATGTAGGAAAAAAAGGGGAAAATATATTGCCAATATGCAAAAACAATTAAGATAAAGAGGAATTTTAAATGCAAGAACTCGCAAGAATAAGAAGAAAGAAAATACTACTTAAAAGAGCATTATTAATATCTATGTGGTTAATACTACTGATATTAGTTATATCTCTATTTATTTATTACTATTATTTATTAAGTAAATATAATAACAAGCCACTAGAGGAAATTCCTGAAATCATTATGTGGCTTATGAATTGGAAAAGGAGCTAAAACCAAATGGGAAGTTATAAATATCTAGCACATGATTTTAGTGCTAACAAAATCTCTGATGAAGAGATAAAGAAAAGAATTGCAGTAGAACAAAAAGAACATCCTGCAGCAGTAAACAATTTTATCCAGGACATAACCGATAAGGCTGTTAAGATTGCAGCCGAGCAAGATGTCTATAATACACTTACCGAGATGTATCACAAAGCTAGGTTATTTGATTTAGTAGTACAACATAGATTAGAGCATTGGATGAATGATCTAGCAGTCGGTGGGAAGAACACAAAGAAAGAAGTAAGAGAAGATATAAAAAGGGTATTGGAGGAATTAAGATAATGCCTAAAGTAAATTATAACGGAATCACTTTTGATTCAGAACTAGAAGTAGAATACTATAAATACCTAGAAGAAAGAACTGACATTTTAAGATTTATATATCATCCGAAACAAATTCCCAATTTCGTAGGTAAAAGAAGCTACACACCAGATTTTATAGTTCAGTATCAAGACCATTGGGAAATTGTAGAATGCAAAGGCTACAATCCATACAGCAAGATGATAGATGACCAAATACACACCATCATGCAGCAAAAGGATGAAACTTGGTTAAGGAGCTATATTCAATTCAATGGGTACTATTGTATAGATATTCCTGTAAAATATGTCAAAGTCAAATATCTCAAAGCCTATGGTTTTGTAGATTGGGATTTCAAGAATCCGAACACAATAGCAAACAAGCGTAAAGCCAAGATAGATGATTTAAGCTCTGAAATAAAGGATTTAAGAGAGTTTAAGAAAAATGCCGAAAGGTATTTCAAGTATCATTTAAAAATCGTTAAAAACGAGAAACTAACAAAGACACAAAAAGAATGGTACTACAAATATGTTGAAGAACTAAATAGGAACTATGGGGAGCAGTAAAGTAAAATATGACAAATAAAGAAAAAGACATCAGCAAGATAATAAATAATAATACTATATTACTTGATAATATAATTAAATATATATTAATAAATATTAAGTGTAATATAGAAGATATTAGTAATAATACTCAAGAATATATTATAAAGCTCTTCCAACACATAAGAGCAATCAAGTACAAAGAGGTAGAAATTAGAAACGAAAGAAAGAAAATCATTGAGGATTTAGATGACCTAAAAAGAGCCTATGTAGGAACTGATCCATTATCTAGTATTTCAGAAACTGGAAAGAACACAGGAGGGAAAATAAACAATGTCGAATTAAGACAAATCAAGATGCTAGAACTAAAGGAAGCTCTACAAGACAAATTAAATGAATCACTACTACTTGAGAAATCACTTACTGAAAGTACAAAGATAGTGAAAGACTTTATAGAGTTAGTTCCTAATCCTCAACACCAAATAATTCTAACCAGGATGTATTTGAAATGTGAATCCATGACAACAATAAGTGAAGATTACTATTATTCAAATGGAACTGTTCAAGTATATAGAAAAAGAGGAACAAGATTCTTAACGGAACTACTAAATCAATATATCAATAAAAAAAAGTAAATTGTTCCCATTTGTTCCCCTATATTGTGTAATATAATGTAAATGTAATATAAGGCATATACATATTACAACTCTCCTTTAAAAGAAACAAAGGCTAGTTTTAAAAAACGATAATACTTTCATATTATTACCAATTTAAAAAATAAATAAACTCAAATAAATATACCTAATAAAAAAGTCAAAGTCATTAAATCCCCCAATGATGATATTAAAAAGACTAGCCTTAATTTGTTTCTTAATTTTATAATTTAGATACCTCCTTATTAATATATTTTTTCTGGGAAAAGGTCATTGTTTACTCAATGGCTTTTTCTTTTATATTAATTTTCTTTTTTTAATCAATAAATAATTAATTCAAGTGAAAGGAAGTGAGCCAATATATATGGAAGAAATTGAAAAACTAGAAAAAGAACATAAGCTAACAGCTAAACAAGAAAAATTCTGTAGAGAATATGTTCAAACATTAAATAAAACATTGGCTTACCAAAGAGCCTATAGTTGTGAGAACTATGATTCAGCTCGAACTTTGGGTAGCAAGCTCTTTGCAAATATTGACATTCAGAAGCGTGTAGAAGAACTAAAAGCTGAAATAGTCCAAGAGTATAAAATCTCAAGAGAGCAACTGATAGAAAAACAATTATGGGTTTTAAATAAAGCTCAAGAAGGACAGCCTGAAATGAAGATGAATCGAGAAGGCAAATTCGTTCCAACAGGAAATAAGTATTATGATTTCCGAGCGATCAATGATGCAGTCAAAAATTTATCTGCCATGTGTGGATTCAATGTAAATGAAGTAAAGGCTGAAATAAAAGCCAATGTCGAAAGTGATGTAAATATCATTACTGCGAAGGACATAGCAAATGAGCTGATGAAAAAGTGATTAAGTTAAGTGATAAGTTCAAAGCATTTGTTTCATTACTAGACATCGAAGAACAGCATATATATACTGAAGTGCTAGAAGGACAAACAAGTGCAGGAAAGACAACAATAGGAATCGGACTTAAATTTATTCTATTAGTAGCCTTATCAAAAAAGAAATTACATTTACTGTGTGGCTATACAATGGGTAAGCTAGAATCAAGTATTATAGTTAAAGAGAACGGAATACTAGATATAGCAAGCCAACTTGGTTATAAGGTCGAATACAAGCCTAATGGCTATGGTGACATAAGACTAGCACACATAATTGTTTATGGTAAGACTAGAGAAGAAGATAGGATAATTTATTGTGCTGGTTATTCTGATACCACTAAATGGAAGGACATACTAGGTAATCAATACGGAATAGTTGCAGTAGATGAAGCCAACATTGCTAACATAGATTTCTTAAGAGAATTATCTATGCGTAGAGATTATTGGATGATGACACTAAATCCAGATGATCCTAATATGCCAATCTATAGTGAGTTTATAAATCATGCAAGACCATTAAAGGAATATGAAAAAGATTATCCAAGTGAATTGCTTAATCAATTATATTCAGGTCAAGCAAAAGAAGGCTATATTCATTGGTACTTCACAATGAATGACAATGCAGCCTTAAGTGAAGAGAAGAAACAACAAATAATTGATTCAGTTCCTCCTAATTCAAAGCAGTACAAAAATAAGATACTAGGATTAAGAGGAAGAAGTGAGGGATTAGTATTCGAAGAGTTTACGGATGAAAAGATAATCCCATTTGAAAACTTTAAGTATCTACCAAACGAGATGGTTTCAAGAGTTATATGTGGTTTGGATAGTGGTTTAAATAATGATGCCACAGCATTAGTAACAATGCTAATTACAACTGCAGGAAGATTACTTGTAATACCATCTTTTTATTATCTACCAAAGGTCGGAAGCAATGCGAACTCTATACAAGCTCAAAACATTGCTAAATGGCTTGATTACTGGTTACCTGTATTTGGTATCAACATTACGAACATCGTTCAAATTATAGGCGATTCAGCAGCAATAACACAAGACTTGATATATGAGATAAATCTCAATACACCATTTACTGCTGCACCAGTAGAGAAGAAAGATATCTTAAAGGACACACAAAGAGTTAAAAGTATCATAGGAAAGGATGAATACTTTTACATAATAGATGCAGGATATCGTAATCCGTTAAATCCTAAAGAGGTACTAGGAAAAACTGATATGTTCATTGTAGAACTGAACAATAAGGTTTGGGATTTAAAGAAGAATCTACCAGAGGATGGAAATGACCACTGCATAGATGCTTTCAAGTATGGAAGCTATTACATTTATTATTTGTATGGAGGTGTATAGTAAATGTCAGACAACACTCTTATCGATTATGAAAAGACAAATAAATACTTGCCCGAATCGTTAAGAGCATTCGTAGGAGCAAGTAATAGAGTAGCCAAAGTAGATATAAGAACGTTCTATGCAATGTATGAGGGTGTAGAGCAGTTAGCAGTATTTAATAATCAAACTGCTTCAGAGTTTGCTAGTGGCTTCGTACCATCAATTAACTTGAGATATTTAAGAAGTGGTGTAGCACCTAGACTATTAAATATTTTAGTTTCAAAGACTGTAGGTAGAGTTTATTACCAAACTGATATACCTGAAATTGAATTAGAACAGCAACTAAATAAAGATTATTTCAGTGATATTTTAAATAAAGCATTTAGAGAAGCAGCATCTACTGGTCGTTCAGTTATAGCAGTTTATAAGGCTGAAAATAGCTCTAATATTTCACTTTTAACATATAACCTATTCAGACATAAGATTAGGTTTGATGATAAGAAGAATATAAGGGAAGCGTGGTTGTATTTATCTAATCACAATGGTGATGTTGCAGGACTTGAATTTACAGTATGCGAGCATAGATATTTCAAGAAGAAAAAAGATGAAGCAACAGGCGAATGGATTTTAAAGCCATATCAAAAGGTAGTTGTAATGAAATCCATTTATGCTATGGAAAGCAAGAAGGATGCCAAGAACGTTGAATTAGATAATGTAAAGGAAATCCCAGCAAGTATTATTAATGCATATCCAAATATCAAGTTCAATATTGAGCAAGAATTAACTTTTAGTGATTTAGGTGTGTATGACATCAAATATACTGAAACAAATTCAAAATTCCCTGATAGTGATATTCCAGAAGCAATGTTTGTTGATGCAGTAGATAACGCTCTTGTTGTTGATACATCAATTACTGGAAAAGAAGTTGAAAAGGAAGTTGGTAGAGGACAAATCCTAATACCTGAATTTGGTAAGATGAATGGTGTAGGCTACCAAACACAAGATATTATGGGAAGCCATACATTAAGAACACTTGGAAGCTCACACTACAAGAATCCGATTGTAATGCCTTATCCAAGCCTTAAAATGGAAGATTCAAAGCCAAGCAATATCCAATTCGATATTCGTTCAGAACAATGGATTCAACAAATTGACAATGACATTGCAAGATTATGTGCTTCAGTTGGTATTTCAGTTTTAGACTATGATCCAAGATTATTAGTTAGTGGTCAAAGAACTGATGATGAAATAAATGCAATGACTGATATCACAGCAAATACAGTCAATAATTTTAGAAACATAAACCAAAGAAAAGTAAATCAATTACTAGAATGTATAGTTGAAGCTTTAGGTTTACCAAAGCCAGTTGCAATTCGTTGGTCTATGTCATCAATATTAAATCCAAGCAAGAACACATCTTTAGTAATTCAGCAATTAGAAAATGGCTTGATATCAAGAAAGGAAGCAATAAGAAGAGTTAATCCTGACTTGACTGAAGCCGAAGTAGACCAATTATACCAGGATATATTAAAGGAACAACAAGCACAGGATGTGAATGTTCAGTTTAATAATTTCTAGTGGTGAGCTATGGATGATCAATTAGCGTTAGCAGTTGAAACAGCAAATACTGAATTATTAGAGTTGTTAAATAAAGCAATGTTGTATGGTTGGCAAAAGTGGTATGCCAAGCGTATGGTACAAGACCTATGTGATAGGACACAAAAGAAACTAATATCATTAGGAGCAAGTGATACATTAATCATCGAAACGATAGAAGGCTTAAAACGAGCTTTTATTCGTGGGTGGTTAACTATTATTAGTGAATTAAGAAAAGTCGCTAAATCCGATGAA
>JAFXUK010000012.1 GCA_017525015.1 Bacilli bacterium
TCATCCTGAGCCAGGATCAAACTCTCATTAAAAAAGAATTTTATATTAAATTCTCATAATTTGAATTTTGATCACAAAGCTACTCAATTTGACTTTTTTACTTAGTTTTCAAAGATCATTTTCGCAGACCCTTTTTGGGTTTGCATTAGTAATATATCAAACCCTTCAGAAGTTGTCAACTTTTTTTTGACATTTTTCAAATATTTTTCTTTACTTGACAATCTTACTATTTTTCTAGGTTCAATAATTGATGTTTACACTTTTTCGAAACATCTTTTTCAGTATATAACAAATAAAATGTAAATGCAATAAAAAAAGTTAATTTCTTAACTTTTTTTTATCTTTTCGTATATATCGTAATACTTATCTACGATTCCTTCTTTAAAAGGCCCTTCATTTTTCCTTTTCATCTCAATTAATAATGATAATTCTGATTTCACAATATTATCAATTTCATCAGTATAATGCATAATCTTCTTATGGTAATTATACTCATTTCTATCTAATACTCTAAAACCTCCATCAGGGAATACTCTTAAATCTAAATCATAATCAATATATTTAATTGATTTACCATCAACTATATAAGGTGATGCAATATTACAATAATAGAATAGTCCAAACTTCTTAAGTTGACCAATAATATTAAACCAATGATCTTTATAAAAGAAGAGTACAGCTGGTTCATTAGTCATATGACTTCTACCATCTTTTTCTGTAATTCTAGTTCTTCCATTTCCACAAACTAAATACTCTTCATTGTTTTCTAATACTACGGCCTCCTCAGAAGTATGTTCTAAAGTTCCATCATGCTTATAGCAGTAGAGCTTTAGCTTATCTCCTACTTTTAAATTTTTCATAAAATCCCGCTTTCGCTAAACATTATATCTTATTTTATAAAAAATAACAAACAAAAATAGGTTATTATACACTAACCTATTTTAATAACTCGATAGCTTTATCTAATTGCTTATCATATATTAAATTACCTTTGTATTCTAGATCTACTTCATAATCAGGTTTAATACCTTCTTCATCTATACAATCGCCATTAGGTCTTAACCATTTAGCAGTAGTATATTTAAGCATTGAACCATCACCATAATTATTTGTATTTTGAACTTTACCTTTACCAAAGGTTTTCTTACCAACAATTGTTGCTCCATAACTATCCTTTAAAGCCGCAGTTAATACTTCAGATGCTGAAGCAGTACTACCATTAACTAGGATAACTACTTTATATTTTCTTTTCTCAGACGTTTCATCTTTTACTAATTCAGTCTTATCTTTATTTTCAAGGCTATAAATTATCTTCCCTTTTTCCAAGAAGATACTAGCAATACTTTTAGCTTGATTTAAATAACCACCAGTATTACCTCTTAAATCTATTATTAAGGAATCTATATCATCTTCTTCAAGCTTAGCTAAATCAGTAGTAAATTCTTCAGTAGCATGTGATGAGAATGAACTTAGTGAAATATATCCAATCTTCTTTTTATCCATATCAATTATTCTTGAAGAAACAACTGGAACTGTTACTGTAGCTTTTTCTACATTAAATGTTAATTCTTTATCATCTCTTTTAACAACAATCTCATTAGTTCCATCATTGTTTTGAACTAAGACAGATATTTGTTCAAAATTTTCTTCAGAGATATCTACACCATTAACTTTAATAATAACATCGTCTTCTTTTATTCCCGCTTTACTAGCTGGAGTATTATCATAAACATGATAAACAACATTATTAGTTGTAACTATTCCGATACCTTCATAAGTATTTTCCAAAGTTTCATTTAAATCTTCTGCAGCACTAGAATTCATATATATAGAATAATTATCTCCAAGGAACTTTAACATTCCATTTATTCCTGCTTCTACCATACCCTTTTTATCTACTTCTTGATAATAATTTGTAATTACTTCTGAATAAACATCTAATAACTCTTTAATATTTTCATCCTTAGATAAATTCAAACTGTATGTAGGATTCATTTTTCTAAATTGAACATTTAAAATAAATCCAGTTAATACACATGACGCTATTGCTGTAATAACTATAACAATCATTATATCTAATATATCAAGTTCATATTTTTTATCTATTCTTCCAAAAACAGTATTTCTTTTCTTCTCTTCTGGTACTTCAACTACTTCAGGAACTACTTTCTTTTTAGGAGTAGCTTTTTTAGTTGTTGATTTTTTCGTTGATGTTTTTTTACTTACTGTTTTCTTTGTTGATACCTTTTCCTTTTTTTCTTCTTTTTCTTTTTTAGCCATAGTATCACCTTCCTATGTATAATATCACAAAGAAAAAAAGTTTAACACTATAAAGTTAAACTTTTATTTATTAGATTATAAACCTAATGCCTTCTTCATCTTAGCATAATCTACGATGTAATCTACTACTTTACCTTTCTTAATATGTAATAAAGTAATATCACCAACCTTCATCTCTGCTAAAGTTTGAGCATTAACATTAACATTCTCAGGATCGTAATAAGCACCATTGAATGTTTCATTATCTAAGTCTACAGTATAAACATGTAAATGATTTTTCTTTTCATAATAATCAATTACTAAATCTTCCATATTAATTTTGTTTTGAACATCAGATTGTTTATAAATTGCAACATAGTATTCTGGATATTGATCCATTTGGAATATTTGACCCATTACTATAGTGTCATAAGAAATTTCTCCAGGAGTTACTATTTCAGCTTCTTCCTCTTTCTTCTTAAATAAATCTTTTGTTACAAATGCTCTAGTAACTAAATATAAACCTGCTACTATTAGAGCAACTACTAATATAACAACTACCAAATTTTTGATTTCTTCTGTTTCCCCTGTATTGTATTTAATTTTATTCTTTGCTTTTTTATTTTTTTCCATACAAACCACCTAATGGTTATTATAACACAATAATAGATTTATTCAAACAAATAAAAAGAGAACTCTTTAAGAATTCTCTTAATCTCTAGCTTTTGATAAAACTATTTGAATATTTTTAGATACAACATATTGTAATCTAGAATCAGTACCTTCTACCTTAACAGGTATAGAATACTTACCAGCACTATATCCAGTTAAATCAACATATGCTGTAATACTAGATTCATCTATAGAATTAATTACTGACTCAACACCAATAACTTGAACATCAACAGTTTCATCTTCCTCTTCCAGTAAGTTAGCTGTTAAACCATTCGGTGTATTACGAGTATTAATTCTCTTTATTGTAATAGTTCTTTGTTTAGCCTCACCAAAGTTAAGTACTAATGTTACACTTTCATTTTCAATATATCTTACACCAGATGGTTTAGGGAATGTAACTGATGAAGTTTTACTTCCACTATTACCTAATTGGTTAATATCTATTGATACATTTAAATAATCAACATTAGCAAGTGCTTCTTCATCACCATAAATAGTAGTTTCAAATTCTGTAGCATTCTTACCATTTATTGTAATAGATGAAATAGCTTTACCACTTACAAGTGATCCAGTAGTTTGAATTCTAACAGGAACTTTCTTAGAGTTAGAATCAAGAACAACTGTAGCAGAAATGTTCGTTGCAACAATTTCAACATTAGTTATTAACTCACCATTTGAACCATAAGCAACTAATTTCAAATTATCAACATTATAACTTCCTGCTTTAACGAAATCTTCATTACTTAAATCTACTAAAGCTTTAATACTAGCTATATTATCAATATTTTCTTTAGAACCTCTAACTATAACATCTGATTTAGATAATGTTACTGATTTAACACTTAGTTTAGGATCTAATCCATCTTGATTTAATAAATCATAAACAACTGTTTTATTTTCACTAACTTTTTCTTTAATCTTAACTGTTATATATTCAGGATCTATTTTATAGTCAATATTATTAATAATCTTATTATATGTTACCTTAACTCTTACTGTTCCATCATTAGCATCATAGTTCTCTAAGTTAAGAACTACTTCATTATCACCTAATTGTCTTGCTAAATATAAATCACCTTTACGACCTATTAAAGTCATATCTACAGTTTCTGGAACACCTTCAATAACATATGCACTACTATTATAAATAACTCTTACAGGAATATCTGTTAAGAATTCTGCATTATTACCAACTAGTTGTGTTGCTTTACCATCTACTATAAAGAAGATTAATACAGCAAATACTAGTGATATATATAATAGAACATTAGGTCTATTTAATATCTTTTCTAATTTATTATCTTTTCCTAATCTACTTTGTATCTTATATACTAAAGTACTAATAGGAGTAACAATTAACTTATCAATTACTTTATATATGTTTTTGAAGAAGTTTTTAAAGGCTTTACCGTTTTTCTTATTTTTCATCAATATCACCTTCACCTTCAACATTATCAGCATCATAGAACAATTCTGTCTTTGGTTTTAATTCTTCAACAAGCATCATTCTAAATTCATCAGTACTTAAGTTATAATGAATTTCATGATCAACTGCTATAGAAAGTCTTCCTGTTTCTTCTGAAACAACTAATGCAACTGCATCACTCTCTTCAGCAATACCTAATGCTGCTCTATGTCTAGTTCCCAACTTTTTATTTAAATTAGGATCCATACTAGTTTTAAATACAGCTCCTGCACATGTGATTCTATCTCCTTGAATAATAACACCACCATCATGAAGTGGACTATTAGGGAAGAAGATAGTTCCCAATAATGGACTAGTTAAATCAGCATATATCTTTGTAGCTGGAGCAATATATTCTTGTAAAGAAACATCTCTTTCAATTACCATTAAAGCACCAATCTTGTTTTTCTTTAAGTATTCAACAGCATCCATAATTTCGAAAACAACTTTTTCTCTTTCCTCAACTGTTAATACTTTATGTCTTCCTAATAATTGTGTTCTTCCAATTGTTTCCAAGAAACTTCTGATTTCTGGTTGGAATAAAACAATAATAGCAATAGGTCCCCATTCAAATACGTATTGAAGGATAACTCCAACCGTATATAGATTTAACCAATCACTAACTAACTTAACAACTAAGACGATAATAACACCTTTAACAATTAATACCATCTTAACGTTGTTTTTAACATTTTTTAATATATAGTAAACCATGAACCATACGATACATATGTCTATAATCTTTGTAAAAATTGACCATACAGTAGAAAAATTCATTTTTCTGCCTCCTTTGTACGTTTCTAATTATATCAAAAAAATAAAAGAATTAACACCCCCTACATAAAAAAAGAATAAGTAATTATCTGTTACTTATTCTTTGAGCCTCTCTTTTCAAGTCTCTTTCTTTTATAGTTTCTCTCTTATCATAGTTCTTCTTACCACGGCCTACACCTAATAATATTTTAACTCTATTATCTTTTAAATAAGCCTTAACAGGTACTAAACTATAACCTTCTCTAGAAACCTTTTCTTCTAATTTTTTAATTTCTTTTTTATGAAGAAGAAGTCTTCTAGTTCTTCTTTCATCATGATTAAATTGATTACCTTCCTCATATTTAGCAATATACATATTAAGAAGATAAACTTCACCGTGTTTAATAACAGCAAAAGTATCTTTTAAATCTCCAGAACCTTTTCTTAAAGATTTAATCTCTGTTCCTTTTAACTCTATTCCACATTCAATAGTTTCTTCTATAAAGTAATCAAAATTAGCTTTCTTGTTTTTTATTTCCATCTTCATCAACCTTTACAAGTTCAAAGTCTATCATAGAATTCTCTTTTGATGCTCCTACACATTTAACTCGAACCTTATCCCCTAAACGATATTGCTTCTTAGTAGATTTACCAATCATAGCTAGTAAATCTGGAACATATGTGAAATAATCACCTTTCAATGTTTGAACATGTACTAAACCTTCAATCAAGTTTGGTAATTGAACAAAGAATCCAAAGTTTGTAATTGTATCAATAACACCTTCAAACTCTTCGCCAATATGATCTTCCATATATTCAGCCATTTTCATATCGTCAACATCTCTTTCAGCATCTACTGCTGCTACTTCTCTTTCAGAAGAATGTTGAGCTATTTCAACTAAAGTATGTTCTAAAGTTTGAATAGTAGTCATAGACATATCTTGTTCTACTAAATATTTTTTTAGTAATCTATGAACAGTTAAATCTGGGAAACGTCTGATTGGACTAGTAAAATGTGTATATGCTCTACTAGCTAAACCAAAGTGACCAATATTATCTTTACTATATTCAGCCTTTCTCATACTTCTAAGTAATAAACTTGATAATATTTCAAATTCTTTCTTATCCTTTAATTGATCAAGAATCAATTGCATTGACTTAGGAGTTAAAGAATTGAAATTACCATGTAACTTATATCCAAGTAACTTAACTAATGTTAAGAAATCTTCAATCTTATCAGGTTTAGGAACATCATGGACACGATATATAAATGGTAAATCCATATTATATATATGTTGAGCTACTGTTTCATTAGCAGTTATCATGAAGTCCTCAATTAACATTTCGCCTTCTTCACGAATTCTTTTAACAACATCAATAGCTTTTCCATTTTCATCTTGGATAATCTTAGCTTCATCTAAATCGAAATTGATATAACCACGACTATTTCTTTCTTTTCTCAAGATAAGATGTAATTCATTCATTAATAATAAATCATCTTTAAAATCTTCATAGCCTTCTGGAACAATTCCTCGTACTATAATATCATTAACCTTTTTATAAGTCATCTTTTTTCTACTCTTAATATAACTAGGGAAAATATCATAGTTAACAACATGTCCTTTATTATCAATTTCCATAACACAAGACATTGTTAATCTAATAACTCCTTCGTTTAAAGAACAAATACCATTTGATAATTTATGAGGAATCATTGGAATAACTGTATCTGCTAAATAAGAAGAAGTACCTCTATCATAAGCAGCATCTCCTAAAGCAGTATTCTCTTTAACATAATTAGATACATCAGCAATATGAACACCTAATTCATAATTACCATTATCTAACTTTTTAATACTAATAGCGTCATCGATATCTTTAGTATCATCGCCATCTATAGTAAAAATAGTTAAATCAGTTAAATCTTTACGATTCTTTAATTCTTTCTCTGATACTTCATTAGGAATATCTAATAATTCCTTTTCTACTTCATCAGAGAAATTTTCATATATACCATGTTTATAGGCAATAGTTAAAATATCAGTACCAGGATCATTCTTATGACCAATAATTTTTAATACTTCACCTAAATACTTATTTCTACCTAATTCCTTAATTACCTTAACTAATACTCTATGACCTTCAACACAGTCCTTAGTACTATCTTTAGTTAATTCAATAACAATATCTCTTTTATCATCAGTTAGATTAGCAAAACATCTTCCACTATCATCAAAGACTATCTCACCAACTAAATCTTTAAGTTCTCTTTTAATAACTCTTACTATCTTAGCTTCTTTTCTAACTCCAGAAGTAAATACCTCCGCTAAAACGATATCATCATTAATAGCATCATGCATGTTCTTTTCATCAACATAGATATCGTCTTCCTTATCTAAGATAATAAAACCAAAACCTTTTTTATTAACAGATAGCTTACCAATAACAATTCCAGGACAATTCTTTAATAAGATATATTTACCTTTTTTAGTATAAAAGACTAAATATTCATCTACTAATTGATTTAAAGTATCCTGTAATTCTCTGTATTCTTCAGCTGTAGTTAAACCTAATAAGTCATTAATCTCCATAGTTTCTTTAGCTTCATGAATATTTTCTAATAACTCTAAAATTCTTTCTCTCATCTATATCACCTAGAATCCCTTTTTAGCATACTAACCTACTATTAAATATAACATATTTGAAGCCAAAAAAAAAGTCCGTAAGGACTACTTAACAAACATAATATATGAAATAATCATAAAAACTGCAATTAAAACTACTGTCATTCTTGTAATTAATAATTCTGTTCCACGTTCTTTTTGATTTTGAAACAACTCAGCATTACCACCACTGATAATTTGACTTGCATCACTAGCTTTATTACTTTGTAATAAAACTAAAGCAATTAACAATGCTGAAACTATTAATAGTGCTATTTCCATGAATATCACATCCGTTCTGACATATAATTTAACATATTATAAATAATAAATCAAGAAAAAAAGGCTTTTTCAAGCCTAATTATCAAATAATTTCAATGCTTCTTTTCCTCTACCTAAGAATAGACGAGAAACCATAATTTCAAATAAAGCATAACACACTAGGAATATACCTATTAATCTAGTATTTAACATGAATGTATTAAATGGATTAAACATTGATAAGATTCCCATTACTATTAGTAATAAAGAAATAAATGTAACTAATGAAGCAACATCGTCTTTAGCTTTAAATAGCTTAACTCCATAGTATCCTTTTTCACATCCAGTAATTAACATCCAAATTCCAAATAAAGGTCCAACTGCATTAATTGGTTCGAAAGGACAGAAGATAGTAAATAAACCTAATATAACAGCTGCTACTCCCGTAATCAAATTAACTGCATAGAATCTACTTCCTAATCCATCATAGAAATATCTAATTAAATAGAATAATCCATGGATTAATATAAGACTACCTAATAATACAATACTTATTTTTGATGGTAAATCAGGGAATACAAAAAATACAACTCCAATCATTAAATCAAAAATAACCATTGCCATTGAAACTAGTAGCATTTTACTAAATCTTTTAACTGTAACTTCCATACGTTCCACCTCTATTATTAATTTTAAATCATAAATAAATATATTGCAATATTTTTTAGATGTGATATAATACTCTCTTGCTTAAAAGGAGGGGTGGCTAATGAAGCTACGAAATCTATCCATTTTTGAATTCGATGAGTATGCTAAAAATCATCCATTAGGTAATTTTTATCAAACATCAACATATGCTCTAGTAGCTGGAGAAGAAGGATATGATTACGATTTAATTGGTATGATTGATGATAACAATAACATTGTAGCTGCTTCCGTAATTTTATCAAAAAGAATGGGATTATTTAACAGATATGGTTATGCTCCTAAAGGATTCCTAATCGATTATTACAATCCAACTCTAATAAAAGAGTTTACTAAATTATTAAAGAAAAGATATTACAATAAAAACTTTGCTTTTATAAAAATTAATCCAGAAATAGCAATCGGAACTGTTGATTATAAAAGAAAATATGTTACATATAATAAAAATCAAATAATTGATAGTACACTTAAAGGATTAAACTTTAGAAAACTAGAAGGAACATATCGTTTTGAAACTAAGTTCCCTAGATTTAATGCTATTCAAGTACTTAAAAATACTAACTTAAAAACTATTTCTAAAAGAACAAGAAATAAAATTCATAGAAGTATTAGAAATGGTCTAAGAATAGAAAAATCTGATCTAGAAGGTATCAGAATATTATATGAATTTATTAAGAATAAAAAAGATAAAAATATTAATCACTACTTCAATTACTACAATGCCTTTAGAAAAAGTGATAGTATTGATATCTTACTAGTTAAAATAAATTTTGAAGAATGTTTAATTAATTTAAGAAATAGCTTAGATAAAGAACAAGAAAGAAATGCTAAACTAGTTGAAAAACTAATGAAAGAACAAAGTGAAGATAATTTAGCAAGAAAACTTGCTTCTGATGCCTTAATAACAACTTATAAAAATAGCATCGTTGAAGCAACTAAGAGTTTAGCAGTTCAAAGAGACAAATATATTGGTGGAGCTATTACAATAAAATATAAAAATCGTGTAAGTATTTTAATAAGTGGTTTTGATCAAAATTATAAAATGTTCTGTCCTAACTACTTCTTACATTACATGTTAATAGAAGAATATAAAAATGATTATGACTACCTAGATTTAAATGGTATAACTGGAGACTTCTCTAAAGAAAATCCATATAGAGGATTAGATGAATTCAAACTAGGATTTAATCCATTAACATTTGAATACATTGGTGAATATGACTTAATCATAAATGAAGGTCTATATCAAAGTATGGAACATAGTGGTCAATTATCAAAAGAATTTAAAAGAAAAGAAAAAGTATCAAATAATTGATACTTTTTTTATTCCCCATATACTTCTAAACGACAACTTTCTTGCCTATTACTATAATATAATGAATGTAATTCATATATTTTATTGTTAATATCTTTTACTTCATCAGCTGGTTTTTTATATGCATCTGTTGTAATAATAGCAATAGCATAAGGATGTTCATCATATACAACACCAATATTATGATAGAAGACATCATAATTACCATACTTAGTAATAGCTTTAATTCCTTTATCCTCAAATACTAAATAATTATCATCTGACTCCATAAAATAAGATTCTAACTCTTTACCTAATTCACCATTATTTTGAATAAAGTCATATACAGCTTTCATATAGATAACTCCATCATTAGCAGTTATATTACCAAAATTATCTCCACCTTTTAAAGTGTTTTGAGCACCTAAACTATAACCAAATTCTTGTAACTTATCGAATCCAATATAACTAACTATCATATTATGTGCTGAATTATCACTAACTGTTACAGCATACTTAACTAAATCTCTTAAAGTAATTTTAGTACCATAACTTAACTTACTAGTTGCTTCACTAGAGCCTAATCTATATCTTGGTAAATAAGTCATAGTTTCATCCAAACTTAAATTACCAGCAGCTGCTTCTTTATAAATATATAATGCTCCTAATGCTTTAATAGTACTTGCAGCATATGCAACATCATCTTCTTTATACTTATAACTATAACCATAAGTTAAATCTTCATATACCACTCTAACTTGATAATTCTTTTCCAAATAATCAGTTATTTCTTTTTTCTTTTGGTTAATCAATTCTGTTTCTTCAGATACATCATAATCTTTTGTTAAACAAGTTTGATAATTAATCATCTTATCTTCTTCTATTTTTTTAACATCAGAAATATCTATTTTATCAACTAAACTAAAAGTTATTTGATCATTATTATTTAAAGAGACTAAAGTAAAAATAAATAAAGCTACAAAAGAAATACTTATCATTGCTAATCTAATTCTAACAAAGCGTTTATGAATAAGTTCTTTATTTCTTTGTTTTTCATATATTTCTTCTTTTTTAACTTCTAACTCTTTTTGTACTTCTTCTAATAAATTTTTATCAAACAGAGTTTGAGTCTCAGGTAATTCTTTCTTAGTTTTAACTTCAACTGCTTCTTTAGGTTTCTTAACAGTTGTAGTTTTCTTAACAACTTTTTTCTTTTTCTTCTTTTTGGCCATTATTAAATCAAGCAAT
Organism: Bacilli bacterium; assembly: GCA_017525015.1. The sequence continues at coordinate 11,324 of JAFXUK010000012.1, forward strand.
TCATCATTACTTAATTTGGCTTTTTCTTCTTTAGTTAATTTTGGTTTTACCTTAACAGGTTCAATCTTTTTTTTCGTTGTTTTCTTTTTCTTTGCAAGTATTTTTTCTAATAACTCCTCATTAGATAATTCAGTAGGAGTTACCTTTTTCTTCTTTATGGAAGATACTTTTTTATTTGTATTAGATTTTCTTTTCGCACTACCTTCCATAATAATCACCAGTTTTATTATATAATTTTTAGTCAACAAAAAAAAGATGAATTTACATTCATCTTTTTATTCTTTACATTAATTATTTAATAATTTCAGTAACAACACCAGCACCAACAGTACGTCCACCTTCACGGATAGAGAATTTAGTACCATTTTCAAGTGCAACTGGAGCTATTAATTCAACTGTCATATCAACGTTATCACCAGGCATAACCATATCTACACCGTCAGGTAGAGTAATTACACCAGTAACGTCAGTAGTTCTGAAATAGAATTGTGGTCTGTAGTTTGCAAAGAATGGAGTATGACGTCCACCTTCTTCTTTAGATAGAACATATACAGATCCTTTAAATTGATGATGTGGAGTAACTGATCCAGGTTTAGCTAGAACTTGTCCTCTTTCAACTTGGTCTCTTGAAATACCACGTAATAATGCACCAGCATTATCACCAGCTATAGCAGAATCAAGTGATTTTCTGAACATTTCAATACCTGTAACAACAGTTTTTTGAGTTGGTCTTAAACCAACGATTTCAACTTCATCATTTAATTTTAATTCACCACGTTCAACACGTCCTGTAACAACAGTACCACGTCCTGAGATTGTAAATACGTCTTCAATACTCATTAAGAATGGTTTGTCTGTATCACGAACTGGAACATCGATGTAAGAATCAACTGCAGCCATTAAGTCTTTAATAGATTGAACAGCAGCTTCGTCTCCTTCAAGAGCTTTAAGAGCTGATCCTCTAATGATAGGACAATTGTCACCATCAAAATCATATTCGTTTAATAATTCACGAATTTCCATTTCAACTAAGTCTAATAATTCAGCATCATCAACTTGGTCACATTTGTTCATATAAACAACGATTTTTGGAACACCAACTTGTCTAGCAAGTAAGATATGTTCACGAGTTTGAGGCATTGGTCCATCTGCAGCAGAAACTACTAGGATAGCACCATCCATTTGTGCAGCACCAGTGATCATGTTTTTAACGTAGTCAGCATGGCCTGGGCAGTCAACGTGAGCATAGTGACGAGTTTCAGTCTCATACTCAACGTGAGCAGTATTAATAGTAATACCTCTTTCTCTTTCTTCTGGAGCTTTGTCGATATCAGCATAATCAACGAATTTTCCAAAATATTTTGTAATAGCAGCAGTTAATGTAGTTTTACCATGGTCAACGTGTCCGATAGTACCAATATTAACGTGTGCCTTTGAACGGTCAAATTTTTCTTTAGCCATTATATTTTCCTCCTCTTTTATACATAACTATTTTATCTAACACTTGAACCTTTTTCAAGTATTATTTTTATTGAGCGCTGTTTTTCTTTATAATCTCATCAGCGATAGATTTTGGAACCTCTTCATAATGATCCATTGTCATAGTGAAGTTTCCACGTCCTTGTGAATTTGAACGTAATGATGTAGCATATCCGAACATTTCAGATAGTGGAACCATAGCATCGATTTTTAATGCATTACCACGAGATTCTTGACCAAGTGGTTTACCACGTCTACTTGTTAGGTCTCCCATAACATTACCCATGTATTCTTCAGGAACTACTACTTCAACCTTCATTATAGGTTCAAGTAATACAGGTTTACATTTATTTAATGCTTCTTTTAATGCTAAACTAGCAGCAATTTTGAATGCCATTTCACTAGAGTCAACATCATGGTAAGAACCATCAAATAATGTAGCCTTAACATCAACCATTGGATATCCAGCTAGAATTCCACCAGCCATAGCTTCTTGTAATCCTTTATCAGTTACTGGAATATATTCACGAGGAACAACTCCACCAACGATAGCATCAACGAATTCATAACCTTTATCTTTATTTGGTTCAAATCTTACCCAAACATGTCCATATTGTCCACGTCCACCAGATTGTTTAATATATTTACCTTCACATTCACCCATTTGAGTTATTGTTTCACGATAAGCAACTTGTGGTCTACCAATATTAGCTTCAACACTGAATTCATCTTTCATACGTCTTACTAATACTTCTAGGTGTAGCTCACCCATACCACTAATAACTGTTTGTCCTGTTTCAGGATCAGTTTTATATTTGAATGTTGGATCTTCTTCAGCAAGCTTTTGTAAAGCAATACCTAATTTATCTTGATCAGCTTTTGATTTTGGTTCAATAGCTTCATCAATAACTGGTTCTGGGAATTCCATACCATTCATGATTACTGGATTCTTTTCATCACATAATGTATCAGCAGTTGTAGTATTCTTTAATCCAACTAAAGCAGCGATTTCACCAGTCCATACTTCAGTGATTTCTTTTCTTTGATTAGCATGCATTTGTAGAATACGTCCAACTCTTTCTTTAACATCTTTAGTACTATTTAAAATATATGAACCACTAGTTAAGTGTCCAGAGTAAACTCTGAAGAATGCTAATCTACCAACGAATGGGTCAGTCATAATTTTGAATGCCATTGCTGTAAATGGTTCATTATCACTTGGATGACGTTTAACTAAGTTACCGTTTTTATCAGTACATTCGATAGCTTCAACATCAGTTGGAGCTGGCATGTAATCAATAACAGCATCTAAAGCTAATTTAACACCAGTATTTGAAAGTGCACTACCGCATAATACTGGGAAGAATTTAGCTTGAAGTACTCCCTTACGGATAGCACTCTTAATTTCTTCTACAGTTAGAGAATCTGGATCTTCAAAATATTTTTCCATTAAAGCATCATCAAATTCAACTGCTTTTTCAACTAATTCTAATCTCTTTTCTTCAACAAGATCTTTTAAATCGGCAGGAATTTCGATTTCTTTATAATTCTCATGTTCATCAGTTCTATCGAATTCATAAGCTTTTCTTTCGATAAGGTCAACGATACCTTTAAAATCTTGTTCAGCACCAATAGGCCATTGAATAGGAGCATAATTAACACCTAATCTTTTACCGATTGTATCCAAACTAAATGCAAAGTCAGCACCAATTTTATCCATTTTATTAACGAATATCATTCTTGGAACTTTGTATTCAGTAGCTTGACGCCAAACAGTTTCTGATTGAGGTTCAACACCTGCGTTACCATCAAGTAAACAGATAGATCCATCAAGAACTCTTAATGATCTTTGAACTTCAACAGTAAAGTCTACGTGTCCTGGAGTATCAATAATATTTAAACGATATCCTTTCCAGTGAGCAGTTGTTGCAGCACTAGTAATTGTGATACCACGTTCTTTTTCTTGTTCCATCCAGTCCATTTGTGATTCACCATCATGTGTCTCACCTATTTTATGAGTAATACCAGTATGAAATAAAACTCTCTCAGTGAAAGTTGTTTTACCAGCATCGATGTGTGCCATAATACCAATATTACGAATTTTATCTATTGTAACATCTCTCGCCATATCCTTTTACTCCTACCATCTATAATGAGCAAATGCTTTATTAGCTTCAGCCATTTTGTGAACATCATCACGTTTTTTAACAGCTCCACCTACACCATTTGCAGCATCCATAATTTCTTGTGCTAAATTATTAGCCATTCCTCTTCCGTTTCTAGTTTGAGCATAGTTTACTAACCAACGTAATGCTAATGCTTGACTTCTTTCATCATCAACTTCAACAGGAACTTGAACATTTGATCCTCCAACTCTTCTAGATTTAACTTCTAAAAGTGGTTTAATGTTTTCTAATGCTTTAGCATATACTTCCATTGGATCTTGTCCAGTTTTTTCTTTTATCATATCGAAAGCTTCATATAGAATCTTTTCAGCTGTTCCCTTTTTACCATCTTGCATGATTTGGTTGATTAATTTAGTAACAACCTTTGAGTTATATATTGGATCTGGTAATACGTCTCTTTTTACTGCACGTCTTTTACGCATATAATATCTCTCCTTCCTTTATATATATTTATAAATAAATCCTATTTAGGTCTCTTAGTACCATATTTACTACGGCCTTGTTTTCTGTTGTTAACACCTTGAGTATCTAAAGTACCACGTATAATGTGATAACGAACACCGATTAAGTCTTTAACACGACCACCACGTACAAGTACTACGCTATGTTCTTGTAAATTATGTCCTTCACCTGGAATATAAGTATCAACTTCTCTTCCGTTTGATAATCTAACACGAGCATATTTTCTTAAAGCTGAGTTAGGTTTCTTTGGAGTACGAGTACCTACTTTAGTACAAACTCCTCTTTTTTGTGGACTATTTTGAACAGTAGCTTTTCTTTCCATACTATTAAAACCTACATTTAAAACAGGGCTTTTACTCTTTTTAGTTTTATCTTTTCTGTTTTTTCTTACTAATTGATTAATAGTTGTCATTATTGTCCTCCTCCCATATACACACATCCTGGTGTATCATACTTTTCATTAAATTAGGTTCTACCTAGATAGAACCGGAATTTAAAATGCATCATTAATATAACATTTTATATATTTATTGTCAACAAAAAAGTAAGCGTTTTGCTTACTTATTTTCTTTATATCCTTCTGAAGTATATTTACTACAATTAATATATGGAGTAGATGTATAAGAATCAGTATCTGTATCATAATATACCTTAGCATATCCACGACAAGATGAATCTTCGATTTCACTTTCTCTAATATATCCAAAGTCCTTAAGCATATCTAATGACACTTCTAATTTATTAGCTCTTAATGGATAAAGTTCATTATCTTTAACATATCTAAGTGCTGCATCATTAACTTTGTTTTCTATTTTAACATAATCAGCTTTAAATCTATTACCAGACACACTAATAATAATTAAAATAACAATAAGAACAAATACACCAGCCCAAACATATACAATATATCTAATATGTTTCTTTAATCCCATGAACTTTGTATATAAGTTCTTAAAGAATTCTCCAATCATTTTAAATAAATTTATAAAAAATCTTTTAACTTTCTTTAAAGTGAATTTTTTCTTTTTAGTAACTATCTTCTTATTTTCCATTTCTATTCTCCTTTATGTTCATCAGTTGTGTATTTATTACATTTAACAAATACATCTATAATAGTAAAATCATACTTATCTTTTGAAACTAAACTGTTAGAAGTACATTTATTATTATCTTCATCAACTAATTCTGTAAGATAACCATTTTCAATTAACATGTCTGAAGTAATAACAAACACCTTATTATTTAAATCAATATCTCTATCATATAAATATAAAGAACTGGCAGTTTTAACTTTATCTTCAAGATCATAATAATAATATACATCTATATTATCATTTTCTTTAGGTGGTTCCTCCTGAGGAGTTTCAACCACATTGCCATTAGAGGTACTGCTATTAACATCAGAATACATTTTTCTTATTTGTACAGTAACAAATAATAATAATATGAACATAATTATTCCAACAGCAATTTCATCACGTAAACCGAAACCACGATTATTCATAATCTGCAAACCTCCAATATAACAATATAATTATAATACATCTCATCCTATTTTTCCAGTTCTGTACAAAGAAAAAAGACAACAACTTGTTGTCTTTCTATTTTAACTTAGAATTAAGCTAATTCTACAGTTGCGCCAGCTTCTTCTAATTGTGCTTTAATTTCTTCAGCTTCTTTAGCAGGAACGTTTTCTTTAACATTTCCACCATTGTCAGCTAATGCTTTAGCTTCAACAAGTCCTAAACCAGTAATTTCCTTTAATAGTTTAATAACTTGCATCTTAGTAGCTCCTGAATCTTTTAATACTACAGTTTTAGCAGCATCATCTTCAGCAGCAGCTGCACCAGCAGCTGGAGCAGCAGCTACAGCTACAGCACTTGGATCTACTCCAAATTCTTCTTTCATTGCGTCAACTAATTCTTTTACTTCAAGAATTGTCATTTCTTTTAAAGCACTTATAAAATCTTCTTTTGTTAATTTTGCCATTTCAAATTTTCCTTTCCTATTTCCTAAATTATTTTTCTAATTGTTCTGCATATAAGTTTAATCCAATTGCTAAATCCTTAACATATTGAATCATACCACCAGCAAGCATTGTAAGTAAGCCTTCTCTTGATGGGATTGATGCATATTCTTTAAGTACAGCTAAATCTGCAGGAGCACCATTTATAATACCAACAGTAATGTTAGCTTTTTCATGATCTTTAGCAAATTTAGAGATAACTTTGATTGGTTCTAGAAGTTCTTTACCAAAAACAATTGCGTTAGGTCCTTCTAAGAAACCATTTAAGTCGATTTTCATATCATCTAAAGCTCTTTTTAATAATGTATTCTTGTATACTTTCATTTCTCCTTGAGCATCGATTAAGTTTCTTCTTAATTCATTTAATTCAGAAACTGTTAAGCCTTGGTAAGTAAATAAAACAACAGATTCACTATTTTCGATATTAGATTTAATTTCATCAACTACGTTTTTCTTTTCTTCTAAAATCTTAGCACTTGCCATTATTTCCCTCCTTTAAGGATAATCAAAAAGCTTTCCCATAAGGAAAGCTTAAAAATACACAAAAATAAGTGTTTGATAAGTCTTTCCCTCGGCAAGATTTATTTGTGCACTTGCTGTCTTTGGGTAATCGCTTTTTTTAACAATTCATATTATATTCTAATATCAATTAATTGTCAAAAGAATTTTGATCAACTTTGATACCAGGACCCATTGTACTTGATACAGTAATACTATTGATATATTTACCTTTTAGTACACTAGGTTTAGCCTTAACAATTGTACTATATACAAATTCAAGGTTTTCTAATAATTTAGCTTCATCAAATGAAACTTTACCGATAATAGTATGAACATTACCGAATGAATCAGTCTTGTATTCAACCATACCTTTTTTAATATCAGTAACAGCTTTTTTAGTATCCATAGTAACAGTTCCTGTTTTAGGGTTTGGCATTAAACCTTTAGGTCCTAAAACACGTCCTAATTTACCTAATTGAGCCATCATATCTGGAGCAGCTACGATAACATCGAAGTCAAACCAGTTTTCTTTTTCCATTTTTTCAATCATATCAGTGTCGCCAACATAATCAGCTCCAGCAGCTCTAGCAGCATCTGCAGCTTCTCCTTTAGCGATAACTAATACTTTTTTAGCTTTACCAGTTCCATTAGGTAATACCATTGATCCTCTTAATTGTTGATCAGCTTTTTTTGTATCAAGATTTAAGTTAAATGCAACTTCAACAGTACTATCAAATTTAGTTGTAGAAGTATCTTTAACTAATTTAATTGCTTCTTCTTTAGTATATTGAACATTTCTGTCTACTTTTTTAGAAGCTTCCACATACTTTTTACCTGATTTTCCCATTTTTTTACCTCCTAATTGTGGTTTATTAGCGGATTATTTATAAATATTTTAAAATTACTCTTCAGTTTTTTCTTCAGCTGATCCTTCAGCTTCTTCATCAGCTTTTTCGCCAATTACTTCAACTTCATGTTCAGCTGCAGCTTCAGCTTCTAATTCAGCTAACTTAGCTTCTCTCTTAGCTTGTTCAGCTTCTTCTTTAGCAGCTTCAGCAGCTTCTTCAGCTAACTCAACATCGTTAACACCTTTAACTGCAACACCCATATTTCTAGCTGTTCCTTCTACGATTCTCATAGCAGCTTCAATATCATTTGCATTTAAATCTGGTAACTTAGTCTCAGCAATATTCTTTAGATCTTCTTTTGTAATAGTAGCTACGATTTGGTGAGCTCCTTTAGCACTACCCTTTTGAATCTTAGCAGCCTTCTTAATTAAGAAAGCAGCTGGAGCAGTCTTAAGAACAAAATCGAAAGTTCTATCTTCATAAAGACTAATTTCAACTGGGATTATATCTCCCATTTTGTCTCTAGTTGCATCATTAAATTTTGTACAGAATTCTTGTAAATTAATACCTGCAGGTCCTAAAACAGTACCAACTGGTGGTGCTGGAGTAGCCTTACCTGCTGGAATTTGTAACTTGATTTTCTTTACGGCTTCTTTTGCCACGAAAAACACCTCCTAAAAAATTTTTTTCGCGAAAGTGGTCAAAGGCAATCCGCTTATTCCCTCCCACTTAAGCTAACTGCATGCAAAAACACACACAATTGCACCTAAGATACTAACATAAGTAAATGTAAATATCAAGTCCTTTTAATAAAAAAGTACCAATTACTTGGCACTCTAATTTATAACATATCCCATTTCCTTAATTTTTCTAACAATTTGTAGTATTGGAAGTAAATCTTTAAAGTAATCATTGTACTTATTAGCTATTTCAGAAATATTTTGATACTTAGTAAAATAATCAGTATCATCATTTTCTTCTAAACTAGAACCTAGATTACCATCTAATTGATTCCAACCATATTTCAAATCTTGAGACATTGTACTTTCCAAATATACTCTCTTACTAATTTGATCAGATAACATATACATAATATTTTTCTTCTTATTATCATCTAAACCTATGAACATAGGCGATAATTCCATATTAACTTTCATGTTCTTTAATAGAACAATATCACTATCTAAATTCTCATTTACTCTAGCAACACTTCTATATATTGTTTTAATATAATCTCTACATACTTCGTTAGCTTTCTCTACACTACCTAAACTAGTAGTCAAATTAACAAAGTCTTCTTTACTCATTGCTGGTATATTAACAACATGACCATCTACAACATCTGAACTTGAAATAATATAACGATCATTATTATATATATCTTCACTCTTTAGATTAGATAATAATAAGTTTTCACTATCTTGATATAATAAAACTCTATCTAAGAATACAGAATTAACTTTATCATAACCTAAAGACTTAATAACATCATTAGGTAACTTAGATATAACATTTTTACAATCCTTATATGTCATTACCAAATCATCTAAGCAACCTTCTGGTAATAACTTATAATATTTAGAATACTCATCATAAGCTACTAAAACATTATTAATCATTTGATAAGGTACAGTTGTAAAGAAATCATAATATATTTTTAATTTTTCAATTATAAAACTGTAATTACTCTTACCAAAATCGTTTTGATTTAAATAAACACCAGGTAGATTATCAGTTATTTCTTCAAAGCCCTTAACAAACTTAAGTAAGATATCTTTTGGTACAGCACTAATACTTCTTTCTAAAGACAAATATGAACGATTTAAATCATCTAATAAATTACTAGGTAATTTTCTTACTTCTTCCATATATGCTTTATAAGCTTTTTCTGCTACATCAATATTTTCATTTATTGAAGAAACATCAGGTTTATACTCCTTTGGTTCATTTACATTATCAAATTCTGTCATATGACAATCACCTACTATACACTCATATTATATATTTTGGAACAAAAAAAGACAACAATTTGTTGTCTTTATTATTGTAATTTATTAACTTGGAATAACTCTACTTCAACAGGAGTTTCTTGTCCAAATAAATCTATTAATACATTTAATCTGTTGTTTTCCATATCAATACTATCAACAACACCATTCATACCTTTGAATGGTCCATCTACGATAGTAACCTTTGTTCCAACACTCATCTCAGATTCAATATTAACTCTACTCATTCCAAGTTGTGCTAAAATACGATCTATTTCTTGAGGCATTAAAGGTGTAGGTTTTGCTTTATGTCCACTTGAACCGATAAATCCAGTAACACCAGGAGTATTACGAACAATATACCAAGCTTCATCAGACATAATCATCTCTACTAAAACATAACCAGGGAACATCTTTTTAACTTTTTCTTTTTTTACGCCATCTTTAATTTCTACTTCAGTGGTTTCAGGAACAATAACACGGAAAATGTTATCTTGCATTCCCATTGAAACAGCTCTTTGTTCCAATTTTTCTTTTACTTTAGTTTCATGTCCACTATACGTGTTAACTACGTACCACTCTTTTTCCATTATGATAGCCACTCCTTCAATAATCCAGCCAAAACATATACAAGCTCAAAGAATCCAATAAATACTAAAACAAATATTACAACTGCTAAGGAATTCTTAAGAACTTCTCCCCCATTTGCCCAACGTACTTTTTTCATTTCTTTTTTTACGCCAGCAAAATATCCTTCTTTTTTTCCTTTTTCTTCTTTTACTTCTTCGTCAAGTTCTTTTTCGTCGTCTTCTACGACTTCTTTTTCGATGTCTTTAACCTTTCTGTTTTTTCTGATGTTTTTTTCTTCTACTTCTTCTACTTCAACATCTTTAATTTTCTTTTCTTTAGCCATAAGCCCACCTCTAAATTTTTGTATTTAAAAAACACTTTTACGTGTTCAATAAGAATATACCATATTCTAAAACTAAAAACAAGAAAAAAGTTCGATAAAATCGAACTAAATCACATCTTTTCTAAAATTTTACTAATTTTAATCTTTATTCTTTGAATAGCATTATCTACTTGTTTTAAATTCTTATTTAAAACAATTGCTATTTCATCATATTTTAAGCCACTAATCATTAAATCATATACTTCTTTTTCTGAATTAGATAAAGCTTTATATATATTATCAGTTAACTCTTTTAAGTGCTCTTCCTTTACCATATTATCTAAAGGATTATTTTCATTATTATCACTAATTAATTCACTTAAAGGAGATGAAGTCTTGTCATATATATATTCTAAACTTAATGTTTCATTCATTATCTTATTCTTATTAGTTGTAAATCTTCTAATGAAAGTTCTTATTCTTCTATCTACACATAAAGTAATAAAACTAGGTAAAGCCATTTCCTTATCTATTCTATAACTTACTAAAGCATCAGAAAATCCAACATCTGCTTCTTGATGCAATTCATTATAATCTATTCCAAATTTATGAGATATATTTAAATACTTATGTATTTCAGTATCTATAATATATTTGTACTTTTGAAATAATAAATCTTTAGCATTGTCATCATTTTCTCTTGCTAATTCAATTAATTTATCATCAGTAAAGTCCATATTCACCTCTACTTATTAACAATTCCATATATAAGTATTGCAGCTGCTACTGATGCATTTAAACTATTAACATGTCCATATTGAGGAATAGCTAGAATTTGATCACAATTCTCTTTTACTAATCTTCCTACTCCATTACCTTCACTACCTATTACAAGTAGTACCTTATCAGAATAAGAAACGTCTTTATAGTTTTCTCCATCCATATCTGCTGCATATACAAAGAAACCATTTTCCTTAAACTCTTCAATTGTTCTTACCAAATTATTTACCATCGCAATATTAACATTAGATAATGCTCCAGCACTAGTTTTCATAACAGTACTAGTAACACTAACACTTCTATCTTTAGGAATAATAATTGATTTAATACCAGCACATTCACAAGTTCTAATAATAGCTCCAAAGTTATGAGGATCTTCTAAATGATCTAACATAACTACAATATTATCATTATACATAGTATTAACATCAACATATTCATAATCATCTATAACAGCAATAATACCTTGATGTTTGCCTTCTACCATACCATCAAGTACTTTTAAATCAGTAACTGTATAACTTATTTTATGATCCTTAATATAATTAATTATTTCTTTATCAGTAAAATTTTTAGCTAGATAAACTTTCTTAATATTACTAGGATTTTCTTTTAATTCATTAAATACATTTTTACCAAATACCTTCATATTATTCTCCTATTATAAAATTCATTATTTCTTTAATTCTATCATGTTTATTATCAAAATATAATTGACCAATTAAAGTTTCTAACCCTGTTGCTAATCTATACGTTACTATATCAGCATGTTTAGTTTTAGCACCTTTAGCATTTCTACCCCATTTAACTATTTTTAATTCTTCTTCTGTTAAAAAGTTATTATCGATAAGTCTTTCTAAGTGTCTTCTCTGACTATTAGCACTTACATATTTTAAACTACCTTCTTGTAATTCACCAATCTTCGTAATACCACTTCTAATTAAATGCTCTCTTACATATTGTTCATAAATAGTATCACCCATATAAGCCATAACTAAAGGATTTGAAACCATAAATCTTCACCACCAATAATTTATCACAAATAATAAAAAAAGCGAATTTTATTTTGCCTTCTTTTTTTCAGGATTATAGTACAAACCTTTCTTCAATTTATTAAAACATAAATAAATAAAACACAATAAACCAATTCCTATAAAAATAATAGATATAAGTTGAGCAACTTTAAAATTTCCAACCATTAAAGAATCAGTTCTTAAAGATTCAATAAATAATCTTCCAAGTCCATACCACATTAAATATATACAAGTTAATTGACCAGTTTTTAAATACTTATAATACTTTCTTACTAAAAGTAAAATAATAAAACCTAATAGACACCATAATGATTCATAAAGGAAAGTTGGATGATAATAAATACCACCTATATTCATTCCCTTAATAATAAAACTAGGTATATGTAAATGTTGTAAGTTTTCTAAAGTAGTAACAGGTCCATGCGCTTCTTGATTAAAGAAGTTACCCCATCTACCAATAGCTTGAGCAATTATTATTGAAGGTACTGCTATATCTGTTAATTTCCATAGTGGTTGTTTATTCATCTTACAATAAGCAAGTAAAGTTATAAAACCTACTATTATTCCACCATGAATAGCTAGTCCACCTTCCCATATTCTAAATATGCCAACTATATCACCTTTATATAAATTAAAATTGAATATTACATAATGTAATCTAGCTCCAAGGATACCAAATATAACTACCCAGAATCCTGCATCAAAAATAATATCTTTAGGAAGATCATGTTTCTTAGCTTCTTTATTTGCTAAATATAAAGCAAGTAAAATACCACATAAGATTAAAAATGAATACCATTTAACACCAAATGATCCAAATCTAAATATATACTCATTCATGGAAATCCCTCCTAAGTAAAAGTATTATACCATAAAAAAAGATAGTTTAATCACTATCTTTTAACGAGCATTTATACAAGTCTTAGTATATTCAATATTGCCTTCTTTATAAGTACAAACAAAGTCTTCACATTCTACAAGTCCTTCAGGATCTTTATAATCTCCACGACTATTTAAATTACTGCAAGCAGTTTGTAAAACAATATTACTTTCTACATTATTAAATACACTTACTGAGAACAAAACAAATAAAACAACAATAATTGTAACAATGGTTCCAATTACTCCCATAATTATACCAACTACAGCAAGTGCAAAACCATCTTCATTCCTTTTCTTAGCTTGACTCATTCCTACTATTGAAAGAATCAAACCTACTAAAGGAACTATAAATGAACATATAAGACCAGCTATACATAATCCATTTGTTTTCTTTTGAACAGGTTGTGCTACATTATTATTCATAGAATCCCTACTTTCTTAACAAGAGTATAACATAAAAAAAGTAGTATTACACTACTTTAACTTTTTTTAAATCCTTCACTTACTAAATAATAATCAATATCTTTTGGTGTACTATATCCAATACCTATTGTTTTAGAGCTTTCGGTATAAGTGATCTTTTTGTTTTTATCATCAAACTTATAACCGGGTTCACCAGAATACTCATTTTTATCAGATTGATAATTATTATCATCACTATATGTATAAACTATTTTATGATCTGCTCTATTTAATATCTTATATGATGCATTATTTAAATAACTTAACTCATATGTTTCATCTAATACATATCCTTTTTCCTTTTCATATTCAATATGTCTAGAATATATTACTTTTTCTGATTCATCTTCTATTGTTAATGTAACCACTTTAAAAGTCTCATTACCATAGTCATCTGATACGATAATTGTTAACGTATAAACGCCAGGTGCAGTATTACTAGATATTTTATCTTCATCTAAAAATTCATAATAACAACCATTACGATCATAACATTCTACAACGAAATCTTCTGGTTTTATTCTTTCACCTACAGAAATTGTTCTATCCGTAACTGTAACATCCGGAGGAATTAAATCTATATGATTATCAATTCCTTCTCTTTCATGTGTAGCATCTTCAACAACATACATAAAAGCAGAAAACATAACAACTATAATAACTACAGAGATAATTATTTCGATAACACTTATAATTATACCTGCAATAGCAAGGCCTTTACCATCTTCATTTCTTTTCTTAGTTTGAACTAAACCTACTATTGAAAGGATTAAACCTACTAATGGAACTAAGAATGCACATATAAGACCAGCTATACATAATCCATTAGTTTTCTTTTGAACAGGTTGTACTACATTATTATTCATAGAATCCCTACTTTCTAAAAAAAGTATAACATAAAAAAAGTAGTATTACACTACTTTAATTTTTTTAAAATATCTACTAATTCCATAAAATGTTCTGGATACTTAGTAGCACCACTTTTATGATAATATGTATCATATTCATCATACCAAGCTAGCCTCCACATTGGTGACATAGGTGCGTGATCTTTAGTTTTATCTGGCCAATAATCGAATTCATCTATTTCTTCAAAATCCCAAATCATATTTTCAATCTTTTTATTTGTTTTCTCATCAATAGAATATTCCCATAATTCACCATTAACATCTATAACATGCTCTACTAGATTAATAATGATATAATTCATATCTTTATATTCTAATTCTATTCTTTTAACAGATGGTTTATTACGAACTTGTTTTTTAACATCTAATTCTGCCATTATAACACCTTCTTTAACCATTGACCTGTATAGCTATTCTTTTCTTTAGCTACTTGTTCTGGTGTACCAGTAGCAACTATTTCTCCACCTAAATTTCCACCCTCAGGACCTAAGTCAATAATATAATCTGCTACTTTAATAACATCTAAGTTATGTTCAATAACTATAACAGTATCGCCATTATCAACAATTCTTTGTAATATTACTAATAACTTCTTAATATCATCACTATGTAATCCAGTTGTTGGTTCATCTAAGATAAATAATGATTTACCAGTTGCTTTCTTTTGTAACTCTTTAGCTAACTTAACTCTTCCTGCTTCACCACCAGAAAGTGTAGGAGCACTTTGACCAAGTTTAATATAAGAAAGACCAACATCCATCATAACTTGTAATTTATTTTTTACTTTAGGAATATTATCAAAGAATTCAATAGCTTCATTTACTCTCATATCTAATACTTCAGATATGTTTTTACCTTTAAATTTAATATCTAATGTTTCTCTATTATAACGTGTACCATGACATACTTCACAAGGTACATAGACATCTGGTAAGAAATTCATTTCTATTTTTTTAACTCCATCTCCCCAACAAGCTTCACAACGTCCACCTTTAACATTGAAAGAGAATCTATTCTTACCATAACCTCTAATCTTTGATTCTTTCATATCTGCAAATACATCACGAATATCATCAAATACACCTACATATGTAGCAGGATTACTTCTTGGAGTTCTACCAATAGGGTCTTGGGTAATATGAACTACCTTGTCAATATTTTCTAAGCCTTTAACTTCTTTACAATTACCTACTAATACTTTAGATTTATAAACCTTCTTTGTAACTGCATTATATAAAATATCATTAACTAATGTTGATTTACCAGAACCAGATACACCGGTTACACAAATAAATTTACCTAAAGGGAACTTAACATTAATATTCTTTAAGTTATGTTCTTTAGCACCTTTAACTTCTAAGAATAATCCATTACCTTTTCTTCTCTTTTTAGGTACTTCTATTTTTAATTCACCTTTTAAATATTTACCTGTTAAAGAATTAGGATTCTTCATAACTTCTTCTGGTGTTCCAGCAGCCATAATATAGCCACCATCAGTACCAGCACCAGGTCCAATATCTACTAAGAAATCAGCAGCTCTCATAGTATCCATATCATGTTCAACAACAATTAATGTATTACCTAAGTCTCTCATTTCCTTCATTGAATTGATTAACTTCTCATTATCTCTTTGATGTAATCCAATACTAGGTTCATCTAAAACATATAAAACACCACTTAACTTACTACCTATTTGAGTAGCTAATCTTATACGTTGTGCTTCACCACCACTTAGTGTTCCCGCAGCTCTATTTAAAGTTAAATAACCTAATCCAACATTATTTAAGAACTCTAATCTATTACATATCTCTTTAACTAACAATTCACTAATCTTTGTTTGTTCCTTATTTAATTTTAGATTCTTCATAAAATCAAATAATTCTGCAATACTCATAGCAGTCATATCATAAATATTCTTTTTATTAATAAATACATTTAAAATATCTTGTTTTAATCTTGTACCATGACATAATGGACATTCTTGTTCAATCATGAATCCTTCTATCCATTCACGAACCCAATTAGCTGTAGTTTCAATATATCTTCTTTCTAATTGAGTAATAATACCTTCAAAATAAGCACTCTTAGTTCTAAAACTACCACTACGTGAATAATATTTAAAATCAATTATATCTGGACTACCATATAAAATAATATCTAACTTTTCTTTAGGAAGATTCTTTATTGGAGCATTTAAATCAATATCATAATAATCAGCAGTTTGTTCTACTTCTTGAAATAAAATATTTTGATCAGCAGATACTGTTACAATACCACCATTATTGATACTTTTAGACTCATCTGGAATAATTAATTCCCTACTAATCTTCATCTTAACTCCAAGACCATTACACTCAGGACAAGCTCCAAATGGACTATTAAATGAAAACATTCTTGTTTCTAACTTAGGCATAGAATAATTACAATGAATACATGCATAATTTTCACTCATTAATAATTCTTTATCACCTAGTACATTAAATAAAACCAATCCATTTGCTAAATTACAAGCATTCTCAATAGATTCAAATATTCTACTTCTATCCTCTGGTCTAATAACTACTCTATCAATAACTACTTCAATAGTATCTTTCTTATTCTTTTCTAACTTAATATCTTCACTTAAGTCTCTTACTTCACCATTAATTCTTACTCTAGAATATCCTTTTTTTCTTAAATCTTCTAATAAATCAACATGAGAACCTTTTTCTCCCCTAACAACAGGAGCCATTATTTCTATCTTAGTTCCCTCTGGATAATCCATTATCTTATTAGTCATCTCTTCAATACTTTGACTAGTAATAGGTTCATGATGATTAGGACAATAAGGAATACCTATACGGGCAAATAACAATCTAAAATAATCATATATCTCTGTAACAGTTGCTACTGTACTACGTGGATTATTATTAGTACTCTTTTGATCAATACTAATACTAGGACTTAAACCTTCAATACTATCTACATCAGGTTTACTTGTTCCACCTAAAAATTGTCTAGCATAACTAGATAGACTTTCTACATATCTTCTTTGACCTTCAGCGTAGATAGTATCAAAAGCTAAACTACTTTTACCACTACCAGATACACCAGTCATAACAACTAAAGAATTTTTAGGTATCTCTAAATCAACATTTTTTAAATTATTTTCCCTTGCCCCTTTGACTATAATTTTGTCCATATTCAAGCACCTTCTTTACTACTCTTTCTTGTTCTCTATATCCCATATTATATATATTTACTTTATGAATATAAAATAATAATGCCCTTACTGCTTTTTCATAATCTCCTTTATCAGTACAATTTCTTATTATTTCATATCCTTCTTCTTCTGTTACATTATAAGTTGCAAAAAATTTAACTATATCAGAAGCTGAAGAATTCTTAATAACATTAATAATTTCATCTCTTGTTAAAAACTTAACTACATATAAATCACTAACAGAATACATATCATAATATGGTTCTGACCAATCATCATATTCACCTTCAGCAACTTCTCCACTTCCGACAACAGATGCTGTAACTACATCTTCAGGCCTAAAGAATCTAAACACATCACTTAGATGGGTTGCCATATGAAATCCATTACCATTATTACCAAAAGAAATTGGTCCATCTGTATGGTAACTTTTTCCTTCTTCAAATTGCATCCCATATCTATTAGTCTTATCTTTATTAAATCCTTTATAGCCTTTTATTTCCATTATCATTTCCTCATTTCATAAAAATTACATTTTTTACATAATTCATGTTTCTTTTTATTACTAAGAAAACCATTTCTAATTTCCTGAAACAAATCGCCATTTATTATATCATTTAATTCCTGTTTGTAAACATTTCCTAAGTCAATTAAACCATCACTATCTAAACAACAAGGTACCACAGTTCCATCTACTAAAATACCTATATGATCTCTAGTACCCATACAGCTACCTATTTCACTATAATAATCATTATCTAAACTTGGCCAGATAAATTCATCTTCAATTTCATAGAAAATATTATCACCAAGTTTTACTTTATTCTTATTACCAATCTTAATACCATATTTATTTTCTAACCTGTTGATAATATCTAACTTATTAACACCATCAACCCATAAGCGATAATTGATAATAGTTCCCTTCTTATTTAATATATCTGTACTAGTAAAAATATTATCCAAGTATTCATCTAAACTCTTGCCATATTTTTTATCATAACTATGTAACGAAATATTAATTTGTCTAATATTTTTATTATCTTTAACTCTATCTATTAAATAACCATTACTAGTAATATTAACATTAAATCTTTCACTAGCTTTATCTATTAACCCATTAATATGTGGATGTAACAAAGGCTCTCCCATTATATGAAAATAAACATACTTAGTATATCCTTCTATTTTATTTAATAACACATTAAAAGAATCCATATCAATGAACATTTTACTTCTCTTAGTTCCCTTACAAAAAGAACAATTAAGATTACAATTATTTGTTATTTCTATATAAATTCTTTTAAACATAAAAACACCTAAAAACAATTATAACACATTTGTTCGATATATAAAACGAAAAAAAAGACCTCTATGGTCTTTAATTATTTTCCTTTGTTTTATCAATAACTTCTAACTTACCAGCACTATTCTCATCATCTGATTTAGTAATTCTAATCTCCATACCTTTTTTAACATTACCAATACCATCAGTACTTACTGTTAATGTTCTTAAATCTCTAATAACTTGATCAGAATCCTTATTAGACATGAAATCAAAGAAGTCCATTTCATCTCCTAAAATAGAATGATATTCATCTTCTGGTCCATAAGTAATAGCTGGTACAGTCATTGTATCTTTATCCCATTTCAAATAATTATTAAAACGATTTATAACTCCCATTATTTCCATACCCATATATTGAGCTTTAACATCTAAGAAAGCTTGCAATGAAACATCATGTGTTTCATCTTTTTTAGCTAATTCATCAGTTTGTTTCATTAATTCTTCAATATTTCTTACACCAAATACACCAATTATTTTTTCTTTATCATAAGTTCCATACTTAGAAGCATCTTTATTAGGTCCACGATATAAATGTCTACTAATTATTTCATTAGCAGTAGCTTCAGGTACTTCTTCACCAGTACTAGCATTTTTATATTTACCATTTTCCATTAAGAAATACATAGACAAATAATTATCAACATATGAATATAAGAAAACATCATATACCATCTTACCATTCATATTAGTCATCATAACTGATAAACCTTGTCTAACACTATACCCAGCATATACATATTTAGCTGGATAACTTTTAAGAATATTAACCATTCTTTTCAACCTTCTTTCTTTGGATATTATGAACTATCTTTAAAGATAACTTAGTTGGTAAAAATCTATTAAAGAACATACCAGCTCTAACTGTAAATCCTGGTACTATTAATAACTTATTCTTAAACATTTGATCAACAGCATAATGAGCAACATACTCACTACTTAATGCTTTAACTGTAAAAGAACCACCTGCTACTTTATTAAAATTAGTATCCACAGGTCCTGGACATAAAGCACATACTTTTACCTTACTTTTAGCTGCTTTTAATTCTTGGTATATAGCAGTAGTCCATTTAGTAACATAATTCTTAGTAGCATAATATGTATTTAAACCTGGTCCTGCTAAGAAACCAGCACTACTAGATATATTCATAATATATCCTTTATCTTTCTTAACCATATCTTGTAAAAATAACTTAGTTAAAATATGAACTGCTGTAACGTTTAAATCTATCATCTTTAACTCTTTATTAATATCTGTTTCCCAAGTATTACCAAATAAACCAAATCCAGCTCCATTAATAAGAACATCAATATCTTCATCTTTAAAATGATCATATAACTTAAAACAATTATCTCTTCCTGTTAAATCAATAGGATATATCTCTACATTTGTTTTAATCTTACTAGCAGTTTCCTTAAGTCTATTTTCATCTCTACTAACTAGTATTACATCATAACCTAATTCACTTAAATAAATAGCTATATCTCTTCCAATACCAGAAGAAGCGCCTGTTACTAAAGCTTTCATACTATCACCACTTCCATTTTACCATAAAAAAAGAAGATTTTATCTTCTTTCTTCGACATCTAATAATGGAGGAAGCATTTGTTTCTTACGAGAAACAACTCCATCCATAAATATACCTTGTTCTGGTTCAAATCCATAAGCATTCTCAATTAAGTTCTTACTACCTTCACTATAGAACAAATAAGAACCATTCTTCATAATATCTGTTACAAAGAATAAAGCATATTTATAATTACCAACATTACACATAGAATTTAATTGAGAAATGAATTCTGCTTCTTTTGCTTTTATCTCTTCGAAATCCATTGTAGTAATTTGACTTATTGCCAAATTAGATTCCTCAAACTTAAATGTCTTAATATCAGTCTTAATAATATCTTCAATATCCATTCCTTTAATTGAAGATGCTGCTTTAAACATCTTATGTCCATATTTTTCAATATCTATTCCAGCAATCTCAGCTAGTTTTTTACCTGTTTCAATATCTAACTCAGTTGTTGTTGGTGATTTAAATAATAATGTATCAGATAAAATTGCTGATAACATTAAACCAGCTATATCTTTAGGTATTTCTACATTAGCTTCTTGATATAGTTTATAAATAATTGTACAAGTACAACCAACCGGCATACTTCTAAAGTTAATTGGCATTGTTGTACCAATTGTACCTAAATTATGATGATCAATTATTTCTAATATATTAGCTTCTTCAATATCATCAACACTTTGTGATTTTTGATTATGATCAACTAAAATAACTTGTTTCTTTTCGTAGTCATTAACATCAACTACTCTAATCATACCTAAACATTCATTTCTTTTATTAACAATAGGATAGTTAGTATGACCAAGTTTACTACTTATTTCAATAAAATCATCTCTACTATCATAAGTATTAAAAGTAACTGGTTTTTCATTTATATTTAATAATTTAACATAATTACATAACTTAATCATATTAGCACATTTAAATGTACCAAGAGGAACTGTAATTACATTAACTCTATTCTTTCTAGCTTTTTCTAATAACTCATTAGGTAACTTAACATTATTAACTAAAAGTAATAACTTAATACCTGAATTAATAGCATACTCTTGTATTTTAAATCTATCTCCTACTATTAAAATATTATTCTTAGTTAACTCAACTCTTGTTAAGAAAGTTTCACTTTTATAAGCAGCTGCAAGAATATCACCTTTAATTTCATCATCTATTCTAACAACTTGAATAGCTCCTAAAGTATCTAAGATATTATCATAAGAAGTATCTAATTTAGTAATATCACCATCAATTAAATATCTAGATATTTCCTTAACATTAACATATCCAGTTAATACCTTTTTATTATTAACAAGAGGAAATCCTGTAACACCATGTTCTATTAAAGCTTTATAAGTACGATAAATAGATGTATGTTCTTCAATCATGGCATTCTTTAAATAATGCATATTTCTAATTTGAACCTTAACATCATTTAAAAACTCTGGCTCTTTAATTTTAAAATAATCTAAAACAAAACTAGTCTCTTTATTTAAAGTTCCTAAAACTCTAGGTTCAGATTTTAAACCAATTTTATTTTTTAAATAAGATAAACTTATACTAGCACACACAGTATCAGTATCAGGTATCTTATGACCAAAAATATAAGTTGTCTGCATTTTATCGCCCCTTATTCTACATAAGTATAACATAATAATATAATTTTATTAAGCCAAATATGATATAATTTTATCATAAGGAAGTGAACGTTATGCCAGAACCAAACTATAATTTAGTAGTAAAGAAAAATAATAGCTTATTCCCTGCAGTTGGAATAATTATTCTTTTAATTATCATTGCATTAGCTTGTGTACTATTGCTAAATAAAAAGAAAGAAGATACGCCGACAGAGAATCCTAAAAGCCAATATACATACTACACTACCGACTTTAGTATAAGTGGTCAAAAAGCAAAAAATAAACTTGCCATAGCGTTTAATGATAAAGCTAAAGTAATAGATTACAATAGATATACTATGATTGTTAATATTGATAATACTAATTACTACTTTGATACAATGCCAATCACAGTTACACCAAAAGATGAACATTATTACAATGATTCTCATCGTTATAAAGAGCACAACATCGAAAAAGTAAGTGGTAATTTTCATATACTTAAAAACTTTGATGATACCTATTCTATATTTTATGAACTAGAAGAAGGAGAAGCTATTCAATCTGGTAAAAACTTTGTTATTCTTTTTGGAACAATTATAGGTAAATATACAGATGCCGGGTATAACAATCACTTAAGTAGAGATGAAGCCTTAAAGATCATTGAAAAAATAAAAGATAATTGCTTAATACTAAGTTATACAGATAATCCCAAAGAAGCTAAAGATAGTCTTGATAAATCTTATGATCTAACAGAAATGACTTCATTAGAAGATTATTTTAAAGAAAGAATAGAAGAAAATTACAACATATCTGGAAAAGATATAAAAACAATATATTCTTATAGCGAAATAGATAATAAGTATAACGATTATAAATCGAGAGCATTCTTTACTGTTTTAGAAAAAGAATACGAATTAACTTATGAAGTAAAAGAAGTTAAAGAAAAACCAGAAGGAGAAATCAAAGCAACATTTACTCTTAATGATATTGAAGTAAATGCTATAGAAGATGAAAAAATAGTATATGTCTATAATTACAATGACAAAGATATTGTTATTGAAGATTCTAGTGGATTTGGTATTTCTACTGGGCAAGAAATAATAAAAGATCATTTCACAAAATAAAAGGACTTAATAAAGTCCTTTTTTTATTCACTCTTCATTTCAAATAAGATATCACGTAATTCCATAGCTCTTTCAAAGTCAAGTTGTTTAGCAGCTTCTTTCATCTCATTTTCAATTTTTATCATAATATCTGCTTTCTCTTTCTTACTCATCTTCTCAACTGGTTTCTTATCAGTCTTCTCTTCTATTTCATTACTTACTACTTCTCTTATTTCTTTAATAATTGTCTTAGGTACTATACCATGTTTAATATTGTATTCATTTTGAATTTTTCTACGACGTGCTGTCTCTGCAATAGCTTCTGCCATAGAATCACTCATCTCATCAGCATACATAATAACATGTCCATTACTATTACGAGCACATCTACCAATTGTTTGAATTAAACTTCTAGTACTACGTAAAAAGCCTTGTTTATCAGCATCCATAATACATATTAAACTTACTTCTGGTATATCTAAACCTTCTCTTAATAAGTTAATACCAACTACACAATCATATTTGCCCATACGTAATTCTTGAATAATTTTTAATCTCTCTAAAGTTTTAATCTCACTATGTAGATATGCTACCTTAATACCCATATCTTTTAAATAGTTTGTCAACTCTTCTGCCATACGTATAGTTAACGTTGTTATTAATACTCTCTCATTACTTTCTTTACGTTTATTTATTTGATCAATAATATCATCTATTTGTCCTTCAGTACCTTTTACCTCTATTGTTGGATCAAGTAAACCAGTAGGTCTAATGATTTGCTCAACATAGTGTTGATTAGTGTGTTCTAACTCGTAATCACCTGGAGTTGCTGATACATAAATAGCTTGATTTATCTTACTTTCAAATTCATCATACTTAAGTGGTCTATTATCTAAAGCACTAGGTAATCTAAATCCATAGTCTACTAAAGTTTGTTTACGCATTCTATCTCCATTATACATTCCTCTAACCTGAGGTAATGTAACATGAGATTCATCAACAACAAGCAAGAAATCTTTTGGAAAGAAATCTATTAAACAGCAAGGAGTTTCTCCCTCACCTCTTAAAGCTAAATGACGTGAGTAGTTTTCAATACCACTACAGAACCCTGTTTCTTTTAACATCTCTAAATCATAATTAGTTCTTTCACGTAATCTTTGCTCTTCTAAGAGTTTATTATTTTCATGTAATACTTTTAATCTATCTTCTAACTCTGCTTCTATTCTTCTAATAGCTTCTTCTAACTTATCAGAACCAGTAACAAAGTGCGAAGCTGGAAATATACTAATTGTTTTCTTATTTTGTTCAATAACACCAGTTAAAGGATCAAAAGTACATATTCTATCTATTTCATCACCAAAGAATTCTACTCTTATACCTTTACTTTTCTCTTGAACAGGAACAATATCTAAAACATCTCCTCTTACTCTAAATGTACCTCTATGGAAATCTAAATCATTTCTTTCATAAGTCATATCTACTAACTTATGTAAGATATCATCTCTTTTAACATTATCTCCTACATTTAAAGTAAGCATCATCTTTTCATATTCTTCTTTTTCACCAATACCATATATACAAGATACAGATGCTACTACTATAACATCTCTATTATTAATTAAAGCACTAGTAGCACCATGTCTTAACTCATCTATTTCATCATTAATACTAGCATCTTTTTCTATATAAGTATCACTTTGAGGTACATATGCTTCTGGTTGATAATAATCATAATAAGAAACAAAGTATTCTACATGATTATTAGGAAATAATTCTTTAAACTCTGCATATAATTGACCAGCTAATGTTTTATTATGAGCTAATACTAAAGTAGGTTTATTAACTTCTTTAATAACATTAGCAATCGTAAATGTTTTACCAGTACCAGTAGCTCCTAAAAGTACTTGTTCATGTTTACCAGCTCTTATACCATCTACTAATTCTTTAATCGCTTCAGGTTGGTCACCACTAGGTTCATAATTAGATACAAGTTCGAACATATTCTCACCTCAAATCGAATAAATAATATCATTTATACATATAAAAAACAAGGTAATACCTTGTTATTTAACTATTTCCTTTAATTTAGCAATTATTTCTTTATCTTTATCCTTGTTTTCTATTAACTTAAGTTTTAAACAATTCTTAAGACCCATGAACCTAAAACCATCTATTATGTCTATATCATCTAACCAATTAAAGTTAGGTCCTATTTCAAAATCTTTATAATATTTAATATCAGTACCAAATAAGCCTTTCTTTTTTTTCCAATCTACTTTTTCATAGTACTCATCACTACAACTTAAATCAATATCACTAGTTTTATCAAGTAATCCATGTACTACTAAACTGGCACCACTAATAATAATATATTCATTTCTATCTAAATCTAATTCTTTTAATTCTTTTAATATTGTTTCTCTATCCATATTACATTACCAATAAACATATACCTATTAATACTAATAGAATAGCTATCATTACTAATAAAGCTACTGTAACAGATACATAACCACTTTCATGATTAAACTCTGGTTTTTTAACTTTAACAGTTTCTCTTTTTAGTCTTCTTTCTAATTCTTGTGGATTTAAAGATTTAATCTTTTCTACACTACCTAATCTAGGCAATAAACCCGCACTTAAAGAATCTATATCTTTAGTATCTTTACCATGAGCTATTTTATCTTCAATAACTCTTCTATAATTATGATCTGCTCTATCAAAAATTGACCAGTAGTCTACACTTTCCAAAGGAACACCTGCTTCTCTTAGAGTTTCTGATATCTTCTTTTGATAATGTCTTTTTAATAACATAATATATTCTTTACTAACTCCAAACTTATTACAATTACTTATTAAACTTGGATTAATATTTAAATCATGTTCTGTTATTTGAACTCTAATACCATATTCATTAGCTACTTTAGCTAAGAAAGCCGCACTAGCTTCCATTTTTGTATATTCACCATCTTTAAATAAACTATCATAAACATGTAATTGATTACCAAAAACATTTATAAAGCCAGGATTTCTTAATCCCATTCTGGTTATTAAACCATCACAGGCTTTTAATCTATGTTCACCTTCCTCAAGTGCAGTCTCGTTATACATAACATCAACACCTTCAGGAATTCTACCAACTACCATATCTAATAATTGTTCTAGCTTTATACCAAACATAGCTTCCCATACCATACTAGTATCAGGAGCACCATATTTTTCTGTTTTATAACCTAACAACTCATTAAATATTTCTGCACAATTAATTAATCTTGTTTGATCAAATAATACTTCATCATGGCTTTGAAGATATTCTAAATAGCCTTCTACGAAACCTTTCAATTCCTTTAATACTTTATCTCTACTATAGTTTCTATCTTTAAATTCTATAGCAGTACTTCTATCAAACAAAGAATGCATTCTAACATGTTTCTGTGTCATTTTGGCATACAAAAGAACTCTATCCATATAGTAAGGATCAAATGCTCTTTCTCCATTACCTAAATAATGCATAGACATATTATAAGTAGCACCCATACCAACAATTGATTCAATAGTTGGATCTCTTTTAATTAATTTATCTAATTCAAGTATCTCATCATAACTAATACTTTGTATATTTTCATAATCATTAGAAATAAATCTACTTATATCATTTAAAACTACTTGTGGATTAGCTAAACCAGATTCAAAAATAAACTTAATTAAGCCTTTCTCTCCACCTTTATTTAATGCTTCTAAAGCACTAGGAACTAATTCTTTAGGTAAATTTCTTTCCAAATTATATTTAATTCTCATATTCATAGAATCTGCTTCACTAAAACCTGCTCTAGGAACTAATTCTCTAAATGAAATAAAACTTTTTTTATAAGCATCAAATACTTCTTTTTTCTTTTCTTCTAAATTACTTTCTGTTATATCTCCAAAATTTTCATGTTTTATTTGTACACAATTTCTAACAAAGTTAATTAAATCACTAGGTGTTGTTACATTAACTAATAATAGTAAATCTATTTGTTGAGTGCTTAAATATAAGCCACTCTTGCTTTGACCAACTTCTAAAGTACAAGGTTCACTAGATACATCTCCATACATTTCTCTTAAAGATGCATGCTCTCCTTCTACTTTTCTTAAGGCTTGTTCTAATTCACTATTCATAACATCACCTACTATATTGATTATACCAAAAAAAGTACCTTTCGGCACTTTAATTAAAATATTTTTTCTTCTTTCAGATAATTAGCTAAGACATTTTTTCTTGATGTTCTTAGCATTTTTTCTAATTTAATACATCCATATTTTTGTAATTCAATGTATTTATTCTTCATATTTTTATTTAAAGACATCGCATTTAAAACATTCTTAAATTCAAAATAGAACCTTAATACTTCATCACTATCCATATACATACATACTTGATCAAATACCTTGTCCATATTCTTTAAATAATTCTTTATATTAAATGAAACTCTATCTATTAACTTCTCATTTAATATTCTAATAATATCTTCATATAAAGGAATAACATCATAACTAGCATCAAAGATAACATACTTATTAACAAAATTTCTTTTAATAATATTATTTGTATCTACCTTATTTAACTTTTCTTTATATAATTCTAATTGTTTCTTTCCTCCATAAGCTTCTTTAGTTAAACGAAGAAGTTTATCCACACTACTATTAGAAAAATTAAAATCATTAACTTCTGCATATAAATTGTTAATAATATCACTTGATACTTTGTAATAATCTTCACAATCATATTCTAACTTATTTATTGAAGATAAAATCTTAAACATATTTCTAACATAATTCCTTCTCTTCTTTTCTAAAGGAGCTAGTTTACTAATTTCATATCTATCTAAATCATTAAATATATTCATTTTGCCTTCTTTTAAAGAATCATAAA
Organism: Bacilli bacterium; assembly: GCA_017525015.1. The sequence goes on from JAFXUK010000012.1 coordinate 39,521, forward strand.
ACATATCATTTTCAAGCATAAAAGAATCAACTACAAAACTCATAAATGGATATTCGTCTATTGCTTTCATATGAACATATATTAAATCATTTAACTTAAGATAACTTATCTTCCTAACTTTGTCTTTATCCTTCTTAGGTAATACTATTTTTTCTTTTTTAGGTTTATTCTTTTTAACAATACCTTCATATTCATTTAAAAGATTATTAACAATAGTTAATAGATTATCTTCATCTACTAAAGTACATAAATATCTACTATATTCACTACTAGATAAATTACTCTTATAACTACTCTTAATTAACTTCTTTAAATCATCTACTAAATTAGATACATCAGTAATCTTGCCTTCAATAGAATTAATATTATTATTAATACTTTTTATATATCTACTCTTACCTTCATTTTTTACAAATAATTCGACATTAGATTTTAAAGCTTTACTAATAAAAGCTGAATAATTTTTAACATAAAATGCACAATATATTAAACATTGTTCAATAATATTTAATTTATTATCATCCATCATTAAAAATCACCTCAATCTATACAATCAAATGAACTCCTTATATCACTTGATAAATCCCCATCTCTAAGTATTTTAACCTTATTATCTATAATTGTAACTATTGTTGAAGAAGCAGCTACTACTTCTCCACCATCACTAATATAAGCTATATATTTTTTTAATTCAGGGTCCAACATACTTGTATTAGTTATTGTATCACTATTACTTATATTAGCACTAGTAGATATTAATGGTTCATTAACTATCTTTAATATTTCTAATAACTCTTTATGATTAGGATATCTAACAGCAATAGTATTTAATCCACCAGTTAATTCACTAGGTACATCATCATTTTTATCAAAGATAATTGTTAATTTACCTGGCCAATATTTATTCATTAAATCCTTATGTACTAAAGAGATGTTTTTAGCCACTTTAGAAAGCATTTCTTCTCCATTAACTAAAACTATTAATGACTTATTCTTAGCTCTCTGTTTAGCTTCAAATACCTTTCTTATAACATTTAAATCTAAAGCTTTAGCCATAATACCATAAACAGTATCTGTTGGTGTAATAACTAAATTACCATTTTCTATTTCCTTAACTATTCTCTGAATATCCATAAAACCACCACTTATATTTTAACATAAAAAAAGACCATAAGGTCTATAAGTCTAAATATTCCTTTGGTCCCATTAAAGCTATTTCACCATTTTCATCAATAAACATAGCCATCATAAACATATAGTTACTATAATCACCATCTAAGTCGATATCATCTAATGGTTTTACACACTTATTAGAATTGTCATAACATAAATAATTAACTTCTATTAAATATGACTCAGCATAAGAAGTACCTCTAAATTTAAACTTACCATAGTTATCTAAATAATGAATACTAAAATCTCTTATACCTTCATCATCTGTTATGATACCTTCAGTTTTAAAATACTCTCTAACTTTAGGTCCATACTCTTCTTCTAAAGCTTTTGTATGTGCACCTGTTCTTTTAAAAGTAAATACATCTTGAATATCATTATATTGATCATATCTTATATAAAAATATATTTTAGAAGGATCATTAAATTCTTTCTTAAAATAGAAACATCTCTTATTTAAACCTTTACAACTTAAATCAGCTTCTACATAATAATCCCATCCACCGTCTGCTAACTCTTCATCAAATTCAGCAGAAGTTATTTCTAATGATGAAAAAGAATCTCTTTTAACCATATTATTATCATCACCATACTTCATTAACTTTTCGTATACTGAAATAATAAATGTCTTTTGATCAAATTCAGAGCAAGAATCATATAATACATAACCTACATATCGGTCACCACTTTTACAATATAAAACGTTATAACCAATACCTTTATATAAAGTACCATTTTCTACTTTCTTCTTAATAGAAAATAATGGCTTAGTTCCTAATTTAGTTACCTTAACAAAATCAAAGGCTATAAAACCTAAGAAAGCTATTACTGCTAAAGCTATTACTGTAATAACATAGTGTTTTCTTTTTAATCTTTGGTATTCCTTTTCTACAGCTTTTCTATCAGTAACATCTACACCGTAGAAATAGTTTGAAGGTTGTCCTTCATCTTTTTTTCCTTGAATAGGTTGCATACAATCACCTCTACTATATTAATTATATCATTAAAACAAGTAAAAAAAATAATTATCAATTTTTATTTACATAAAAAAAGAAGATTTATTATCTTCTTCTATTAAGCATTGATAACAAACGTAGTAAGTTTAGTAATGATGATAATACTGCAGCAACATAAGTTAAAGCTGCTGCTTTTAATACTTTCTTACTTCCTTCTTTATCTGCTTGGTCAACTAAACCTTCTTTTTCTAATTGAACTAAAGCTCTTCTACTAGCATCAAATTCTACTGGTAAAGTTACTAATTGGAATAATAAACCAACTATTACAGATGCTATTGCAACTAATAATAATCCAGCATATCCTAAAACGATACTTATAAAGAACATAATATATGCACTATAAGTAACAAAGTTAACAACTGGTACTAAAGATGCTCTAATTCTCATAAAAGCATATCCAGTCTTATCTTGTATAGCATGTCCACATTCATGAGCAGCTACTGCTACTGATGCAATGCTATTACCATGATAAATATCTGTAGATAATCTAACTACCTTTTGTCTTGGATCATAATGATCTGTTAAATTACCAGGAGTTTCTACTATATACATATCCTTCATATCATTAGCATCTAATATAGCTCTAGCAACATCAAAACCAGTTAAACTTTTTTGATTTATTATTTGTTTATACTTACCATATGTCGAATTAATATTTAATGTTGCAATTAACGGAATAATTAATATTAATACATATAAAATTATTAAATCCAATTAAACTCACCTCTAAATAATATTCTTTTCAACTAAAATACTTCTCATCTTATCAGCATTTTCAAAGTCTTTATTATTTCTATATTCCATCCATTTATTATATGTTTCCTTATCTTCATCTGATAATACTGGTAAATCATATTTCAAGCCAAGAATATAGCAGATTAAATTAATCTTATCATAAGTTTCAACAAATTCTTCTTTTTGTCTAATCTTATTATTTAACTCTTTAACTAAATCTAAAAGATAAGTTATTAAATTAGAAGTATTAAAATCATCATCCATTATTTCATTAATCTTAGAATCTTCTTTTACTTTACAAACTTCTAATCCCTTTAATTGAATTTCCAAATTAGCTTGTTTTAAAACATTTCTAACTTTATCATCAATTGTTCCACATTCTTTAAATAAATTTTCTGATAAATCAAATGGTAATCTATAATTATTTTTTAAAATACCTAATCTAATTACATTAACAGGATATTTCTCGATTAAATCTCTAGCTAACATAAAATTTCCTAAAGACTTACTCATCTTAACCCCATTAACCATTACATGACCATTGTGTATCCAATAGTTAGCTAACTTCGTACCCCAAGCACCTTTTGCTTGAGCCATTTCATTCTCGTGATGTGGAAATTTTAAATCCACGCCTCCACCGTGAATATCTATTTTATCTCCAAATAACTTGTTAATCATAACAACACACTCAGTATGCCATCCTGGTCTACCTTTACCAAAAGGAGAATCCCATGTAATACCTTCTTTTGTCTTTTTCCATAAAACAAAGTCATATGGATTTTCTTTGTTTTCATCTACATCAATTCTATTACCAGCATCTAGATCATCTACTACTTGTTTACTTAACTCCCCATAACCTGGTACAGAATTAACTCTAAAGTAAACATCATCACCACTTTGATAAGCATGTCCCTTATCTAATAATAATTGAATAAAATCAATTATCTCAGGCATTGTTTCTGTTACTCTAGGACGATAATCAATATCTAAACAGTTTAAAGCCTTAACGTCGTCCAAATATATCTTGATAAATTTGTCAGTTAATTCTTTCTCTGTTACGCCTTCATCTTTAGCTGCTTTAATAATCTTATCGTCTACATCGGTAAAATTACTAGCATAAGTAACCTTATAACCGCAATATTTAAAATATCTATAAATCATATCAAAGATAATAACTGGACACATGTTACCTACATGAGCATAACTATAAACAGTAGGTCCACAGACATACATATTTATAACTCCATCCTCTATAGTTTTAAATTCTTCGATTTTTCCACCTAATGTGTTAAAAACTTTCATCAAATCACCTTCCAATTAAAATCTTAAGGATATTTTAGCACAATTACAGCCATAAAAAAAGAAGTATTACTACTTCTTATAAATAAACAACTATATACATAGCTAACATAAAGATTACAATTGCACTTAAAGCAAACTTCCAAATATATTTTAACCATTTGCCATAAGAAATATCTAAATATGTTAAACCAGATAATAATACGAAACTTGTTGGTCCTACTAATAATGAAATACCATATCCAAATCTCCATATAATAGATGTTAAAACAATATTATCTTTAAAGTTAGTTGCTAAATATTGTCCAAATAAATATCCTAATAGATCTTGTTCAACTAATAATGTTTGACCAGCAAATCCTCCAAAGAATAATTGAATAATATTAAACTTATCAACTAATAAAGAATTCATTACTGTTAAAAGCCAAGGATATTGAGTTGTTAATAATATTGGTGTAAAACATAAAGCATAAATAATAGCTACCTTAACCATTTTCTTTAAGCCTTCACCAAAGTTATAGAAGAATTCTCCAACTTTAATCTTATTGATAATAGCCATTACAATTGTTATTAAAACAAGACTAAATGAAGAAAACATCATATCTGTTAAAGCACCAAATTCTCTAGCATTACCACTATTAGTACCAAATAATGTTGCAATTAATGGAACATCCTTAAATACTAAGAACTTAGTATTAAACTTATTAAATAATTCAGTAAAATACTTAACACCAAAACCTGTATCCCAAGAAATATAAGCTACAAATACAGAAACAAATAATAATACAAATAATACTATAGTTGGCCATAATTTAACTTTCTTCTTAGCTTTAACGCCACTTTCATCTAATTCTTCAGTAGCAAATAAATCATAATCGATTTCATCAACTGTTTTTTTATTCTTATTCATATGTAAAATAGCAAATGCTACGAATAAAGCATACATTAAAACAAATATAATTGCTTTAAGTAAGAATTGTTTACTAAAGTCTAACATTAAATACTCATTCATATATTTCATACCAAAAGTACCAAATGTTTGACCTAACAATCCAACAAATATACCACCAAATGATGCTAAGAAAGCAGTCATTCTATCTTTACCATCACCAATAAATACTGTAACGATAAAAGGAACAAAAATTAATAAAGCTAATATTTGAGTAGAAATAGAAACAAAGATTCCCATTACTAATACTAATACAGCTAATACCCATTTTTCCTTTCCATGAATGAAGTCAATTGCCTTATCGACCAATTTTCTATAAGATTTAGTCTCAGCTAATACTCCATAACATCCACCAATCATAAGAATAAAGAATACATCCATCATCTTATAATAAACAGTACCATAGATATAATAGAATAAATCATAAATACCTGCTCTACTATAACCAAGTTCAGCATATACTCCATTAGCAAATGTACCGCCTTTAATAAACCAAGATAATACAACAACAGCTACTGAAATACATAATAACATTATTAACTTGTCATATTTTTTCAAATTCTTTTTCATACTTACCTCCCATAATAAAATTATAACACAATGTGCCTTATTTTCAGCAAAAAACGTAAAAAAAGAAAGATTAATTTCTTTCTTTCATTGTTGGGAATAAAATTACATCTCTAATTGATTCTTGTTCACAGAACAACATCATCAATCTATCGATACCATATCCAATTCCACCAGCAGGTGGCATACCATACTCTAAAGCTTCTATGAAATCCATATCAATATCGTTAGCTTCTTCATTACCCAAATCTCTTTCAGCTAATTGAGCTTCAAATCTTTCTAATTGATCAACTGGATCATTTAACTCAGTATATGCATTAGCAAATTCTTTACCTGCCATAAATAATTCAAATCTATCAACAAATCTTGGATCTTCAGGATTCTTCTTTGTAAGTGGAGAAATTTCAATTGGATGACCATATAAGAATGTTGGTTGAATTAATGTTTCTTCAACATATTTTTCAAAGAACTTATTAACTATATGTCCATAAGCTTTTTCATGTTCTTCTAATTCAATATGATGTTCTTTAGCTAATTTTAAACATTCTTTTAAATCAGTAATTTCCTTAAAATCAATACCTGTTTGTTCTTTAATAGCATCAGTCATAGAAATTCTCTTCCATGGACCTTCAAGATTAATTTCATGTCCATCAAAGTTAAATGTCATCTTACCACATACTTCTTTAGCTATAGTAGTAAACATACCTTCAGTAAGATTCATCATACCTTCTAGATTACTATAAGCTAAATAAGCTTCCATTAAAGTAAATTCTGGATTATGTTTTGGATCCATTCCTTCATTTCTGAATACTCTACCAATTTCATATACAGCTTCCATACCACCAACTAATAATCTTTTAAGTGGTAACTCTAAAGCTATTCTTAAATACATATCCATATCTTGAGTATTATGATGAGTAACAAATGGTCTAGCAGAAGCACCAGTTAATAATGTTGTTAAGACAGGAGTTTCCACTTCAGTAAAACCATTATTATCCATATAATTTTGAATACATCTAATAATCTTTGGTCTTAAGAAAGCAACTCTCTTAGAATCTTCATTCATAATTAAGTCAACATAACGTCTTCTATATCTTTCTTCAATATCAGTTAAACCATGGAATTTTTCTGGAAGTGGTCTTAAAGCCTTAACTAAATGAGTATACTCTAAACATTTAACAGTAATCTCTCCTGTTTTAGTCTTCATAACCTTTCCATGAACACCAACTATATCTCCGATATCAGCACTCTTAAATAAATTATAAGCATCTTCTCCAATATCATTAATAGAAATATAAATTTGTAACTTATCAGTCTTATCTTGGATAGTAAAGAATGATGCTTTACCCATCTTTCTGATAAACATAATACGACCAGCTACAGTTACTAAATCTTCACGATTCTCAAATTCATCATGAGGTACATCAGCAAATTTAGCTTTAATATCAGCAGCCCAATCTGTTCTCTCAAACACATGACCAAAAGGATCCATGCCTAATTCACGAATCTTTTCAGCTTTTTCTCTTCTTACTAATTCTTGTTCAGTAAATTCTCTTTCCATTTTCTACACCCTTTCTAAAATTAAAAAACAGGAAATCATCCAATTAAGGACGAATTCCTGTTAAATCCGCGGTACCACCTTAGTTCATGTTTCCATGCTCTTTAAACATTGTAACGTAATGTCTACGATTCACTCCAATAGCTTTCACTGTATTACTAGTTTTTATAAACTCACACCAAACGTTTACTCTCTTTAAAAACATCTTGTAATAAGCCCTATCTTCGCCGTGCTTATGTCCATATATTACTAACTTTTCCACAATTTGTCAATTATAACAATATTGGTGTCTAGAATAGGAATTGAACCTATATCTCTTCCTTCGGAGGGAAGTATTTTATCCATTAAAATATCTAGACATCTCCAACAATTGATATTATATCAAAAAAAGAGTATTTCTACTCTTTTTTTATGGTTTTAATTGAAGAAGAACTGCATCTCCTACATTTTTACCTTTCTCTTCTAATACTTTAACTTCCTTCATAACTCCATTAGCAAATCTAACAAATTGATTATCACCGTTATAAATATCTAATAAGTCTTGAGGAATACCAGTTTTAAAAGAATGTGCCTTAATTAATTCTAGAATCTCTTCTCTTTTATATGGATAACCAAATGGCCATACACATCTAAATAGATCATTTCTGTCTAAATATATACCTCTAGAATATCTAACTATATTAGGTGCTTTTAATAAACTATAAGAACCATGGTGAATAAACTCTCCTAAACCAAATTCCTTTATAGCTACCAAATCATAATCATATGATTCGCAATCTAAATTCATTCTAGCAAAATATTTATGTCTTTTACCTAAGAAACCATGATCAAATGGTTTAGCTTTAGTTTGTTCATCTATTGAAATATAATCAGCTTCTTTTAAATGATAAGGATATATTCTTTCTCTTTCAGCTTCACTCATCATATTTCTATGTTCATATCTAAGTGTACATTCGACATCTTGTTCCGGATCAAACTGTGTATATGTAACAAATCCTCTATAAGGATCATCGTCATCTCCATTATTAACAAAAGATAAATGTTCTTGTACTAAACCATTTCTAACTACTCTAGCAAAGTTATAACCCAAACTATATTCATCTTCACCAAGAGCAATATTACTAATATCATAATTATCATTTACTAAAAAATTAGAAATAAGTATTTTTTCACCATTTTTAATATATAAAACATTATTACCTACTTTAGCAAACATATCTAAAATGCCTTCATCAGTAAAAACTCCATATAAAGGAATAGCTTCTTGATCTCCAAAAACATCATGCATAAGTTTTTTGTATTTATCAGAGCCATCCATAAAATCTGTTCCCAAATATACTACCTTCATGTTGACCTCACTTAATTAATACTTTTTCTTCTTTAAAACAACAATCCAGTAACTTCTGCCATTCACTAGCTAAAACTTCAGAATTGTTGTATAGATTTATTAACCATTCTGGAATACTTCTACCAAAGCCAGCTTTATTAATCATTTCATATATATCTTCTTCATTATACTGTCTTGCAAAAGGATATCCAGTTACAGTAACATTCTCACCAACTTGTAATAGAACACGATAGAATTTTGAAAAAGAAAATTTCTGTTGTAATGACACAGTGCCTTTAGATAAAGCTGCTCCTAAACCAAATTCTTTTATTGTTGCAATATCATAATCTATCTTATTAGTCCATACATCAAAATTAAACTGACAATAACTTCTACCAAAATTCCAAAAACTATTTTTGGAAGCTCTTTGTTTAAAAGTTACATAAAAAGGATCATCAGTATGATAAGGATATAACTCCCTATCATTTCTAATAGCATTATGTCTATATCTTAAATTTAAACTCATATCATTTGCTGAATTATATTGTAAATAAGAAACAGTACCAGAAGTAGCTTCTTTTCTATCTTTAACTAAATATAAACTTTGTTGATTTTGTTCAGAATCAAGAACATCAATTCCTAAAGGATTAACTAAAACTCTTTTACCATTATGATTAAAAGAAATTAAATTAGCATTATCATCCATTTGAATAGTATTTCTTATAAAATTACCTTTTACATCTTTAAAACAAAGGACAATACCACCCAAAGGAAATATTATATACTTTTGATTATCAATAATAACTTCATAACCATCATCAACATCACTACTTTGTTCAATACCTAAAGACTCAAAAACTCCTTTATACTTACCAAAATCATTTGGTGTAAGTTTCCTTATTTGTTGCATACTATCACCACATTGTTGTTTATTATAATCGTATTAATAATTAAGCGCAATAAAAAAGTAGATACAATCTACTTTTTTGCCAACACTTTTCTACTAACTAGTTCTTCCTTTAAAGTATTTAATAAACTTCTATAATGAAAAGCAAATTTCTTTCTTAATTCCTCTTTTATAGGTCCTACCATAGGAGTTTTTATCTTAGCTTCTACTCTTCTAAATACATCCTCTATATTCTCTGGACTAATAATTTCAACCTTCTTATAAAAGAATAACAATTGATTATCATTTAATATTTTTATTAGATTAGCTATTGTATTATCATCTCTACTAGTTACTTTAAAACTATAATAATTATCATATAAAGCTTGATCACTTAATAACATTTCATTATCCACTAAAGGACCTAACCTACGTGTTTCTGTATTAATAATTATATTTCTATCATGTCTATCATGATTAGCAATAATAATATCAAACATCATCATATGAATTAATTCATCTATTATTGAATTACAACTTTCTCCATAAGTTTCCATTAATGTTAAAACTATATCATCTAAATTACACTTTTCTTGATAATCTTCATGGAAATAAGCCATTAACAAATCTTCTAATAGTTTATCTCCTTTTTTCATGCAGTCTTTAGAAATAACTCCAATACTATCATGATAATAAGCTAAATCATATGGAATAGATTCTATACCAAAATCATTAGCTAATTCGTGCGCAATTAATTCATTATATATTTGAGAGATATTCTTAGCAGTCTTAAAGAAATATCTTTGATTTTGATACAAAAAAGAATAACTATCAAATAGCTTTATAGGAATTTCATCACTTATGTCTAATTTATCAATTTGTATTAAACCCATTTGATCTCTATATTCTTCCATAAAAATCACCGTCAAAAGTTATTATATAAAGAAAACAATAAAAAAGAAAGTATCTCTACTTTCTATTTAATCTAAATCTTTCATCAGGATCTAACACTTTTTTACGTAAACGAATAGATGTTGGTGTAACTTCAACGTACTCATCATCTTGAATAAACTCTAATGCTTCTTCTAAACTAAATGTTTTAGGTTTAATCAAAGCAATAGCATCATCTGATCCAGATGCTCTAGTATTAGTTAATTGTTTATTCTTACATGGATTAACATTTAAATCATTATCTCTGTTATGAATACCAACTATCATACCAACGTAAACTTCTTCAGCAGGTCCTACTATTAAAGTACCTCTATCTTGTAAGTTCCATAATGAGAAACCTAAAGTCTTACCATTTTCCATTGAAACTAATACACCATTCTTACGTCCATTAATTTCGCCAACAAATGGTTTATAACCATCAAAGCTACGTATCATAATACCTTCACCTTTAGTATTAGTAATGAATGCACTACGATAACCAATTAAACCACGTGTAGGAGCACTAAACTCTAAATGAACATAATCATTATCACCATTATTAACTACTTCTAAAACTGCTTTTCTTTCTTGTAAATCATTAATAATAGTACCACTATATTCAGAAGGACAATTAACAATAACTTTTTCAAATGGTTCACATTTCTTACCATCTATTTCTTGATATAAAACTTCTGGTTTAGAAACACTTAGTTCATAACCTTCTCTTCTCATATTTTCAAGTAGAATAGATAAATGTAATTCTCCTCTACCAGATACTTTATATCCATCAGAACCAGGTAACTCTTCTACTTCTAATCCTACGTTAGTTTCTAACTCTTTTTCTAATCTTTCTTTAATATGTCTACTAGTTAAGAACTTAGAAGCTTTATCTTTACCAGCAAATGGAGAACTATTAACTAAGAAATCCATACTTAAAGTAGGTCTATCTATATATATAGGTTCCATTGGTTCAATATGATCTTTATCACAAACTGTATCACCTATTGATATATCTGAACAACCAGCAAAAGTAACAATATCACCATAATAAGCAACATCTTTTTCTACTCTTTTAATACCTTCTTCAACAAATAACTTAGATATTCTAAATGAAGAAGTACTACCATCATTACGAGATAAAGCAACAGTCTGTCCATTTTTTATACAACCTTTAGTAACACGTCCAATACCAAGTCTTCCAATGAAAGCGTCATAATCTAATGAACTAACTTGTAATTGTAAAGGATCATTTTCATTACCTTCATAAGGAGTACATTGTTTTAAAACTGTTTGTAGTAATGGTTCAATACTTGTACCAGTTTCATTTAAATCTAAAGTTGCTATACCATCTCTAGCTATACCATAAACAATTGGGAAATCTAATTGTTCATCAGTTGTATTTAATTCCATAAATAATTCAAATGTCATATCTACAACTTCTTGAGGTCTAGCATCTTTCTTATCAATCTTATTAATGAAAAGAATTGGTCTTAAATTTTGCTCTAAAGCTTTCTTTAAAACAAATCTAGTTTGAGGCATAGGACCTTCAGCTGCATCAACAAGTAATACAACAGTATCAACAGTTTTCATAATACGTTCTACTTCTGAAGAGAAATCTGCATGTCCAGGAGTATCTACTATATTAATCTTATAATCTTTATATCTAATAGCACAGTTTTTAGAATAAATAGTGATTCCTCTTTCTTTTTCAATATCATCACTATCCATAACTCTTTCGACTACTTCTTCATTCGCTCTAAAAACACCGTTTTGTTCTAACAGTGCATCTACTAAAGTACTCTTTCCAGCATCAACATGGGCTACTACAGCAATATTTATAATTTTATCCATATACTTCACCACTTCTTTTTTTAAAATCCATGCTACACAATACCACATTTTCTTAAAATTGACAAGTTATACGAAAAAAAGATAACAATAAATGTTATCTTTTACTCTTCTTTTTTCTTTGGAAGATCTAATTCTGTTTTAGGTGCATCCTCTTTTTTTGGCTTTATTTCAACTTTATTTTCTAAACCTTTTTCTTTAACATCCTTAAATCTCATATTAAATAAATACATAAATGCTAAAACACTTAAAACAAAACTTATTAATTTAAAAATCCAATGATAAATAGCAGCTAAAGTAGCTGAGAATTTAATAAATATTGTTAATAAACTTAATATTAAATCATCAACTAAACTAACAGGTAAATATACAAATGTTGCTAAAGCTAGGATACATATCAATATAACAGTATTAACAAATAATTCTTTGAAATCTACTTTCATAAGATATGCCACATATTCTTTTAGATTCTTAAAAAATTCCTTACATAATTCTTTTATTTTCATATTATCCCTCTTTCTTTACCGGTTCAGTAACTGGCTTTGTTACAACCTGTGGTTTAGTTTGTTGAGCTACAGGTTTCTGTTCAGCAGGTTTTACTACTGCTTGTGGTTTAGCTACAACTGTAGGTTTTGATGGAGTAACCACTTTTGGTTCCGCTTTAGTTATTGGATTAACTGGAGGTTTTGGTTCTACTTTTGCCTCTGGTTTAACTGGAGGCTTTGGTTCTGCCTTTGCCTCTGGTTTAACTGGTTGTACAGTTTTGCTTTCTACCTTTGGTTCTGCAGGTTTAGCAACCACTTGTGGTTTCACCTCTGCTTTTACCTCAGGCTTTGGAGCAACCACTGGTTTTGCCTCAGCTGGCTTAACTGGTGTTACTGGTTTAGCAGGTTCTGCAGGTTTAGCAGGTTCTGCAGGTTTAGCAGTTACAACTGGTTTAACCTCACCAGGTTTAACAGGAGCTGCCGGCTTAGCTTCAACTTTAACTTCTGGTTTAACTGGTATTGCTGGTTTAGGAGCAACAGCAGGTTTATTTTCTGGTTTAATTTGTGTTACCGGTTTCTGTTCTACCTTAACCTCTGGTTTTGATGGAACAACTGGTTTCGCTTCAGCTGGTTTAGTTGGAGCAACCGTTTTTGCCTCAGTCTTAACAACAGGCTTAGCTTCAACCTTAACTTCAGGTTTAATTGGCGTTACCGGTTTTACAGGTTCCGCTGGTTTAGCAGGTTCCACAGGTTTAACTGGTGGAACAGGTTTACTTTCTACCTTAGGTTCCTCCTTTTGTGGAACTACAGATTTAGGTTTTTCCTCTTCTTTCTTTTCTTCTACCGGCTTCTGAGGAACTACTGGAGTTGCTGGTTTAGAATCTTCTTTAACCTCTTCCTTCTTAACTTCCTCAACAGGTTTCATTTCAACCTTTGGTTTATCTTCTACTTTTGGCCCTTCTTTTGGTTTTTCTTGAGAATCAGTAATAGCTTCTATTAATGCATCATTAGTTTTAGGTTTTTCTTCAACTTTCTTTTCTTCTACAACTGGAGCTACTGCTTGAGCAGGTACTACTGGAGTAGGAGTTGGTTCAGTTACAGGAGTTACTACTGGTGTAACTGGTTGTACAGGAGCTTCCACAACAGGAGCAACCTCTTGTACCGGTTGAACATCACTAACTTCTGATTTATCTCTAAAAGTTATCTTACAGAAAGTTGTTTTATATACTGAATCTAATGAAATAGCTGTTGTTAAATTTTCAACAACTTCTTTAGCAGATTGATATTTTACAACATTAACTTTATTATCATCTATATTAATATCAACATCAGCATTTTCTATTAATAAATCAAATCCAATATTCTCTTTTATATACATTTGAGGACTTGCATTCTTAGAATACATATCTCCAACATCAAATGTATAAGGAGAATATAATACTGGAGTCTTCTCTTTAATTAAAATAGAAGCTATCATACATTTATTAGTTTGCGATTCTAAATACATAGAATTAATATCATTAGTTAAGAATGAGAATAATTGATTCTTTACATCGTTAGGATCTTTAACTAAAGAATACATATTAATATCACTATTTAAAATCATTTTTCCATTCATTTGTTTTAACTTAACTAATACAGGAATTAAACTTCCAATAAAAGTATCAAATGAAGTAAAATCATATGAAGAAAACAAAGATGCTTTAACATTAGCATTAACAGGATCTTCTAATCTTTTCTTAACTGTATCATAACATTCAGTTTTTATCTTAGAAAAACCTTTGATTTTCTTTATTGCTTTTACAACATTCTTTAATGGAATAGTATCAAAATCTTTAACTTGTAATATTCCATCAATTAAAGCTCTATATTTAGGATTATTATGTAAAACAAGAATACCTTGTTCTACTTGATCAAAGTTTTCCTTAAATTGAATAGTTAAATTTGAAGCAACCTCATTAAGTGGTAACCTAACAACTTTACTATCATTTTTAACTCTTCCTTTAGCATATCTACGTGCTAAATCATCATAATTACTATTAGATATAGTCTCTTTTAAGTATTCAGATATATCGTATAAGTCTAATTGATCAAAATAACTATATTTCTTTTCAACTAAAGCTAATTGCTCTTTAATATACTTATCAGAAATAGAATTATTTTTTCTGGCAAACTCTTTATTTATCTTTCTAAATTTAGATATTAAATCTTCAGAAAATAATGGATGAACATCATCATTTAGCTCTTTCATATAATCTAATTTAGCTTCAACTAATTTAATTTCATTTCTTATATCATTATCTTCTATCATTACTTGATAATAAATATCATTGTTCTCTAAATTTTTACACATTTCCCAAACATCTTTAAGAAGTGCTAATACTTCATCCATAGTTGGTCTTTGAGCTATGTATTGATTATACAAATCTTTAATATTTCTTTCTAATGTTAAATCAATACCTACATCAGTTAATTCAGGTACTAAAGACAAATGTCTTTCTATTTTACCTATTCTATTATATTTATCTACTTCTAATTGAAGTTCATAATATTTTTTTCTTAAAGTATTTTTTAAAACTGTTAAGTTTTGAATATATGCTAACTGTCTTGCTTTCAATTCATCATATATTATTAACAAATCTCCAGCTTCATATAATATTTTAGAAACATCATCAAGATTTTCTCTTTTGTCTTGATTATAATCATATGTTTCAATATCTTCCATTTCTCCTGGAACCATTATTCTTTCATTTCTTAAGAAAATAATTCTAGGATATACTGTTTCATAATTATCTAAAACCATACGAACATGGTACATTTGACCATTGTTTTCTAACCATTTCATTTGTTTCAAGAATTCTTCTAAAGATTCTCCATCTTCAAATAACTTGATTCTCTCCAATGGACCATATTCTGCATCAACATATGAATAACAAATACCTATATCATCACCATTTTGATACATATAAGGAGGAGTAGAAGCAGAGTTATACCCATATTTTTGAAGTAAAGTATATGCTTCATCGTAATCCAACTTATCAAGAACTGTATCTTTAGCATTACTTGAGTCGTTCATACAACACCCTCCCTATTTTTTCATTATAATTATATCACAGAAATTTTTATAAAAACATACTTATTGATAAATCTAAAATTATTGTTGTATAATAATATCGAAAGAGGTAATAATATGGAAATAAAAGTAAAATCATACTCTCAACAATCATCTTTGATTAGTTCAATTCTATTTTTTATTTTAGGTGCAATGTTCTTTAATGCTAAAGATGTTGCCAACGCAATTATCTTTTGGGTAGGTATATTTCTAGCAGTTATGGCTGTTATAGAATTAGTTATTTTCATTGTTAGATATAGAAAAGCAGAATTTGTTGAAGACAGACCAAAATTAATAAGATTAGCATGGCCAGTTGCTACTGCAGCATTAGCAGTTATCTTTATATTCTTCTATAGTGTTGTAGAACAATTTATAAGATTTATAATTGGTTTCTGGATCCTATTTACAGGAATTATCAGATTAATACATGCCTTATCATTCAGTCCTCGTAATAAAAAATTCTTACCATTATTAATAGTAGCAGTTTTAATAATAGCCGTTGGTATTTACACAATTGTAAAAGATAATATCTTACTACAAGGTGCTGGCTTAATAATGATGATTTATGCTGTTATTGAAATAATTGGATTCATCTTTTATTCCAAAAACAACATAGATTCAATGGAACCAGGAACAGAAACATTAATAGTTCCAGATAAAAATGAAAAAGAAGATAAAAAGAAAAAGAATGTTAAAACAATAACTCATACTGAAGATGAAAAAAAAGACTAAGTAATTAGTCTTTTATTTTTTTACCCATTCATAATTTTCAATTAAAGGTTTTCTTTCATACCCTGATGCTTCGACTATATTGTTTAAATCGTTTATAGTTTCTTTAATAAAACCTAAATAAACTTCCAAATCTAATTCTGTACCATCACTCGTAACACATTTATCTAATTCAGATAAAAAGCCATCTTTATATGTACATTGATATACTGAATCTCTATAACCGATATAAGCATTATTATATGTTCTAAATTCCATTGAATCAGCACCACTTAAATGTTTAATATTTAAAGAGTATGATTCTGATTTAATAATATATTGTAAGCCATCATCATATCTATAAAAAGAATACTCAGTATCCCCTCTTACAATATAACATTTACCACCACTACGATTTAATAATTCACAAGTAAATCCTTTTTGTTGCATATATGTAGCTAAATAAGCATAATTAACATTTACTTCTTCAAAATCAGTTTTCTGAGTAACTAGATAAAATACTAGACCTACCGCAAATATACCGACAACAATATATGCAAGTTTTTCTACAAAATCTATTCTTCTTTGTCTACCAAAAAATCTACTATTTACCTTTTTATCTTTACCATTCATAAGATTCACTCCTATAATACAATAATATAATATCACATTTTTAAATAAAAAAAGAAGTATATAATACTTCTATATTTTTATATCTTCGTTAACAAAACTTTCATCCATTAATAATTCGTGGATTTCCTCTTCTTCATTACCTAAGAAGACTTGTTCTATTCTATCAACACGACATTTTTCTGACATTAGAATAGCTTTTATTTTATCAACAGCATTATCTACTTCATCATTAGTAACAACATAGTTATAATTAGCTACTTCATTTATTTCTTGATAAGCTGTTTTAAATCTATTTAACACTTTTTCTTTACTCTCTGTTTTTCTTCCAACTAAACGTTTTCTAAGCTCTTTCATACTTGGTGGCATTATAAATATACATATTGCTTCAGGTACTAATTCTTTTACTTTTAAGGCTCCTTGTACCTCAATTACTAAGAATACATCTTCTCCATTTTGTAAATGTTCTTCAATATGTTCTCTAGGAGTTCCATAATAATTACCATTGTATAACGCATATTCTAGGAAATCTCCATTTTTAATCTTAGCTTCAAATTCTTCTTTAGTTAAAAAATAATAACTTTTACCTTCTTTATCACCAGGTCTCATAGCACGTGATGTACACGAAATACTTAACCAAGCATTTGAACTACGCTTTCTTAAATACTTAGCTACTACAGTATCTTTACCTGCACCACTTGGACCACTAATAACTATTAAAGATCCTCTTTCTTTTTGCTTAATAATATTACTCATAAAACCACCTCTTATATTTGATTATTATAATCATTTTTAAAAATATTTCTACTCATAATTCCATAAACCTAATTTACCTTTTATTTCTATAGGTTTATCATACTTTTTTATATTACTTAATTTCCAAGCATATGTTTCAACATGATTACTTCTACCATATACAATTGGATTCTCTTTTTTTAATTTTTCATTAAACTCTTTATCTACTAAAATACAATCTTCTAAAGTAGCTTCTCCTATAATAGCACCAAGTTCATATTCTAAATTATAATCTTTAAAACGACTTACCATATCTTTTTCTAAAGACATACCTGCATGAATAAGAATCTTTCCTCTATACTTAGTTTTCCAACTTCTAAATTCATATTTTTTATAACCAGACACTATTAATTCCGCCCAAGGCTGTTTAATTGTTAATACTTTCATACTTACTCCACTATATCTTCAAATTTTATGTTAATTACTTTTTCTACATCCAAAGGATTTACTTCAATAAAATAACCTATCTTGCCACCACTAAATATTATAGTATCAAATAAAATAGCTGTTTCATTAATTACTGTTGTGAATTCTTTCTTCATTCCAATCGGGCTACAACCACCATGAACATAACCAGCTACTTTAAGCAAATCCTTCATTGGAATCATTTCGACATTCTTTTCCCCGACACTACTAGCTGCTTTCTTTAAATCAAGCTTTTCTGCTACTGGTACAACAAAAACATAATAATTACCGCTTTTACCTTGAGTAACTAATGTTTTAAAAGTTCTATCTAAATCTAGACCTAACATATTAGCACAAGTAACTCCATCTAAAGCTTCTTTAATATCTAAAACATGTTCTTCATATTTTATATTATTACTATCTAAAATACGCATAGCATTAGTTTTTATTGCCATAATAATCCCCTCTTCCAAATATTATAACAAAAAAAAGAAGTATTTCTACTTCTCTTCCAACTTTAACATTCGTAAATATATTAAAACTGATATTATTGGAAATATTAAAGGTAATAAATCAATATTAACTAAACCAGTACAGAATATAATTATCTGAAGTAACATACTAATATAAAGAACCTTTTTAAGTTTAAACAAATATAAAACATAATAATATATTTGTAGGATTGCATAAATACCAACATAAATAAAAGTATCTATAGTAACCATACGTAATACACTATTTATAACTTCTTCAAGTTCTTTTCTTATTTCTACAGGAACTCCATCAAGGTTCAACCATACATTTTGAACACTTTCTCTAGCATAATAGACTGCAAAAAAAACAGTTACACCTACTATAAAAACAAAATTAACAATCTTCCATATCTTAATTTTTATCTCATTTTTTTTATCTATTTTCTTTTCTTCAACAACTTTTCGTTTAACCATATATTATACTTCCTCTAATTTTAATACTCTTAAATAAATCAATGCTGAAACAAATGGGAATCCAAACATTGTTAAATCTCCATTAATAAAGAATCCAACAATTCCTAGAACTAATTCTAAAAGTAATAAACCAATTAAAATATTTTTCTTTTTGAACAAATATACACAATAATTAAGTAATTGTACTAAAGAATATATTCCCACAGAAATAGCAATACTCTTATTCATCACATTATTTGCATCTTTAATAACATCTACAGTTAAATTAAATGCAACTTGTTCTGCTTCAGGATCAACCATCGCTTTATTAGCTACATATGCTATTCCAACGACTTCACTTTCTATAGCTATATAAAGCCCAACTACCATAATAAATGCAAAGTTAATTATTAACCATATATTCTTTCTAATATCTTGTTTCTTCTTACTAACCGCCATAATGTCACCTATCCTATTCTAAATATAACACAAATAAAAAAAGAACTATAACAAATAGTTCTTTAAATTACATATTATTTACTAATTAAATCACATATTAAATTAGTTAATTCTGTAGGATTTTCTACATTTAATCCTTCAATTAAACGAGCTTGGTTATATAAAATCTTTGTATAAGAAGCTAATTCTTCTTTATCGTTTTCATATAAATCTCTTAGCTTATCAGCAATAGGATGATTTTCATTAATCTCTAATACTACATCAGCTTTAACTTCTTCTTCATTAGTTTTCATACTATTAAGTAATTTTTCCATCTCTAATGAAATATTACCTTCAGTACTTAAACATACTGGGTGATTCTTTAATTTATTAGTAAATTTAATATTCTTAACTTGTGGTAAAGCTTCTTTCATTACAGCAAACATATCTTTAGCTTCTTCATTAGTTTTCTCTAATGCTTCTTTTTCTTCATCACTGTCTAATGATACGTTCTCACTTTGAACATTAGCAAATTGTTTACCATCATATTCCCTTAATGCTTGAATAGTAAATTCATCTACATAATCACATAAATATAATACTTCATAGTCTTGATCTTTAAACTTCTCAACATTAGGTAATAAATCAATCTTATCTAATGATTCACCTGAAGCATAATATATCTTTGTTTGGTCTTCTTTCATTCTTTCAGTATATTCTTTTAAAGTAATTAACTTCTTATCTTTTGAACTATAGAATAATAACAAATCTTTTAAAGTATCATTATTCATACCATAAGAACTATAAATACCATATTTTAATTGCATACCAAATGCTTCAAAGAATTTTTCGTAATTAACTCTATCTTCACTAAGCATTTCTTCTAATGATGATTTAATCTTCTTCTCTATACTCTTAGCTATTAACTTAACTTGTCTATTTTGTTGTAATGTTTCACGAGATATATTAAGTGAAATATCTTCACTATCAACAAGACCTTTAACAAAACTAAAGTAATCTGGTAATAAATCAGCACATTTATCCATTATTAATACACCATTAGAATATAATTGTAATCCTTTTTCATATTCCTTAGTGTAATAATCATATGATGGATGTGAAGGTATAAATAATAATGAATCATATACTATTTGACCTTCTACTTGACTATGAATAGTTTTTAATGGAGATTCATAATCTAAGAATTTATCAGAATAGAATGAATTGTATTCCTCTTGATTTACTTCATCTTCATTTCTCTTCCAAATAGGAATCATACTATTTAAAGTCTTATCTTCGACTACAGTTTCTGTTTCTTTATCTGAGCCTTCTTTTAACT
The DNA here is from genome assembly GCA_017525015.1 of Bacilli bacterium. The sequence continues at coordinate 60,647 of JAFXUK010000012.1, forward strand.
TAGTTTCTTCCTTTTTCATCATAATAGGATACTTAATATAATCAGAATATCTCTTAACGATACCTTCTATTCTTCTTTCTTCTAAGTATTCATCATAATTATCAGTTTCTGTATTATCTTTTAATATTAAAGTAATCTCTGTTCCAACATCTTTCTTAGTTGCTTCTTCAATACTATATCCATCAGCACCACTACTTATCCATTCATAAGCTTCTTTACTACCAAATGCTTTAGATAATACATGTATTTCTTTAGCAACCATAAATGCTGAATAGAAACCTACACCAAATTGACCAATGATATTAACATTATTAGTTTTTTCAATTTTCTCTTTAAATAAAGAAGATCCACTCTTAGCAATAACACCAAGATTATCATCAAGTTCCTCTTTAGTCATACCAATACCATTATCAATAATCTTAATAGTTCTATTAGCTTTATCTAACTCTAACTTAATACAAAAATCATCTTTATCTAGTTTAACCTTTCTATCAGTTAATGATTGATAATATAATTTATCAATAGCATCACTAGCATTAGAGATTAATTCTCTTAAGAAAATATCTCTATTTGTATATACAGAATTAATCATCATATCCAATATTTTCTTTGATTCTGTCTTAAATTGTTTCTTAGCCATTTATATCATCTTTCCTTCTCTTTTAATTCTTTTTTAGTATAGTACCTTAAATTAGCACTTGTCAATACAAAGTGCTAATTTTAATTCTTTTTAATAAAAAAAGAATATTAAAATACTCTTTCAAATAATGCTTCAAAATCTTTTATATCCATCTCTCTTGGATTACCACCAGTACATGGATCATATAAAGCTTTATATGCTAATAAAGAAATATCTTCTTTCTTAGCACCAACATCCCTAATACGCTTAGGAATATTTAATCTATAGTTTAATTCCTTAATAGCAGTTACAACTTTATTAACAGCATCTTTGCCTTCTAGTCCATCCATCTTTAAACCAAAAGCTTTACCCATATCAATAAATCTTTCACTACATACTTCACCATTATATTCTAATACATATGGTAACAATATCGAATTAGCTATACCATGTGGTGTATCATATATAGCTCCTAATTGATGAGCCATTGAATGAACAATACCTAATCCCGCATTAGAAAATCCCATACCAGCAATATATTGAGCCTTCGCCATTTGTTCCATTGCATCTCTATCTTTAATAACAGCTTTCTCTATATTACTATAAATCATTTTCATAGCTTTCAAAGCATACATATCAGTTATGTCATTATGACCTTTTGTTATATAGCATTCCATAGCATGAGTTAAAGCATCCATACCAGTAGCTGCAGCTAATCCAGCTGGCATATTAGACATCAATTCTGTATCAATAATAGCTACAATTGGAATACAATGTGGATCAATACATACTAGTTTAGATTTCATATCTTCATCAGTAATAACATAATTAATTGTTACTTCTGCAGCAGTACCTGCTGTTGTAGGTAATGCAATAATTGGTAAACTAGGATTCTTAGTATTCTTAACTCCTTCAAGTGATTTAACATCCTTAAATTCATTATTATTTAAAACTATTCCCATTGCTTTAGCACAATCAATAACAGATCCTCCACCAATAGCAATAATATAGTCATTATGATTCTTACGTAATTCTCTTAAACCATGTTTAACATTCTTAATAGTAGGATTTGGTTTAACATCACTAAAGATATCATAATCTATTTTAGCTTTATCTAATAAATTAATAACTAAGTTAGCTACATCATTTTTAAGTAATGTTTCATCAGTAACTACAAGAGCTCTTTTAAATCCTCTACTTTTAATTTGATTAACAAGTTCACTTCTACAACCCCATCCAAAAAAAGATGTCTCATTTAATACAAATCTACTAGTCATACATAGCCCTCCATATTCTCTAAAATTATATCATAAATAAATATTTATATCATTATTTTTTTAATAAACAGATTGTTGCTTTTTATAAAAATATATAATATAATTAGGATAGGTAAAAGGTGGTAGTTATGGATAAGAGAATTATTAAAACTAAAAAAAAGTTAACAAACACTCTGCTAGAATTACTAAACGAAAAAAAGATTAAAGATATTACTGTTCTTGAATTATGCAAAAAAGCTAATATTAATAGAACTACATTCTACAAATATTATAAAGATGTAGATGACTTTGTTTATAGTATTGAAGAATCATTAATATCTGATTTAGAAAAACACATAAGTGATATTAAAAGAAATTACTTAATATCATACACAAGCAAAATAATAGAGACAATAAAAGAACATAAAGATATTTATTCATGCTTACTAAGTGAAAATGGAGACCATACATTCTTAAGAAAAATCTTAGGTCTTGTTCATGAAGAAAGTATAAATGAATGGCAAAAGTTATTAAAGAAAGCTTCTCGTGAAGATTTAGATAAAATATACAAATTTATTGTTGATGGAACAATCGGTATCATTGAAAAATGGATTAAAGACGATTTTGCTGAAGAACCAAATAATGTATCTGTATTCATCAATAAAATTTGTATGAGTGGACTAAGCAGTTTCATTTAAAAAGAACTAATCCAAAATTAGTTCTTTTTTTATGCTTTCTTCATCAGTATTCTCATAGAATAATACTACCAACTTATTATCATTATTAACATATAAATAATAACCGTTGTCTTTAATACTCTTCATCGTATATAAACTATCTTCTGATTCAATAGTATCTTCTATTTCTTTAAATAATTCTTCCTCAGTTAAAGAATAGTTACTTAATAAATCCTTATTCTTTAGTATTTTACCTTTATCTAATGATAAAACATATACCATACTCTTATCATCATTAAATTTATTGTTAATTAAAAACTTATAATTAACTACTAGAGATAAATAATCATCTGTTTTATAAAAATCATAAGAAATAATATTACCACTTTTTAACTTATCATTTTCTACAACATAGTTTTTATATGATTTATTAATAAAACTTCTTAACTCCATATTAACATTACTAGCATCTACACTATTTAAGTTAACATATATCATTTCTAAATCATATTTATCTCCGTTACTTAAAACATATGATTCAACAACATCAGAATAAACATATGGTTTATCTTCATCAACAAGTTTCAAAACAAAGTTTTCATCTTCTTTTGTTTCCTCATTAGTATTCTTTTTACCACAAGCAACTACTAATAATATAACACATACAATAAGCCATACTTTCTTCATATGTATCACCACTTAAATTATATCATACCAAAAGAAAAACAGACACCTGTCTGTATTATTTACTAGTTTTCTTTTTACTCTTCTTAGTATCTTTAGCTACTAATCTAACTTTTACTCCTCTTAGAGTTCCGAATGTCTTTTTAACACCTTCTGGTAAATTTGCTTTATAAGTTCTCATAGTGCACCTCCTCATTAATAACGAAACAATTATAACACGTATTATACTAAATTTGCTATAAATTTCAAGTTAAATGAATATTTTGACAATTGAAAATGATATAGCAAGTATAACTAATACAACAAATAAACTAAAAACAGCTGATTTAAATCCCTTACTTTTCTTTAATACATCATAAATCATATAAGCATATAAACCTATAAAAATAACAAAAGAAAGAATTAAACTAATATTAGAAATATTCCCAATAAATAATAAAGGATATAACAAACCAAAAATAACTACATAACATACTGAATAGAAATAAAACTTACCATATAACGTTAATATCTCATCAGGTATATTATCATTTACCTTTTTAGTTTTATTACTTCTCTTAATTAATCTTACAAGAAAATTCCTAATTTGCTTTTTCATTATGAGTCTCCTTATAAGCTTCTTCTACTGCTATAGCTAATTGATCAGCACAAGAAGTATTTCTCATACCACATAAATTTCCTTTTAATTTACTTGTAATATAATCAACACTAGTACCTTCTAATAACTTAGATATCGCTTTTAAATTACCATTACATCCATTAGTAAAAGATATATTAGTAATAATATCATCATTAATATCAAATTCTATTTGTGTAGAACAAGTACCTTTAGTTTTATAAATATAATGCATAATTCTCACCTCTATATACTTACATTTTTATTTTCTTTAAAATAATCTACAGCATCTTCTTTATACACATAAACTACTGTATCTCTATTATAAAAATATACAACTATAATAAAATTATTACTTACCTCTTTTACATAGTACGTTGTATCAAAATCATCTTCAATAAAGAAACCATCATCTAACAATAAGTCAGCATAATTTTCAATATCTTTACTTTTAATATTATCACAAGACCTAAATTGCTTAGCTATTTGCTTGTTATCAGATAATCCTTCTTGTCTTATATTAAAATTACAAACACTATAATCACTTTCATAAAAGAAATTTGGTACATTATATTTATCTAATTCAACATACTTTGCTTCAGTATATTTATTTAATGTACTTCTAACAAATAAAAATACTACTGCAAATATTAAAACAAATGTTAAACCTATTGAACCAAATACTATTAATAATATCGTAATCCAAGAATTATCTGGTACCTTAAAACCACATCTAGGGCAATATCTAGAGCTTTTTGACAATTCAGTATTACATCTCTTACATCTTTTCATATAATCACCCAAATAAATTATATCATAAAAAAAGACTTAAAAAGTCTTATTTTACTTATTATCCTCAGTAGGTTCTTCTGGATCAACTTCAGCTTTTGGCTCTTCTGGTTTTACTTCAGCTTTTGGAGCTTCAGGAGCTTTCTTTGAAGGGTTAATATATTGTTCGAAGATAGCGTTTTCTTCTACAGGAACAGTTGGATCCCAAACAACCTTCTTAGAGAAACCCATTATAGGATACATAATAAAACCAAATAATGCTAAAACAATAGCATACCCAATATCTTTTGGTTTTCCAATTTTAGCACATACATTATATGCTACAGCAAAACTTCCTACTAAACTTACCAAACTTAATAAAGTAGAGAATATTGCTAATTCAGTAAGTCCTATAATTGATCCAAGAGATGAAGCTATAACAACTAAGAACCACCACCATTTAAGACCAGCCATTTCTGTTACAAATACCCAGTCATGATAGTATGGAACTATTGCAGCCCATCCTGGTTTGCCAGCTTTAATAAATAGTTTATAAGTTCCAATAATATAAAATATTAGCCAAGCAACAAATAATATTACAAAAACAATTAAGAAACCGCCTAATACTAAAGCTAATGAATCAAAAATATCCATATTAGTATCTCCTTTCTTTAAATATTATAGCACAAAAAAAGGAAGTATATCTTCCCCCTAAAAGTAAATAAAGTATCTACTTTCATAAAAACCCATTTTTTCGAACAAATTGATAATACCAAAAAAATTAAAATAAATCAAATATATCTGTAATTGACAAAACAAAAAGATATTAATAAAATGTCTTTTGAAAGGAAGATAAATATGAATACAACTGAAAGAGCTAATGACATGAGAAACTTCTTTAACGAAAAAATAGATACATATGATCAAGTTCATTCAGAATTCTTACCTACCAAAAAATTATTAGCTGATAATTTACCAAATGATTCCAAAAGAAAATTAGATTTAGGTTGTGGTACTGGATTAGAACTTATTGAAGTGTTTAAAAGATTTCCTAATATTCAAGTTACTGGTATAGATATTTCTGATAAAATGCTTGAAGAATTGCAAAAAAGGCCATTTTCTACAAATGTAACTACTATATGTGGTGATTTCTTTACTACAGATTTTGGTACTGAATACGATGCCGTTATATCAACATCAGCATTACATCACTTTTTTGAAAAAGAAAAATTAATCTTATATAAAAAAATACTCCAAGCTTTAAAAGATGGTGGATACTTTATTAATTGTGATAGAATTGCTGTGTCTACTGAAGAAGAGCAAGAAGCAATATATAATTACAATCATCGATTAAGTGAATTTAAACATCTAGATACACCACTTACAAAAGAAAATGAATTAAGATTATTACAAGAGGCTGGATTTAGAGAGATATCATCTCAAAATGGTAATAAAGAAAATTATCTTTTAACACTAGCAAAAAAATAGGTCAATGACCTATTTTTTTAATACCATAATGGAAATTGTTTTGTTAATTCCTTAACTTGTTTCTCTAATGTCTTTAGATACTTTTCATCTTCTATATGTCTTAAAGCATCATCTATTATTTTTGCTACTTTAACAAATTCTTTTTCCTTGAATCCTCTTGTTGTCATTGCTGGAGTACCAATTCTTATACCACTAGCTACCATAGCACTTTCTGTTTCATTAGGAATAGTATTCTTATTAACTGTAATATGAATTCTATCCAATGCCTTTTCAGCAGCTTTTCCAGTAACACCACAAGATGATTTAACATCTAATAATATTAAGTGATTGTCAGAACCACCACTTACAACATGGTAACCTAATTTAATAAATTCATCACTCATTGCTTTCATATTCTTAATAACTTGTTGTTGATACTTTTTAAAACTTGGTTGTAATGCTTCATAGAAACATTGTGCCTTTGCAGCAATAACATGCATTAATGGTCCACCTTGGATACCAGGGAATACTACTTTATTTATTTTCTTAGCTATTTCTTCGTTATTAGTTAAGATAATACCTCCACGAGGTCCTCTTAAAGTTTTATGTGTTGTAGAAGTAACTACATCAGCATATGGAATTGGTGATGGATGTAATCCAGCAGCAACTAATCCAGCTATATGAGCCATATCAACAAATAGATAAGCCCCAACTTCATCACATATTTCTCTAAACTTCTTAAAATCTATAGTTCTAGAATATGCAGAAGCTCCTGCTATAATCATTTTTGGTTTTTCTTTTTTAGCAATCTTTCTTACTTCTTCATAATCTATCTCTTCAGTTTTAGGATCTAATCCATAACTAACTATTTCATAATCAACACCACTAAAGTTTAACTTATAACCATGTGTTAAATGTCCACCATTACTTAAATCCATTCCTAATACTTTATCTCCATGATTAAGTAATGCTCTATATACTGCCATATTAGCGCTAGATCCACTATGTGGTTGAACATTTGCATAGTTACATCCAAATAACTTAGTAACATATTCAATAGCTTTTGTTTCAAACATATCAATGTATTCACAGCCACCATAATATCTTTTACCAGAATATCCTTCAGCATATTTATTTGTTAAAATACTTCCTTGTAATTTTAATACATCATTCGAAACATAGTTCTCTGAAGCAATCAATTCAATATTCTCTGATTGACGCTTCTTCTCTAATCTTAAAGCCTTCTTTAAATATTCGTCCATACTCTCTACCTCTTTCTTCTGAGATAATTATATATCATAAAAATACTCATTTCTATATAAATGCGTACATTTTACACATACTTACATTATTATTTTTTTAAACCCTTATTTTATCAATAAAAATAAAAATATAATTATTATGATATATACACTATATTGATAGTAAAATCACTATCATCCGTAGTAATTCGATATTATAGCATAATTATTATAAAATACAATTGGTTATGTTATAATAGACTAGAACGGAGAAACAATTATGAAAAAAGCAGTTATTTTATTAATTATATTATTTACAGTTGTCTTTTTAACCGGTTGTGGAAAGGAAACAATAAAAGGACAAAAACTTATTTGTACTAAACAAAGTTCTGAACAATTACTTACTGGAAAAACAACATTAACTATTCAATATAATGAAAAAGGAAAAGCAAGTAATTATTATATAGATTCTGATTTTTCTGTATTACCAGCTATTTATGAAACATATGGTGATAAAAAAGAAGATAATATGAAGACAATAAGTGACAAAATCATAACAGAAATCCAAAAAGGATATGAAGATTATGAACCAAATGTAGATTATTCTGTTAATGAAAACAATGTTAAAGTAGAATTAACAGTTAATAACAAAGACTTTTTAAAAACAATAAGTACTATTGAAAAAGAAAAAGAAGCTGCTGAATCAGAACTTGGTAAATTCCAATGTACTATTCAAGAAATAAAATAAGTATTGCAATATTAATAAAAATTTATTTATTTTGCAATAATTATCTTCTAGAACAAACAATATTCA
>JAFXUK010000013.1 GCA_017525015.1 Bacilli bacterium
AATACTTATATTATTATTAATTTATTTACAAATATAGATATATATATTTAAATATCTTTAACCATATAAGGTCCTTCATTTCTAAATCCAAGTTTAGCATAATATCCTCTAACACCAACCCCACTAATAACAGCTATTTTTCTAGAACCATGTTCTTCTTTCGCAATTCTTTCCGCTTCTTCCATAAGCATAGTTCCATATCCTTGATGTTGAAATTTATTAGGATCTCTTGAATGAACCGGGACAACACTTCCATAAACATGTAATTCTCTAACAATAGAACAATTATTAACCAATTCAGGTCTAAAAGTAGCAGGGCCACATTTTCTTAATCGAAGTAAACCAATTAATATATCTTGTTTAGGATCTTCATAACTTAGGAAAGTTTCCCATCCATCATTTGCATAATAATCTCTTCTTATTAATTCAACATTTTCAGGTTTTATTTTATCTTTTATTTCTTTAATACCAACTTCCCTTGCTCGAACATCTCTACAAACTAAATTCAAATCTTTCATTCTTTGCATTGCTAAATTCCTTAAATTTCCTTTTTCTACACCTGAAGTAACTAAAGGCATAGGAATATCTCTCTGTACTCGATATACTCTAACCCATGGGGGAACTATAGCTAATACTTTGGCAATTAAATCTACTAAAAAACTTGGAGGATAATTTCTATATTTTCCTTTTTTCCAAAGTTCATATAACCCAGTACCTCTGATAACTAATGTAGGATATAATTTTAATCCATCAGTTCTAAAAAGTGGATTCGCGAAAAATTCTTTAAAACTTTCAATATCACGTTCGAATCCCATATTAGGTAAATCTGGCATCATATGAGCTGTTATTTTAAGTCCAGCATCTTTGGACATTTTAAAGCATTCCTGAACACTTTGAACTGTATGCCCACGATTATTATCTCTTGCGACATCTTCGAAAATACTTTGAACTCCTATTTCTAAACGAGTACATCCATATGATAATATATCAGATATATGTTGTCTTTGACAATAATCAGGACGTGTTTCAATAGTTATTCCTATACATTTTGATTTACTTTGTTCACTATATTTAACAGCTTCGATATGATTTGAACTACAATGACCACTTAATGCATCATGTAAATTACGTATAAAATAATCTCTATAATCACTAGGTAATGACATAAATGTACCTCCCATTAATACATATTCAACTTTATCACAATCATGTCCTAATTTTTTTAATTGTTCTATTCTATCTTTAGCTTGTAAATAAGGATCATATCTTGCTCTTATTGCTCTCATTGATGTAGGTTCATATCCTGTATATGATTGAGTTGAATATTCAAAATCACTATCTGGTCCACCTGGACAATATATACATGTACTTCCTGTTAAAGCTATATGAGGACATCGATGAGGCTTACACATTACTGCTACGACGGCAACTCCACTTGCGGTACGAACTGGTTTGACTTTTAAATATGGGGTAAGTTTGGATTTGTAATTTTCGGGGATGGAATTTATTATATCTACTATTTTTGGCATATTTTTAAGTTTGTATTTTTTTGATATTTTTGATTTTAATTTTACTATGTCTATTGGCTCGTTTTTATCGTAGGATTTTATTAAATTATTAACTATTTCTGCTATTGTCTTTATTATTGCATCTCTGCTATCTTCTTCATTTTTATTGCTCATTAAATATATTTAAAATAATTTTAATTATTATAATAAAGCTATATAGATATATATAATATTGGGGATTGGGGAT